>SEHB01000004.1 GCA_004143945.1 Lysobacteraceae bacterium
CAACGTGAAGATGGTGGTGACGCTGATCGCGCCGATCGCGATGGACGAGGGCCTGCGCTTCGCGATCCGCGAAGGCGGCCGCACCGTCGGCGCCGGCGTGGTGGCGAAGATCGTCCAGTAACAGCGGTATCGGGATTCGGGATCCGCGGCGGCTTTCACCGCGCGGCTCCCGGATCCGGATGCGAAAGCGGCGCTTTGGAGAACGAAGCGCCATGACCTGCAGCAACGCTCTTTAGGAAAACGGCAATGGCGGACCAGAAGATTCGTATCCGGCTCAAGGCCTTCGATCATCGCCTGATCGATCGTTCGGCGAGCGAAATCGTCGAGACGGCCAAGCGCACCGGCGCCCAGGTGCTCGGCCCGATTCCCCTGCCGACCAAGATCGAGCGTTACACGATCCTGGTGTCGCCGCACGCCGACAAGGATGCGCGCGACCAGTACGAGACGCGCGTGCACAAGCGCGTCATGGACATCGTCGACCCGAACGACAAGACCGTGGACGCGCTGATGAAGCTCGACCTCGCCGCGGGCGTCGACGTCCAGATCAAGTTGCATTGATTGAAAGCAGGGAATCGGGAATAGGGAGTCGGGAATAGCTGGAGCGGGGCGCCGTACGCCTTGTCCAATCCCGATTCACCATTCGCCATTCCCGAACAAGAGAGATACGACGATGAGTATCGGGTTGGTGGGTCGCAAGTGCGGCATGAGCCGCGTCTTCACCGAGGACGGTCGTTCGGTGCCGGTGACGCTGATCGAGGCGACGCCGAATCGCGTGACGCAGGTGAAGACGGTTGAAGTCGATGGCTACAGCGCCGTCCAGGTCACCGCGGGCGCGAAGCGCGCTGCGTTGATCAACAAGCCGCTCGCCGGGCATTACGCGAAGGCGAAGGTCGAAGGCGGTCGCGGCTTGTGGGAGTTCCGCGTGGAAGCGGGCGACCTCGGCAAGTTCGCGGTCGGCGGCGAGATCAAGGCGGACGAGCTGTTCTCCGTCGGCCAGATCGTCGACGTGGCCGGCGTCAGCAAGGGCAAGGGCTTTCAGGGCACGATCAAGCGGCATCACTTCACGATGGGTGACGCGACGCACGGCAACTCGCTGTCGCATCGCTCGCCGGGCTCGATCGGCCAGCGCCAGACGCCGGGCCGCGTGTTCCCGGGCAAGAAGATGTCGGGCCAGATGGGCAACGTTCGCCGCTCCTCGATGAACCTCGAGGTCGTCAAGATCGACAGCGAGCGCCACCTGATCGCGATCAAGGGTTCCGTTCCGGGTGCTCCGGGCGGGAATGTCATCATCCGCCCCGCCGCCAAGGCGAAGTAAGGAGGCGTCATGGAGCTGAATGTCGTAGGCGCCAAGCCCGTGACCGTCTCCGAGGCGGTGTTCGGCAAGGAGTTCCGCGAGGATCTCGTGCACCAGGTCGTGGTCGCGTACCGCAATGCGGGTCGCGCCGGCACCAAGGCGCAGAAGACGCGCTCGGAAGTGAATGGCACGACCAAGAAGTCGAAGAAGCAGAAGGGCGGTGGTGCGCGCCACGGTGCGCTCAAGGCTCCGATCTTCGTGGGCGGTGGCGTGACCTTCGCGGCGAAGCCGCGCAGCTTCGCGCAGAAGATCAACCGCAAGATGTACCGCGGCGCGATGGTTTCGATCCTGTCGGAACTGAACCGCCAGGGTCGCATCTCGCTGGTCGAGTCGTTCGCGGTCGAGCAGCCCAAGACCAAGCAGATGGTCGCGCGCCTCGCCGAGCTGGAAGCGACGGGTCGCGTCGTGTTGGTGGCCGAGAACGCGCCGGAAGGGCTGTACCTCGCAGCGCGCAACGTGCCGTACGTGCACGTCGTCGACGCGGCGGCGCTCGATCCGGTGAGCCTCGTCGGCGCCGACAAGGTCGTGATGACGGTCGAATCGCTCAAGCGCATCGAGGAGTGGCTGGCATGAAAGAGCTCAAGGAGCATCTCTTCGGCGTACTGCGGGCGCCGCACATCTCCGAGAAGAGTGCGCGACTGCAGGAAGGCAACCAGTACGTTTTCGAAATCGGACAGGCGGCGACCAAGGCCGACGTGAAGGCCGCGGTCGAAGGCCTCTTCAGCGTCGACGTGCAGTCGGTGAACCTGGTCAACCTGAAGGGCAAGGCCCGGTCGTTCCGCAATCGCGCGGGAACGCGTGGCAACAAGCGCAAGGCATATGTGCGACTCGCCGATGGCCAGACCATCGACGTGACGGCGAAGGCCTGAGGTAGCGATCCATGGCACTGATTACTGTCAAACCCACTTCCGCTGGCCGCCGCGCCGTCGTGCGCGTCGTCACGCCGGGCCTGCACAAGGGCGCGCCGTACGCGCCGCTGACCGAATCGCAGTCCAAGAGCGGCGGTCGCAACCACTATGGCCGCATCACCACGCGGCACAAGGGCGGCGGCTCCAAGCAGCATTACCGCGTCATCGACTTCAAGCGCGACAAGGAAGGCATCGCCTGCCGCATCGAGCGCATCGAGTACGATCCGAACCGCACGGCGCACATCGCGTTGCTGTGCTTCGTCGACGGCGAACGCCGCTACATCATCTCGCCGAAGGGCGCGAAGGTCGGGGACCAGCTGATGTCCGGACGCGACGCGCCGATCAAGGTCGGCAACTCGCTGCCGCTGCGCAACATCCCGATCGGCTCGACCGTGCATTGCATCGAGATGAAGCCGGGCAAGGGCGCGCAGATCGCGCGCTCTGCTGGCGCCTCGGCGCAGCTGGTCGCGCGCGAGCAGGGCTACGCGACGCTGCGGTTGCGCTCGGGTGAAATGCGCAAGGTCCCGGCAGAGTGCCGTGCCACGATCGGTGAAGTCGGCAACTCGGAGCACAACCTCGAGAAGCTCGGCAAGGCCGGCGCCAGCCGCTGGCGTGGCGTGCGTCCGACCGTGCGTGGTGCCGCGATGAACCCGGTCGACCATCCGCACGGCGGTGGCGAGGCGAAGGCCGGCCAGGGCAATCCGCATCCGGTGTCGCCGTGGGGCATGCCGACCAAGGGTTACAAGACCCGCAAGAACAAGCGTACGACGCAGTTCATCGTCCGCGACCGCAGGGGTTGATGCCGCGCGCAGGCGCGTCAGCAGACATAGGTATTACACATGGCTCGTTCCCTCAAGAAAGGCCCGTTCGTCGACCATCACCTCATCAAGAAGGTCGAGACCGCGGGCAACACCAAGAAGCCGATCAAGACCTGGTCGCGCCGTTCGATGATCGTGCCGGAGATGGTCGGCTTCACGCTCGCCATCCACAACGGCCGGCAGCACGTCCCCGTGCTCGTGAACGAGAACATGGTCGGCCACAAGCTCGGTGAATTCGCGGTCACCCGCACGTTCAAGGGGCATTCGGGCGACAAGAAATCCGATTCGAAGAAGTGATGGTGAGCACTATGGAAGCCAAAGCGATCCTGCGCGGTGCGCGCATCTCCCCGCAGAAGGCCAGGCTGGTCGCCGACCAGGTTCGTGGTCTCGCGGTCGGCCGTGCCACCAACCTGCTGCAATTCAGCGACAAGAAGGCCGCGCACCTGATCCGCAAGGTGCTGCTGTCGGCGGTCGCGAACGCCGAAAACAACCTCGGCGCCGACGTGGACGAGCTCAAGGTCGCCCGCATCTTCGTCGACGAGGGTGCGATCCTCAAGCGCATGCATGCACGCGCCAAGGGCCGCGGTTCCCGCATTTCCAAGCGCACCAGCCACATCACCGTGGTTGTCGGCGAATAACAGGACGGCAACGATGGGTCACAAAGTCAATCCGATCGGTATCCGCCTCGGCATCGCCAAGGACTGGAACTCGAAGTGGTTCGCGAACAAGCGCGAGTACGCCGAGTACCTGGGCGCCGACCTCAAGGTGCGCGAGCTCCTGAAGAAGAAGCTGGCGCAGGCCGGCATCTCCAAGATCCTGATCGAGCGTCCGGCCAAGACCGCGCGCGTGACGATCCACACGGCTCGCCCGGGTGTCGTCATCGGCAAGAAGGGCGAGGACATCGAGAAGCTGCGCAAGGAAGTCTCGAGCGTGATGGGCGTCCCGGCGCACATCAACGTGACCGAGGTGCGCAAGCCGGAGCTCGACGCGCAGCTCGTCGCAGAGTCGATCGCGCAGCAGCTCGAGCGCCGCATCATGTTCCGCCGAGCGATGAAGCGCTCGGTGCAGAACGCGATGCGACTCGGCGCGCTCGGCATCAAGGTGAACGTCGCGGGCCGCCTCAATGGCGCCGAGATCGCGCGTTCGGAGTGGTATCGCGAAGGTCGCGTGCCGCTGCACACCTTGCGCGCGGACATCGACTACGGCTTCGCCGAAGCGTCTACCACGTACGGAATCATCGGCGTGAAGGTCTGGGTCTACAAGGGTGAGATCTTCGACCTGCACGCATCCCAGCAGGAAGCCAAGGCCGAGGCCGCGGAAGAGCGTCCGCAGCGTCGTGCACCGAAGGCCGGAGCGTAAGCCATGTTGCAACCCAAGCGAACCAAATACCGCAAGGTCCAGAAGTCCCGCAACCGTGGGCTGTCCTATGTCTCCAACAAGGTCAGCTTCGGCGAGTACGGCCTCAAGGCGACCACCCACGGCCACCTGACCGCGCGCCAGATCGAGTCGGCACGCCGCTGCATCACGCGTTTCGTGAAGCGCGGCGGCAAGCTCTGGATCCGCGTGTTCCCGGACAAGCCGATTTCCAAGAAGCCGATCGAAGTCCGCATGGGCAACGGCAAGGGCAACGTCGAGTACTGGGTGGCGCCGGTGCAGCCGGGCCGCATGCTGTACGAGATCGAAGGAGTCGCCGAGGTCGAGGCGCGCGAGGCATTCCGCCTCGCCGCGGCGAAGCTGTCGGTGCAGACCCAATTCGTGGCCCGGACGGTGCTGTGATGGAACTCAAGGAACTCCGCCAGAAGAACGCGAAGCAGCTTTCCGAGCACCTGCTCGAGCTGCGTCGCGAGCAGTTCAACCTGCGCATGCAGAAGGGCTCCGGCCAGCTGTCGCAGACCCACCAGTTCGGCCGCGTCCGGCGCGAGATCGCGCAGGTCAAGCACCTGCTCGGCGCAATGGACAAGGGACAGTGACCATGAGCGATAACGAGAAAGTCCAGCGCACCCTCGAAGGTCGCGTCGTCAGCAACAAGATGCAGAAGACCGTGACGGTGCTGCTCGAGCGCCAGGTGCAGCATCCGCTGTACGGCAAGATCGTGCGCCGCTCCACCAAGGTCCATGCGCATGACGAAGGCGGCGAGTGCAGGGAAGGCGACGTCGTCCGCATCGCGGAATGCCGCCCGCTGTCGAAGACCAAGAACTGGCGCGTCGTGAAGATCGTCACGCGCGCTGAAGCATGAGCGTGGCAGGGCTGGAGGAGAAGGCGACATGATCCAGATGCAGACCACGCTGGCCGCGGCGGACAACAGCGGCGCACGCGAACTGATGTGCATCAAGGTGCTTGGTGGTTCCAAGCGCCGGTACGCGCAGATCGGCGACGTGATCAAGGTTTCGGTGCGCGAAGCGATCCCGCGCGGAAAGGTCAAGAAGGGCGAGGTCTACGATGCCGTCGTCGTGCGCACCCGCAAGGGCGTGCGCCGCGCGGATGGTTCGCTGATCCGCTTCGACGGCAATGCTGCCGTGCTGCTGAACAACAAGCTCGAGCCGATCGGCACCCGCATCTTCGGGCCGGTCACGCGTGAGCTGCGCAGCGAGCGTTTCATGAAGATCGTCTCGCTCGCGCCTGAAGTACTGTAACGAGGTCGATGTCATGAATCGTATCCGCAAGGGCGACCAGGTCCTGGTGATCGCCGGCAAGAACAAGGGCCAGAAGGGCGAGGTGACGCGCGTCGCGGGCGATTCCGTGTACGTGCAGAACATCAACCTGGTCAAGCGCCACACCAAGCCGAATCCGCAGGCCAACCAGCCGGGCGGAATCGTCGAGCGCGAAGCGCCGGTCCATATCTCCAATGTCATGCTTTTCAACACCGCCACCGGCAAGGGTGAGCGCGTGGGCTACAAGACGCTCGATGATGGGCGCAAGGTCCGCGTGTATCGCTCCTCCGGTGAAGTGGTCGATGCCTGAGGTCCGCTGAAATGAGCCGCCTAGAGAAGATCTACAAGGAACAGGTCGTGCCGAAGCTGACCGAGCGCTTCGGCTACGCCAACCCGATGCAGGTGCCGCGCCTGGAGAAGGTCACGCTGAACATGGGCGTGGGCGAGGCCGTGGGCAACAAGAAGATCCTGGAGAACGCGGTCGCCGACATGGCGAAGATCGCGGGCCAGAAGCCGATCATCACGTTGTCGCGCAAGGCGCATGCGACGTTCAAGATCCGCGAGAACTGGCCGATCGGCTGCAAGGTGACTCTGCGTCGCCATCGCATGTACGAGTTCCTCGATCGGCTGATCAACATTTCGCTGCCGCGGGTGCGCGACTTCCGCGGCATCTCCGGGCGTTCGTTCGATGGCCGCGGCAACTTCAACATGGGCCTGAAGGAACAGATCATCTTCCCCGAGATCGACTTCGACCAGATCGACGCACTGCGCGGCATGGACATCGCGATCACGACCTCGGCTCGCACGGACGAGGAAGCGAAGGCGCTGCTCGAAGCCTTCAGCTTCCCGTTCCGCAACTGACCGCGACCGCATACCAGGATCCAGCAAATGGCCAAGACCTCGATGATCAACCGCGATCTCAAGCGCGCGAAGCTCGTGAAGCGGCATGCCGCCAAGCGCGCCGAGCTCAAGAAGATCGTGTCCAGCGCCACCGCGTCGTACGACGAGCGGATGGAAGCCGCGGTCAAGCTGCAGAAGCTGCCGCGTGATTCCAGCCCGTCGCGCCAGCGCAACCGCTGCGCGCTGACCGGCCGTCCGCGCGGCGTCTATGCGAAGTTCGGCCTCGGTCGCAACAAGCTGCGCGAAGCGACCATGCGCGGCGACGTGCCGGGCCTGCGCAAGGCGAGCTGGTAAACATGCCGTGATGGGTGATTGGTGATTCATGGTCCGGAAGAGCGCAGTGCGTCTCCCGAATCGCCGAGCATCAAACACGAATCACACTCCCGGATTCCCCCGGATATCGATGCTAATCAGGAATTGACACATGAGCATGACTGATCCCATCGCCGACATGTTCACGCGCATCCGAAATGCGCAGCTCACGGGCAAGAGCACCGTGGCCATGCCGGCGTCCCGCGTCAAGCACGCGATCGCGAACCTGCTGAAGGACGAGGGCTACATCGCCGACGTCCAGGCCCTCACCGCGGACGGCAAGCCCAAGCTCGAGATCGCGCTCAAGTACCACCAGGGCAAGCCGGTCATCGCGCGCATCGAGCGCATCAGCCGCTCGGGACTGCGCGTGTACCGCGGCAAGGACGAACTGCCGAAGATCCTCAACGGGCTCGGCATTTCGATTGTTTCCACGTCGTCCGGGATCATGACCGACGCCCAAGCCCGCAAGAAGGGCCTGGGTGGCGAAGTCATCGGTCTGGTCGCCTGAGTTTCTTGGAGAACCCGAACATGTCACGCGTTGCCAAGAAACCCATTCCCCTTCCCAAGGGCGTCGACTGCCAGGTCAAGCCCGGTGCGATCACCGTCAAGGGTCCAAAGGGCACGCTCGAGATGGCGGCCCCGGCCGGCGTCGATGTCGCGATCGACAACGGCGAGATCAAGCTGAGCGCCAAGGACCCCGCCGACATGAAGATGGCCGGCACCGCGCGTGCGCTGCTGAACAACATGGTCATCGGCGTCAACGAAGGCTACCAGCGCAAGCTCGAGCTCGTCGGCGTCGGCTACCGTGCCGCGCTTGCGGGCAAGGACCTGAACCTGACGCTCGGGTTCTCGCATCCGGTGCTGTTCCAGGCGCCCGAAGGCATCACCATCGAGGTGCCGGCGCAGACCGAGGTGCTGATCAAGGGTGCCGACAAGCAGCGCGTCGGTGAAGTGGCGGCCAAGATCCGCGCATTCCGTCCGCCCGAACCCTACAAGGGCAAGGGCGTGCGTTACGCGGGCGAGAAGATCACGCTGAAGGAAGCCAAGAAGGCATAAGGACGTTCGATCGCCCCGGAGCGGCCACCGCCGCGCCCGCGT
The DNA here is from genome assembly GCA_004143945.1 of Lysobacteraceae bacterium. Lineage (GTDB taxonomy): Bacteria > Pseudomonadota > Gammaproteobacteria > Xanthomonadales > Rhodanobacteraceae > Dokdonella_A. The sequence continues at coordinate 8,042 of SEHB01000004.1, forward strand.
ACGACGCAATCCCGCTTTCAGCTTCACGGAGAACCACAGTGGAAAAGAACATCGCAAGACTGCGTCGCGCCAAGACCACGCGTTCGCACATCCGCACGCTCGGCGTGCCGCGCCTGTCGGTCCACCGCAGCTCGCAGCACATCTACGCGCAGGTGCAGAGCGCGGACGGCGACAAGGTGATCGCCGCCGCATCGACCGTGCAGAAGGGCATCGCCGAGGGCCTCAAGGGCACCAAGAACAAGGCGGCCGCCGCCGCGGTCGGCAAGGCCGTCGCGGAAGCGGCGCTCGCGGCCGGTGTCGACAAGGTCGCGTTCGACCGCTCCGGCTATCGCTACCACGGCCGCGTCCAGGCGCTGGCCGATGCGGCGCGCGAGGCCGGATTGAAGTTCTAAGCGAGGGCTGAGGGCAGGGGCTGAAAAAGACGGAAGGCGCCTCGCGTTCCCGACCTCGGCTTTGAACCCTCGACGCTCGACCTGATACGCAGAACCACCACAACTCCAAGCGGCAACGCCGCAAGCAGAAGTCCGCACCGCTGGCCGGGCGGCATCACAGGTGAAACATGGCGAACAACACGAATGACCGCGAGAACAGCGACGGCTTCCTCGAGAAGCTGATCGCCGTCAACCGCGTGGCGAAGACCGTCAAGGGCGGTCGCCAGATGAGCTTCACGGCGCTGACCGTGGTCGGCGACGGCGATGGCCGCGTCGGTTTCGGCTATGGCAAGGCGCGCGAGGTTCCGACCGCGATCGCCAAGGCGATGGAGCGCGCGCGCAAGGCGATGGTCCGCATCGAGCTCAACAACGGCACGCTGTTCCATGCGGTGAAGGCCAACCACGGCGCGGCGCGCGTCTTCATGCAGCCCGCGTCCGAGGGTACCGGCGTGATCGCCGGTGGCGCGATGCGCGCGGTGCTCGAAGTGGTCGGCGTCAAGAACGTGCTGGCGAAGGCCGTCGGCTCGCGCAACCCGATCAACCTCGTGCGCGCGACGATCAATGGCCTGCAGGCGATGGTTTCTCCCGAACGCATCGCGTCCAAGCGCGGCAAGACGATCGACGAGGTACTCGGCAATGGCTAAGGCGAAGACGAACGAAGGCAAGACGATCCGCGTGCGTCTGTTCAAGAGCATCAATGGCTGCCAGGAGCGTCATCGCGTGAGCGTGCGCGCGCTCGGCCTGCGCAAGCTCAACGACGTGCGCGAGCTCAAGGATTCGCCCTCGGTGCGCGGTCTGATCAACCAGGTCAGCTACCTCGTCCGCATCGAAGAAAGCGCGTAAGCGCAGTACTACTGGAGTCGACCCCATGCGTCTCAACACTCTCAAGCCCGCCGATGGCGCACGCAAGTCCGGCGTCCGCGTCGGCCGTGGCATCGGTTCGGGCCTCGGCAAGACCGCCGGCCGCGGCCACAAGGGACAGTTCGCGCGTTCCGGCAAGGGCAAGGTCAAGGCCGGATTCGAAGGCGGCCAGATGCCGCTGCAGCGCCGCCTGCCGAAGGTCGGCTTCCGCTCGCTCAAGGCCTGGAAGGTCGCCGAGGTGCTGCTGTACAAGCTCGACTCGGTCAAGTCCGACGTCATCGACTTCGACGCACTGAAAGCCGCCGGCCTCGTCGAGGCACGCAGCGAGAGCGCGAAGGTCGTCAAGAAGGGCGAGATCAAGCGCGCGATCAAGCTCAAGGGCGTCGCCGTGACGGCGGGTGCGAAGGCGGCCATCGAGGCTGCCGGCGGCAGCGTGGAGTAATCGAGTGGCGTCTTCGCAGTCCAACCCGTTGGCCGCACTCGGCAAGCTGACCGAGCTCAAGCAGCGCCTGCTGTTCGTGGTCGGCGCGCTGGTCGTTTACCGGCTGGGATCGTTCATTCCGCTGCCGGGCGTTGATCCCGAGCAGATGACCGAACTGCTGAAGAGCGCAGGCGGCCTGCTCGACATGTTCAACATGTTCTCGGGCGGCGCATTGAGCCGCATGTCGGTGTTCGCGCTCGGCGTAATCCCCTACATCTCGGCCTCGATCATCGTGCAGATGTTCGCGGCCGTGATTCCGAGCTGGCAGCAGCTGCGCAAGGAAGGCGAGTCTGGCCGTCGCGTGCTGACGAACTACACGCGCGCCGGCACGCTGGCGCTCGCGATCTTCCAGTCGTTCGGCGTCGGCACGATGCTGCAGACCCAGGCCGGGGTGGTCTATGCGCCGGGTCCGGGCTTCGTGTTCACGACCGTGATCGGCCTCACTGCCGGCACCATGTTCCTGATGTGGCTCGGCGAGCAGATCACCGAGCGCGGCGTAGGCAACGGCATCTCGCTGCTGATCTTCGCGGGCATCGTCGCGGGCCTGCCGGCGGCCGTGGTGCACACGCTGCGCATGGCGCAGACCGGCGAAATGCCGATCCTGCGCGTGCTGATCGTGTTCGCGATCGTGCTGCTGGTGACGGCGTTCGTGGTGTTCGTCGAGCGCGGGCAGCGCCGGATCACCGTGAACTATGCGCGTCGCCAGGGTGGCGCCGGCAAGGCGTACATGAACCAGAGTTCGCACCTGCCGCTGAAGATCAACATGGCGGGCGTGATCCCGCCGATCTTCGCGTCCTCGCTGCTGATGTTCCCGGCCACCGCCGCGACGTGGTTCAACAATGCGAACGAGGTGCGCTGGCTGCAGGTACTGACGTCCTCGCTCGGCCCGGGCCAGCCGCTTCACCTGCTGATCTATGGCCTGCTGATCGCGGTCTTCGCGTTCTTCTACACCGCGTTGACGTTCAATTCGCAGGAAACCGCCGACAACCTGAAGCGCTCGGGTGCGCTGATTCCCGGTCTCCGCCCCGGCAAGGCGACGGCGGACTACATCGACGGCGTGCTGACCCGGCTCACCGGTGCCGGCGCGGTGTATCTCGTCGCGGTGTGCCTGATCCCGGACATCCTGCAGAACACCTGGCGGGTGCCGTTCTATTTCGGTGGCACCTCTTTGTTGATCGTGGTGGTCGTGGTCATGGACTTCACGGCCCAGATCCAGGCGCACCTCGTGTCGCACCAGTACGGAAACCTGCTCAAGAAGGCGAATTTGCGCGGCCGTTGAGCGGCAAGCATGCAGTAACCGGGCTCGCCGCCCAGGGGTTTCCCCGCTGCGGCAATCCCGATATAATGTGAAGTTCCCTGCGCATTCAAGCGGTTTTGGAGATCAGAAAGCATGGCACGCATTGCGGGTGTCAATCTGCCGGTTCAGAAGCATGTCGTGATCGGCCTGCAGAGCATTTTCGGCATCGGCCGTTCGCGCGCGAAGAAGGTCTGCGAGACCGCGGGCGTCAATCCGGCGGCCAAGATCAAGGACTTGGCCGAGGCCGAGGTGGACAAGCTGCGCCACGAAGTGGCCCGGTTCACGGTCGAGGGTGACCTGCGTCGCGAGGTCGGCATGTCGATCAAGCGCCTGATCGACCTCGGCACCTACCGTGGCCTGCGCCACCGCCGCGGCCTGCCGCTGCGCGGGCAGCGTACCCGCACCAACGCGCGCACCCGCAAGGGCCCGCGCCGCGCCATCAGGAAGTAAGAGGCCCCATGAGCAAGCCGGCTGCAACCAAGGTCAAGAAGAAGATCAAGCGCGTGGTGACGGACGCCGTCGCCCACGTGCAGGCCTCCTTCAACAACACCATCGTCACGATCACCGATCGCCAGGGCAACGCGCTTTCCTGGGCGACCTCGGGTGGCGCGGGCTTTCGCGGTTCGCGCAAGTCGACGCCGTTCGCGGCCCAGGTCGCGGCCGACAAGGCTGCACGCGTCGCCGCCGACTACGGCGTGAAGACGGTGGAAGTGCGCATCAAGGGTCCGGGCCCGGGCCGTGAATCGGCCGTTCGCTCGCTGAACAACGCGGGTTTCAAGGTCACCAACATCATCGACGTGACGCCGATCCCGCACAACGGGTGCCGACCGCCGAAGAAGCGCCGGGTCTGACGCCGGCTGCCCCCGCGCGACGGGGGTTGCGGTTGCCGGCCCGCATGGCCGGAACCTGGAACGCATTGCGATCCTCGTCGATCGCGGGAACCAAGGACCGGCCTTGCATGGCCGGTCTTCCACCAAGAGAGTGTCACAATGGCTCGTTATATCGGACCCACCTGCAAGCTGGCGCGCCGCGAAGGCGCCGACCTCAGCCTCAAGAGCCCGGCGCGCGCGATCGATTCGAAGTGCAAGCTGGAACAGAAGCCGGGCCAGCACGGCGCCGCCGGCATGAAGCGCGGCCGCCTGTCCGACTACGGCGTGCAGCTGCGCGAGAAGCAGAAGGTCAAGCGCATCTATGGCCTGCTCGAGCGCCAGTTCCGCTCGTACTACACCAAGGCTTCTAGCCAGAAGGGCAATGCGGGAGAGAACCTGCTGCGCCTGCTCGAAGGGCGCCTCGACAACGTTGTCTACCGCATGGGCTTCGCGGTCACCCGCGCGCAGGCGCGCCAGCTCGTCTCGCACGCTGCGGTGCGCGTGAACGGCAAGAAGGTGAACCTGCCGTCCTACCAGGTGCGTCCGGGTGACGAGATCGCGTTGTCCGAGCGCGCGAAGACCCAGCTGCGCGTGCAGGAAGCCCTGACGGTGTCGCAGGAGATGGATCTCGTGCCGACCTGGATCGAAGTCGATGCGAAGAAGGCGAGCGGCCTGTTCAAGGCGCTGCCCGAGCGTTCCGACCTTCCGTCGGACATCAACGAAAGCCTGATCATCGAGCTCTACTCGAAGTAACGAGGTCCGGCGCCGCCGGGCTTCCGCGGGCAAACATTCACTGAAGGGTCCTGCGGGGCCCTTGGAGTCAAGCTCTTATGGCGGGATCGTCAACCACTGTGCTGCGTCCGCGCGGGATCCAGGTCGAGCGCATCGGCGCCGACCGGGCGCGCGTCATCGTCGAACCCCTCGAGCGAGGCTTCGGCCACACGCTCGGCAATGCGCTTCGCCGCGTACTGCTCTCGTCGATTCCCGGCAGCGCGATCGTCGAGGTGGAGATCGACGGCGTGCTGCACGAGTACACCACGCTCGAAGGCCTGCAGGAAGACGTGATCGAGGTTTTGCTCAACCTCAAGGACGTCGCGATCCGCATGCACGGCCAGGACGAGGCGATGCTGAGCCTCAGCAAGAAGGGCAAGGGCGTCGTGACCGCGGCAGACATCAAGGTCGATCATTCGGTCGAGATCGTCAATCCCGACCACGTGATCTGCCACCTGACCAAGGACGTCGCGCTGAACATGCGCCTCAAGGTCGCGCGCGGCGCGGGCTACCAGCCCGCGACGGCGCGGCGCCTGCCGGACGAGGAAGCGCGTCCGATCGGCCGCCTGCAGCTCGATGCCTCGTTCTGCCCGGTTCGCCGCGTCGCGTACAACGTTGAGAGCGCGCGCCTCGAGCAGCGCACCGACCTCGACAAGCTCGTGCTGGACGTCGAGACCAATGGCGCGATCGATGCCGAGGAGGCCGTGCGCAAGGCGGCCGAGATCCTGCAGGACCAGATCAGCGTGTTCGGCGACTTCAGCCGTCGCGAGAGCTCGGATGCGAAGACCGACAAGAGCGGCGTCGATCCGGTCCTGCTGCGTCCGATCGACGATCTCGAGCTGACGGTTCGTTCGGCCAACTGCCTCAAGGCCGAAAGCATCTACTACATCGGCGACCTCGTGCAGAAGACCGAAGTCGAGCTGCTGAAGACGCCGAACCTCGGCAAGAAGTCGCTCACCGAAATCAAGGACGTGCTGTACCAGCGCGGCCTGCAGCTCGGCATGAAGCTCGAGAGCTGGCCGCCGCCGGGCCTCGTGCACGGCATGCAGCTGGGTTGATGTGAAGCCGGGAATGGGGAATAGGGAATCGTGGAAGCAGAGTGGTGTGCCTTTCAACGATTCTCCATTCCTGATTCCCCATTCCCAATAAAAAGCGGGTAACCGCGGGAATCCGGACGCAGGCGCCGGTTCTCATAACAATCGAGATAGAGGATTCCACCATGCGTCACCAGAAGTCCGGCCGCAAGTTCAACCGCACGAGCAGCCATCGCGAAGCGATGTTCAAGAACATGGCCGCGTCGCTGTTCAAGCACGAGCTGATCCGCACCACGTTGCCGAAGGCGAAGGAACTTCGCCGCGTCGCCGAGCCGCTGATCACGCTCGCGAAGGTGGACGGGGTCGCCAATCGCCGCCTCGCGTTCGCGCGACTGCGCGACAAGGAGGCGGTCGGCAAGCTGTTCGTCGAACTCGGCCCGCGTTACCGCGAGCGCAAGGGCGGTTACCTTCGCCTGCTCAAGTGCGGTTTCCGCGTCGGCGACAATGCGCCGATGGCCTACGTCGAGCTGGTCGATCGCCCGCGCGCGGACGCCGACCAGGCCGCGGATTGAACCCAGGCGGTCCGCGCGCTGAAAGACCCCGGCATGACCGGGGTTTTTCGTTTCTGATTCCGGCGCTGCATCGCGACCGCGGCCGGACCCGCGGGCCGGACTGGCTGCTCGGGATCCTGCTCGGCGCCCTCTACGTCGCGGCGATCGTGCTGATGCACGGCCACCCGCGCATGCTCTCCGACGAGGTCAACCACTACCCGCAGATCGCGCTGTTCCTGCGCGGCGACATCCGCGTGCTGGTCGACTACCTGACGACGATCCCTGGCTACCACGCGCTGGTCGCGGCGCTCATGCGCGTGTTCGGGGCCGATGGACTCGATGCCGCGCGCCTCGTCAACGCAGCCTTCGGACTCGTCGCGGCCGGCGGCTTCCATGCACTGCGCCGGGACGCGTGGCCGGGCACCGAGTCGATCGCGACTGCCCAGTTGCTGGTGCTGCCGATCCTGGTGCCGCTGTTCTTCATCGTCTACACCGACGTGCTCGCACTCGCGCTGGTCCTGTGGGCCGTTTGGGCAACTCTTCGGGGGTGCCACTGGGTGTCGGTCGCATTGCTCTGCGTGCTCGTGTGCGTGCGCCAGAACGCGGTGGTCTGGTCGGGCTTCGCCGCGGTGCTCGCGCTGTGGCCGATCTGGCGGCGGGGCGGATCCGGTGCGTGGCGCGAGCTCGCTCGGGTCGCCTGGCCGTACCTGCTGCCGTCGGCCGGGTTCCTCGGCTTCTGGGCCTGGAATGGTTCGATCTCGCTCTCGACCGGCCAGGCTGCGATGCACCCCGACCTGCAGCTGCATGCCGGAAACGTGTTCCTCGCGCTGTTCCTCGCGGGCGCGCTGTTGCCGTTGCACGTCGTCACGGGCCTCGGGGACTTCGCGGGCGCAGCGCGTCGGCGCGGCTGGCTCATGCTGCTGCCGATCGCGCTGTTCGCGGCCGTCTGGTTCGGATTCCGCGTCGACAATCCGTACAACACCGCGTTGCCGGACTACTACGTGCGCAATGCGTTCCTGCTCGCAGTCGCGTCGGATCCGCTCGTGCGCGCGGCATTCGGGCTCGTCGTCGCGGCGGCCGCCTGCGCGCTGGCGCCGACGCCGTTGCGGCCCTCGCATGCGGCCTGGCTGTACGCATTCGGCGCGTTCTTCCTAGCCGCGTCCTGGCTCATCGAGCAACGATACGCACTGGTGCCACTGGTCCTGTGGCTCGCGTTCCGCCGCCAACGTTCGACGACGATCGAATTCGCGACGTTCGCACTTTGGCTGCTGCTCGCGGTCTGCGTATACGCGGGCATGATCTCCGACCGCTTCTTCCTGTAGCTTGCCCGAGGCCGAGCCGCAGACGATCGACTTCCATCACGGTGACTGCATGAATCCCAATCCGTTCGCCTGGTCCTTCCGCGCGCAATTCCTCGCCGGCGCGATCGCCTGCGCCGCCTTGCTCGCGTATGCGTTGTACGAGCAGTTCCAGATCGGGCTCGAGCCGTGCCCGAAGTGCATCTTCCAGCGCATCGCATTCATCGCGATGGGGGTGTTCTTCCTCGCGGGCGCCGCGCACGGGCCCGGTCGGCTCGGTCGGCGCGTGTATGCGGTGCTCGTCGCGATCGCGGCGGTCGTCGGTTCGGTCGTCGCGATCCGCCATCTCGTCGTGCAGTTCACGCCGCAGGATCCCTTGATGTCGGGCTGTGGCCCCGGACTCAATTACCTGCTCGACGCGTTCCCGCTGGCCGAAGCGGTCAAGAAGGCATTCATGGCGACCGGCGACTGCGGCGACATCGACTGGACCTTCCTCGGTCTCACGATGCCGGCCTGGACCCTGATCTGGTACGTGCTGCTCGGCGCGGGTGCGCTCTGGGCCGGATTCCGCCGCCGCCGCGCGGACGCATCCGGACTCGCCTGAGGAGTACCACGGTCCCGTAGGCGCACCTCGCGGGCTGTGGCATCATGGTTTTCCGCAGTGCAGCAAGCGAGGCGCCATGAGCTCGATCGAGCGAAACATCCTGCCCGTCCGCGAGGCGGCGGGATGGGCGCCTTCCTCGTGGCAGGGCAAGCCGCAGGCGCAGCAGCCGGTGTACGCCGATCGCGCCGAACTCGCCGACGCGCTCGAGCGCCTGCAGCAGCTGCCTCCGCTGGTCACGTCCTGGGAAATCCTCGCGCTCAAGCAACTGCTCGCCGACGCGGCCGAAGGCCGGCGTTTCGTGCTGCAGGGTGGTGACTGCGCCGAAAGTTTCGACGACTGCACATCTCCGCTGATCTCCAACCGGCTCAAGGTCATGCTGCAGATGAGCCTCGTGCTCGTGCACGGCCTCAAGCTGCCGGTGGTCCGCGTCGGTCGATTCGCGGGCCAGTACGCGAAGCCGCGCTCGACCGACGTGGAAACGCGCGACGGCGTCTCGCTGCCGAGCTACCGTGGCGATCTCGTCAACGGCGCGGCGTTCGACGCGACGGCGCGCCGCGCCGACCCGCAGCGGCTGATCCGCGGCCACGCGAGCTCGGCGATGACGATGAACTTCGTGCGCGCGCTCATCGATGGCGGTTTCGCCGACCTGCATCATCCCGAATACTGGGACCTCGGCTGGGTCGAACATTCGCCGCTGCACGACGAATACCGGCAGATGGTCGAATCGATCGGCAACTCGCTGCGCTTCATGGAAACGCTCGCGGGCGAGCCGATCGGCAGCTACCAGCGCGTCGACTTCTTCACCTCGCACGAGGCGCTCGTCCTGCATTACGAGCAGGCGCTGACGCGCCAGGTGCCGCGCCAGTGGGGCTGGTTCAACCTGTCCACGCATTTCCCGTGGATCGGCATGCGCACGGCCGCGCTCGATGGCGCGCATGTCGAGTACTTCCGCGGATTGCGCAATCCGGTCGCGGTGAAGATCGGGCCGTCGGTGACGCCGGACCAGTTGCTGCGGCTCGTCGATGCGCTCGACCCGGATCGCGACCCCGGCCGCCTGACCTTGATCCATCGCATGGGTGCGGGCGCGATCGAGGCGAAGCTGCCGGCACTGCTCGCCGCGCTCAAGGCGGCCGGGCGGCGGCCACTGTGGATCTGCGACCCGATGCACGGCAACACCGAAACGCTCGGCAACGGCGTGAAGACCCGGCGATTCGAGAAGATCCGCGCGGAACTCGACCTCGCGTTCGACCTCCACGCCGATGCCGGCACGCGGCTCGGCGGCGTGCACCTCGAGCTCACCGGCGAGAACGTGACGGAATGCCTCGGAGGCGCGCGCGACCTGACCGAAGTCGATCTCGCGCGCGCGTACAAGTCGCAGGTCGATCCGCGCCTCAACTACGAGCAATCGCTCGAACTCGCGATGCGGATCGTGCACAAGCGCGGCGGAATCACCTGACGCGTCGCAGCGGCGACGCGCGATAGTCGATCGGACTCAAGCCCCTCCCGCGGCGAGGGCAGCGTCTGCTCTCAACCTTCAGCCCGCTCCAGCGGGCTGCCGTCAGGCCGCCTGGCGCGACGCGCGCTTGCGGTCGCTTTCGGTCAGGTTCTTCTTGCGCAGGCGGATCGCCTTCGGCGTGACCTCGACCAGTTCATCGTCCTCGATGAATTCGAGCGCCTGCTCCAGCGACATGCGGATCGGCGGGGTGAGCTGCACGTTGTCGTCCTTGCCTGCGGCACGGATGTTCGTGAGCTGCTTGGCGCGCAACGCATTCACCGTGAGATCGTTGTCCTTGGAGTGGATCCCGACGAGCTGGCCTTCGTAGATCTCGTCGCCTTCGCTGACGAGCAGGCGGCCGCGCTCCTGCAGGCCGACAAGCGCGTAGGCGGGCGCCTGGCCCTGGCCGTTCGAGATCATCACGCCATTGGGCCGCTTCGCGATCGCACCCTCGGCCTTGGCGCCATAGTGGTCGAACACGTGGAACAGCAGGCCGGTGCCCGCTGTCAGCGTGCGGAACTCGGTCTGGAAACCGATTAGCCCGCGTGCCGGGATCATGTAGTCGAGTCGCACGCGGCCCTTGCCGTCGGGCTCCATGTTCGTGAGCTGGCCCTTGCGCATGCCGAGCCGCTCCATCACGCCGCCCTGGAACTGCTCCTCCATGTCGACGACGAGCTGCTCGATCGGCTCGCTCGCGACGCCGTCGATGTCCTTGATGATGACCTCCGGGCGCGACACCGCGAGTTCGTAGCCTTCGCGCCGCATCGTCTCGATCAGCACCGACAGGTGCAGTTCGCCACGGCCCGACACCTTGAACTTGTCCGGATCCTCGGTTTCCTCGACCTTCAGCGCGACGTTGTGCAGCGTCTCGCGAAGCAGCCGGTCGCGGATCTGGCGGCTGGTCAGGAACTTGCCGCCGCTGTGTTCCTTGCGCCCGGCGAACGGCGAGTTGTTGACCTGGAACGTCATGCTGATCGTCGGCTCGTCCACCGTCAGCACCGGCAGTGCCTCCGGCGCTTCCGGCGCGCAGATCGTGTCCGAGATGCCGAGTGCCTCGATGCCGTTGATCGCGATGATGTCGCCGGCCTCGGCTTCCGCGACTTCGCGGCGCTCGAGGCCCATGAAGCCGAGCACCTGCAGCACCTTCGCGTTGCGGCGCTTGCCCTCGCGGTCGATCACCGCGACCTGCATGTTCGTGCGCACCTTGCCGCGCTGGATGCGGCCGATGCCGATCAGGCCGACGTAATTGCTGTAGTCGAGCTGGCTGATGCGCATCTGGAACGGGCCATCGAGGTCGACCTGCGGCGGCGACACGTGCTGCATGATCGCCTCGTACAGCGGCGTCATGTCGCCCGAGCGCGCTTCGGAGTCGAGGCTCGCGTAGCCGTGCAGCGCGGATGCGTACACCACCGGGAAGTCGAGCTGCTCGTCGGTTGCGCCGAGGCGGTCGAACAGGTCGAACGTCTGGTTGAGCACCCAGTCCGGACGCGCGCCCGGGCGGTCGATCTTGTTGATCACCACGATCGGCTTGAAGCCCATCTGGAACGCCTTCTGCGTCACGAAGCGCGTCTGCGGCATCGGACCGTCCATCGCGTCGACGAGGATCAGCACGGTGTCGACCATCGACAGCACGCGCTCGACCTCGCCGCCGAAGTCGGCGTGGCCCGGGGTGTCGACGATGTTGATGCGGTTGCCGTTCCAGGTGATCGCGGTGTTCTTCGAAAGGATCGTGATGCCACGCTCCTTTTCCTGGTCGTTCGAGTCCATCACGCGCTCGGCGAGCACCGTTCGCTCGTTGAACGTCCCCGACTGCTTCAGGAGGCAGTCGACGAGGGTGGTCTTGCCGTGATCGACGTGCGCGACGATCGCGATGTTGCGGAGGTTTTCAATGGACATGCGAATGGGCGGCGCCCGCAAGGGGCCGCTACAGGCAAAAAGGGTTCCCGATTATACGCGGGATCCGGGCGCTGCGGTGCACAATCGTCGCAGCGGGGATTCTGGCGGGCCATACCACCCGTGCTTCGGGTAAAGTTCGGGACCCTCGCGGCCGGCCACGGCCGATTCCGTACCCTGGAGACCTCGAACCATGCCCCTGAGCGCCACGATCACGACTTCGCGCGGCCCGATCCGCCTGCGCCTGCACGACGACAAGACGCCGCTGACCGTCGCGAGTTTCGTCAACCTCGCGCAGCGTGGTTACTACGACAACCTGACCTTCCACCGGGTGATCCCCGACTTCATGATCCAGGGCGGCTGCCCGCAGGGCAGTGGCACCGGCGGTCCCGGCTACAAGTTCGAAGACGAAATCGTGCCGGCCCTCAAGCACGACCGACCGGGCATCCTGTCGATGGCGAACGCGGGTCCGCGCACGAACGGCAGCCAGTTCTTCATCACGCACGTCGCGACGCCATGGCTCGATGGCAAGCACACGGTATTCGGTGAAGTGATCGGTGCCGAGGACCAGAAGGTCGTCGATGCGATCCGCGGCGGGGACGCGATCGAGTCGATCCGCATCGAAGGCGACGCGACCGCGTTGCTCGAGAGCCAGCAGGCACGCGTCGCGGAATGGAACGCGGCGCTCGCGGCGAGCGGCCGGACGCTGCGCTGAAGCGATCCGGCGCCCGCCGGGGCGCCGGTCGCATCCGGGTCAGCCGGTACGGCGCTTCACGAGCCGGTAGATCGCGAGCAGGATCAACGCTCCGATCACGCCACCGATGAAACCGGCCGGCTGCACCTCGCTGCCCGGCGGCGTCGTGCCGAACACCATGCTGCCGAGCCATCCGCCGAGGAACATGCCGGCGACGCCGAGGATCGCGGTGATGATGAAGCCACCCGGATCCTTTCCGGGCATGAGGAACTTCGCGACGATGCCGACGACGAGGCCGACGATCAACATCCACAACCAGGACATGGAACCTCCCTCTGCTGTTGGTTGAAGCCGCGGCACTGTAGCGCAGCCGCGTGAATCGCACCTTGCTGCGACGCATCGCCACCACCCATGGCCCGCGCGCGCCGAGGCCACGCCGGGTGCTGTGGTAGAATCGACGGCTTTCCCGGCTCGCTCCGAGCCTGCATTTCCGCGAGGATTTCCATGCCGACTCTCGCCGCGCGCATGAGCCGCGCCAAGCCCAGCGCCATCATGGCGGTCGCCGACAAGGCGAAGAAGCTGCGGGCCGCGGGCCGCGACATCGTCAACTTCTCGATCGGCGTGCCCAATTTCCTGCCGGGCGAGCACGTGTACGCGGCGGTGCGCGACGCGCTCGCGAAGGACAGCGGCCAGTACGGCTCCAACCGCGGCGCCGATGCGCTGCTCGACGCGTTCCTGCAGCACCTCGCCGAAGGCGGCATCGAAGGCTACACGCGCCGCAACGTCGCGGTCGGCATCGGCGCCAAGCACGTGCTCTACAACCTCGCCGAAGCGCTGCTCGATCCGGGCGACACGATCGCGTTCGCGGTGCCGTACTGGACCACCTACGTCGACATCGCCGAAATCGTCGATGCGAAGATCCGCCTGCTGCCGTGCCCGTCGACGCAGAGCTACAAGCTCACGCCCGGGCAGCTCGACGCAGCCCTGCCGGGCGTGAAGCTGTTCCTGTTCAACAACCCGAACAACCCGACCGGCATGGTCTACACGCGCGAGGAAATCGCCGCTCTCGCGGACGTGCTGGTGCGCCATCCGGACACGTGGATCGTCTGCGACGACATCTACAACCGCATGGTGTTCGACGGCGTCGGCTACCACAACTTCGTGCAGGCGCGCCCCGAGCTTCGCGATCGCGTGGTCCACGTCGATTCGATCTCCAAGACCTACGGCATGCCGGGCTGGCGCGTCGGCTTCATCGCGGCGCCCGAAATGGTCGCGCAGGCATTCGTCACGCTCAATTCCAACCACATCACGAACGTGCCCGAGATGGTCGGGGCGGCCGCGATCGCAGCGTTGACCGGCCCGCAGGACGTGCCGCTGGCCAAGTGCAGGGAATTCGCGGCGCGTCGCGACGAGGTGCTCGCGGTGCTCGCGTCGATCCCCGGCATCGTGTGCCCGCGCCCGCAAGGCGCGTTCTACGTGTTCCCGGACATCTCCTGCGCGTTCGGCAGGAAGCATTCGGGCCGGGTCGTCGCGAGCGACGTCGACCTGTGCGACCTGCTGCTGGAAACCAAGGGCGTCGCCTGCGTGCCGGGCTCGGCCTTCGGCGATCCGAACGCATTGCGCATTTCCTATACCTGCCCGCCGGAACAACTGCCCGAAGGCATGCGTCGCATCCGCGAGTTCTTCGCCGAACTCGCGTGAGCATGCGTCCCTGGCGCGTCCGCCCGTGGTCGATCGCGCTGGCCTGCGTAGCGCTCGCCGCGTGCGCGCGTCCGGCTCAGGTCGACGAAGCCGCATTGCGCGCGACCGTCGGCGAACAGCCGGTGGTGCTGCTGTCGGCGGCATGGTGCGGCTACTGTGCGCGCCAACGCGAGGATTTTCGCCGCTGGGGCGTCGCGTTCGACGAACTCGACGTCGAGTCGGACCCCGCCGGCTCACGTGCCTACGCGCTGCTGCGCGGGCGCGGCGTGCCGATCGTGCTCGTGAACGAACATCGCATCCACGGCTATGCACCGCCGCGCGTGCGTGAACTGCTGGCGGAATCCGGCCTGCTGCCGGCATCCGCCTCGCGCTGAATCCAGATCATCCCCGAGGTCCATGCCATGAAAGCTCCCGTCCGAGTTGCCGTCACCGGCGCCGCCGGCCAGATCGGTTACGCCCTGCTGTTCCGCATCGCCGCGGGCGACATGCTCGGGCCCGACCAGCCGGTGATCCTGCAACTGCTCGAGATCACGCCCGCGCTGCCCGCGCTGCAGGGCGTCGTGATGGAACTCAACGACTGCGCCTTCCCGACGCTCGCCGGCGTCGTCGCGACCGACGACCCCAATGTCGCGTTCAAGGACGCCGACTATGCGCTGCTGGTCGGCGCGCGCCCGCGCGGCCCAGGCATGGAGCGCAAGGACCTGCTCGAAGCCAACGGCGCGATCTTCGCGCCGCAGGGCAAGGCGCTGAACGCGCACGCGAGCCGCGACGTGCGCGTGCTCGTGGTCGGCAACCCGGCCAATACCAATGCATTGATCGCGCAGCAGAACGCGCCCGACCTCGATCCGCGCTGCTTCACCGCGATGGTGCGGCTCGACCACAACCGCGCGCTGTCGCAGCTTGCCGAGAAGACCGGTTCGCACGTGGCCGACATCCGTCGCATGACGATCTGGGGCAACCATTCCTCGACCCAGTACCCGGATATCCACCACGCGAGCGTGCAAGGCAAGGCGGCGTCCGCGCTGGTCGACGACGCCTGGTACAGGGACAGCTTCATTCCGACCGTGCAGCAGCGCGGCGCGGCGATCATCAAGGCGCGCGGCGCGTCGTCGGCTGCGTCGGCCGCGTCGGCCGCGATCGACCACATGCGCGACTGGGCGCTCGGCACCGGCGAGGGCGACTGGGTTTCGATGGGCATTCCATCCGATGGTTCCTACGGCATCGCGCCCGGCGTGATCTACGGCTATCCGGTCACGACGAGGGGCGGCCGCTACGAGATCGTGCAGGGACTGGACATCAATCCGTTCTCGCGCGAGCGCATGGAGGCGACCGACCGGGAACTGCGCGAGGAACGCGCGGGCGTCGAACACCTGTTCGCCAATCGCTGAGCCGTCCCACGCGAGCGGCAGTATCCGCCGAACCGCCCGACACAGGAACATGCGCATGAACCGACTGATCGCTTGCTTCATCCTCGCCATGCTGGCGGGTCCGGTGGCCGCCGACGAAGGCATGTGGACGCCCGACAACCTGCCGGTCGCGCACGTGCAGTCGGCCCACGGCTTCACGCCCGACGCGAAATGGGCCGAGCGCGTGCAGAAGTCGGCCGTGCGCCTCGCGGGCGGATGCTCGGGTTCGTTCGTGTCGCCGGACGGGCTCGTGCTGACGAATCACCACTGCATCAACTCCTGCGTGCAGCAGCTGTCCACCGCGGAACGCGACTACATCAAGTCGGGCTTCCTCGCGCAGGAACGCAAGGATGAGCTGCGCTGTCCGGAAATCGAGCTGAACCGGCTCGAGCGCATCGTCGACGTCAGTGATCGCGTGCGCAAGGCGACCGCGGGCAAGTCCGGCGAGGCCTACAGCCGCGCGAGCCAGGCGGTGAAATCCGACATCGAGAAGGAGTGCGTCGGCAAGGGCGGCGACAGCACGCGCTGCGACGTGGTCGACCTGTACCACGGCGGCGTCTACGCGTTGTATCGCTACCACCGTTTCCAGGACGTGCGCCTCGCATTCGCGCCCGAACTGGAGTCGGCGTTCTTCGGCGGCGACCCGGACAATTTCACGTTTCCGCGTTATGCGTTCGACATGGGCCTGCTGCGTGCGTACGAGGGCGGCGAGCCGGCCAGGGTCGCGGATTTCTTCCCGTTCTCGAAGAACGGCGCCGAGGAAGGCGAGATGACGGTGATCGTCGGCAATCCCGGCGGCACCGATCGCCAGCTCACGATCGCGCAACTGGAATCCGCGCGTGACCTCGACCTGATTCCGCGCCTGATGCTGCTGGCCGAGTCGCGCGGCATGCTCGAGCGGTTCCGTGCCGAAAGCGAGGAGAACTGGCGCATCGCGCAGAGCGACCTGTTCGGCACCGAGAACTCGTTCAAGGCGCTGCGTGGGCGGCTGCTCGCATTGCAGGATTCGGCGGTATTCGCGCTCAAGCGCGCGCAGGAGGCCGAGCTTCGCGCGTTCGTGGACGCCGATCCCGCGCGCAAGGCGAAGTACGGCACGGCCTGGGACGGCATCGCCGGAGCGCTTGCCGCGTACCGGAACATCGAGACGCGGTACAAGTTCATCGAGGCGCGTCGCGGGTTCTCGTCGGATTACTATCACTACGCCCGCCTGCTCGTGCGGGGCGCGGCCGAGCGCGCGAAGCCCAATGCCGATCGCCTGCGCGAGTTCACCGATTCGAAGCTGCCGAGCCTCACGCAGGACCTGTTCTCCAGCGCGCCGGTGTATCCGGCCTACGAGAAGGTCAAGCTCGGCTGGTCGCTGACCAAGCTGCGCGAATGGCTCGGAACCAATGACGCGTTCGTGCGCGAAGTTCTCGGCAAGGAGTCGCCCGAGCAGTTCGCCGCGCGCCTCGTCGACGGAACCCGCCTTGGTGACGCGGCGTTCCGCAAGTCATTGTGGGAGGGCGGCGCGGCTGCGATCGCCGCGTCCGACGACCCGTTCATCGTGCTCGCGCGCAAGGTGGATCCAGAGGCGCGCGCGATCCGCACGCGCTACGAGAACGAGGTCGACTCGGTGATCGATCGCAATTCCGAGCTGCTCGCCGCTGCGCGCTTCGAGAAGTACGGCACCAGCGTGTATCCGGACGCGACCTTCACCCAGCGGTTCTCGTTCGGCGAGGTGAAGGGCTGGGACGAGAAGGGCGTCGCGGTGGCGCCGTTCACCGACATCGGCGGCGCGTTCGAGCACGCGACCGGCGCGTATCCGTTCGCGTTGCCGCGGTCGTGGATCGACGCGAAGGCGACGCTCGACCCCGACCAGCGCATGAACTTCACGAGCACCAACGACATCATCGGTGGCAATTCCGGCAGTCCAGTGATCAACCAGCGCGCCGAAGTCGTCGGCCTCGTATTCGACGGCAACATCCATTCGCTCGGCGGGAACTACTGGTACGACGAGCGCCTCAATCGGGCCGTGTCGGTGCACAGTGGCGCGATCCTCGAGGCGATGCGCAAGGTCTATCATGCCGATCGCCTCGTGGAAGAACTCGAGGCGGCGCGCGCCGACTGAGCGGCGCGGCACGTCGGCGGGCGCACCTGCGCGAGGCCGTGCCGCGAGCGCCCGTGCGCGGATCGCCGCCGTGGGCACGGCGCGTCGGCGCGCAGTCTTGTAGGATTTGACCGCGCAGGCGGCGCTCCCTGGGGGGATCACGCCGCATGCGCATACGCGGAAACGCCATGAGCCGTTCGCTCCCGATCACGCCGCGAATCCCGGACCCGCAGGCTGGTGCCTGCGCGATCCGCATGGGCGAGGCGTCGGATGCCACGCAGGTCGCGCGTGTCCTCGTCGAGTGGGTGGAGCAAGCCTGCGCGCACCGCGGTGCACTGGTCGCGTGGTCCGCGCGCGGCGCGGAAGTGCTCGCCAGCACGCTCGCCGAGGCACCGGACGCCGCGCTGCTGCAGCGACTGGGTGGACTGGCGCCCGATGCCCGCGCGTTCCGACCGGTCGCCGCGGGCCTCCACGCGGTGCGCGTCGGGCAGGCGCCGGTCGTGTTGCTGCTCGAAGCCGCCGAAGCGCCGCCCACGCACGTGCTCGAATCCATCGCGCCGTCGCTGCGACTGGCCGGCACCCACGTGATGCGCTGGATGGAACTCGCCTCGCTGCGCGATTCGCACCAGCAACTGGAGCGATCGGAGAACCTGCAGCGCGCACTGTTCGCGATCTCGGACCTGGCCGGGTCCGACCTCGACATGCCGCGCATGCTGCGCGGCATCCACGCGATCGTCAGCACGTTGATGTACGCGGAGAACTTCTTCATCGTGCTTCATGACGAGGCGCGCGACAGCCTGCGTTTCATCTATTTCGCCGACGTCGCGGACGATGACGGTCCCGACATCGGCGCGCACATCCCGATGGAAAGCCGGCGCCACTCGATGACCTGGCACCTGGTCACCGGTGGAAGGGCGCTGATGGGCAGCACCGAGGAACTGCTGACGCAGGTCGATGGCCCGGTGGTCATGGTCGGCCCCGACAGCGTCGACTGGCTCGGCGTGCCGATGCTGCGCGACGGCCATGTCTACGGCGCGCTGGTGGTGCAGAGCTACCGCGAGGGCGTGCGCTTCAGCGCCGAGGATCGGGCGCTGCTCGAGTTCGTCGGCAGCCACATCCTGACCGCCCTCGAGCGCAAGCAAAGCAAGGACGAACTCGAGGAACTCGTGCGCGAGCGCACGATGGAGCTGGCGCAGGCGAACTTCGGCCTGCAGCAGGAAGTGCTCGAGCGCCAGCGCGCCGAACGGCTGCAGGCAGCGCTGTTCCACATCGCGCAGCTCGCGACCGCCGACATCGACGAGTCGGATTTCTATGAGCGCCTCCACGAAGTGGTCGGCGAGCTGCTGAACGCCGAGAATTTCTTCATCGCGTTGCTGTCCGACGACCGGCGCATCCTTGCATTCCCGTACTACGTCGACGCGGGTGTCCGCCGCGTCGTCTCGCGCGAAGTCGGCCGGGGGCTCAGCGAGTACGTGCTGCGCACGGGCGAGCCGTTGCTCGGCGGGCGCGAGCGCATCAACGAACTCGCGCGTGCGGGCGAGATCGACGCCGCGCGCATCGGCCGGCCGGCCGAGTGCTGGCTCGGCGTGCCGCTGCGCGTCGACGACGAGGTGATCGGGCTCGTGGTCGTGCAGAGCTACACGGAGAGCGTGGGCTACGGGCCGGCGGACCAGGAACTGCTCGGTTTCGCGGCGATGCAGATCGCCAGCAGCATCCATCGACGCCGCTCCGCCGTCTCGCTGCAACACGCCTACGCAGACCTAGAGCGGCGCGTCGAGGACCGCACGCGCGAGCTGCGCGAGCAGATGCTGCAGCGCGAACACATGCAGCAGCAGTTGCAGCACCAGGTCATGCACGACGCGCTCACGGGGCTGCCGAACCGGCGCTACCTGCGCGAGCGCCTCGACGGCGTGCTCGCGCGGATCGAGCACGAGCCCTGGCGGCGATGTGCGCTGCTCTACCTCGACGTGGATCGCTTCAAGGTCATCAACGACAGCCTCGGTCACCTGGCCGGCGATGAATTGCTGCGCGAGATCGCGGTCCGTCTGCAGCAGTGCGTGAGCCCGCCCGACCTCGTCGCGCGGTTGTCCGGCGACGAGTTCGCGGTGCTGCTGGAAGCTTCGCCCGGCGCCGATGCGGTGCAGGCGCTCGCGCGCGAGATGCTCGAGGTGCTCGCGCGCCCGCTGCAGGCGGCAGGACGCGAGCTGGAGCCGTCGGTCAGCATCGGCATCGCGATCGGCGATTCGACCTATCCCACCGCCGACGACCTGCTGCGTGATGCCGATCTCGCGCTGTATCGCGCCAAGGATCTGGGGCGCAAGCGCTGCGTGATGTTCGACGAGACGCTGGCGCGCAGCGCGGTCGACGTGCTCGCGATGGAAGGCGAGTTGCGGCGCGCGCTGCAGGTCGGCGAGTTCCTTCCGCACTTCCAGCCGATCCTGCGCTTCGGCAGCGGCGAAGTGGTCGGTCACGAAGCGCTGCTGCGCTGGAACCACCCGCGCCGCGGATTGCTCGTGCCCGGCGAGTTCCTGCGCGTCGCGCACGAAAGCGGACATATCGAAGCGATCGACTGGCAGCTGTTCGAAGCGGCCTGCGTGGCTGCGGCGCGCATGCGGCGCCAGGACACTTTCCTGACCCTCAACGTGTCCGCCTTGCACCTGCGCCATTCCGATTTCGGACAGCGCCTGCTGCGCCTGGTCGAGCGCGTCGGCCTCGAGCCCTCGCGACTCGTGATCGAAGTGACCGAAGGCTCGTTGCTGGACGACCCCGAACACGTGCGCAGCACGCTCGAGAGCCTGCGCGCGATCGGCGTCGGTGCGGCGCTCGACGATTTCGGCACCGGGTACTCGTCGCTGAGCTACCTGCATTCCCTGCCGCTGCGCATGCTCAAGATCGACCGTGCCTTCGTGCAGGCGCTCGACGGCGGCACGCGCGCCACCACCACGGTGGTCGCCGCGATCCTCGCGCTCGCGCGCGCGCTCGACATCCGCGTGATCGCCGAGGGCATCGAGACGCCGGAGCAGAAGGAGGCGCTGATCGGCATGGGCTGCGAGTTCGGCCAGGGTTACCTGCTCGGCCGACCGGCACCGCAACTGCGCGACGACGCGCAGGATCTTCCGGCAATCGCCACGTTCGCCGGCACCACGCGCGCGTAGGCCGGACCACCGCAGCCCGGCCGGCCCATCGCGACCGCGTGGGAGGGGATTCAGCCCCCGAGTTCTTCGCGCAGCCTGCGCGACCGACGTACCTCGCGAGCCGGGCCATGGGCAGCTGCATCGTCGCGGTCGAGCCCCGGGGGCGGGATCAGCTAGAATTGCGTGCTTTGCCGCGGGGTTTCCATGGATCCGAACGCATCCGCCGGCGCGCGCTTCCGCGCCGCCGTCGCCGCCGAACAGCCGCTCCAGGTCGTCGGTGCGATCACCGCCTATGCCGGCCTGATGGCGCGTCGGGTCGGCTACCGCGCGCTCTACCTGTCCGGCGGCGGCGTCGCAGCCAACTCGCTCGGCGTGCCCGACCTCGGCATCAGCACGATGGAAGACGTGCTCATCGACGCACGGCGCATCGTCGACGCAACCGGAATGCCGCTGCTCGTCGACATCGACACGGGCTGGGGCGGCGCGTTCAACATCGCGCGAACGATCCGCTCCTTCATCAACGTCGGCGTCGGCGCGGTGCACATGGAAGACCAGGTCGGCCAGAAGCGTTGCGGCCACCGCCCGGGCAAGGAAGTGGTGCCCGCGGGCGAGATGGTCGACCGGGTCAAGGCCGCGGTCGATGCGCGCACCGATGCGTCGTTCGTGATCATGGCGCGCACCGACGCGGCCGCGGTCGAGGGCATCGATGCGGCGATCGAGCGCGCGCAGGCCTATGTCGCCGCCGGCGCGGACATGGTCTTCCCGGAAGCCATGAAGACGCTGGAAGACTACCGGCGCTTCAAGCAGGCGGTCGGCGTCCCGATCCTCGCGAACCTGACCGAGTTCGGGTCGACGCCGTTCTTCACGACCGAAGAACTCGCCCGGGCCGGCGTCGACATCGCGCTGTACTGCTGCGGCGCGTATCGCGCGATGAACAAGGCGGCGCTCGGCTTCTACGAAACCGTGCGCCGCGACGGCACGCAGAAGGCGGTGGTGCCCTCGATGCAGACGCGCGAGGAGCTCTACGACTTCCTCGGTTACCACGCCTACGAGCAGAAGCTCGATGCGCTGTTCGCGGGCGAACGGTCCGACAAGCAGGACGGATGAGACGGCGGACCGGCATGCGGCAGCCGGTCCACCTGCGATCGCACGCGGGCTGCGCCGCTGCGTGTCGCTCGCGCACACCTTGCTGGCGACGCGACGCGCTTCGCGCGCATCGCGCCGCTCGCGCAATCCAGGAATGAAACGGAGCAGGCCATGACCGAACCCGCGATCCCCTTCAAGCCCAAGAAATCCGTCGCGCTGTCCGGCGTCGCCGCCGGCAATACCGCGCTGTGCACGGTCGGCCGCAGCGGCAACGACCTGCATTACCGCGGATACGACATCCTCGACCTCGCGACCACCAGCGAGTTCGAGGAGATCGCGCACCTGCTCGTGCACGGGAAGTTGCCCACGCACGCGGAACTGGCGGGCTACAAGGCGAAGCTGAAATCGCTGCGGGGCCTCCCGGCATCGGTCAAGGCGGTGCTCGAGCAGTTGCCGGCCTCGGCGCACCCGATGGACGTGATGCGCACCGGCGTGTCCGCCCTCGGCTGCACATTGCCCGAAAAGGACGACCACAACCACCCGGGCGCGCGCGACATCGCGGACCGCCTCATGGCCTCGCTCGGATCGATGCTGCTCTACTGGCACCATTTCGCGCTCAATGGCCGGCGCATCGAGGTCGAGACCGACGACGATTCGATCGGTGGCCATTTCCTGCACCTGCTGCACGGGAAGGCGCCTTCCGACGCGTGGGTGCGCGCGATGCACACCTCGCTGATCCTCTACGCCGAGCACGAATTCAACGCCTCGACCTTCACCGCGCGCGTGATCGCGGGCACCGGCAGCGACATGCATTCGTGCATCGCGGGCGCGATCGGCGCGCTGCGCGGTCCCAAGCACGGCGGCGCGAACGAAGTCGCGTTCGAGATCCAGAAGCGCTACGACTCGCCGGACGAGGCCGAGGCGGACATCCGCGCGCGCGTCGAACGCAAGGAAGTCGTGATCGGCTTCGGCCATCCGGTCTACACGGTCAGCGACCCGCGCAACAAGGTGATCAAGGAAGTCGCGCGCGAACTGTCCGCGGAACAGCGCAACATGAAGATGTTCGACATCGCCGAGCGGCTCGAGTCGACGATGTGGGAGATCAAGAAGATGTTCCCGAACCTCGACTGGTTCAGCGCGGTCAGTTACCACATGATGGGCGTGCCGACCGCGATGTTCACGCCGCTGTTCGTGATCGCGCGCACCTCGGGCTGGAGCGCCCACGTGGTCGAGCAGCGCATCGACGGCAAGATCATCCGGCCGAGCGCAAACTACACCGGCCCGGAAGACCTCGCGTTCGTGCCGATCGACGGGCGCGGCTGAGAGGCGCTTCCCGGCGTGCGGTCCCCCGGTCCCGACGCGCCGTCCACGCGGTCGCGGGCTCGCCGCACTTGTTTACTATCCCTCGGCCCGGGCCCGCTGCGATGATCATGGCACCCGCCTTGCATGACCCCGATCGGGCCATCCAGCGGGAGCAGGAACATGGGCGACGGTAGCGGAGCGGGGCGCAACCAGATGATCCTCGACAACGAGCTGTACATGAAGACCGAAGCGGGGCGCGACGAGATCGCGAACCGCTCGCAGAAGCTCGCATCGGCAGTGCGTTCGATGCTTCTGCTCGTCGACGGGCGGCGCGATGCAGGGTTGCTGCGGAAACTCGGCGCCGGCCTGCACGCCGCGCCGGACGCGCTCGACCAGTTGCTCTCGATGGGCCTGATTGCCGACGCGGAAGCCGGCACCGGGCCTGCGGCGGCCGCGCCCGGGGTCGTCGCACCGTCGGATGTCGCGTTGCGCTACACCACGCTGAGCGGGCTGATGTCCGAGGCCGTGCGTGAGCACCTGGGCCTGCGCGGCTTCTTCATGCAGCTCAAGATCGAGCGCTGCAACGACGTGGCCGAGCTCGAGGCGCTGCTGCCCGACCTCGCCGAAGCCGTCGGCAAGGCGCGCGGGCGCGAGTTTGCGCGCGGATGGGAACGCAGCGTCCGCGCCGCGCTGGCGAGCTGACGCTTTGCCGGGCACTGCGACAATCTGACATACGCCGGCGCATGTGGCCGGCGTGGCGTCAGGCGAGCCCTTCCTCGCGCAGCGCCTTGTGGACCGCCGGATCGGCGTCCATGCGCGCGGAGAAGCGTGCGAGCTGGTCGAGGCCGGACAGGTCGACGCCCTGGCTTCGAGCCCAGCGCAGCACCACGTAGAGATACGGATCGGCAATCGAGCGGGCGCCCGCGATACCTTCGCGCCCCGCGAGCTGCGCGTCGGCGCGCTCGAGCAGCACGCGGATCGTCGAGCGCGCATTGGCCTTGCTCTTCTCGATCATGGCCGGGTCCTCGAGATACGCCGAAGCCCCGAACAGCGGCTTGAAGGCGGGATGCACGTCGGCGTTGACGAACGCGAGCCAGCGGTTGACCTCGGCGCGTCCCTTCGGCGTGCCGTCGCCGCCGAGCCGCGCTTCGGGAAAGCTGTCGGCGAGGTAGTTGAGGATCGCCGCGTTCTGGGTGAGCACCCAGCCGTCGTGTTCGAGGACCGGCACGGCTCCGGCCGGATTGAGCGCACGGAACGCGGGCGTCTGCCGTTCCTCGCGGCTCACGCGCACGGCCTCGTAGGGCGCGCCGATCCATTCGAGCACGATGTGGTCGGCGAGCGAGCAGGCGCCGGGCGTGTAGTAGAGCTTCATCGAATGTTCCTCTGCAGACGGTCCCCGATTGTACGCTCGCCGGCGCAGTGCGCCTGCGCGCTGCATCGTGCGCGAGGCCGCGCGATCGGCGTCAGAGCTCCGTCGCCAACCGCATGCCCTGCGCGATCGCGCGCTTCGCGTCGAGCTCGGCCGCGACATCGGCGCCCCCGATCAGGTGCGCGCGCATGCCTGCGCCCTCGAGTTGCGCGTGCAGCGCGCGATGGGGCTCCTGGCCCGCGCAGACGACGACCGTGTCGACCGCGAGCACGCGCGGCTCTTCGCCGATGCGGACGTGCAGGCCGTCGTCGTCGATGCGCTCGTACGCGACGCCGCCGAGCATGGTCACGCGCTTGGCCGCGAGCGTCGCGCGATGCACCCAGCCGGTGGTCTTGTTGAGGCGCTTGCCGGGCTTGCCGGGCGTCCGTTGCAGCAGCCAGACCTCGCGCTCGGGCACTTCCGGTGCCGGTCGCACGAGGCCTGCACGCGATGCGAGCGTCATGTCGACGCCCCATTCGCGCGTCCAGCGCGCGACATCGGTGGTCGGGGAGGGCGCGGATTCGACCAGGAACTCGGCGACGTCGAAGCCGATGCCGCCTGCGCCGATGATCGCGACGCGCGGACCGACCGGCGCTGCGCCGAGCAGCACGTCGACATAGCTCAGCACGTCCGGTCGATCGCTGCCCGGGATCGCGGCCGCGCGCGGCGTGACGCCGGTCGCGAGCACGACCTCGTCGAACCCCTGCAACAGATCCGGCGTCGCGCGCGTGTCGAGGCGCAGTTCGACCGCGCACTGCTCGATGCGCCGCGCGTAGTAACGCAGCGTCTCGGCGAACTCCTCCTTGCCCGGGATCCGCATGGCCATGTTGAACTGGCCGCCGATCCGGCTCGCCTGCTCGAACAGCGTGACCGCATGTCCGCGTTCGGCCAGCGTGGTCGCGCAGGCGAGGCCCGCAGGCCCTGCGCCGACCACCGCGATGCGCCTGCGCGCGAGCGCCGACCGCACCACGAGTTCGGTTTCGTGGCACGCGCGCGGGTTGACGAGGCAACTCGCGCGCCTGTTCTCGAACACGTGGTCGAGGCAGGCCTGGTTGCACGCGATGCAGGTGTTGATGTCCTCGGCGCGCGCCTCGCGCGCCTTGCGCACCCACTCCGGGTCGGCGAGCAGGGGGCGCGCCATCGACACCATGTCCGCGTCGCCAGCGGCGAGCACGCGCTCGGCGACGTCGGGCATGTTGATGCGATTGGTGGTCACCAGCGGGATCGCGACCTCGGACTTCATGCGCCGCGTGACCCACGAAAACGCCGCGCGCGGCACGCTGGTCACGATCGTCGGCACGCGCGCCTCGTGCCAGCCGATGCCGGTGTTGATCAGCGTCGCGCCCGCGGCCTCGACCTTGCGCGCGAGCGAGACGATGTCCTCCCAGGCCTGGCCGCGTTCGACGAGGTCGAGCATCGAAAGCCGATAGATGATGATGAAGTCGCGACCCACGGCGGCACGCATGCGCCGGAGGATCTCGACCGGAAAGCGTTGCCGGTTCTCGAGCGTGCCGCCCCAGTCGTCGGTGCGCTGGTTGGTGCGCTCGACCAGGAACTGGTTGATCAGGTAGCCCTCCGAACCCATCACCTCGACGCCGTCGTAGCCCGCGTCCTGCGCCTTGCGCGCACAGTTCACGAACGCATCGATCGTGCGTTCGACGCCCCGCGCGGTGAGCGCACGCGGCGTGAACGGCGTGATCGGCGACTTGATCCGCGACGGCGCGACCGAGAGCGGGTGGTAGGCGTAGCGACCTGCATGCAGGATCTGCAGGCAGATGCGCCCGCCCTCGGCGTGCACCGCGCGCGTGACCTTGCGATGCGGCGCGACCTGCCACGGCATCGACAGCCGGCTGGCGAACGGCGTCAGCCATCCCGCGATATCGGGCGCGAAGCCACCGGTGACGATCAGCGCGACGCCGCCGCGCGCGCGCTCGGCGAAATACGCGGCGAGCTTGTCGAAGTCGCGCGCTCGATCCTCGAGGCCGGTGTGCATCGAACCCATGAGGATGCGGTTCGGCAGCGTCGCGAAGCCGAGGTCGAGCGGGGCGAACAGGTTCGGGTAGCGCACGGCGGGGCCCGGTTCAAACGAGCGTATGAAGATGCCCGGATTGCAGGGCCGCGACAAGCGCCCGCGGGCCCGCTCCGCGCGTTCTGGCAAAATGGGCGGTCATTCCCGTTGCCGACGCAACGCGGCGGCGCCACCGCCGCCACCTTCACGAGCCGACATGCAGACTTCGAACACGCGCTACCGCAAACCCCTGCCGGGCCACGATCTCGACTGGTTCGACGCGCGCGAGGCGATCGATGCATTGAGTCCCGGTGCATGGGCCGGGCTGCCGTACACCGCGCGCGTGCACGCCGAGAACATCGTGCGTCGCGCGGAGCCCGCGCGCATCGACGACTACCTGCGCCAGTTCATCGAGCGTCGCCGTGACCTCGATTTCCCGTGGTTCCCCGCGCGCGTCGTCTGCCACGACATCCTCGGCCAGACCGCACTGGTCGATCTCGCCGGCCTGCGCGACGCGATCGCGCAGCAGGGCGGTGATCCCGCCGCGGTGAATCCCGTGGTGCCGGTGCAACTGATCGTCGACCACTCGCTCGCGGTCGAATGCGGCGGCTCCGATCCCGACGCGTTCGCGAAGAACCGCGCGATCGAGGACCGTCGCAACGAGGACCGCTTCCACTTCATCGACTGGACGAAGAAGGCGTTCCGCAACATCGACGTGATCCCGCCGGGCAACGGCATCATGCACCAGATCAACCTCGAGAAGATGTCGCCGGTCGTGTACGTGCAGGACCGCGTGGCCTTCCCGGACACCTGCGTCGGCACCGACAGCCACACGCCGCACGTCGACGCGCTCGGCGTGATCGCGATCGGCGTCGGCGGGCTCGAGGCCGAGAACGTGATGCTCGGACGCGCCTCGTGGATGCGCCTGCCGGACATCGTCGCGGTCGAGCTGTCGGGCAAGCCGCAGGCGGGCATCACCGCGACCGACGTCGTGCTCGCGCTGACCGCGTTCCTGCGCCAGCAGAAGGTCGTCGGCGCCTACCTCGAGTTCCGCGGCGAAGGCGCGGCGGCACTGACCGTCGGCGACCGCGCGACGATCTCGAACATGGCGCCCGAATACGGCGCGACTGCGGCGATGTTCTTCATCGACGACAACACGCTCGACTACCTGCGCCTGACCGGGCGCGACGAACGGCAGGTCGCGCTGGTCGAGGCCTACGCGAAGACGGCAGGACTCTGGGCCGACGACCTCGCGTCCGCGCAGTACGAGCGCACGCTGCACTTCGACCTGTCCGCGGTCGTGCGCAACATGGCCGGCCCGTCGAATCCGCACCGGCGCCTGCCGGTCAGCGAACTCGGCACGCGCGGCATCGCCGACGCGTCCGCGCTCGAATCGGGCAGGCGAGATGAAGGCCGCGGCCTGATGCCGGACGGCGCGGTCATCATCGCCGCGATCACGAGCTGCACGAACACGTCCAATCCGCGCAACGTGATCGCCGCCGCGCTGCTCGCGCGCAATGCGAATGCGCGGGGCCTCGTGCGCAAGCCCTGGGTGAAGTCCTCGCTCGCACCGGGATCGAAGGCGGTCGAACTTTACCTCGAGGAAGCGGGGCTCCTGCCGGAACTCGAGCGGCTCGGTTTCGGCATCGTCGGCTTCGCCTGCACGACGTGCAACGGCATGAGCGGCGCACTCGATCCCGCGATCGAGCGGGAAATCATCGAACGCGACCTCTACGCGACCGCGGTGCTCTCCGGCAATCGCAACTTCGACGGCCGCATCCATCCGTACGCGAAGCAGGCGTTCCTCGCCTCGCCGCCGCTGGTGATCGCGTACGCGATCGCGGGCACGGTGCGCTTCGACATCGAGAAGGACGTGCTCGGCGTCGATGCCGACGGCGACGACGTGCGCCTCAAGGACATCTGGCCCGGCGACGACGAGATCGACGCCGTGGTGAAGTCGGCGGTCAAGCCCGCGCAGTTCCGCAAGGTCTACGAACCGATGTTCCGCATCGTGCCGGACCGCGGCGAACCCGCCGCGCCGCTGTACGACTGGCGGCCGCAAAGCACCTACATCCGCAGGCCGCCGTACTGGGAAGGCGCGCTCGCGGGTGAACGCACGCTGCGCGGCATGCGCGCGCTTGCGGTGCTCGGCGACAACATCACGACCGACCACCTGTCGCCGTCGAACGCGATCCTTCCGCGCAGCGCCGCGGGCGAATACCTCGCGAAGATGGGACTGCCGGAGGAAGACTTCAATTCGTACGCGACGCACCGCGGCGACCACCTCACCGCGCAGCGTGCGACATTCGCGAATCCGAAGCTGCAGAACGAGATGGTGCGCGACGCCGATGGCAGCGTGAAACAGGGCTCGCTCGCGCGGGTGGAACCCGAAGGCCGGGTCGTGCGCATGTGGGAGGCGATTGAAACCTACATGCAGCGCAGGCAGCCGCTGGTCATCATCGCGGGTGCCGACTACGGCCAGGGCAGCTCGCGCGACTGGGCCGCCAAGGGCGTGCGACTCGCAGGCGTCGAGGCGATCGTCGCCGAGGGCTTCGAGCGCATCCATCGCACCAACCTCGTCGGCATGGGCGTGCTGCCGCTCGAGTTCAAGGCCGGACAGAACCGCCACACGTTCGGCATCGACGGCAGCGAGACCTTCGACGTGGTGGGCGAGCGCCGCCCCGGCGCGACCCTTGAGCTCGTGATCCATCGCACGGACGGCGCGCGCGTCGAGGTGCCGGTCACCTGCCGCCTCGACTCCGACGAAGACCTCGAGGTCTACGAAGCCGGTGGCGTGCTGCAGCGCTTCGCGCAGGATTTCCTCGCTGCACGCCACGTCGCCTGACGGGTCCGCCGGGCATCGGCGCGAACCGCCGGCCCGGCCGATGCGAACACCAGAACCGATGGAACGAACATGAAACACGCGCCGCAACTCCGCATCCCCGCCACCTACATGCGTGGCGGCACCAGCAAGGGCGTGTTCTTCCGCCGGGACGACCTGCCCGAGGCCGCACGCGTGCCGGGACCTGCGCGCGATGCGCTGCTGCTGCGCGTGATCGGTTCGCCCGATCCCTACGGCAAGCAGACCGACGGCATGGGCGGGGCGACGTCGAGCACGAGCAAGGTCGTGATCATCGGCACGTCGAGCGTGCCCGGCCACGACGTCGATTACCTGTACGGCCAGGTGCCGATCGATGGCGACTTCATCGACTGGAGCGGCAACTGCGGCAACCTGTCGTCGGCGGTCGGTCCGTTCGCGATCGCGCAGGGGCTGATCGATCCTGCGCGCGTGCCGCGCGATGGCCACTGCACGGTGCGCATCTGGCAGGCCAACATCGGCAAGACGATCCTCGCGCACGTCCCCATCACGGGCGGCCAGGTGCAGGAGACCGGTGACTTCGAACTCGACGGCGTGACGTTCCCGGCCGCCGAGATCGCGCTCGAGTTCCTCGATCCGACCGAAGAAGGCGAGGACGGCGGCGCCATGTTCCCGACCGGCCAGCTCGTCGACGTACTCGAAGTGCCGGGCATCGGGCGCTTCAGTGTGACGCTGATCAACGCGGGCGTGCCGATGGTGTTCGTCGACGCGACGGCACTCGGCTTCGACGGCACCGAACTGCAGCCCGTGATCAACGAAAGCCCCGCGACGCTCGCGAAGCTCGAGGCGCTGCGCGTCGCCGGCGCCGTGCGCATGGGCCTGGTACCTGACGCGGCCGCGGCCGCGCGTCGGCCGCTGACGCCGAAGGTCGCGTTCGTCGCGCCGCCGAAGGACTATCTCGCCTCGAGCGGCAAGCCGGTGCGCGCCGCCGACATCGACCTGCTCGCGCGCGCGGTCTCGATGGGCAAGCTGCACCACGCGATGATGGGCACGGCGTCGGTCGCGATCGCGACCGCGGCGGCGGTGCCGGGCACGCTCGTGAACGTCGCCGCGGGCGGCGGCATGCGCGACGTGGTCCGCTTCGGCCATCCATCGGGCACGCTGCGCGTCGGGGCCGAAGTCGCGCGGCGCGGCGGGCAGTGGATCGCGACGCGCGCGCTGATGTCGCGCTCGGCGCGCGTGCTCATGGAAGGTGCGGTGCGCGTGCCGGCCGACGCGGTCGAGCAACGCGACTGAGGCAACCCGGCTCGCATCGCGCGCGTCTTCGGACCAGACTGGGCGGGCGGCCGCGCCCCGACGGCCGGAGGTGGGGGTAGGCCAGCCATGACCGAGGAAGCCACGCGCTCGGCAGCGCGGCCAGCGCCGGATGCGTCGATGGTCGACATCGCGGATTACGTCGTCGACTACCGCATCGATTCCACCGAGGCCTTGGACACCGCGCGCTGGGTGCTGCTCGACTCGCTCGCCTGCGCGATGCTCGCGCTGGAGTTCCCCGAATGCGTGAAGCACCTCGGGCCGCTGGTGGCGGGCGCGACGCTGCCGGGCGGCGCACGCGTGCCGGGCACTGCGCACGAGCTCGACCCCGCGCAGGCCGCCTACAACATCGGCGTGCTCGTGCGCTGGCTCGATTTCAACGACACCTGGCTCGCGGCCGAGTGGGGCCATCCTTCCGACAACCTCGGCACCATCCTCGCGCTCGCGGACTGGCTTTCGCGCAAGGCCGAGCGCGAAGGCGGCGCGGGGTTGACCGTCCGCGACGTGCTCGGGCTGTCGATCAAGGCGCACGAGATCCAGGGCTGCTACGCGCTGCAGAACGCATTCAACCGGGTCGGACTCGACCACGTGATCCTCGTGCGCCTCGCCTCGACCGCGATCGCGACGCACATGCTCGGCGGCGGCAAGCAGGAAATCGTGAACGCCGTCAGCCACAGCTGGATCGACAACGGCGCGTTGCGCGCCTATCGCCATGCACCGAATACCGGCCCGCGCAAGAGCTGGGCCGCGGGCGATGCGTGCCGGCGCGCGGTGATCCATGCGCTCAACGCGATGAAGGGTTGCGTCGGCCATCCATCCGCGCTGAGCGCGCGCACCTGGGGCTTCCAGGATGTCGCGTTCGGGGGGCAGCCGTTCCGGTTCGAGCGTGCGTTCGGCAGTTACGTGATGGAGAACGTGCTGTTCAAGGTCAGCCACCCGGCCGAGTTCCACGCGCAGACTGCGGTCGAATGCGCGCTGCAGCTGCATCCGCTCGTCGCGGGACGGCTCGACGGGATCGAGCGCGTCGTGATCGAGACGCAGGAGGCGGGGCGGCGCATCATCGACAAGACGGGCCCGCTCGCGAACCCGGCCGATCGTGACCATTGCCTCCAGTACATGGTCGCGGTGTCGTTGATCTTCGGGCGCCTCGACGCCGCGGACTATTCCGACGCCGCCGCGTCGGACCCGCGCATCGACGCCATGCGCAAGCGTATGGAAGTGCGCGAGGAGCCGCGCTTCACGCGCGACTATCTGGATCCCGGCAAGCGCGCGATCGGCAACGCGGTGCAGGTGTTCTTCCGCGACGGGCGCGCGACGCCGCGGGTCGAGATCGACTTCCCGATCGGCCACCGCCGGCGCCGGACCGAGGCCATCCCGCTGCTGCGCGCCAAGCTCCGCGACGCTGTCGCGACCCGACTGCCGCCCCTGCAGGCGCGCCGGATGGAAGCGGCCTGTGCGGACCCCGCCAGCCTCGACGCGCTGCCGATCCAGCGTTTCCTCGACTGGTTCGCAAAATGAACTGACCCTATCCTTAACGGCATCTTCACACCATGTTGGCCGCGGGAACCGGCCCGGCTACACTGCGGCCTCACTTGGCTGAAGTGTTAAATGCACGTTTCCTGGGCGCGAATTTGGCGTAGACTAGGAGCGGATTGTCATGAAGTGTGAGCGTCCATCGGATCGGGCGGGCGCATGCCATTACCAAAACGAGAGAGGAGTCCTCCAGAATGAAACGTAATGCCCTTAGTGCGCTCATCGCCCTGGCGCTCGTCGGCGGCACCGCGGTCGCCAACGCCCAGAGCTGGTATATCGCCCCGCGCATCGGCGCCAACATTTCCGACAGCAGCCGCGAAACCGACGTCTCCGCGTGGGGCGGCTTCGGCGTCGGCGTGTGGGTCAACCCGAACCTCGCGGTCGACTTCGAATACTCGATCAACAACGCCGAGTTCGACGGCGGTTCGTGGCGCGACGGCCACGAGTGGGAGAGCGTGGGCCTCGGCGTGAGCGCGCGCTGGTTCTTCGGTGACGAAGGTTCGCAGTGGCGTCCGTACATCATGGGCGGCCTCGGCGCGCTGCGCCATGCGGCGTACTCGGGCTACCTGCTCGCGGACGAGGGTTACAACGAGAATGGCTGGGATCCGATGGCCACCCTCGGCGCCGGCGTCCAGTACAACATGTCCGAGCGCGTTGCGCTGCGCGGTGAAATCGCCGCCCGCTACGACCACGACAACAACACGCGCGGCAACCTGTCCGACGCGCTGGGCTACAACATCTCGCACGAGAACGGCTACACCGACGCGATCGTCAGCGTGGGCCTGGTCTACAACTTCGGTGCCGCCCCGGCCGCTCCGGCTGCCGAGGCGCCGGCTGCTCCGCCGGCTGCTCCGGACTGCCGTACGCTCGACGACGACAACGACGGCGTCAACAACTGCGACGACCGCTGCGCCGATACGCCGGCCGGCACCGTCGTCGGTCCGGACGGCTGCCCGCAGAAGGTCGTCATCGACCTGCGCGGCGTGAACTTCAAGTTCGACCGTCCGAAGACCGGTGAGTCGAACATCGAGCCGACCCTGCAGGTTCCGACGGCCGACTCGATCGCGATCCTCGACCAGGCGATCGATGCGCTGAACCGTTACCCGGAGATCAAGGTCGAGCTCAACGGCCACACCGACTCCATCGGTACGGACGCGTACAACCAGGGCCTGTCGGAGCGTCGCGCGCAGATCGTGGCCGACTACCTGACGTCGCATGGCGTCGATGCGAGCCGCATCACCGCGGTCCAGGGCTTCGGCGAGAGCCAGCCGATCGACACGAACGACACGAAGGAAGGCCGTGCGCGCAACCGCCGCACCGAGCTGAACGTCCAGTAATACCGGACGACACGCAACACGAAAAAGCCCGGCGCAAGCCGGGCTTTTTTTTGATCCCCAACCGAGCAGGGTGCGACCCGTGCCTGCGTCCCCTGCGGGAGCGGCGAAGCCGCGACCGTGATAGTGCAGATTCGTCGCGTCGTCCGGTATCGAGGCTCCGCCGATCGCGCCTGCGACGCGCCTACGGTGCTACACCGCCTTCCGCCTCAACGCGCGACTTCAACGCGCGAGCACCGGCGTCACTTCGGGCGCCATCGTCTTCACCATCGCGTTCGCGACCGATACGTTGCCGGCGACGAGGTTGCCGGTGTCGGGGAGGCCGTCGCGACCGGTGAAGTCGCAATAGCGTCCACCTGCTTCGCGCACGAGCAGGCAACCCGCGGCCATGTCCCAAGGGTAGAGCCCGATCTCGAAATAGCCGTCGAGGCGACCGGCGGCGGTGTAGGCGAGGTCGAGCGCGGCCGAGCCGGTGCGACGGATGTCTTCGGCCTCCGCGAGCAGCGCGCGCGTCATGCCGAGCTGCGCTTCGAGGTGACGGCGCTGGCGGTACGGGAATCCGGTCGCGAGCAGGGCGCCGCCGAGGCCCTCGCGGCGGCTCACGCGCATCCGGCGATCGTTGAGGTAGGCACCGTCGCCCTTGCTCGTCGTGAACAGCTCGTCGCGCAGCGGATCGTAGACGACGCCGACGACCGGCTCGTTGTTGTCGAGCTGCGCGATCGACACGCAGAAGTGCGGGAAGCCGCGCAGGTAATTGTGCGTGCCGTCGAGCGGATCGATCACCCATACGGTGCGCGACTTGCCGATCATGCCCGACTCTTCGCCGAGGATCGCATCGCGCGGATAGGCACGGCGCAGTTCGCGTATGATTTCCGCCTCGGCGAGCTTGTCGACCTCCGACACGTAGTCGTGGCGCTGCTTCTCGACGACCTCGAGGCTGTCCAGGCGGTTCATGTAACGCAGGATGATCTGGCCGGCGGCGCGCGCGGCGCGCACCGCCACGTTGACGGCGGGTCTGGGCATGGCTGGTCCGCTTGGACGGGGTTTGAAAGAACGACGCGGCTGGCCGCGCACTGGCGCGCGAGGGTAGCAGATCGCCGCGCGCCGACCAAACCATGCACGACACGAGCACAGCCCGGGCGGATCCATGAACGAACCTGTTGCCAACGCGCCGCCCCGCATCCGCTTCGTGCTCGTGCGCACTTCGCATCCGGGCAACATCGGCTCCGCTGCACGCGCGATCCGCACGATGGGTTTCCGGCGCCTGCGCCTGGTCGCGCCCGAAGCGTTCCCGCACGCGGAAGCCCATGCACTCGCGGCCGGCGCCGGCGACGTGCTCGACGCGGCGGTCGTGGATGCGGCGCTGCCCGACGCGATCGCCGATTGCGGCTTCGTGCTCGGTGCAACCGCGCGACCGCGCGGCATCGCGCTCGAGGAACTCGATCCGCGCCGCGCCGCGCGACGCGTGCTCGAAGCCGCGCTCGCGGGACGCGAAGTCGCACTCGTGTTCGGCAATGAGCGCTCCGGCCTCGAGAACGAGGAAGTCAAATACTGTCACGCGGCCGTCACGATCCCCTCGGATCCCGGCTATTCGTCGCTGAACCTCGCGCAGGCGGTGCAGGTGGTCGCCTGGGAACTGCGCATGGCGATGCTCGACGGCATTGCCGAAGGACCGGCAACGCCCGAAGGGAAGCCCGCCGATGGCGCGCAGATGGAGCAGTACTTCGCCCACCTCGCGCGCGCGCTG
This sequence comes from Lysobacteraceae bacterium, assembly GCA_004143945.1. Classification (GTDB taxonomy): domain Bacteria; phylum Pseudomonadota; class Gammaproteobacteria; order Xanthomonadales; family Rhodanobacteraceae; genus Dokdonella_A. The sequence goes on from SEHB01000004.1 coordinate 43,198, forward strand.
GACGCGATCGATTTCCACAAGGGCCGCTCGCCCGAGCGCATCATGCAGCGCCTGCGCCGGCTCTACCTGCGCGCGGCGCCGGACCAGCGCGAACTGCGCGTGCTGCACGGCATCCTCGCCGACACCTGCAGGATCGCCGCGATCGCCGCGCGAACCGGGTCCATCGCAGCGCCGGGGACGACCGGCGCCGACGCGGCCGACTAGCCCGCGCGACGAGCGATCGCGACGCAGCCGGCGCCCGATGCCGCGGATGCCCCCCGGCTCGTTGTAACATGCGCGTCATTTTCCGCGCCCGCGACGCGGCCGCACAGGACTCCGCCATGTTCTCGCTGCAGACGATCTTCGGCAAAGGTGACAAGTTCTACGGCCTGCTCGAGGCGAGCGCGGATGCGGCGCACCAGGCGTCGGCCGCGCTCGTGCGCATGCTCGACGCGCGCCAGGCCGCACCCGCGCTGCACGAGTTCATGCTTGCGCGCAAACTGGAGAAGGAACTCACCGCGCAGATCAGCCAGGAACTCGTCAACACCTTCGTGACCGCGCTCGACCGCGAGGACATCGAGGCGCTCGCCGCGGCATTGAACAAGATCACCAAGTCGATCTCCAAGTTCGCCGAGCGATACTCGCTCGCGGCCGAGAGCCTGGTCGACGTCGATTTCGCGACGCGCGCCGCGATGCTCGAGAAGGCGACCGGCGTGATCTCGCAGATGGTCGGGCAGTTGCGCAAGGGCATGAACCTCGAGGCGATGAAGGCGCTCAACGATCGCCTGCAGGCGATCGAGAGCGAAGCCGACCGGCTCATGATCGAGCTCTACCGCGATCTCTACAGCGGCCGCCACGAAGCGATCCGCATCCTGCTGCTGAAGGACCTCTTCGAACTGCTGGAGAAGGCGATCGACCGCTGCCGCGACGCCGGCAACGTGGTCTACCACATCGTCCTCAAGAACTCCTGACGCGACGCGGGCGCAACAAGGACCGTCGATGGAATTGACCCTCGTTCTCGTGGTCGTGCTGGTCGCACTGACGTTCGAATACATCAACGGCTTCCACGATACCGCCAACTCGATCGCGACCGTGGTCGCGACCAAGGTGCTGAGCCCGGGGCAGGCGGTCATGCTCGCGGCCGGCATGAACCTCCTCGGCGCGCTGCTGGGCACCGCGGTCGCCAAGACGATCGCCTCCGGCCTCATCGATGCGAACGTCGTCGCGGTCACGCCGATTATCCTGATCTGCGCGCTGCTCGGCGCCGTGATCTGGAACCTCATCACCTGGTGGTGGGGCCTGCCCTCGAGTTCTTCGCACGCACTCGTCGGCGGGCTGTGCGGCGCCGCGCTGGCGGCCGCGAGCGGCAACTGGTCCGCGATCATCTGGTCCGAGGGCGGCAACCACTGGTGGGGCGAGGCGGGCGTGTTGCCGAAGGTCGTGTTGCCGATGATCGGATCTCCGATCGCCGGTTTCGTGTTCGGCTTGCTGCTGATGGGATTGTTGTATTCGCTGATGATCTTCCTCGGCTCGCGCACCGGCGTGTTGCAGCGTTTCGGGCGCACGCGTTTCGCGAACCAGTTCTTCGGCAAGGCGCAGCTGGTATCGGCCAGCGCGATGGCGCTCTCGCACGGCATGAACGACGCGCAGAAGACGATGGGCATCATCGCGCTCGCGCTCGCGACCGCGACCGCCGCGGGCACCCTCGATCAGGTGCCTGGCTGGATGCACTTCCTGCGCGTCGACGCCGACGCCGGCAGCAAGTTCGAGATCGCGCTGTGGATCAAGGTGCTGTGTGCGCTCGTGATGGCGGCCGGTACCGCGGCCGGTGGCTGGCGCATCATCAAGACGCTCGGCCACAAGATGGTCAAGCTGCATCCGGTCAACGGTTTCGCCGCCGAGACTGCCGCTGCGAGCGTGATCCTGACCGCCTCGCACTTCGGCATCCCGGTCTCGACGACGCACAACATCTCCTCGGCGATCCTCGGCGTCGGCGTCGCCAAGCGCGTCAACGCGATCCGCTGGACCATCGTCGAGCGCATGGTGTGGGCGTGGATCCTCACGTTGCCGGTGTCGGGCGGGATCGCCTGGCTGCTGGTCGAGGTCGCGCGCGGCCTCGGCTGGATCGCCTGACCCGTCCGCGCCTGGCCCGCGCGATCAGAACGTGTCGCCGCCGCTCGATATCGCCTGTTCGAGGCGGTCTCCGAGCATCCCGAGTTCGCCGATCAGGCGATCGAGTTCGCTGTCGGACAGCGACGCGTAGGGACGGTTCTCGCACAGGTGCAGATAGGGCGAACCCTCGAGGTCGCTGAGCGCGAGGTAGCCGGTGCGCTGTTCCCAGTTGAAGCGCAGGCAGCGCGCGCCGTCGACGCCGGTGAACGGGCCGATCGGCGTCGACACGCGCAGGTACTTCGCGCCTTCCTCGTCTTCCATCTCGGCGAGGTAGACGCCTTGGTGGCGCCCGTCCTCGAGCGCGATGTCGAAGCTGATCAGGTAGGGGTCGTTGGTGCGCAACGCATGGCGGCCGCCGACATGGGAACGGATCTGTTCGAAGCTTTGCACGGGCCGTCCTCGGTCTGGCGGTTCCGTATGCTAGCGTGCGCAGCCGATGAAGTCAGTCCGCCCGCCAGCGCCCGAACACGATGCGATTCGCCGCGTGATCGCCGCGATACCGCGCGGCAGCGTCAGCAGCTACGGCGAAGTCGCCGATCGCGCGGGCCTTCCGCGGCGCGCGCGCCTCGTCGCGCGCGTGCTGCGCGACGCACCCGACGACCTGCAGCTGCCCTGGCACCGCGTGCTGCGTGCGGACGGCCGCATCGCGCTCCCGCCGGGCAGTCGCGGCTTCCGCGAGCAGGCGCGGCGCCTCGGCGCGGAGGGCGTGCCCGTGCGCAATGGCCGCGTCGAATTCACACGCCACGGGTGGGAGCGCGACCTCGACCGCGCGCTATGGGGACCGGACGGGCCGGCGGCATCGGTCCCGACGCGCGCGAAAACGCGCAGCGCGGCGCGCCGTTCCGGATCGTGGCGTGAAACGCAATTGCGGCGCGCGTCATGTTCGCGCTGCCGGGCGCTGACTACACTCGGCTGCATCTGCGCGCATTCCCGAAGGGCGGTGGCGATGGGCAAGTCCGGGTTCCCGCTGCGCAGCTGGTGGTCCGTCGCCGCATCGGGCGTGTTCGCGCTGATGTTTGCGATGCAGGCCGGTGCACAAGGCGCCAGCCACTGGCCCGATGGCGCGTTCCATGACGGGTTCGAGGGGCTCGCCGCAGGGCCCGCGAGCGATGCCGAGGCTGCGCGCTTCCTCGCCCAGGCCACGTTCGGGCCGACCGCGGCCGATATCGTGCACCTGCGCGTCGTCGGCTACGAAGGCTGGCTGGCGACGCAGTTCGCGCGCCCGGTGTCGCTGCAGGTGCCGTACATGGACTGGGTGCGCGCAGCCTCGCCGGACTCGGTGACCGATGGCGTGCGCCTCGAGGCCTGGAGCGTCCACGCGGCCGGCACCGCCGATCCAAGCCGCCCGGGTTATCCCGCCAACGCCTACGACGACCAGTTGCGCCAGCGCGTCGCGTTCGCACTGAGCGAGATCTTCGTCGTCTCCAACAAGAACGGCACGCTCGCGTACCAGCCCTGGGCCCTGGCGAGCTACCACGACATGCTGGCGCGAAATGCGTTCGGCAATGTCCGGACCTTGCTCGAGGACGTGACGCTGCACCCCGCGATGGGTGTCTACCTCAGCATGATCGGCAACCAGAAGGCCGATCCACTGCGCAACATCCGCCCGGACGAGAACTACGCGCGCGAGGCGATGCAGCTGTTCTCGGTCGGGCTCGTGCAGCTCGGCCCCGATGGCACGCCGACGCTCGTCGACGGCCAGCGGGTGCCGACCTACGACCAGGCGACCGTGCGCGGCTTCGCCGCGGTCTACACCGGCTGGATCTGGAACAACACCGGCTGCGGGCCGACGACGTACACCTGCTGCACCGAGGACACCTACGAGTCCTGCGGCTCGTGGACGAATGCGGACGACCGTCCGATCTGGCAGTTGTCGATGCAGCCGGTGGAAGCGTTCCACGACACGACCTCGGACAAGCAGTTGCTCGTCTATCCTGGCGTCGCGTTGCCCGGCGGCGTGCTCGTGCACGGCGGCGACGCACGCGCCGAGATGGCCGCGGCGCTCGACAACCTGTTCCATCATCCAAACGCAGGGCCGTTCATCGCGACGCGCCTGATCCAGCGCCTCGTCACGAGCAACCCCTCGCCGTCCTACGTGCAACGCGTCGCCGAAGTCTTCGCCGACGACGGCAGCGACGCGCACGCACGCGGCGACCTGCGCGCAGTCGTGCGCGCGATCCTGCTCGATCCCGAGGCGCGCTACGGCCACTGGCAGCGTCCCGACCGCTTCGGCAAGTTGCGCGAGCCGTTGCTCAAGGCGACGCACCTGTGGCGTGCGCTCGAGAGTCGTTCGCAGTCGGGCCGCATCTGGAACCTGTCCGACCGCTATCCGGGCATCGAGGACTGGTATGGACAGGCACCGCTGCGCGCGCCGAGCGTGTTCAATTTCTTCCAGCCGGCGTACCGCCCGCCGGGCGAGGTCGCGGGCGCGGGCCTCGTCGCGCCGGAGTTCCAGATCCTCACCGACGATGCGATTGTCGCGACGCCGAACGACCTGTTCCACCAGATCTTCTGCTACAACCCGATGAACCTGCAGTGCTGGATGCGCGATCCCGACCACGCGCTGCTGCTGCAGATCGAAGCCGACGCCGCGCTCGCCGAGGTCGATCCGGCCGCGCTGGTCGACGAGTACGACCTCCTGTTCCTGTCCGGGCAGATGTCGCCGTTCATGCGCGAGGTGCTGCTGCAGCGGCTCGGGGAGATGACGCCCGGCGAGTACGGCTCGAACCTCGGGCGCGAACGCGTGCAGCACCTGTTGTACCTGATCATCAGCTCACCCGAATACTCGATCCAGAAGTGAGGCAGGCCATGCACGTCGATCGGCGCCGGTTCCTGCGCAAGTCCATCGCCGCGGCGCTCGCCGGCGCCGCGTTGCATTCGGCATTCGGCAACCTCAGCCTGATGTCCGCCGCGGTCGCGCAGCGTCCGTACGTGTTCGGCGACTACAAGGCGCTGGTCTGCGTGTTCCTGTTCGGCGGCAACGACAGTTTCAACACCGTCGTCCCGGTGGGCGGACAGCCGCGCAACGACTACGTCGCCTCGCGCGGCAGTCTCGCGATCCCGAGCGCTTCGCTGCATGCATTGAATCCTGCCGCGGGCGGCGGCCCTGCGGGTTACGGCCTGCATCCGGCGATGCCGGAGATCGCGCAGTTGTTCAATGCGGGCAAGGCCGCGGTCGTCGCGAACGTCGGTGGCCTGCTGTATCCGGTCACGCAGGCCGAATACCAGGCGCAGACGGTGCCGGTTCCGCCGCAGCTGTTCTCGCATTCCGACCAGTCGGTGCAGTGGCAGACCTCGCGCCCCGACGACGCGAGCGCCAACGGCTGGGGCGGACGCATCGCCGATCTCCTGCACGAGGCCAACAGCGGCGACGTGCCGATGAGCATTTCGCTCGGCGGCAACAACCCGTTCCAGCGCGGCGCGATCGTCAATCCGTACGGCATGGGCACCGAAGGCGTCGAGCGCCTCAACTATTCCGACGGCGGTCCGGAGTCCTGGTACCTCGAGGGCGACAACGGCGCGGGCGAGGCCGCGTTCGATGCGTTGATCGAACCGGGCACGCAGGCCCACATGTTCGAACGGGCGTTCGCGGGCGCGACGCGCCGCTCGATCGACAACTATCGCCTGATCGCCGCCGCGCTCGGCACGCCGCCGGTGTGGGACACGCCATTCCCCGATCCGGACGGGAACCGCCTGTCGGCACAGTTGCAGATGGTGGCGCGCCTGATCGCGGTGCGCGGTGCGCTCGGCATGAGCCGGCAGGTGTTCTACGTATCGGTCGGCGGCTACGACACGCACGCCGCGCAGCTCGACGAACACGACGTCCTGCTCGGCCAGCTTTCGCAGGCGCTGCACGCATTCCATGCGGCGACCGTCCAGCTCGGCGTCGATTCCGGCGTGACCACATTCACCGCGTCGGATTTCGGTCGCTCGCTCGCGGTCAACAGCGCCGGCACCGACCACGGCTGGGGCGGCCATCATGTCGTGCTCGGCGGCGCCGTGCGCGGGCAGCGCTTCTACGGTGCGCTGCCTTCGCTCGCACCGAATGGCAATCCCGACGACACCGGATACGGCCAGGTGATCCCGACGATCGCGGTCGACCAGTATTCGGCCACGCTCGCACGCTGGTTCGGCGTCGACGCAGGCGGCATCTCCGACATCTTCCCGAACCTCGGGCGCTTCGGCGCACATGGAGGCGGCGACCTCGGCTTCATGCTCTGAGCGCGCGGGCGCGCGCGTATTGAATCGCGCGCGCCGAGGCCGCATCCTCGGCAGGTCGCCCGGCCACATCCAGACTGCGGGCCGGACTCGCCGCAGGAACCCATGCACTTCGACCTTCCCCCCGTCACGCGCGCGCTGCTGATCGCGAACATCGCGGTGTACCTGCTGCAGATGCTCGCCGGCGAAGCGCTGATCGTGCATTTCGCGCTGTGGCCGCTGGGTGCCTCGATGTACGAGAACGTGGCCGGCTTCCAGCCGTGGCAGGTGGTGACCTACGGTTTCCTGCATGGCGGATTCACCCACCTCGCGTTCAACATGTTCGCGCTCTGGATGTTCGGTGGCGCGATCGAAAACCTGTTCGGCGCGCGGCCCTTCGCGCTGTACTACTTCGTCTGCGTGATCGGTGCGGCGCTCGCGCAGCTCGTGGTCGTGCACTTCTTCACGGGCGGTTATTACCCGACGCTCGGCGCGTCCGGCGGCGTGTTCGGCCTGCTGCTCGCCTACGGCATGATGTATCCGCATGCGCGCATCATGCTGCTGTTTCCGCCGATCCCGATGCCGGCCTGGTTGTTCGTGACCGGTTACGGCGTGATCGAACTGATCCTCGGCATCACCGGCACCCAGGCCGGTGTCGCGCATTTCGCGCATCTCGGCGGCATGGCCGGCGGCTTCGTGCTGATCCAGTACTGGCGCGGCAAGCTGCCGTGGAAGCCGCGGCGGATCCTCGTGCGCTGAGCTGCAGGGGCTAGGGGTGAGGGACTAGGGCTAGGGGCTAGCAAGAGGCCTGCTCCTGATTGCCCGAGGCAAACAGGTGCTCAGGCCTGTTCGCTTTTTGCCGCAAGTGCGTGGTTCACCAGGTCTCGCCCCTCGACGACACGCTTTCCCTAGCCCCTAGCCCCTAGCCCCCCAATGACGCTCACCGACTGGCTCGACTATCAGCAGCGCGCGCATCCGCACGCGATCGAACTCGGGCTCGATCGCGTGCGCGAAGTCTGGAGGCGCCTCGGCGCGCCCGCGCCTGCACCGATCGTGGTCACGGTCGCGGGCACCAATGGCAAGGGATCGACCGTCGCGTTCGTCGAAGCGATGCTCGCGGCTGCAGGTCATCGGGTCGCTGCCTACACCTCGCCGCACCTGCTTCGCTACAACGAGCGCGTGCGCATCGCGGGCGAGGATGCGAGCGACGCGGCGCTCGTCGACGCGTTCGAACGCATCGACCGAGCGCGCGGCACGATCTCGCTGACCTATTTCGAGTGGGGCACGCTCGCGGCGCTGCTGCTGTTCGCCGAATCCTCGCTCGAGGTGGCCGTGCTCGAGGTCGGCCTCGGGGGTCGCCTCGATGCGGTCAACCTCATCGATGCCGACGTCGCGATCGTCACCACGATCGACCTCGACCACCAGGACTGGCTCGGCCCCGATCGCGACACGATCGCGCGCGAGAAGGCGGGCATCTTCCGCCGTGGACGCGCCGCGATCATCGGCGATCCGACGGCGCCCGCGGCCCTACTCGAGCAGGCAGAGGCGATCGGCGCGGTCGCGCGGCTGGCGCAGCGCGACTACGCATTCGCGCGTACCGATCGCGGCTGGCGCTGGCGCGGCTGGCGCGAGGGCGATGCGCCGCCGGCCGCACTCGAGCTGCGCTTGCCCGCGCTGCCCGCTGCCTGCCAAGTCGACAACGCGGCCGCCGCGATCGCGGCCCTGCATGCGCTGCGCGACCGACTCGGTTGGGATGCAGGCGCGATCGCGCGCGGCGTGGTGGGCGCGCGCGTCCCGGCGCGCCTGCAGCGCTTCGAGGGGATCCCCGAGATCGTCGTCGACGTCGCGCACAACCCGCAGGCGGCGCGCACGCTCGCGCAGTGGCTCGGCGACACGTCCACGCCGGGCCGCACGCTCGCGGTGTTCGGCGCATTGTCGGACAAGGATGTCGCGGGCGTCGTGGCGGACGTCGCCCCGCGTGTCGATCGCTGGCTGCTCGCGGGACTCGAGCGTGACTCGCCGCGCGGATTGCCTGCCGACGCACTCTCGCGCCGGCTCGAGGGCATGCTGCCGGCGGCGACCGTCGTTTCCCTGCACGCGGATGTCGATGCGGCGCTGGCCGCGGCCTGCGCCGACGCGAGGCAGGGCGACCGCGTGCTCGCGTTCGGATCGTTCCTGGTCGCGGCGCCTGCGCTCGGGTTCGCGATGCGTCGCTCGCGTACGGCGCCGTTGGCGCCGATACAGCCTGGCACGCGCGTATAATCGACGCGTTCCCCGACATGGGCTCGCCATGGATTCATCGCTGAAGCAGCGCCTGCTCGGTGCCGCCGTCCTGATCGCGCTGGCCGTGATCTTCGTGCCGATGTTCCTGTCCGATTCGGCGCCGCGGACCTCGGCGGAGATGGAGACGACCCACCTCGCGATCCCGCCTGCGCCCGATCGCGAATTCCAGCAGCGCGTGCTGCCGCTGGATCCGGCGCCCGCAGCGCCAACGGCTTCTGCGCCGACCGCGCCCGTCGCTGCGCCCGCGAGCGAACCGCTTGGCGGCGCGCCCGCAGCGCCCGCAGCGCCTGCGCCAGGCGTGACGCCAGCTCCGGTGGAGACGCCACCCGCGCCCCCGCCTTCCGTGGTCACCGCGCCGCCTGCAGCCACGGCGTCACCGGCCACCGCCGGCGCTGCAGCGGAAAGCCGATTCTTCGTGCATCTGGGCGTGTACGCCGAGTCCGCGAATGCGAACGAACTGGTCGCATCGCTGAAGAAAGCGGGACATGCCGCGTTCACCGAACCGACGCGCTACCAGGGCAAGCCGGCCGAACGCGTGCGCGTCGGGCCGTACCCGAGCCGCGCCGCGGCCGAGGCTGCGCGCCTGCGCATCCGCGCGCTGCAACCGTCGGTGCCGGGCAGCGTCGTGCAACTGGCTGCCGATGCGCCGGGCGATGCGCCGGCGAGTGCATTGCCGGCGACGCGCGCGGGCGCCTGGGCCGTGCAACTGGGCGCATTGAAGGCCGAGGCCGATGCGAACAAGCTGCGCGACCGCCTGCGCGGCGCCGGATTCACCTCGTTCGTCGATCAGGTCGAATCGAACGGGAACACGCTCTGGCGCGTGCGCGTCGGTCCTGAAGTCGACCGCGGCGCCGCCGACAAGCTGCGCGCGAACATCCGCGAGCGCATGAAGCTCGACGGCATCGTCGTCACGATGTGACAGGGAATCGGGAATGGGGAATCGGGAATAGGGGTCAGCGAATCGTCGAGGTTCGCCTGCGCCCCCACGATGGCAGTCCGATTCCCCCTTGCCCATTCCCCATTCTCCATTCCCTGCGCCAATGAACTGGACCGACTACACGATCATCGCGGTGCTCGCCCTGTCGGTGCTGATGGGGTTGTGGCGTGGTTTCGTGGTCGAGGTACTCGCGCTCGCGGTGTGGGCCTGCGCGTTCTGGCTCGCGTGGCTGCTGGGCCCGACCCTTGCGGATCGGCTTTCCGGCAGCATATCCACCCCGTCGGCGCGCGTGTTCCTCGCGTATGCGCTGTGTTTCATCGCCGTGCTCGTCGCGGGCGCGATCGTGACGTTCATCATGCGCAAACTGGTCGAGGGCAGCGGGCTGTCCGGCAGCGATCGCATGCTCGGCATGGTATTCGGGCTCGCGCGCGGGCTCGCGCTGGTGGTGCTGGTCGTGTTCCTGCTCGGTTTCACGCCATTCGCGCGCGATCCCTGGTGGCGCGAGTCGCGCCTGTTGCCGGGTTTCGAGGACGGTGCGCGCTGGCTCGGTTCGCGCCTGCCCGAGGAACTCGGGCCCTATCTCGCGCCGGTGGACGAACTCGTTCGCCCCGCGATCCTGCCTGCGCCCGCGCCTCCCGCGCCGGCGACGGCTCCTCCCAATACCTGAAGCCAACCATCATGTGCGGAATCATCGGCATCGTCGGTCAGTCGGAAGTCGCTTCGGCGCTCTACGACGCGCTCACCGTCCTGCAGCATCGCGGCCAGGATGCGGCGGGCATCGCGACCATCGACGGCGAACGCCGCCTGCGCCTGCACAAGGGGTCGGGACTCGTGCGCGACGTGTTCGACGAGGGCAGCATGCTCGCGTTGCGCGGCAGCGTCGGCATCGGCCATTGCCGCTATCCGACCGCGGGCTCGGACGGCAGCTCCGAGGCGCAGCCGCTCTACGTCAACTCGCCTTACGGCATCGCACTCGCGCACAACGGCAACCTGATCAACACCGAGGCGCTGCGTCGCGAGGTGTTCGAGGACGACCGCCGCCACGTCAACAGCGAATCCGATTCCGAAGTGCTGCTCAACGTGCTCGCGCACGAACTGCAGATCCAGGACCGCCGCAACCTGACTCCGGACCACCTGTTCAAGGCGGTCGCGGGCGTGCATGCGCGCTGCGTCGGTGGCTACGCGGTGGTCGCGATGGTGCTCGGCTACGGCGTGCTGGCGTTCCGCGACCCGAACGGCATCCGTCCGCTCGTGCTCGGCGAACGCGATGCGGCCGGCGGTCGCGAATACGCGGTCGCGTCCGAATCGGTCGCACTCGACATCCTCGGCTTCCGCCTGCTGCGCGACATCGCGCCGGGCGAGGCGGTGTTGATGACGCTCGACGGCAAGCTGCATTCGCGCATGTGCGCCGAACCCGCGCGCCACGCTCCGTGCATCTTCGAGTACGTGTACCTCGCACGCCCCGATTCGATGATCGAGGACGTGTCGGTGTACAAGGCGCGCCTGCGCATGGGCGAGAAGCTCGGCGAGAAGATCCTGCGCGAATTCCCCGACCACGACATCGACGCCGTGATCCCGATTCCCGACACCTCGCGCACTGCGGCGGGGCCGCTCGGCCAGGCACTCGGCGTGCCGGTGCGCGAGGGCTTCGTCAAGAACCGCTACATCGGCCGCACGTTCATCATGCCGGGGCAGAGCGAGCGCGTGAAATCCGTGCGTCGCAAGCTCAATCCGATCGGCCTCGAGTTCCGCAACAAGAACGTGCTGCTCGTGGACGACTCGATCGTGCGCGGCACCACTTCGAAGCAGATCATCCAGATGGCGCGCGAGGCCGGTGCGAAGAAGGTGTACTTCGCCTCCGCGGCGCCGCCGGTGCGTCATCCGAACATCTACGGCATCGACATGCCGGTCGCGGCCGAACTGGTCGCGCACGGGCGCACGGTCGACGAGATCGAGCAGATCCTCGGTGCGGACAGGCTCTTCTACCAGGACCTCGACGACCTGGTCTGGGCCGTGCGCGACGGCAACGAGGCGCTGACCGAGTTCGATACCTCGTGCTTCTCCGGGGAGTACGTCACCGGCGTCGAGCCGACCTACCTCGCCGACCTCGAATTCGCGCGCTCCGACGACGCGCGCACGCAGCGTCGGCAAACGGGCTGAACGCCACGACGCGCCCTGCGCGCGTCCGCCGGCATGCACGCGCTGCGTTACCCTTGGAGTAGCGCCCTCGTGATGCCGCGCCGCCCATGGCACTTCACGGGCTGATCGCGGCTGCGGGGGCGCTTCGAGCCCGCTCGCGGTGCGCAGGGAAGGCGGCGACGACGGAGGGAGGCCGGCATGCACGGAGCATCCGAATCGCGGCGCCCGCGGCTGTTGCGTGGCGCGCTCTGGATCGCGACGTCTCTCGTCGGATGGCTGCTGCTGCTCGTGCTCGCGGCGGGTTCCCCGCTGCACGGGCCGCTGCAACCCGAGCGTCGGCTTCGCCACGCGGGCAGCGACTTCACGGTCATCGCAGGCGCGGGCGCCGGCATCGAGGGCGATCGCCTGCTCAACATCGCGGCGATCGGCAGCGGCCGCATGGGCGTGCAGTCGCTGAAATTCGAGCCGCCGATCGATGCGAGCGCGTTCAGGCTGCTGCGCTACCGGTGGCAGGCGTTCCCACGCACGCTCGAACTGTCCTTCATGTTCCGGCGCAGCGACGCGCCCGGCGACGTGCAGACGATCACGCTGCCGCCGGCGGGCAGGTTCCCGGCCTATTTCGACCTCTCCGACGTGCCTGCGTGGGACGGCAGCATCAGCGAGGTCGGGTTCGCCGAATACCCGACTGCCCAGCTCGTGCCCGACGATGTCGCGATCGAGCCGTTCGCGTTGTCCGAAGTGGAACTGTGGACACCCTCCTGGCGCGGCAGCCTCGGCGCGCTGGCGACCGACTGGCTCGCCTATCGCCCATGGGCATTGCTGTCGATCAGCGCGCTCGGCCCGGATGCGCCCTGGCCGCACAAGCCGTCGGCCGTGGTCGTGCTCGCCATCGGTCTCGCGGGCAGCGCGCTGCTCGCGCGCGCATGCTACGGGCGCCGCGGGCGCGGAACGGGTGCGATGCTGTGCCTCGCGCTTGCGATCGCGTGGGTGCTGCTCGACCTGCGCTGGCTGCGCGAGTTCGAGCAGCGCCATGCACTCACGCAGCAGATCCATGGCGGGCGCAGCTGGGCCGAACGTGCCGCGCTGGTGCCGGATCGCGAGCTCGCCGCGGCCGCCGATCGCGTGCGCGCGCTGCATGCGAATGTCGCGGCTGCGCCGCGCGTCCTGGTCGCCGCAGACAATCCGTACTCGACGCTTCGCCTCGCCTACCACCTGCTGCCCTTGAACGCCGCGTCTGCGTCGGGACTCTCGACAGCGCGAAGCGGCGACCGATTCGGCGCAGCGACCTGGCTCGTCGCCTACGATGCCTCCGCCTGGACGTACGACGACTCACTCGGCGTGCTCTCCGGCCCCGGCATCGCGTTGCCCGCGCAGTCGCTGTTCGAAGACGGACCGCTGCGCGTGTATGCGGTCGAAGGCGGCGCGCGGTGAGCGTGGCCTACGCCTGCGCGTGGCTGGCGCCGTTGCTGCTCGGTTCCGCGCTGATCGCGCTGGTCGCGGGCAGGCCACGCGGGGCGGGCTGGCTCGCGTTGCTCGGTGGCGGCTACGTGCTCGGCACGCTGCTGTGCGCGCTGGCGATCGACCTGCTCGGTGCGATCGACATCGCGACGATCCGCTCGCGCCTGCTGCCGGCCATGCTGGCGTGCGGGGGCGCGCTCGCGGCGGCTGCGTTCGCGCGGCCGCACGCGACGAGGGCGTCGTGCGCGCCGGGCACGCGCCTGCATCCGTGGGCCTGGGGCCTCGTCGCGTTGCTCTGCGCGCATGCGTGGCTGATCGCCGGCGAAGTGATGCTGCGTCCACCGTACCCCTGGGATGCGTGGGCGATCTGGCTGCTGAAGCCGAAAGCCTGGATGCTCGACGGGCGCATCGGCCCGTTCGTCGATTTCACGCGCTGGCTCGGTGATCCGGGCAGCGGCCTGCGCACGGCCGATGCGTGGGCCTATCCCGAGGCGATCGCGCATCTGGCGGTGTGGTTCGCGGCCGCCTGGGGCAGCTGGAACGCGATCGCGGTCAACGTCGCGTGGTTCGCCTTGTGGCTCGCGTTGCTGGCCGCCTGCCACGGCCACCTGCGCATGCTCGGACTCGACCGTACGCGCGCGCTGGTGGCGACCTACGCGCTCGGATCGTTGCCGCTCGTCGACGTGCACGTCGCACTCGCGGGCTACGCCGACCTCTGGGTCGCCGCGGTGCTCGCATTCGCGTGCCTGCACTGGCTGCACTGGCTCGAACGTGGACGTCGCGGCGATCTCGCGCTCGCGCTCGCGTTCGCGTGCCTGCTGCCCGCGCTCAAGCTCGAAGGCTGGGCCTGGTTGATGATCCTCGCGGGCACGATGGTCTACGGCGGCATGCCGGCACGCCTGCGCCGCGTCGCACTCGTGCTCGCGCCGTTCATCGGCGTCGGCATCGCGGTCGCGAGCCTGCTGCGCTGGCCGCCGTTCGGCTGGCTGTTCGGCCGGCTCGGGCTCGGCGTCGATGCGGCGACGCAACTGGAGCATGCGCCCGCCGTGATCGCGGCCACGGCGAACGGCATGTTCGCGCAGTACAACTGGCATCTGTTCTGGTTCGCGGTCGCGCTCACGCTCGCCTTGCGCTGGCGGGTCCTGCTGCACGCGCCGACGCTGCGCCTCTTCGGCCTGTTCCTGCTGCTCGGCTGCGGGTTCCTGTTCATGTTGTTCGTGCTGACGCCGGCGGGGCGATGGGCCGAGAGCTACACGGTGGTCAACCGGCTCGGCCTGCAGGTGGTGCCCGCGATGCTCGCGTTCAGCGCGCTGCTGTGGCGATCCCGCGCCGCGTGCGCACCGATCGCCGGGCCTCGGCACACTGCACGCGCGCCATCCCTGCAATAATCGCACTCCCCCTGGATCGATCCGCGATGTCCGACGAACCTTCCTTCCCGCTGCATGCGCTCGCACGCCGCTGCCTGGATTGCACCGACGTCGCCGGCAAGCTCGCGTCGACCGCGGAGGCGGCGCGCCGCTTCGCGGCGGGCGAACTTGCGGCCGACATCGGCGAAGCGCCGCGCACGGAGCTCGGTGGCCTGCAACCCGGGCGCCCGTTGCGCCCCGCGCTGGTGGCGGCGCGCGCGCTCGCACAGCGCGGTCTCGGGTCGCCCGAGGGGCGCGCAGCGCTGGTGCACGCGGTCGCGCACATCGAGTTCAACGCGATCAACCTCGCGTGGGATGCGGTGTGGCGTTTCCGCGGCATGCCAGCCGCCTTCTACGCCGACTGGGTCGGCGTGGCCGCCGACGAGGCGCGCCATTTCGCGATGCTGTCGGCGCGCCTCGCCGAGCTCGGACATGCGTACGGAGACTTCGACGCGCACGACGGGCTCTGGGACATGGCGGTGCGCACGGCGGACGCCTGCCTCGCGCGCATGGCGCTGGTGCCGCGCGTGCTGGAGGCGCGCGGGCTCGACGTCACGCCCGGCATGATCACGCGCCTGCGCAGCGTCGGTGACGACGCGACCGCATGCATCCTCGAAGTGATCCTCGCAGAGGAGGTCGCGCACGTCGCTGCCGGCTCGCGCTGGTTCTCGTGGTGTTGCGAGCGCGAAGGGCTCGCACCCGAATCCGAGTTCCGCCGCCTGATCGACCTGCACATGCGCGGCAGCCTGCGTGGTCCGTTCAATCGCGACGCGCGCCTGCGCGCGGGATTCAGCGTGGCGGAACTGCGCAGCCTGGATGAAATCGCGGCATGAAGCGCGCCGCCTTCGTCGTCGCACTCGCGACGAGCTGGCTGGTGCTGCTGCTGTGGGCGGCGGGCGTCGACTGGCGCGCGCCGCCGACGCCGCAGTTCGAACGTTCCTTCCCGGGCAGCCGCTTCCGCGGTGCGTTCGGGCGTGCCGAGGTCGTGGGACAGCGACTGCGCGTGACCGCCGAAGGAGCGGACCATTCGGCATTGCAGGTCACGCAGTTGCCGCAGCTCGATGCACGCAGCTTCCCGATCCTGCGCTACCGCTTCGAGGATTTCCCGCGCACGCTCGAGCTTTCGCTCGCATTCCGGACGGCCGAGAATCCCGATGACGTGCGCACGGTGTCTCTGCCGTGGCCCGGCAGCGGGACGATGACATTCGACCTCTCGGGCGATCCTGCGTGGACGGGCACGATCATCGAACTCGGCTTCGCGCAGTTCGCGACCGGGCAGCTGGTGCCGCCGGAGCAAGGATTCACGCCGTTCGTGCTCGACCGCGCGGAGCTGTGGTCGCCGTCATGGTGCGGCGATCTCGCGGCGCTCGCGACCGACTGGTTCGGCGCCTGGCCGTGGAGCCAGCGTTCGGTGCATGCACTGGGCCGGGAAGGGCCGACCGGCGGCGCGCGGTCGCCCGTGCTCGTCGCGGCACTCGCCGTCGCGTTGGCGGCAGCGTGCTCGCTGCTGCTGGGAGGTCGTCGCAGCCGTCGCGCGCTCGCGGTCCTGCTCGGCGGCGGACTCGTCGCATGGCTCGCGCTGGACCTGCGCTGGGAAGTCGGACTCGTGCACCGGCTGCTAGCCACCCGCGCGCTGTACGCGGGGCAGGACTGGCCCGAGCGCGCGCGGCGCGTCGGCGACAGCGCGATCCTCGCGGCGGCCGATTCGGTGCGCGAGCTGCTGCGCGATGAGCCCGCGCAGCGCCGCATCCTCGTCTACGCCGACAGCGGCTATTCGTTGTTGCGCATGGTGTGGCACCTGCAGCCGCTGAATGTCGCGCCGTTCTGGCAGGCGGCCGAGTTCGGCCGCTCGTTGCCGGAAGACACGCTCGTGGTGTTCTACGCGACCGATGCCTGGCACGCGAATCCGGCGGTGCGACGCCTGCTCGAACAGGGGGAGCGGATCGCGCCTCCGGGCCGCCTGTTCGTGGATGATTACGAAGCGGCCGATGTGGTCGTCTACAGGTTCCGCCATGCGCGTTGAACTGCTGCTCGCATGGGTCTTGCCGGTGCTCGCGGGTGCAGCGCTGTGCGCTCTCGCGGCGCCGGCGCGGCGCTGGCCCGGTCGCGCGGCCGCGCTCACGGGCAGCGGCTGGTTGGCTGGGCTGCTCGTCGCGGCGGCTGCGACTTCGCTGCTCGCGCGGGCCGACACGCTCCACGCGGTGCGGATCGTGGCGCCGTGGATGTTCGCGCTTGCGCTCGCAGGCGCACTCGCGATCGGCGCGCGATGGGGGTTCCTGCATCGTCGCCGGGATCCGGACGAGCGGACCAACGTGGACGCGACGCCGCGCTGGCAGCGCGCCTGCTGGTGGCTGCTTCTGGTGCTGGTCGCGGCCCGCTTCGCGATGCTCGCCGCGGAAGCGGCCTTGCGTCCGGTGTTTCCGTGGGATGCGTGGTCGGCGTGGGCGCTCAAGCCCAAGAGCTGGATCCTGCTCGGCGAAGCGCAGCCGTACGTGTCGATGTTCGACTGGCTCGCCGATCCGTTCGCCGCTACGCGCACGACGGCGACATGGCACTACCCGGAGCTGCTCGCATGGATCGAGGTCTGGTTCGCGAGCGGAGCGGGTGGCTGGAACGAGTCGATCGTGAATCTTGCATGGAGCGGTGCGCTCGCGGCGTTCGGGCTGTCCGCGTATGGATACTGGCGCGGCATCGGCGTGCGCGCGCTGCCTGCACTCGGACTGGTTGCCGCGCTCGTGTCGTTGCCGTTGCTCGACGCGCACGTCGCGCTCGCGGGCTATGCCGACCTCTGGATCGCGGTCACGCTCGGCTGCGCACTGCTCGCGTGGTCGCGCTGGCTGGTCTGGCGCGAGCGCGCGCAATGGCTGCTCGCGATCGCGTTCGCGGCCTGCCTGCCGGCGATCAAGCTCGAAGGCGCGATCTGGCTCGCGCTGTTCGTCGCGGTAGTCGCGTTCGAGCGCGTGCCGGCGCGCTGGCGCAAGTGGGCGCTCGCGGGCACTGGCGTGGCAATCGCCTGCGTCGTCGCACTGGGCATGTCCGATTTCGCGCTGCCCGGAAGCGGCTGGCTGCGGCTCGACTGGCCGCATATCGGCATCGCGGCAGTCCCGGTCGTGGAACTGGGCTGGCATCCGGTCGGCGGCGCGATGCTCGCGAGCCTGTTCACGCTGCCGAACTGGCACCTGCTCTGGTATGCGCTCCCGCTGCTGGTCGCGCTGCGCTGGAGATTCCTCGTGCACGATCGCGCCGCGCGGGCGCTCGGCCTGCTGCTGTTGCTGCAGGGCCTCGCGCTGTTCGTGCTGTTCTTCTTCACAAACGCGGGCGAATGGGCTACCGATTTCACGAGCGCGAACCGCCTGATCCTGCAACTGGTGCCGGGCGTCTTCGTGTTCGCGGCGACGTTGCTGCGCAATGCAGGCGACGCGACCGACCGCGTGCGTGCCGGTCAGCCGATGCAGCTGCGGTAGATCCGCTCGATGCGATCGGCTTCGCGCTCGAGCGTGAAGTCCGACGCCCAGCGCGCCTGCGCCGCGCGACCGAGGCGCGCGCGCAGGGCCGGATCGGCGAGACGCGCGATCGCGTGCGCCAGCGCGGCGATGTCGCCGGGCGGAACCAGCAGTCCACTGTCATCGTGCTCGATGACGAAGCCGGTGCCCGAACCGGGTATCGAGGTCGCGACCACCGCGAGCCCGGCGCGCATCGCTTCGAGCAACACCAGTCCGAACGCTTCGCCGCGATCGAGCGAGGGCAGCACGAATGCATCGGCACCGGCATACGCCGACGCGAGGGCTGCATCGTCGAGCGCGCCGGCGAAGTGCACGCGCGCGTCGAGCCCGAGCGCAGCCGCCTGCGCGCGCATTGCGTGCTCGCACTCGCCCGCACCGACCAGCAGCAGGCTGGCCTGGGGCGTGCGCGCAAGCGCGGCGAGCAGCACGTCGAAACCCTTGTAGCGGCTGAGCCGCCCGACCGCGAGCAGGCGCAAGCCACCTCCGGCCGGCCACGCGATGTCGCCGTTCGCGCCCTGCGCGGGGCCGATGCCGAGTGGCACCACCTCGACCTTCGAATGCCAACGCGCGAGCGCGATGCTCGCATCCAGATAGGGTTTCGACGTCGCGACGATGGCACGCGCGCGCCGCAGCACCGCCTGCTCGAACGGCCGGTAGGCGCGGTAGGCGAAGCGCAGGCGCCAGTCGTCGGAATCGGGCGGCACGTCGGCATGCCAGTGGACGACCCATGGCATTCGCCGCGCACGCGCCGACGCGAGTGCCGCGAATACCGAGGGGTTGGGCAGGTGAAGATGCAGCAACTGTGGGCGAAAGGCCCGGATGAGGCGAGCGAGGGCGAACGGGAAGCCCGGACTCAGCGGCGTGTACAGCGGCGCGGCGATGCAGCCGACGCGGTGCACGTCGACGCCCGCGATGCGTTCGCGCGAACTGCGCCAGGTGCCTGCGCGCTGGTGCACGAGCACGGCGACGTCGTGTCCTCGCGCGACGCTCGTTTCGGCGAGGTCCTGCATCGATCGCTCGATGCCGCCGCGTTCGGGCGCGTAGTACTTGCCGATGTGCAGGATCCGCATCGCGGCGGTCATGCGGACGGTGGGCGCGTGCGTCGGGCCCGCATCAGGCCGGCCACGCGCTTCAATCCTGCTCGTCGTCGGGGTCGGCGTCGCCGGTGCGGCCGCCGAGCCGCCCGATCTCCTGCTCGAGGATCGCGAGCTTCTGCGTGAGCCGACGGATCTTGCGCTCCTGCTTGGAACGGTCGACGTCGAGCTTGAGCAGGCGGATCAGCACGAGCGAGAGGCCGATGATGATCGGCAGCACCGGCGCGTAGCCGATGCCGGTCGCGCGACCGAGCCAGACCACGGTGCCCGGGAATACGCCGAGCACGAACGTCGCAGCGGCGACGCCGAACCACCACACCGCGTAGGGGCCGTGCAGGTGGTCGCGACGGACGAGGAACAGGATCGCGCCCGCGAGCGCGACGCCGAGGATCGCCGATGTGATCTGACCGGTCAGCATGCGCGCGTGCTCCGGCGCATGCGGCGACCCGCATCGATCTGCGCGATGCACAGCACCGTCGTGTGCAGCATGTAGCGCGCGACCACCGGCCACGAGGCGAACACGCGCGAATGGCCCGCGCGCCGCGGCAGCATCGGCACCGGCGTCTCCTCGATGCGCAGGCCGTTCTTCGACAGCAGCATCAGCACGCCGACGTCCTGGTAGTCGAGCAGGCTCGCCTCCGGCCCGGCGAGGATTTCGCAGGCGCGCGCATCGTAGAGGCGCAGGCCCGAGGTGAAATCCGTGAGGCGGAGTCCGGTGAGTCCACGCAGGTAACGCCAGGCAAGGCGCTTGGCGCGGCTGAGGCGACCGATGCAGGTACCGATCACCACGTTCGCATCGTTGCGTGCCTGCGCCTCGAACAGCGCGGGCAGGGACTCGGGCAGGTGCTGGCCGTCCGCATCGAGGGTCAGCACGCCCGCGTGCCCGTTTCGGCGCGCGTAGCGCACCCCGGCCTGGCTCGCACCCCAGGCGCCCAGGCCGAGCGGCAGCCGCAACACGTTCGCACCGGCAGCGCGCGCCTGCTCCGAAGTCGCGTCCGTGCTCGCGTCGTCGACCACGAGCACCTCGCAGCCGAGCGCCGCGCGCACGCCGGTGACGATCGCGCCGACCGTGGCCGCCTCGTCGCGCGCGGGAATGACCGCCAGGCAATCGGCGGGACGCAACCGTCGGGATGCGGGATCGTGCAAGATAAGGAGTGCCGGCGGAGGGAGGCGCGATTCTCGGGGGCAGGCCGGGCAAGGTCAACGGGAACGCGGCGCAAGCCGCCGCTTCCCGGGCCGGTTTCCGGCCCGGAGCGCCACTCCGGAACTTTTTCCGGCCAGCGTGTCCGGTTCTGCCACGCGGCTGCGTCTTGAAGCTGCGTGGGCTAGGGGCAATGAGCCGCTAGCCGGGTACCGGGAGCCGCGAGTGCGGATTCCGTCTCGAAACTGGCCAAGGCTGGCCAAGCCCACGTTCGACCCGTGTTGACATGGTGTTTACACTTCACTATCGTCCGCCGGGATCGGGCTTGGTTAACCAGTTGTTGCATTTCAACCAAGGGGACTGGGGATCCACCCCGCCCGAGACACTCTGGGAGATATCTCAATGAACACCAAGATGAAAGTGCTGTCGCTGGCCCTGATCGGTGCGTTCGGCTACGTGGGTTCGGCTGCGGCGGGTACCTGCCCGGCGGGTCCGACGGTTCCGGATGGTGGTGCGTGGTCGAGCGAAACGATCCTGCCGCCGGCCACCTCGGCGGTCGAAATCGTCGCGGGCGGCCTTGACGGCTCCGCGTGCAAGATGACGTCGTCCCTCGGCCCGAGCGTGACTGCGTCGGCGCTGGTTCGCGATGATACGCCGGTCGCCGAGCCGCGTTACCGTTTCCAGTTCATGGTCGACAACACGAACCTGACCAACTTCAGCGCGACCGACAATGTCGTCGTGTTCCAGGCTCCTGCCGCGACCACGGCCAATGCGGTGACGCGCGTGCTGCGCGTCTCGCTCGTTGCCGGCCCGGCTGGCGCGAAGCGCGTCCGCTTCATCGCGACCTGCAACACTGGCCCGACCTTCCTCTGCTCGCAGACGTTCGCGACGGACCTGGCCCCGGGCGTCAACACGATTGAAGGCGATCTGGTCGTCGGCGCCGCTGGCAGCCTCCGCGCGTGGGTGAATGCACCGGCAGGGACGACCGAACCCGGCACCGTCGACGTCACCATTGCGACCGGTGACACGAGCGCGTGGGGCGGTGTCGAGGCGGCTCAGCTTGGTCTGACCGCGCCGAGCGCGGCGTACAAGAACAATCACGCAACGCAGGCTGTCGGCTTCGATCGTTTCGATTCGCGTCGCCAGACGTACATCGGCAGCTGATCCAGCCATAAGAACCACGATCCTTTCCAATCATTGGAGTGATAACGATGAAGCGTAATCTGCTACTGACGACCCTTGGTGGCGTCGTGCTGGCCGGGCTGTTCAGCGCCTCGGCTTCCGCCCAGACGTGTGCGGCCCCGGCTTCGTGGACCCCGGACACCACCGGTGACCCGATCCTCTCGGGCAGCACCTGCGGCAACGAAACCGGCATCGCCGCGGCCTGTCAGGATGCGTTCGGCGCCCCGTCGGCTGCGTTCGTGGCCCAGATCAACGTCGCTGCGGAAGGCACGTTCTCGAACATCGACTTCACGGGTGGTGCGGGCTACACGATCGCCGCGTACCTCGTGCCGTCGGCCAACGGTTGCGGCAACTTCGCGTGCACGACGACGGGTGACGAGACCACCGACATGCTGCATGCAGACATCGGCCCGGGTTCGTACTACCTGATCATCACCGGCGCCGATTTCGACGCGCAGGGCGCATGCGGTACGTTCTCGGCGGCTGCCAACGGTTCGTTGCCGGTCACGCTCCAGGATTTCTCGATCATCTGAATTTTTTCGATCGTCTGAAGTCAAACCCGCCTGCGCCCGCAGGCGGGTTTTTTTTTGAGGTCACATCATGCTTTCGATTCTGGGACTGGCGGCGTCGCTCGCCGCAGCTTCTGCCGCTCCGAAATCGCATCTCGTCATCTCGCAATGCGACGGTGGTGAGCGTAGCCAGTTCGAAGTATTCGAGTGTCCGGTCAAACTGCACAACACCGGCAACAAGCCGATCGTGGTGTCGAAGGGCGAGGCGCAATTCGAATCGGACAGCATCGACAACGGGATCGTGGTAAAGCCCGGCAGCACCGCATACCTCAATACGCGAGTGCGCGTGCTGGACGAGTTCGGATACACCTTGCATCGCTTCCGGTTCAGCACGGATGAGCCGGGACAAGAGATGCGGGGTTCCAACGTCAAGGTGTTCGTCGTGCCGACGCTCGACCAGCACAAGCCTGTGCTGGATTTCGGCGTTGTCCCGCTGGACAAGCCGTTGCCCACGAGGGAGCTGGAGCTGAGCAGTCGCGACAGCGCGGACTTCAAGATTCTCGGCGTGATGTCGAAGCCTGACTACCTCGACGTTTCGATTTCAGGCGATGGCCGGACGATCAAGGCGCGCGTGCTGCCGACCGCTCCCTGGGGCGTGCTCGAGCGCGAGAAGATCAAGCTTTCGATCAATGCTCCGCGGCAGAAGGAAGCTTGGGTCACCGTAGACGCAAACTTCCTCGGCGATGTGGTGCCGGATGCGAATCCATACTCCTTCGGCCTCATGAGAACCGGCACCAGGAATGAATTCCTGGTGCGGCTAAGCAGTCGTGGCGGCAAGTCGTTCCGCGTCGGCAAGCTCGAACTCGACGGCATCGAGGGCACGGTCTCTGCGGAGCCTTGCGTGCCTGCCGTGCAGGGTTGCTCACTGCTTCGCATCGTCGTATCGGATGCCCAGCCGACCGGCCGCGTGTTCGGTCGTGTCATCGTCGAACTTCCCGATTCGGCTCGCAAGCTCCCCGTTCAACTCGTCGGCATGCTGCTGCCACCGGACTATCCGGTGCACGACATGAACAAGGAGATGGAAAGTTCCAATGCCGCCGAAGGCGGGGCGACTCCGGTGGCCCCGGCGCAGCCGGCGGTACGCGTCGGCGACGCCCTGCGTGCGGCCGTGACGCAGGAGCCTGCGATGCCCCCGGGCAAGGGACCGCTGCTTCGATGGTCGGTTGCGAACGAGAAGCCGATCTACGGTTACATGATCTATCGGGCCGACCGCGAGGAAGGACCGTACGTGCGAATCAATGAGTCGATCATCAGGACCGAAGGCGCGGCAAGCGGCGCGGTCGGCAAATACGCGTGGCGCGACGACTCGGCCACGGCGGGCAAGACCTACTGGTATTCGATCGGGACGATCCGAAATGATGGTTCGCGCGAAGACCTCACGACGAAGCAGAAGGTCGTCGCGAAGTAATATTTGTACGACGATCGATCCAACACTGCACGAGAGAGGCGATCAGCGGCCCCAGCGCGGGGCCGCTCCTGCATACCGCATGACTTTGCGAGCGAAGCAGTGTCGGGCTCCTCGGCGCGGTCGTCCGCTTTGGCTCTCGACTCTGCGCAGGACTGTTAGCCGTCTTCGATTCAGGGTGACGGCACGCAGCAGGACCAGTCGAGCACCTGGCGCAAGTGACTCGTCGGCGCTCCGACGCCCGCGATCACGGATAGACCGCCCGACGTGGACGCGCAGCGCGCGCCGAGGGCAGGCGGCGCCTCAAGCATCGAGCAGAACGCGCGCCGCAAGATTCATGCGATCAGTCGATCGAGAACGCCTGCAGGGCAACAGGAAGATTGCCGTTCGTCACCAGCGTAAAGTCTCCGCATGCACCGGCTGCATCGAAGTCGGCACCGGTGACAATCAAGTAGTAGTCACCCGCCGGCATGTCGGTATGCAACAGATTCGTTGTTGCATCTCCCGTTGTGGTGCACGGAAAGTTGCCACACCCGTTGGCGACCGGGATGAGGTACATCGCAAGCGTATAGCCCGGGCCGGCGGTCGCGTCGATCGCCGTGAACATTGCGTCATCGGCGACCGTAATTCCTGCGACGAATGCTGCCCCGGGAGCGCCGAACGCATCCTGGCACACCGCGATGATGCCCGCCTCGTGACCACACGTCGTGCCGGTCAATGGGAAGCCGCCTTCACTCTCTGACCACGGATGCCAGGCATAAGGAGCTGCGCAGGTCTGTGCCTGCCCGGGCTCGCTTGCACCAGTCACAAGCAGAAGACTGAACGCACCGATGAATCGCTTCAGAAGTGGCGACACGGCAGAACTCCTAGGGTCTCGGAGACCAAGGCAGCCTAGCAGCATTCATCCCATGTAGCACTCAGTGCGGCCGAGCCGGTCCACGGGGGCGAAATTTGCTCTGGGTGATCAATGCGACAAGGCGATGAAGCCAACCCCGCTTTCCGCCTCCGAGCGGCGTAGCTCAAGCATGCTTTCATGGTCGTACCAGTCACCCAATACGATCCGCTCAGCTGGTTTCCCTGCTGCCTCCAGCGCATGGCGCGCTGGACGATGCGTATGCCCGTGGACGAGCTTTCGCACCGAGGCGAGCGCGAACGCCGACGCGACCGCATCGGCATTCACATCGGTGATCGCCAACTCCACGGACTGGGTGTATCGCTGGCTCTCCGCGCGCGCCTGCGCCGCGAACGCTTGCCGCTCCGTGACGGGCCGCGCGAGGAACGCGCGTTGCCACGCCGCGGTGTGCGATTTCGCGCGGAATGTCTGGTACGGCGCGTCGTCGGTGCAGAGCGTGTCGCCGTGCATCAGCAGCACGCGTTCGCCTTCGATCTCGACCACGCTCGGGTCGGGCAGCAGGGTCATGCGTGCGCGGCGGGCGTAGGCGTCGCCGAGCAGGAAGTCGCGGTTGCCGTGGATGTAGAAGCACGGCACGCCGTGACCGTGCAGTTCCGCGAGCGCCGCCGCGACGATGTCGCCGGTGGGATCCGGTGCGTCGTCACCGATCCAGGCTTCGAACAGGTCGCCGAGGATGTACAGCGCGTCCGCTCTTGCGGCTTCGTTGCGCAGGAAGGCGACGAACAGCTGCGTGATGTGCGGACGGCTCGCGTCGAGGTGCAGGTCGGAAATGAACAGCGTCGTCATGCCGTCGCGTGGCCTCGAACGGGCGATGGCCCGGTGACCGCCGACCCGGACGCGCCGGGGCGGCGGGATCCATGCCGGATCAGGGCAGCACGCTCGCCTTCTCGATCACGACCGGCGTGAGCGGCACGTCGCTGCGGAACTGGTTCTTCGGACCGGTCGGGACCGCCTTGATCTTGTCGATGACGTCGAGGCCGGCGACAACCTTGCCGAACACGCAGTAGCCCGGCTGCGCGTCGCCCGCGTAGTCGAGCTGCGGGTTGTCGACGACATTGACGAAGAACTGCGCGGTGGCCGAATTCGGGTCGGCGGTGCGTGCGAGCGCGACCGAACCGCGCACATTGCTGAGCCCGTTCTTCGCCTCGTTGACGATCGCGGCGCGGGTCGGCTTCTGCTGCAGCTCCTTGGTGAAGCCACCACCCTGCACCATGAAGTTGTCGATCACGCGATGGAAGACCGTGCCGTCGTAGAAGCCGCTGTTGACGTAGGCGAGGAAGTTCGCGGTCGACTTCGGCGCCTTGTCGGCCGCGAGCTCGATCGTGATGTCGCCCATGCTCGTCTTCAGGAGGACCTTCGGCGCGGCAGCAGGCGCGACGACGGCCGCGGGCTCGGCAGCCTTCGCGGGCTTCGGGGCGGCCGGCGCAGTGGCCTGGGCAAGGGCGAACGCGGGCGTCAGCAGGACGGCGGCGAGCAGCAGGCGGTCGAACATCGGGGTCTCCGGCGGGGCAGGGGGAAAGCGTGAATGATAGGGGCTCGGCGTCCCCGCGCAACCGGGCGCGTCAGCCCCGCGTGATCGCGGGTTCAGCCGCACGCACCTGCAGCTTGAGGTCGAGCAGCTTGATGTAGTCGCGTTCCTGCTCGAGATCGGCACGCGTCAGCATGTGCTGGTCGAGCCAGTGCTGCGGCAGATCGAGCCGCAACTGCTTGTCGCCGGCGTCGAGCGCGAGCGGCGGCAAGGGTTCGGTCGAACGCGCCCGCTCGAGCAGCGCCGCGAGGCGCAGCAACGCGGTGAGCTTGCGCGCGGGCCCACGCAGGCGTTCGGGCAGCGCATCGATCGTCGCGCGGTCGGGCTTGCGTCGGTGCGAGCGGATGATCGCGGCGAGCGCCTGCTGCGCCTGTCGACCGAAACCGGCGAGATCCGAGTTCGCGACGATGTAGGCGCCATGCACATGGTGCAGGCTGTGCGCGATCGCGAGGCCGATCTCGTGGATGTCGGCGGCCCATCCGAGCATGTCGCGCTCGGTCGCGCCGAGTTGCCAGGCGTCCGATACCTGGTCGAACAACGCGAGCGCAGCGTGGCGCACGCGCGAGGCCTGTGCGCGGTCCACCGCATAGCGCGTCGCGAGCGCGGCGATGCTGCCCGCGCGTGGATCGCCGTGCATCGCGGGACCGACGAGATCGTACAGCAGGCCCTCGCGCATGCCAGTCTCGCATACGCCCATGTGCGCCAGCGCGAAGGTCGAGAACACCGCTTCGAGGATCGCGACGCCGCCCGCGATGATCGGGACGCGGTCCTCGCCGAGGCCGGCGAGGCGCAGCTCGTCGATGTGACCGGCGGCGAGGATCGCGTCGCGCAGGCGATGCAGCGACTGCACGCTGATGCCCTGGTCGCTCCAGCCGTTCGCCTGCACGATCGCGCCGATCGCCTTTGCCGTTCCCGACGAGCCGAACGCATCGCCCCAGCCTTGCACCCGATAGTCGGCCGCGAACTGCTGCATCTCGATCGCGATCTCGGTCTGCGCATCGCGCCAGCGCGCGGCCGTGTAGCGACCGTCGCCGAAAAAGCGCAGCGTGGTGGCGACGCAGCCGGCCTGCAGGCTCTCGGTGCGCAACGCCTCGAAGCCCTGGCCGATGATGAACTCGGTGCTGCCGCCGCCGATATCGACGACCAGCCGCCGCGCGCCCGATTCCGCGAGGTCGTGCGCGACGCCGAGGTAGATCAGTCGCGCTTCCTCGCGGCCGCTGACCACCTCGATCGGATGGCCGAGCGCCGTTTCGGCCAGCAGCAGGAAGGCCTGCGGGTGCGCGAGCTGGCGCACCGCATTGGTCGCGACCGCGTACACGCGCTCGGATGGAATCGAGCGCAGGCGCTGGCCGAAGCGCGCGAGGCACGCGAGGGCATGCTGGCGGCGTTCGGGATCGAGCGAGCCGTCCGCGCGCAGGCCCGCCGCCATGCGCACGCTGTCGCGCAGGCGGTCGATCTGGCGCAGCCCGCCGTGCTCGTAGCGCGCCACGATCAGGTGGAAACTGTTGGAGCCGATGTCGACCGCTGCGATCAGGTCGCCGTCGCGGATGCTCGTGGCCATGATCCCCTGGTCACCCCGTGCGTGTGCGGCGGCAGGATTGTCGCACGCCCGTGCGCCGACCCGGGCCGGAATGGCGGGCCGCGCGCAGCGTCACGACGCGTACTTCGCGAGCAGCGCGCGCTGCGCCGAGTACGGCTCGGCGTCGCCGGCCTCGACGCGCGCGTAACTGCCGTCCGATTGCAGCAGCCAGGCCTGCGTGTTGTCGGCGAGATAGTTCGCGAGCGATTCGTCGAAAACGCGCTCGGCCAGTTGCGGATCGCGGATCGGGAAGCAGGTCTCGATCCGGCGCAGCAGGTTGCGTTCCATCCAGTCGGCACTCGAGCAATAGATCTCGGGCGCATCGTCGTTCTGGAACCAGTACACGCGGCTGTGCTCGAGGAAACGTCCGACGATCGAGCGCACGCGGATGTTGTCGGAAACGCCGGCGATCCCGGGTCGCAGCGAGCAGGCGCCGCGCACGATCAGGTCGACCTGCACGCCGGCCTGCGAGGCACGGTAGAGCACGCGCACGACCGTCGCCTCGTTGAGCGCGTTCATCTTCGCGATGATGCGCGCGGGCCGGCCTTCGCGCGCATGCGCGATCTCGCGTTCGATCTTGGCCATGAGGCCCGCGTGCAGCGTGAACGGTGAATGCAGCAGGCATTTGAGGTTGATGATCGGGCCAAGCCCGGACAGCTGCAGGAACAGCAGGTGCGCGTCCTCGCCGATGTCCGGATTCGCGGTCATGAGCCCGAAATCGGTGTACAGACGCGAGGTCACCTGGTGGTAGTTGCCGGTCGACAGGTGCGCGTACCGGCGCAGGGTGCCGCCTTCCCTGCGCACGATCAGCAGCATCTTCGCGTGCGTCTTGTAGCCGACCACGCCGTACACGACCTGCACGCCGACCTCCTGCAGCCGGTTCGCCAGCCGCAGGTTCGCTTCCTCGTCGAAGCGCGCGCGCAGCTCGATCACGACGGTGACGTCCTTGCCGGCGCGCGCCGCCTCGATCAGATGGTCGACCAGTGGGGAGTCGCTGCCGACGCGGTACAGCGTCTGCTTGATCGCGAGCACGTCGGGGTCGACGCTGGCCTCGCGCACGAGTTCGATCACCGCGCCGAACGATTCGAACGGGTGGTGCAGCAGGATGTCGCGTTCGCGGATCGCCGCGAACAGGCTGCGCTCGTCCGAAACCGCTGGCAGCACGCGCGGCGAGAACGGCGGGAACTTGAGGTCGGGGCGATCGACCTGGTCGTAGATCGCGTTGATGCGGTTGACGTTGACCGGGCCTTCGCAGCGATACACCTCCGACTCGCTGAGCTCGAAGTTCTGCATCAGCATGTCCGCGATCGCCTTCGGGCAGTTGTCGGCGACTTCGAGCCGCACCGCCCGCGCATAGCCGCGGCCCTTGAGCTCGTCGCGCAGCGCGAGCGCGATGTTCTCCACTTCGTCCTCGTCGACGAACAGTTCGCTGTTGCGCGTCACGCGGAACTGGTACGAGCCCTTGACCTGCATGCCGGGGAACAGTTCATCCATGAACTCGTGCAGGACGCTCGACAGGAACACGAAGTCGTAAGGCGCCCCGGCGACTTCGGACGGCATCCGGATGATCCGCGGCAGCGAGCGCGGCGCGCGCACCAGGGCCATGTGGCCTTCGCGCCCGAATGCATCGCGACCCTGCAGCACGACCGCGAGCGTCAGGCTCTTGTTGAGGATGCGCGGGAACGGATGGGCAGGATCGAGGCCGAGCGGCGACAGCACCGGCAGGATCTCGTTGCGGAAATAGCCCTGCAGCCAGCGTCGCTGCTTCACCGACCACGCATCACGCCGCGAGAAGCGGATGCCTTCGCGTTCGAGGTCGGGCTGCAACTGGTCGTTCCAGGCGTCGTACTGCGCCTTCACCAGCGTCAGCGCGCGTTCGCGGATGCGCGCAAGTGCTTCCGCCGGCGACATCGCGTCCGCTCCGACGATCGGTTCGGCCAGGTTCGCCTGCTCGCGCAGCGCGGCCACGCGCACTTCGAAGAATTCATCGAGGTTGGTGCAGGCGATGCAGAGGTAGCGCATGCGCTCGAGCAGGGGCACGCGCACGTCCTGTGCCTGCGCGAGCACGCGGAAATTGAACTCGAGCTGCGCGAGTTCCCGGTTGAGGTAGAGCGCGGGATCGTGGAGGTCCTGCGGCAAGTCGCGATTCATGCGTGGATCCGGGGTCGGTTCGGTTGCGTCCGCTGCCCGTCGTGCCGGGCGTTGCGCGGTCCCATCATCGCGCGAGCAGCGCCCTCTGCGCCATGCGTTCGGGCAGGGTCAGCGGAATGAAGCCCGCACGGCGCACGCGGGCCTGCGCCTCGTCCGAGAGCGCGTAGTCGATGAAAGCTTGGGCGAGCGCAGCGGGCCGCCCGTCCGCATTGCGGTTGACGTAGACATGCAGGCCGCGCGAGAGCGGGTAACGGCCGGACGAAATCGCCGCTTCATCGGGTCGCAGCGCCGGCGCCTCCTCGTCGGCTGCGATCGCGAGCACGCGCACGAGGCCGTTCGCATAGGCAGCGCCCGAGTAGCCGATCGCTTCCGGATTGCCGGCAACCGAGGCGACCACCGCGCCGTTGCCGGGCCACGCGATGACGGCAGGCTGGTAGGTTCCGCCGCACAACGCGAGCTCGCGAAACAGCGCGTGGGTGCCCGATCCGGTGTCGCGGCCGATCGCGAGGATCGGCACGGAACGGCCGGAATCCGTGGACGCCGGTGCAGTGTCGCTCCAGTGGCGCAGGGACGACGCGGCGCCGCACCGACGCTCGACTGAATAGATCGCGTCGAGTTCGGCCAGTGTCATCCGCGTGCGCGGATTGTCCGGATGCACGAACACCGCGATCGCGTCATGCGCGACCAGCAGGTCGAGCGGCGGAGTGCGGCCCCGGCGCCCGAACGCGCTGCGCTCGGCTGCATCCATCTCGCGGCTCATCGGGCCGATGTCGGCCGCGCCCTCGAGCAAGGCCACGGGCGCGCTGGCCGAGCCGCTGGCCTGCACCTGCACGCGCACGCCGGGGTTCCGGGCCTGGAACTCGATCGACCAAGTCGCGACCAGCGTGCTCGCGGTGTCCGAGCCGACGCTCGTCAGCGTGCCGGCCAGCGGCGGCTCGAGCGCGAACGCCCGGCCCGCCATGCAGGCGCAGGCGAGGCCGAGCAGCCAGCGCAGCGCGGATGCGCGCGTCATCGGCCGAAATCGCTGGACGGCGCGAGCAGGCGGCTCGCACCGAACACGCAACTGAACGTGCTGCCCACGCCCGGCGCGCTCGTGATCTCGAGCCGCGCGTCATGCAACTGCAGCACGTGCTTGACGATCGACAGGCCGAGGCCGGTGCCGCCGGTCTCGCGCGAGCGGCTGGTCGAGACGCGATAGAAGCGTTCGGTCAGGCGCGGCAGGTGCTGCGCGGAAATGCCGGCGCCAGTGTCGACGACGCTGAGGCGCGCGTCGCTTTCGCTGCTTTCCCAGCGAATCGTGATACGCCCGCCCGCGGGCGTGTAGCGCACCGCGTTGCTGACGAGGTTCGAGAACGCGCTGTGCAGGTCCCTGGCCGAACCCTCGAGGTCGTGCGTTCCCTCGTACTGCGCGACGATCTCGTGCGCGCCCTGGCTCAAGGCTTCCGCCTCGCGCCGCAGTGCGTCGAGCATCGGCCGCATCGCGACGCGCTCATGCGGAAGCTCCATGCCCGATTCCAGTCGCGACAGCGTGAGCAGGTCCTCGACGATCTGGGTCATGCGGCGTGACTGGCCGCGCAGCTCATGCAGGATCGGCTCGTACTCCTGGAATTGCTCGGGCTCGATCATGTCGAGGTACCCGTGCACGACCGTCAGCGGCGTGCGCAACTCGTGCGACACGTTCGCGACGAAGTCGCGGCGCACCTGCTCGAGCCGGACCAGCGGGCTCACGTCGCGCACGACGAGAAGGCTGCGCTCGCCCGCATATCCGATCAGGCGGGCGGAGAGCCTGACGCTCGCGTCGACCGGCGAGGGCAGGTCGGCCAAGGGCTCGGGCGCCGGGTCACGCAGCCATTCGGCGAAGCGCGGCGCGCGCACGAGGTTGGTCAGGTGCGCGCCGAGGTCCTGCGGGTAGCGCAGGCCGAGCAAACGTGCGGTCGCCGCATTAAACCACTGGATCTTCCGGTCGGCGTCGAGCGCGACGACGGCATCCGGCAGGGCCGCAGCCGCATCGCGGAACGCGCGCAGCAGGCGCAGCATCCGGCGCTTCTGCTCGCGCGCGGCGCCCTCGCGCGCCGCGATCATCGACTGCACTTCGTCGAGGAGCGTCCCGGCGCCGCTCGGCTGCAGGCGCGCGCGCGCCGCCAACGCGCGCGCGAGGCGATCGATGCGCAGCAGCAGGTAACCCAGCGCCACGAGCGAGGCTGCGAACAGGCAGGCGAACCACGCACCGCTGAGCGCGCCGAGCGCGAGCGCGCCGGCGCCGAGCACTGCCAGCCGGGTCGCGCCCGCACGCCGGGCGCGGTTTAGTCGCGAAGGCATGGCGCGCGCGCTTTCGGCGAGCATGTGGAGACGCGGGTGCGCACCTGAACCATCGCGTGCTCAGACACTGACCGAGAACCGGTAGCCCGCGCTGCGCACCGTCTGCACCAGCACGTCCTTGCCGAACGGCTCGAGCGTCTTGCGCAGGCGGCGGATGTGCACGTCGACGGTGCGTTCCTCTACATAGACGCCGCCGCCCCAGACGTGGTCGAGCAACTGGCTGCGCGAGTAGACGCGTTCGGCATGCGTCATGAAGAAGTGCAGCAGCCGATACTCGGTCGGGCCGATCTGCACCGGCTGGTCGCCGCAGAACACGCGATGCGCGGCGCTGTCGATGCGCAACCCGCCGATCTCGACGACGCCTTCGCCATCTTCGCCGTGGGTGCGCCGCATCACCGCGCGGATTCGCGCGAGCAGCTCGCGCGTCGAGAACGGCTTCACCACGTAGTCGTCGACGCCGGCGTCGAGTCCGCTGACGCGGTCGGTTTCCTCGCCGCGCGCGGTCAGCATGATGATCGGCACTTCGCGCGTGAGCTCGTCCTTGCGCAGGCGCCGGGCGAGGTCGATGCCGCTCATGCCGGGCAGCATCCAGTCGAGCAGGATCAGGTCGGGCACGCGTTCGCCGATCGCACTCTGGGCCGCGCGCGCGTCGACCGCGTGCATCGCCTCCATGCCGGCCTTGCGTAACGCGAACGCGACCATGTCGCGGATCGCGGGTTCGTCTTCGACGATGAGGATGTGCTTCTGCATGCGGTGCACCTGGCGCCGACGGGCGCTGCGCGACGCCTGCCATTGGACCGGTGCAATGTTACGCCGCGGTGACAGGCGCCGGGACGCCCGAATTCCGCAACAATCGGCCGGCGGGCCCGTTGCGCGCCCGCTGTGGGCGGACCGCGGGGCCGCGCTGCGGCGGCATGTCCGGATTGTGACAGTACGACTCAGCGCACGCGACAGCAGCCGAACGCGGGTGCGAGCGAGTCGGGCGCGGCCGGGTCCGAGCGCTTGCGAAGCTCGAGCACCGCGGGCGTCAGCTGGGTGATGCGCGCGTCGATGCGACTGCGCTGGTAGTACGTCAGGTCGGGCTGCTTGACCAGCGCCTTGAGCTGGTTCAGCGCATCCTCGGCGTGGCCGCCGAGCCAGGCCGCCTCCGCGTAGGCCTCGGCGGCTCGCACCTTGTCGCCGGCGAGGTCGCTGGCCCGGCCGAAGCTGCGTTGCAGGTCCGGGTCGCCGGGACGACGCTCGAGCAGCGGACGCAGCAGCTCGAGCGCGCGGCGCGCGCTCGCGGCGTCGCCATGGCCGAGCAGCGACTGCGCATGCCCGAGCGTCACCGCGCGGTTGCCCGGGAAATCGTCCTGCAGGCGATCGAATACCGCGCGCGCGCCGACTCGGTCGCCGGCCTGGTCCTTCGCGGTCGCGAGCGCGAGTCGCAGCACCGATGAATCCGGATCGCGCTGCACCAGCGCATCGAACTCACGGATCGCGGCACCCGGATCACCCGCGCGCACCAGCGCGAGCGCGAACCCGTAGCGATTGGCGAGCGTGTCGAACGTGCGGTCGTCGCGCAGATTGTCGGCGTAGTACGCGCGAATCGTCGCGGGCGACGTCGCCATCTGCACGCGCACGCGTTCGCGGATGAGCTCGAAATAGGGTTCGCCCTGGGTGTGCGTGACGCATGCGTTGACTGCGACGGGCGGCAGCGTGCCGGCCTCGTCCGCTGCGCTCGCGACCGTGGCGGTCGCAGTGTCGCTCGCACGCTGCGCGGCCGCGGCATCGATCGCCTGCGCGGCTGTGGGCGTCGAAGGCCGCAGCTGCAGGTCGAGCGGCCCGACGGGCGCGGGCGCAGGCCGCGCGGCGAGGCGCGGCGCCTCGGGGCAACCCAGTTGCGCCGCGCGTGCGCGCGCCTCGGCGATGCGGCGCGTGTCGAGCGGATGCGAGCGCAGGAATTCCGGCACGTCGATGCCGTTCACCCGCATCACCTTCTGCAATGCGGAGAACGCGCCCGCCATCGCGCCCGGATCGTAGCCCGCGCGCGCGAGCGTCTGGATTCCGATGCGGTCGGCTTCCGCTTCCTCGCTGCGCGTGAAATCGATCTGGCGCTGCTGCATCAGCGAGGTGCCGGTGATCATCGCCGCGGCCGCCGCGTCGTCGGTGCGCCCTGAAGCGGCGATCATGACGCCGAGCATGCCGAGCATGATCGGAATGGACATCTTCTTCTGGTCTTCGAATGCGCGCAGGATATGCTGCTGCTGCACGTGCGCGATTTCGTGCGCGACCACGCCGGCGAGTTCCTGCTCGCTGCGCATTGCGGTCAGCAGTCCCGCGTTGATCCCGATCAGCCCGCCCGGCGCCGCGAATGCGTTGATGCCCGGATCACGCAGCGCCACGAACGTGAACACCGAGTCGTCGCGGCCGCTGCTCGCGACGAGGCGATAGCCGAGCGAATTGACGTAGTCGGCGACCAGCGGATCCTCGAGCACGAGGTCGTACGCACGCAGTTGTTGCAGCAGGCCGAGGCCGTACTCGCGCAATTCCTGCGGCGACATGATCGCGGCGGCCGAACTGCCGATGTCGGGCAGCCGCACGTCCGCACCGGCCGCGAACGTGGTCGCGCATGCGAGGGAAAGGATGGACAGGCCGCGCAGGAAATGCATGTCGTGCGAACTACCGGAGGCGCTCCAGATCAGGAGACCACGATAGCGCGCGCATGGTTCCGTCGCCAGCGCCCGTGGCAGCGCGGCGGCCCTCAGCGGCGGTTCATCGCAGCCGCTTGCATGGCGGCTCCGCGGGCCTCATCTTCCGGGCATGTTCCCGCGCACCGAGGCCCCGATGAGCCGCGTCGAGATGTACACCACCGCGTTCTGCCCGTACTGCGTCATGGCCAAGCAGTTCCTGCAGCGCAAGGGACTCGACTTCGAGGAAGTCCGCGTCGACACCGACCCCGTCCGCCGCGACGAGATGCTCGCGCGCAGCGATGGCAGACGCACCGTGCCGCAGATCTTCATCGAGGGCCAGCACGTCGGCGGGTTCGACGACCTCGTCGCGGCGGACCGTTCGGGCCGGCTGCAGGAACTGCTCGGGAGTGGCGCATGAGCGAACGCGTGCAGGCGTTCGCGGAGTTCCGCCGACGCATGAACGAGCGCATCCTCGGCCAAGACAACCAGGTCGTGCGCCGCTTCTTCGCCCTCGACACGCAGACCTACAAGGCCGGCGCGCTCGACGTGAAGACCAAGGAGATGCTCGGCCTGGTCGCCTCGCTGGTCCTGCGCTGCGATGACTGCATCAGCTACCACGTCGCGCAGTGCGTGGAGGCGGGGCTCGACGACGACGAGTTCTTCGAAGTGTTCAGCGTCGGGCTCGTGGTCGGCGGCTCGATCGTGATCCCGCACCTGCGCCGAGCGGTCGATTTCCTCGACGGCTTGCGCGCGGATGGCCGGGGCGTCGATGCGCCGGCCTGAGTCGGGCGGCCGGTCTTCGAGCGCGTCGAAGTCGTCGAGTGCGTTGAAATCGAGGAAGCGGGACGCCGGCCCTGGCCCGGATCGCACTGCGTCAGGTGGGCCAGGCGCCCTCAGTCGCGCACGCGCACCAGCGTGACCGGCGCGCCGTCGTCGCCGCGCCCGCCGAGGCGGTCGAAACCGATCCGGTTGAAGTCGGCCGCGGGGGCGCCATCGACCGACAGCGAACAGAGGTCGGGGAGACCACCGGTGACCGGTACGCGGCAATCCAGGCGCGCGTCGTTCGCGACGTCGTCGAGGTGGAAGCCGGTCGCGCGCGGCGCACCGGATCCGAACACGAAGGTGCGCGGTGGACCGTCGTCCGGCACGAGCACCCAGGTCCCGCTCCAGGTCGACCCTCCCGCGTCGTTGGCGAATCGCGCGCGCGACAGCAGCATCGGCCGCAGTTGCACATCGCGGCCGTCTTCGACCCTGACGAGCCACGCGCGAGCCTGCACCGGCGACAGGAATTCGATCTCGAGCCGCGGCCCGGGCAGGGCCTGGGGCTGGCTTCCGGTCGCCGCCAGCAGCGGCTCGCCACCGGCCAGCTGCACGAGTCCGACGCGTGCGACGCGCCCGGACAAGTGCGCGCTGCCGAAATACCAGGTCGGCATGCCGATGTCGGTGAATCCGTAAAGCGCCACCGCGAGCTCGCCGTCCTGCCATTCGAGGCTGGCGCCGGTCGCACGCACCGCCTCGCCGGTCCCCGCGTCGGCGGTCGACCACCAGAATCCGTTTTCGGGCACCTGCGCGGAAGTCGCCGGGGCAGTGTCGAACAGCCGGAACGCAGCCAGTTCGGCGGATGCGCCCGCGCTGCGGAACACGCGCGCACGGATCACGCGATTGGGCGGCAGCGGCAGCCCACTCGCGCGCGGATCGACGCGCAGCGTGAACGGAACCCTGTGCGTCTGGTCGCAGCCGGCGGTCGGGCTGCGCAGCTCGATGCTGAAGTCGGCATCCTCGAGCCATGCGCGGCCGATCGTGGGCGTGCAGTTGGGCGGCGCCTCGCCATGGATCGCGAGGCGCACGATGTCGCGCCCCGAGGCGAAGGGCAACTGTTCGACCGTGACCGTGAGGTCGGGCACCCCGCCTTCGGCGGCCCCGGCGGCCGAGGTCACGGCCAGGGCCAGCAGGCAGCCGATTCGGACCAAGTGCGCGCGCAACGCAGGCATTCTTGTGCGATGCGGGATCATTCGCCGATAATGCTCGACTGCGCGAAGCCGGGCAAGCCATGCGGCGGGCGTCCGTCGCGCGCGCGAGGCCTCCGGTCGAGTTTCCGCAACACGGCGTCCGCTTCCCGCGTAGTCCGGTGCGCAGCAGGAACCCCGGCGACGCGCCTTCCTGCGCGTTCCGACATGCGTCCAGGCGACGACCGCAGGTCGTCGGTCCGACCCCGGCGCACCAGACGCGCACGTTTCAGCACTGTCCAGCTCGGAGTGTTTCTCGATGAACAAGACCATCGCGGTGATCCGCGGCGACGGCATCGGCCCGGAAATCATGGATGCCACGTTGCGCGTGCTCGAAGCGCTGCGCCTGGGGCTGCAGTACGACTTCGTCGAGGCCGGCCTCGCCGCGCACGAGCGCACCGGCGAGCTCCTGCCGCAGTCGACGCTCGATGCCATCGCGCGCCACCGGATCGCGCTGAAGAGCCCGCTGACCACGCCGGTCGGGGAGGGCTTCAGTTCGATCAACGTGCAGCTGCGCCGCCACTTCGACCTGTACGCGAACGTGCGCCCGGCGATTTCGTTCCCGAACACGCGCTCGCGGTTCCCCGAGAACGTCGACCTGATCACCGTGCGCGAGAACACCGAAGGCGCCTACGCCGGCGAAGGCCAGCAGGTGTCCGAGGACGGCGCGACGGCGACGCTGGTGCAGAAGATCACGCGCAAGGGCTCCGAGCGCATCGTGCGCTACGCGTTCGACCTCGCGCGCCGCACCGGCCGGCGCAAGGTCACCGTCGTGCACAAGGCGAACATCCTGAAATCGACCTCGGGGTTGTTCCTGAAAGTCGCGCGCGAAGTCGCGGCGCTCTACCCCGAGATCGAATGCAACGAACTCATCGTCGACAACTGCTGCATGCAGCTCGTGATGCGGCCCGAGCAGTTCGACGTGATCTGCACCACCAACCTGTTCGGCGACATCATCTCCGATCTCTGCGCGGGGCTCGTCGGCGGACTCGGCCTCGCGCCGGGCGCGAACATCGGCGCCGATGCCGCGATCTTCGAAGCCGTGCACGGCTCGGCGCCTGACATCGCGGGCAAGGGCATCGCGAACCCGTGCGCGCTGTTGCTGGGCGCGGCGCAGATGCTCGACCACATCGGGCACACCGACGAGGCGCAGCGCCTGCGCGCCGCGATTCGTGCAACGCTCGAGGCGCGCGACCGCGTCACGCCGGATCTCGGCGGCGACGGCCGCACCGAGTCGTTCGCGGACGCGATCATCTCGCGCATCTGAATCGGTTGCTGGGCGTCGCGCGCGTCAGCCGTGCGAACGCGCGGCCGCGATGTGGTCGAGCACGCGCAGGCGCCCTCGACCCGGGCGGTAGCCGCGCGCGAGCGCGGCGTGGACGAAGTCGATCGCGTCCTCGACCGCGGCTTCGAGCGCCGCGCCGCGCGCGATTCCCGCTGCGATCGCCGCGGCCAGCGAGCAACCCGTTCCGTGGCTTTCACCGGCGATGCGCCGCTGGCGGAACCAGCGTTCGATGCGCGGCGCGAGCAGCAGGTCGACGACCTGGTTGCCGCGCAGATGCCCACCCTTGAGCAGCACCGCGCGCGCGCCGCCGTCGAGCAGCGCGCGTGCGGCAGCGTGCATCTCGCGCACGCTGCCGATCCCGCGGCCGAGCAGGCGCTCGGCTTCGGGGATGTTCGGCGTCACGAGGTCCGCGCGCGTGAACAGGTGGCGGCGCAGCGCGTCCGCGAGATCTCCGCTTGCGAGCCGCGCGCCCGTGGTCGCGACGAGCACCGGATCCAGCACCACGGGCAACCGCGGATGCAGGCGCAACAGGCGTGCGACCTCGCGCGCGATCGCGGGCGTCGCGATCATGCCGAGCTTCGCGGCGCCGATGCGGAAGTCACTGAGCACGGCCTCGAGTTGTGCGCGCAGCATCGCGAGCGGAACCGTATGGATCGCGTGCACGCCGCGCGTGTCCTGCGCAGTGAGCGCAGTGATCGCCGTGGTGCCGTGCACGCCGAATGCGGCGAACGTGCGCAGGTCGGCCTGGATGCCCGCGCCACCCCCGGAGTCGGAGCCCGCGATCGTCAACGCAATCGGAGGGCGGGCGGGTTTGTGGTGTTTTTGCGACATGGTCGGACTGCGGCTCTCGTCACGAGAACGGGCTGAAGCTTCGGTTTTTCAACGGATATGCGTGCGCGGCAGCTTGACATCTGTTGCGTTTTCGCCAACGATTCGCAGCGGAATTACACCACAACCATCGCAAGCAGGGGCGATGCAGAGGGCAACAGCGAGCACAGGGAGATGGATGGGAGCGCTGGGCGCAGGGCTGGCGCTCCCATTTTTTTCGACATTCGCGCAGGCCGGTGCGCTCGACGGCAGGGCCGTGGCCGCCCTCGCGAACGTGCCCTCGGTCAGCAGCGCGTCCGCCGCCGTGCCTTCGCGCTGGCGCGAATATGCACTGGCGAGCATCACCCCGCGATTCTCGTGGTCGACGCCCAAGTCTGCCGCACATGCGCCGTCGGTGCTCGACAGCTACGCCGATCCGCGCGCCGCGATGTTCGAATTCCGCTCCAGCGGCACGTCATCGCCGATCGGCGTGTCCTTCATGGTGGATGACGTCAACGACACGCCCGGCGTGCCGTCGCGCCCATCCTCGCAACTCGTCGACCTGCCGAATCCGGGCCTGCAGCGCACCGTGGTCGCGCCGAGCCTCACCGCCAACTGGGGCGGCCAGGGCAACGTGCGGCTGACCGGCGTGCTCGCCTACCAGCGATTCGCGAGCCTCGGCCTCGGCATGGCCGAAGCGCCCGCGACGCCGCTGCCGGTGTGGCTCAGCGACACCTCGTACGGCGTCGGCGCGCGCGTGGACGTCGCGAACAGGATCGGCGAGCGCCTCGGGTGGCAGCTCGGCTACCAGTCGCGCGTCGCGATGGGCGCGTTCTCGCATTACCGCGGCGTGTTCGCGGACGCCGGCGATTTCGACATCCCCGCAAGCGCGAGCGTCGGGCTGAGCTATTCGCTGACGCCCGCATTGGCACTGGACGCGGGCATCGAGCGCATCGACTACAGCACGATCACGCCGTTCACGAGCTCCAACCTGCCGACGCGCTTCCTCGCGCTGCTCGGCGACAGCGCGAGCCCCGTGTTCGCGTGGCGCGACCTCGACGTGTACAGCCTCGGCTGGACCCTGCGAGACGACGCGTTCGGCAACCTGCAGATGCGCTACACGACGCGCCAGCAACCCGAGCCGACCTCGCGCCTCCTGGCCGATGCGCTCGCACCGGTCACCGCCGACCATCTCGTGTCGATGGGCTGGTCGCGTGCATTCGGCAGCGACCGCAACCTGTCGATGACCGCAAGCTACGCGACCTCGCCGTATTACCTGCTGATGCCGACCTACGTCCCGCGCAGCGACGCCACCGCAGGACGCTTCGAGTTCGAGGCGCTGTGGTCGACGAGGTTCTGAGAAGCAGGGAATGGGGAATGGGGTAGGGAATGGGCAAGGCCCATCGTTCCCACCCTCGCTTCATGCGCTTCCATCCCCGATTCCCCATTCGCTGCCGTCAAAGCACCTCCGACGCATAGTCCGCGAGCCGCGAGCGCTCGCCGCGGCGCAGGGTGATGTGCGCGCTGTGCTGCCAGTCCTTGAAGCGGTCGACGGCGTAGGTGAGGCCTGAGGTCGTTTCGGTCAGGTAGGGCGTGTCGATCTGCTCGACGTTGCCGAGGCAGACTATCTTGCTGCCGGGGCCCGCGCGCGTGATCAGCGTCTTCATCTGCTTGGGCGTGAGGTTCTGCGCCTCGTCGATGATCACGTAGCGGCTCAGGAACGTGCGTCCGCGCATGAAGTTCATCGATCGGATCTTGATGCGCGAGGCGAGCAGATCGTTGGTCGCCGCGCGGCCCCAGGCGCCGCCTTCCTGCGGATTGGTCAGCACTTCGAGGTTGTCGGTCAGCGCGCCCATCCACGGCGTCATCTTTTCTTCCTCGGTGCCAGGCAGGAAGCCGATGTCCTCGCCCACCGAGACGGTCGCGCGCGTCATGATGATTTCGCGGTAGCGCTGCTGGTCCATCACCTGCGCGAGGCCCGCTGCGAGCGCGAGCAGCGTCTTGCCGGTGCCCGCGGTGCCGAGCAGGGTCACGAAATCGATCTCGGGGTCCATCAGGGCGTTCAGCGCGAAGTTCTGCTCGCGATTGCGCGCCTGGATGCCCCAGACCGAATGCGATGCACCGCTGCGGTAATCGTCGACGATCTGAAGGACCGCTTTCGCGCCGTCGAGTTGCAGCACCCGCAACTCGACTTCGTCTTCGCCCGGCAGGTAGAGGTTCTGGTTCGGATGCCAGTCCTCGTCCTTGCGCCGCTTGACCTCGTAGTAGGTGCGCCCGCGCTCGGACCAGGAGCGCAACTCGCCGTGGCGCTCCCAGAAGTTCGGGGGCAGTTCCGCCAGTCCGTTGTAGAGCAGGCTGAAGTCGTCGAGTGCGCGGTCGTTCTCGTAGTCCTCGGCCGTGATGCCGAAGATCTTCGCCTTGATCCTGAGGTTGATGTCCTTGGTGACGAGCACCACCGCTTCGCGCGGGCGTGACTCGCGCAGCATCACCACCGACGCGAGGATCAGGTTGTCGGGCAGCGTGCGCACCGAGCGCTTGTCGGCCACGACGTGCGCGGTGGTCTGGAAATAGAGTCGCCCGGCCTTCGCGCGGCGATCGAGCTGCAGGCCCTGCGGCAGGCGCAGCTCGATGCCCTTCTCGATCGGATGGCCGTTGCCGGCCAGCATCAGTTCGTTGAGGAAGCGGCTGACCTGGCGCGCGTTGCGCGAGGTTTCGGACGTGCCCTTCTTGGCGGCGTCGAGTTCCTCGAGCACGGTCATCGGGATGAACACGTCGTGTTCCTCGAAACGGAACAGCGCGGTCGGATCGTGCATCAGCACGTTGGTGTCGAGTACGTAGATGCGCCTGCCTCGGGTCATGCGGGGCTCTCTCGTAGGGGAAGGGATGGGGACGCGCAGCGGCACGGATCCACGCACGGCCGGCGGCGCGCGGCGGCGGTCAGGGTGGCGTTCACCGCTGCGACAGCCGCTCCAGCACGGAGGCCACGTGGCCGGGCACCCTGACGCCGCGCCACTCGGCGAAGAGGATGCCGTCCGGATCGATCAGGAACGTGCTGCGAATCACGCCGATGTGGCGGCGGCCATACAGTACCTTCTCGCCGAGCACGCCGAACGCGTTGCACCAGGTTTCGTCGGTGTCCGCGACGAGCGCGAATGGCAGCGCGTGCTTTTCCCGGAACCGCGCATGCGAGGCGACGCCGTCGCGGGACACGCCGACGACCTCGCAACGGCGCTTGCGGAACTGCGGGTACGCGTCGCGGAAACCCTGCGCTTCGCTCGTGCACCCCGCGGTCGCGTCCTTCGGGTAGAAGTAGAGGACCACCGATTGCCCGCGCAGGTCCGCCAGCGCGAGCGTGCCGCCGTCGTGAAGGACGCCTTCGAGGTTCGGGACCTTGTCGCCGATCGCGGGCATCAGAATTTCATCGGGTCCATGATCGCGTCGAGGTTGAGGCCGTCGCAGAACTCCAGGAAATCGTCGCGCAGCGCAGCGATGTGCGTCGTCGTCGGAATGCCGATGGTGATCTGCGCCGAGAACATGTCGGCCCCGGTCTGCATCGCGCGATAGCGCGACGAGTGCAACTGCTCGATCGTGATGTTCTGGTGCGCGAAGAAGTCGGCGAGCTGGAACAGCACGCCCGGCTTGTCGGCGGCGATCACCTCGACCACGTACGGGATCAGGTTCGACTGCTGCTGGCGCGCGCCGGTGCGGAAATGCGCGAGGCGCATGTCGCCATCGCGGTCGAGCCGTGCGAGCGCGTTCTCGAGCTTGGCGATCGCGTCCCACGCGCCTTGCGCGAGCGCGAGCACCGTGAGCTCGTTGCCGAGCGTCGCGACGCGTGCTTCGGCGAGGTTGCAACCGCAGTCGGAAATGCGACGGCTGATCGCGAGCAGCGGTGACTGCGTGGGCGAGCCGAACGCGCTGATCAGCAGGTAGTTCTCGTTCGACGAAGGGCGGGTGGCGGCCGGATCGCCGGTGACCTGCTTTCCTGCCTGTTTCACGGTTGCCACGTTCTCGCCGAAGTGGGCACCGTCGCGGTGCGATCGCGGCCCAGAATACTTGCGCGCCCGGGGGGTAGCAAGCCGATCCCGAACGTGCCCGCGCCGGCGTGGACGACGCGCGAGCCCGGGCAGTACCATCGCTGGTTCCGCACCCGACGCCGAAGCTTCGCCGTGGACCTTTCAGGCAGCATCTGCGCGCTCGCCACGCCGTTCGACGCGCACGGCGACGCGCTCGACCTCGACGCGTTCGCGCGCCTCGTCGACCACCAGGTCGCCAACGGCACGCGTGCGCTCGTCGTCGCGGGCTCGACCGGCGAAGCGGCCGCGCTCGACGAAGCCGAATACGTCACACTGCTCGAAGCGGCGGTCGGGCGCGCGCGCGGTCGCGTGCCGCTGCTGGCCGGCAGCGGGCTGTCATCGACGCGGCGCACGATCGCGCAGACACGGCGTGCGGCCGCCGCCGGCATCGATGTCGCGCTCGTCGTCGCGCCCGCATACGTGCGCCCGACGCAGGAAGGCCTCTACCGGCACTACTGCGAAGTCGCCGACCACGGCGGCCTGCCGGTGGTGCTTTACAACGTGCCTTCGCGCACCGCCTGCGACCTGCTGCCCGAAACGGTCGCGCGACTTCGCGGGCACGGCAACATCATCGGCATCAAGGAAGCGGTGGCCGAACCCGCGCGCATGCAGGCGCTGCTCGAATTGCGCGACGCGGGTTTCCGCGTGCATTCGGGCGACGACGCGACCGCGATGCGCGCGATGCTCGCCGGCGCGGATGGCGTGATCTCGGTCGCCGCGAACGTCGCACCCGCGTTGTTCGCCGCGATGTGCGAGGCGGCGCGCGCGCGCGATACAGAAGCCGCTGGCGCGGTCGATCGCCGCTTGCAACCGCTGTATGCGCTGCTCGGCATCGAGCCGAATCCGATCCCCGTGAAATGGTGCCTGTCGCTGCTCGGATTCGGCGCGGCCGGACTCAGGCTGCCCCTGCTCGAGCTGTCCGCGTCGCACCGAGCCGAATGCGCGACGGTGCTGGCGGGGCTCGGCCTCGGCTGAACACGATGCCCGACCGCCGTGGATGGCGGTTCACGGCGGCCTGCTAGACTAGCCACCCCTTCCTCCAGCCCGATGACAGGATGAACTTCGTGAGAAGGACCACTGCCGCGTTGCCGGTCATGTTGCTCGCCGCCGCGCTGCTGGGCGGCTGCGGATTCTTCAGTCGTCACCTCGATCGCCAGGACGACACCTACAGACAGTCGGCGCAGTCGCGTCCGCTCGAAGTGCCACCCGATCTCGACAGCCCGGCCAGCAACGCCGCATTGACGATTCCGGACGCACGCCCGGCCGCGGCAACGTCGTCACCCGTGGCTGATGCGGGCACGCCGCCCGGGATCTCCGCGGCGCCGGCGCCTGGGGCCGCGCCGCCGGCCGCGGCGGCTGCGCCCGGCGTGGTGCCGACCGGCGACGGAC
Organism: Lysobacteraceae bacterium; assembly: GCA_004143945.1. Taxonomy (GTDB): domain Bacteria; phylum Pseudomonadota; class Gammaproteobacteria; order Xanthomonadales; family Rhodanobacteraceae; genus Dokdonella_A. The sequence goes on from SEHB01000004.1 coordinate 87,388, forward strand.
TGCTGGTATCGGACTCGCTGGAAAGTACATATCGCCGCGTCGGACTCGCACTCGAGCGATCGGGCGCCGCGCGGGTGCTCGGCAGCGATGCCGCGGCGCATTCCTACGAGGTCGAAACGACCGGCCAGACGACGATCAAGCCCGGCTGGTTCAAGCGTGCGGTCATGTTGGGGCGCGCCGGCAACAAGGTCACCTCGCAGGTGCGCCTCGGCGTGACCGTCGAAGAGAGCGCGCAAGGCAGCCGCGTCAGGGTCGGTGGCGGCGGCGACGAGGCATCGCGCGAGGCGGCGCAGGCGCTGCTGCAGGTCCTGCGCGAACGACTTTCCTGATGACACGCGGGCCGCGCGATCGCGCGGCCCGCTGCGCGGCACGCGCGCGCGGTCAGCGTTCCAGCAGCGGAAGCTTGCCGGGTTTGCCGTCCCATTCCTTCGCGTCGGGCGGTGCGTCGATGCGTTCGGTCAGCACCGGCCAGACCTTCGACAGTTCCGCGTTGAGCGCAAGGAAGGATTCCTGCCCGGCCGGCACGTCGTCTTCGGGGAAGATCGCGACCGCGGGGCACTCAGGCTCGCACAGCGTGCAGTCGATGCATTCCTCCGGATCGATCACGAGGAAGTTCGGACCTGCATGGAAGCAATCGACCGGGCAGACTTCGACGCAATCGGTGTACTTGCACTTGATGCAATTCTCGGTGACGACGAAGGTCATGCGCGTACTCGGGTCGGAATGGCGCTCCCTACGAGGTTCGAACTCGTGTTCCCGCCTTGAGAGGGCGGTGTCCTGGACCACTAGACGAAGGGAGCGCGGGTATCGGAACTGCCCGGTCGCGTAGTATAACGAATATGTAACGCGGGGCAAATTTCCGAGGAGCTGCAGCGGCGGATGAATCCGGAACCAATTGTACAGGAAGTGCCGGGCAACGGCGGCTTCCACGTGATCCCGCGCGCGCAACACGCGATCTCCCGCAAGAGCATCTCCTCCGGCGCGCTGCGCGTGCTGTATCGATTGCACGAGGCGGGTTTCCGCGCCTGCCTCGTCGGCGGCGCGGTGCGCGACCTGCTGCTCGGCGGCAGCCCCAAGGACTTCGACATCGCGACCAATGCGACGCCGGAGGAAGTGCGCGCGCTGTTCCGCAACTGCCGACTGATCGGCCGCAGGTTCCGGCTCGCGCACGTGGTGTTCGGGCGCGAGATCGTCGAGGTCGCCACCTTCCGCGGCAGCGCCGACGACGGCAGCGGTGACCGCCACCTCGTCGATGGCCGGCTGGTGCGCGACAACGTCTATGGATCGATCGAGGAAGACGCGATCCGGCGCGACTTCACGGTCAACGCCTTGTACTACGACATCGCCGACTTCAGCGTGCTCGACGCGGTCGGCGGCATGCGCGACCTCGAGCAGCGCGTGTTGCGACTGATCGGGGATCCGGATCAGCGCTATCGCGAGGACCCGGTGCGCATGCTGCGCGCCGCTCGCCTCGCCGCGAAGCTCGGCTTCATGATCGCCCCCGACACCGCCGCGCCGTTCGCGACGCTCGGGCCGCTGCTGTCGGATGCACCGCCCGCGCGACTGTTCGACGAATCGTTGAAGCTGTTCCTCGGTGGATACGGCCTCGCGAGTTTCCGCGCGCTCGAGCACTACGGCCTGCTCCACCACGTGTTTCCGGCGACGGCCGCCGCACTCGCGGATGGCGCCGCGGATTTCCGCCGTCTCGCGGAGAACACCCTGGCGAACACCGACGCGCGCGTGCGCGAGGACAAGCCGGTGACGCCGGCGTTCCTGTTCGCGGCGCTGCTGTGGGAGCCGGTGCGCCGCCTCGCTCAGTCCGCGATCGACGGCGGCACCGAGGCCTCGCTCGCCTGGCAGAACGCGGCTGCGCACGTGCTGCACGAACAAGCGCAGCGCGTCGCGATACCGCGCCGCTTCGCGCTCGTGATCGAGGAAATCTGGGCGATGCAGCCGCGCTTCCACCAGCGCACGCGCAAGCGTGCGTTCCGCCTGCTCGAACACCCGCGCTTCCGTGCGGCCTACGACTTCCTCGTGCTGCGCGCAGGGGAGTCTGACGAACTCGCCGAACTCGCGCGCTGGTGGACCGATGCGCAGGCGCTCGGTCACGACGAACTCGCCGAACGGCTCGCGGCGCTACCGGCGCCGACCGCGGACGACGCGCCGCCGGCGCCGAAGCGCAAGCGCGCACGGCGTCGCCGCGGCAAGCGCCGTGGAGCGGGACAGGACGCGCCGTCACAGGCGGGCGAGGCGTCCGATTGACGGGCAACGATTCGCTGCTCGCGTATGTCGGCCTCGGCGGCAATCTCGGTGACGCCCGCAGGCGCATCCTCGAGGCGTTCGGCGCGCTTGCGCGGATTCCCCGCACACGCCTGCTGCGCCGATCGCGCCTGTACCGCACGCGTCCCTGGGGCCTCGCCGGGCAGCCTGATTTCGTCAACGCGGCGGCCGAACTCGACACGCGGCTCGGGCCACGCGAACTGCTCGACGCGCTGCTGACGATCGAGCGTGCGAATGGGCGCGTGCGCGACGCCGATCGCTGGGGTCCGCGCACGCTCGACCTCGACCTGCTCGCCTGCGGCGACCTGCGCATCGACGCGCCCGGATTGACCCTGCCGCACCCACGCATCGGCGAGCGCGCGTTCGTGCTGCTGCCACTGGCCGAACTCGCGCCGCACTTGCATCTCGGCGACGCGGGCAGCGTGCGCGAGCAATTGGCGCACGTGGACACCGGGGGTTGCACGCTGCTGGAGGAGTGATCGCGCCGCTCCGGCGCGCTTGAGCCCGGTCGCATGCAAGGGGAATAATGGCCGCCTCGCCGAGCCGGACCGATCGATGTACGCGAATGCCCCGACCGCCCCGGTGACCGTCCCCACGCTGCATGCACTCAAGCGCGACGCGCGACGCATCGTCGCCGTGACCGCCTACGACGCGAGCATGGCGGAGTCGGTCGACGAGGCCGGCGTCGACCTCGTGCTGGTCGGAGACTCGCTCGGCATGGTGGTGCAGGGACACGCGAGCACGCTGCCGGTCACCGTCGATGCGATCGTCTACCACAGCGCCTGCGTCGCGCGCGGGCTGCGGCGCGCGTTGCTCGTCGCCGATCTTCCATTCATGGCGTTCCGCGATCCGGCCACCGCGCTCGTGAATGCGGGCCGGCTGCTCGCCGAAGGCGGCGCCGCGATGGTCAAGCTCGAAGGCGCGGACTGGGTCTGCGACGTGATCGCGACGCTCAAGCGGCATGAAGTGCCGGTGTGCGCGCACATCGGGCTGACGCCACAGTCGGTACATCGCATCGGCGGCTATCGCGTGCAGGGCCGGGACGACGCGACTGCGCGGCGCCTGCGCGCGGACGCGCGCGCGGTGCAGGACGCCGGCGCCGACCTGCTCGTGCTCGAATGCGTGCCGGCCGCACTCGCCGCGGAGATCACGCGCGACCTCGCGATCCCGACGATCGGCATCGGCGCGGGCGTGGACTGCGACGGACAGGTGCTCGTGATCCAGGACCTGCTCGGAATGGGCAGCGGCAAGCGGCCGCGATTCACGCGCGACTTCCTCGCCGGCACGAATTCCATCGCCGGCGCGGTAGCCGAGTACGCACGCGCGGTGCGCGCGCGCGAATTCCCCGGTCCGGAGCACAGCTACTGATGATCACGCTGCGCACGGCCGACGAGCTGCGGGCGCATGTGGCGGGCCTCGTGCGCGAGGGCCGCCGCATCGGCTTCGTTCCGACCATGGGCAACCTGCACGCAGGCCATCATTCGCTGATCGGGATCGCGCGCGCGCGCAGCGACGCGGTGATCGCGAGCGTGTTCGTGAACCCGACCCAGTTCGGGCCGAACGAGGATTTCGCGCGCTACCCGCGCACGCCCGACGCCGATGCCGAAGGCCTCGCGGCGCATGGCTGCGACGTGCTGTTCCTGCCGCCGGTGGAAGCCCTGTATCCGAACGGCGCGCGCGCGAGCGTCAGGGTCGTGGTACCTGAACTTCCCGACCAGCTCGAAGGCGCGATCCGGCCCGGGCATTTCGACGGCGTCGCGACCGTCGTTGCGAAACTCTTCAATCTCGTGCAGCCCCGGCTCGCGGTGTTCGGGCGCAAGGACTACCAGCAGCTGCTCGTGATCCGGCGCATGGTCGCGGACATGGGCTATCCGATCGAGATCATGGGCGCCCCGATCGTGCGCGACCCGGACGGACTCGCGATGAGCTCGCGCAACCAGTATCTCGATGCGGGCGAGCGGCAGCGCGCGCTCGCGATCCACGCGACCCTGCAGTGGATGCGCGAACAGGCGCTCGCGGGCCTGGATGCCGAGACTGTCGAGGCCGGCGCGCGCGCCCGCCTCGAAGCGGCGGGACTGGTGCCCGACTACGCGGTGTTGCGCCGTTCGGACGACCTCGGACCAGCCGAGGGCACGCCCGTTCGGAACCTCGTTGCGCTGGCGGCGGCGCGGGCCGGCACCACGCGCCTGATCGACAACCTCGCGCTGGCCGATTGACGCCGGTGCGCATCAGGCGGGATTCAACCGGCGTAGCTTTTTTGTTCCGGGCTGTGGTATTCTCCCAACTGTCTGGTGGATTTGCGCAACGCATGTTGCGTGTCCCGAGGACAGCAGGGCGCATTGAAGGTAATCGTCACTCCGATTGAAACCCTCGCCGCGGCAATCGCGCGAGGGTTTTTTTTTGCACCGACGCCGGGATTACGGCGCGTGCCACGCGCCATGCTGCGCGTGCACAAGCATTGATATACTGTCGCCACCAACGCGTGTTGCGCACGCGCAACAGATCCGGGACGACCACGATGCACCTCAACATGCTGAAGGCGAAGATCCATCGCGCCAGCGTGACCCATGCCGAGCTCCACTACGAGGGCTCCTGCGCGATCGACGGCACCCTGCTGGACGCGTCCGGCATCCGCGAGTACGAGCAGATCCACATCTACAACGTCAACAACGGCGAGCGCTTTTCGACCTATGCGATCCGGGCCGACGAGGGCTCGGGCGTGATCTCGATCAACGGCGCCGCCGCGCATCGCGCGCAGCCCGGCGACATCATCATCATCTGTGCCTACGGCGGCTACAGCGAGGCGGAGGCCGAGCTGCACAAGCCGATGCTCGTCTACGTCGACCGCGCCAACGCGATCAGCCATACCAACCGCTCGATTCCGAAGCAGGCCGCCTGACCTCGCGCGACCGACGCGCGTTCGATCGTCCCGCCGCGACTCAGCCTGCGACGCCCGCGCCGTGGTCGCCGCGCGCATGCCGCGCGAGTGCCCACGCCACGTGTTCGCGCACGAGCGCGCTCGGGTCGTCCGCGCGCGAGCGCAACGCTGCGATGACGGCGTGCGTCGATGGCGCATTGCCGAGCGCGACCGCGAGATTGCGCGACCATCCTTCGTAGCCCGCGCGACGGATCGCCATGCCTTCGGTGCGGGCGAGGAACCCGGCCTCGTCCCAAGCGAACAGTTCAACGAGCGAGGCCGCATCGAGGCCATGGCGCGGCACGAAATCCGCTTCCGGCGTCGGTTGCGCGAACTTGTTCCAGGGACACACGAGCTGGCAGTCGTCGCAACCGAACACGCGGTTGCCGATCGCCTGCCGCAGCGGTTCGGGTATCGGCCCGCGTGATTCGATCGTCAGGTACGAGATGCAGCGGCGCGCGTCGAGGCGATAGGGCGCGATGATCGCCTGCGTCGGACAGACCTCGATGCAGCGCGTGCAGGTGCCGCAATGCGCGCTGGCCGGCGCATCGACAGGCAACGGCAGATCCGTGTAGATGTCGCCGAGGAAGAACCATGAACCCGCGTCGCGATCGAGCAGCAGCGTGTGCTTGCCGATCCAGCCGAGGCCCGCATCGCGCGCGAGCGCCTTTTCGAGCACGGGCGCGGAGTCGGTGAACACGCGATGGCCGAACGGGCCGACCTCGGCCGCGATGCGGTCGACGAGCTTCTGCAGTCGCGCACGCAGCAGCTTGTGGTAGTCGCGTCCGAGCGCGTAGCGCGAGATGTAGGCGCGCTCGCCATCTCCGAGCACCTCCCAGGCATCCGCGGCGCCGGCCGGGAAATAGTCCATGCGCGCGGAAATCACGCGCACGGTGCCTGCATGAAGGTCCGCGGGGCGGCTGCGACGCGTGCCGTGGCGCGCCATGTAGTCCATGTCGCCGTGGAAGCCGCGATCGAGCCATTCGAGCAGGTGCGACTCGTCCTCGCCGAGCTCGATGCCGGCGAAGCCGATGCCGCGAAAGCCGAGTTCGGCTCCCCAGCGGCGGATGTCGGTGGCGAGGGTCGCGTAGTCGATCATGAACGGGTCCGGGCCGCGCGCAGCATAGCCTGCGCAGCACGCGCGGTCCGCCATCGCCGCGCGCGCTTAGAATGGCGCGATGCCGCTCCCGCTCGAAAACGCCCTGCACACCACCGCGCAAGTGCGTGCGATCGATCGTGCCGCTATCGAGCGCTGCGGCATCGCGGGCATCGAACTGATGCGGCGCGCGGCCGAGGCTGCTTACGCCTCGCTGCGACGTCGCTGGCCGCAGGCGCGCCGCATCCTGCTGCTCGTGGGCCGGGGCAACAACGGCGGCGATGCACTGCTGCTCGGCGTACTCGCGCTGCGCGATGGTCTCGGGGTCGAGGCGCTCGCGCTGCCGGGCGAGCCGCGGGGCGACGCAGCGAGTGCACGTGCGCGCTTCATGGCCGCAGGTGGAACGCTGCGCGAGTCCGATGGGGCAGGCGCGTTGCCTGCGGCCGATGTCGTCGTCGACGGGCTGTTCGGCACCGGGCTCGCGCGGCCGCTCGAGGGCACCGCGGCCGCGCTCGTGCAGCACCTGCTCGACGCGCGCAGGCCGACGCTCGCGCTCGACCTTCCATCCGGCCTCGATGCCGACAGCGGAGTGGCGCATGCGGTCGCCGTGCGCGCCGATGCGACGGTCTGCTTCGTCGCCTGGAAGCGCGGCCTGTTCACCGCCGACGCCGCCGATGCCTGCGGCGCGCGCGAACTCGCCGATCTCGGGATCCCGCCGCAGGCGCGCGAAGGCATCGAGCCGGATTCGATCCTGCTGGACCGTTCGATCGACGACTGGTTGCCGCCGCGGCGGTGCAATTCGAACAAGGGCCGCTACGGCCATGTACTCGTGGCTGGCGGCGACCTCGGCATGGGTGGAGCGCCGCGCCTTGCGGCAGAAGCGGCGCTGCGGTGCGGTGCCGGCCTCGCGAGCGTCGCGACGCGTGCGTCGCACGTGGCTGCGCTGCTCGCGGGCCGCCCCGAACTGATGGCGAGGGCGGTCGAATCCGCCGAGGATCTCGCGCCCCTGCTCGATCGTGCGAGCGTGATCGCGATCGGCCCGGGCCTCGGCCAGGGCGAATGGGGGCAGGCGATGCTGTCGGCGCTGCTCGCCGCGGGTCGCCCCTGCGTGCTCGACGCGGACGCGCTGAACCTCATCGCGCGGGCGCCACGCCGCTTGCCGGACGATGCGATCCTCACCCCGCATCCAGGCGAAGCCGCGCGCCTGCTCGACTCGGACATCGGCAGCGTGCAGCGCGATCGCCATGGTGCCGTGCGCGAACTCGCACGGCGCTGGCAGTCCACATGCGTGCTCAAGGGCTCCGGCACGCTGGTGGCCGATCCGGCGGGACGCGTGGCGACCTGTCCCTGGGGCAATCCCGGCATGGCCTCGGCAGGCATGGGCGACGTATTGACCGGCGTGATCGCCGCCTTGCGTGCGCAGGGTCTCGATGCCTGGCGTGCCGCCTGCCTCGGTGTCGCGTGGCACGCACGCGCGGGCGACATCGCCGCCGGGGAGCGCCCGCGCGGCCTGCTCGCTTCCGACCTGTTCGTTCCGCTGCGTCGACTCGCCAATGGAGCCTCGCGATGAAGGACAGCGCCCGGTTGCCGAGCCTCGACGAGGGCGCGCTCGTCGACCTTGCGCGTGCGCTCGCGCCCGCGCTGGCCGCCGGCGGCGTGGTGTACCTGCGCGGCGACCTCGGTGCGGGCAAGACCACGTTCGCGCGCGCGCTGCTGCAGGCCCTCGGCGTCGGCGAACGCGTGAAGAGCCCGACCTACAGCCTGATCGAGTCGTACCGCACCGGCGACCTCGACATCCACCACCTCGACCTGTACCGGATCGCGGACCCGGGCGAACTCGAATGGCTCGGCCTCGACGCGCTCTGGCGGCCGGGCTCGCTCGTGCTCGTGGAATGGCCGCAGCGCGGTGGCGATCGGCTGCCTGCGGCGGACCTCGTGCTCTCGCTCGCGCACGCCGGCATCCGCCGCGACCTCGTGGCCGAATCGGGCGGCAGCGCGCGCGGACACGACCTCGTCACTCTTCTTGCGCAGGGGCTGTTAGCGCCTCCTGTGAAAAGATGAACGGCCGTTCATGAAGTGGTGCAGAAGGAAGGTTCTGCACTCTGCGGATTCATAAAGGAAAAGTTCTTGCGCCGCGCGCCCGTTTCGAGTTGAATACGGGCGCATGCGGGGAACAATGCTCCAGCGCTGGCCGATGATCTGGGCTGCAGCCCTGCTGCTGGCAGGCGCAGCGACGGCTGCTGAAATCAAGGGCCTGCGCATCTCGGCCGGACCCGAATACACACGCGCGGTGCTCGACCTCGACGGCGCGGTCGACTACAAGCTGTTCGAACTCGATGGTCCCGATCGCGTCGTGCTCGACCTGCGAGACAGCGGACTCGCGGCCGGATTCGAGGCGCCCGGAGCGTCGGGGCTGCTCAAGGGCCTGCGTGCGGGCCGACAGGGCAAGTCGGATGCGCGCGTCGTGTTCGACCTCGCGCAAGCCGCGCGGCCGAAGAGCTTCCTGCTGCCTCCGTCCGATTCGGCCGGGTACCGTCTCGTGCTCGATCTCTATCCCGCGTCGACGGGAGCAAGCGCGAAGCCGACCAAGACCGCCGAAGCGGTCCGGGCGGGCAAGCCGCGCAACATCGTGATCGCGATCGATGCCGGCCATGGCGGCAAGGATCCGGGCTCGATCGGCGCGAGCGGCACCTACGAGAAGGCGATCACGCTCGCGGTTGCGCGCGAGCTCAAGAAGGTCATCGACAAGCGACCCGGCATGAGCGCGGTGCTGGTGCGCGACGGCGACTACTACATCCCGCATGCGCAACGCTTCGGCAAGGCGCGCGACGCGAAGGCCGACCTGTTCGTGTCGATCCACGCCGACGCATTCACGAATGCGGATGCGCGCGGATCATCGGTCTGGGTGATGTCGCCGCGCGGCGCGACAAGCGAGGCCGCGCGCTGGCTCGCCGACCGCGAGAACCGTTCCGACCTCGTCGGCGGCGTCAGCCTCGACGACAAGGACGACATGCTCGCGCAGGTGCTGCTCGACCTCTCGCAGGGCGCGACGATGTCCGCGAGCAACGCCGTCGCCGAAGAGGTGCTGCGCTCGCTGCGCAAGCTCGGCCCGACGCATCGCAATTACGTCGAGCGTGCGAATTTCGTCGTGCTGCGCTCGCCCGACGTGCCCTCTATCCTGGTCGAGACCGCATTCATCACGAATCCGGCCGAGGAAGCGCGCCTCAAGGACCAGGCGCACCGGAGCAAGCTGGCGGCCGCGATCCTCGACGGCATCGACGGACACTTCCGCAACATGCCGCCGCCGGGGACGCTGTTCGCGCTCGAGGCCGAACGCAAGCGCAGCACCGCATCGCGCTACGTCGTCAACCGCGGCGACACGCTCAGCGCGATCGCCGACACGCACGGCGTGTCGACCTCGGCGCTGCGCGCGGCCAACTCGCTCGCCGACGAACGCGTGCGTGCCGGCGACGTGCTGCAGATTCCCTCCGGCTGACCGCGCGTCGCCTGGTTCGGTCGAAAGGCCTGACCACGATGCATGCGAAGCACCAGCGCAACAGCCTGGAACACGGAGCACACCGAGTAGAAGGCACAAGGGCATCGAAGGACATGCTCTTCCTCCGTGTTCTCGGTGTGCTCCGTGTCGCAAGCTTCATGCTTCTGCTGCGTCCGTCGACCCGAGCGATCCACATCGGTCGCGGTGCGGCCGCGCGCCCAGCCCTTTACTCTTGCCGCGCGACTGTTCACGCTTGCGCGGATGTCGCGCATCCGCAGCCTGCCTCCCGAGCTCGTCAACCAGATCGCCGCCGGCGAGGTCATCGAGCGCCCGGCATCGGTCGTCAAGGAACTGGTCGAGAACTGCCTCGATGCGGGCGCGCGGCGCATCGAGATCGAGATCGAGCAGGGCGGCACGCGGCTGATCCGCGTGCGCGACGACGGCAGCGGGATCGAAGCCGACCAATTGCCGCTCGCGGTGTCCGCGCACGCGACCAGCAAGATCGCGAGTTTCGACGACCTTGAGCGGGTCGCGACGCTGGGCTTTCGCGGCGAGGCGCTGCCGTCGATCGCGTCCGTTTCGCGCTTCGCGCTGACTTCACGCCGGCACGACGCGGATGCGGCCTGGCGCATCGAGGTCGATGGCGGCAAGCCGCGCGCCGCGGTGCCCGCGCAGCACCCGGCCGGCACCTGCGTCGACGTGCGCGACCTGTTCTACAACCTGCCGGCGCGACGCAAGTTCCTGCGCGCCGAACGCACCGAGTTCACGCACATCGACGAACTCGTGAAGTCGATCGCGCTCGCGCGCACCGGCATCGAGTTCCGTCTCGTCCACAACGGCAAGCCGGTGCGCATGCTCAAGCCGGTCGCACACGGCGACGATCACGCGCGGCGCGTCGCCGACGTGCTCGGCGAGGAATTCCCGGCCAACAGCCTGCGCGTCGAGCACGTCGCTGCCGGGCTGCGCCTCTCGGGCTGGGTCGGCCTGCCGACCGCATCGCGCGCGCAGTCGGACCAGCAGTATTTCCACGTCAACGGCCGGCTCGTGCGCGATCGCCTCGTCGCGCATGCGGTGAGGCAGGCCTACGCCGACGTGCTGTTCCACGGGCGGCATCCTGCGTTCGTGCTGTTCCTCGAACTCGATCCCGTGCTCGTCGACGTCAACGTGCACCCGGCCAAGCACGAAGTGCGCTTCCGTGAAGGCCGCCTCGTGCACGACTTCCTCTACCGCACGCTCAACGATGCGCTCGCGGGTGCGCGCGCGGGCGCGGCGTCGACCGGGACGGCTGCTCCGGTCTCGAACGAGCCCGCGCGCGCGCTCCCGCCTGCGCCGTGGGCGATCCAGCGCCAGGCCGGGCTCGGGCTCGGCGTCGGCGTCGGCGACGCGATGGGCAGCTACGCCGCGCTGTTCGGCGCGGGCGCGCCACCCGCCGCGACACGCACCGATGCATCCGCACTGCCCGCCGATGCAGGCGAAGTGCCGCCGCTCGGTTTCGCGCTCGCGCAGTTGCACGGGATCTACGTGCTGGCCGAAAACGCGCACGGGCTCGTGCTCGTCGACATGCACGCGGCGCACGAGCGCATCACCTACGAAAAGCTCAAGGCCGCGCAGGCCGGCGAGGGCATCCGTTCGCAGCTGCTTCTGGTGCCGCTGGCGATCGCGGTCAGCGAGCGCGAGGCGCAGGCGGTCGAGGAACAGGCGGGCGGCTTCGCCGCGCTCGGCTTCGAGATCGCGCGCAGCGGCCCGCAGGGCGTGCTCGTGCGGCGCATCCCGGCCGTGCTCGACGGCGCCGACGTGGTCGGACTGGTGCGCGACGTGATCGCCGACCTCGCGGTGCACGGGCAGACGCGACGCATCGAGGAAAGCACCAACGAGCTCCTCGCGACGATGGCCTGCCACGGTTCGGTGCGCGCGAATCGCCGCCTCGGGACGGCCGAAATGAACGCGCTGCTGCGCGAAATGGAGGCGACCGAGCGCTCGGGCCAGTGCAACCACGGTCGGCCGACCTGGGTGCAACTCGCGATCGCCGACCTCGACCGCATGTTCCTGCGCGGGCGCTGAGGCGGTTCGCGGGCGCACCACGCTGTTGACAATCGCGGGCTGAACTTCGACGCTCGCCTGCTTGTCCGAATCCGGCCCGCGTCGGCCACGACCTCGAAGGGAACCCGATCCATGTTGATGCTCAAAGCTGCCGCGCTGGCCGTTGCCAGCCTTGCCGGAGTACAGGTCATGTCCGCCGGCGTGGATACCGACAAGGCGCCCGTCGCCGATGCGGCCTACGTCAAGGAAATCGAGGGCTGGCGCGCCGCGCGCATCGAACGACTGAAGGCGCCGGACGGCTGGACCAGCCTGGTCGGCCTCCACTGGCTCGAGGATGGCACCCAGTCGATCGGCAGCGGCAAGGACAACGATGTCGTGCTCGCGGTCGGACCCGCGAAGCTCGGCACGCTGACGCTCAAGCGCGGCAAGGCGCGCATCGAACTCGAGCCCGCCGCCGGCGCGACCATCGACGGCAAGGCGGTGCGCTCCGCGCAGCTGCGCGACGATGCGGGCGGCAAGCCGACCACGGTCGCCTTCGGCAGCGCGAACTTCCACCTGATCGAGCGCGGCGGGCGCTTCGCCCTGCGCGTGAAGGACAGCGAGGCGCCGACGCGCAAGCAGTTCACGGGCATCGACATGTATCCGATCGATGCCTCGTGGCGCGTGCAGGCGAAGTGGACGCCGTCGAAGGCGCCGCGCACGCTCGACGTGCCGAACGTGCTCGGCAAGGTCGACAAGATGAAGGTTCCGGGGGTGGCGACGTTCACGCGAGACGGCAAGACCTACACGCTGCTGCCGGTGCTCGAAACCGACGATGCGAAGGAACTGTTCTTCATCTTCGCCGACCGCACGAGCGCGAAGGAGACCTACGGTGGCGGGCGCTTCCTCTACGCCAAGATGCCGGCCGGGGACGGCGACGTCGTGATCGATTTCAACAAGGCCTACAACCCGCCTTGCACGTTCACGCCGCACGCGACCTGCCCGCTGGCTCCGCCGGAAAACCGCCTCGACCTCGCGGTCACGGCGGGCGAGAAGCGTTACGCGGGCGCGGTCGGCCACTGAACCGGCCACTGGAGCGCGTCCAATCCCGCATCGCGGCGGGGTTCAGGCGCCGAGCGGATGATGGGGCCGCCCGCGTCCAGCCGGCGCGGGCGCCTCGTTTGGGGCCCGGTACGGCCTCGGTTACACTCCCGCCTTTCGGCCCGGCCGCCTGCGGGTCGTCGCGTCAACGAATTCCACTCGGAGATCCACACATGAAGTTTGCCGGTTCAATTGCCCTCGCGGCGCTGCTCGCAGCCGGATCCGCGTTCGCGCAGGACACCACGTCCGACAAGGGCAAGCTGTCCTATGCGCTCGGGTTCCAGGTCGGTGCGCGCCTCGCGGACCAGAAGAACGACGTCGACGTCGCGACCTTCACGCGTGCGTTGCAGGACGCAGCCGCCGGCAAGCAGCCGACGGTGCCGCAGGCGCAGATGGCCGCGGCGATGCAGAAGTACGAGCAGAAGATGAAGGCCGAGGCCGACAAGGCACTCGGCGACAACAAGCGCGAGGCGGATGCGTTCATGGCGTCCAACCGCGCCAAGAAGGGCATCGTCGCACTGCCGAGCGGCGTGCAGTATCGTGTCGTCGAGGAAGGCACGGGCCGTGCGATCACGCCGGCGAACGAAGTGACGTTCCACGTGCGCCTGTCGCTGACCAATGGTCGCGAGATCCGCAGTTCCTTCATCGGCGAGCCGGTCAAGGCCAAGGTGTCCGACCTGCCGGGCGTGTTCGGCACGCAGCTGCTTCCGGACGTGTTCCCGCGCATGAAGGGTGGCGACCACTGGATGATCTACCTGCCGCCGGAACAGCAGTCGGGCAACCAGGTGTTCGTCTGGGAAATCAAGATCCTCGACGTCAAGTAAGCCATTCCGGAGCGATCCGGTCGCGCGGCTCGCCGCGCATGATCGCGAAACCTGCGCGGCGCCACGCCGCGCAGGTTCGCGTGTCCTTCCTGGCGAGCGGTGCCTCGCGCCGCTTGCATGAGCCAGCCTGTTTCGATGTCCAGCCCCCACGCCCCGATCACGAGCCCGTGCATCGGCATCTGCCACCTGGATGCCGACGGCTACTGCGAGGGCTGCCTGCGCAGCGGCGACGAGATCGCACGCTGGGTCTCGATGGGCGAGGACGCGCGCCGGCGATTGATCGACGAGGTCCTGCCGCTGCGAGAGGCGCGGCGGTGAGCGCCGGCGAGGCGATCGCGCGCCACCTGCGCCGCGCCGTACGGCGACTCGATGATCCGCCGGTTCCGCTGCTCGCTGATTCAGGCCTGCGCGTCCACGCCGTGCCTGCGCGCGCGCTCGCGCGTCCAGCCGCGGTGCTGGTGCCGTTCGTGCCGCGAGGGGATCGCCTGTCGGTGCTGTTCACGCGGCGCAATCCGCACCTGCGCAACCACGCGGGACAGGTCAGTTTTCCGGGCGGCGGCATCGATCCGGGCGACGTCGATGCGGTCGCGGCCGCACTGCGCGAAACACGCGAAGAGACCGGCATCGACGAAACCCAGGTCGATCCGTTCGGCTACCTCGACAGCCTCGACACCGTGTCCGGCTACCGCGTCACGCCAGTGACGGGCTTCGTGCGCAGCGACTATGCGTTGCGGCTGCACCAGGACGAAGTCGAGGAAGTCTTCGAGGTGCCGCTCGACTACATCCTCGAACCCGCGACGCTGCGCCGCGAGGGATTCCCCTGGGCCGGCAGCGAGCGCGACATCTTCGCGTTCGACTGGGAAGGCCGGCGCATCTGGGGCGCCACGGCGGCCATCCTCAAGAACCTGATCGACCGGATGCAGGCCCGATGAACGCAGAGGCGACCCTCGTCACATCCGACCGGTTGCAGGCGCTGCTGGCGCGCGGCGGCGTGCTCGTCGTCGACTGTCGCTGCGATCTCGCCGACGCAGAAGGCGGGGCGCGCGCCCATCGCGCAGGCCATGTCCCCGGCGCGGTGCATGCCGACCTCGAGCACGATCTGTCCGACCTCTCGAAAGCCGGACTCGGGCGCCATCCGCTGCCCGACGCGCACGCGTTCTCGCGGGTACTTCAACGCTGGGGCTGGACGCCGGAACTGGATGTCGTCGCGTACGACGCCGCGGGCGGCGCACTCGCGGCGGCGCGGCTGTGGTGGATGATGCGGCTCGTCGGCCACGTGCGCGTCGCGGTCCTCGACGGCGGTTTCCAGGCCTGGCACGACGGTGGGCGGCCGCTCGAAGCCGGGGACGTGCGACGTACGGCGTCGCCGGTCGAAGTGCGCTTCGATGCGGCCCGCGTCGTCGGCTACGAAGAACTCCAGCAGCGACTCCGCGACCGCAGCGCGCTGCTCGTGGACGCGCGCGCCTCTGCGCGCTTCCGCGGTGAAGTGGAACCGCTCGATCGGGTCGCGGGGCACGTGCCGGGCGCGGTCAATCGTCCGTTCCAGGACAATCTTGCGGCGGACGGCACGTTCCATTCGCGCGACGCGCTGCGCGAGTCCTTCGGCGAACTGCTCGCGGGGCGCGATCCGCGCGAGGTCGTGCACATGTGCGGCTCCGGCGTCACCGCCTGCCACAACCTGCTCGCGATGGAACACGCGGGCCTGCGAGGCTCGCGCATGTTCGCGCCGTCATGGAGCGGGTGGGTAGACGATCGCACGCGACCGGTCGCCCTCGGTCCCTGAAGAGCGCCCTGTTCGCACGCTGGACGCGCGCAGCGCGGCCGGCAGGCGGCTCGCGCGACGGCCGGGAATCAGCCCTTCGACTTCAACCGCGCGACCAGCGCATGCAACGTGGCCTGCGTTTCCTGCCGGAACCACCCGTCGACGAACTCTTCGACACGGAAGCTCGCGGGATCGGCGAAGATCGCGGCGAGGTCGGCGCGCGCGATGCGACGCGTCTCGCTCATCGCGTGCGGCGGCAGCGCGAGCAGGCCCGCCAGCCAGTCCCGTGCGCGCGGCACCACCGCTTCGATCGCGGCGAGTTCATCGACGAATCCGATCGCGTGCGCGTGTTCCGATTCGAGCATCTGCCCCGCGACCATGAGCCTTTCGGCGCGCCACGGACCGAGCAGGCGACGCAGCGCGGCCTGGATGCAGTCGGGCACGGTCAGCCCGACCTGCACCTCGTTGAGCCCGATCCGGAACGGCTTCTGCGGATCGGGGCTGCGTGCCATCACGCGGTAGTCGCACATGATCGAGAGCACCGCGCCGCCGGCCGGGCTGTGGCCGGTGATCGCGGCGGCGATCGGGATCGGCGAGCGCGCGAGCTCGGCGCAGAGCGCGAAGAAATCCGTCCAGAACGCGCGCATGCCGGCGCGGTCGAGCTGCAGCAGGGCGGGCACGTCGAGGCCTGCCGAGAACATGCCGGGGGAGCCCGCCAGCAGCAGGGCGCGCGCGCCCTCGCGCTGCGCGGTCGCGATCGCCTCGCGCAGTCGCGCGACCAGCGCGGGGTCGAGCGCGTGCACGGGCGGGCGCGCGAGGCGCAGTTCGTGGATCGATTCGTCGCGGATCACGTCGAGCATCTGGATCAGGGTCCCGGTTGGCGTGCGAAGGGAAACGCGCGTCGCGCGACTATTCGTCCGACGGCGTCCAGGCGTAGCGCACGACGTAATCGAGCGTCGCCTCGCGACCGGCCGGCACCGCGACGCTGAACTCGAGCAGGTCCGGCGACTGCTTCGCGGGCGGCTGGTTCGAGGACGCGAGCGTCCATGCGCGCCAGCGGTTCGGATGTTCGCGCACCGTGACGCTGCGCGCGGAATCTCCCGAATTGGAGAGCGTGATGCGGAACCCCTCGCGCATTTCGCGCGCCGCCTTGTCGACGTCGAATGAGGTGCGCTCGCGCGTCGCCGAAAGTTCGAATGCGAGTCCGAGCGTGACGTCGACCTTGCGCCCCTTGGCGGTGTCGCCGAGGCGGCTTTCGCCGAGCAGTTCGGAGCGGCCGTCGCGATCGCGCACGAGCACCCGCAGCATGCCGGCCGGGAGGTTGTCGGCCGCGGTGAAGCCGAGTTGCGACTGCACCGGCCCGCTTGACGGCGGCGAATGATCGGGCGCGAGCATCGGCTTGGGCGGGAACCACGCGCCGCCGCTCTCGAACAGCCAGCGGCGTTCGCAGTCGAGCTCGCGCGCCGCATGCAGCGGCACCTGCGTGACGCTCGCGTCGGGCAGGTCCAGGCGTCCGTCGATCGAGTAGCTGCGGTAGTCGCCGAGCGAGGTCTGTTCGGGCAGGGATTCGGGCGCGGGCGCCGCGGCGGTTTTCATCGCCATCATGCGCGGGCCGCGGTCGTAGCCCGCGAAGTTCGGCGCGCCCGCGACGAGCTTGAGCGCGGCGCCTTCGTAGCTGCGACCGCTGCGGTTCGCGATGCTCGCGCGCGCTTCGAGGCGCATGCGGCAGGCATCGCCGGGTTGCAGCACCGCCGAGTAGGCCGCGCGCCAGCCGAGGCCGGACGTCGGATAGGTCAGCGCCGCATCCGCTGCACCGCCCTTGCCGTCGAGCGCGAGGTGCAGCGAACTGCCGGGCAGGCCCGCGCCGGCCGGAAACTCGACGCGCGCGTAATCGCGCACGTAGGCGATGCGCCCGTCGCTGCCGCGCACGCCGAGTCCGCCCGCGTCGATCGAGACGAGTTCGCCATCGGCGATGCTGCGGCCATCGGCCGCGAGCACCTGCACGCGCGTGCCGCGCTGCGCCGACAGCAGGTTGTCGCCCGCGGTCATCACGCGCTGGCCGAGCACGCGCGCCGATCCGCCGAGGTCGACCGCGACCGCTTCGGCGTCGAGCAGGCTCGGCAGGCCGCTGATGATCGCGGTCTGCGGGCCGCCTTCGAGCTGCAGCGCGCGGCGTTCGTGCACGACCGCATGGCCGTCCGCGACCGGGTGGTTGCCGCTGTCGAACAGCGCGTCGCTGTCGCTGCGATAGATCGTCAGCGCGGGATCGGCGGCGACCGCGGTGGCGGGCGTGGCCACGGTGATCGCGAGGGTGAGCAGGTTGCGCAGCATGGTCGCACTCCGGTCGCGGGAAACGGATGCGGCTATGATAGCCGCTCACCGGAGAACGCCATGCACCGCACCGCGTTTCGATTCGCCTGCATCCTCGCCGCGTCCCTGTACGCGACGGGGGCCGCCCACGCGCAGGGCAGGATCGGCGTCTTCGATGCCTGGATCCGTGCCGCACCCCCCGGTGCGACGATGCTCGCGGGCTACGCGACGCTGAAGAACACCGGCGATGCACCGATCAGCATCCTGACCGTGCAGAGCGATGCGTTCCGCATGACCTCCCTGCACGAGACCGTGGTCGAGGACGGTGTCGCGCGCATGCGCGAGATGCATCGGCTGCAGATCCCTGCCGGGGGCGAAGTGCAGCTCGCGCCAGGCGGCAAGCACCTGATGTTCATGCAGCCGCGCGGTGAAACCGCGGTCGGCGAGCGCGTCGCGGTCACGTTCCTGATGGCCGACGGAGCGCGCGTGCAGACCTACTTCGACGTGGTCTCCGCCGATTCCGCGCCGGACTGACACGCGAGCCGGATCGCATCCGGCAGCGGCACCGGGGTGCCGGCGGCGGGATCGATCCAGACCATCACGACTTCGCCGTCGGCGTGCACGCATGCGGCGTCGCCTTCCGCGACGATTCGGTGCGCGATCGTGACCGAGGTCGTGCCCACGCGCGTCGCTTCGAGTTCGACCGTGATGCGCGCGGGCCATGCGAGCTGGCGCCGATAGTTGACGTGGGCGGCCGCCACCACCGGCATCGCGGATTCGTCGAACCACTGGCCACCGATGCCCGCGAGCCATTCGAGGCGCGCTTCCTGCGCATAGACGAGGAACGCGGCGTTGTTGACGTGGTTGAACGCATCGAGGTCGCCCCAGCGCACGGGCACGCGCACGCGAGCGAGCAGCCGCGGTGCCGACGCGACGCTCGATGTGGGCGCGCCACGCTTCGAAGCCGAGCGCTTGCGCGGCGTGCTCATGCGGCCTGCTTGCGTCCGCGCTTGCGCGGAGCCGTGCCCGCATCGGCGAGCGCGCGTGCGAGGAAATGCCCGGTATGCGATTGCGGCAGTTTCGCCACCTGTTCGGGCGTGCCGGTCGCGACGATCATGCCGCCGCGGTTGCCGCCTTCGGGCCCGAGGTCGACGATCCAGTCGGCGGTCTTGATCACGTCGAGGTTGTGTTCGATCACGACCACGGTGTTGCCGTCGTCGGCGAGTCGCTGCAGCACCTTCAGCAGCTGCTCGATGTCGTGGAAATGCAGGCCCGTGGTCGGCTCGTCGAGGATGTACAGTGTGCGCCCGGTGTCGCGCTTGCTGAGTTCGCGCGACAGCTTCACGCGCTGTGCCTCGCCGCCGGACAGCGTGGTCGCGCTCTGGCCGAGCTTGATGTAGGTGAGGCCGACGTGCATCAGCGTCTCGAGCTTGCGCGCGAGCACCGGCACCGGCTCGAACAGCTTCCACGCATCCTCGACGGTCATCTCGAGCACGTCCGCGATCGTGTGCCCCTTGTAGGTGATCTCGAGCGTCTCGCGGTTGTAGCGCTTGCCATGGCAGACGTCGCAGGCCACGTACACGTCGGGCAGGAAATGCATCTCCACCTTGATCAGGCCGTCGCCTTCGCAGGCCTCGCAGCGCCCGCCCTTGACGTTGAAGCTGAAACGACCTGGCCCGTAGCCGCGCGCGCGCGACTCGGGCACCTGCGCGAACAGTTCGCGCAGCGGCGTGAACAGCCCGGTGTAGGTGGCCGGGTTCGAGCGCGGCGTGCGCCCGATCGGTGACTGGTCGATGTCGACGACCTTGTCGAACAGGTCCAGCCCCTGCACCTCGCGCAGCGGCGCGGGCTTTTCGTTCGCGCCGTTGAGCTCGGCGGCGGCGAGCTTGTGCAACGTGTCGTTGATCAGCGTCGACTTGCCCGAGCCGGACACGCCCGTCACGCAGGTGAACAGGCCGGCCGGGATCTCGAGGTCGACGTCCCTGAGGTTGTTGCCGCTCGCGCCGAGCAGGCGCAGCACGCGCCCGGGATCGGGTTTGCGGCGCTCGCGCGGCGCTTCGATGCGCCGCGTTCCGGACAGGTACTGCGCGGTCAGCGAGCGCTTCGATTTGAGCACGCTCGCGTAGTCGCCCTGTGCGACGACTTCGCCGCCGTGCACGCCCGCGCCGGGCCCGATGTCGACGATGTGATCGGCGAGGCGGATCGCGTCCTCGTCGTGTTCGACCACGATCACGGTATTGCCGAGGTCGCGCAGGCGCCGGAGCGTGCCGAGCAGGCGCTCGTTGTCGCGCTGGTGCAGCCCGATCGAAGGTTCGTCGAGCACGTACATGACGCCGACGAGTCCGGCGCCGATCTGCGAAGCGAGCCGGATCCGCTGCGCCTCGCCGCCCGAGAGCGAATCGGCCTGGCGGTCGAGCGTGAGGTAGTCGAGGCCGACGTCGACGAGGAAATGCAGGCGATCGCGGATCTCCTTGACGATCTTCGCCGCGATCTCGCCGCGCCAGCCCGCGAGCTCGAGCTCGTCGAAGTAGGCGAGCGACTGGCCGATCGGCAGCGCGGTCAGGCTCGGCAGGTTGGATTCGCCGACGAACACGTTGCGCGCGCTGCGGTTGAGGCGCTGGCCCGCGCAGCCTGGGCAGGGGCGCTGGCTGATGAAGCGCGACAGCTCCTCGCGCACGGCGGCGGACTCGGTCTCGCGGTAGCGGCGTTCGAGGTTCGGCACGATGCCCTCGAACCGATGCTTGCGCGTGACGCCGCCGCGCGCATTGGCCGGCGTGTAGCGGAACGCGATGACGTCGTCGCCCGAACCGTGCAGCACGTGGTGGCGGATCGCCTCGGGCAGGTCGTGCCAGGGCTGGTCGACGTCGAACTTGTAGTGGCGCGCGAGCGACTGGATCAGCTGGAAGTAGTACGGGTTGCGTCGGTCCCAGCCGCGCACCGCGCCGCCCGCGAGGCCGAGCTGCGGGTTCACCACGACGCGCGCGGGATCGAAGAACTGGGTGACGCCGAGGCCGTCGCAGTCGGGGCAGGCGCCGATCGGCGAGTTGAACGAGAACAGGCGCGGCTCGAGCTCGGGCAGCGAGTAGTCGCAGACCGGGCACGAGAAGCGCGACGAGAACGTGAGTTCCGCCGCCTTCGCGTCGTCGAGGTCGACGAGCATCGCGATGCCCTCGCCGAGGCGTAGCGCGGTCTCGAACGATTCGGCCAGGCGCTGCTTGATGTCCGCGCGCGGGCGGAAGCGGTCGACGACGACTTCGATCGTGTGCTTCTGCCGCAGCGCGAGCGGCGGCACCGCATCGAGCTCGTGCACGGCGCCGTCGACGCGCGCGCGCACGAAGCCCTGCGCGCGCAACTGCTCGAACACCTGCACGTGCTCGCCCTTGCGCTCGCGCACGACCGGCGCGACCAGCATCCAGCGCTTGTCGGGGTCGAGCGCGAGCGACGCGTCGACCATCTGGCTCACGGTCTGCGCAGCGAGGGGCGTGTCGTGGTCGGGGCAACGCGGGGTGCCGACGCGCGCATACAGCAGGCGCAGGTAGTCGTAGACCTCGGTGATCGTGCCGACCGTCGAGCGCGGGTTGTGCGAGGTCGCCTTCTGCTCGATCGCGATCGCGGGCGAGAGGCCCTCGATGTGGTCGAGGTCGGGCTTCTCCATCACCGACAGGAACTGGCGCGCGTAGGCCGACAGCGATTCGACGTAGCGGCGCTGGCCTTCGGCGTAGATCGTGTCGAACGCGAGCGAGGACTTGCCCGAACCGGACAGGCCCGTGATCACGATCAGCTTGTCGCGCGGGAGGTCGAGGTCGATGTTCTTGAGGTTGTGCGTGCGCGCACCGCGGATGCGGATCGTATCCATGCCGCGAGATGTTGGGGAAAGGCGGGACTATAACAATGGCGGTCGCGCGGGATGCGACGATGCACGATTCAGGTGATCGTGGGCCCGAGGTCGATGCTTCTTCGCTGGTCCCGAGGCCCGGAGGCCGAAGGCCGCCATCCGTTCGCCTTGGGCGCAGGCAGAAGGCCGGAGCCGAAGGGTCCGCCGTGCCGGACGCTGGCCGCGCGCACGCCTCGCCTTCGCGGCCTGCGGCCGGTGCGCTCGGCGCGAACGGACAAGGCGGGATCATGGAGGTTCGTCGGTTCCCCGCTGCAGCCGGAACAAGGACTTGCGATCGGAAACGCCCCCCGCTAGACTACGCGGCTCGCTCCCGGCCCCGGCCGGTCGCGAAGGCTGATTCCAGAATAACTACAGAGGCATGGCCATGTACGCAGTCATCGTCACCGGCGGTCGCCAGTACCGCGTGGCGCAGGGCGAAACCCTGCGCATCGAAAAGCTCGTCGCCGATGTCGGCGCCGAGGTCAAGCTGGACCAGGTCCTGATGGTCGGCGAAGGCGACGGCGTGACCGTCGGCGCGCCGCTCGTCGCAGGCGCGCTGGTCACCGCCAAGGTCGTGTCGCACGGCCGCGGCGAGAAGATCCGCATCGTCAAGTTCCGCCGCCGCAAGCACCACCGCAAGGAAATGGGGCACCGGCAGCATTACACCGAGATCGAGATCGTCGGCATCACCGGCGCATCCGAGAAGAAGCGCTCGGCCAAGGCCGAAGCGAAGGCCGAGCAGGAGTAATTCGTCATGGCACACAAGAAGGCAGGCGGTTCCACCCGCAACGGTCGCGACTCCAATCCGAAGTACCTCGGCGTGAAGATCTACGGCGGCCAGGCCGTCGAGGCCGGCAACATCATCGTGCGCCAGCGCGGCACGCGCTTCCATCCGGGCAATGGCGTCGGCCTCGGCCGCGACCACACGCTGTACGCGCTGGTCGACGGCACGGTCGAGTTCAAGGTCAAGGGCGCCGAGGCGCGCAAGACGGTCAACGTCGTCCCGGCCTGATCCGGACGCGTCCACGATCCACGAACGGCCCCGCTTCGTGCGGGGCTTTTCGTTTGTGAAGCCGGGAATGGAGAATGGGGAATCGGGAATGGCAGAAGGATGCCCCCTTCCGGACAGCCCTGGCGCCTGTCGCACGCTTGGCTTTTCCCGATGCCCCATCCACCATTCCCCATTCCCGGTCCCCCAATGAAATTCGTCGACGAAGCCCTGATCCATGTCTATGCGGGAAACGGCGGCAACGGCTGCGTCGGTTTCCGTCGCGAGAAGTACATTCCGTTCGGCGGGCCGGACGGGGGCGACGGCGGCAGTGGCGGCAGCGTCTGGCTGGTCGCGGACGAGGGCATCAACACGCTCGTCGATTTCCGCCACCAGCGCGTCTACCGCGCGCAGCGCGGCGAGAACGGCATGGGACGGCAGATGGCCGGCAAGGGCGGCGAGGACACGGTGATCCGCGTGCCGGTCGGCACCGTCGTGATCAACACCGCGACCGCTGAGGAAATCGGCGACCTCACCACGCACGGGCAGCGCCTGCTCGTCGCGCAGGGCGGGCATGGCGGCCTCGGCAACATCCATTTCAAGAGCTCGGTCAATCGTTCGCCGCGCAAGTCGACCCCGGGCAGTCCGGGCGAGGAGCGCGAGCTCAAGCTCGAACTCAAGGTGCTGGCCGACGTCGGCCTGCTCGGCTTTCCGAACGCGGGCAAGTCGACCCTCGTGCGGGCGGTCTCGGCTGCGACGCCGAAGGTTGCCGACTATCCGTTCACGACGCTGCAGCCGCACCTCGGCGTGGTGCGCATCGAGACCGACCGCAGCTTCGTGATCGCGGACATTCCGGGACTGATCGAAGGTGCGGCTGAAGGCGCCGGCCTCGGCATCCAGTTCCTCAAGCACGTCGCGCGCACGCGCCTGCTGCTGCACGTGGTCGACATCGCACCGCTCGACGGCATCACCGATCCGGTCGCCGAGGTGCGCGCGATCGAAGCCGAGCTGAAGGGATTCGACAAGTCGCTGCTGAAGCGCCCGCGCTGGCTCGTGTTCAACAAGGTCGATTTGCTCGCGCCCGAAGAGCGCGAGAAGACTGCCAGGGCGATCGTGCGCGCGCTCAAGTGGAAGCAACCCTGGTACATGGTGTCGGCGATCGCGCGCGAGGGCACCTGGCCGCTGTGCCTGGACATCCAGCGCTTCTTCGACGAACAGAAGCTGGCCGCGGCGGAAGCGGCGCGCGAGCAGGGCGCGTGAGCCGCGGCACGTTCGCGCGGGCAACAAAAAAGCCGGCTTGCGCCGGCTCGGACTTTCGGCAGCCATCCATGGCCGCGCCGTTCAGTTCACGCCAGCGCCTTGATGTGCGCGCTCAGGCGACTCTTGTGGCGCGAGGCCTTGTTCTTGTGGATCAGGCCGCGCGAGGCGTAACGGTCCATCACCGGCTCGGCGATCTTGTACGCGGCTTCGGCGCGCGCCTTGTCCTTCGCTTCGATCGCCTTCACGACGTTCTTGATCGCGGTGCGAACCATCGAACGCGCGCTCGCGTTGCGCTGGCGGTGCTGCTCGGACTGGCGCGCACGCTTCTTCGCGGACTTGATGTTGGCCAAGGGAAAACTCCACTGATCGGGGTTGGAAAAAGACCGGGAATTATGCCGTTGGAGCCGAGTCGAGTCAATTCGGCTGGCGCGAGGACCCTGCGCCGCCGCTGGCGGCTCCGCGGCGTGCCCGGAACCCGTGTCCCTTGTCCCCCATCCCGGCTCAAGAGCCCATGACCCGCCCGAGCCTGCTGCGCTCGATGCTGAACTTCAGCGGCGGGACCTTCGTGTCGCGCATGCTCGGGCTGGTGCGCGAGATCGTGATCGCGACCGTGTTCGGCGCGAACGCGGCGACCGACGCGTTCTGGGTCGCGTTCCGTATCCCGAACTTCCTGCGCCGGCTGTTCGCCGAGGGCTCGTTCTCGGTCGCGTTCGTGCCGGTGTTCACCGAGGTCAAGGAAACCCGCAGCCACGCGGAGCTCAAGGAACTGGTCGCGCGCACCGCGGGCACGCTCGGCGGCGTGCTGCTGGTGGTCACCGCGGCCGGCGTGCTCGGCGCGGAATGGCTCGCGCGCGCGTTCGCGCCCGGCTCGATCGACGAGCCCGCGAAGTTCGCGCTGACCACCGACCTCCTGCGCATCACGTTCCCGTTCCTGCTGTTCGTGTCGCTGACCGCGCTCGCGGCCGGCGTGCTGAACAGCTTCCACAAGTTCCTGTTGCCCGCGCTGACGCCGGTGATCCTCAATCTCTGCATGATCGCGGCCGCGCTGTGGGCGGCGCCGCATTTCGACGTGCCGATCATGGCACTCGGCTGGGCGATCCTGCTGGCGGGACTGCTGCAGCTGATGGTGCAATTGCCGGTGCTGCAGCGACTCGACCTGCTCGCGCTGCCGCGCTGGGGCTGGCGCCACGCCGGCGTGCGGCGCGTGCTCAAGCTCATGGTCCCGACCCTGTTCGGTTCCTCGGTCGCGCAGGTGAACCTGCTGCTCGACACGCTGATCGCCTCGTTCCTGATCACGGGTTCGCAGACCTGGCTGACCCAGAGCGATCGCCTGCTCGAATTCCCGCTCGGGATCTTCGGCGTGGCGCTCGGCACCGTGATCCTGCCTTCGCTCGCGCGCCACCACGTGGCGACCGACCGCGAAGCGTTCTCGCGCGCGCTCGACTGGGGGCTGCGCACGACGCTGCTGATCGCGGTGCCCGCGATGCTCGCGCTGGTGCTGCTGGCCGAGCCGATCCTCGCGACGCTGCTGCAGCACGGCCGCTTCACCGCACACGACGTGCAGATGGCCTCGATGTCGCTCGCCGCGCTCGCGGCAGGACTGCCCGCGTTCGCGCTGGTCAAGGTGCTCGCACCCGCGTTCTATGCGCGGCAGGACACGATCACGCCGGTGCGCGCGGGGATCGCCGCGATGATCGCGAGCATGGCGATGAACGTCGTCTTCGTCGGCGTGCTGCTCTGGATCTGGCACGCACCGGGCGATCTCGACGAGGGCTGGATGGCGGCGCTCGCGCGGGTGCCCGGCCTGCACGTCGGGCTCGCGTTCGCGAGCGCGCTCGCGAGCTACCTCAACGTCGCACTGCTCTGGCGCGCGCTGCGCCGCGAGGGCGTGCACCAGCGCCAGCCCGGATGGGGGCGGCACCTCGCGCGGCTCGTGCTCGCCTGCACGGTGATGGTCGCGGTGCTCGCAGCGGGCCTCTGGCATTGGCCGGACTGGAGCGCGGCGAGTCCCGCGACACGCATCTGGCGGCTCGCGGCCCTCGTAGCGGCGGGCGGCGGCAGCTATGTCGCGATGCTGTTGATCGCGGGATTCCGCCTGCGCGACCTGCGCGCACACTGACGGCGCCACGCACCGCCCGCGTGGCGCGCATGCTGCGATGCAGCGGCTATACTC
This sequence comes from Lysobacteraceae bacterium, assembly GCA_004143945.1. Classification (GTDB taxonomy): domain Bacteria; phylum Pseudomonadota; class Gammaproteobacteria; order Xanthomonadales; family Rhodanobacteraceae; genus Dokdonella_A. The sequence continues at coordinate 113,488 of SEHB01000004.1, forward strand.
GGGCGCATGAGCCTGCTTTTCCGGGATGCCGCGGGGCCGAGCCTGGCCCCGGGCGGCAGCGTGCTGTGCGTGGGAGCGTTCGACGGCGTGCACGTCGGCCACCGCGCGCTGCTCGCGCGCGTCCACGAGCAGGCCCGCGCGCGCGGCTTGCTGCCGCTCGCGATCAGCTTCGAACCGATTCCGCGCGAGTTCTTCGCGCGCGGCGAAACGGTGCCGCGACTGACGTCCGCGCGCGAGAAGATCCGCCTGCTGTTCGAGGCCGGCATCGAGCGCGTGCTCTCGCTGCGCTTCGATGCCGCGCTGGCGGCGATGCCGGCCGAACGCTTCATCGAGGACGTGCTGGTCTCGAGGGCCAGCGCGCGCGGCATCCTCGTCGGCTCCGATTTCCGCTTCGGCCACGCGCGCCGCGGCGACGTCGCGATGCTGCGCGCATACGCCGATCGCAGTGGTTTCACGCTCGACGTGATGCCGGACATCGACCTCGGCGACGGACGCGTCAGCAGCAGTGCGATCCGCGAGCGCCTTGCGCAAGGCGACTTCGATGCGGCCGCGCGCATGCTCGGGCGCCGGTTCTCGATCGGTGGTCGCGTCGTGCGTGGCCGGCAACTGGGTCGCGAACTCGGCTACCCGACCGCGAACATCCGGCTCGGTGCGCGCACGTCTCCGATCGCGGGCATCTTCGCGGTGCGCGTGCGGGGCGAGGGCATCGGAGCCACGGGATCCGGCCTGCGCGCGCCTACGCAGGCCGACGCCTGGCCCGGTGTCGCGAGCCTCGGCGTGCGCCCGACGATCGATGGCGGCGGTGAACCGCTGCTCGAGGTGCACCTGTTCGACTTCGACGGCGATCTCTACGGGCGCCGGCTCGAGGTCGATTTCGTGCGCAAGCTGCGCGAGGAACTGAAGTTCGACGACCTCGATGCGATGGTGCGCCAGATCGACCGCGATGCGGACGAGGCGCGCGCGATCCTCGGTTCGCTTCGCTCCCCGGCGCGTCGCGCGGTCTAGCCTCTCCCGAATCCCATCCCGAACCCCGACTTCCCCATGTCCAACGACTACAAAGACACGATCAACCTGCCGAAGACCGACTTCGCGATGAAGGCGGATCTTGCACGGCGCGAGCCTGCGATGCTGGCCGAATGGGAAGCAGCCCGGCGCTACGCGGCGATCCAGCGCCACACCGCGGGGCGCGAGCGCGCCTCGATCCTGCACGACGGCCCGCCCTACGCGAATGGCGCGATCCACATCGGGCATGCGGTCAACAAGGTGCTGAAGGACATCGTCGTGAAGTCGCGGCTGCTGGCCGGCCTGCGTTCGCCCTACGTGCCGGGCTGGGACTGCCACGGATTGCCGATCGAGATCGCGGTCGAGAAGGAAGTCGGCAAGGTCGGCCAGAAGGTCGATGCTGCGACGTTTCGCGCGAAGTGCCGAGAGTACGCGGCCAGGCAGATCGACCTGCAGCGCGCGGACTTCAAGCGGCTCGGCGTGCTCGGCGACTGGGACAACCCGTACCGCACGATGGATTTCCGCTACGAGGCCGACATGATCCGCGCGCTCGCGCGGATCCATGCGAACGGGCACGTCACGCGCGGCTTCAAGCCCGTGCACTGGTGCTTCGACTGCGGTTCGGCGCTCGCAGAGGCCGAGATCGAATACGCGGACAAGGTCTCGCCTGCGATCGACGTCGCCTACGACGCGCTCGACCCGAAGGCGCTGGCCGCGAGGTTCGGCGCGTCGATCGGCGACGACGACCTCGTCGCGGTGCCGATCTGGACGACGACGCCGTGGACCCTGCCCGCGAGCCTCGCGGTCACGCTCGGACCGGAACTCGACTACGTACTCGTCGAAGGGCCGGCGCGCGGCGGTCGCCGCCTGCTGCTGGTGCTGGCCGAGCCACTCGCCGCGACCGCGCTCGCGCGCTACGGCATCGAGCGTGTCGACGTGCTCGGCCACGCGCGCGGCTCCGAACTCGTAGACGCCGCTTCGGTCGGCGGTGCCCGCCCTTCACCCGCGGGCGCATGCCGGTTGCGCCATCCGTTCTACGACCGCGAAGTTCCGCTGATCCTCGGAGACCACGTCTCGGCCGAGGACGGTACGGGTGCGGTGCATACCGCGCCCGGCCACGGCGTCGAGGACTTCGCGGTCGGCCAGCTCTATGGACTGGTGGAACGCCATTCCGCGACCGAACTCAATCCGGTCGGTGGCAACGGCGTCTACCTGCCCGGCACGCCGCTGTTCGAAGGGCAGTTCATCTGGAAGGCGAACGACACGATCGTCGCGCTGCTGGCCGAGCGCGGCGCCTTGCTCGCATCGTCGAAGATCAGCCACAGCTATCCGCACTGCTGGCGCCACAAGAGCCCGGTCGCGTTCCGGACCACGCCGCAGTGGTTCATCGGCATGGAAATCCAGGGCCTGCGCGCAGCCGCGCTGAACTCCGTGCGGCGCGACGTCGACTGGTACCCGGCCTGGGGCGAGGAGCGCATCGCGGGCATGGTGTCCGGACGACCGGACTGGTGCATCTCGCGCCAGCGCACCTGGGGCGTGCCGATCGCGCTGTTCGTCGACCGGGTGACCCAGTTGCCGCATCCTCGCAGCGTCGAACTCATGGAGCAGGTCGCCGCGCGCGTCGAGCAGCTTGGCGTCGATGCGTGGTACGCGCTCGATCCCGCCGAACTCCTCGGCGAGGAAGCCGCGCGTTACGAGAAGGTCACCGACATCCTCGACGTCTGGTTCGATTCCGGGGTCACGCATTTCTGCGTGCTCGACCAGCGCGCCGAACTCGCGCGGCGTCCCGGCGACGAGGTGATGTACCTCGAAGGGTCCGACCAGCACCGTGGCTGGTTCCAGTCCTCGCTGCTGACGTCGACCGCGATGCACGGGCGCGCGCCGTACGACGCGGTGCTCACGCACGGCTTCACGGTCGACGCGCAGGGCCGCAAGATGTCGAAGTCGCTCGGCAACGTGGTGGCGCCGCAGAAGGTCGTCGACACGCTCGGCGCGGACGTGTTGCGCCTGTGGGTCGCATCGACCGACTACCGCAACGAGATCGCGGTGTCCGACGAGATCCTCAAGCGCGTCGCCGATTCGTATCGACGCATCCGCAATACTGCGCGCTTCCTGCTCGGCAACCTCGACGGATTCGACCCCGAGACGCAGTTGCTGCCGGTCGCCGAATGCCTGCTGCTCGACCAGTGGGCGCTGCAGCAGGCGCACGACGTGCAGCAGGCGGTGGTCGCAGCGTATGCGCGCAACGACTTCCCCGAAGTGGTCGCGCGCGTGCAGAACTTCTGCACCAACGAGATGGGCGCGCTCTACCTCGACATCACGAAGGACCGCCTCTACACGATGCAGGCCGACAGCCGCGGCCGCCGCAGCGCGCAGAGCGCGATGTACCGCATCGTCGAGGCGCTGGTGCGCTGGATCGCGCCGGTACTGAGCTTCACCGCCGAGGAAATCTGGCCGCTGGTCCCGGGTCGGCGCGGCGAATCGGTGCTGTTCGAGACCTGGTACGACGGCCTCGCCGCGGCGCAGGGTGCGCCCGCGCAGCGCCAGTGGTGGGCCGACCTGCTCGCGATCCGCGGCGGCGCCGCGCGCCTGCTCGAGGGCATGCGCGCGTCCGGCGCGATCGGTGCGTCGCTGCAGGCCGAAGTGGTCGTGCATGCGGACGCGGCGACGCGTGCGCGCTACGCCGAAGTCGCCGACGAGCTGCGCTTCTTCTTCATCACGTCGGCGCTGCAGTTCGCCGACCTCGCGGTGCTGCCCGACCCGGAAGGTCGCACCGACGTGCAGGGCGTCGATCTCGACGGCGCGGCGATCTGGATCGCGGCCACGCCGAGCAATGCCGCGAAATGCATCCGCTGCTGGCACTACCGCCACGACGTCGGCAGCCATGCGCACCACCCCGACATCTGCGGGCGCTGCGTAGAGAATGTGGACGGAGCGGGCGAGGAACGCCGATGGTTCTGACACGCACGCGCCCCGGGGCGCTTCCCTGGCTGCTGCTGTCCGCGCTGGTCATCGTGCTCGACCAGTGGGCCAAGCACCTCGCGCTGACGGCGCTGGATCCGTACGCGCCGCACGTGGTGATACCGGGACTGCTCAACTGGACGCTCGCGTTCAATCCGGGCGCCGCCTTCAGCTTCCTCGCCGACGCCGACGGCTGGCAGCGCTGGTTCTTCACGGTGCTCGCGATCGGCGTGAGCCTCGTGCTCGCGGTCTGGCTGTCGCGCACGCCGCGCGGCGACTGGCGCAATGCGGCGCCACTCGCACTCGTGATCGGTGGCGCGATCGGCAACCTCGTCGACCGATTGCGCCACGGCCACGTGGTCGACTTCGTGCAGGTGTACTGGCGCGAGTGGGTGTTTCCCGCGTTCAACGTCGCCGATTCCGCGATCACGGTCGGCGCCGCGATGCTGATCCTGTTCAGCCTCTGGCCCGCGCGCGAGAACAAGGCGTAGGCTGGACGACCGCAGGCCGGCCGGCGCTTTTCGTACAGCAGCACGCAGGCCCGGGACCGCCGGCCGCGCTGCGCGCGTCGACCTTGCGCGTGTCCCGCGTCGTTCGCATGGCCGCCCCTGCGACGCTGCTAGAATGCACCCGATGGATGTCCTGCTCGCCAATCCGCGTGGTTTCTGCGCCGGCGTCGACCGCGCGATCGAGATCGTCGAACGCGCGCTCGAGACGTTCGGCGCGCCGATCTACGTACGCCACGAAGTCGTGCACAACCGCTTCGTGGTGGACAAGTTGCGCGCGCAGGGAGCGGTGTTCGTCGACGAGTTGCACGAAGTGCCCGACGGCGCGACCGTGATCTTCAGTGCACACGGCGTCTCGCAAGCCGTGCGCGCGGAAGCCGCCGAGCGCGGACTGCGCGTGTTCGATGCGACGTGTCCGCTGGTGACCAAGGTGCACATGGAAGTCGCGCGGCACGGCAAGGCCGGACGCGACGTGGTGCTGATCGGCCACGCCGGGCACCCGGAAGTCGAGGGCACGATGGGGCAGTGGGGGAGGTCCAACGAGGGCACGATCCATCTCGTCGAGACGCCCGCATGCGTGGACCGGATCACGCCGCGCGACCCGGCCCACATCGCGTTCGCGACCCAGACCACGCTCTCGATCGACGATACGCGGGCGGTGATCGAGGCGCTGCAGCGCCGCTTCCCCGCGATCCAGGGGCCGCGCCACGACGACATCTGCTATGCGACGCAGAACCGCCAGGACGCGGTTCGCAAACTCGGCCAGCAATGCGACCTCGTGCTCGTGGTCGGCTCGCCCAACAGTTCGAACTCCAATCGCCTGCGCGAGCTCGCCGAGAAGCAGGGCGTGCCGGCGCATCTGATCGACGGGGCCGACGACATCCGGCCGGAATGGCTCGCAGGTCGCACCCGCATCGGCGTGACCGCGGGCGCGTCGGCGCCCGAGAGCCTCGTGCGTGACGTCGTCGCGGCGCTGCGCGACCGGGGATCGGGCAGCGTGCGCGAACTCGATGGCGAGCCCGAGAACGTGACCTTCGCGCTGCCGAAGGAGTTGCGCCTGCGCGTGGTGGCCTGAGCGCGGCCCACCGCCACCGCTCCTCGCCCGGCCGAGCCGCGTGTGCCGAGCCGCTCGTCCGGCAATTCCTACCATGTGCCCGTGGCCGCTTGTAGGCCCCGCCGGCCCCGCGTAGGTTACGGTCACCTAGGTGTTTTCCGGGGAAACCAATGGCCCATCCGACTGCCCGGAGCGCGCGCGCAGGGCGACGCCCCAGTTCGGGTTTCACGCTGTTCGAGCTCGTCATCACGATCGCGATCGTCGCGATCCTCGTCGGCGTCGCTCTGCCGAACTACCGTGAATTCTCGATCGGGATGACGGTCAGCGACAACGCGAACGACCTCCAGGGTGCGTTGAACCTCGCGCGTTCCGAAGCGATCAAGCGCGGCCGACCGGTGGCGCTGATCGCGAATGGCGGCGACTGGAGCAACGGCTGGCAGGTCGTCGCCGGTGAACTGCAGGCCGACGGCACGATCGCCGATCCGGTGTCGCCCGGGACGACCCAGGCCGAATGCGAAGCCTACGTCGATCTCGACGGCGAAACCCCGCTGTGCCCCCGACTGGTCGGGCCGATTCCCGACACCTACACGATCGTGGGCCGCGCCACCGGCGGCACCGCGCCGGACGACGAAGTCCTGTTCAATCCGACCGGAACGCTCGGCCGCGGCGCGACCATGTTCGATTTCAACGTCTGTCGCCCGGTGGAACGCGCGGAGGCGACCAAGTCGCGCCGCATCCACGTCGAGCCGTCGGGAACGGTCAGCAGCCGCCGCGACGTGACCGGATCGCCCGCCGGAACCTGCGCCTGATGGAGACCTGCATGCGCCCGCCGTTCAGCCGCCGACCGCGCGGCTTCACCCTGCTCGAAGTCCTGATCGCACTGCTGATCTTCAGCCTCGGCCTGCTCGGCCTCGCGGGACTGATGGTCGTGTCGGTGAAAACCAACCAGAGCGCCTACCTGCGCACGCAGGCTTCCTTCCTCGCGCAATCGATGGCCGACCGCATGCGCGCGAACATCGCGGTGATCGACGAGTACGAAGGCGACTACGACATGGACACGGCGGGCAATGCCACGTGCGAGACCACGGCCTGCGACCCGACCGCCCTTGCAGCCAATGACCGTGCGGTGTGGAGCACGCAGCTGGTCACCCAGATGCCGCGGAACGCGACCGCGTCGATCCAGTGCGATGGGGCGTCGCTGGGTGCGCCGCAGACTGCGGGCGCGGCGACCTACGACGGGTTGTGCATGTTCATCATCGAATGGAACGAGACGCGACTCGAGTCGTCGAATGATCCCGCGGAGCTCGTCGAAGAGCAGCGATTCGCATGGGCATTCCAGCCATGAGGGCGAACCAGATGAGCGTTGGGCGAATCCTTCCAGCGACCCCGTCGATGCCGGCGCGCGGTTACTCCCTGCTCGAGATCATGGTCGCGCTCGCGCTGGGCCTGCTGCTGAGCGTCGGGATCCTGAGCCTGTTCGGCACCACGAGTGCGACCAACAAGCTGCAGAACGGGCTTGCGCGATTGCAGGAAAGCGGGCGTTTTGCGGTCACGCGGATGGAAAGTGACCTGCGCATGGCGGGCGGTCAATACTGCAGCAATTTCGGCGGGAACATGACACCGGGCGGTTCGATTCCCTTGATCGGGCTGCGCGCTCCGGCCGTGTTCGCCGAGAGCCTCGGTTTCCCCGACGACATCAGCAGCATCGACCAGACGTCGGGACTGGCCAGTCCGGCCTTGGCCACGACCAGTTATGTGCTCAGCCCGCGTTACTTCCTGCAGGGATACTCCTGCGATACCGCAGGCGACTGCGGCAGCGGCTTGCCGTCGTTCCTGCCTGCGCAGGGACTGACGGCCGGCGCGCGGCTGCCGGCCAGCGACGTGCTGATCGTGCGCTACCAGCGCGGAAGCGGTTGGGCGGTGCCCGGCAACAATACCTGCGCGAGCGGCGGTACGCTTTCGTTTGCGCCGCAAGCCGGTGACGATCCCTACGACCCGGCCGATCCGCAAAGAAGCTTCCTTCCCGGCGAGAACGCGCTCGTTTCGGACTGCCAGAACACCAGCATCGTGCCGGTCGCGGCGGCCGCGGGCAACACGCTCACGATCGGCAACGCGCTCACGGGCTCGATGCAACCCGTCTGCACCAATTCGGGCGCGCGCGACATGCGGGTGTTCAATTTCTCCAAGGATTTCGTGACGGTCACCTATTCGGTGGAACTGCGCGAAGACGAAAACCCCGATGCGCGACCCAACAGCGGAGAGCCGAGACGCCTGGTGCCGGCCTTGATCCGGCGCGAGAACGGTGCCGCGCCGCAGGAGCTCGTGCGCGGCGTGGATCAGCTGAAATTCCGCTACGCCCTGCTGGATTCGTCGGGGAATACCCGCTACCTGACCGCTGACGAGGTGGACGCGGGCACCGTTCCGTGCCCGTTGATGCCGGAAGGAGCGACCGCGGCCGCCGGTAGCGCGACCGAGCCCGGCTGCCTCTGGCGCGCCGTGCGCGCGATCGAGGCGCATCTGCTGGTCAATACCGGTGACGAGGTCATGACCCTGGACGACGCGAGCCTCGAATACCAGTTCATGGGCGAAGTCCATACGCCGACGCAAACGACTCCGCTCGATTCGGGCCTGCTCGCCGGCAAGACGCTGCGGCGCGAGTTCATCGCGTTCGGATCGACGCGCAACTTCAACTTCTGAGTAGACGACATGAACCGACACCTGTTCGCCCTCGCCCGGGCCCGGCACCAGAATGGCGCGGTGCTGTTCGTCGCGCTCGTGTTCCTGATCCTCGTGACCCTGCTTGCGCTGACCGCGACCAGCACGTCGATCCTGCAGGAAAAGATGACCGGCGGCATGCGCAATCGCCAGCTGGGGCTGATGGGCGCGGAAAGCGCACTGCGTGGTGGCGAGGCTTACTTCAGCACCGCGACGTTCAACGGCATCAATCCGCTGCCGGCTTGCGGCGCGGCCTCGCAGATGACGTTGTGCGCGGCCAATGCGACTTCGAGCTGCAACTGCGCACAGCGGCCCGTGAACGGAAGGCTCGTCGCCCCGATCCAGGAGTTCCGCACCAAGCGCGGCTGGGCGGCCACGCCGATCGGCGCGCCGCAGTACGGGCGCAGCCTGACCGGTTTCTCGGGTGACGAAGAGACCGCGTCGCTCGCGAGCGAGCCCGTCTACGTGATCGAGGATCTCGGCGCCGACGTGCCCCCCGGGGCAGGGCAGCAGAAGGGCATCATCGATCCCGAACAGCAGAACAGCGCATGGTTCTATCGCGTGACCTCGCGCAGCCAGGGCGGCAGCGGCGCGGTCGTGCGCGTGGCCGAGAGCGTGTACTCGCCCGGCCTCAACCTCGCCAATGCAGGCGCCAACACCGGAGGCACGCCATGAGCCGCAGCACGGGAATGCAAGCGTACAAGGCCGGTGGATGGCGCCGGTTCGCGACACATGCCGCGATCGGCTGCGCGATGTCGCTCGCCGGCGGTGGCCAGGCGATCGCAACGCCCGCGAACGGCACGGTCGACCTCCTGACCACGCCGCCCGAATTGACCACGGGCGTAGCGCCGAACGTCGTGTTGACGTTCGACGATTCGGGCTCGATGGGCCGCAACTACATGCCCGACTCGCGCCCGTACAGCGGTGCCGGCTGGGGTGCGACCGACCAGCAGAACACCACCGGCGACGCGAGCTATCCCTCGGGCGGCCGACCGTTCCTCTGCGCCGGCATCATCGATCCGCGCGTGACCGATCCGGCGGATCCGCGTTCGTGGGCGATGAACGGCGTCTACTACAACCCGAATGCGACCTACGACCCGCCGTTGCAGGTCGATGGCGTGACCGAGTTCCCTGACGCACCCTTCGCGGCCGCATGGGACAACGGCATCATCCGCAACCGCCCGGACGCCCCGGCCGCGAGCACGACGCGCAATCTCGGCACCGGTACGCGCTTCTGCGGCCAGACCGGAGCCGGTTACTACCGTTACCGGAGCACTGCGCCCCTGCTGACCCTGGACGCGCAGGGCGACATCGCGAACACCGCGGCCCTGTGGAACACCAACAACTGGGAATGGGTCGCGCTGCCCGTCGCCGAGCGCCAGAACTTCGCCAACTGGTACTCGTACTACCACACGCGCTACATGGCCGCTGTGACCTCGGTGTCGCGCGCCTATGCGAAATTCGATCGCAACCTGCGCGCGGCCTGGCAGAACATCAATAATCGCCAGCTGACGACCACCACGCCGATCTATGCATTCGAGGACAACGCGGCGGTCTACAACACGCGCACCGAGTTCTATCGATGGCTGTTCTCGACGCCGGTCGGCGGCAATACGCCGAACCAGGCGGCCGCGGACCGCGTCGGTCGCATGTTCCAGCGCGCAGGCGGCGCGGTCGACCGCAACCCGTACTGGGACCGCACGCTCAATCGCGAGTTGAGTTGCCGCAAGAACTTCCACATCCAGATGACCGACGGCCTCTGGAACAACGGAGTCGTGACCACCGCGACCAATGACACGACCCCCGCGACGCGCACGCTGCCGGACGGTCGGACCTACTCGACGGCCGACGAGGAGAGCGCCGTCATGTGGAACCAGGTCAGTCCCGCGCAGCGCAGCATGGCGGACATCGCGTTCCATTACTGGGCGACCGACCTGCGGCCCGATTTCCAGGCAGACGGGCTGACGCGCCTCAAGGTGCGGCCTTACATCACCGATCGCTCGACCGACCTGTTCGGCGTGCCGGTCGGCACCGACGACCCTGCCGACCCGGACGACAATCCGGTGCTCGACAACAAGGAGATCTACTGGAATCCGGCGAACGACCCGGCGACCTGGCCACATCTCGTGCAGTTCATGATCGGGTTCGGCGTGTCCGGCTCGATCCCGAAGACCGACGCGAACCTGCGCCGCCTGCGGCTGGGCGACATCGCCTGGCCATCGTTCTCGGGCGCGGCGCCCTACAACGACACGATCGAGAAGATCGACGACATGTGGCATGCCGCGCTGAACAGCCGCGGCAAGTTCTTCGCCGCGAGTAATCCGGGCGACCTGATCCGCGCGCTGCAGGAAATCATCGCGAGCGTGATCGCGCAGAGCACGAGTTCGACGCCCGCTTCGCTGTCGCTGCCGCTGCTCACGTTCGGCAACAGTGGTTATGCAGCCGGTTACGACAGCAGCGACTGGGCGGGCAAGCTGATCCGCGAGGAAGTCGATCCCGCGACGGGCCAGGCAGGGCTTGATGCAAGCTGGGATGCAGGGTGCATGTTGACCGGTGGCACCTTCGACGAAGCGACGCGCGTCTGCTCCGCGCCGCCGGGCGCGCCGTGGGCGTCGGGACACGCCCCGGACGCGCGTGACCCGGCCACGCGCCTGATCGTCACCTCCAAGCTCGACGCCGGCACGCCGGTCGGCATGCCGTTCCGCTGGTCCGAGATCAACGCCGTGGACGACCTCAGGGACGGGCTCAATCAGAATCCGCTGGCGACCGACCGCTGCGATGCAGACAGCGTCATCCCGGCGGAAGTGGCCGCGTGCGATGCGTTCGGCGAGCGGCGGATGAACTACGTGCGCGGCGTGCGCACGAACGAGTCGACCGCGTCACCGCGCTTCCGCACCCGCAGTTCCGTGCTCGGGGCGGTCATCAACGCGCGTCCGCTGTACACCTCGTCGCCGCGTGGCGGCTACTACGACACGTTCCCCTGCGACGCGACGAATGTCGACGACCGCAGCGCCTGCTCTCCCGAGACCAAGGCATTCCTCGAGGACGACGTCAACGGCTACGCCGCGTACCAGTTCGAGCATCGCGAGCGCACGCCCTACGTCTACGTGGGCTCGAACGACGGCATGCTGCATGCGTTCGACGCCAGCTCGGGCGAGGAGGCCTGGGCCTACGTGCCGTCGACGTTGATCAAGAATCGCCGCCTTGCGCGCTCGACCAGCGACACGGCCGGGCTCGTGACCGGCGTGGATTCGGCGCCGCGCGAGGCGGACGTATTCATCAACGGCCAGTGGCGCACGATCCTGGTCGGCTCGCTGCGCCTCGGTGGGCGCGGGCTCTATGCGATGGACATCACCCATCCACCCGCGGCAAGCGCGACCGAAAGCGACATCGCGCAACGCGTGATGTGGGAGTTCGACAGCGGCAATACGCTGAGCACGGCTGCCGATGCGCCGTGCGCGCAGAATTCGCGCACCTGTGCGTCGCTCGGGTACACCTACGATTCCATCAACGTCGCGCGCATCCACTACGAGAATCGCTGGGTGGCGCTCGTCTCGAGCGGGTATTTCCCGGAGCAGGAACAGGATGCGGCGAAGGCGTCCGATGCGCACGAACCTGCGGCACGGCGGACGTCCCTGCTCGTCATCGACGTCGAGACCGGGCGGCTGATCCGCGAGATCCGTACTTCGATCGCGCCGCAGCCGGTGCCGAGCGGATTCCGCACGTACGGCCTGTCCACGGCCGTCGTCTACGACCTCGCGGGCGACCAGATCGACGACCTCGCGTACGCCGGTGACCTCGCGGGCAACCTCTGGCGCTTCGACCTCAGCAGCCCGAATCCGGCGCTGTGGAGCGTCGATCTGATGTTCACGAGCTACGGCGCGGGCGGAGCGACCAATGTCGGTGACCAGCCGATCGTGTTCAACCCCACTGCACTGCGCGATCCGATCACGCGCCAGCCGATCCTCGTGTTCGGCACCGGCAAGTACCTCGGGCGCGACGATCGCACCAGCGCGATCCCGCAGCAGGCGTTCTACGGCATTCGTGACTATGGAACCGACGCGGCTGCCTACCCGATCCGCGTGAACCAGCTCGTCACGCAGAACCTGGTCCAGGGTGCGGCCGATGCCGAAGGCAATGCGGTGCGCACGATCAGCGGCTGGACGGCCCCGACCGGTGCGCTGCCGACCGGGACCCCGCCGATGAACCTCGGCAGCGTGAGTGGCGGCAATCCGGTCATCATCAAGCAGCCCGCTCATGGTTGGCGCATGCCGCTCGCGATCGCGCTGGAACCGGGCGAACGCGCCGAACGCCGAGCCGTACCCTTGTTCTCGATCAACGTCGCGGTGCTCTACTCGCTGATTCCCAAAGGCGACGATCCCTGCGATCCGGGCCGTCGCTACGGCATCATGGCGATCAATGCAGCCACCGGCGGCACGGTATTCTCCGGAGGCGCCAACGCGGCGCCGGGCACGGGCACCGTCGGTGTCGCCACCGGGGCCGACGTGCCGCCGGGCGATCCGGCGCAAACCCAGGGCGGTGGCCGACTGATCATCCCGGGCCTGCCCGAGAACATCCAGGACGAGATCAACAAGGCCGTCGTGCTGCCACCGTGGCACCGCGGCGCGTGGCGGGAGCTGCTCGACCTGCTGTAATTGCGCAATGCCGGGGCGGCCAGCGCCGCCCCGGTGCCTTCGAACACCAGGGGTAGACGATGAAGCACGAAGCCAGGGGATTCACGCTGATCGAAATGATGATCGTCGTGGCGGTCATCGCGTTGCTCGCAACGATCGCGTTTCCGAGCTACCAGAACTTCGCGATGCGCAATCGGCGCGCGGACGGCAAGGACCTCGCGATGCGCATCGCCTCGGCGCAGGAGCGCTACTACACCAACTTCAACCGCTATGGCGATGCGAACGAGATCGGGATGAACCTGGTTTCCGAAGGCCGGCACTACACGGCGCAGATCGTGATGCCCGCGGACAGGCAGACCTACGTGCTGCAGCTCGTGCCGCAGGACGTGCAGGCAGCCGATCGCTGCGGCACGCTCACGCTCAACAACACCGGGTTCAAGGACAAGACCGGCAACGACAGCAACGGCAATTGCTGGTAAGCCGACGGCCGCGCGGTTGTCCCGGCCGCCGCGAATGTCTATACTCCGCGCCCCTTGCCGGAGTAGCTCAGCTGGTAGAGCAACGCATTCGTAATGCGTGGGTCGGGGGTTCGATTCCCTTCTCCGGCACCAGATTCGCCGCGTCGCATCGCGCGCGGCACTCCTGATCAGGGGCGGTTAGCTCAGCGGTAGAGCATTGCCTTCACACGGCAAGGGTCGCAGGTTCGATCCCTGCACCGCCCACCAGTCCGAACCGGCACCGCTTGCGGTGCCCGTCGTACCTCTCCACCTGATGCGACTGCGTGAGGCCGGCACCTGCAGGTTGCCGCGCCCGGCTCACAGCACGTCCTGGTGCGCGTCGAGCGCTGCCGTGGCGACCGAGAGGCGGCTTGCGAGTCCGTCTTGCGCCGTGCGACCTGCCGAGGCTACAACGCAGGTCCGGCCGCATCATCGTGGCCTCGACCCAGGGCAGGGGCGGCGATTGGCCATCGGTGAACTCATCGTCCATCGCGCAAGCCGCATCGAGCGGCTCGCCGAACTGCTCGCGGTGCACCTCGAGGAAGAGCGCCCGGCGAATCCGCTGCTCGCGCAGTCGGTGCTCGTCGCGCATGCGGGCATGAAGCGTTGGCTGCTCGGCGCGCTTGCGCGACGCCCGTCCGCGTGCGGCGGACACGGCATTGCCGCCAACGTCGATGTCGCGCTGCCGTGGCAGTGGCTGGATCGAGCCGCGCGCGAGCTCCTCGGCGACGAGCATCTCGCGGGTGGGCCCTGGCGCGGCGAGATGCTGCGCTGGCATCTCCTCGGCGCGCTCGAAGGATTCGACGCACCCGAGCTCGGCATCGATGCGGGGGCCGCGCATGCCGCGCGACGACGCTTCCAGCTCGCGCAGCGGATGGCGGACGTCTACGCGCAGTACCTGACCTATCGACCGGAGTGGATCCGCGCATGGGAGCAGGGCGAAAGCCGCGACTGGCAGGCGCGGCTCTGGCGCCGCGTGCGCGCGCGCATCGCCGCACCGCATCGCGTCGACCGCGGGCCCGCGCTGCTGCGAGCACTGGCCACCGATGCGACGCCGCGCGAGCCGCTGCACGTGTTCGGCGTCAGCCGCCTCGCACCGGACGAACTCGAGGCGTTGCGCGCGCGCGCGCAACACGCGCAGGTGCACCTGTATTTCCCCGATCCGTGCCGCGAGCACTGGGTCTACCTGCGCAGCCGGCGCGATCTCCTGCGCATGGGCGACGATGCCGACGCGCTCTACTTCGAGATCGGCCATCCGCTGCTGGTTGCGCTCGGTCGCGTCGCGCAGGATTTCTGCCTTGCACTGGATGCCGCCGACGCAACCGAACATCGCGACGCGCTCGACGAAGCCGACGGCGACCCCGCCGCACGCCTGCTGCAACGCGTGCAGGCCAGCGTGCGCGCGATGGATCCCGATGCGATCGGCAGCGCGTTCCGCCGCGATGCCGGGAACGAAGGCCACGCGGCACGATGGCTGCGCTTGCGCGACGACGCGAGCCTGCGCGTGCATGCCTGCCACACGCGCCTGCGCGAACTCGAAGTCCTGCGCGATGCCGTGCTCGCCGCGCTCGCCGACGATCCGACGCTGCGTCATCGCGAGATCGTCGTCATGGCGCCGGACATCACCGCCTACGCGCCCTACCTGCCTGCGGTGTTCGGCGAACCGGCCACGCATCGCGTGGATCCGCTGCAGATCCCATGGCACGTCGCCGATGTCGACCTCGCGCGTGCGCATCCGCTGCTCGGCGCGGTGGCGCGGTTGCTCGACCTCGCCGAGAGCCGCTTCGCCGCGAGCGAGGTGCTCGGCCTGCTCGACGTGCCGGCGCTCGCGCGGCGGCATGCGATCGACGAGGATGCGCGCGAAGCGCTCGAGCGCTGGCTGCGCGGCGCCCACGTCGCGTGGGGACTCGATGCGGAAATGAAGTCGCAGGCGGGTGCAGCGAGTGTCGACGCGAATTCGTGGCGCTTCGGATTCGATCGCCTGTACGCGGGGCTGGTCTCCGGCAATGAACCGGACGTGCTGCTGCCGGGCGACATCGTGCCGCATGCCGGCGTCGGCGGCAGCGACGTCGATGCGATCGGCCAGCTCGATCAGTTGCTGCTCGAACTGCGCCAGTTCCGCGAAGGCCTGTCCGCGATGCGCACGCTGCCCGACTGGAGCAGCTGGCTCTCCGACCGCTTCGACGCGTTGTTCGAGATCGACCTGCGCGACGAGGCGGAGTCGGCTGCGCATGCCGCGCTGCGCGGCGTGCTCGGCCAGCTCGCGGCCGAGGGCGCGCAGGCGTTGCCCGAACTCCCGCAGCCATGGAGCGTGGTGCGCGAGGCGCTCGCATCTGCGCTCGAACAGGCACCGGAGCGCCAGCCGTTCCTGCTCGGTGGCGTCACGTTCTGCGGCCTCGTCCCGCAACGCTCGATTCCGTTCCGCATGGTCTGCCTGCTCGGCATGAACGAGGGCGATTTCCCGCGGCCCGGCGGCGATGCGGGCCTCAACCGCATGCTCGCCGCGCCGCGCCGCGGCGACCGCGACACGCGCAGCGAAGACCGTTACCTGTTCCTCGAAGCGCTGATGTCGGCGCGTGCGCGGCTGCATGCGAGCTACATCGGCGTCGGCGTGGCCGATGGCAAGCCGCGCAATCCCGCTTCGCCGCTGGCGGAACTGCTGCAACTGCTCGACGAACAGCACGGCGTCGCCGCCGGCTCCGGCGTCGATCGCCCCTGGCACGTCGTGCATCCCTTGCAGCCGTTCGATCCGCGCTACTTCGAGCCCGCCGGGGCGCCGTCGCACGATCCGCGCCTGTTCACCCATGACGCGAGCATGCTGCCGCGCATGACGCCTGCTGCCGTGACCACGCGCTTCCTCGAGCCGCGCGCACTCGAGTTCGCGCCCGTGCAGGGCGAGTTCACGCTGGCCGCGTTGTTGCGCTTCTGGCGCGACCCGTCACGCTCCGCCCTGCGCGATGGCATGGGCATCAACCTCGACCTCGTCGGCGCGGAAGGATTCATCGATCGCGAACCCCTGACGCCCGCGACGGATCGGCGCGAGCGGCTCGAGCACGCGGTGCTGTTCGATGCGCTCGCACGCACGGGCAACCTCCCTGCGGCCATTCCACCGCGGCTCGCGCATTCGGGGCTGCTCGCGAGCGGGTCGATCGGCGAGCGCAGCTGGGAACAGGTGGCCGCGAAGGTGACGCCCGTGCTCGCGCTCGCGCGCGAGCTGTTCGCGCCGGCCGGAGTCGAGCGACGCGCGCAGGCGTTCGACCTCGATCTCGGCGCTGGCCGACGCCTCGTCGGGCGCGTCGAGCGCGTGTTCCTCGATCGCGAAGGGCACCTGCTGCTGTTCGACGCGCAGCCCAATCGCGAGGCCAACCTCAAGGAGTGGCTCGGCTTCCACATCGAATGGGCCGCGCTGCGGCTCGCGCTGGGGCCCGCGATCGGGGCGGCCTTCATCGACATGCCGAAGGACAAGCCGCCGCGAACGCCGCCGTGGCTCGCGCTCCTGCGCGAACAGGACGAGCATGCATTGCGCGAAGGTCTTTGCCGGCTCGTCGACGCATGGCAGGCGTCGCTGCGACCGCCGATGTATTTCCCTGCCACGACGCACGCCTACGCGACCGCGCCCGCCGATGCCCGCAGCGCGCGTGCCCGCGCGCGTTGGGAAGGCGGCGCCTCCGATGATGCTGCCGGCGAGCGCGACTACGCGCCCGGCTACGCGCGGCTCGCGACGCGCGGCCTCGATCTGTTCGATGCGGCCGATCCCGCCCATGCGGCGTTCGTCGACGCAACCCGTTTCATCGCGGATGTCCTCGACCCGCGACGCAACCTCCTGCTTCCGCCCGACGAGGGCGGGCCGCGGAAACGCGGGCGCGCGGCCGGACGCGGAGACGCCTGATGCCGTCGCGCGACACCACGGCGCTCCGCTGGCGCGAACTCCCGCTCGATGGCCGCGTGCTGATCGAAGCGAGTGCGGGCACCGGCAAGACCTGGACGATCGGCGTGGTGTACCTGCGCCTGCTGCTCGAGCGCGGGTTGGGCGCCGAGCAGATCCTCGTGACGACGTTCACCGAAGCGGCGGCCGAGGAGCTGCGCGAGCGCCTGCGGCGGCGACTCGTCGAGGCGGAGCACTGGCTTCAGCATCCGGCCGAACTCGAAGCGGCCGGCGCCAGCGCCGCGGCGAACGGCGACGTCGACACGCTGCCCGCGTGGCTCGCCGCGCACGCCAGCGATCCCGAGCGCGCGCGGCAGGCGCTGCGCCGCATCCAGCTCGCGCGTGCCGATTTCGATCGCGCGCCGATCGCGACGATCCATGCGCTGTGCCAGCGCATCCAGCGCGAGTACCCGCTCGAGGCAGGCGCCGCGTTCCGCAGCGAGCGACTCGTCGACGAAGCGGAACTGCTGCATGAATGCGTGGAGGACTTCTGGCGCCGCCGCTACTTCGAGCACGCACTCGACCCGTGCGAGCACGCGGTGCTGCGCGATGGCCCGGAATCGCTCTCGTGGGACCTGCACGCGATGGCCGGAAGCGGTGCGGCTGCGGTACTCGACCCGGATGGACTGGATGCGCTGCGCGCCGAGATGGAATTGCTGCGCCGACCGGGTTTCTCGGACCGTTTGCGCGCGCTGGCCCGCGACCGCACGCTGTACGGCGGGCGCAAGTCGAGGCTCTCCAACGGGCTGGAGAATGCGGCGAAGGCGCTCGAGTCCGAGCTCGATTCCGAATCGATGATGGACGCGCTGCACAAGGCGCTCGACGACAGGTTCGACGACGACGCGATCGACGAGCAGCAGTCGCCGGCCGCACGCACGCCACTGCGCGATCATCCGCTGCTGTGCTGCCTGCAGCAGATGCGGGAGCTGCTCGCACATCGAGCGACCTTCGCGCGCGGCCGCGTGCTGGCTGCCGCGAACGCGCAGTGCGTCGCGCAGATGCGCGAACGCGCGCAACGGCGCGGCGTCAGGACCTTCTCGATGCTCATCGATGGCGTGCACGAACGGCTCGTGGGCGAGGCGGGTGCGCAACTCGCCGGGCGCCTGTTCGAGGCTTTTCCGGCCGCACTGATCGACGAGTTCCAGGACACCGACCAGCGCCAGTACGCGATCTTCGATCGCATCTATCGCGCCGCGGACGGCACCACCCGCGGCACGCTCGTGATGATCGGCGATCCCAAGCAGGCGATCTACGGATTTCGCGGCGGCGACATCGCCGCGTACCTGCGGGCGGCCGCACAGGCTGGCCTGCGCCATGCGCTCGGCACCAACCACCGCTCCTCGCGTGCACTGGTCGGTGCGATCAATTCGCTGTACGGCGGCGAAGGTGGTTTCGGTCGCACGGGCATCGATTACCACCCGGTGACCGCGGCCGGCACCGCCGACGCCGAGCCCTGGTCCATCGACGGCGAGCCGGTGGCCCTGCCGTTCACGCTGCATGCGTTCCGCTGCGGCGCGGTAGACCCGAAAAGCGGCAAACCGCTCGATGCGCTCGTTGCACTCGAGGACCTCGCGCTCGACGACTGCGCGGCGCGCATCGCCGCGCAGCTCGTGGACGAACGCCAGCACATCGGCGAGCGGCGTGTGCGGCCCGGCGACATCGCGGTGTTGCTGCCGACCAACCGCCAGGTGCTCGCGTTGCGCGAGCGGCTGGTACGCCGCGGCGTCCCGTGCGTCGGCTCGGGTCGGGGCAGCGTGTTCGACGGCGAAGCCGCGGCGGAGTTCGAGCTCGTTCTCGCGGGCGTGCTCGCTGCCGACGACGAAGGTGCGGTGCGCACCGCGCTGTCGACGCGATTGCTCGGCGCGCGATTCGAGGATTTCGAAGCCTGGCGCACCGATGCGGCCTCGTTCGAGCGCGAACTCGAGCGTTTCGCGCGCTGGCGCGCACTCGCGCGATCGCGTGGCGTGCTCGCGCTGGTCGCCGACCTGCTGGCGCAGCGCGGCGCCGCATTGCTGGCCGCCGAAGGCGGCGAGCGTTGCGTGACCGATCTTCGCCATCTCGGTGAACTGCTGGCCGAACGGCAGCCGCAGGAGCAAGGTCTCGAAGGCCTGTCCGCATGGTTCGCGCGCATGCGCAGCGACGGCGGTGACGGCGAGCACGATGCCGAGGACGCGCGGCAGCTGCGCATCGAAAGCGATGCCGCGCGCGTGCAACTGCTGACCGTGCACGCGGCCAAGGGCCTGGAATTCCCGATCGTCTACCTGCCGCTGGCCTGGCGCATCGCGACGCGCAGCGGCAACTTCGCGCCGAAGGTGCTGCGCTTCCACGACGATGCGGGCCGCCTGCTCGTCGACGTCGGATCGGCGGCGTTCGCCGCGAACCTCGCGCGCCACCACCGCGAGGACCTCGACGAGCGCCTGCGCCTGCTGTACGTCGCGATGACGCGCGCGGTGCATGCGCTGCATGTGTACTGGGTCGAGCGCAAGTCGTTCCCGGCCGACGGTGATCCGCCGGATGAGCGCGCCTGTGAAGTCGCCGCGATCGACCTGCTGGTCGCGCAGGCGCAGCGTCGGCTCGGCATCACGCCGGGCGAAGCCGGCCTGGACGTGCTCGCGTCGCGACTCGAGGGCGTCGCGCTCGTCGACGTGCCCGGCCCGGCCGCGGCGATGTACGTGCCGCCGGCGTCGGCGCCGCGTGCGTACGCGACGCGCACGCCGATGCCCGCGCTGCGCGCGTTCGAGTGGCAGCACAGCTTCAGTGCGATCGCACGCGGCGCGACCGCGGCCTCGTTCGCCGAGGCCGGCGCCGCTGACGAAGCCGCGACTGCAATGGAGCTGCCCGTGCCGGAGTCGACGGGGGACGACCCGCGGCTCGTGGCATTGCAGGCGTTGCGCGGACCGCGCTTCGGCGATGCCGTGCACCGCATGTTCGAACTCGCGACACCGGAGCCGGTGTGGCCCGTGCAACGCGCGCTGGTCGCGCGCGAGCTGCACGCACGCGGCCTGCGCGTGCCGCCGGCCGGCGGCGTCGACCCGCTCGAAGAGGTCGCGCGGATGGTCGAGCGCAGCCGTCGCGCCGACCTCGGCGATGGCCTGCGCCTGCTGGATCTCGGGTGTGATGCGCGCGTCAGCGAGTTCGAATTCCAGTTGCCGCTGCGCCACGTGACGATCGCGCGCATGCGCGCGCTGTGCGCGGCGCATGGTGTCGCGGACGCGCTGCCGGCCACGCTCGAGGCGCAGCGGTTGAACGGCATGCTGGCCGGCTTCGTCGACCTGGTGTTCGAGTGGCGCGGGCGTTACCACGTGCTCGACTACAAGACCAACTGGCTCGGCCCCGACCTCGCCGGCTATCGCGATGGAGGCCTCGACGCCGCGATGCGCACGCACCACTACCCGCTGCAGGCACTGCTGTACAGCGTCGCGGTCCACCGCTACCTGCGCCGGCGCCTGCGCGGATACTCGCCGGCACGGCACCTCGGCGGCAGCTGGTACGTGTTCGTGCGCGCGGTCGGTCTCGCCGCGGATACCGGCGTCTGGCGCCGTACGTGGCCGGTTGCATTGATCGAGGCGCTGGACGAACTGTTTGCCGGCACCGCAGGGGACGCCGCATGAGCACGGGCGCGGCTCGTCCCTCGCGCATGATCGATCGCGGCCTCGCGCGCTGGGTGCAGGCGCACACGGGTTCGGCAGTGCTCGCGCGCGCGGCATTCGCCGCGAGCGTCGCCGAGGGCGAGGGACACGCCTGCGCGTTGCTGGCTTCGTCGTTCGGGGATGCCGGGCTCGCCGCGCTGCGCGCGCAGCCGTGGGTCGGCGACGGCACCGCGTTCACGCCGTTCGTGCTCGATGCGGACGCGCGTTTCTACTTCTGGCGCAACTGGCGCCACGAACGCGAACTCGCGCACGCATTGCTCGGGCGTCGCGACGCGGGCACGGGGACCACCGCGGACACGTTGCAGCACGACCTCGACGCGTTGTTCGGCGACGAGCAGCCGCGCGCGACCACGCGCCAGCGCGAGGCGGTCGCGCGCGTCATCGACGCACGGCTGCTCGTGCTGACCGGTGGGCCGGGCACGGGCAAGACCTCGACTGTCGTGCGCATGCTCGCGATGCTGCTGCGACACGCAGCGATCGCGGGGCTGCCCGCGCACCCCGCGATCGCGCTCGCGGCGCCGACCGGCAAGGCCGCGCAGCGGCTCGGCCAGGCGATCGCGCATGGCAAGGCCGCGCTGCTCGAGCGCCTCGATCCGGCTTCGCCGTTCCGCGCATTGCTCGACCGGATCCCGCAAGGCGAGGCACGCACGCTGCATCGCCTGCTCGGCTTCCGGCCCGCAGGCAACACCTTCGTGCACGGCCGCGCGAACCCACTCGCGGCGGACATCGTCGTCGTCGATGAAGCCTCGATGGTCGACCTCGCGCTGATGCGCCAGCTGTTCGACGCGCTGCGCGCGGACGCGCGCCTCGTCATCGTCGGCGACCCGGGCCAGCTCGCCTCAGTCGATGCAGGCTCGGTACTCGCCGATATCGTCGCGGCCACGCCGCCTGCGCCGGAGCCGCCGCTCGCGCGCAACATCGTCACGCTCGACCACGTCTGGCGCGCGCAGGGCAGCCTGGCGCGCGGTGTCGCTGCGTTGCGCGGTGCGAACCACGGCTGGCTCGACGCCCTGCTCGAGAACGGCGGCGACGATGCACTCGGCTTCGAGGCCTGCACCGAGCCGGCCAGGCTGCGTGCGCGCATCGTGGCGTGGCTGGAACGGCATGCCGGCGTGCACGCGCGGCTGTTCGATCGTCGCGCGCAGCCGGCCGAAGCACTGTCCGCCCTGCGCGAATGCCAGTTGCTGTGCGCGCTGCGCGAAGGCCCGTTCGGCGTCGCGGGCGCCAACGCGCTCGTCACGCGCTGGCTCGGCGAGCGCCACGGGTTCGATCCCTTGCGCACGTGGCATGCGGGCCGACCCGTGATCGTCACGCGCAACGACGCCGCGCGCGGGCTGTTCAACGGCGACATCGGAATCGCGCTCGAGGGACCGGATGGCTTGCGCGTCTGGTTCGAATCGAGTGACCGCGATGGCCGCCCCGCGCTGCGCAGCCATTCGCCGCGCGTGCTGCCGGCCTGCGAGACCGCGTGGGCGATCACGGTGCATCGCAGCCAGGGTTCCGAGTACGCGGACGTCGCGGTGATCCTGCCGCCCGATCCCGACAATCCGCTGCTGACGCGCGAGCTGGTTTACACCGCGGTGTCGCGCGCGCGGCGCCAGGCACTGCTGTGGGCCGCGCCCGACGTGCTGCGCGCGGCCCTCGCACGCACGACGCGGCGCGACGGCGGCCTGCGCGACCGGCTCGCGCGCGGCGCCGCTGGATGAGGCGGCGGGGCGCTGCTAACCTGCGCTCCCGACTCCACAGCGCCGCCGCCACCGCGGCGAAGCCGATGTCCGCTATACCCGAATCCAGCCATGATTCCGTGCGCGCCGTGCTCTGGCGCGGCGACCACCTGCGCCTGCTCGACCAGCGCCTGCTGCCGCGCGAGGAGCGTCATGTCGACTGCCGCAGTGCGGACGAAGTCGCCGGCGCGATCCGCGATCTCGTGGTGCGCGGTGCGCCCGCGATCGGCATTGCGGCCGCGTGGGGCGTGGTGCTCGCGGCGCAGCGCGAACCCGAACGACTCGAACACGCGCTCGCGACGCTGCGCGCCGCGCGCCCGACCGCGGTGAACCTCATGTGGGCGCTCGACCGCATGCGCGGCGCGAGTGCCGATCCCGCCGATGCGCACGCGTTCGCGCGCGAGGCGCAGGCGATCCAGGACGAGGACCTCGCCGCCAACCGCCGCATGGGCGAACTCGGTGCCGCGCTGCTCGGCGCGGGCGATGGCGTGCTGACCCATTGCAATACCGGCTCGCTCGCGACCGCGGGATTCGGCACTGCGCTCGGCGTGATCCGCGCAGGGGTCGAGGACGGACGCATCGCGCGCGTGTTCGCGGGCGAGACGCGACCCTGGCTGCAGGGGGCGCGCCTGACGGTCTGGGAGCTGCTGCGCGACGGCATCCCGGCGACGCTGATCGCCGATTCCGCGGCCGCGCACCTGATGAAGACCGGGCAGGTGCAGTGGGTCATCGTCGGTGCGGACCGCATCGCCGCGAATGGCGACACCGCGAACAAGATCGGCACCTACCAGCTCGCGATCTCGGCGCGCCACCACGGCGTGAAGTTCATGGTGGTCGCGCCGTCTTCGACCGTCGACATGGCGAGCGCGAACGGCGACGGCATCGAGATCGAGCTGCGCGCGCCCGACGAATTGCTCGCGCACGCGGGCCAGCGCGTCGTGGTCGAAGGCGCGCAGGCGTGGAACCCGGTGTTCGACGTGACGCCCGCGACGCTGATCGACGCGATCGTGACCGAGCGCGGCGTGGTCCGGAACCCGGGCGACGGCGGCATGGCCCCGCTGTTCGGCGCGGCCTGAGCGCGCCACCGACGCATGGCCTGGCGCCGGCAGATCCTGCTGTTCGCGATCAGCGGCGTGATCGGCTTCGTGGTCGATGCGGGCATCGTGCAGGTGCTCGTGCGCGAATTCGGCGCCAATCCCTACGGCGCGCGCGTGCTGTCGTTCCTCGCCGCGGCGACCACGACCTGGGGCTTCAACCGCCGCTACACCTTCGCGGGCCACGGCGGTGCCAGTCGCAGGCGCGAGCTCGCGCGCTACCTGGTCGCGATGGCCTTCGGCTTCGCGCTGAACTACGGCGCCTATGCGCTCTGCGTGGCGACCTGGCCGCTGGTACGAAGCTGGCCCGCGATCGGAGTCGCGGTCGGTTCGGTGGCCGGTGCGGTGGTCAATTTCCTGAGTTCGAAATACTGGATCTTCCGCCCGGCCGCGCGCGCGCGGACAGGCGTCCCGGCCGCGCCTAAGTCACGCTGAAATCAGGGAAAAAGGCTGCCCCTGCAGCCCCGGCGTGGTATCATTTCGTGTTGCTTTCCGCGCCTGCCGGCCGGTCGTCCCCGACGACCGGCCCGGACTGCGCGGAACGGTGCGCGCGGGTGGATCCGCGACGCCGCCGTTCCGCCCGCAGGCGCGCCTCCGAAACGGACATGCCGAGGTTTCCTGATGGCTGAGCTGGCCAAAGAAGTCATTCGCGTCAACATCGAGGACGAGGTCCGCAAGAGCTACCTCGACTACGCGATGAGCGTGATCGTCGGGCGTGCGCTGCCCGACGTGCGCGATGGCCTGAAGCCGGTGCACCGCCGCACGCTGTACTCGATGCACGAGTCGAACACGACCTGGAATCGCGCGTACGTGAAGTGCGCGCGCGTGGTCGGCGACGTGATGGGCAAGTACCACCCGCACGGCGATTCGTCGATCTACGATGCGCTGGTGCGCATGGCGCAGGATTTCTCGATGCGCTACACGCTCGTCGACGGCCAGGGCAACTTCGGCTCGGTCGACGGCGACGAAGCCGCGGCGATGCGCTACACCGAGTGCCGCCTCGACCGCCTCACCTCGGAACTGCTGGCCGACATCGACAAGGAAACCGTCGACTACCAGCCGAACTACGATGAGAAGGAACTCGAGCCGACGGTGCTGCCGACGCGCGTTCCGAACCTTCTCATCAACGGTTCGGCAGGCATCGCGGTCGGCATGGCGACCAACGTGCCGCCGCACAACCTGACCGAAGTGCTGACCGCGTGCATCGCGCTGATCGACGATGCAGGGCTCGGCTTCGACGAGCTCATGCAGATCGTGCCCGGGCCGGACTTCCCGACCGCGGGCATCATCAATGGCTCGGCCGGCATCGTCGAGGCCTACAAGACCGGGCGTGGCCGCATCCTCGTGCGCGCGAAGGCCGAGATCGAGAGCGACGACAACGGCCGCGAGACGATCGTCGTCACCGAGCTCCCGTTCCAGGTCAACAAGGCGCGCCTGATCGAGAAGATCGCGGAGCTGGTCAAGGAAAAGCGCATCGAGGGCATATCCGAATTGCGCGACGAGTCCGACAAGGACGGCCTGCGCGTGGTCATCGAGGTGCGCCGCGACACCTCGGCCGACGTGCTGCTCAACAACCTGTTCCAGCAGACGCAGCTGCAGGTCACGTTCGGCATCAACATGGTCGCGCTCGTCGATGGCCAGCCGCGCACGCTCGGCCTGCGCGAGATCCTCGACGCGTTCATCCGCCATCGCCGCGAGATCGTCACGCGGCGCACGATCTTCGACCTGCGCAAGGCGCGCGATCGCGCCCACATCCTCGAAGGCCTGACCGTCGCGCTCGCGAACATCGACGAGATGGTCGAGTTGATCCGCACCTCGCCGACGCCCGAAGAGGCGAAGCAGCGCATGCTCGCGCGCAGCTGGGAACCGGGCATGGTGCGTGCGCTGCTCGCGGCCGCCGGTGCCGACGCATCGCGGCCCGAAGGCCTGGATGTCGGGATCGGCCTGTCGGGCGCGGGTTACCAGTTGTCGGAAACGCAGGCGCAGCAGATCCTCGAGATGCGCCTTGCCCGCCTGACCGGGCTGGAGCAGGAAAAGCTCAGCGACGAATACCGCGAACTGCTGACCGCGATCGCCAGCCTGATCGAGATCCTCGAGAACCCCGACGTGCTGCTCAAGGTCATCCGCGACGAGCTGGTCGCCTTGCGCGAGCAATACGGCGATGCGCGCCGCACGGTGATCCAGGCGAGTCAGGAAGACCTCGACATCCTCGACCTGATCGAACCCGAGGACGTGGTCGTGACGCTGTCGCACGCGGGCTATGCGAAGCGCCAGCCGGTCAGCCTGTACCGCGCGCAGCGCCGCGGCGGCAAGGGCCGCTCGGCGACCGCGATGAAGGAAGAGGATTTCGTCGAGCGACTGTGGATCGCGAACACGCACGACACCCTGCTCGTGTTCACGAGCAAGGGCCGCGTGTTCTGGCTCAAGGTCTACAAGCTGCCCGACGCGGGTCCGCACGCGCGCGGCAAGCCGATCGTGAACCTGCTGCCGCTGGAACCGGACGAGCGCGTGCAGGCGGTGCAGACCGTGCGCGAGTTCGACGACGACCGCTACGTGTTCTTCGCGACGCGCAACGGCACGGTCAAGAAGACCCCGCTGTCGGAGTTCGCGTTCCAGCTCCAGCGCGGCAAGATCGCGATCGGCCTCGACGAGGGCGATGCGCTCGTCGACGTGCAGCTCACCGACGGCGCGCGCGACGTGATGCTGTTCGCGTCGAACGGCAAGGCAGTGCGCTTCGCCGAAGACGAGGTGCGCTCGATGGGCCGAGCGGCGACCGGCGTGCGCGGCATGCGCCTGGCCGACGGCGAAACGGTGGTCAGCATGGTCGTGCCCGATGGCGACGACGACATCCTGACGGCGACCGAGCGCGGCTACGGCAAGCGCACCGAGCTCGTCGACTACCCGCGCAAGGGCCGCGGCACGCAGGGCGTGATCGCGATCCAGTGTTCGGAACGCAACGGCGCGTTGATCGGAGCGGTGCAGCTCGGCGAGGCGCACGAACTCATGCTGATCTCCAACCAGGGCACGCTCGTGCGCACGCGCGCGACCGAGATCGCGCGGGTCGGTCGCAATACGCAGGGCGTCACGCTGATCCGCCTGCCTGCCGACGAGCAGTTGGTCGGCGTCGTGCGCGTGGATGCCTTGGGCGAAGACGACGGTGACAGCGAGCCGACAGACGCCGAGCCCGCCCTGTAGGAGCGGCGAAGCCGCGACCGTCACGCAGGACGATCGCGGCTTCAGGCGGGTTTCGACGCAGTGCCGTTCGCGGCGCGCCGCTCCTGCCGCTCGCGTTCGTCAGCCGATCGCGTCGAGCACCGCTTCGGCGCTCGACACCTTGAATTCGCCGGGTGCCTCCACCGCGAGCTGCTTCACGACGCCGTCCTCGGCGTACAGCGCGAAGCGCTTCGAGCGCAGGCCCATGCCGAACTTCGTCGCGTCCATCTCGAGGCCGAGCGCCTTGACGAACTCGCCGTTGCCATCGGCGAGCATCGCGAGCTCGTCGGGTACGTCGCGCTGCTTCGCCCAGGCCCCCATCACGAACGCGTCGTTGACCGACAGGCAGGCCACGTCGATGTCGCGCTGGCGGAAATCCGCGAGCCTCGCGACGTAACCCGGCAGGTGCTTCTCGGAGCAGGTCGGCGTGAACGCGCCGGGCACGCCGAACAGCACGACCTTGCGGTTGGCGAAGATCTCGTCGGTGGTGACCGGCTGCACGCCGTCACGCATGCGACCGAGGGTCGCGGAGGGAATGCGGTCGCCGGTCTTGATGGTCATGTCGTTCAGCTCCTCGCAGGACAGGGAGGTCGATCATACGACGCCCCCGCGGGCGCAGCGCACGCCTTGAATCGTGCGCGCCGGACCCTAGATCCGTGGCATGGCGGCCGCAGGCGCCGCCCTCACATTCCGGAGGGAAAGCATGAGCATCACCCGTCACAATCCGTGGGCATCCAACGGCAACGTGCAGGACGAGCTGCGCGGCCTGTTCGACCGCTTCTTCAACGCCGACGATGCCGACCAGTCGAACGTCGTGACCAGCCAGTGGGCGCCGCGCGTCGACATCAAGGAAGAGGAAAAGCGCTTCGTGATCCTCGCCGACATCCCCGGTGTCGACCCGAAGGACATCGAAGTGCACATGGACAAGGGCATCCTGTCGCTCAAGGGCGAACGCCAGTCGCAGGCGAAGGAGCAGAACGGCAAGTTCACGCGCGTGGAACGCACGCACGGCAGCTTCTACCGCCGCTTCGCGCTGCCCGACAGCGCCGATGCCGATGGCATCACGGCGGTCGGCAAGCACGGCGTGCTGGAGATCTCGATTCCGAAGAAGCCGGAGACCACGCCGCGCCGCATCGCGATCGGCAGCTGAGCGACCCGGCCGCGCGGCCGGCGCTTTGGTACGCTGCGCGAAAGCGCGGCGCAGCTGGTGACACCCACGGCCCGCGGCCGCGAACCGCGGGCCGTTTCGTTTCGGAAGGCAGGCACAGGATGGAATTCAAGGACTACTACGACACGCTCGGCGTCAAGGCGGACGCGACCGATGCCGAGGTCAAGTCGGCCTATCGCAGGCTCGCGCGCAAGTACCACCCTGACGTCAGCAAGGAAGCCGGTGCGGAAGACCGGTTCAAGGCGGTCAACGAAGCGTACGAGGCGCTCAAGGATCCCG
This sequence comes from Lysobacteraceae bacterium, assembly GCA_004143945.1. Classification (GTDB taxonomy): domain Bacteria; phylum Pseudomonadota; class Gammaproteobacteria; order Xanthomonadales; family Rhodanobacteraceae; genus Dokdonella_A. The sequence continues at coordinate 141,910 of SEHB01000004.1, forward strand.
ACCGCCGCAAGGCCTACGACCAGCTGCGCGCGGGCGGTTATCGCGGCGGCGACCCGTTTCGCGGACCACCGCCGAACTGGCAGCGTGAAACGCATTTCGACGGCGGCGAGGGCGACGGTGATTTCAGCGACTTCTTCGAATCGCTGTTCGGCGGTGGCCGTGCGGGTGGCGCGCGCCCGGGGCCGCGTCGCGGGCGCGACCTGCACGCGCAGGTCGCGGTCGGCATCGACAACGCCTGGCATGGCGGACGCGAGCGCATCAGCCTCAGGGACGGGCAGGGCGAGCGCACGCTCGAGGTCAAGATCCCCGCAGGCATCCTTCCGGGGCAGCAGATCCGGCTCGCGGGGCAGGGTTACCACGGGGTACACGGAGGACCACGCGGCGACCTGATCCTCGAGATCCAGTTGCGCGACGACGGCCGATTCCGACTCGAGGGGCGCAACGTGCTGTCGACATTGCCGGTGGCGCCTTGGGAGGCCGCGCTCGGCGCGACGGTCAAGGTGCCGACGCTCGGCGGCGACGTCGAACTGCGCATCCCGGCGGGTTCGGACGGCGGCCGCAAGATGCGTCTGCGCGGGCGCGGCTGGCCCGGCCAGCCGCCGGGCGACCAGATCGTGACGCTGGAGATCAGGGTGCCGCCCGCGTCGAACGACGAGCAGCGCGCGCTCTACGAGAAGATGGCGCAGAGTTTCGACTTCGATCCGCGCGCCTGAGCAGCGGCTGCCGCAGGCGCGAGAGGATGCTGCGGCGCACGCCGCGCGGGCCGCGGCAGCATCAGCCCGGGAGGTATTCCTGGATCACGCGCGTGAGTTCGGCGTCGTCGATCGGCTTGGTCACGTAGGCCTTGGCGCCCTGGCGCATGCCCCAGACGCGGTCGGTGTCCTGGTCCTTGGTCGTGACGAGCACGATCGGGATGTGGCTCGTCTTGGGATCCTTCGAGATCGTGCGCGTGGCCTGGAACCCGTTGAGGTTCGGCATCACGACGTCCATGAGGATCAGGTCCGGCAGCTCGCGCTTGGCCGCCTCGACGCCGGCGGCGCCGTCTTCGGCGGTCACGACCTGGTGGCCGAGCTTCTCGACGGTTCGCTTCATGCCGACCAGCTGCGACGGCGAATCGTCGACGATCAGTACCTTGGACATGGTGTTCGTTTCCCCCTGTAGGAAGGGCGCATTCTAGTCTCGGAGGCGGCGCGTCGGCCAGCCTCGCTCAGGCCACCCGGACCACGGTGCGGCCGTGCGATTGCCCGGCCAGCATGGTATCGAAAACCGCGGGCAGGTCGGCCAGTCCCGTTTCACGATTCGCGATGTCCGCAAGGTGGGCCGGCTTCCAGTCGCCCGCCAGTCGTTCCCAGACCTGGTCGCGGATCGTGCGCGCGCTGCCGGCGGAGGCAACCCCGAGCAGGCTCACGCCGCGGATGATGAACGGCATCACCGTGGTCGCCAGCGCGGGCGAGGCCGCGAGGCCGCAGCTCGCGATGTTTCCGTACGGACGGATCACGCGCGTGAGTCCGGCCAGCATGTCGCCGCCGACGTTGTCGATCGCGCCGGCCCAGCGCGCGTTCTCGAGCGGCCGCTGGCCCCAGTGCAGGCCTTCGCGCGCGATGCACTGCTTCGCGCCGAGGCCGATCAGCCAGTCGAACTGGTCGACCTTGCCGGTGATCGCGTGCGCTTCGAAACCCGCGCGCGTGAGGATGTCGATCGCGAGCGACCCGACGCCGCCGGTCGCGCCGGTCACGACGATCGGTCCCATCTCCGGCGTCTGTCCGTTGCGCTCCATCTGCAGCAGCGACAACGCGGCGGTGTAACCGGCGGTGCCGAGCGCCATCGACTCGCGCAGCGTCAGCCCCGCGGGCAGAGGGATCGTCCACTTCGATTCGAGCCTCGCGTATTCGGCGTAGCCGCCGTCACGCGTCTCCGACAACCCGCAGCCCGTGCAGAGCACCTGGTCGCCTTCGCGGAACGCGGGATCGGCCGACGCCGCGACGTAACCGGCTGCGTCGATGCCGCCGTTGAGCGGGAAGAAACGCAGGATCTTGCCGCTGCCGGTGCCCGCGAGCGCATCCTTGTAGTTGACCGACGAGTACGCGACCTTGACCAGCACGTCACCGGGCGACAGCTCGCCCGTGCGCATCGATTCGACGCCCGCACGATGGCCGTCCGCATCATTGTGGATGCGAAACGCGGAGAAGCGCATGTCGTCGCCGATGCTCATCGCTGGATTCCGGATTGCGCGCGGACGCGCGATCAGTTGGGCTTGTGGATCGCGCGCTTGTCGACCGCCATCGCGGCGTCGTGCACGGCTTCGGAGAGGCTCGGGTGCGCATGGCAGATGCGCGCGAGGTCTTCGGCCGAGCCCTTGAACTCCATTGCGAGCACGCCTTCGTGCACGAGTTCGGACACGTTCGCGCCGACCAGGTGCATGCCGAGCACGCGATCGGTTTCGGCATGCGCGAGCACCTTCACGAAACCCGCGGGTTCGGCCATCGCGACCGCGCGGCCGACGGCCGCGAACGGGAAGCTGCCGGCCTTGTACGGCACGCCGTCGGCCTTGAGCTGTTCCTCGGTCTTGCCGACCCATGCGATCTCGGGCTCGGTGTAGATGACCCACGGGATCGTGTCGTAGTTCACGTGGCCGGGCAGGCCTGCGATCAGCTCGGCGACCGCGATGCCTTCCTCGAAGCCCTTGTGCGCGAGCATCGGGCCGCGCACGCAATCGCCGACCGCCCATACGCCGTCGACGCCCGTGTGGCAGTGCGCGTCGACTTCGATCATGCCGCGCGCATCGAACCTGACGCCCGTGCCTTCGGCGAGCAGGCCCTTGGTCGCCGCACGGCGACCGACCGCGACCAGCAGCTTGTCGACGACGAGGGTCTGCTCGCCCTTGTCGTCGCTGTAGGTGACCCTGACGCCGTCCTTGCCGACTTCGGTCTTCGACACCTTCGCGCCGAGCCGGATGTCGAGGCCCTGCTTCTTGAACTCGCGCGCGGCGACCTTGGCGACTTCGGCATCGGCCGCAGCGAGGAAGTTCGGCAGCGCTTCGAGCACGGTGACCTCGGCGCCGAGCCGCTTCCAGACGCTGCCGAGCTCGAGCCCGATCACGCCGGCGCCGATCACGCCGAGGCGCTTGGGCACCGCCGTGAGGTCGAGCGCGCCGACGTTGTCGATGATGTGCTCGCCGAACTTCGCGAACGGGAGTTCGATCGAGTCGGAACCCGCGGCGAGGATCACGTTGGTGGCCTTGAGTTCCACCCCGGCGCCGTCGTGTTGCCTGACCTTGACGACGTTGCCCGCGTGCAGCACGCCGAACCCGTGGTACGGCGTGATCTTGTTCGCCTTGAACAGCGCCGCGATGCCGCCGGTGAACTGCTTCACGATCGCGTCCTTGCGGCCGATCATCTTCGCGACGTCGATCTTCGCATCCTTGAAGCTGATGCCGTGCTGGTCGAACAGGTGGCCCATGTTCCAGTACTGGCGCGAGGAATCGAGCAGCGCCTTCGACGGAATGCAGCCGACGCGCAGGCAGGTGCCGCCGAGCGCGGGCTTGCCGTCCTTGCCCAGCGCCGCATCGATGCACGCGACCTTCATGCCGAGCTGGGCCGCACGGATCGCGGCGTGGTATCCGGCCGGGCCGGCGCCGATGACGATGACGTCGAATTGTTCGCTCATTTCATTCGCTCGTTCGGGAATGGGGAATGGGGAAGGGGAATGGTCGGAGCGGGGAACCGATAGCCTCGTGGCTGTCGCGATTCCCCATTCCCCATTCTCCGTTCCCGGGTGCTGCCCGGCCTTACAGGCCGAGCAGCATCCTCTGCGGATTCTCGAGCTGGTTCTTGATGTCGACGAGGAACAGCACCGCGTCCTTGCCGTCGATGATGCGGTGGTCGTAGCTGATCGCGACGTACATCATCGGCGCGGCGACGACCTGGCCGTTTTCGACGATCGCGCGTTCCTTGATCGTGTGCATGCCGAGGATCGCGCTCTGCGGCGGATTCACGATCGGGGTCGAGAACAGCGAACCGAAGGTGCCGCCGTTGGTGATCGTGAAGGTGCCGCCGGTGAGGTCGTCGAGCGTGAGGCCGCCTTCGCGCGCCTTCTTCGCGTAGCCCGCGATCGCCTTCTCGATGTCGCCGAAGCCCATGTCCTGCGCGTCGCGCAGCACCGGCGTGACGAGACCCTTGTCGGTCGACACCGCGATCGAGATGTCCTGGTAGCCGTGGTAGATCACGTCGTTGCCGTCGACCGACGCATTCACGATCGGGTGGCGCTTGAGCGCCTCGCACGCGGCCTTCACGAAGAAGCTCATGTAGCCGAGCTTGATGCCATTGGCCTTTTCGAATTGCTCGCCGAGCTCCTTGCGCATCGCGGCGACCTTCGCGAGGTTGATCTCGTTGAACGAGGTCAGCATCGCGATCGAGTTCTTGGAGAACATCAGGCGCTCGGCGATCTTCGCGCGCATGCGCGTCATCGGGACGCGTTCTTCAGCGCGCGAGCCGGCAGGAGCGGGGCTGGGGGCAGAGGGCTGGGGACTGGCCGGCTTGCTGCCGCCGTCACGCATGAAATTGACGAGGTCTTCCTTGGTCACGCGACCGTCGCGGCCGCTGCCGGCGACCTGCGACGCATCGATGCCGTGCTGGGTCGCCACGCGCTGGCCCGCAGGCGAGAGGTCGGCGTTGGCGCTGCCCGCGGCCGGAGCGGCTGCCGGCGCGGCAGCGGGCTTTGCGGCGGGAGCTGCCGCAGCGGCAGGCTCGTCAGCCTTCGCGGCCGGGGCGGGCGCCGCCGCGGCGCCGCCTTCCTCGAGGATCGCGAGCAACTGCTGGCTCGTCACGGTCGCGCCCGTCTCGAACTTGATCTCCTTGAGCACGCCATCGGCCGGCGCCGGCACTTCGAGCACGACCTTGTCGGTCTCGAGGTCGACGAGGTTCTCGTCGCGCTTGACCGCATCACCGGGCTTCTTGTGCCAGGTCGCGATGGTCGCGTCGGAAACCGATTCGGGCAGCACGGGGACTTTGACTTCGATGGACATGGTTCTGGCCTTGGTCATGCGATCATCCCCGATCGCGGAAATCTGGGAAGCGGCCATCCGTGGCCGCACTGTTCGATGGAGGATTATTCCGCGATGTCGTCCGAGCCGGCGGGCGCGACCAGCGCCTGCTCGAGCAGGGCCGACTGCTCGGCGACGTGCGTCGAAAAATGCCCGGCGGCCGGCGCCGGAGAACGCGAGCGTCCGGCGTAGAGCAGGCGTTGATTCGGCGCGAGCACCGCGTTGAGGTGGTGCTGGATCTGGTACCACGCACCCTGGTTCATCGGCTCTTCCTGGCACCAGACCACGTCCTGCGCGGCCGGGTAGCGCGCGAGCTCGCCGGCGACTTCCGTGCGCGGGAACGGATAGAGCTGCTCGACGCGCAGGATCGCGACGTCGTCGATGCCGCGCTTGGCCGCATCCTCGACCAGGTCGTAATAGACCTTGCCCGAGCACAGCACGACGCGGCGGACCTTGGCGCCCTTTTTCGCGCTGCTGTCCGGGATCGCGAGCTGGAAACCGCCCGACGCGAGTTCGTCCAGCGTCGAGACCGCGAGCTTGTGGCGCAGCAGCGACTTCGGCGTCATCACGATCAGCGGCTTGCGGCAATCGCGAAGCATCTGGCGACGCAGCAGGTGGAACATCTGCGCCGGCGTGGTCGGCACGCAGACCTGCATGTTGTCGAGCGCGCACAGTTGCAGGTAGCGCTCGAGTCGGGCCGAGGAATGCTCGGGCCCCTGGCCTTCGTAGCCGTGCGGCAGCAGCAGCACGAGGCCCGAAAGACGGTCCCATTTCGCCTCGCCCGAGGACATGAACTGGTCGACCACGACCTGCGCGCCGTTCGCGAAATCGCCGAACTGCGCTTCCCACAGCACGAGCGTGTTCGGCTCGGCCGTGGAGTAGCCGTATTCGAACGCCATCACGGCTTCCTCGCTGAGCAGCGAGTCGATGATCGTGACGATCGCGCCGTCGCGCACGCGTCGCAGCGGCAGGTATTCACCGCCACTGTGCTGGTCGTGCAGCACCGCGTGGCGATGGAAGAACGTGCCGCGGCCCGAATCCTGGCCGACGAGGCGCAGGTCGTTGCCGTCGGCGATCAGCGAGGCATAGGCGAGGTTCTCGGCGGCGCCCCAGTCCAGCGGCTGCGCGCCCGCGGCCATCTTCGCGCGGTCTTCGTAGATCTTCGCGACGCGCGGATGCAGGCCGAGTCCCTGCGGGATCTCGAGGATCTTCGCGTTGAGTTCGGCCAGGCGCGGCTTCGGCACCGACGTGTCGACCGGCTGCGACAGCTTCGCCCCGATGTGGCTGCGCCAGTCGACCGCGAATTCGTCCTCGAAGTCCGGATCGAGCTCGGCGATCGGCGTGCCGGCCTCGAGCTTCGCGCGATAGCGTTCGACCAGCGCGGCGGCATCGCCATCGGCGATGACGCCGGCGGCGACGAGCTTCTGCGCGTACAGCTCGCGCGCCGGCGGGCGCGCGCGGATCACCTGGTACATCAGCGGCTGCGTCGCGGCCGGCTCATCCGCTTCGTTGTGGCCGTGGCGGCGGTAGCAGACGAGGTCGATCACGACGTCGCGCTTGAACTTCTGGCGGAAGTCGAACGCGAGCCGCGCGACGAAGATCACCGCGTCGGGATCATCGCCGTTGACGTGGAACACCGGCGCATTGACCATCTTCGCGACGTCGGTGCAGTACAGCGTGGAGCGCGCGTCGTTCGGGTTGGAGGTCGTGAATCCGACCTGGTTGTTGACGACGACATGGATCGAGCCGCCGACGCGGAAACCGCGCGCCTGCGACATGTTGAGCAGCTCCATGTTGACGCCCTGGCCCGCGAACGCGGCGTCGCCGTGGATCAGCACCGGCACCACCTGCCCGTGCGCGCTGTCGCGCCGGTGGGTCTGGCGCGCGCGCACCGATCCGCACACGACCGGGTTGACGATCTCGAGGTGCGAGGGATTGAACGCGAGCGCGAGATGCACGGTGCGCCCGGGCGTCTTGACGTCGGCCGAGAAACCCATGTGGTACTTCACGTCGCCCGAATGCGCGGGATCGTCCGGGTGGTCGAACTTGCCGTCGAACTCCTCGAACAGCTTCTGCGGCGACTTGCCGAGCACGTTGACGAGCACGTTGAGGCGCCCGCGGTGCGCCATGCCGATGACCATGTCCTTCATGCCGTCGGCGCCGCCGCGGCGGATCAGCTCGTCGAGCAGCGGGATCAGGCTGTCGCCGCCTTCGAGCGAGAAGCGCTTCTGGCCGACGTACTTGGTGTGCAGGTAGCGCTCGAGCCCATCGGCCTGCACGAGCTTCTCGAGCACGCGCCTGCGCTCGTCGGCCGACAGCGCGTACTCGCCGCCCGCGCGTTCGAGCTGTTCGTGCACCCACTGGCGCTGCTCGACGTCCGAGATGTGCATGAACTCCGCACCGATGCTGCCGGTGTAGGTCGCCTTGAGGCGCTCGACGAGCTCGCGCAGGCGCAGGCGCCGAGGCCCGGCCAGCGAGCCGGTGCTGAATTCGCTGTCCAGATCGCTGTCGGCGAGACCGTGGAACGCGGGCTGCAGGTCGGGTGCGGACGGGCGCGGCAACAGGCCGACCGCCGCGAGGTCCGCATCCGGATACGCGCGCAGCATGTCGAGCGGATCGAGCTCGGCGGCGAGGTGGCCGCGCGATCGGTAGGCGGTGACGAGCTTGAGCACGCCCGCCTGCTTGTGCGACAACACGTCGGCCTCGGCCGGCGTCGCCGACACCGGCGCGCGCGGGCGCTGCTTCTGCGCAGCTTCGATGCGCGCGATCACGGCGGAATGCGGTCGGTCCCCGGCCTCGCGTCCCTTCAGCCGGTCGAACCAGGCGCGCCAATCGGGAGAGACCGACGACGGATCGGCGAGGTACTGCTCGTAGAGACCCTCGATGAAGGCCGCGTTGCCCGCGGCGAACGGCGAGGAGGACTGGAACTGCTGGAGGAGGCTGGGCTCGTTGGCGCTCACGCTGACACCGTGCAGACGAAAAGGGCGCGGCAGACGAAAAGGGCGCGCCACCGCGCGCCCCGGAAGCTTTCGCGATGTCCGCTGCCGCGGTACGCGTAGCCTCGGAATTATAGCCGCTCGCGCACGCTTTTGTTGCGCTGCGTCCAAGGCCTCGGGCTTCGCGGGAGCGTATCCGTTCGAACTGGGGCCGGTCGCCGTGATGGCAAGGCTCGCCGCGGCGCGCCCCTGCACTCACAGATGGCTGAACTGGCGCAGCTCCTCGCTCGGAACCGCGCGTTCCCACATCTGCTCGAACAGCGAGAGCAACTGGCCGTGCCGGCCTGGCGCGTGGGTCGATCCCTCGCATTCGTGCCGGCTCGCGAGCGGCCGATACAGGTACGCAAGCCGATCGGTCACGAGGAATGCAGCGGCATACTGCAGGTCCTGCTCCTCCACCGGCGTGCGCACTTCGATGATGCTCGGCAGGCGCTGCACGAGCGCGATCAGGCGGTTGCCATCGGCGACGGCCTTGCGCGGATCCTGCAGCAGGATCCGCACGCGCGCATGGCGGCCCGACAACGCGACCTGCTTGATCTGCGCGAGCACGTCGGGCGCGTCGAGCAGGCCGGGATCGAGGTCGCGCGTGAACAACGCGACATCGTGGCGCGCATCGGCGAGCAGGTCGACCAGCGCGGCGCGGCCGCCGAGCCGATCCTGCACCGCGATCGCGCGTGCTTCGGGCCGCGGCGACAGCAGGCGCTCCGGTCGCTGCGCCGGCGGTTCCAGTTCGCAGCGCATGCCACGATGCGGGATGCCGCACTCCATGAACTCCTCGCCGTCGACGCGGAAGCCGCACTGCTCGTAGAACCCGATCGCGTACGACTGCGCATTCAGCCTCACCTCGGGCAGGTGCAGCTGGCGCGCCTGTTCGAGCAACACGCGCATCAGCGCCACGCCGACGCCGCGTTCGCGCCATTCCGGCAGCACCGCGATGCGGCCGATCATCGCCTCCGGCGTCAGCCGGCCGGTGCCGATTGCGCGGCCCTCGGCGTCGCGTGCGAGCACGTGGTGCGAGCGTGCATCGAGATCGTCCCACTCCTCCTCGGGCGGGATCCGTTGCTCGACGATGAAGACGCGCTCGCGTACCTCGCGCAGGTCGGCCTGGTCGGCGTCCCATGTGGCGGGCTCGACGCGGAAGTCGTCGGGAATCGCGGTCGCGGTCGTCATCGTGGGTTCCTCGTGCGCAACAACACCAGGTGGCCGCGATCGAGCAGCGTGCGCAGCACCGCGCGATCGGTCGCGCTGGCCGCGGCCGCGAGCTCGAACTCGATGCGCGAGCACGCGGAGCGTGCGAACTGGATCGAGCAGTCGTGTGCCTCGCCTGCGACGAACAGCCGCGCGCCGCGACCCTCGCGCATCCAGGCGACGCGCGAGAACGGATTGCGGCGCACGCGGGCGCCGTCCGCGCGCGCACGCTCGAGCGCCGCGTCGCCGATCCGCCGCGGCGGCGGGGCGGCGACCTGCGCGCTGCGGTAACGCGTGATGAAGCGGCCGAACCAGGCGCGCAGCGACGCCATCGGGACGCCTTCGCCGTCGGCCGCGGCCAGCCGCAGCCAAGGCATCGCGCCTGCCACGCGCGTGATCGCCGCATCGTCGATCTCGCCGTCGCCGCGCGCGGGCGCGAGGTCGGGATCGGCATAGCGCGTGGACTCGGGCAGCGAATCGACGAGGTGGTCGATGAAGTCGCCGGCCATCTCGGCCTGCGAGGGCGCGCGCATGCCGAGCGAGAACGTCATGCACGCACCTTCCGCGACGCCGTGGTGCGGCAGGCCGGGCGGCAGGTACAGCATGTCGCCGGGCTCGAGCACCCAGTCGTGCGTCGGCGTGAAGCGGCGCAGGAGTTTCAGCTCGACGTCGTCGCGGAATTCCTGCGGTGCCTGCGGATCCGTGCTGACCTGCCAGTGCCGGCGGCCGAGTCCCTGCAGCAGGAACACGTCGTACTGGTCGACGTGCGCGCCGACCGAGCCACCGTCCTCGGCGTAGCTGACCATCACGTCGTCGATGCGCCACGACGGAAGGAAGCCGAAGTGCGCGGGCAGGGCCGCGACGTCCGCGTCCCACTTGTCGACGTCCTGCACGAGCAGGGTCCAATGCGTCTTCGGCAGGCGCGCGAAGTCGTCCTCGGCGAATGGACCGTTGCGCACGCTCCATCGGTCGCTGCGCGCATCGTGCGACACGATGCGCGCGAGCGCGAACTCCTCGCAGGCGAGCCCCGCGAGGTCGTCCGGCTGCAACGGCGGTTCGAATGCGGGGAAGGCCTGCCGCACCAGCAACGGGTGCTTCTGCCAGTAGGCGCGGAGGAACTGCGCGGGTGGCATCCCGAGCGGACGGTCGCCGATGGCGTGGACTTCGATCGGTGGCGGGTAGGTTCGCACCTGGGCAGGCATCGGCCGGGCAATCAGCGCCGCGGGCGCAGCACGTTGCGGTTGCCGAGATCATGCACCGACGGCGATCCCGCCGACCACTGCACCTCGTTGCGGCTGCCGGCCAGCGTGACCGCGCCGATGCGCCCGGCTTCCACGCGCAGGCCGTCACCGTTGACGCGCAGGTCCTCGACCGATTCGAAATGGAACGTGCCGTCGTTGCCTGCGAGCAACGCATCGGCGAGCGGGCTCTTGACGCGCAGGTGGGTGGCCGCGCCAGCCACCTGCAGCAGCGTCGCCGATTCGATCGTCGCGGTGGTGCGATCGCCGGTGAAATGGAGCTCTCCGCACGGGCCCGTGAATACGAGCCGCGCGTCCGAGGCGATCACGTCGACGTCGCGCCCGCTGCAATCGATCGTGCCCGAGGTCGTGTTGACGACCAGTCCGTCCGCTTCGCTGCCGGAGGCGACGGCGGCCGGTGCGGACAGGGCGGCGACGAGCAGGGCAGCGGTCGAACGTCGCATGGAGCGGCTCCTCGGGGTCGGGACGCGAATATAGCGCGCGATCGATGCATCGCGACTGCAACGACACGATCCGGCAAACGGTCTCCGAACACCGCTGCCGCGGGTCATGCCGCCGAGGGTCGCGCGAGTCGGCGTACCGACCTGATCGTGGCCACGCCGGTGCACGGCAGCCTAGATGCGTTGCGCGAGATCCTTCGCGAGCCCCGTGTAGCTGGAGGGGTCGAGCGCGAGCAGGCGCTGTTTCGCGTCCGCTGGCATATCCAGTCCTGCGACGAAACCGCGCAGCGCGTCGCGCGTGATGCCCTGGCCGCGCGTGAGCGCCTTCAGTTGCTCGTAGGGCTCGGGCAGGCCGTACCGGCGCATCACGGTCTGCACCGCTTCGGCCAGCACTTCGGGGTTCGCGTCGAGGTCGGCAGCGAGGCGCTCCGGATTCACCTTGAGCTTGCCGAGTCCGCGCAGCAGCGCATCGAGCGCGACCTGCGTGTGCCCGAACGCGGTGCCGAGCGCGCGCAGCACGGTCGAGTCGGTGAGGTCGCGCTGCCAGCGGCTGATCGGCAGCTTCGCGCCGAAATGGCCGAACAGCGCATTGGCGAGGCCGAGGTTGCCTTCCGCATTCTCGAAGTCGATCGGATTGACCTTGTGCGGCATCGTCGATGAACCGACCTCGCCCGCCTTGAGCGCCTGGCGGAAGTATCCGAGCGAGATGTAGCCCCAGGTGTCGCGCGCGAAATCGATGAGGATCGTGTTGGCGCGGCACACGGCATCGCCGAGTTCGGCGATGCAGTCGTGCGGTTCGATCTGGGTCGTCCAGGGATTGAACGAGAGCCCGAGGCTTTCGACGAATGCGCGCGCGAGCGTGGGCCAGTCGACGTCCGGATACGCGGCGACGTGCGCGTTGTAGTTGCCGACCGCCCCGTTGATCTTGCCGCTGATCTCGACGGCGGCGATCTGCCGCCGCTGGCGCTCGAGCCGCGCGACCACGTTGGCCAATTCCTTGCCGAGCGTGGTCGGCGAGGCGGTCTGGCCATGCGTGCGCGACAGCATCGGCAATGCGGCGTGCTCATGGGCCATCGCGCGCAACACCGCGATCACCGCGTCGAGCGCGGGCAGCAGCACGCCGTCGCGCGCGTCGCGCAGCATCAGCGCGTAGGCGAGGTTGTTGATGTCCTCGCTGGTGCAGGCGAAATGGATGAACTCCTTCGCGCCCGCGAGCCCCGCATCGCCGGCGACCTTCTCCTTGATGAAGTATTCGATCGCCTTGACGTCGTGGTTGGTGGTGGCCTCGATCTGCTTGACGCGCGCGGCGTCAGCTTCCGAAAACCCCGTCGCGACCGCGAGCAGCGCCTCGCGCGCCGCGGCGCTGAACGGCGCGACCTCGACGATGCCCGGTTCTTCGGCGAGCGCGAGCAGCCAATGCACCTCCACCAGCACGCGCCGCTGCATCAACCCCGCCTCGCCGAAGATCGGACGCAACGCGGCGACCTTGGCGGCGTAGCGGCCATCGAGCGGTGACAGCGCGCTCAGCGTCGAACTCATTCGGATTCCTTCGGGGTCGGATGCACGAGGATGGTTTTCGCGCGCGCGCCCTGCATGGAGCGCACGGTGAGGTCGAAGCCGTCGAACGACAGGGTCTCGCCCTCGGCCGGCAGGCGTTCGAGCCGGTGGATGATCAGCCCGCCGACGGAGTTGACGTCGGCGGGCGCATCGATGTCGCGTTCGAGCAGGCGCTCGAGCTTGTAGATCGGCGTGCCGCCGGTGATCGTGAAGTCGGCACCCGGTGCCACGCGCGCAGGCGCGCCGACGCCGCGTGCATGCTCGTCCTCGATGTCGCCGACCAGCACCTCGAGGATGTCCTCGAGCGTGAAGAAGCCCGCGACGCGTCCCGATTCCTCCACGCCGAGCGCGAGATGCGTGTCACCCGCGCGGAAGCGCTTGAGCACCGAGAGCACCGGCGTGTGCAGCGGCAGCAGGATCGGCGGGCGCAGCAGGCTGGTCGGGTCGGCGGCGCTGCCGTGCCCGGACATCGCGTGCAGCAGGTCCTTCATGTGCAGGATCCCGCGCACCTGCTCGCTGTCGGCGTCGAACCACGGATAGCGGCTGTAGCGCGTGCGATGGAATTCGGCGAGCACTTCCTCCAGCGTCATGCCCGCGCGCAGCGCGGCGAGCTGGTCGCGCGTGCGCAACACGTCGCCGACCACGAGCTCGGGCAGGTCGAGCGCGTGCTTGATCATCGAATACTCCTCGCCCGCGCGGCTCGCGCGCTTGGCGTGGATGATCAGCTTGAGCTCGTCGCGCGAATAGTGATGCTGCTCGCCGGACCCGGGCTCGCCGAGGCCGAATGCGCGCAACATCGCATTGGCGCTGGTGTTGAGCACCCAGATCGCGGGGTACATGAGCCAGTAGAACGCGTACAGCGGCGCCGCGGTCCACAGCGACATCGCTTCCGGTCGGCGGATCGCCATCGATTTCGGCGCGAGTTCGCCGAGCACGATGTGCAGGTAGGAGATCAGCGTGAACGCGATCACCAGCCCGACCAGCGAGGTCGTCTCGGGGCTCGCACCCATGCCCGTGACCAAGGGCTCGAGCAGGTGCGCGAAAGCGGGTTCGCCGATCCAGCCGAGGCCGAGGGAGGCGAGCGTGATGCCGAGCTGGCAGGCCGACAGATAGGCGTCGAGGCGCTCGTGCACGTTGATCAGGATGCGACCGCGCCAGCCATGGTTCGCCGCCAGCGTCGTGGCCTGGGTATGGCGCAGCTTGACCAGCGCGAACTCGGCAGCGACGAAGAAGCCGTTCAGCAGGACCAGCAGCAGCGCGGCACCGACGAGAAGCAGGTTCTGCAGCATTGGGGAGCGCGGTGGGAGCGGCCGGGCATTCTAGCACCGGCCCCGGGGGCGGCCCGGCCGCGACGCCGGCCCGCGTTATAATCCGCGTTTTCCGATCAGCAGGCATTGCATGAGCCAGTTCCGCATCGAGCGCGACAGCATGGGCGAGTTGAAAGTCCCCGCCGACGCGCTGTACGGCGCCCAGACCCAGCGCGCGGTCGACAACTTCCCGATCTCCGGTCTCGCGATGCCGCGCGAGTTCATCCGCGCGCTCGGCCTGATCAAGTCGGCCGCGGCGCAGGCGAACGCGGACCTCGGCCATCTGCGGAAGGGCAGCGCGAAGGCGATCCGCAAGGCGGCCGAGCGCGTCGCTCGCGGCGAGTTCGACGTGCAGTTCCCGATCGACGTGTTCCAGACCGGCTCGGGCACCTCGAGCAACATGAACGCGAACGAGGTGATCGCGCACCTGTGCACCGCCGCCGGCACCAAGGTGCACCCGAACGACGACGTCAACAACGGCCAGTCGTCCAACGACGTGATCCCGACCGCGATCCAGGTCAGCGCGGTGCTGACCGTCAGCGAGAAGCTCCTGCCGGCGCTCGTGCACCTGCGCAAGGTGATCGACCAGCGCGCGAAGGAACTGAAGAAGGTCGCCAAGACCGGCCGCACCCACCTCATGGATGCGATGCCGGTGACGTTCGGCCAGGAGCTCGGCGCGTGGTCGGCGCAGATCCGCTCCGGCATCGCGCGGCTCGAGGATGCGCTGGTGCGCGTGCGCAAGTTGCCGCAGGGCGGCACCGCGGTCGGCACCGGCATCAATGCCGATCCCGGACTCGGCCCGCGCATCGCGGCCGAACTCTCGCGCATGACCGGCGTGCGGTTCGAATCGGCCGACAATTATTTCGAAGGCATCGGATCGCAGGACGCGGCGGTCGAGCTCTCCGGCCAGCTCAAGACGCTCGCGTGCTCGCTGATGAAGATCTCCAACGACCTGCGCTGGATGAATTCCGGCCCGCTCGCGGGCCTCGGGGAGATCGAGCTGCCCGCGCTCCAGCCGGGTTCCTCGATCATGCCGGGCAAGGTGAACCCGGTGATCCCCGAAGCGATGGCGATGGTCTGCGCGCAGGTGATCGGCAACGACACGACGATCACGATCGCGGGGCAGAGCGGCAACTTCCAGCTCAACGTGATGCTGCCGCTGGTCGCGCTGAACCTGCTGCAATCGGTCGAACTGCTCGCGAATGCGTCGCGCCTGCTCGCCGACAAGGCGATCGCGGGCTTCAAGGTGCGCGAGGACAAGATCAAGGAGGCGCTCGACCGCAATCCGATCCTCGTGACCGCGCTGAACGCGGTGATCGGATACGACAAGGGCGCAGCGACCGCGAAGCAGGCCTACAAGGAAGGCCGGCCGATCCTCGATGTCGCGCTCGAAACCACCGGCCTGTCGCGCAAGCAGTTGCAGGAATTGCTCGATCCGGCCGCACTGGCCAAGGGCGGCATCCACGGAGGCTCGGCCGGAGGCTGATCCGGTGTAGCGTGACGGCGGTCACGCTAGTGGCGTCCGGCACATGTTGATCCAGCTCGTGAGCGACCATACTTCGGCGATTCATGCTGCGCGGCGACGTCGCCGCCCGTGATCCGCTCGCCAAAGTGGCTCCCCGGCACCTGCCGGAGCAGGCGCGTCGGCTCCCCGACCGCGCGCCACGCGCGGACGCACGTCGTCCGCGTTTTCGTACATCTATCCGGAGCGTTGTCATGTTGAGAAAACTCATCCTTGCCTCGGCGCTCATCGCCGGCACTGCGCTCGCGCAGCAGAACGTGGACATCAGCGGAGCCGATTTCCAGTCCGGCGGCGCGGACGCGACGCTGGCCGATCTCGGTCGCAAGTCCGCCTCCACGGGCAACCGCCTGATCATCACCGCGCCGCCGGAATGGCATGGGCGCATCGCCTCGAAGGTGCGCGCAGGCGGCGCCGCCGACCTCGTGCTGCGCGAAGGCTTCTACGAGAACGTGCTCGTGCGCGTGCAATCCAAGGGGGCCGAAGTCGCCGCCGAGCCGGCGCGCGCCGATGCCGAGCGCAGCCGCGCCGAGGCCGAGCGTGCGAAGGCGGAAGCAGAGAAATCGCGCGCCGAGGCCGCGAAGGCCAAGGCCGAAGCCGAGAAGCTGCGCGCCGAGGCCGAGCGTGCACGTTTCGAAGCGGAACTCGCGAAGGCGCAGGCTGCACAAGCCGCGCAGGCCGCGGCGGCCGCGCAGGCCGCAACGACGCCCGCACCCGCGCCGGCCACGAAGTCGGCTGCTGCAGCTGCCTCCGCGACGGCTGCCGCGCGCACGCCGTCGGCCCCGGCGTCGGGCGACGATGAAGCGATCCGCCGCAAGTTCGAGCAGTCCCTCAATGGCGGGCGCAGCGCCGACGGCAGCCTGACGGTGGCCAAGCTGGAATCCGGCGACACGCTCTACGTCGACGGCGCGGTCAAGGCGGTGACGCGCCGCGAGGGTCGTCGCCTGCTGATGTACTGGCTCACCGACGACATCGACCTGCGCCGCACCGAGCTGCGCCCGCTCGCGCAGGACCGCTACCAGGTACTCGGCACCATCCGTGGCGAGGCGAAGCTGCGCGAGGAAGCGACGGCCGCGAACGTGGTCGTCGCTCGCGAGCCGGCAGCCGATGCCCCGGGCCGCCTCGCGCTCGAGAAGAGCCTCAACGACGGACACAGCGTGACGCAGACGATGCCGCCTGCGCGGCTCGGCAAGAACGACATGCTCTACGTGAATGGCGACAGCGTGCTGGTCGTGCGCCGCATCGGCCGCGATCTCGCGCGTTCGTGGCTGGTCGGTTCGATCGACCTCGGCCAGACCGGCATCCAGGTCGACGGTCCGAATCGCTACAAGGTGCTCAGCGACACCGTGCGCTGACCGATCGAGGGACCCGAAGCCCTCGGCCTCGGGTCCCTCGCGCGACATCCATCGACGCGATCGGGTCGCGACGACGCGGGCGTGATGCGCTCCGTCGATTCCCGTGCTGGCAACATCCGGGTCGCGGGGTTACAGTTGATCGGCACGCCCGTTGCCGGGGCTGCAGCCATCCCGCGTACGGGCCCGATGGCCGGAGACGACCGTGACCCACAATTCCCGGCCCGATCCGCGACCACGCCGGATCCTGCTCGCCACCGACCTCAGCAGCCGCGGCGACCGCGCGTTCGACCGCGCGATGCACCTCTCGCGCGAGTGGGATGCGGAACTGCATCTCGTGCATGCAGTGGACGCGCAGGCCGAGGTGGTGCCGGCCGGCGTCGATGCGCACGCCTGGCTGCGCGAACATCCCGATCCGCTCGCATCGGCGCGTCGCGAGCTGCACGATCTCCTCGTGCATTCCGACGCGCACGCGGAACTCCACGTGCTGCCGGCGCCCGCCGCGCAGGCGATCCTCGAAGTGGCCGAACGCGAGCAGTGCGACCTCGTCGTCCTCGGCGAATCGCGCGAGCGGATCATCGGTCCGCTCGAGAGCACGCTCGAATTCGTCGTGCGCAGCTCGCCCGTGTCGGTGCTGGTGGTCCGCAAACGCCCGCGCGGCGGCTACGCACGGCTGCTCGTAGGAACGGATTTCAGCGACGAGGCGCGCGAGGCGCTGCGGTTCGCCGCCGACGTATTCGCGCAGGCCGAGATCACGCTCGTGCATGCCTGGGCGATGCCCTACGCGGGCATGCTCGCGGTCCAGCCGGACGAACCCGCCTGGATCACGAGCGGGCGCGAGCGCCTGCGCGAGCACGTCGCGGACGCCGGGCTTGCGCCGGGGCGTCGGGCTGATCTGCGCTTGCGCGTCGAACAGGCGCCACCCGCCGCCGCGCTGCGGCGCCACGTACTCGAAGACGGCATCGACCTCACCGTGATCGGCGCACTGCGTCGCGGCATGCTGTTCGACGCCGTGGTCGGCAGCTCGCGCTCGATCGTCGACGCGATCCCGGGCGACATCCTCGTCGTGCGCGCCGGCGTGCAGCCTTCCGCATGAAGGCGACGACACGCGCATCGCGCGTTCCGCCCGCACCACCGGCACAGCGACGCGCACGCGTCGCGCGCCGGCCGCGCGCCGGGCGCGTGCGGGCGGCGCGAGGACCCGCGCGATGCCGCTGATCTTCCTCGTCCTGCTGCCGTTCTTCGGCGCGGTAGTCACCGCGCTGCTGCCGACGCGCGCGCGCAACGTGCTGGCCGGGACCGCGGGCGCGTTCTCGGCTGCCGCGGCGGTCTGGGTGATCAGCCTGTTCCCGCGCGTGCGCGAAGGCGGCGTCGTGCGCGAAACGGTCGCGTGGATGCCGTCGATCGGACTCGACCTCATATTGCGCGTCGACGGATTCGCGTGGATGTTCGCGGTGCTCGTGACCGTGATCGGCGTGCTCGTGTGCCTGTACGCGCGCTACTACATGTCGCCCGACGATCCGGTGGCGCGCTTCTACGCACTGTTCCTCGCGTTCATGGGCGCGATGCTCGGCGTTGTGCTGTCCGGCAACCTGTTGCAGCTCGTCGTGTTCTGGGAGCTCACGAGCCTGGTGTCGTTCCTGCTGATCGGCTACTGGCATCACCGCGTCGACGCGCAGCGCGGCGCGCGCATGGCGCTCGTCGTGACCGGGATCGGCGGCTTGTGCCTGCTCGCCGGCGTGATCCTGCTCGGCCACATCGTCGGCAGCCACGATCTCGACGACGTGCTCGCCGCAGGCGACCGCATCCGCGCGCATGCGTGGTATCCGGCGACGCTCGCGCTCATCGTGATCGGCGCGCTGACCAAGAGCGCGCAGTTCCCGTTCCACTCCTGGCTGCCGCGCGCGATGGTGGCGCCGACGCCGGTCTCGGCCTACCTGCACTCGGCGACGATGGTCAAGGCAGGCGTGTTCGTGCTCGCGCGGTTCTGGCCGGTGCTCGCGGGCACCGAGTGGTGGTTCTGGCTCGTCGGCGGGGCCGGCGCGACGACGCTGCTGCTCGGCGCCTTCGTCGCGATGTTCCAGAACGACCTCAAGCGCGTGC
Organism: Lysobacteraceae bacterium; assembly: GCA_004143945.1. Taxonomy (GTDB): domain Bacteria; phylum Pseudomonadota; class Gammaproteobacteria; order Xanthomonadales; family Rhodanobacteraceae; genus Dokdonella_A. Next base: position 160,672 of record SEHB01000004.1, read on the forward strand.
TCGCTTACTCGACCATCAGCCACCTCGGCCTGATCACGCTGCTGTTCGGACTCAACAGCAAGCTGGCAGCGGTCGCTGGCGTGTTCCACATCATGAACCACGCGACCTTCAAGGCTTCGTTGTTCATGGCCGCGGGCATCGTCGACCACGAGACCGGCACGCGCGACATCCGCAAGCTCAATGGGTTGATCCACGCGATGCCGCGCACCGGCGCGCTCGCGCTGGTCGCCACCGGTGCGATGGCCGGCGTACCGCTGCTCAACGGCTTCCTGTCCAAGGAGATGTTCTTCGCCGAAACCGTCTACGCGGCCTCGTATCCGATCGTCGGCTGGGCGCTTCCGGTGATCGCGACGGTCGCGTCGGCGTTCGCCGTCGTGTATTCGCTGCGGTTCGGTTTCGACATCTTCTTCGGCAAACCCTCGCGCGACCTCCCGCGCTCACCGGAGGAACCGCCACGCTGGATGCGCGTGCCGATCCAGTTGCTGGTGCTGGCCTGCCTCGTCGTCGGCGTGATGCCCGAGCTCGCGGTCGGTGAACTCCTCGCGGCGGCCGCGGCGCCCGTGGTCGGCGGTGTGTTGCCCGTATACAGCCTCAAGGTCTGGCACGGCTTCACGATGCCGTTGTTCATGAGCCTGCTCGCGATCGGAGGCGGAATCGCGGGCTACCTCTGGCTTGGCCCGCGCATGGAGCGAGGGCGCTTCGACGGACCGCCGTTGCTCGGTCGGCGCAGGCCCGGCAAGGGTTTTGAAACCGCGTTGCTCGCGCTCACGCGGCGTTCGCGCGACCTCGTGCGCCTGGCCGGCACGCGGCGGCTGCAGCCGCAACTGTTCATCGCGATCGCAACTGCGGTCGTGCTCGCGACGCTCGCGGTGCGCGGCTACCCGTTCGGCGCCGGCGACCGCGCGCGCCTGCCGGCATCGCAGGCGTTCGTGCTGCTGTGGATCATCGGCATGGTCTGCGCGGTCGGCGCCGCCTCGATGGCGAAGTTCCATCGCCTCGTCGCGGTCGCGCTGATGGGCGGCGCGGGACTCGTCACCTGCCTCACGTTCGCGTGGTTCTCCGCGCCCGATCTCGCGCTGACCCAGATCGTGGTCGAAGTCGTCACCACCACGCTGTTCCTGCTCGGCCTGCGCTGGCTGCCGATGCGACAGCCCGGCAGCGAACGCATCCGGCTGCGCGACCGCGCGCGGCGAGCGCGCGACCTCGTGCTCGCGATCGTAGCTGGCGGCGGCATGGCGCTGCTCTCGTTCGCGTTCCTCACGCGACCGGCGCCGCACAGCATTTCGCCGTTCTTCCTCGAAACGGCACTGCCGGGTGGCGGCGGCGCGAACGTCGTCAACGTGATCCTGGTCGACTTCCGCGCATTCGACACGCTCGGCGAGATCACCGTGCTCTGCGCAGTCGCGCTGACCGTGTTCGCATTGCTGCGCCGCTTCCGGCCGCCGCCCGAGAGCGCGGCGCAGCCGCGCCAGCAACGCGCGTTGCCGCCGGACATGAGTACCGACCTGGTCAAGCCGCGGCGCGAGGAAGAGGTGCCGGGCGGTTACATGCTGGTGCCGTCGGTGATCGTGCGGATGCTGCTGCCGCTTGCGCTGCTGGTGGCGGCGTACATGTTCCTGCGTGGCCACAACGAACCTGGCGGCGGATTCGTCGCCGGCCTGATCGTCGCGATCGCGATGATCATGCAATACCTCGCGTCGGGCACGCGCTGGGTCGAGGCGCACGCGAACGTCTGGCCCGCACGCTGGGTCGCGAGCGGCCTGCTGGTCGCCGCGGCCACCGGGCTCGGCGCGCTCGCGCTCGGTTTCCCGTTCCTGACCAGCCATACCTCGCACGTGACGCTGCCGCTGCTCGGCGAGGTCCACCTGCCGAGCGCCGCGCTGTTCGACTTCGGCGTGTTCTCGGTCGTGGTCGGCGCGACGCTGCTGATCCTGACCGCGCTCGCGCACCAGTCGATCCGTTCGCACCGGCAGGCGGCGCCCGCGAACGATGCCATGGAGGTGCGCTGATGGAGGTCCTGCTCGCGCTCGTGATCGGCGTGCTCGGCGGAGCCGGGGTCTGGCTCGTGCTGCGTCCGCGCACGTTCCAGGTCGTGATGGGTCTCGCGCTGCTGTCCTACTCGGTCAATCTCTTCATCTTCAGCATGGGCAGCCTGTCGATCGACCAGCCCCCGATCATTGCGCCGGGCATGCCCGCGGACCTCGAGCACTATTCGGATCCGATGCCGCAGGCGCTGGTGCTGACCGCGATCGTGATCGGATTCGCGACCACCGCGCTGTTCCTCGTGGTGCTGCTGGTGTCGCGCGGACTCGCGGGCACCGACCACGTCGACGGGACGGCCGACGAATGAACGAATTGCAGGCCTTCGTGGTTGCCCCCGTGGTGTTGCCGCTGCTGGCCGCGGCCGTGTTGTTGCTGCTCGGCGACGGTCGTCGCCGCCTCGGCGCGATCATCAACGTGGGGGCAACGGCCGCCGGTCTCGCGCTCGCGCTGGTCGTGTTCCGCGCGGTCGACGCCACGCCCGGCCCTGGCGCGATCGCGGTGCACCTTGCCGCCAACTGGGCCGCGCCGTTCGGCATCGCGCTGGTCGCGGACCGGCTGTCGGCGCTGATGCTCGTGCTGGTCGGCATCGTTTCGCTCGCGAGTGCGCTCTACGCGACGGCCGGCTGGTCGCGCGCGGGCGCGTATTTCCATCCGCTGTTCCAGATCCAGCTGATGGGACTCAATGGTGCGTTCCTGACCGCGGACCTGTTCAACCTGTTCGTGTTCTTCGAAGTCATGCTGGCGGCGTCGTACGGCCTGCAGCTGCATGCATCCGGCTGGCCGCGCGTGCGCTCGGGGCTGCACTACATCGCGGTCAACCTGCTTGCGTCGTCGATGTTCCTGGTCGGCCTGGCGGTGCTCTACGGCGTGATGGGCACGTTGTCGATGGCCGACGTCGCCGACAAGATGGCGCTGGTGCCGGCGGGTGACCGCGGCCTGCTGCATGCAGGCGTCGCGATCCTCGCGATGGCCTTCCTCGTCAAGGCCGCGGTGTGGCCGCTCAATGCATGGCTGGTCCCGGCCTACAGCGCGACCAGCACGCCGGTGGCTGCGTTGTTCGTGCTGATGACCAAGGTTGGCGTGTACGCGGTGCTGCGCACGTGGACGTTGATGTTCCCGCCCGACACGGCGCCGGCCGCGCAGTTCGGATGGCAGGTGCTCCTCGGCGGCGGCCTCGCGACGCTCGCGTTCGGCGCCTCGGGCGTGCTGGCATCGATCCGCCTCGACCGCATCGCCGCGTTCTCGGTGATCGCATCTTCCGGCACGCTGCTCGCGGCGTTCGCGTTCGGCGCGGCGTCGATCGGCGCGGCCGCGCTGTTCTACCTCGTGGGCGCCACGCTCGCCGCGAGCACGCTGTTCCTGCTGGTCGAACTCGTGCAGCGCACGAGCGCGGCAGGGCAGGCACGGCGTACCGCGTTCGCGGAGGCGCCGGACGAAGACGACAACCTCGATGACGACCAGCTGCCGCTGGTCGGTCGCGTGTTCCCGGTATCGGTGGCCGCGCTCGCGCTGGCATTCCTCGCCTGCGCGCTGCTGGTGGCCGGGTTGCCACCGCTGGCCGGGTTCCTTGCCAAGGCTTCGCTGCTCGTGGCGGTCGTGCAGCACGGCGCGCCTGGGCTTGCCGGCGACGGAGCGATCGCGGCGACCTGGCTGATGGTCGGCCTCGTGCTGTATTCGAGCTTCTGCGCGTCGATCTCGCTGATGCGCGCCGGCATCCGGCACTTCTGGGCCAAGGGCGGCGGCACCGCACCCGTCGTGCGCAGCGTGGAGGGGATCGCAGTGGTGCTGTTGATCGGCGCGAGCCTCGGCCTGACCGCGTTCGGCGAGCGCGCGGTGCGCTATACCGAAGCGACCGCAGCCTACCTGCAGGCGCCGCGTCCGTACATCGACGCCGTGCTCTCGGCGCGCAGCCTCGAGCGTGCGGCGGCGGCTGCCCCGGAGCAGGAGGCGCAACGATGAGCGCGCTGCGCAGGCTGGTGCCGGCGCCGCTGACCTCGGCTGGCCTGCTTGTCGCGTGGCTGCTGCTCGCGCGTGCGCCGGGCAGCGTCGACCTCGTGATCGGCCTCGTGCTCGCGCTGGCGATCCCGCACGCGTTCCCCGGGCTGCGCTTCAACGACGCCAGGCCGCGTCGCCCGCTCGTGATCGCGCGCTTCGTGCTGCGCGTGTGCGCGGACGTCGTGGTGTCCAATGTCGCGATCGCGCGTGACACGTTGCGCTGGCGCTGGCGCCGTCCCGCGCACGCGTTCGTCGTCATCCCGCTGGAGCTGCGCCACCCGGTCGGACTCGCCGCGCTCGCGATGGTGACCACGATCGTGCCCGGCACGGTCTGGTCGGAACTCGCGCTGGATCGCAGCGCGATGCTGCTGCACGTATGGGATGCACCCGATCCATCGGCGTTCGCCGTGCGCTTCAAGGCGCGCTACGAGCGTCCCCTGCGCGAGATCTTCGAATGAGCATGCTGCTGGTGCAGGCGATCGCGTTCACCCTGGTCTGCTACGCGATCTCGTCGGTGATCGTGCTGGTGCGGCTCGTGCGCGGGCCGCGCGCGCAAGATCGCGTGTTCGCGCTGGATCTCCTGTACATGCACGCGGCACTGGTCGTGCTGGTGTCGGGGATCCTGCACCAGAGCGATCGCTACTTCGAGCCGGCGCTGCTGATCGCGCTATTCGGGTTCGTCAGTTCCGCCGCGATGGCGAAGTTCATCCTGCGCGGCGAGGTGATCGAGTGACCGGCGCATCCCCCGTGGTGGAGGGCGTGGTCGCGGCGCTGCTGGCGCTGAGCGGGCTGCTCGTGCTGGTGTCGGCGCTCGGCTTCCTGCGCCTGCCCGAGTTCTTCCTGCGCATGCATCCGGCGGCGCTCGCGTACACGCTCGCGAACTGGTGCGTGGCGATCGCGGGCACCGTGTATTTCTCCGCACTCGAGGGTCGCCTGCTCGCGTATCCGCTGCTGATCCCGCTGGTGCTCGCGTTCACCGTGCCGGTGACGACGGTGCTGCTCGCGCGCGTCGAACTGTTCCGGCGGCGCCTCGCCGGGGCCCTGGACACGCCGCCGAGCATCACGCCGCCCGATGCGCTGCCGCCCGACGCGATGAGCGGCGACGGCTGAATCATTGCGGGGAGTCCGGACGGCGGACGGCCCATGCGGCGCGAGCCGACATGGGCCGTCGAGCGGGCGATGGAGCCCGCGCTCAGGTGTTGACCTCGATGCGGCGACCGCGCATCCAGGTGGCGGCGGCGACGAGCGCGGCGCCGACCGCCGCGCCGATCCAGAGGTTGGCGGTGCCGAGCAACGCATACACGCGCGCCGGATCGAAGCTGCGCATCACGTCCTCGTCGTCGAATCGAACCTGCATCGCGCGCCAGCTGTCGTCGCCGAGCCAGCCGCCCGGCATCACGCTCAGCAGCAGCCGCGCCGCGACGTCCTTGATCGCGACGAGGTTGTCGAAGTTCGGCAGGCCGAGCGCGCCGAACCAGAAGTTCAGGAACACCGCGAGCAGCGGCAGCACCACCGCCCAGAGGAACGGCTTGCTGCGAGCGAACGCGGACCAGAACAGCAGCCAGCCGACCGTCGGCAGCGCCCACAGCGCATCGACCGGAATCGTCAGCAGCAGTCGCCAGAACATGCCGACCGGGTGCGCGGCGGCGATCGCGGGCAACGCGTTCACGCCGTGCGCGGCGGTCCACAGCGTCACCAGCAGCAGGAACACCAGGTAGGCGGCGGTCGCGACCACGAACGAGAGCAGCGGGGCGAACAGCATCGCGGCGAGCGCCTTCGACAGCACCGTCGAGCTGTCGGAAACCGGCAGCGATTTCCAGAACAGCACGCTGCGGTCGCGGCGGTCGTCGTAGAGTGCGCCGAGCAGGTAGAAGAACAGCACGAAGAACAGCACGATGCAGGTCACCGCGCCGAACATGAGCTGCACCATGTCGAGCGCATTGCCGGCCTGGATCATGTCGTTGGCGTCGAGGCTCGACTTCAGCTTGTCGAGCGAGAAGCCGAAGTGCACGCTGTTGCGGCGCCCGACGACCTCGGCAGTGAGGATGCCGAACACGGTGACCACGAGGATCGTGACGCAGGTCCACACCGGCGCCCAGAAGAATCCGCCACGGTGCTCCCAGTATTCGCGCTTGAGCAGGAGGGCGAGCTTGTTCATGCGTAGGTCCCCTTCATCGTCGCGACGAACAGGTCGGCGACGCTCGGTTTGTGCAGTTCGCCGAGTTCGGCGAGGCGCGCGCGTTCGACGCCGTCGAACAGGAAGATCGACTTGCCGAACACGTGGCGCTCGTTGAGCGGCTTGAGCGCGCGCGCGGCTTCGGCGCGGTCCGGATTGACCATCACTTCGGCGTACCGCTCGGCGACTTCGTCCATCGTCGCGGCCAGCGCGATCCTTCCACCCTGGATGAACATCAGGTCGGTCAGGATGTGCTCGACTTCCTCGACCTGGTGGGTGGTCACGATGATCGTCTTCTGCTCGTCGAAGTAATCCGACAGCAGGCTTTCGTAGAACGACTTGCGGTACAGGATGTCGAGGCCGAGCGTCGGCTCGTCGAGCACCAGCAGGCGCGCGTCGATCGCCATCACGAGGGCGAGGTGCAGCTGCACGATCATGCCCTTGGACAGTTCGCGCACGCGCATGCCATGGGCGATCTTGGTGTGCGACAGGAATGCGAGGCACTTTTCGCGCGAGAAGCGCGGGTGCACGCCGGCGACGAATTCGATCGCCTCGCGCACGCGCAGCCAGCGCGGCAGCACCGCGACGTCGGCGATGAAGCACACCTGTTCCATCAGCTGCGCGCGCTGGCGGCGCGGGTCGAAGCCGAGCACGGACAACTCGCCGTCGAAACCGGTGAGCCCGAGGATCGCCTTCAGCGCAGTGGTCTTGCCGGCGCCGTTCGGGCCGATCAGGCCGACGATGCGGCCGGCCTCGATCTCGAAATCGACCGAATCGAGCGCGACCGTCCTGCCGTAATGCTTGCGCAGGCCGCGTGCGTGGACGACGGCGTTCATCGGCCCTCCTCCTGGCGCGGTGCGCGCATCAGTTCGGCGAGGTCGAGCCCGAGCCGCGCGAGCCGCGCGTGCAACGCGGGCCATTCCTCGCGCAGGAAGCGCTCGCGTTCGGATTCGAGCAACGCGGCGCGCGCGCCTTCAGTGACATACATGCCCAGTCCCCTCCGTTTTTCCACGAGATTCTCGTCGACCAGTTCCTGGTACGCCTTGGACACGGTGATCGGATTGATCTGGAAATCACCCGCGACCTGGCGCACCGAAGGGAGCGGATCGCCCTGCTTGAGGACGCCGTCGAGGATCATCGCCACCACGCGGTCGCGCAGCTGGCGATAGATCGGCGTCGAATCGTTCCAGGTGATGCTCATCTGGGTCATTCCCGGTAGGCGCGGTGCATGGACTTGCCGAAGGAATAGTAGGGCATGCCTGTTCCGCCCCCGGCAGGCGCCGCCGAGTAGTCGAGCGAGGCGACGAAGTCGATGCGCTCGTCGCTGGAACCCGAGGCGGGCGCGCGCACCGTCACCGTCGCGAGCATCGTCGGCTCGACATCGGGCACGACCTGCACGACCGGAAGCGTGACGACTGCGTCGTCGAGCGCGACCGTGGCGGCTGCGGGGGCAGGCAGCGCGGCGCCGAGGGTCGCCGCGGGTTCGGGAGAACCGGACACCAGGGCAGCGACGGTCGCGCCAGTGGCGGCGACGGCGAGCGCGAGGAGAAGGGTACGTGTCAGTGCAGCGTTCATGACGGCCTCGTCGGCGGTTGATGAAGTAGTGTTGTAGTTAACTATAACACCATATTCGTGGCCGTCAAGGGGCAGGGACCCATGACCGATGGGGGATCAGGTGCGGCTCGCGGCCTCGAGCGCCTCGTGGGCCTCGAGCCAGGCCTCCTCGAGTTCGGCGATGCGCGTATCGAGCTCGGCCTGGCGGCGCGTCATCGCGGCGACATCGGCTGCACGCGGACCCGCGTAAAGGTCGGGATCGGCCAGTTCGGCGCGCAGGCGTGCACGTTCGGCTTCGAGCGATGCGAGGTCGGATTCGACGCGCCTGGCCTGGTTGCGCAACGGCGCAAGCCGCGCACGCTGGTCGGCGCGTTCGCGTCGCCCCTCGCGCCGCGTGTCGGCCGCCAACGCTGTCGAGGCGGCCGTTTCCCGGGTGCCCGCGAGCACCAGCCGGGCGTAGTCGTCGAGGTCGCCGTCAAAGGGCCGGACGCGGCCCGCGGCCACCAGCAGGTAGTCGTCGCAGACCGCGCGCAGCAGGCCGCGATCGTGCGCGACCAGCACGACCGCGCCGGCGAAATCCTGCAGTGCCTCCGCCAGTGCCTCGCGCGTGTCGATGTCGAGGTGGTTCGTGGGCTCGTCGAGCAGCAGCAGGTTGGGGCGCTCGAACACGATCAGCGCGAGCGCGAGCCGAGCCTTCTCGCCACCCGAGAACGGACGCACTTCGGCGAGTGCACGTTCGCCGCTGAAACCGAACCGACCGAGGAAGCTGCGTGCCGCGAGTTCCCCGAATCCCGGCGACAGCCGCAGCACGTGTTCGACCGGTGTAGCGCCCGGGTCGAGCTGCTCGATCTGGTGCTGCGCGAAATAACCGATCGCGAGCCCGCGGTTCTCGATGCGCCGCCCGGCGAGCGGCGCGATCCGACCCGCGATCGTCTTCACGAGCGTCGACTTGCCGGCGCCGTTGGCGCCGAGCAGGCCGATGCGATCGCCTGGACGCAGCGACAGTCGCACCGCCTCGACCACGCGGCGCTCGCCGTACCCGGCCGCTGCATCCTCGAGCGTCAGCAACGGGTCGGGCAGCGCATCGGGCGCGGCGAACTCGAACTCGATGCCCGATTCCGCCCGCACGGCGGCGATTTCGGTCATGCGCTCGAGCGCCTTCACGCGGCTTTGCGCCTGGCGCGCCTTGGTCGCCTTCGCCTTGAAGCGGTCGACGAAGCGTTGCAGGCGTGCGCGTTCGGCCTGCTGGCGCTCGTGCGCGACCTGCTGCTGCGAGAGCCGCTCGGCGCGGCGCCGTTCGTTCGCGCTGACGCTGCCTGCAGCGAGTTCCAGGACCCCGTCGGCGATGTGCAGCACATGCGTCACGACGCGGTCGAGGAACTCGCGGTCGTGCGAAACGACGACGAGGGTTCCGGCGTAGCGGCGCAACCAGTCCTCGAGCCAGAGCACCGCGTCGAGGTCGAGGTGGTTGGTCGGCTCGTCGAGCAGCAGCAGGTCCGAGCGGCACATCAGCGCCTGCGCGAGATCCAGGCGCATGCGCCAGCCGCCCGAGAAATCGGCGACGGGCCGCTCGAGGTCGGCGGACTGGAAGCCGAGGCCGTGCAGCAGTGCGCCTGCGCGCGCGCGCGCCGCGTAGCCGTCGATCGCGCGGATCTTCTCGTGCAGCGCCGCCTGGCGCGCCGCGTCGTGTGCGGCTTCGGCGTCGGCGAGTTCGGCTTCGAAGCGGCGCAGCGCGGCATCGCCGTCGAGCACGTGGTCCAGCGCCGAATGCCGCGGCACTTCGGTCTGCTGGCGCACGTGCGCGAGCACCCAGTCACGAGGTCGCGTGAACGTGCCGGAGTCGGCGCCGACCTCGCCCGCGATCAGCGCGAGCAGGCTGCTCTTGCCGCTGCCGTTGCGACCGGTCAGGCCGACACGCCAGCCCGGGTGAACGAGAAAGTTCGCGCCATTCAGCAACAGCCGGGAACCACGACGCAGGTTGACGTTGTCAAAGCGGAGCATCCGGACAGTTTAGATGTTCGACCGCCGGCCCGGCAGCGGCGGCGGGAGCGGGCGCTGGCGCGGGACGGTCCGGATCGCAGCGGCGGCGCGTTTGCCATCGCCGGGCGCCCCGTACACAATACGCGGCCCCGCATGTTGGCCGGGTCCGGCCACGCCGCGACGCCGACGGGCATCCCCCGTCGATCACTGGAAAACCTTCAGGAGCAGAAATGACGCGTTTCGTGCAGAAGTCCCTCGTGGCCGCGCTCGCCCTCGGCCTCGCGATCGGCCACGCGGTCGCCGCCGAGCCGGCGGCCAAGCCGGACGCCCCGGCGGTGAAGCTCGACAAGGCCAAGATCAGCACGATGGTCGGCATGGACATCGGCAAGGGCCTCACCCAGATCAAGGACGACATCGACATCAAGGTCGTCGAACAGGCGATCGAAGCCACGCTCAAGGGCGAGAAGACCGCGCTCACGCCGGAAGAGGCGCTCGCGGTGCGGCAGGAATTCATGAAGCAGATGCAGGCCAAGCGCGTCGCCGAGCAGAAGGCCGCTGCCGAGACCAACAAGAAGGAAGGCACCGACTTCCTCGCCAAGAACAAGTCCAAGGCCGGCGTCAAGACGACTGCCTCGGGCCTGCAGTACTCGGTCGAGAAGGAAGGAACGGGTCCGAAGCCGAAGGCGACCGACACGGTCAAGGTGCACTACCTCGGCACCAAGATCGACGGTACCAAGTTCGACAGCTCGTATGATCGCGGCCAGCCGGCCACGTTCCCGCTCAACGGCGTGATCAAGGGCTGGACCGAAGGCCTGCAGCTGATGTCGGTCGGATCCAAGTACAAGCTCTACGTGCCTTCCGAACTCGCCTACGGCGAAAACGGCCCGGGCCAGATCGGTCCGAACGCGACGCTGATCTTCGACGTCGAACTGCTCGGCATCGAGAACCCGGCGGAAAAGCCGGCCGCCGCCAAGGCCGCCGAGAAGCCGAAGGCCGAAGCGAAGAAGTAATCGCGGCCGCTGCACACGCGAAGGCGCGCCGCGATCCGGCGCGCCTTTGTTTTTTCCGGAGGATCCCGATGCGCGTGACGATCTTCGGTACGGGTTACGTCGGCCTGGTCACGGGCACCTGCCTCGCCGAGGTCGGCAACGAGGTGGTCTGCGTCGACGTCGACGCAGGCAAGATCGCGCAGCTAGAGGCGGGTGGCATCCCGATCTACGAGCCAGGGCTCGAGCCGCTCGTGCGCGCGAACCACGCCGCCGGCCGCTTGCGCTTCACCACCGACGCGGCGTCCGCGATCGCGCACGCGCAGGTGATCTTCATCGCGGTCGGCACGCCGCCCGACGAAGACGGCAGCGCGGACCTGCGCCACGTGCTCGAGGTCGCGCGCACGATCGGCGGCGCGCTCGCCAGGCCCGTGGTGGTCGTCAACAAGTCGACCGTGCCGGTCGGCACCGCGGACGCCGTGCGCGACGCGATCGCTGCCGAACTCGCGGCGCGCGGCACCGACGTCGCGTTCGACGTCGCCTCCAATCCCGAATTCCTCAAGGAAGGCGATGCGGTGCAGGACTGCATGCGCCCGGACCGCATCGTGGTCGGCGCGGACAGCGCTCGCGCGATCGAACTGCTGAAGACGCTGTACGCGCCGTTCAACCGCAACCATGAACGCTTCGTGCTGATGGACGTGCGCTCGGCGGAACTGACCAAGTACGCGGCCAATGCGATGCTCGCGACCAAGATCAGCTTCATGAACGAGGTCGCGAACATCGCCGAGAAGGTCGGTGCCGACATCGAGCAGGTGCGACGCGGCATCGGTTCCGATCCGCGCATCGGCTGGCACTTCATCTACCCGGGCGCGGGTTACGGCGGCTCCTGCTTCCCGAAGGACGTCAAGGCGCTCGCGCACATCGCGCGCGCGAACCGGTACGAAGCGAAACTCCTCGGTGCGGTCGAAGCGGTCAACGCGCACCAGAAGGGCAAGCTGTTCGAACTGCTGCAGCGCCATTTCGAAGGGCGACTCGCGGGACGCACGATCGCGCTGTGGGGCCTTGCATTCAAGCCGAACACCGACGACATGCGCGAAGCGCCGAGCCGCACCCTGCTCGAGCAGTTGTGGGCCGCAGGCGCGAATGTGCGCGCGCATGATCCCGAGGCGATCGGAGAGACCGCGCGACTGTACGGCCAGCGCGCCGACCTCGAGCTGTGCGCGCAGGCGTATGCGGTGCTCGACGGCGCCGACGCACTGGTCGTGGTGACCGAGTGGAAGGCGTATCGCGCGCCGGACTTCGAGCGCATCCGCGCCGCGCTCTCGACGCCGGTGCTGTTCGACGGCCGCAACATCTACGAACCGGCCGCGGTGGAAGCCGCGGGGCTCGCCTACTACGGAATCGGGCGCGGCCGCAGCGTCGCCAGGCCGGACTGACGCTTCGCAAACCGCCGATCCCCCCACAGTTCGCGCGTTGGAAACGTGTACGATCCCAACGCGTTCGACGAGGGGTGACAGGCATGGGCGTTCTGGAAACGGACCCCGGCGCGATCACGCGCCGCGGCTTCCTTGCAGGCAATCGTTCGGCGGCCGCCAAGGCCGCGACCGCGATCGACGGATTTTCGAGCAGCGCGCTGACGCCGCCGTTCGCCGTGTACGTGCTCGGACGGCTCGGGCACGGGCCGAGCCACGGCACGAACTACTCGGTCGCGTATTTCAACTCGCTCGGCGCGACCGATGACGCGCGCCTCGTCAATTTCGTCGACGAGCAGCTCGCCCCGAGTACCGACGGCAGCGGCAACGTGACCGATGCCGCGGTCGACGCGCGCCTCGCGCATCCCGCCTACTACACGCTCGGCAAGTCGTTCGCGCAGCTTTGGACCGACCACGAGATCAACGGCAACCCGGGCGGCGGCCAGCCGAACGTGCGCGACCATCCGGCGCGCGAGGGCGAGCGCGCCGTGTTCGTGCGCGCGATCTACTCGCGCTGGCAGCTGTTCGAGCGCATGGTCGATTTCTGGCACGACCATTTCAACGTGCCGTGCTACGACCGTTACGCCGCGCCGACCTGGAGCAGCTGGAGCCGCGACGTCGTGCGCCGCAATGCGCTCGGCAATTTCCGCGAGCTGCTGCAGCAGACGTTCGCCTCGCCCGCGATGCTGTATTACCTCGACAACTACATCAACCGCGCGCCGAGCTTCAACGAGAACTACGCGCGCGAGGTGATCGAGCTGCACACGCTCGGCGCGATCAATTACCTCGGTCCGACGCTGCAGCAGCACGAGGTGCCGCTGATTCCCCCGGGCGAGGACGGCGCGGGCCTGCCGATCGGCTATGTCGACGCCGACGTCTACGAACTCGCGCGCGCGCTCACGGGCTGGACCTTCCACCGCGCCTCGAGCCCGGACACGATCAACGACGGAACGCTCTACTGCATCGACGGTACCACCACGCCGCCGCAGACGAGCCAACACGACATCGGCCAGAAGACCGTGCTCGGCGCGTTCGTGCCGGCCAATACGCCGACCGCGACCGAGATCGACACCTTCCTCGACCGCATCGCGACGCATCCGGGCACCGGCCGCCACATCGCGCTGAAGCTCGCGCGGCGCTTCATCGGCGAAGATCCGCCCGAGGAAGTCGTCGCGCACGCGGCGCACGTGTTCCACGCCAACGCGGCCGCGCCCGACCAGATCAAGCGCACGCTCCGCGCGATCCTCGTCTACGGCGCCGAGGCCGGCGATCCGCAGGTCCCTGGCGCGTTCCGCGACCTCGCGAACTTCGGCAACAAGGTCAAGCGCCCGTTCGACGTGGTGGTGTCCGCGCTGCGTTCGGTCAGCGTGGACTTCACGATCCGCCGCAACGTCGATGGCGAATCGCCCGAGAGCGATTCCTTCATGGACCGCTTCCGTCGCAGCGGGCATCGCCCGTTCGACTGGCGCCCGCCCGACGGCTTCCCCGATGCCTCCGATTACTGGATGGGCTCGGCTGCGTTCGTGCACGCGTGGCGCACGATCGACTGGACGCTCGACCAGGGCACCGGCACCGATCAGACGCCGCTCGCGCCGGTGCTTGCGATCACGCTTGCCGAGTTCAGCGCGTCGGTCGCGCAGCACACGCCGACCAAGCTGGCCGACTTCTGGCTGCGGCGCTGCTTCGGCTGGGCGCCGGATCCGACCAACGGCTGGATCGGTACCGGGCTGCACCAGCAGGTGCGCGATTTCATGTGCCGCAACACGGACACGCTGAACATGTTCCCGTCCGAGATCGGCATCGGCGCCGGCCCGGCCGGCAACACCGACGGCATCGGCACGAACAATTCACCCAACTACTGGTACAACCGGCTGCGCGGCATGGTCGGCTGCATCCTGTTCAGTCCGCAGTCGATGCTGCGCTGAGGAACGACGACCATGGGCAACCTCACGCGACGTTCATTCCTCAAGGGTTCCGCGCTCGGCGTCACCGCGCTGGGCGGGCTCCGTCTCGGCTTCAACACCGGCATCGCGCGTGCCGACTGGGAAGGCAATCGTTTCATCGTGTTCGTGTTCCTGCGCGGAGGCATGGACGGGCTCAACTTCGTCGCGCCGATCGCGGGGCCGGATCGCGCGAGTTACGAAGCCAAGCGCCCGACCATCCACCTGCGCACGACCGGTGAAACCGCGGCGCTGCCACTGGCCGGGAACTTCGGCTTGCACTTCGCCGCGACCGGCCTGCACCAGCTCTACCAGGCAGGCAGGTGCGCCTTCGTGCATGGCATCGGTTTCCCGCAGGGCTCGATCTCGCGCAGCCATTTCGATGCGCAGGATTACGTCGACCTCGGCACGCCGGGCGAGCTTCACACGCCGAGCGGCTGGCTCACGCGCCACCTCGAGTCCGCTGGACAGGTGCCGGACAACGCGCAGATCCCGGCGCTGTGCGCGGGATCGGCGCCGCCCGACAGCCTCCTCGGTCGTCGCGACACGATGACGCTCGACGATCCCGGCAGCTTCCATCCGAATGCGAACAGCGGCACGCAGGTCGGCGGCCAGCCGCTGTACAAGCTGTCGACGATGATCACGTTGAACCAGATGTACGGTGGTGCGGGCGTGCTCGAGCAGGCCGGCACCGGTGCGGCGACCACGGTCGAGCTCGTCGATACGCTCGCGCTGTCGGACTACACGCCCTCGCCAGGCGCGAACTACCCGACCACGGGCGTCGGCGCGACGCTCGCGAACCAGTGCAAGCTGATCGCGAACGTGGCCAAGCGCGGCCTCGGACTGCAAGTTGCCGCAATCGACTACGGCGGCTGGGACACGCACGAGAACCAGGGCGCGGGCGACCAGCCGAGCCTCGCCCAGAACACCTATGCGGCGCGCGTCGACGGACTGTCGCAATCTCTCGCCGCGCTGTATGCCGATCTGGCGGGCAGCGGCATGGCCGATCGCATGGTGGTGGTGGTGCAGAGCGAGTTCGGCCGCCGCGTGCGCGAGAACGCGAACCGCGGCACCGACCACGGCAGCGGGAACACGATGTTCCTGCTCGGAGGTCGCGTGCAGGGTGGACGCCTGTTCGGCACGTTCGGCGGGCTCGGCGATGGCCAGCTGTTCCAGAACGAGGACGTCGCGACCACCACCGACACGCGCCGCGTGCTCTCCGAAGTCGTCACGCGCCACCTCGGCAATGCCGACCTCGCGCACGTGTTCCCCGACTACGCCTATCCGGGTCCGCTCGGCGTGATGCCGGGTGACCCGATCTTCGCGAACGGGTTCGACTGAAAGGCCGGGATTCGGGATTGGGAATCGGGGATTCGGCAAGGCACCGTTCGGAGCCTCGCCGCAGTGCGCAGGGCAGGTTGCAGTGCACAGGGTGGGTCGCGACCGCAGAGCGGCGAGACCCACCCTCGCGCATGGCGGCCAAGCGTGCGCGTCCACTTCCGTCTTCGCCATCCAGTCCTCGGCCCTCAGCCCTCGGCCCTGCTTTTAAGCTACCATCCCGCCTCTTTTGCAAAGATCACGGCAAACGCAGGCGATGGAACAGAAGCGTGCATTGGTTACCGGCGTCACCGGACAGGACGGCGCCTATCTCGCGGAATTGCTGCTCGAAAAGGGCTACGAGGTCCACGGCCTCAAGCGTCGCGCGTCCTCGTTCAACAGCGAGCGCATCGACCATCTCCACCACGAGCTCGATGACACGCGCCCAGGCGTGCGCCTGCATTACGGCGACCTCACCGACAGCCTGAGCCTGCTGCGCGTGATCCAGCAGGTGAAGCCCGACGAGATCTACAACCTCGCCGCGCAGAGCCATGTCGCGGTGTCGTTCGAGGAACCGGAATACACCGCCAACGCCGACGGCATCGGCACGCTGCGCGTGCTCGAGGCGATGCGCAGCCTCGGCCTCGGCGACCGCTGCCGCTTCTACCAGGCCTCCACGTCCGAACTTTACGGGCTCGTGCGCGAGACGCCGCAGCGCGAGACCACGCCGTTCCATCCGCGCTCGCCGTACGGCGTCGCCAAGCTCTACGCGTACTGGATCACCGTCAACTACCGCGAGGCCTACGGCATCTACGGCTGCAACGGGATCCTGTTCAACCACGAATCGCCGATCCGCGGCGAGACGTTCGTGACGCGCAAGATCACGCGCGGGCTCGCGCGCGTCGCCTGCGGCCTGCAGCACTGCCTCTACCTCGGCAACCTCGACGCGAAGCGCGACTGGGGCCATGCGCGCGACTACGTCGAGGCGCAGTGGCTGATCCTGCAGCAGGACGAACCGGCCGATTACGTGATCGCGACGGGCATCCAGCACTCCGTGCGCGAGTTCGTGCTGCTGTCCGCGCGCGAGATGGGCATCGAACTCGAGTTCCGCGGCGAGGGGGCCGACGAACACGCGGTGGTCGCGGGCGTGGCGCGCGACGACACGCGCGTGAAGCCAGGTGACGTGATCGTGCGCGTGCATCCGCAGTACTACCGCCCGGCCGAGGTGGAGACCCTGCTCGGCGACCCGACGCTCGCGCGCGAGCGCCTCGGCTGGACGCCTCGCACGAGCTTTGCCGAACTGGTGCGCGAAATGGCCGCGGCCGACCTCGCGCTCGCGTTGCGCGAGGCGCAAGGGGCGACCGGTGCGCGCCACGGTCGGCACCTGATCGAGAAGCTGCCGGGCTGACCGCGATGCCTGCCTCGCTCGAGGAACGCCTGACCGAACTCGAAGTCAGGCTCGCCTTCATCGACGACATGATGGCGTCGATGAGCGACCTCGTCGCGCAGCACGATCGGCACCTGCACGAGTTGCGCAACGCGATCGTGGCGCTGCGCAGCGACCTCACGGCGGTGCGCGGATCGCTGGCGCCGGCGGCCGGGGATGAACCTCCGCCGCCGCACTACTAATGCGCGTGCCCCGGCCACTGCGCATGCGAAGTCGACGCCGGCGTGGACCCGCACGACCATCGCGTGTCAACAGGGTGTCCACGCATGGCTGCACCTGCCATGCGCGGTCGAAGCCTCGCCGATGCGTTGAACGACGGAGAACGAGTTCCAAGCCATGTCCGATTCACTGCGCGACCAGCTGCTGAAGGCCGGCTTCACCTCGAAGCCGTCGAACGAACCCCGCGCGGGCGGGAAGGTGCGGCCGCAGGGTGGCCAGCCGCACGCGACGCAGGCGCGGCCGCGACCGCAGGGCGGGCGCCCGGGCGGCGGCAAGCCGCGCGAACGGCCGGCCCAGGGCGCGCAGGCAGGGCAGGGCGAGATCGACCTCGCACGCGCGTACGCGCTGCGCGACCGCACCGAGCGCGAACAGCGCGAACGCGAACAGCGCGAAGCCGAGCAGCGCGCGAAGGCGAAGAAGGAGCGGCGCCAGAAGCTCGCGACGTTGCTGGACGGCAAGGCGCTCAACGCGAAGGACGCCGAAGTGCCTCGCCACTTCCCGCATGCGAACAAGATCCGTCGCATCTATGTCACCCCGGAGCAGTTGCCGCGGCTCAACGGCGGTGAACTCGCGGTCGTGCAGTTCGCCGGGCGCTACCTGCTCGTCGCTCGCGAGATGGCGGTCGCCGCGCAGGCGATCGACCCCGAGGCGCTGGTGCTGCTGTGCGATCCGCAGGCCCGGGACGAGGACGACATCCCGGCCGACCTGATCTGGTAGTTGCCGCGCATCGCGGTTGCTGCGTTTGGCGGTTCAGCCGAGGTTGCATGCCGCGGCCCAGCCTCGTGCATCAGGTCGAATCGACCGTGATGCACGAGGCCGACCATGCACGAAGACGACAAGCCGCGCGAACCCGCCGGTGGAACGGACCAGACCCGCCACCAGGGGCAGGGACCCGAGAAGAACCAGGAAGACGTCACCCGGCCATCGCCGGGCAAACCGGCGGCTCCGCCACCGCGCGCACCGACGCGCTGACGTGCCGCAGGACGCGGCCGCGTCGAAACGGGTAGGCTCTGCGGATGAGGTGCGCCGTCGCCACCGGCGCGGCGCCTGAAGCTGGCGCGTGCCGTGCGCGGCGCTGCCGCACTGCGAACGGGACTCGACCGGAGGTGGCATGTTCGATTCGTTCGACGCGCTGTTCCTCGCGCGCCTCCAGTTCGCGTTCACCGTCAGTTTCCACTTCGTCTTCCCGGCCTGCACGATCGGGCTCGCGAGTTATCTCGCGGTGCTCGAAGGCTTGTGGCTGCGCACGCGTGACGACCTCTACCTCGACCTGTTCCGTTTCTGGGTGAAGATCTTCGCGATCACGTTCGCAATGGGCGTGGTGTCGGGCATCGTGATGTCGTACCAGTTCGGCACGAACTGGGCGGTGTTCTCGGACAAGGCCGGCCCGATCATCGGCCCGCTGATGGCCTACGAAGTGCTGACAGCATTCTTCCTCGAGGCGGGGTTCCTCGGCGTCATGCTGTTCGGCATGAAGCGCGTCGGCCGCGGGCTGCATTTCATGGCCACGCTGATGGTCGCGCTCGGTACGCTGATGTCCGCATTCTGGATCCTCAGCGCGAATAGCTGGATGCATACGCCGACCGGGTATGCGTTGAACGACAACGGCCAGTTCGTGCCGGCCGCCGGCTGGGTCGGGATCATCTTCAACCCGAGCTTCCCGTACCGGCTCGTGCACACGGTGATCGCGGCCTACCTGACCACCGCGATGATCGTCGGTGCGGTCGGTGCCTGGCAGTTGCTGCGCCTTCGGCGCATGCGCGCGTCCGCGTCGTCGCGGGTCGGCGCGGATGATCCACCTGAAGCCGCGCCTCGGCTGCCGCAATCGGAAGTCGCCGCGCGCAGGATGTTCTCGATGGCGATGTGGATGGCCGCGCTGGTCGCGCCGCTGCAGATCGTCGCCGGCGACCTGCACGGCCTCAACACGCTCGAGCACCAGCCGGTGAAAGTGATGGCGATGGAGGGGCACTACCGGAGCCATCCGCATGGCGCGCCGCTGGTGCTGCTCGGTTGGCCGAATGGCGCCGAGCGTCGCATCGACCACGCGATCGAGATCCCGAAAGGCTCGTCGCTGATCCTCAAGCATGATCCGGATGCGCCGCTCGCGGGCCTGGACACCATTCCGGATGAACTGGAGCCGCCGGTGCCGGTCGTGTTCTGGGCGTTCCGCATCATGGTCGCGATGGGTTCGCTGATGCTGCTGCTCGGACTCTGGAGCCTCGTCGCGCGCCTGCGCGGGACGCTCTACGAGTCGCGTGCGCTGCTGCGGTTCGCAGTGCTGCTCGGTCCTTCGGGCCTCGTCGCGGTGATCGCGGGTTGGGTCACGACCGAAGTCGGGCGCCAGCCGTACACGATCCACGGCCTGCTGAAGACCGCAGACAGCATGTCGCCGATCGCCGCGCCGGCCGTCGGCACATCGCTGCTCGCGTTCGTGGTCGTCTACTTCATCGTGTTCGGGTTCGGCACCTGGTACATCCTGCGATTGATGGCCAAGGGCGTGGAAGTGCACGAACCGCCGATCGACGACGACGACGGCCCGATCCGCACCGCCGGCCTGACGCCGGGGCCCGCGATGGACATCGCGGAGGGCGCGCCATGACCCCGGACTTCCACCTCACCATCATCTGGGCCGGGATCATCCTGTTCGCGGTGTTCGCGTACGTCGTGATGGACGGCTTCGACCTCGGCATCGGCATCCTGTTTCCGGCGATGCCGGTGGGGCGCGAACGCGACCAGGCGATGAACTCGATCGCGCCGGTCTGGGACGGCAATGAGACCTGGCTCGTGCTCGGCGGCGGCGGGCTCATGGCCGCTTTCCCGCTCGCGTACGGCATCGTGATGACGGCGCTGTATCCGCCGATCATCGCGATGCTGCTCGCGCTCGTATTCCGCGGCGTCGCGTTCGAAGCACGCTGGCGCGACCCCGCGCACCGGCCGTGGTGGGACTTCGCCTTCACGCTCGGCTCGATCGTCGCCGCGCTCGCGCAGGGCATCGCGCTCGGCGCGCTTCTGCAGGGGATCGAGGTCGAAGGACGCGAGTACGCCGGCGGCTGGCTGGACTGGCTGACGCCGTTCTCGCTGCTGTGTGGCGCGAGCGTGCTGGTCGGCTACGCGCTGCTCGGCGCGACCTGGCTCATCTGGAAGACCGATGGGAGGACGCAGGCGCATGCTTACCGGCTCGCCACGCTCGCCGGCGTGCTGCTCGTCTGCGCGATCATCGCGATCAGTCTCGCGACGCTCGGCCTCGACTTCGACTACCACCACCGCTGGATCGCATGGCCGACCGTGCTGTTCGCCGCGCCGGTGCCATTGCTGATGGCCGCCATCGCATGGACCCTGTTCGGCGCGCTGCGGCGCAGGCGTGAAGTGCTGCCGTTCCTGATGGCGCTCGCGCTGTTCCTGCTGACCTACGTGGGCCTCGCGATCAGCGTGTTCCCGTACGTCGTGCCCGATGCGCTGACGATCTGGGACGCGGCCGCGCCGGCGCGCAGCCAGCGCTTCATGCTCGTTGGCGCGGGCGCGCTGATACCGATCATCCTCGCCTACACCGGCTGGTCCTACTGGGTGTTCCGCGGCAAGACCGGCCACGAGGGTTACCACTGATGCATGCACGCGACGACGCTGACCGACGCCCGCTCGCGCGGCGACTGGCGTGGCTCGTGCTTTACTGGCTCGCGGGTGTCGCGAGTGTCGGCGCACTCGCGCTGCTGGTCCGGATCTGGCTGCGCTGACTCCAGCGCGCTCAGAAATCCATGAAGTACCCGCCGTTCACCGGGATGTTCGCGCCGGTGATGAAACCGCCGTCGTCGGCCGCGAGGAATTCGACCGTGCGCGCGATCTCGCGCGGTTCGCCGAGGCGGCCGACCGGGATGTTCGCGATGATCTGGTTGCGGATGTCCTCGGGCACGGCCTGCACGAGCGCCGTGTTGCAGTAGCCCGGCGAGACGCTGTTGACGGTCACGCCCTTGCGCGCGACTTCGCGCGCGAGCGCCATCGTGAATCCGTGCATGCCGGCTTTCGCCGCCGAGTAGTTGGTCTGGCCGAACTGGCCGGTCTGGCCATTGACCGAGGAGATGTTGACGATGCGGCCGAAGCCCTGCGCGGTCATGCCGTCGACGACCTGGCGGCACATGTTGAACACGCCACCGAGGTTGATGCGCAGCACGTCGTCCCACTGCTCGCGGCTCATCTTGCGCAGGCTCGTG
The DNA here is from genome assembly GCA_004143945.1 of Lysobacteraceae bacterium. GTDB lineage: Bacteria > Pseudomonadota > Gammaproteobacteria > Xanthomonadales > Rhodanobacteraceae > Dokdonella_A. Next base: position 182,006 of record SEHB01000004.1, read on the forward strand.
TCGCGCGTGATGCCGGCCGCATTGACGAGGATCGAGATCGTGCCGTATCCGCTCGCGACGCGCGTCGCGAAAGCCGCGCACTCGTCGAGGTCGGCGACGTTGAGCGGCTCGAACGCGACCTGGTCGCCGAAGCTCGCCATCTCCGCGCGGAACGCGTCGATGCGCTCGCTGCGCGCCGCGAGGTCGGCCGCGATGACGCGCCGCCCGCCGCGCGCGAGGTATTTGCAGATTTCGGTGCCGAGACCGCCGATACCGCCCGTGACGACGGCGATGCGCTGTTCCATCGTGGTATGCCCCTGTGTTGGCTCTTGCGCTGCGGCAAGGAATGCCGGCAGCCCGTGCTGCGACGCGGCGGACGCGGACGAACCGCGCGCCCGCGGGTCAGGATTTCACGTCCTTCTTCTTGTCCGGGTCGAACGCGCCGCTGCGGACGCTGCTGAGGAACCCCTGCTGCAGGTTCTTCCACATGTCCATGTTCCGCTCGGTCAGGTCGTTCAGCATCGACCACGGCGTCTGGCCGAGCATGCTGTTGAGCTGGCTGCGGAACTGCTGCTGCTGGTCGAGGAAGATCTGCAGGCTGCGCTCGAGGTAGCCACCCATGAAACCCTGCAGCGAATCACCGTAGAAACGGATGATCTGCGACAGCAGCTTGGTCGTGAACATCGGCTGGCCGCGATCCTCGTACTCCGAGATGATCTGCAGCAGCACCGAGCGGGTCAGGTTCTCGCCGGTCTTGGCGTCGCGGACCTCGAATTCCTCGTCCTCGAGCACGAGCTGGCGGATCTCTTCCAGCGTGATGTAGCTGGAGATCTCGGTGTCGTAGAGGCGGCGATTCGGGTACTTCTTGATGATGCGCGGCGTGGTCATCGGCCAACGCTAGCAGAATGTGACGCGGCGCACCAGTTGGCGATGCTGCGCAGCAATCCACGCGCTGCAGCGCGGGCCGGTGCGCGGCCTGTGGACCGCATTCACGGCGCGCCGGCTGCGAAAAGGGGCTGTCCCTTCGACCCGCCCCGGAACCTGTCCGGGGCGGGCGCTCGTTCGCGATGCGCGGGCGATCCAGTTGAAGCGGTCGCCGACGCTTACCAGCCCATGTACTGGCCGCCGTTGATCGCGAGGTTCGCGCCGGTGATCCAGCGCGCCTGTTCCTCGGTGAAGAATCCGACCGCGTACGCGATCTCGTCGGGTTCGCCGAGGCGGCCGACCGGGATCTGCGCCACGATCTTCGCGCGCACGTCCTCGGGCACCGCCATCACCATGTCGGTGCCGACATAGCCCGGCGACACGGTATTCACGGTGATCCCGAAGCGCGCGTTCTCCTGCGCGAGCGAGATCGTGAAACCGTGCATGCCGGCTTTCGCGGCCGCGTAGTTGGCCTGGCCGTACTGTCCCTTCTGCCCGTTGATCGAGCTGATCTGCACGATGCGCCCCCACTTGCGGTCGCGCATCCCTTCGATGACCGGTCGCGTCACGTTGAAGCAGGAGCCGAGGTTGGTCGCGATGACCTCCTGCCACTGCAGCGCGGTCATCTTGTGGAACGTGGTGTCGCGCGTGATGCCCGCGTTATTGACGAGGATGTCGATCGGGCCGAGCTGGCCTTCGACTTCGCGCACCATCGCCTCGGCGGTCGCCGCGTCGGCGACGTCACCGCGCGCGAGCGCGAACTCGAACCCGTCCTTGCGCTGTGCTTCCTGCCAGGCTTTCGCCTTGCCTTCGTCGCGGAAGTTCGTCGCGACCTTGTGGCCCCGGCTCGCGAGGTGTCTGCAGATGGCCGTACCGATTCCTCCGGTACCGCCGGTGACCAGGGCGACGCGCGTCGTCATGACGTTGGCTCCTCGTGATTGAACAATGCGGGAATCGGGAACAGGGAACTCGGAGTCGGGGAAGCAGACGTCGCAGCAGCTCGACCCACTCTGCCGCGACCCGAATCCCGAATCCCCAATCCCGGTTTCCCGACGATTGTGCCTCAGCGAAGCGCGGAGTCATTGCGCGCTGCCGCAAACAGCTCGTGCGCACGAGGAATCGCGCGCGGATCGAATGCGCGCAGCGCGCGGTCGAGCACGGCGTCGACGCTGTCGCCTGGCGCGGGCCGCTGCCCGAGGAACCGCAGCGCGGCGCGCAGCGCGGGCAGCGGGTCGGCTGCGTCGACCGCGAGCGCGGCTTCGTGCTTGCTGAGTTTGCGGCCGTCGGCGCCGAGCACGAGCGGCAGGTGCGCGTGGCGCGGCTGCGGGTATCCGAGCATCCGCTGCAGCAGGATCTGGCGTGGCGTCGAGTCGAGCAGGTCGGCGCCGCGCACGACATCGGTGATGCGTTGCGCCGCGTCGTCGACGACGACCGCGAGCTGGTAGGCACAGGCGCCATCGCTGCGCCAGACGACGAAGTCGCCGACCTCGGTCGCGAGCTCCTGCGCCTGCGGTCCCTGCAGTGCATCGTCGAACGCGATCCTCGCGTTGCCGACGCGAAGTCGCCAGGCCGGATGGCGCGCATCCGGCGCCGCCACGCACGTTGCCGGATGGAGGCCGCCGAACGGCTCGAGGTCGCTGCGGCTGCAACTGCAGCGGTAGGCATGGCCGTTCCGCTCGAGCAGCGCGAGCGCCTCCGCGTACACGTCGGTGCGCTGGCTCTGGCGCATGACCGGCTCGTCCGATGCCAGGCCGAACGCCTCGAGCGTGCGCAGGATGTCGTCGGCCGCACCGGGCACTTCGCGTTCGTGGTCGAGGTCTTCCATGCGCACGATCCAAGCGCCGTCCGCGGCGCGCGCAGACAGCCAGCTGCCGAGCGCCGCGACCAGCGAGCCGAAATGCAGCCTGCCGGTCGGGGACGGCGCGAAGCGACCGCGGTGGCTCACCGGAACCCCGCCGGCGCGATGCGGTCCAAGGCCGTCTCGTGGCCGCCTCCGGAAACGGTTAGGCTTCGGAAACCCGCCCGCCGGCCCCATCTGGGGCAGGTCGGCACTTTCACCCGATCGAGGCTACCCATGTTGCGAGTCGTCCTGTTCATCCTGACCAACCTGGCCGTCATGGCGCTGCTGGCGATCGTCGTCAAGCTCACGGGCATCGACGTCTACACGCAGACGCGGGGCGGCATCAACCTGCAGGGCCTGCTCGTGATGTCGGCCGTGTTCGGCATGGGCGGCTCCTTCATCTCGCTCGCGATGTCGAAGTGGATCGCCAAGTGGACCACCAAGGCAAGGGTCATCACCGACCCGCGCGACCTCACCGAGAAGTGGCTGCACGACACCGTGCGCCGGCACGCGGAGAAGGCCGGCATCGGCATGCCCGAGGTCGCGATCTACGACGCTCCGGACATGAATGCGTTCGCGACCGGCATGTCGCGCAACAACGCGCTCGTAGCGGTCAGCACCGGGCTGCTGCAGGGCATGGACCGCAACCAGGTCGACGCGGTGCTCGGCCACGAGATCGCGCATGTCGCCAACGGCGACATGGTCACGCTGACGCTGATCCAGGGCGTGCTCAACACGTTCGTGATCTTCTTCGCGCGCGTGATCGGCACCGTCGTCGACCGCGCGATCAGCGGCAATCGCGAGGGCGGTGGCGGCATCGCGTACTTCGCGATCGTGATGGTGCTGCAGCTCGTGCTCGGCCTGCTCGCGTCGATCATCGTGATGTGGTTCTCGCGCTGGCGCGAGTTCCGCGCCGATGCGGGCGGTGCGCGCCTCGCGGGTCGCGATTCGATGGTGTCCGCGCTCGAGCGGCTCGCCGCCAACCATGGCCAGAGCACGCTGCCGAAGGCGATCCAGGCGTTCGGCATTTCTGGCGAAGGCGGTCTTTCGCGGCTGTTCATGAGCCACCCGCCACTGGCGGAGCGCATCGCGGCGCTGCGCGCCGCCTGAGCAGCGCGCGAGCGCGACTGGGCTGCCCCTCCCACGACAGCGGCGGGCTGCGCGCTCGCGGCTGGCAGTCGGTGTCTTGTGGGAGGGACTTCAGTCCCGATGGTTCGTGAGCAGAGCTCGGGGCTGAAGCCCCTCCCACGACAGCGAGGGTCGCTCGCTCGCGGCTGGCAGTCGGTGTCTTGTGGGAGGGACTTCAGTCCCGATGGTTCGTGCGAAGAGCTCGGGGCTGAAGCCCCTCCCACAACAGCCGGGGCTTCGGTCGTCCCGCCCGCACGAGGCGGGTCACGCCGCGGCGTGGCTCAGGATCTTCTCGGGTTCCTGCAGGAAGTTGCCCTGCACGAAGTTGACGCCGCAACTGAACAGGATCGACATGCTCGCGGCGTCCTCGACGAACTCGGCGACCGTGAGCTTGCCCGCGTGGTGCGCCTGGTCGCAGATCTCCTTGATGCGGTCCTGGTTTTCCTTGTGCTTGGGCAGGTCCGCCATGAAGTTGCGGTCGATCTTGAGGTAGTGCGCGGGGATGTGCTTGAGCAGCTGGAACGAATTCAGCCCGGAGCCGAACTGCTCGAGCGCGAAGCCGCAATGGATCTGCTCGAGTCCCTTCGCGAACGCGCGCGCGGGCTTGAGGCTGGTCACGACCTTGCTCTCGGGCATCTCGAACACGAGCGAATCGCCGCGCTGGCGCGAGGTCTTGAGCTGCTGCGCGATCCACGGCAGCAGCGTCTGGTCCTCGAGTGACTGCGGCGTGAGCTTCACGAAGAACGTGGTCTTGTGGCCGGCGCGCTCGCGTTCGGCGATCGCGCGGATCGCATTCGCGATGACCCAGCGGTCGATCGCGGGCATGCGGCCGGTGCGTTCGGCGATCGGCAGGAACTGCGCGGGCAGGATCTCGCCCTTCGGCCCGGCCATGCGCAGCAGGATCTCGTAGAAGTCGCCTTCGGCGCCGTGCAGGCTGATGATCGGCTGGTAGTACAGCACGAAGCCGTCGTTCGCGAGCGCCTGGTCGATCGCCTCGATCCAGCGGCGCGTGGTTTCCGCCGCGGCCTTGTCCTGCTCGGACGGATCGACGATGCGCACGCGGTTGCCGCCTTCGCCCTGGGCGCTGCGCAGGGCGCTGTTGGACACGTCGAGGATCGTGGCCGAGTTCGCGTTCTTCTCGCCGATCAGCGTGCCGCCGAGCGTGACCGTGAGGCTGATCGACTGCTTGCCGATCTCGAAGATGCGCTCGCTGTACGCATTGCGCAGCGTCTCGGCGAGCTGCTGCGACGCATCCGCGTTGCGACTGGCCAGCAGCACGCCGAAGGTGTGCTCGCCGATGCGGCCGGCGGTGTCGTGCTCGCCGATGTGCTTGCGCAACAGTGCCGCGAGGTCGCCGAGCAACACGTCCGCGTTGCCGAGGCCGACCGCGTCGAGCACCTGCTTGAAGTCGTCGGGCTCGATCAGCAGCAGCGCCTGGTCCTTGGTGCCGTTGGCGGCGGCCGCCGCGGCCAGGTCGACCGCGGTCAGCATGTGCTGGCGGTTGTAGAGATCGGTGATCAGGTCCTTCGAGCGCAGCACGTCGAGTTCGCGCTCGAGCGCCTCGTCGGCGATCTGGCGGCGGAACGTGATCTGGTGGCAGAGCTCGCCTTCGTAGCTCGCCTCGGCGAATTCCATCGTCGCGCTGAAGGTGCCGCCATCGGCGCGCTGCGCCTTCAGGTTCAGCCGCTGCGGTGGCTTCTCGCCCTTGGACAGCTTCTTCAGCAGCGCCTTGAAGTCGTCGGCATCCTCCGACGCGATCATGTCGAGGATCGACATGCCCTCGACGTCTTCGAACTCCTCGAATCCGAACATCTCGAGGTAGGCCTTGTTCGCGCGCACGTGCATCCCTTCGTGCACGAACGCGATCGGATCGCGCGAGGAGTCGAGCAGCGCTTCGCAGCGACGCTCGGACTCGCGCAGGCTGGCCTCGAGGCGGCGCACGCCACGGCGCATGGTCAGCGCCTCGAATTCGCGCCGAACGACCATCTGCACGTGTTCGTGCGAGTTGCGCAGCATCACCGCGCGCGCGCCGTCGCGGTAGGCGCCGACGACTTTGTCCTCCTGCATCTCGCGCCCGCTCGCGATCACGGTGATGTCGCGGCCGCCGGCCGATGCCGCGGCGCAGACCTGCGGGATCGTGAGCTCCCTGCTGTCGATGTCGACGATCACGAGATCGGTGGTCGACTGCTGCAGCGCGGCTTCGAGTTCGGCCTCGTTTGTGGCCCGCGCAGGCCGTACCGCGATGCCGCCGTTGCGCAGGATGCTGATGACCTGCTCGGCGTCGTCGACGGAGTCGTTGACCAGCAGCAGCTTGATGATGTTGTCGGCTCGGGTCATCGGATGGTGAAGCGTCCAGGGCATGTCGGCGCGTGCGCCAATCGCGGCCCGCAGGGTGCGGTCTGCGGGCCCTGCGGGGCGGGGTGCATTCGGATCGCCGCAGCGCGCCCCGCGGTGCGAGCGTCGGGACGGATGCGGTCTCGTTCGATATTTACCGGAATCGGGTCCCGATTTCCATGGACCCGGCAGCGGTCAGGGGTAGTTTATACGGTGCACCTTCGACCTCGCGCACCCAGCGGGGCACGAGGTAGCCGGGCAGGCGGCTGCGTAGTTCGTGGATGAGCTCGGCTGCGCGCGCTTCGTCGACGTCGAAATGCGCCGCGCCGCTGACACGGTCGAGCTGGTGGAGATAATACGGCAACACGCCGCAGGCGAAGAGGCGCTCGGAGAGCTCCGCCAGCGTGCCGGCATCGTCGTTGACCCGCCGCAGCAGCACCGCCTGGTTCAGCAGCACCGCGCCGGAACCCGCGAGCGCGCGGCAGGCAGCCGCGACCGACCCGTCGATCTCGTGCGGATGATTGGCGTGCAGAACCACCACGCGCTGCAGCGGCAACGCCGCGAACCAGCCGAGGAACTCCGCGTCGATGCGCTCGGGCAGCACCACGGGCAGGCGCGTGTGGATGCGCAGCCGCCGCACGTGCGCGATGGCCGCCAGTCCATGCGTGAACTCGGCGAGCTTGGCCGTCGAAAGCGAAAGCGGATCACCGCCGGACAGGATCGCCTCGCTGATCGATGCGTCCGCGCGCAGCCAGTCGAGCGCGGCTTCCCAGTGCCGCGCCGCCGCAGTGTCGTCGGCATAGGGGAAATGGCGCCGGAAGCAGTAGCGGCAGTTGACCGCGCACGACCCGGTCGCGACCAGCAAGGCGCGTCCCTCGTACTTGTGCAGCACGCCGTGCGCCGCACGTGCACCGAGGTCGCCGACCGCATCGCGCTCGAATCCGGCCACCTCGTCGAGCTCCGCGGCCTGCGGCAGCACCTGCAGCAACAGCGGATCGGCCGCATCACCGCGGCGCATGCGCGCGACGAAGCTGCGCGGCACGCGCAGCGCGAAGCCGGTCTCGCGGCCCGCGAGCAGGTCGCGGCGATCCGGCAGGCCGACGAGGTCCAGCAATTCCAGTGGATCGGTCACCGCCTCGCGCCAGAGCTGCTGCCAGCGAACCGGCTGCCGGGCGGGGCGGTTAGCGGTTATCATGGGCGGATGGGTCCGGAAAGCCGGCCATTCTAACGGTTTTCCCGTCGCCGGGCGGCCACGCCGCAAGGACGGGAACTGGCCCTCCGCTTCCAACAATTCCAGGAGTTTCCATGGCCAGTTACGGCATGAACGACGTCAAGAACGGTCAGAAGATCATCGTCGACGGCTATCCCTGCACGATCATCGACACCGAGTACGTGAAACCCGGCAAGGGCCAGGCGTTCACGCGCGTCAAGTACCGCAACCTGAAGAACGGGCGCACGCAGGAAATGACGATGAAGTCGACCGACGCGGTCGACGCCGCCGACGTGCTCGACACGGACATGGAGTTCCTCTATTCCGATGGCGAGTTCTGGCATTTCATGGACCCATCCACGCACGAGCAGATTGCCGCCGACGAGAACGCGATGGCCGACGCGGCCAAGTGGCTCAAGGGCAACGAGGTCTGCATCATGACGCTGTGGAACGGCGCGCCGCTGTCGGTGACGCCGCCGATCTTCGTCGAGCTCGAGATCACCGAAACCGATCCCGGCGTGCGCGGCGACACCTCGGGTGGCGGCGGCAAGCCGGCCAAGCTCGAGACCGGCGCGGTCGTGCGCGTGCCGCTGTTCGTCGGCCAGGGCGAAAAGATCAAGGTCGACACGCGCTCGGGCGAATACATGTCGCGCGTGAAGTGATGAAGCGAGGGCCGAGGGCGGAGGGCTGCCAGGCAAAATCGGCAGCGTCGGCTTTCAAGCCCTTCGCACTCTACCCTGACCCTCCATGCTTCCCATCGACCTCCTGATCGAACCCCGCTGGCTCGTACCGGTCGAGCCGGCCGGCATCGTGCTCGAAGACCATGCGGTCGCGATCGACGACGGTCGCATCGTCGCGCTGCTGCCGCGCGCAGACGCAGCCGCGCGCTATGCGCCGCGCGAGCGCGTCGAGCTGCCCGGGCATGCGCTGATCCCGGGCCTCGTCAACGCGCACACGCACAACCCGATGACGTTGATGCGCGGGCTCGCCGACGACTTGCCGCTCATGAGCTGGCTGCAGGAGCACATCTGGCCGGCCGAAGCGAAGGCGATCGGTCCGGAATTCGTGCGCGACGGGATCGAACTCGCGGTCGCCGAGATGCTGCGCGGCGGCACCACCTGCTGCAACGAGAACTACTTCTTCCCCGACGTGCAGGCAGCGACCTACCGCCGCCTCGGTTTCCGCGCAATGGTCGGCCTGCCGGTGATCGAATTCCCGAGTGCGTGGGCGGCCACGCGCGACGAGTATTTCGACAAGGGCCTCGCGGTGCACGACGAGTTCCGCGGCGAGGCGCTAATCGGAACGAGCTTCGCGCCGCATGCGCCGTACACCGTGTCGGACGAGAGCTTCGAACGCATCCGCATGCTGTCCGACCAGCTCGACCTGCCGGTGCACCTGCACCTGCACGAGACCGCGCATGAAGTCGAGGAAGCCCGACGCGAACGCGGCGCGCGCCCGTTCGCGCGCATGCAGTCGCTCGGCCTCGTCAACGACCACCTCGTCGCCGTGCACATGACCCAGCTCACTGATGCCGAGATCGCGGCCTGTGCGGAAGCCGGCGTGTCGGTCGCGCATTGCGCGGAGTCGAACCTCAAGCTCGCCTCGGGCTTCTGCCCCGCGGCGAAGCTCGTGCGCGCGGGCGTCAACCTCGCGCTCGGCACCGACGGCTGCGCGAGCAACAACGACCTCGACATGTTCGGCGAGATGCGCACCGCCGCGCTGCTCGCGAAGGCCGTCGCGAACGACGCGAGCGCGCTCGACGCAACGAGCACACTGCGCGCAGCGACGCTCGGCAGCGCGAAGGCGATGGGCTGGGACGACCGCATCGGCTCGATCGAGGTCGGCAAGCAGGCCGACCTCGCCGCGGTGCGCCTCGACGAACTCGAAACCCAACCGATGTACGACGTGGTGTCGCAACTCGTCTACGCGGCGGGCCGCCACCAGGTCAGCGACGTCTGGATCGCCGGTGAGCGCAAGCTGCGCGAGCGCGTGCTCGCCGATCTCGACGTCGCCGAACTGCTTTCGAAGGCGCGCCGCTGGCGCGAGCGCATCTCGCCGTAGACCGGACGCGCTCGCGCGGCCGGCTTCCGGCTCCCCGGTCGCACACTGGCTGGCCGCTGCTCCGCGGTGTCCAGCCGACGATGGAGGTAGATCGACATGCCCCGACCCGCGCAGAACGTCCACCCGGCCGAGACCGCGAAGTTCGACCGCCTCGCCGCGGGCTGGTGGGATCCGGACGGCGAGTCGCGGCCGCTGCATGACCTCAATCCGGTGCGCCACGCGTATGTCGCCGATCGCGTCGCGCTGAACGGCGCGCGCGCGCTCGATGTCGGTTGCGGTGGCGGCATCCTCAGCGAATCGCTCGCGCGCGCGGGCGCGCGCGTGACCGCGATCGATCTCGCGCCCGCGGTGCTCGACGTCGCGCGCCTGCACCTGCACGAGAGCGGGCTCGAGGTCGACTATCGCGAAACCAGCGTGGAGTCGCTCGCTGAATCCATGCCGGGTGCGTTCGACCTCGTGACCTGCATGGAAATGCTCGAGCACGTGCCCGACCCCGGCAGCGTGATCCGCGCCTGCGCGACCTTGCTCAAACCCGGCGGCACGCTGTTCCTGTCCACGCTCAACCGCACGCCGCTCGCGTTCGGCGCCGCGATCGTCGGGGCCGAGCACGTATTGCGCCTGCTGCCGCGCGGCACGCACCGGTACGAGCAGTTCCTGAAGCCGAGCGAGATCGCGATCGAGCTGCGCAACGCGGGCCTCGTGCTCGAGGACGTCAGCGGCATCGCCTACAACCCGTTCACGCGCAGCGCGCGACGGGTGACGAGCGTCGCCGTGAATTACCTCGCCTGCGCCACGAAGCCCGCATGAAGCAGGTCGCCTTGCCGCGCGCGGTGTTGTTCGACCTCGACGGCACGCTCGTCGACTCGGCGCCCGATCTCGTCGCCGCGGTCGAGGCGCTGTGCGCCGAACTCGGCGCGCCGTCGCCGGATGCCGAGGCGGTGCGCCGCGTCGTCTCCGCGGGCGGACGCGCGATGCTGCGCACCGGCCTCGCCGGCGCGGACGACGCGATGATCGACCAGTGGCTGCCGCGGTTCCTCGACATCTACTCGGCCGCGATGACCGTGCACACGCGCCTCTACGACGGCATCGCGGAGCTGCTGTCGACGCTCGAATCGCGCGGCATCGCCTGGGGCATCGTGACCAACAAGCCCGGCTGGCTCGCGCGACCGATGCTCGCGCAGATGGACTTCCATCGCGGCTGTTCGGCGCTCGTGACCGGCGATTGCCTGCCGGTGCGCAAGCCCGATCCGGCGCCCGTGCTGCATGCCTGCGCGCTCGCCGGCGTCGCGGCGGCCGACGCGGTGATGGTCGGCGACGACCTGCGCGACGTGCTCGCCGGACGCGCCGCCGGCGCGCGCACGATCGCAGCCGCCTGGGGCTACCTCGACGGCGGCGACCCGCACGCATGGGGCGCCGACCAGGTCGTCGACCACGCGGCCGGTCTGCACGCTGCGCTGGGCCTGACGGGATGATCGACGTCGATCCCGGCGCGCCCGCCGCGAGCTTCGAGGCGAAGTGGGTCGCGGCGTATCCGGAACTCGAACTCGGCCTGCGCTTCGTCGCCGCGCGTGAACGCGCCGCGCAATCGGCGTTCGACTGCCTCGTGCACGAACTCGAGCATGCCGCGTTCGGGATCCGCGATGCCGAACCCGCCGCGTTGAAGCTGCAGTGGTGGCTCGAGGAATTCGAGCGCGCGCGCCAGGGCGCGGCGCGCCATCCGCTGACCCAGGTGCTCTCCCTGCACGCCCGGCTCGGCGAAATCGCCGCCGATGAGTGGCACGCGGTCGTCGCTGCCGCGTTCGCGCAGCGCGATCCGCAGGCCGCAGGCGATCGCGCGGCACTGCTCGAACAGACTGCGCCGATGTACCGACCGATCGCGCGGATCGAAGCGGCGCTGTTCGGACACGCCGACACCGGGTCGCTCGCGCGCGCACGCTCGCTTGCGCATGCATTGCGCGAGAGCGCCACGCTCGGCGATGCGCTGCGCGACGGCCGCATGCCGCTGCCGCTCGAGCTGCTCGCACGCCATCGGCTCGCGCGCGGCGACCTCGGCACCGAGTCGAAGAAGCAGTCGGCTGCGTTGCGCGAATGGCTGGCGGCACTCGCAGGCGAGTTCGCGCGCGTACGCGCCGCCTCGCCGCTGGTGGCAGCCGCGGTTGCAGCGGACTCCTGGCGCGCCCGACGCGCAGGCAGGGCGGAACGCCCGCTCGAGCGCCTGCGCGAGGACCTCGCGCGCCTGCCGCTGCGCGCGGCCTGGGCCGCCTGGCGCGCCGGACAGGCCTCGCGGGGCCGGGCCGGCGCATTGCCGCAGGACATTGATGCCGGACCTTCCAGCCCCCACTGAACGACCAGTGCGCTATCGTCTGGCGCACGCCCTACCTGCACGTACCGAGTCCCGACGATGTCCAGCCACCCGAACAGCCGCCGCGCGATGCCCGACGTCGCGACCGAACGCGAAGCCGCGCGCGCGGGCGCGCTCGACTGGGTCGGCATGGACGAGATCGAGATGCCGGTGGTGTTCGCCGACGCGCCGGAGCGCGCGCAGCGCGTGTCGGCGCGCGTCGGTGCCTGGGTCAACCTCGCCGATCCCGACGCGCGCGGCATCCACATGTCGCGCCTGTACCTGCACCTGGATCGCCATCTTTCGGCCGAGCCGCTGACGCCGGCCGCGCTGCGACGGATCCTGCGCGACTTCCTCGATTCGCATGCGGGTCTGTCCGATCGCGCGCAATTGCGCGTGCGCTTCGAACACCTCGTGCGACGCCCGGCGCTCGCGAGCGGGCACAGCGGCTGGCGTTCCTATCCGGTCGAGATCGGCGCGCGCATCGACGGCGCGGCGTTCGAGATCGAGGTTGCCGTCGACGTGCAGTACTCGAGCACCTGTCCCGCATCGGCCGCGCTCGCGCGCCAGCTGATCCAGGAGCGCTTCGCATCCGACTTCCCGCCCGGCGCGTCGCTCGACCGCGACGCGCTCGCGGCCTGGCTCGGCAGCCGCGACGGCATCGTCGCGACGCCGCACAGCCAGCGCAGCGCGGCCAGCGTTCGCGTGAAGCTCGCACCCGGCTTCGACCTGCCCGTGATCGACATCATCGACGTCGTCGAAGAGGCCCTGCAGACGCCGGTGCAGGCCGCCGTGAAGCGCGAGGACGAACAGGAGTTCGCGCTGCGCAACGGCCAGAACCTCATGTTCTGCGAGGACGCCGCACGCCGCATCCAGCACGCGCTCGACGCGGACGAGCGCATCGCCGACTTCCACGTGCGCGCTGCCCATTTCGAAAGCCTCCACCCGCACGATGCGGTCGCGGTCGCGACCAAGGGCGTGAAGGGCGGTTATTCGGGGATCGCCTGAGCCTGGACGACCCGGACGGGAGCCGCCCCTGTAGGCTGGACGACCGAAGGTCGGCCGGCGCCCTTCGTTGCGCCGGCCGCCCGATCCGACTCAGCGCGTGCGCCACTCCAATCCGACGTAGACCGAACGCCCGTCACCGGGCAGGAAATTCGCGGCGTCGAGTCCGCGTGCATCGGCGACGACATTGGTGCTCGCGATCCACCTCCGATCCTGCAGGTTGCGAGCATCGACGAACCAGTTGATGCGTTCGTCCAGCTCGCCGCCGAGCTTGAGCCCGAGCAGGTGGTAGCGCGGTGCGCTGAAGCTGTTCGCGTGGTCGATCCAGTAGCTGCGTGGAACCCACTCGAGGTTCGGCGCGAGGAAGACGCGGTCGGACACCTGCCAGCGCAGCATTGCGCGCAGTTGCTCGCGCGCAATGCCCGCGAGGTGGTTGTCGCCGTACACCGGATCGCGGTCGAAGCGGAAATCGTTGACGAGCACGTTCGTCGACCACGCGAGCCGCTCCGCGAAGCGCCATTCGACCCCGAGTTCGATGCCGCGATGCAGGGTTCGATCCGCATTGATCGTTCCGAGCGGATTGCCGTTACCGTCGCTCAGCGACAGCAGTTCGTCGCGCACGCGCGCGTGGTAAAGCGAGACGTCGACGTCGAGATCGTCGCGATGCGTGCGCCAGCCGAGTTCCAGCGTGGTCGCGCGCTGCTCGTCGACGAGCGTGGCCGCCGGCCCGCCGGTGATCTCGCTGAAGCTCGGCGGCTCGAGGCTGCCGCTGAGGTTCGCGTAGAGCCGGCTGTTCGCTCCGGCCTGGAACAACAGGCCGAGCTTCGGGCTGACGCCGCGGAAGTCGACATCGAAACTCTCGTCGGCGCTGGTGACGAAGCGGTCGCGCGAGCGCCGCGTCGAGTGCAGCGCCTGTGCGCCGACCGAGAGGGCCCAGCGTTCGGACAACCACGCCTGATTCTCGACGTAGAGCTTCGCGTTGCGCGCGCGCAGTGCGAGCAGGTTCGTGCGATCTCCGGCTTGCCCGCCGACGTTCACGTGGCGATCGTCGTCGATGCGGCCTTGCGCGAGCGCGAGGCCCGCGACGAACAGGTTGCGCCGCCCGGCAAGCTCGCGTTCGCTGCGCCAGCGCAGGTCGATGCCCGCATCGCGCGAGTCCTGGTCGAGCACCTGGAAGATCGGATGATGCAGCGACTTGTCGGCGAGGTAGCCGGACAGCAGCAGGGTTGAATCATCCGACGGCGTCCAGGCGAGCCGCGCGCCGAGCCGATCCAGCCGGAAGTCGCGGCGCTGGTCGCCTGCGACGGTGCCCGCGTTCGCCGCACGCGGGTCGGCCATCGCCTGCGCGAGCGTGAGATTGCCCGGCAGCTCCGAGCGCGTATCGACGTGCGTCAGGTAGAGCCGCCCGTCGAGCGTGTCGCCGAAGCGCCAGCCCGCGTTGCCGGAGAGGCGCCAGGTGTCCTGGCGCGCGTGTTCGCGAAAGCCGTCCTGTGCGAACGCCGAGGCGCTGAGGTAGCCGTCGGCGACGCCGTTGTTGCCGGCCAGCGTGGCTTGCGCTCGCGCGTAACCGTAGCTGCCGACTTCAGCGCGCAGGCTCGCCGCGGCCGCGTCGTAGCCGGTCGGGGAAACGAAGTTGACCGCGCCACCGAGCGTCGCGGCCCCGTATTCGAGTGCATTGGCGCCGCGGTAGACCTCGATGTAGCGCGCCGACAACGGCTCGACCGCCTGGAAGTCGAAGCCGCCGTCGGCGAGGTTCAGCGGACTGCCATCCTGCAGCAACTCGATGCCGCGGCCATGGAAGGTGCGCTGGATGCCCGAGCCGCGGATCGACATGCGTGCCTCTTCGGCACCGAAGCGCGGCTGGATGAATACGCCGGTCGCGAATCCGAGCGCATCGGCGAGCGTGCTGACGCGGCCATCGCGATAGCGCTCGCCATCGACGAGGCCGGTGCCGCCGGCACGCGCGTCGAGGCGCTCGCGCGCCTCCTCGAGTGTCTCGACCGTGGCGGGCACGCTGCTGCCGCGAACTTCGATGCGATCGAGCGTGGTGGTGGGAGAGAATTCCTCGGCAGCGGAATCCGCGGCGGAAACGGAAAACGAAAGCGCAAGCGCGAGCAACGCAGGCGCGCGCAGGCGCGTGTTGCGTGCGGTCGCACGCATCGACATCGACATGGAAGGTCTCCGGCATGAGCAGGCCGCGGCACGGCCGCGGCAGGGATCGATCGGGATCGGCTCAGGCGGAATGCAGGGGCGGGCCGCGCGGCTGCGCGGACAGTCGATGCGTGGCGTGCGCGACGACGGCGGGTTCGAGGTCGATCGCATGTGCGGGAAGAGCGGGCTCGACGAGTCCGCCGCAGCCCGGCAACTCGAGCGCGGGCACGTGGCCGAAAAGATCGCAATAACCGCAGGCGCTCCAGCAATCCGCCGGCGCGGCCTCGCGGGCCTCGCTCGCATGCGCGGCGTGGCCCGCATGCGCGTCCGTTTCCGCTGCGCCCGCCTGCATGTGCGCGTGATGCGCGCCATGCGCGGCCTGCCGCAGGCTCATCGCGAGCTGGGAGACCGTCGGTGCGAGCGCGACGAGCAGGATCGCGACGAGCGCGAGCCATGCAAGGGGACTGCGGTGGTGGAGGTGGCGCAGTTGCATGGATCGGAAAGCGGCCCGCATGCGTGGGGTGGCGCGCAGTGCGTATTGTCGCCGCACGATGCCTGTTGTGTGCGGCACGCGAGCGCGAAGGTTGCGGCAGTGTGTCGCGTGCGCCGGCTTGCGCGGCGCGAATCCGCTGGCGTGTGCGCTCGCCGGACATCTTCGTCGCCCCCGATTGACCTTGGCCTCGAAGGGCGTACCATCCCCATGGATGGCGCACGGAGGGTATGAGGATGGCAAAATCACGCGAGCCCGCACTGAAGGCGGCCGACAGCGAGAAGATCACGATCAACCTCGGTTACGTGGACCTCGGCCAGATCGACCTGCTCGTGCAGGAAGGCTTCTACGGAAACCGCACCGACTTCATCCGTACCGCGATCCGGGCGCAGATCGCCCGCCACGGCGAGGCCGTCGACAAGTCCGTCGCGCGGCACCGACTCGACCTCGGACTGCGCCGAATCGCACGCAAGGACCTCGAAGCCGCGAAGGCCGCGGGCGAGATGCTGCATCTGCAGGTGCTCGGCCTCGTCTCGATCGCGAGCGACGTCACGCCGAGGCTCGCGCGCGAAACGATCGCTTCATTGCATGTACTCGGTGCGCTGCAGGCCGAGCCGGCCATCAAGGCGGCCCTCGCAGATCGCATCCTCTGATCACCCCGCCACACGCTGCACGACCGACGCGCTCGCCGCGCCCCGGTCGATGCGCGCGCCGCATGCCTGGAGTCCCGCACGTGAAACCCCTGTCCCGCATCGACATGACCGAAGTCACGCGCCTCACGCGCGAAGGCCGACTCGGCGAAGCACTGCAGATGTTGCGTGCTGGCCTTGCAGATCTCCCGCCGAATGCGTCGAACGAGCCGAACCCCCAAGCCGAAGCCCACGCTTCGATCATCGACATGGAGCCGCCATCGGCGGCGAACGGCGGCGCGTGGACCGCGGCTTCGGGGGCTGCGCCGACCGATCCCGGTTCAGGCGCGCGACCCGCGGCGCGCGGCGCCCCCGATCGTGCAGCGAAACCGCGCATCCGCGTGCGGCACCCCGCGATGGACGCGGCCGATCCGCTTCCGCCTGGCGCGCGGTTCGAACAGCGCGTGCACCGCCACTCGGCGGGCGAGCGCCGATACCGGCTCTACGTGCCCTCGTCCCGCGGCAGCGCGCCGCCTGCGCTCATGGTGATGCTGCACGGTTGCACGCAGTCACCCGAGGACTTCGCGCTCGGCACGCGCATGAACCTGCTGGCCGAGGAACGAGGCGTCGTCGTCGCCTATCCGGAGCAATCGCGCAAGGCGAATGCATCGAGGTGCTGGAACTGGTTCAACGCGGCCGACCAGCGCCGCGGCGGCGGCGAGCCGGAATCGATCGCGGCGATCACGCGGGATCTCGTGCGCGAGTTCGGGATCGATCCCCGCCGCGTGCACGTCGCGGGCCTTTCCGCGGGCGGCGCGATGGCGGCGATCCTCGGCGCGGAATACCCGGATCTGTTCGCGGCCGTCGGCGTGCACTCCGGTCTCGCGCGCGGCGCCGCGCACGACGTGCAGTCGGCGTTCGCTGCGATGCGCGGCGGCGCCGACGGCGCCGTGCCTGCTGCGCGCACGGTGCCGACGATCGTGTTCCACGGCGACGCCGATGCGACCGTCGCGCCGATCAATGGCGAGCAGGTGATGCGGCAGGCGAGGGCGGGGGCGGTGCTGCATCGGCAGGTGCATACCGGCAACGGGGCCGATGGCGCGGGCTGGACGCGCGTCGTCGAGACGAACGCGGACGGTGTATCGACGCTCGAGCACTGGCTGCTGCACGGCGGCGGTCATGCGTGGTCCGGCGGCGACCCGCGCGGATCGTTCGTGGCTCCATCGGGTCCGGATGCGAGCCGCGAGATGCTGCGCTTCTTCGAGGAGGTCTCGAACGCGCGCAGGAACTAGGCCGCGAGTCGATGCTCGTAGTAGGGCCGCTCGCGATCCTCGAGGATCGCCTGCTGCGCGTCGAGATCCGCGGAATCGGGCTCGAGCCACGCACGCAGGTGCGTCGGTTTGATCGGGATGATGCAACGGTCGTGGCCCGCCGCCGCGACTTCCGGTGGCGGCTCGTCGGTGATCGCCGCGAATGAATCGAGTGCCTCGTCCGCACCGCTCCAGTGCGACCAGAGGCACGCGACGAGCATGTCGTGTGCGGGTCGCGGCCGGAACTCGAGCACGACGTTGCGTTCCTGCTCGCCTTGCGCGAGTGCGCGGCGTTCCATCGCGTGCAGGCTCACGTTCTCGAAGAACGCGTTCGCGACGACGATGCCGTGCGAGACGCCGAACACGTCCTTCCAGTAACCGCCGAGACTGTCGCGGCGCGCGTTGTAGGTGCCGGGGAAGCGTCGATCGTTCGCGGCGGGCTTGCCCGCCGGCCGGCACTGGTAGCGCATCGGCCGCACGACGAGTCGTCCGCGCTCCGACACCAGCACCGGCGCGTGCCAGCCCGGGAAGATCCGCGAATCCGCATCGACGAGTTCGCTGCGGCGCAGGTCCGCGAGCTTGCCGAGCGCCCACTCGACCTTCGTGGTCGAGATGCGCCGATCCTCGAGCGCCTTCTTCGTCGTCTTCGACTGCAACGTGCGCTCGGCATCGGCCAGCCTGCGCCGCTGCTTGAACAGTTCCTGCTCGAGCCGCGACGCCTCGCGCGCGTTCCACTCATCGATCAGCGCCTTGATCTCGCGCTCGCGCGCCGAAGCAGGCTCCGCGAACGCCGCATCCATCGCCTTCGCGAGCCGCACGTTGCCGCCCTGGTTGCGCAACCAGTACAGGCGATAGAACGCCTCGATGTCGATGTCCGCGCCCCAGGTGCGCACGTAGCGCTGGTAGCTTTGCCAGATCTGGGCGGAGTAGCACATGCGCGCATGCTACGGCAGCAGCGCACTGGACGCCCACTGCGCCCGCGCCATCGATCGCTACGGCCGGAGGCCAGGCGGAGCAACCGCGAAAAGGATGGTGGCCGGGGACGGAATCGAACCGCCGACACGGGGATTTTCAATCCCCTGCTCTACCAACTGAGCTACCCGGCCAGGCGTGGTGCTGATGCGTGCGGTCGGGAGACCGCAGCGGGGCCGCGTATTAGAGCCGCGCGCGTGGAATCCGTCAAGACGCATCGGTCCACCGCGCGTGGGGCACGTTTCGGCCGGCGGGGAGGGGGCGCATGACTTCCGGCCCGTTGCGTCGCGCGGCGTTGTCTACTACAACTGTAGTACGACACCTGTAGAGCGGATGCCCCGGCGATGGCGAAGAAGCCCGATGTAAGCCTCAGCGAGTTGCAGATCGAACTCATGCGCGTGCTGTGGCGGCGCGGCGAGTCCAGCACGACCGAAGTCGCGCAGGAACTGGCCGACACGCGCGGCCTCAAGCACACGACGGTCGCGACGCTGCTCACGCGGCTGGAGAAGCGCGGCGTGGTCGCGCTGCGGCGCGACGGGCGCCAGCTCTGGTACCGCGCGCTCGTCGACGAGGCGGACGTGCGGCGGTCGATGGTCGCCGACCTGCTCGGCGCGCTGTTCGCGGGCGATGCGCAGCAACTGGTCGCGCACCTCGTGCAGGAATCGGAGATCGCGCCCGGGGATCTCGCGAAGGCCAGGCGCAGGCTCGAGAAGGGGGGTCGCGATGCAAAGTGAGTGGATCGCCGGATGGTTGCTGACGCTCGCAATGCATGCGGGCGTGCTGATCTCGATCGCGTGGCTCGTCGATCGCGGGCGCTTCCGCATGCAGCTCGCGTGGCGCGAGCTGCTCTGGCGCGGCGCGCTCTTCGGTGGGTTGCTGACCGCGAGCGTGCAGGCGTACGTGGAACTGCCGTCGCCGCGCGTCATGCTCGCATCGGCGGGTCCGGTCGCCTTGCCCGAAGTGCGCGACGCCGCGGCGTCGGGCCAAGCCCCGGAGCGGCGCGCGCAAACGGTCGCGCCGGCCACCCCCGCTGCCGCGATTTCGCCGCTCGTGCCCGCGCCCCACGCGAACGCGATCATCGACGGGTCGAAGCCGACTCGCTTCGCATGGCCGTCCTGGCACACCCTCGTCGTTGCAGGCTGGATCGCCGGCGTTCTGCTCGTGCTCGCACGGCTCGCGCATGCGCTGGTCGGCATCTCGCGGCGCATCGGTGAAGCCCAGCCGCTCGCACGCCGGACGCTCGCGGCCGATGCGGCCTCGCTCGCGCTGGCCGCCGGTACGCCGACGCCGCGGCTCGCGGTCAGCGACGCATTCGGCAGCCCGGTCGCCGCGATCGGACGGCGCATCGTGATGCCGCACTGGGCATTGCAGCTGCTTGACCGCGATCAGCAGGCCGCGATGCTCGCCCACGAGGTCGCGCATCTCGCGCGGCGCGATCCGCTCTGGAAGCTGCTCGCGGCCCTTTGCAGCGCGCTGCTCTGGTTCCTGCCATCGACGCGTCTCGCACGCCGTCGGCTCGACGAAATCGCTGAACTGCGCTGCGACCACTGGGCGGCCATGCATCTCGGCGATGGTCGCGCGCTGGCCGAGTGCCTCGCCGAATGCGCGACCCACCATCTCGAGGGCGTCGACGCCCGGCTTGTTCCCGCGATGGCGCACCGCGACTCCCCGTTGCTCGAACGCATCGACCATCTGATCGAAGGAAAGCCCTTGGACACGACCTATACCTCGACCCGCGCGGTGCTCGCGTGCGCATTCACGCTCGCCGCCGCGGTGCTGCTGCTGCCCGGCGTGAGCGCGCAGGCGCAGGCGCAGGCGCCGACGCCACCCACGCCACCGACGCCTCCGGCCGCACCCGCGCCGCCCGAGCCCCCTGCAGGCGATGTGCGCTTCTCGCATCGGAGCGGCGGAATGTTCGGCTTGCTGGCCGATTCGACCACGGTGGAGATCAACGACGACGGCAAGCGTTACGGCGCGCGCATCCGCGGCAAGGTCGAGTTCAACGATCGCGACGACGACATCGTGCGCATGGATGACGGCGCCACCGCGCGCTTCGAGCAGGAAGCGGGCGGCAGCGCGCGACGCATCGAGTACGCGCGGCGCGGCGACGCGATCGAGCGCCACTACTACGTCGATGGCCGCGAACAGCCGATCGACGAGCAGGGCAGGGAATGGATCGCAGGCCTGATCGTCACGATCGTGCGGGAGACCGGCATCAACGTCGGTCCGCGCGTCAAGCGCATCCACGCAGCCGGCGGCGCCGACGCGGTACTCGACGAAATCGGCAGGATCAGCTCGGGACACTCGCGCGTCGCGCACCTGCGCGAGCTGTATCCGCTCGCGAAGCTGACACCGGAGCAGTCGACGCGCGTGATCGGACTGATCGATGGCATGGAATCGGATTACGAAGTGCGCAACGCACTCGCCGGTCTTGCAGCCTCCAATCCGCTCGACGCGGGCCAGCAACTGCTCGTGCTGGCCCAGGCCGGCAACATCGATTCGGACTACGAACGTGCAGAGTTGCTGATCGGCATGCTCCACCACCTCGCGCCGGGTGAACCGGTGCGTGTGGCCTGGCTGGAGGCCGCATCCGGAATCGGTTCGGACTACGAACTCCGCCGCACGCTGACGGCGCTGCTGGAAGCCGGAAACCCTGACGAGCAGACGCTCGCACGCGTCATCGCCGCGGCCGACGCGATCGGATCGGATTACGAACGCCGCACGCTTCTCGTCAGCGCGGTCGAGCGCATCGGCGATGCGGACCGGATCGCATCGGCGTATGCCGCCGCTGCGTCGGAGATCGGCTCGGACTACGAACGACGCGAGGCGCTGGTCGCACTCGTGCGCGCGCCGAAGTTCGGCATGGACGCTGCGCGCGCGGTGCTCGACGCCGCGGCCGGCATCGGCTCGGACTATGAACGCACCCAGGTCCTCGTCGAGGTCGCCGGGGTGATGCCCCCCGATGCAGCGCTGATCGCGCGCTATCGCGAGGTCGCGCGCGGTCTCTCCGACCACGAACGCGGTGTCGCCGAGCGTGCGCTGGACCGGTTCGCGGGCTGAACCGGCACCCAATGCAGCGCGTGGAGCTGCGTCGATGCGTGCCGCCCGGACGTCCTTGCCCGAAAGGAGGACGCCCGATGCGCATTCGGATCGTGTCGATGGTTGCAGGACTCGTGGCCGCGGGAGTGGCGCAAGCCGACACCCGCGCGACGATGCAGGAGACGCTCGATCGCCACACGCCATTCGTCGGGGAGCCGGTCGAGGCGTTCACGTTCTGGTCGCTGCACAAGTGGAAGCCCGCCGGCCCGACGAAACTGATCGTCTGGCCGACGATCAAGGACGCCTACCTCGTGACGGTGGAAGACCCGTGCCCGCGCCTCGAGTGGGCGCGCGGTGTCGGCCTCAGTTCCCAGCAGTCGCACCAGGTGCGGGTGCGCACTGACTACGTCGAAACCGGCGGCCAACGCTGCCGGATCGAGGAGATCCGCGCGATTGACCTCGAAGCGATGAATGCTGCGAAGTCGGAGCGGTGAGGCCGCGACCGTGATGCGGCAGGTTCGCCCCGTGGCTCATATGCCGCCGCGCTGCGCACGTCCCGCGCACGGAGCCGCGAGGTTCGCTGTCGTGGGAGGGGCTTCAGCCTGCGCTGTTCGAGCCGGAGCTCGGGACTGAAGTCCCTCCCACAAGATTTTCGGCATTCGCGCGCGCAGCCCCGGGCCGCGCATTCCGCTGTCGTGGTAGGGGCTTCAGCCTGCGCTGTTCGAGCCGGAGCTCGGGACTGAAGTCCCTCCCACAAGATTTTCGGCATTCGCGCGCGCAGCCCCGGGCCGCGCATTCCGCTGTCGTGGGACTGGCTTCAGCCCCGAGCCGTTGGAGCGGTAGCTCGCGCCTGAAGTGCCTCCCGCACGGACCGTGACATATGCGTGCCCGCGTGGTGTCGATCGTCCTGCTGCAATCTCGGCACGCCTACACGGGCGCGACATAGCCTGCAGGGGCTTCCGAGCCTTCGCCGAAGAAGTACTTCTCCATCTCGGCCGCGATGAAGCTGCGCGTCTTCGCGTCGAGCGGGTTGAGGCGGTTCTCGTTGATCAGCATCGTCTGATGCGCGAGCCACGCGGACCAGGCTTCCTTCGAGACGTGCTCGTAGATGCGCTTGCCCAGTTCGCCGGGCCACGGCGCGAATCCGAGGCCTTCGGCTTCGCGTTGGAGCTTGATGCAGTGGACCGTGCGGGTCATCGGTGTTCCTCCAGTGTCTCCAGCAACCGGCGTACCGGTGCAGGCAGGCCGAGCGAGCGAAGGTCGGCGCGCGCGAACCATGCGTGGTCCGCGCCGTCGGCGATCGCGGCCTCGGGACCCGCGCTCGCGAGCAGTCGCGGCGTGATGCGCAGATGATAGTGCGTGAACGCGTGCACGAACGCGTCGAACGTCCGCACGTGCCGTGCGCGTATGCCGTACGCGCTCTCGAGTCGTGCGGCGGGATCCGCTGCCGCGTCGGACTCGGGCAGGCTCCACAGCCGTGCCCACACGCCCGCGGGCGGGCGTCGTTCGAGCAGGATGCGCCCGTGCGCATCGACCACGACGAGCATCGCGGTCGCGCGCGTCGGCACCGCGCGGCGCGGCCTGGGCTCGGGCAGTTCGCCGACGAGTCCGTCGCGCCATGCGATGCACGCGTTCGACACCGGGCATTCCGCGCAAAGCGGGCGCGAGCGCGTGCACAGCGTGGCGCCGAGATCCATGATCGCCTGCGTGTAGTCGGCGACGCGATGCCCTGGCGTATGCCGTTCGGCGTGTTCCCACAGTATCCGCTGCACCGCGGGACGCCCGCTCCATCCGCGCACGCCGTGGAAGCGCGCGAGCACGCGGCGCACGTTGCCGTCGAGGATCGCATGGCGTTCGCCATGTGCCTGCGCGAGGATCGCCGCCGCGGTCGAGCGGCCGATGCCGGGCAGCGCCGCGAGCCCGTCGATATCGCGTGGGAGCTCGCCGCCGTGCCGTTCGATGCACAGCTTCGCCGCGCGCAGCACGTTGCGCGCGCGGCTGTAGTAGCCGAGGCCGGACCACAACGCGAGCACGCGGTCCTCGCCCGCATGCGCGAGATCCGCGAGCGTGGGCAGGTCGGCCACGAAGCGCTCGAAGTAGCCGATCACGGTGCGCACCTGCGTCTGCTGCAGCATGATCTCGCTGATCCAGACGCGGTACGGCGTGCGCTCGCGTTGCCACGGGAGATCCTTGCGGCCGTGGTGGTCGTACCAGGCGAGCAGGGCGCTCGCGAATTGCGCGTCGTCGCGCTCGGCGGGTGTCGCTGCGCTCACGGGCGCGGATCGGTGGTGTCGTCGCGGAGTTCGATGCGCACGCCCTCGAGGCGGGTCTCGCCGAACTGGAGCGACTCCGCCGAAGCGCGGCCGCTTGCCGGAGGCAGCAGGGTCCGGGCTTCGCCGTCGCTGCGCAGTGCGGCCAGCCACGCGACGAGGTCGGCATGGTTCGAGAAGTCGGCCTGGATGCCCTGCGCGACCGACGTACCCCCGTCGATCACTTCGCCGTCGACGATGCGCAGCGCAAGTCGCACGTCGGGCGCGGGCGCATTCGAGGCCGGGCGCGACGCGAGCCACGCGCGCAACGCGTCGAGGTCGAGTCGCGGTCGCTGCAGTTCGATCTGCTCGATTTCGAGCCGGTCGGCCCAGAGCGTGCGCCACGGCACGCTCGCGGCGATCGCGTCGGCCTGCACGACCACGCGCCCGCCTGCGACGAGCCGCGGGCGCGGCAGCGCCGCGCGAAGTCGCGGCATCAGCTGGAAACCCGCATCGCCGCCCAGCTGGAGCTCGGCACCGAGCTGCGCGCGCACCTGGTCGACGAGCAGGTCCGCGAGCCGCTGCGGGCGCGAATAGCGATGCACCGCGATCGCGGCCGCGAGGCCCAGCGCGGCGAGCACGATCAGCGCGACCAACCAGCGCCGTCGACGCCGACCGGTCGCCGGTGTTTCAACCATGGCCGCCGAGGCTTGCCGGCAACAGGCCGTCGACGAACGCGCGTGCATCGAACACGCGCAGGTCTTCCGCGCCCTCGCCGAGACCGACATAGCGGATCGGCAGGCCGAATTCGCGCGCGAGCGCGAACACGACCCCGCCCTTCGCGGTGCCGTCGAGCTTGGTCACGACGAGGCCGGTGACACCGGTGGCATCGCGGAACTGGCGCACCTGGCTGATCGCGTTCTGGCCGGTCGTGCCGTCGATGACGAGCAGGGTTTCATGCGGCGCTTCGGTGTCGAGCTTGCCGAGCACGCGACGGATCTTCGCGAGTTCGTCCATGAGGCCGGATTGCGTGTGCAGGCGCCCCGCGGTGTCGGCGACGAGCACCTCGGTGCCGCGCGAGCGCGCGGTCTGCAGCGCATCGAAGATCACGCTGGCCGAATCCGCGCCCGAACCCTGCGCGATCACCGGCACGTCGTTGCGCTGTCCCCAGGCCTGCAACTGCTCGACCGCGGCCGCACGGAACGTGTCGCCCGCCGCGAGCACGACCGAGCGCCCTTCGCCACGCAGGCGTCGCGCGAGCTTTCCGATCGTGGTGGTCTTGCCGACGCCATTGACCCCGACCACGATCACCACGAAGGGTCGCCGTCCGCCGACGTCGAGCGGCTGCTCGACCGGCGCGAGGCGCGCGACGAGATCGGCGCGCAGCGCCGCGAGCAATGCATGCGCGTCGGCGAACTCGCGCTTGCCGACGCGGCGGCGCAGGTCGTCGACGAGTTCGGTGGTGGCCGCGACGCCGACATCGCCCGTGAGCAGGCAGGTTTCCAGCTCGTCGAGGAACGCATCGTCGAGCACGGGATTGCGCGCGAACAGGCCGGACAGGCCACGCGCGAATCCGCTGCCCGACAGGCGCTCGCGCCAGGATCGCCGTGCAGCGACGGGCTCCGAAGTGGCGGTCTCGGGAGCGACGTGCGTGCCCGCATCGTCCACCGTATCCGTCGCGGGCAGGGGGGGTTCGATCGTGGCCTCGGCCGATTGCACGGCCGGCGGCTCGGGCTGCGCCTGCGGCGTGTCGTCGGCCGCCTCGGACGGCAGCTCGGGCGGCGCTCCGGCCGGCGGTTTCTTCTTCCAGAACTTCAGCATCGAGGGCGATTCGGGTCAGAATTGCGGGATCGTCGATGCTATCACTCCGTCCGACCATGACAGCCAAACGTGGCAGCAGGCCCGCCACCGGCGCAGGCAGCCTGCGCATCATCGCCGGGCGCCTGCGCGGATCGCGGCTCGCCGTGCCCGATGCGCCGGGCCTCCGGCCAACGCCGGATCGCGTGCGCGAGACGCTGTTCAACTGGCTCGCGCCCTGGATCGAAGGCGCGCGCTGCCTCGACCTCTACGCCGGGACCGGCGCGCTCGGCATCGAAGCGCTCTCGCGCGGCGCGCGCGAGTGCGTGTTCGTCGAACGCGACCGCACGCTGCAGCAGCAGTTGCGCGACAACCTCGCGCGGCTCAGGGTCGAAGGTGCGAGCGTGGTCGGCGCGGATGCGCTCGGTTTCCTCGCCGGACCGCCGCGCGGGTTCGACCTCGTATTCGTCGATCCGCCTTTCGACGCCGACCTGTGGCAGGAGGCCGCACGCCGGCTCGAACAGGGCTGGCTCGCGCCGTCCGCGCTGATCCACGTCGAAGCCCCGGCAGATGCGAGCCTCTCGCTGCCGCCGCAGTGGCAGCTGCATCGCCAGGCGCGCGCGGGCGCGGTCGCGCACGCACTCTATCGTCGTGTCGGGGTCGATCCGTTAAGCTAGCGGTCCCACGCCCGGGATCGATCCGGTATGCCGACCACGCAGCAGCGCGCGCGAATCGCCGTGTATCCGGGCACGTTCGACCCGATCACCAACGGCCACGTCGACCTCGCGACGCGCGCAGCGCCGTTGTTCGAACGGCTGATCGTCGCGATCGCGGACAGCTCGACCAAGGGTCCGGCGCTGTCGCTCGACGAGCGCATCGGCCTCGCGCGCACCGCGCTCGCGGGATTGCCGAACGTCGAGGTGCGCGGGTTCGCCTCGCTGCTCGCCGACTTCGTCGAGGAAACCGGCGCAGGCGTGATCCTGCGCGGGCTGCGCGCGGTGTCCGATTTCGAGTACGAATTCCAGCTCGCGAGCATGAACCGCCACCTGATCCCGACCGCGGAGACCCTGTTCCTCACGCCCGCCGAGCAGTACAGCTTCATTTCCTCGTCGCTCGTGCGCGAGATCGCGCGCCTCGGCGGCGACGTATCCGGTTTCGTGCACCCCGCCGTGCAGCAGGCGCTGCGCACGCATTATCTGAATCCAGCCAGGAGATAGTCCACCATGCGCAAGTCACTTCCGATCCTCGCACTCGCGTGCGCCGCGGCGTTCACGCTGGCCGCGTGCAACAAGGCCGAGCAGCCGCAGGAACAGGCCGCGGCCGAGGCGGCTCCGGTCGTGCTCGCGAAGCCGACCGCGCAGCAGCCGGTCAAGCCGCTCAAGCCCGACATCGTGGTCAAGGCCGAGGAAGCGGCGGCCGCCGCCGAAGCCGCCGCGCCGGCCGATGCACCGGCCGATGGCACCACCAAGCAGATGGATCCAGCGGTCGCCGAGGCGAAGGCGGCCTACGACACCGCATTCGCGCAGTACGAAGAGCAGAACAAGGCGTACAGCAGCGAGTGGAAGAAGTACCTCGTCAGCGTCGTCACCGCGAACATGCAGGGCGTCAAGAGCAACCGCCCGTACATGTACTTCGTGCCGGGCGGCGATGACGATGGCGCGCAGCTCGATCGCCAGAACCAGCTCGACAATGTCGGCAACGTCGTCGCGCGCGGCGTGCTGCCCGGCAACATGATGGCGTTCGGTGGCCCTGATTCGGCGATCACCGCGCAGCTCGTCGTCGACGCGTTCAAGGACGTGCAGGCCGGTTCGTTCAAGGACGTGGTGGTGCTGTTCATCGGCGCGCCCGCCGACTTCGAGACCGTCAAGCAGGCCCTCGCGACCTCGGGCGCCGACGCGCGCTTCGTCGAGGCGAAGTAGTGCAGGGAATGGGGAGCAGGGAATAGGGAATCGGAACAGCAGGTCCTTGCCTTGGCCTGGACCACTCTCCATGTCCAGTTCCCCATTCCCCGTTCCCGACCCACACCATGTCGCTCAAGATCACCGACCAGTGCGTGAACTGCGACGTCTGCGAGCCGGTGTGCCCGAACAGGGCGATCACGCCGGGTCCGGAGTACTACGAGATCGCGCCTGACCTGTGCACCGAGTGCGTCGGGCACCACGACGAGCCGCAATGCGTCGTCGTATGTCCGGTCGAATGCATCCTGCCCGACCCCGGGCATCCGGAATCGCGCGAGCAGCTGCTCGCGAAGTTCGAAACCCTCGCCAGCGTGGAGGACCGATGATGCGCGATGGCACGTGCCGCCCCGCCGTATTCGCGGCGCTGTTCCTCGCCGTCGCGTCGAGCGTCGCGATCGCCGCGCCGGGCAAGCCCGGCAAGGCCGCGATCGCGAGTGCGCACGTGCTCGCCACCGAGGCCGGGTTCGAGGTCATCGCGGCGGGCGGCAACGCATTCGATGCCGCTGTCGCGGTCGCCTCGACGCTGTCGGTGGTCGAGCCGCAAAGCTCGGGCATCGGTGGTGGTGGATTGTTCCTGCTGCATCGCGCGAGCGACGGCAAGGAGGTGCTCGTCGATGCGCGCGAAGCGGCACCGGCCGCGGTCGATCCGAAGGATTACCTCGACGCCAACGGCGAACCCGATCGCGACCGCTCGATCAACGGGCCGTTCGCCGCGGCGATCCCGGGCGAGCCTGCGGGCTTGGCCTGGATCGCGGGCAAATACGGGCGCCTGCCGCTGTCGAAATCGCTCGCACCCGCGATCCTCATCGCGCGCGAAGGCTTCAAGCCCGATCCGCGCTTCCACGGCGCACTCACGCGTCGCAAGGACATCATCGCGCGTTATCCGGGCTCGGCCGAGTTGCTGCTCGTCGACGGCGCGGTACCGGCGCCAGGCTGGACGTTCCGCTCTCCCGATCTCGCGCGCACGCTCGAACGCCTGGCCGAGCACGGGCACGAGGGCTTCTACCGCGGCGAACTCGCGCAGCGCCTCGTCGACGGCGTGCGTGCGGCCGGCGGCAACTGGACGCTCGCGGATCTCGCGGCCTACGAGGCGAAGGAGCGCGAGCCGTTCGCGTTCGACTACCGCGGCTGGCACATCGTGACCGCGCCGCCGCCCTCGTCAGGCGGCATCGCCGTGGCCGAGATCCTCAACATCCTGTCGGGCTACGATCTCGGCAAGCTCGATCGCGTGCGTCGCGTGCACCTTTCGGTCGAAGCGATGCGCCGTGCCTACCGCGACCGCGCCGAGTACCTCGGTGACCCCGACCATGTCGAGATGCCGCTGCAGATGCTGACCAGTCGCGATTACGCGGCCGGGTTGCGCGCGTCGATCCATCCGGACAAGGCGACGCCGAGCGACATGCTGCCGGGCTACCTCAACCCGCCGCAGGGCACGCACACCTCGCACTTCTCGATCATCGACAAGGACGGCAACCTCGTCTCCGGCACGCAGACCGTGAACCTCGGCTTCGGTTCGGCGTTCGTGGTGCCGGGCACGGGCTTCGTGCTCAACAACGAGATGGACGATTTCGCGCTGGTCGCCGGCAAGCCGAACGCGTTCGGCCTCGTCGGCAACGACCGCAACGCACCCGCTGCAGGCCGCCGTCCGCTGTCCTCGATGACGCCGAGCTTCCTGATGGACGCCGACCGCGTCGCGGTCATCGGCACGCCGGGCGGCAGCCGCATCATCACGATGGTGCTCGAAGGCATGCTCGCGTTCATCGACGGCGACTCGCCGAAGGAACTCGTCGCACGCCCGCGCTACCACCACCAGTACCTGCCCGACGTGATCTCGGCCGAACCCGGCGCGTTCTCGCCCGAAGAGGTCAAGGCGCTCGAGGCGATGGGACACGTCGTCAGCGAATCCGAACGCCGCTGGGGCTTCATGAATGTCGTCGGCTGGAACCGCAAGACCGGCGAACTCGAGGCCGCCTCCGACCCGCGCGGGGATTCGGGTAGTGGCGTGGTGCGATGAAGCAGGGAACAGGGAATCGGGATTGGGGAACGGTTATGGCACGATCCCGCAGGATGGGTCTCCGTGATTTCCGATTCCCCATTCCCCGTTCCCCGTTCCCGGCACCCGTGCAATGAAACTCTGGTCCCTCCAAGGCAACACCCAGAAGCTCGACGGTGGCGCGATGTTCGGCAATGCGCCGCGCGCGGTGTGGGCGCGCTGGATCGAGCCGGACGAGCACAACCGCATCCCGCTCGCATGCCGCTGCCTGCTGGTCGAAGGGCTCGAAGGCAAGAACGTGCTGTTCGAGACCGGCATCGGCGCGTTCTTCGAGCCGAAGCTGCGCGAGCGCTACGGCGTGGTCGAGGACCGGCACGTGCTGCTTGATTCCCTGCGCGCGGCCGGCTTCTCGCACGAGGACATCGACGCGGTCGTGATTTCGCACCTGCATTTCGATCACGCGGGTGGGCTGCTCGCGGCGTGGAACGACGGCGAGCCGGCCACGCTGCTGTTCCCGAATGCGACCTACGTGGTCGGCGAGGAAGCCTGGCAGCGTGCCTTGCAGCCGCACGCGCGCGATCGCGCCTCCTTCATCCCGGAGCTGCAGCCGATGCTCGAGGCATCCGGACGGCTCGAGCGCGTGCAGGGCGCGCGTTCGATGACGCTCGGAATGGGCGTGCGCTTCAGCTACTCGCACGGCCATACACCGGGCCTGATGCTGTCGGAGATCGTGACTGACGGCGGTGGCATCGTGTTCTGCGCGGACCTGATTCCCGGGCGTCCGTGGGTGCACCTGCCGATCACGATGGGCTATGACCGCTACCCGGAGCTGCTGATCGACGAGAAGCGCGAGTTCCTCGAAGACAAGCTCGAGCGCGGCGTGCAGCTCTTCTTCACGCACGACACCGGTTGCGCGATGGCGCGCGTGACGCTCGACGAGAAGGGGCGCTTCGGCACTGCCGACGAACGCGCCGAACTCGAGGGCATCGCGGCGTGATGCGCAACGCGCGCGTCGGCCTCGTCGCGGCGCTGGTCCTCGTGGTCGGCGTCGTGCTCGCCTGGCAACTTCAGCGCGCGCGCGAGCGCGCGCCCGCGGATGCCGCACCGGTCGACGGCGCGCGCATCGACCCGGCCAACGAGGGTCGCCGCGTGTCGCTGCGCGGCAGGATCGAGGTCGTAAAGCCGCCGCACGACACCGAACTCGGCATCGAAGCCCGCGACGCGATCGCGTTGGTCCGCGAGGTCGAGATGTTGCAGTGGCGCGAGGACTGCTCTTCGGAGCCTTGCAGCTACCGGCTCGACTGGGCCGCGCAGCCGATCCGTTCCGATGCGTTCCGTGCGCCGGGCGGCCATGCCAATCCCGCGTCGATGCCGTTCGCGACCGCTCGATTCGATGCGCGCGAGCTCAAGCTCGGCGCCTTCCGCGTCGATTCAGCGCTGGCCGCGGCCAGCATCGCCGAAGCGGCCTATCCGGTCCGCGCCGCGATGCTGGCGCCGAACCTCGCGGCGAGCCTGCGCGACTGCGACGGCGCGCTCTGCAGCGGCGACGCCTCGGCGCCTGCAGCGGGCGACCTGCGCGTGCGCTATCGTGTGGTGCCGACCGGCGAGCGCAGCCTGGTCGGTGTGCAGCGCGGCGACCGCCTCGAGTCGGACGCAGCACGCTGACATCGATGCACTCGAGCACGGGGAGGACACCATGCATGTAACCGGAATCTACGCGGCGCTCGCCGCATTGCTCGTGCTCGTGCTCGCCGCGCGCGTCTCGCTCGCGCGGCGGCGCAGCGGGGTCGGGATCGGCGCGGGCGGCGACCACGAACTCGGGCGGCGCATCCGCGCGCACGGCAACGCGGTCGAGAGCCTGCCGATCGCACTGCTGCTGTTGCTGCTGCTCGACCTCGGCCAGACGCCACCGCTGTGGCTGCACGTGTTCGGCGTGCTGCTGATCGTCGGTCGCGTGCTGCATGCGATCGGTCTTTCGCGCTCGGCCGGCGCCAGTTTCGGCCGCATGGTCGGCACCGTGCTGACCTGGGGCGTGACCCTCACGATGGCGGCGCTGCTGTTGTGGAAGGCCGCGATGTATTGAACGGCGCGTCGCTGGGTGGCGCGCCGCGGCGCAGCCGCGAGCCCCGCGCGGTCATCCGTTCCGCGCGACGAACAGCGACTCGTTTTCGAGCATGTACAGGCCCGCGAACATCTTCGGGTCGATCGAGTAGCCCGCGCGGATGCGCTCGAGCAACCAGGCCGCGGCCTCGCTGCGCGGAACCTCGTGCACCGTGATCTCCTCGGTTTCGTCGCCGCCGCCTTCCTCCACGCGCACGAGGTCGTGCGCGCGCACGAACGCGAGGATCTCGTTGCTCATGCCGGCCGAAGTGGGGCCTTCCATCAGGAATTCGATCCGACCCGCGCGGTAACCGGTCTCCTCGACCAGTTCGCGGTGCGCGGCATCGACGGCCGATTCGCCGACGCTGCTCGCGACGTCGCCGACGAGGCCCGCCGGCATCTCGATCGTCATGCATTGGATCGCGGGGCGGTACTGCTCGACGAACAGCAGGCGATCCTCGGGCGTGACCGCGATGATCATGACGCCTCCACCCGGGTTGGTGCGCTCGGCGTACTCCCAGCGTCCGCGGCGCTTGAGCCGCAGCCACTTGCCGTTGCAAAGTGTCTCCGTTTCGGTCATTGTCGGCGGCTTTCCTGAACTTTTTCAGCGCGTTGCCGGTCTGCGGACGTCCGCCCCCAGCTCCCGAGGTGAATTCGATGATCCTGCTGCGCATTCTATGCGGTTTCGCATTCGCGCTCGCCGCGCACTCGATCGCCGCGCAACCCGCTGCGCAGGGGGGGAACCGTCCCGCACTCGACCCGGCGACGCTGACCCAGCAGCAGATCTCGGGCGTCACCGTACCCGAGGTGCTCTACCAGCTCGCGGCAACCTACAAGGCCGCAGGCGATCACGAACGTCTGGTCTGGTCGCTGCAGCGCCTGATCGTGCTGCAGCCGAACGTCGGCGACATCAAGCTCGCACTCGCGACTGCGTACGCGGTGCAGGGTGACAAGTCCAGGACCTACGACACCCTGCTCAGGATGCAGCAGCAGGGATATGGCTACGATCTTGGCGACAACCCGAACTTCGAGAAGGTGCACGGCACCGAGGCCTGGGACTTCATCGTCGACAGCCTGCGAAAGAGCCTTGCGCCGTTCGGCGAAGGCAAGGTCGCGTTCACGCTGCCGCGCGGCGACCATCTGTATGAGTCCCTGGCCTGGGATCCGAAACGCGAGCGCCTGCTGGTCGGCAGCGTGCGCGATGGCACGATCCAGATCGCCGATGCGCAGGGCAGGCTGAAGCCGTTCATCGCGCCTGACGCGGGCAACGGCCTCTGGAGCGTCTACGCGATGGCGGCCGTCCCGGAAGACGATGCGCTTTATGTCGCGAGCACGTCCTCCGTCTACTTCAAGGGCTTCTCGCAGCAGGACTTCGGCAAGGCCGGCGTGTTCCGTTTCCGCCTTTCAGACGGCAAGTTCGTCGACAAGGTCCTGCTCGAGTCGGGCAACCAGCCCAACACGCTGTCGAGCATCGCGGCGGGACCGGGCGGACGCGTGTTCGCGGCGGACGGGTTGCGCAACATCATCTACAAGCTCGATGGTGGCGCGCTCAAGCCGATGGTGGCCAATCCACGCCTGACCAGCGTGCGCGGCCTCGCGCTGTCGGGCGACCGCAGCCGACTCTATTTCGCCGACCACACGCTCGGCGTGTTCGGTGTCGACCTCGCGGCCGGCAAGGCGTTCGACCTCGGCTACGACGTCGCGCGCCTCGTGCTCGGCGGCGTGGACGGCCTGTACTGGTACGACGGCACGCTGGTGGCGATCGAGAACCGCATGTCGCCCAGGCGCGTGATGCGCCTGCACCTGTCCGACGACGGCCGCGCGGTCGTGCGCGCGATGCCGCTCGATGCGGGCAAGCCCGAGTTCGAGCTTCCAACCTACGGCGCGGTCGCGGGCGACCAGTTCTACTTCATCGCCAACAGCCAGAAGAATGCATACGACGCTTACGGCTCGCCGAAGGATGCGTCGAAGCTCGAACCGGTGAAGGTCTACCGCAGCAATCTGCGCTTCGCATGGGCCGAGGGCGGCGTCGAGATGGCCGCGCCTGCGCGCAGGCCGCTCAGCACGTCGAAGCCGGGCAACGGCCGCTTCTCGAACGTCGAGGGCGGATCGAATTCGGTCACCGGCGACTGAGCGCGCGCGTCGCGCGTCAGGATTGGGCCAGCGCACGGATTCGCGCGCGCGTGAGCGGACCGATGCGCAGGCGCTCGAGCAGGGGTTCGAGCGCCTCCTGCTGCAACGCGCGCCGCCGATAGGCGTCGGCGCCGACCGGCACGGGCGCATCGAGCGCGATGCCGGTCAGCGCGCGCGACAGGCGCGCGAGCGCCGCATGTTCGCGCAGCCGCTGGGACGCAGCGGCCGCGCCGCGCATGCGCAGGAACGCGATCTCCTCCGCGCGCTCGAGCAGCGCATCGAGCGTGCCGAAGTGCGCGAGCAGGATCGCCGCGGTCTTCGCCCCGATGCCGGGAACGCCAGGGATATTGTCGACCGCGTCGCCGGTCAGCGCGAGGAAGTCGGCCACCTGGTGCGGATGCACGCCGAGCCGGCCCTTCACGCCCGCGGCGTCCCACTTCAGGTTGCGCGGCGAATCCCAGAGTTCGTCGCCTTCGCCGACGAGCTGTCCGAAGTCCTTGTCCGCCGAGACGATCACGCTGCGGAAACCCTCGCGCCGCAACTCCGCGAGCGCGCTGCCGATGAGGTCGTCGGCCTCGAACCGGGTGTCCGCGAGCACGGTCGCGCCGAGCGCATGCGCGATCTCGCGGCAGGCCGCGAACTGGCGCAGCAGGTCTTCGGGCGCGGCCGGTCGGTTCGCCTTGTAGTCGGGATAGATCTCGTTGCGGAACGAGGAGTTCAGCGATTCGTCGAATGCGACCAGCAGGTGGGTCGGCCGCGCGCGCTCGAGCAGGTCGAGCAGGAAGCGCATGAACCCGTGCGCCGCGTGCGCCGGCGCGCCATCCGCGTCGGTGACATCGGGCGCCTGCGAGAACCAGGCGCGGCAGACATACAGGCTGCCGTCGACGAGATGGGCGACGCTCATCGCCAGTCGGAGACGACGTCGGCGAGGTCGGGGCGCACGCGCTCCGGGACTGCTTCGCGTGCGCTGCCGACGTGCACGAAGCCGATGATGCGCTCGCTCGCGGCGAGGCCGAGCAGGTCGGCGACGTCGCGGTCGTAGGCGGCCCATCCGGTCAGCCACTGCGCGCGGAAGCCGAGCGCCTGCGCCCCGAGCAGCAGGTTGTAGGCCACGCATCCCGCCGACAGCAGTTGTTCCTGCGCGGGGATCTTGGGATGTTCGTCCTCGATGCGCGCGACGACGACGACGACCAGCGGCGCATGCCGGAAACGCTCGCGGTTCTTCTCGATCTTCGCGGGCGCGACTTGCGGGTCGTTGCGCTGATGGATCGAGGCGAGCGCTTCGCCCAGGCGCGCGCGCGCATCGCCGCGCACGAGCAGCATCCGCCACGGCACCAGCTTGCCGTGGTCGGGCACGCGGACCGCGCTGCGCAGCAGGCGTTCGAGTTGAACCGCGTCGGGCCCGGGCTCGCCGAGCTGGAGCGCGGGGGCGGACAGGCGCAGGTCGAGGTCGATCGGTTCCATGGGGGGCACGCTTGCAGGTATCGCGCAAGCATAGCCTTCCTGTGCAGGCGCGGCACGTCGCGTGCTCGCCAGCATCGCCGCATCTGGGCTAGCATCGGGATTCCGACCGGAGCGAGGGGCTGGCATGGCGACGACCGTAGCCGCGGTGCGCGAGAGCGTTGCAGGGGAACGCCGCGTCGCGCTGACTCCCGAGGTCGCGAAGAAGCTCAAGGCGCGCGGCGCCACCGTCGTCCTCGCGCGGGGTGCGGGCGAATCGGCGTTCTTCGCCGACGCGGCCTACGCGGGCTGCGAGGTGCTCGACGATGCGCGTTCCGCGCTCGCCGGCGCGGACGTGCTGCTCAAGGTGCAGCCTCCGAGCCTCGAGGAAATCGCCGCGCTGAAGGAAGGCGCAGTCGTGATCGGACACCTGCAGCCGCACCTCTCGCCAGAACGCACGCGCGCGCTGCGCGACCGACGCATCACCGCGTTCGCGATGGAACTGTTGCCGCGCACGACGCGCGCGCAGGCGATGGACGTGCTGTCGTCGCAGGCCGCGGTCGCCGGCTACAAGGCCGTGCTGCTCGCCGCGCAGGTCGCACCGAAATTCTTCCCGATGCTGACGACCGCGGCCGGCACGATCCGGCCGAGCCGCGTGCTGATCGTCGGCGCCGGCGTCGCCGGCCTGCAGGCGATCGCGACCGCGCGCCGGCTCGGTGCGCAGGTCGAAGGGTTCGACGTGCGTCCGGAGACGAAGGAGCAGATCGAATCGCTCGGCGCGAAGTTCCTGGACCTCGGCGTCAGCGCGGCCGGCACCGGCGGCTACGCGCGCGAACTCACCGCGGAGGAACGCGCGCAGCAGCAGCGTGCCCTGGCCGAGCAGCTCAAGAGCTTCGACGTCGTCGTCACCACGGCCGCGGTGCCGGGTCGCAAGGCGCCACGCATCATCTCGGCGGACATGCTCGCGGGCATGAAGCCGGGCGCCGTGATCGTCGACATCGCGGCCGAAACCGGCGGTAACGTCGAATCGTCCGAACCGGGCCGCACCGTCGTCGGCGCCAACGGGGTCAGCGTGATCGGCACGGAAAACCTTCCCGCCAGCGCACCCGTGCACGCGAGCGAGATGTACGCGCGCAACCTTTACAACTTCCTCGAGCTCTCCCTGAAGGATGGTGCGCTGGTGCTCGACTGGGACGACGAACTGATCGCGAAGACCTGCCTGACCCATGCGGGCGAGATCCGCCACGAACCGACGAGAGTGATGGTCGACGGGGGTTGAGGCTGGAGATTCAAGTGGCAGCTGCCACTGGCCGGACGTCCGCTTTCCACGCGTGCTTCGTGTGCTTGGTGTTTCAGGCTTTCCCTTGCTGCTTTTCGCTGTGCCCGGAGGGCTCGGAATGATCGACGGATTCCTCGCGTTGTACATCTTCATGCTCGCCGCGTTCACCGGCAAGGAGATCATCGGCCGCGTGCCGGTGATCCTGCACACGCCGCTGATGTCGGGGTCGAACTTCGTGCACGGCATCGTGCTGGTCGGCGCGATGATCGCGCTCGCGCACGCCGAGTCGCCGCTCGCGATCGCGATCGGCTTCGTCGGCGTCGTGCTCGGCGCCGGCAACGCGGCAGGCGGCTACGTGGTGACGGAACGCATGCTCGAGATGTTCAAGTCGAGCAAGAACGCGAAGAAGGACTGAGCCGCCCATGGACATCGACACGCTGCTCGTCTACGCCGCCAAGGCCAGCTACCTGCTCGCCGCGGCGCTGTTCATCCTCGGCATCAAGCGCATGTCCTCGCCGGTGACCGCGCGCAAGGGCATCGTGCAGGCCGGCATCGGCATGGTCATCGCGACGCTCGCGACATTCGCGATCACGCGCGGCCACAACCTCGGCTGGATCATCGCCGCGCTCGCGCTCGGCGTCGTGCCGACCTGGCTCTGGGGCAAGCGCGTCGCGATGACCGACATGCCGCAGATGGTCGCGCTGTTCAACGGCATGGGCGGCGGTTCGGCCGCCGCGATCGGCGCGGGCGAGTTGCTCAAGTTCACCCAGCCGGGCGCCGCGGCGCCCGCCCTGCCGACGCTCGTGCTCGCGATCGTCGGCGCGCTGATCGGCGCGATCTCGATGACCGGCTCGATCATCGCGTGGGCCAAGCTCGACGGGCGCATGGACAAGCGTTTCACGTTCGGCGGCCAGCAGTTCGTGAATTTCGCGGTGTTCGCGGCCGCGGTGCTCGCGGGACTCGCGCTCGTGTTCTGGAAGCTCGACGCGTCGCTGGTCGTGGTGTTCTTCCTGCTCGCGCTGAGCTTCGGCGTGCTGATGACGCTGCCGATCGGCGGCGCCGACATGCCGGTGGTGATCTCTCTCTACAACGCGTTGACCGGCCTCGCGGTCGCGTTCGAAGGCTACGCGATGGGCATCGAGGCGCTGATCGTCGCGGGCATGGTGGTCGGCGCAGCCGGCACCTTCCTGACCCAGCTGATGGCGAAGGCAATGAACCGCCCGCTCTCGAACGTGCTGTTCTCGAACTTCGGCGGCGGTGGCAGCGGCGAGGCGATCGCGGGATCGCAGAAGCCGATCGAAGCGGCAGACGCGGCCTCGCTGCTGTACATGGCCGAGAAGGTCATCATCGTGCCGGGCTACGGCATGGCGGTCGCGCAGGCGCAGCACAAGATCTGGGAGCTCTCGCAGGCGCTGATCAAGGCCGGCAAGGAAGTGAAGTTCGCGATCCATCCGGTCGCGGGCCGCATGCCCGGGCACATGAACGTG
Organism: Lysobacteraceae bacterium; assembly: GCA_004143945.1. Taxonomy (GTDB): domain Bacteria; phylum Pseudomonadota; class Gammaproteobacteria; order Xanthomonadales; family Rhodanobacteraceae; genus Dokdonella_A. The sequence continues at coordinate 219,855 of SEHB01000004.1, forward strand.
CTGCTCGCCGAAGCCGGCGTCCCCTACGACCTGATCGCGGACATGGACGACATCAATCCCGAGTTCAAGACCTGCGACGTCGCGATCGTGATCGGCGCGAACGACGTGGTGAACCCGGCCGCGAAGACCGACAAGTCCTCGCCGATCTTCGGCATGCCGATCCTCGACGTCGTCGACGCGCGCCAGGTGATCGTGATCAAGCGCGGCAAGGGCACCGGCTTTGCCGGCATCGAGAACGCGCTGTTCTACCAGGACAATTCGCGCATGCTGTACGCCGATGGCAAGGAAGCAGCGAACAGCCTGATCGCCGAGCTCAAGGTGGTCGAGGGCGGCGGCGGGCACTGAGTGCGCGCATTCAGGCGCGCGAGGCGAGCATAGGCATCGCGGTGGTTCCGCGGGAGGCATGCACTCGATGGCAGGCGACGACGCGAGGGCACCGCGCGGTGGCCCGGTTGCGCTGGCGGAATGGCAGGCGCTCGCGCGGCATCGGGATGCGACCGCGGGCGTGAGCCTGCGCGACCGTTTCACGGTGGAGCCGGGCCGCGCGGCGGCTTTCTCGGTCGAGGCCGGCGGCTGGCTGTTCGACCATTCGAAACAGCGTATCGACGCCGAAACCCTGCGCCTGCTGCTCGCGCTCGCCGACGCACGCGGGCTGCGCGCGTCGATCGACGCGATGTTCCGCGGCGACCGCGTCAACCTCACCGAAGCCCGCGCCGCGCTTCACGTCGCCTTGCGCGCGCCGCGCGGCGAACGCATCGAAGTCGATGGCCATGACGTCGTCGCCGACGTGCACGACGTGCTCGGGCGCATGGCCGATTTCTGCACGCGTGTTCGGGAAGGCGCGTGGACCGGCCATCGCGGCGACCGCATCCGCCACGTGGTGTCGATCGGCATCGGCGGCTCCGACCTCGGGCCGGTGATGGCGTACGAGGCCCTGCGCCATTACGCCGAACGCGGCATCGACGTCCGCTTCGTCTCCAACGTCGACCCGACCGACTTCACCGAAGCAGTGCGCGGGTTCGATCCCGCGGCGACGCTGTTCATCGTCTGCTCCAAGACCTTCACGACCCAGGAAACGCTCGCGAACGCGCATGCGGCGCGCGCATGGCTGCTTGCCGCGCTCGCCGACGAGCGCGCGATCGCGCGCCACTTCGTCGCGGTCTCGACCAATGCGGCGGAGGTGGCGAAGTTCGGGATCGACGTCGCGAACATGTTCGGCTTCTGGGACTGGGTCGGCGGCCGCTATTCCCTCGGTTCGGCGATCGGGCTTTCGACGATGCTGGCGGTCGGACCGGCGCGCTTCGGCGAACTGCTCGCCGGCTACCGCGAGATGGACGTGCATTTCCGCGACGCTCCGTTCGATCGCAACCTGCCGGCGTTGCACGGCCTGATCGGCATCTGGAACACCAATTTCCTCGGCGCGCAGACTCACGCGGTGCTGCCGTACGACCAGTACCTGCACCGCTTCCCGGCCTACCTGCAGCAGCTCGTGATGGAGAGCAACGGCAAGCAGGTCGACCTGCATGGACGCCGCGTCGCGTGCGACACCAGCGCGGTCTGGTGGGGCGAGCCCGGAACCAACGGTCAGCATTCGTTCTTCCAGTTGCTGCATCAGGGGACGCGGCTCGCGTCATGCGACTTCATCGGCTTCTGCCAGTCGCTCAACCCCCTCGCGGATGCGGGCGGCATCGCGCAGCACGACCTGCTGATCGCCAACATGTTCGCGCAGGGCGAAGCGCTCGCGTTCGGTCGCGATGCAGCGGCCGTGCGCACGGATGGCGTGCCCGAGGCATTGGTGCCGCATCGCGTGTTCGAAGGCGACCGCCCGAGCAGCACCCTGCTCGCGCCGCGCCTCACGCCGCATGCACTGGGCGCGCTGGTCGCGCTGTACGAGCACAGCGTGTTCACCCAGGCCGCGATCTGGGGCATCGATGCGTTCGACCAGTGGGGCGTCGAACTCGGCAAGGTACTCGCCAAGCGCACGGCGGCCGAACTCGCCGCGCGCGAGGAGCCCGCGTTGCAGCACGACGGTTCGACCAATGCGCTGGTGCGCAGGTACCGGCGCTGGCGCGAACCGGCCGGCTGATGCCCGCCCCGCCGGCGACGCCGGCGGCTCGCGGACGCGCGATGCGCGTTCGTCCACGCAACCGAGGAACCCTGCAATGGCCAACTTCCGCGTCGCCGTCATCGTCGGCAGCCTTCGCCGCGACTCGATCAACCGCAAGCTCGCGGACGCGCTCGCGGGCCTCGCGCCGGCCGGATTCACGTTCGAACAGCTGCGCATCGACGACCTGCCGTCCTACAACCAGGACGACGACGCGAATCAGTCCGCGCCGGTCAAGCGGCTGAAGGGCGAGATCGCGAACGCGCAGGGACTCGTGTTCGTGACACCGGAGTACAACCGCTCGATGCCGGGCGTGCTCAAGAACGCGATCGACCACGCCTCGCGCCCGTACGGGCACAACGCCTGGGCGGGCAAGCCCGCGGGCGTGATCGGCGCTTCGATCGGCGCGATCGGCAGCGCACTCGCTCAGCAGCACCTGCGCAACGTGCTCGCCTACCTGGATGCGCCGACGATGGGGCAGCCGGAGGTGTTCCTGCAGATCAAGGACGGCTTCTTCGATGCCGAAGGCGGCATCGCGAACGAAGGCACGCGCAAATTCGTGCAGGGATGGATGGATCGCTATGCGGACTGGGTGCGGCTGCACGCGACCTGATCGCATTCAGCGCCGTGGTTCCTGCGCGGCGCGCCGAGGCCGAAGCACCCATGCCGCCGCCGCGACCGCGGCGGCGAGCGCGATCGTGAGCGGCCAGCCGCCGACACCGGCGCGCATCACGTCGAACACCATCGCGGGACCCATCTGGTTCATCGTCGAGCGCATCGGCAGGCCGAGCATCGAGGCGATCCGCGCGATCGCCTGCAGCGACCAGGCATAGGTCGAGGCGAGCAGCACGCAGGCGATCGCGATCGCAGCGCCGCTCGCGCGCCCGGCGAATCCGTGCGTGCGCAGCGCCCACGCGACGGGCATCGCGATCGCGAACGCGAACAGCAGGAGCGGGCTGCGCAGGTACAGCGACAGCAGGCACCAGATCGCGCCACCCGCGAGCGCGCACATCGCCGCGGTCGCCACGCCGATCGCGCGTTCGCGCATTGCAGGACCGCGCGGCTGCGTCATGTCGGGGAATCCTTCTGCGCGTAGGCGGAACCCTCGATGATAGCGAGCGCGCGTGCGCGGCGCAGCAGCGTGCGGTCGGCGTCGCGTTGCGTTCGCGGGGAGCGCGGCGGGCCGATGGCGATCGGTTATGTCCGTTCGCGCTGAGCGCAGCGGCCGCAGGCCGCGGAGTCGAAGCGCCAGGTGCCAGGCGCGGCGCTGCCGCGACGGCCGGGCCCTTCGACTCCGGCCTTCGGCCTGCGCTCAGGGCGAACGGATGTCGTGGCCGTTCGTGCGGGTGTGCGCAGCGGCCACTGTTTGCCGTTCCCTTCAGGTCGCGCCGAGCGCAACGGCCGAAGGCCGCCGCTTCCCCCCGTTCGCGCTGAGCGCAGCGGCTGCAGGCCGCGGAGTCGAAGCGCCAGGCGCCAGGCGCGGGGCTGCCGCGACGGCCGGGCCCTTCGACTCCGGCCTTCGGCCTGCGCTCGGGGCGAACGGCGGTTGTGGACGCTCGTGCGGCTTCGCCCTCAAACCAGCACGTCGTCCTCGCGCAGCATCCAGGCCTGCGGCATGTGCGCGAACCCGATCCGCGGGTAGTAGCGCTCCGCTGCCGGCGCGGCGAGCAGCACGAGCTTGGCCTGCGGCGCCGCCGCTCGCGTGTGGCGAATCAGTTCGCGGCCGATGCCCTGCCGCTGGTGGTCTTCGCGCACCGCGAGATCGGCGAGGTACGTCGTCCAAGCGAAATCGGTGAGGCTGCGCGAGATGCCGAGCAGGCGTTCGCCGTCCCATGCGGTGACGATCAGGTTGGCGTGTTCGATCATCGCGCCGAAGCGCGCATCGTCGTCGATCGGGCGGCGCTGGCCCAGCGTCGAGGCGCGGTAGAGTTCGCGCGCCTGCCCGAGGTCAGGGCGGCAGTCGTTGCGGTACGTGATCATGCGGATGCTCCGTTGCGGGCGAACAGGTCGCGCACCGAGCGCGGCAGCTCGATGCCGTCGACGAGGTCGGCTTCGGGCAGCGGCGTGCCGAACACGTTGCGCATCGGCACGACGCCGGCCCATGCAGGGACGGCGAGATCGGCGGCGTTTTCCTTCGCGCCGCCTTCGCGCACCTTCGCGCTCGCATCCTCGATCTCGAACAGCAGCACCGAGGTCGCGCCGAGTTCGCTCGCGTCGGCGGCGCGCGATTCCGTCGAACGCCCCGGCAACATCGCATCGACGAAGCGCGCGAGCGCGGCGGCCTTCGCGCCCGGATCGTCGATTGCGCGCGCGCGGCCGAACGCGACGACCGAGCGGTAGTTGACCGAATGATCGAAGTGCGAGCGCGCGAGCACGAGCCCGTCGACGTGCGTGACCGTGATGCAGGCCGCGATGCCTTCGCCGAGCCCGCGCATGAGGCGGCTGGCGACCGAGCCGTGCAGCAGCACGCTGTCGCCGTCGCGTGCGTACAGCATCGGGATCACGAATGGTTGACCGTCTACGCAGAAACCGACGTGTGCGAGCATGCCGGCGTCGAGGACCGCATGCACGCTCGCGCGGTCGTAGCGTGCACGCGCCTTGGTGCGTTCGACGCGATGGCGGCCATCGCGGGGCGGAGGGGTCGTCATCTGGTGTCTCGGCGTCGGTGGCGGGGCGCGCAGGGTCTGCGCACGCGGATTCTCGGCCGCGGTATTGGTACCATACAGTTCCACATCCGATCACCCTGGTGGTGCCAATCGTGTATCTCGATCTCGATGGCCAGGGCGCCCGTTACGCCCAGCTGATCCGCGCGCTCAAGGCGGCGATCCTCGACGGTCGCGTCAGCGCGGGTGCACGCCTACCCGCGAGCCGTTCGCTCGCACGCGAGCTCGACATCTCGCGCAACACGGTGCTCGCGGCGTACGAGCAACTGCAGGCCGAAGGCTTCCTGCTCGGGCGCGTCGGATCGGGCAGTTTCGTCGCGAACGTCGGCAGTCCGGCGCCTCCCAGGCGCGCGGCGCAGACGCTGGTCGCCCCGTTGTCTTCGTTCGCGCGGCGCGCCCTGGCCAATACCGACGGCCGGCGGATTCCTGGGCATCAGCATGCGGGGTTGCGCTACAACCTGCAGTACGGCTTGCCGCTCGCGAATCCGCTTCTCGCGAGCGTGTGGCGCCGCGAGGTCAGCCGCGCGGCCGAGCACGTCGACTTCGATTATCCGGATGCGCAAGGCCTCGCGGGACTGCGCGCCGCGATCTGCGACTATCTTTCGCGCCGTCGCGGCGTGCCGGCCGTGCCCGAGGACGTGCTCGTCGTTTCGGGCACCCAGCAGGCGTTCGCGCTCGCCGCGCGCGTGCTGCTCGAGCCTGGCGACACCGTCGTGCTCGAGGATCCGCACTATCGCGGCGCGAGCCAGGCATTCGCTGCGCACGGCGCACATGCGCGCGGCTGTCGCGTCGATGCCGAAGGCCTGGTGCCTTCGGCGCTGCCGGAATCGGCCCGCCTCGCGGTGGTGACCCCTTCGCACCAGTTCCCGACCGGCGCATTGCTGCCGCTGCCGCGGCGGCTGGAACTGCTGGAGTGGGCCGCGCGCGGCCGCGCCTGGCTCATCGAAGACGATTACGACGGCGAGTTCCGCTACGGCGGGCGTCCGCTCGCCGCGCTGAAGTCGCTCGATCGCGATGGCCGCGTGATCTACATCGGAAGTTTCTCGAAGGCGCTTTTCCCGGCGCTGCGCCTCGGCTACATGGTGGTTCCGGCCTCGGTGCGCGATGCGTTCGTCGCCGCCAAATGGCTCGAAGACCGCGGCTGCAACGCGCTCGAGCAGGCCGCGCTCGCGAACTTCATGGTCGACGGCGGGTTCGAACGGCACCTGCGCCGCGCGGCGCTCACGCTGCGGGCGCGCCGCGTCGCGATGCTCGCCGGCATCTCGAAGCACGCGCGCGGCGCGCTCGAAGTCGTCGACTCGAATGCAGGCATGCACCTGACCGCATGGCTCACGCGCGGCAACCATGGCGATTGCGAGCGGCTGGTCGCGCATGCGCGCACGCGCGGTCTCGGCCTCTATTCGGTCGCGCCGTACTTCCTGAAGCCGCCGCCGCGACCGGGACTCGTGCTCGGTTACGCGGGCCTGCCGCCTGCGGACATCGATGCCGCGATGCGCCTGCTCGGGCGTTGCCTGCGTGAAACCGGGCTGCTGCCGGGCTGAAGGATCGGAGCCCAGGTGATGCTGCCCGAGGGAACCGGGCGCCACGGCATGCCTCGAACCTCGGGCCGTCAAGCGACGTTGAAGCGTGGGCCGGCCGCCCCGACATCGAGGCAGCAGCGTTCGCCGCCGAACGGATGACTGCGCCGATCGGCCGCCCCGCGGCATAATGCGGTGTTCCGCACGAACCCTCGCCGAAGAAACGCCGCAATGGGCTACAGCCAGACCTCCGAACCGATCCGCCTCGAACGCGACTGCGACGCCGTGATGGTGCCGCAGGGCGACGCGGTGACGTTGCCCGCGGGACAGGTCGGCTACATCACGCAGGCGCTCGGTGGCAGCTTCACGGTCTACATCGACGGCAACCTGTTCCGCATCAGCGGCAACGACGCGGACGCGCTCGGCAAGTCGCCGCCGGCGCCGCTGGAACTCGCGGACGACGCGGGGGATGCGGACGTCGAGAAGCTGGTCTGGCAGCAGTTGCGCACCTGCTTCGACCCCGAGATCCCGATCGACATCGTCGAACTCGGCCTCGTCTACGACTGCGACCTCGAAACGCTGCCCGACGGCATGCGCAAGGTCAATGTGCGCATGACGCTGACCGCGCCGGGATGCGGCATGGGCGACATTCTCGTCGACGATGTGCGCACCAAGCTCGAGATGATCCCGACCGTCGCCGAAGCCGATGTCGACCTCGTGTTCGATCCGCCGTGGAACCAGACCATGATGTCGGAAGCCGCGCGTCTCGAAACCGGGATGCTCTGACGCGTCCGTCCCCGACTGTGGCCCGCGCTGCGCGCGGCCAGCCGGGAAGACACCCGGTCGCGTACCAGCGGAAGGGGTTGAGCCCCGGGCGTCGGGTGGCGTGCAGGCGCGGCATTTTTCGTTCTAGGATGGCGCACGCCCCTCGACGAGCCGCTTCGATGAAACGCAACCTGCACGTGGTCGCGCTGGTCCTGTTCCTTCTGAGCCTGTCCTACAACCTGCTGGTCTGGGGTGCGGCGCCGTTGCTGCCCGATGTCGGCGATGCGATCTCGAGTTCCGCGCGCAGGGAGGCGCCGCTCGCGGCGACCTACATCATGCTCGGCAGCCCGATCGACGCAGCGGTCCCTGCACTGCAGGCGTTCGGGGAGCGCCGCCTCGTCGCTGCCCTCGGCGATGGCTTCGAGCGCATCGACGCCGATTCGACCGTCGCGATGGACCTGATCTTCAGCAACACCTGGAACGCGCAGCACCGCTGGCTCAAGACGATGTTCTGGGCCTCGCCATTGCTGCTCGTGCTGACGGTGATCGTGTGGCTGCGACGTCCACGCAAGGTGCACGCGCTCGGCGGCGCGCGCCGCCGCTGAATCCGGCGCCGTCGGCACCGCGGCGATTTCGTTCCGTATTGCACAAATTTCCGTGCGCCTGCGCACGGAAAAGCGTGCACGTGCCGCAATATGTCACTTTCTGACGATGCCGCACCGCACCAACGCATTCAGGAAAAGCGTATTGTTATCAATCGCTTGCGTGATGGCGCGCACGCTCAGGTTGCCGACATTGTTGGTACAGTGCGGCGTTCCCGTGGCGGTTTGACGCACGGGGCAGGCGCCCGCGGCACGGTCTTCGGAGGGCAACACACCGTGTCGTCGCAATCCTGCGTCCGCAAGGCCGAGAGAGGGTCGGGCGGGGGTGGATGCGGCCGGGCAGCGCAAGGATGCGCACGACACGCCGCCGCACGGCGGCTCGACCAACCACATGCTGGGGGTAGAACCTGTGAAATTGATTTCGCAAGGAAAGTTGCGGCGCACCGCGCTCGCGGTCGCCATCGTTGCGTGCGGCGCCGTTCCCGTCGCGCAGGCTGCGGGGGCAGCCAGCGCCGCGGACCTGGCCACCTACGCCGACCGCGCGAACTTCGCGGCGGTTTCGGAGCAGATCCAGTACACGCGCTACATCGTGACGTATGCGGAAGGAACCGCGGAACGCTCGAATGAATCGGCGCGCAGCGTCGACTTCTCGCGCGTGGCGGCCGAAACCGGCTTGTCGGTCGCGCACGTGCGCACGCTCGCGACCGGCGCGGAACTCGTCGAGGTCGCGGGTGACCGTCAACGTTTCGCCTCCTACGCCGACACGCAGCGCAACGTGCTGGTCTCGTTCGCGCGCAACGCCGCGGTCGAATACGTGGAGCCCGACCGCGTGATGCGCGCGTTGATGACGCCGAACGACACCAACTTCGGCAGCCAATGGGACCTCACCGACGCGGTCGGTGGCGTGCGCATGCCCGCCGCATGGGACATCGCGAACGGCAGCGGCATCAAGGTCGCGGTCGTCGACACCGGCATCACCACGCACAGCGACCTCACCGGGCAGATCGTCGGCGGCTACGATTTCATCAGCAGCTCGACGACCGCGCGTGACGGCAACGGACGCGATTCCAATCCCGCCGACGAAGGCGACTGGTACGGCAACAACGAGTGCGGCGCAGGTTACCCGGCTTCGGGCTCGAGCTGGCATGGCACGCACGTCGCCGGCACCGTCGCGGCGCTCACCAACAACAACAAGGGCGTTGCGAGCATGGCCTACGGCGCGAAGGTCGTGCCGGTTCGCGTGCTCGGCAAGTGCGGTGGTACCGTCGCCGACATCGTCGATGCGATCGTGTGGTCGTCCGGCGGCGCAGTCAGCGGCGTGCCGGCGAATGCGAATCCGGCCCGCGTGCTCAACCTCAGCCTCGGCGGCGGCGGTGCCTGCGGCTCGTTCCAGGCCGCGATCAACACCGCGCGCAACAACGGTTCGGTGTTCGTCGTCGCGGCCGGCAACGAGAACCAGAACGTCAGCAATTCCTCGCCCGCGAACTGCAGCGGCGTGATCTCGGTGGCCGCGACCACCAAGACCGGCTCGCGCGCGTCGTACTCGAACTACGGCAGCACGATCGTCGTGTCCGCCCCGGGCGGCGACGGCAGCGGCGGCTCGGGTGACATCCTGTCCACGCTCAACAACGGCAGCACCACGCCGACGACCGAGGCCTATGCGTATTACGCCGGCACGTCGATGGCTTCGCCGCACGTGGCCGCGCTCGCCGCGGCGGTGCTCTCGCTGAATCCTTCGCTGACGCCGGACCAGGTCAAGAACCTGATCACCGCGAACGCGCGTGCGCTGCCGGGCAGCTGCTCGGGCGGATGCGGTGCGGGCATCATCAACGCCGAAGCGACGCTGCTCGCGGTCGGCGGCGGTGGCGGCAATGTCGCGCCGGTCGCGAACTTCAGCTACTCGACCAGCGGGCTCACCGCGACCTTCACCGACGGTTCCAGCGACAGCGACGGCAGCATCGTCTCGCGTTCGTGGAACTTCGGCGACGGCGGTACCTCCACCGCGACCAATCCGAGCCGCACCTACGCTGCGGGTGGCACCTACACGGTCTCGCTGACCGTGACCGACGACGACGGCGCGACCAACACCCGTACGCAGTCGGTGACGGTGAGCGGCGGCGGGGGCGGCACGGTGCTGCAGAACGGCGTAGCGGTGACCGGACTGTCGGCCACCACGGGCAACAAGCTCTATTACACGATGGTGGTACCGGCCGGCGCGACGAACCTGCGGTTCGCGACCTCGGGCGGCACCGGCGACGGCGACCTTTACGTGCGCTTCGGGTCGAACCCGACGACGTCGACGTACGACTGCCGTTCGTGGGCATCGGGCAACACCGAGACCTGCAACATCACCACCGCGCAGGCCGGCACCTACTACGTGATGATCAACGCGTACGCGAGCTTCAGCGGCATGAGCCTGACCGGCAGCTACACCGCGGGTGGCGGCGGTGGCGGCACGGTGCTGCAGAACGGCGTCCCGGTGACCGGCCTCTCGGCGACGACCAACAACTGGTCGCAGACGTACACGCTGGTGGTGCCGTCGGGTGCGAGCAACCTCTCGATCGCGATCTCGGGTGGCACCGGTGATGCGGACCTCTACGTCCGCACCGGTTCGGCTCCGACCACGTCGAGCTTCACCTGCCGTCCGTACCTCAGCGGCAACAACGAGACCTGTTCGTGGACCGCGCCCGCGGCCGGCACGTACTACGTGCGCGTCCGTGCGTACTCGAGCTTCTCGGGCGTGAGCCTGGTCGGCAGCTTCACGCCGTGACCTGATCGCGTCATGGAAGGCGCGTGATTCGGAGGCGGCCGGTCTTCACCGGCCGCCTTTTTCGTCGCCGCGGACGGTGGGAAGAAGCCGGGCGGAAGCTGAAGCGGGAAGGTCGAAACGCGGAGCACACGAAGAACACGACGATGCATCGAGGGCATTCCTTCGTGTGCTTCGTGCTTCAGGCTGTTGCCCTTGTATTTGACGTCGCCGTTGAAGTGACCGTTCGCCCGTGGTGCCTCGCAGTCAGCCGTGTGCTTCGAAGCGGTTCGCGTCGCGGTTCTTGCGCACGGCGGCGGGGTTCCAGATGCGGCCGTTCATCGCGATGTAGACGCCGTCGGGCAACGTCTGTACCGCGCCGACTGCGCAACCGATGTTGAACACCGCGTCCGAACCCTTGAACAGCGCCGGGTTGAGCGCGCCGGTCAGTACGACGACCTTGCCTGCGATGCCCGCCAGCGCCTGCGCGGTTTCGACCATCGTGTCGGTGCCGTGCGTGACGAGCACGTGGCGATGCGGCTGGTCCGCGATCGCCGCGCGTATGCGCGCGCGGTCCCCGTCGTCCATGTGCAGGCTGTCCTTGCGCAGCACCGGCAGCACTTCGAACGTGAATGCGACGCCGAGCGCCTCGAGGATGTCGCCGATCTGGGGCTCGCCGATCTGGAACGTCGACTTGTCGTCGAAGTAGATCTTGTCGATCGTGCCGCCGGTGGTGACGATGGTCAGGTGCTGCATCGGGTCAAGTCCTGCGCGGGTATCGGGGCGGCTGCGCCTCAGGGGGCGCCATTGTCGACCAGCATCGCGACAGCGTCCATCGCGGGCGCTCGCAGTCGCGAAATCCCGTGTGCGGCGAACAGCGAAAGTGCCGCACCCGTCTGCGCGTTGCCCTGTTGCTCGCGTGTCCAGCGCGCATGCCGAGCGAGCAGGGCCGCGGCGAAGCCGCGCGCGAGCGTCAGCGCGATGCCGCGTGCGACCGATTCGAGCTCGTCGCGCGAATGTTCGAGCGAGTCGAGCTGGTCGCGCGCGGCACCGAGCGCCGCGGCGATGCCGTGCGCATCGCCGCCCGCCTCGACGAGCAAGGCGTCCGCGGCGTGCAGGACGTGCCTGATCCGGTCGCCGCGCAGCGCGCGCAGCGCGTCGAGCGCGAGCACGTTGGTCGTGCCTTCCCAGATCGGATAGACCTGCGCATCGCGCAGCAGCAGCGGGATGCCGGTGTCCTCGATGTAACCTGCGCCGCCGAAGGCTTCGCACGTCTCCGACGCGATGCGCACCGCGAGCTTGGCGGTCCACAGTTTCGCGAGCGGAGTCAGTGCGCGCAGCAAGGCCTGGTCGGCGTCGCCGCCGCCGTGTTCGACCCGGCCGAGCAGCTCCACCACGAAGAACACGAGCCCGAACGCCGCCTCGAATTCCGCCTGCAGCGCCGCCAGCGTCGCACGATGCAACGGCAGGCGCGCGAGCGCATGGCCGAATGCCTCTCGACGGCGTGCATGCGCGAGCGTGAGCGCGAGGCAGCGCCGCATCGTCGCGAGCGCACAGACCGCGTTCCAGGTGCGCGTGACGTTGAGCATCGGCGCGACCTGGCGCACGCCGTGCGCGAGGTCGCCGACCGGCTCGGCGAGGCTGCCTTCGAGATGGATCTCGGCGGTCGGCAGCTCGCGCGTGCCGAGCTTGTCCTTGAGCCGATCGACGCGGATGCCGTTCCAGCAGCCTTCGGCATCGCGCGTTTCGACCAGGAACAGCGCGAGCGCGTCAGCGCCGTCGCCCGCGCCCTCGCGGCGCGCGAGCGCGAGCGCCATCTCGCCGATCACGGCCGAGGTGAACCACTTGCGGCCATGCAGGCGCCAACGGCCTTGCGCGTCGCGCCGCGCGACGGTTGCGGTGCGCCCGACGTCGGAGCCGCCTGCGGTTTCGGTCATCCATTGGCCCGAGATCCAGAGCCGGTCGGGGTCGCGCGAGAGCAGCCGCGGCAATACGCGTGCGCAGAGCGCCGCGTTGCCCGAGGCCTTCAACGCCGCCACCGCGCCGTCGCTCATCGCGAGCGGGCAGGTGAAGAATTCGCTCGCGACATGATGCAGGTACACGCGCGCGAACTGGTCGACGCGCGCGTGTGCGCCGTGCGCCGCCTCGTGGCCGGTGGCGACCAGCCCGAAGCGCGCGGCGAGTACGGGTCCGTGCTGCCACGCGCGCGTGGTTTCGATGCGGTCGACGCGAGTGCCCCATGCATCCCATTGCACGAGGCGCGGTGCCTCGGGCGTGCGCGAGCGCGCCGATTCCCAGGCCTTGGCCGCATGCTCGCCGAGCGCGGCATAGTCGGTGCCGGCGACGGCGAGCAGTTCGCCGGGCAGCACGCGGCGCAGGTGTGATCGCAGCGCGCGGTCGTCGTCGAACGTGTTGGCGAGCGTGGGTCCGGGCTGGATGAAGCCTGTCGCAGGGGCGTCATCGATGTTCATGCCTGCACGATACGCGCGCCGCTCCGCGCGCGGCAAGGCGCGGCCGACCCCGCGAGCCTGCGTGGCCGGGTCAGACGTCCTCGACGTACTCGACCGCGATGCCGAGTTCGGCGGCCATGCGCGCGATCGTCGCGCGAACCCGTTCGGTCGCCTCGTTCGACATCGCGTGCACCTCGATGTCGCGCGCGTCGCTGCGCCCGACGTCGTCGCTGAGTTCGGACGAGCTCGAATCGTCGCGCATCTCGTTCATGAGGTCGTGGACCTCCTCGATGCGATCGACGTGGTCGAGGCCTTCGAGCGCCGCGAGCATCGAGTCGAGGCCGCCATCGGGGCCCGTCATCCTGAATCTCACCATACCCATTCACGTGCTCCGTCGATTCCAAGGGATGAGGCTGGCGCAGGGCACGGGAATGCCGGATGAACCACGCGCCACGGTGGACCGCGCACGTGATTTGTGGGACAAATCGCGCGCCCTGCAAGGAGCTCGATTGCCCACTCCCGTCAAGAACCACCTGCGACTGGTGCTGATGCTGGCCAGCCTGATCCTGATCGTGTTCAGCGCCTACCTGTTGCGCATGAAGCTGTCGGAGGACTCGGCCGACGCGCTGCGCTCGGTCGCACATACGCACCGCGTGACGTCGGAACTGCACGCGTTGTCCGCGACCCTGAACGAGATGGAAGCCAGGGCGTTCGCGATCGCCGCCGCGAGCGACGACACCGCGCGCGAACGCTACGACGCACTGAAGCAGGCGTGGCCGCGGCAGCTCGCCGATCTCAGGGACCTCACGCGCGACAATCCCGACCAGCAGGTGCGCCTCGCGACGCTGGCCGAGCGGCTCGAGCACCGGGTCGCCGCGTTCGATCGTGCGGTGGATACGGGTGCGGCGAGTGCCGGCCAACTGGTCGAGGCCTCGGCCGACCATTCGTTCGAGGCGGTCCAGGCCGACATGCTCGCGCGCGAGTCCGAGCTCGTGCGCCAACGCGAGGCCCACGCGCGAGACAGCCTCTGGCTGGCGCGCTGGGCGACGCTCGCGGCGACGCTCGTGCAGGTGCTGCTGATCGGCACCATGATCTGGGTGTCCGAACGCCACATCAGCCGCCGCATCGCAGCAGAATCGACCGCGCGCGATGCAGTCGGTCGCGCGCGCATGATCGTCGAGACCGTGCGCGAGCCGATCGCGGTCGTCGGTGCCGATCTGGCGCTGGTGCACGTCAACCGCGCGTTCATGGATTTCTACGGACTCGGCGACACGACGCCCGCCCGGCTGTCCGATCTCCCCGCGTGGACGGATGCGGCGCTGCTGCAGCGCCTGCGTGACGTCGCACGCTCGCGGCGCGAATTGTGGGACATGGAGACGATCCAGCAGGTGGTGGCGGACGACGGCCCGCGCCACCTCGTGATCAACGCCCGACCGATGCTGACTGCCGAAGGCGAGGTCTCCGAGACGCTGCTCACCGTCAGCGACATCACCGCGCGCAAGCGCAGCGAGGAGCAGGTCCTGCGCCTGAACCGCCAGCTCGCGGGCAAGGTCGCCCAAGTGACCGATTCCAATCGCGAACTCGAGGCCTTCTCGTATTCGGTCTCGCACGACCTGCGCGCGCCGCTGCGCCACATCGCGGGATTCGCGCGCAAGCTCCGGACGAAGGTCGAGCCGTTCGCCGACGAAACCGTGCTGCACTACTGCGATGTCATCGACGACGCCGCGCGCAGGATGTCGGCGCTGATCGAGGACCTGCTCAGCTACTCGCGCCTTGGCCGGCATGCGATGCGCCCCCAGATGGTGGACATGCAGTCGCTGGTCGAACAGGTCCAGGGCACCCTGATGAGCGCCAACGAGGACCGCCGGATCGACTGGCGCATCGCGCCGCTGCCGGTGGTGATCGCGGACGCCTCGCTGATCCAGCTCGTATGGCAGAATCTGCTCGACAACGCGATCAAGTACACCGCCGCCACGGAGCGCGCCCGCATCGAGGTCCGCGCCGAGGAGGATGCGGACGGGTGGGTGTTCCACGTGGCCGACAACGGCGTCGGATTCGACATGAACCACGCCGCGAAGCTGTATGGCGTGTTCCAGCGCCTGCACAAGGCATCGGAATTCCCCGGCAGCGGCATCGGCCTCGCCTCGGTGCGCCGTATCATCGCGCGCCATGGCGGCCGGACCTGGGCGGAGGCGACGCCGGGGCAGGGCGCCACGTTCCATTTCTCGCTGCCGCGTCACGAACCTGCGGATTGAGGAGGTAGACCCATGAAGGAACTGAGGGCGGTGCTGCTGGTGGAAGACAGTCCGGCCGATGCCGAGATGACGGTCGACGCGTTGCGCGACGCGCGGCTCGCCAATCCGGTCGTGCACGTCGAGGACGGCGTCGAGGCGATGGAGTACCTGCGCCGCGAGGGACCGCACGCGCAGCGCGCGGCCGGCAACCCGGTGGTCGTGCTGCTCGACATCAAGATGCCGCGCATGGACGGCATCGAGGTGCTGCGCGCGATCCGCTCCGACGAGGCGCTCAAGCGCATCCCGGTGGTGATCCTGTCCTCGTCGCGCGAGGAACGCGACCTCGCTGCGAGCTGGGACCTCGGCGTGAACGCGTACGTGGTCAAGCCGGTCGATGCGGACCAGTTCTTCGACGCGGTGCGCGCGCTCGGGCAGTTCTGGGCGGTGATGAACGAGGCGAGGCCCGGCGACTGAATGCGTGCAAAGACTGCGCCGATCCGCCTGCTGCTGGTCGAGGACAGCGAACCTGACGCCGAACTGGTGCTCGATGAACTCGAACGCGGCCACCTCGAGGTGGTCGCCGAGCGTGTCGACGACGAGGCGGGCTTCACGCGCGCGCTCGGAACCACGCCGCCGGACCTGATCATCTCCGACCTGAGCATGCCGGGGTTCTCCGGCTACCGTGCGCTCGAGATCGCGCGCGAGCATGCGCCCTCGATCCCGTTCATGTTCGTCTCGGGCACGATGGGCGAAGACGCCGCGGTAGAGGCGCTGCATGCGGGCGCGACCGACTACGTGCTCAAGCACAATCTCGCGCGACTCGCCGCGGCCGCGCGCCGCGCGCTCGCGGAAGCGGCGGAGAAGCGCGCGCGCGAGCGCACCGAGCAGGACCTCGTGCGCACGCAACGCTACGAGAGCCTCGCGCTGCTCGCGTCCGGGCTCAGCCACGACCTGCGCAACATCCTGCAGCCGATCTCGATGGCCGCCGCGATCCTGCACGAGGATCCGCGCGAGGAGGTTCGCCGCGCGGGGCAGCTCGTGTCCGAATGCGCGCAGCGCGGCCTGGAGATCGTCGCCTCGATGCTGTCGTTCGCGCGCGGCTCGCACGCGGGTGGCGAGCACCTGCAGTTGCGCGGGCTCGTCGACGGGCTGGCGCGCCTGCTGCGCGGGAGCGTGCCGTCCAACGTCACGCTCAAGGTCGCACCGATCGCGTCCGACATCGAACTCGAGGGCAACCACACCGAGCTGCAGCAGGTGCTGCTGAACCTCTGCCTCAATGCGCTGCAGGCGATGCCGGATGGAGGCGAACTGCGCATCGAGACGCGTACGGAAGAGCTTGCCGACGATTTCTTCGCCCCGGCTGAGGACTGCGTGGCCGGGCGCCACCTCGTCATCGACGTCACCGACACCGGCATCGGCATGCCCGACGAGGTGCGCGCGCGCCTGTTCGAGCCGTTCTTCACGACCAAGCCGACCGGAACCGGCCTCGGGCTGGTGTCGTGCCGTCGCATCATCGGCAATCATCGCGGTTGCCTTCGCGTGCGCAGCGCGCCCGGGCAGGGCACCACGTTCAGCGTCTACCTGCCGATGCTGCAGGCACGGGCATCGACGCTCACGCTCGAAGAGATTCCGCCCGGCCACGGGGAGCGCGTGCTCATCGTGATCGAGCGCGCCGGCAAGCTCGCGCTGCTCGGACGCATCGTCGAGGACCACGGCTATCATCCGGTGCTCGCACAGGACGGCAGCCTCGCGTTGCAGTCGCTCGACCGCGACGGCCTTCCCGACGTCGTGCTGATGGAGGCGGAGATGTCGCTCATGACCGGCGTGCGTACCTGCGCGGCATTGCTCGAACGCAATTACGCGGGACCCGTGCTGCTGATCGCGCGCCGCGATGCGGCGCTGCCCGAGGACCTGCCGCCGCTGCCGCGCGTGCGTCGCATCGACAAGCCGGTCGATCCCGCGCAGTTGCTGTCGACCCTGCACGAAGAACTGCCGGTGCTGGCCGGCAAGGGCTAGGGACGCGTTGCGCGCATGCGTTCAGCCTGCCGCCAGCCACGCTGCGGCAGCCTGAGCCTCTCCAGGTTGGAGCGCGTGATGAGCCTTCCCTTGCCGGTGTTCCGACTCGAGTCCCAGCGCGACCTGCCGTTCGAACCGCTGTGCGCGCTTTCCGCAACGCCTGCACTCACGCGCGACGAGGTCGCTGGCAGCCTGATCGAACGCTTCCGCCTGTGGCTGGCGGGTCACGGCACGCCGACGCGCAGCCCCGGGGTGGGCTGAGGCATGGTGCGGCTCGACAAGCCGATGCGCCGCGAGGTGATGGTCGGCGAGGAGGCCTACACGCTGACGATCGATCCGTCCGGCCTCAAGCTCGTGCAGAAGGGGCGGCGCAACGGCCTCGTGCTCGAGTGGCAGGAACTGGTGTCCGGGGACGCCGCGCTGGCCACCGCGCTGCAGGCTTCGCTCCAGACCTGAGCCTGCGCGCCGCACGGCGCACTACCGCATCGCGTCCAATTGCTAAGATGCGCGCCCGCACCATGCGAGGCGACGATGGACGACACACCTCCCCCGCAGGCCTTCGCGCGCATCCCGGAGCGCAACACCGCCGACAACCTGCTGCGCACCGCGCAGCAGCATCATGTCGCGCTGTCGAGCATGGCCGACACCAAGGCGAACATCATCATCACGGTGTCCTCGATCGTGCTGACGCTGTCGATGGGACACCTGTCCGACCCGGAACTGCGCGTGTCCGTGCTCGTGCTGTCGGGATTCACGCTCGTCGCGCTGCTGCTCGCGATCCTCGCGGTCTTGCCGAAGTACCGGCCCATGCGGGTCGGAGACGCGCCGTTGCCGGAAGGATTCAACCTGCTGTTCTTCGGCCACTTCGCGTCGTTGCCGCGCGAGCGCTTCATGCTCGAGTTCGCACGGGCGCTGACGCCGGACGGCTCGCCCTACGCGACCTGGGCCAACGACATCCATGCGCTCGGCAGCTACCTGGCGCACCACAAGTACCGCTACCTGCGTTACAGCTACCTGTTCTTCCTGGCGGGTTTCGTGTTCGCCTGCGTACTGCAGGCATGGCGCCTGCTCGCGGGCTGAACCCCGCGCGGCGGCCTGCGCCGTTGCATCCCGCCATCCCACCCGACGAGGATCCGCATGCTTCCGTCCGCACGCTGGTTGTGCAGCCTCGCGCTGCTGCTCGCTGCCACTGCCGTCGATGCCGCGACAGCGGTTCCCGCACCGCTCGAACCGTGGCGCGAGTGGGTCATGCACGAGCAGTCGTTCCGCGACTGTCCGCTGGTCGCGGGGTCGGACGCGACCGAGTCGAACGACTATCTCTGCTTCTGGCCCGGCGTACTCGAGCTGACCGCCGATGCCGGTGGCGTCGACGTCGTGCAGCAATGGCGCGTCGACGAGGCAGCCGGATCGTGGGTGCCGTTACCGGGCGACGCGGCGCACTGGCCGCAGCAGGTACGGGTGGACGGCGAGGCCGCGATCGTCGTGGATCGCAACGGCCCGACCGTGCGCATGGCGCCCGGGCGGCATGAACTGCGCGCGCGGATTCCGTGGAGCGAGCGTCCGCAGTCGCTGCGCGTTGCGCCAGGCGTCGGCCTCGTCTCCCTGCGCATCGACGGTCGCGTGATCTCGCCGGTGCAGCGCGACGGCGACCGGGTGACGCTCGGGCGCGCGGAGCGCGCGGCTCCCGAAGCCGACAGCCTCCAGTTGCGCGTGCATCGCCGCCTCGTCGACGACGTTCCCGCGATGCTGACGACGCGCATCCGCATCGCGGCGTCCGGGCAGGCGCGCGAGGAACTGGTCGGCCCGGTGCTGCCGGAGGGTTTCGCGCCGCTCTCGCTCGCGAGCCAATGGCCGGCGCGCCTCGAAGCCGACGGCCGCCTGCGCGTCCAGGTTTCGCCGGGCGTGGACGAGGTGACGATCGCCGCGCGCGCGACCGCGCCGCTTTCTGCCGTCACCGCGCGCGTGCCGGCCGAGCCGTGGCCGCAGCAGGAAATCTGGAGCTACGAGGCGACGCCACGATTGCGCGTCAGCGTCGCCAGCGGCGGCGTGCAGGTCGATCCGCGCCAGGCCGAGGTTCCGGGCGAAGCCGGCTGGGACGCGTTGCCCGCGTTCGCGCTCGGGGATGGAGACGCGCTCTCGATCGAGCAGCGCTCGCGCGGGCTCGACCCGTCGGCGCAGAACCGCCTGCACCTGCAACGCGAGATGTGGCTCGACTTCGACGGCTCCGGCTGGTTCGCGCGCGACCGCGTCATCGGCGAGATGCTGCAGGGCTGGCGCTTCGATGCGGCACCGCCGTTCGTGCTCGAACGCGCGTCCGCGGGAGCCGATCCGCTGCTGGTCACGCGCGGCATCGCGGCGTCGACCACGGGCGTCGAGTGGCGCGCGCCGCGCGTCGACC
Source organism: Lysobacteraceae bacterium (assembly GCA_004143945.1). Lineage (GTDB taxonomy): Bacteria > Pseudomonadota > Gammaproteobacteria > Xanthomonadales > Rhodanobacteraceae > Dokdonella_A. Next base: position 239,350 of record SEHB01000004.1, read on the forward strand.
TCGCGGCGGGCCTGCGCGTCGAGGAAGCGGGCGCCACGCTGCCGGTCGGCGGATGGCTCGCCGCGTTCGACCAGGTCTCGACCACCGTGCATCTTCCGGACGGCTATCGCCTGCTCGCGGCGCCCGGCGCCGATCTCGCGCAGGGCAGCTGGATCGCGGCGTGGGACCTTTACGACGTGTTCCTCGGTGCGTTGCTCGTGCTGCTCGCCGCGCGCCTGCTCGGATGGCCAGGCGCACTGGCCGCGTTCGCATGGTTGCTGCTCGGCTACCAGGAAGCCGGCGCGCCGCGCTGGACGCTGCTCGCGGCGGTCGCGCTCGCGCTCGTCCTGCGCGCGTTGCCGCAGGGTCGCCTCGCGCTCGGCATCGAATGGACGCGCCGCGTCGCGCTCGCGCTGCTGGTGCTGGCCAGCCTGCCGTTCGCCGCGACGCAATTGCGCAACGCGTTGCACCCGCAACTCGAGAACGAAGCGGGGGTGTTCGCGACTGACGCGGGCAAGTTCGGTGCGCGCAACATCCCGGCGCCCGACGACGTCGCGAGCGAGGAACGGATGGCCGCGCAGGACGCGATGCCGGCGCCCGCTGCGGCGCCGCCCCCACCGCCGGAGGCCCAGGGTCTCGAGACGATCACGGTCAGCGGCTCGAGCATCAACCGCGTCGCGATGAAAAAGATGGAGCGCTACAGCCAGTCGACGGTGACGCAGACCGGTGCCGGCGAGCCCGACTGGCGACGCGGCAGCAGCTACCGGCTGGCCTGGAGCGGCCCGGTGCTGCCCGAGCAGCAGGTACGCATGCTGATCGCGCCGTCGTGGCTCGTGCGCGTGCTGCGCGTCGCGATGGTCGGGCTGCTCGCGTGGCTGCTGCTGCGCCTGCTGCGTCCCGGCTTGCGCCTGCCGCGAATCCCGCGCGCGCCGCCGCTCGTGCTGATCGGCCTGTCCGTATTCGCGGCGACCGCGGCAGCGCCACGCGCGCACGCCGAAGCATTTCCGCCGCAGGAACTGCTCGACCAACTGCGCGAGCGCCTCGTCGAGGCGCCCGAATGCGCGCCGGCCTGCGCCACCATCGCGCGCGCCGAGGTCGGCGCGCACGCCGAAGACATCGTGATCGTGCTCGAGGTGCATGCGTCCGAGCGTGTCGCGGTGCCGTTGCCGAACGACCCCAACGCACTCGCGCTGCGCGAGGTGATCGTGAACGGGACGAGGGCGGATGCGATCGCGCGTGTCGAGGATGCGTTCTGGATCGCATTGCCACGCGGCGTGCATCGTGTCGAACTCGCGTTCGCGCCGCTTGCGGACCAGGTCGCGCTCGCGTTCCGCCTGCCTGCACGACGCGTCGAGTTCGACGGCGCCGGCTGGGCCGCGGGCGGACTCGACGACGGCCGCCTGCTGACCGAGACGCTCGCGTTGACGCGCGCGCGCGCAGACGGCGACGTGCGCAGCACCGGTGCGCAGCAGTTCGCGCCCTACGTACGCGTCGAGCGCATGCTGCAACTCGGCCTCGAATGGTCGGCCGGCACCACGGTCACGCGCCTCGCGCCGGCCGAGGGCGGCATCAGCCTGAAGCTGCCGGTGCTCGCCGGCGAGCACGTGACGACGCCTGGCCTGCGCGTGGAGGCGGGCCAGGTCACGGTCGCGCTCGCCGATCGCGAGGACCGTGTGCAATGGGAAGGCAAGCTCGACAAGGGCGAGCGCCTCGTGCTGGTCGCGCCGCCGCTCGCGGGGCACGCCGAGGTCTGGCGCATCGAGGTGAGCCCGACCTGGCACGTCGAATTCTCCGGCGTGCCGGTGGTCGCGATGCACGCTGGCGAGTCCGACGGCGAGATGCGGCGCTTCGAATTCCATCCGCTGCCGGGCGAACAGCTGGAATTGAAGGTGACGCGACCGGAAGCCGCGCAGGGCGCGACGCGCGCGATCGACCAGGTGCAACTTTCGCGCAGCGTCGGCCGGCGCTCGAGCGAATCCACGCTGCGCCTCGACCTGCGCGCGAGCCAGGGCGGCGAGCATGCGCTCGCGTTGCCCGCGGGCGCGGAACTGCTGGCGAGCAGCCGCGACGGCGCGCCGTTGAACCTGCGGCTCGAGGATGGTCGCCTCAGTTTGCCGCTGGTGCCCGGCACGAACCGCTTCGAGTTGCGCTGGCGCGAACCGTTCGCGGGCGCATTCGACGTGCGCACGCCGGCGCTCGATCTCGGCTTGCCCGCGGCGAACATCGACCTCGGCATCGACCTCCCCGCGGATCGCTGGCTGCTCGCGACGCGTGGCCCGGTCGCGGGCCCCGCGGTGCTGTACTGGAGCGAACTCGCGCTGCTCGCGTTGCTCGCGTTCGCGCTCGGGCGCCTGCCCCGTTCGCCGCTGAAGACCTGGCAATGGTTGCTGCTCGGCGTCGGTTTCGCCGCGTTCTCGTGGGTTGCGCTGCTGCTCGTGGTCGCGTGGCTGTTCGCGCTCGACTGGCGCGCGCGCATGCCGTTGCGCCAGCCGGCATGGTTCAACCTCGTGCAGGTCGCGCTCGGAATCCTCACGCTCGTCGCGCTGCTGTGCCTGCTCGCGGCAGTCCGGCAGGGCCTGCTCGGCCAGCCCGACATGGCGGTGGCCGGCAACGGCTCGAGCCAGCATGCACTGCGCTGGTTTGCCGATCGCAGCCCGGGCGCACTCCCGGTCGCGAGTGCGTGGAGCCTTCCGCTGTGGGTGCACAAGCTCGCGATGCTCGCATGGGCGCTCTGGCTCGCGAGCGCGCTGGTCGGCTGGTTGCGCCGTGGCTTCGCGGCCTGGGGCGACGGCGGTTACTGGCGCAGCGTGGGCAAGCCACGCGTCGACCTGCCGGCGGTCGAGCCACCCGAGGTCGCGCCCTGAACGACGTGCGCGCCCTGCTCGCCGACGCCAGCGCGCGCCTTCCGGGCGAGGAGGCGCGCGCGGAGGCCGAGCGCCTGCTCGCGCACGTGCTCGCGCGTCCGCGGGCATGGCTGTATGCCTGGCCCGAGCACCTGCCGACGCCCGAGCAGTGCGCGGCGTTCGAGCGTGCGATTTCCGAACGCCAACGCGGGGTGCCGGTCGCGTACCTGCTCGGGCATCGCGCGTTCTGGACCTTCGACCTCGCGGTCACGCCCGCGGTATTGATCCCGCGCCCCGAAACCGAACGGCTGGTCGAGCTCGCGCTCGCGCGCCTGCCGCGCGAACAGGCGCTCGCGGTCGCCGACCTCGGCACCGGGTCGGGTGCAGTCGCGCTCGCGATCGCGAGCGAACGACAGCACGCGCGCGTACTCGCGACCGACATCTCGCCTGACGCGCTCGCGGTCGCGCGTTCGAACGCGGCGCGACTCGGCATCGCGAACATCGCGTTCGCCGAAGGCGACTGGTGCGCCGCGCTCGGCGACGCGCACTTCGACCTCATCGCATCGAACCCGCCCTACATCGAGGGGCGCGACCCGCATCTCGGCGAGGGCGACCTGCGCCACGAACCCGCGCATGCACTCTCGTCCGGCGCCGACGGACTCGATGCGATCCGCACGATCATCGACGCCGCGCCGCGCCACCTGCTGCCGGGCGGATCACTGCTGCTCGAGCACGGCCGCGACCAGGCCGAGCGCGTGCGCGACCTGCTCGCGGCGCGCGGATTCGTCGACGTCGAGAGTGCGCGCGATCTCGCAGGGCACGAGCGCGTGAGCCAGGGCCGGCTGCCGCCCGCACGCTGAGCCGATCCGTCGCCACCCGGCGCATGCAGGGCAGGGCGTCCCCGGAATCGCCAACTGGTTCGCACTCGCGACGTGCGCCGTGCACGGTCCGGTGCGCCAGCCGCGGCACGGAAACCCGCGCGGGAGCCAGGCACAATTCTTTTCACGCTGGAGGGCGATGGACGCCAACCAGCGGGATCCACTGCCCCTGCAATGCGTCGCGCGTGAGCGCCACGCGCCGGATCTTCCCAATCGGGTCCGGCACATCGCCGCGAGGAGCGCGGCCGAGGAGCGACCAGGACGGTCGACCACGGATGGCCCTGTCGAAAACCCCTTCTGGCCCCTGCGCATGCGCCGGGGCTTTTTTTTGGATCGCGCAGCCGCGATCGGTACTTCGATCGCGATCGATCGCGCGAAGAGCTCGGGGCTGAAGCCCCTCCCACGACAGCAGAATCGAAGCGGGCAGCTGGCTTCTCGTGGGAGGGACTTCAGTCCCGATGGATCGCGAAGAGTTCGGGGCTGATGCGTACCCCGCAGCGCTCGCGTGTCCCCGTTGTGTGTCCGATCAGCCTGCGCTGCGCAGTGCGGTGTCGGGAACCAGGTTGCCGAAGCGCTGGCGCACCGCCAGTTCGATGCTCGCGGCGTCGAGGCCCTCGTGCGCCAGCAGTTCGTCACGCGCGGCATGATCGAGGAAACGGTCGGACAGTCCGAGCTGCAGCATCGGCAGCGTGATCGCGTGCGCGTGCAGCCATTCCGAGACCGCGCTGCCCGCGCCGCCCATGATCGCATTGTCCTCGAGCGTCACGAACGCCGCGTGCGACTGCGCGAGTTCGAGCAGCAGCGCCTCGTCGAGCGGCTTGACGAAGCGCATGTCGACGACGGTCGCGCCGAGGCGCTCGGCGGCCTTCAGCGCGGGCGCGACCAGCGCGCCGAACGCCAGCAGCGCGATGCCCGCGCCGCGCCGGCGCACTTCGGCCTTGCCGATCGGCAGCGGCGAAAGCTCGTTGCCGGCCGCGATGCCGGTGCCGCTGCCGCGCGGATAGCGCACCGCGGCCGGGCCGTCGTGCAGGAAGCCCGTGGTCAGCATGCGCCGGCACTCCAGCTCGTCCGACGGCGCCATCACGACCATGTTCGGGATGCAGCGCAGGTAGCTGAGGTCGAAGCTGCCCGCATGCGTGGCACCATCCGGACCGACGAGGCCCGCGCGATCGATCGCGAACAGCACGTCGAGGTCCTGCAGCGCGACGTCGTGGATGAGCTGGTCGTAGGCGCGCTGCAGGAACGTCGAATAGATCGCGACCACGGGCTTGGCGCCTTCGCAGGCCATGCCGGCCGCGAGCGTGACCGCGTGCTGCTCGGCGATGCTCACGTCGAAGTAGCGCTGCGGATATTCCTTGGAGAAACGCACGAGGCCGGAGCCTTCGCGCATCGCGGGCGTGATGCCGTACAGGCGCGCGTCGACCGCGGCCATGTCGCAGAGCCAGTCGCCGAACACGTCGGTGTAGGTCGGCTTGCCCTTGCCCGGCATCTTGACGATGCCGGCGACGGGATCGAACGGGCCGACCGCGTGGTATTCGATCTGTTCGCGCTCGGCGGGCGCATAGCCCTTGCCCTTGGTCGTGACGACATGCAGCAGCTGCGGGCCCTTGAGTTCCTTCAGCGTGCGCAGCGTCGACACCAGCAGAGGGATGTCGTGGCCGTCGATCGGCCCGGTGTAGTGGAAGCCGAGTTCCTCGAACAGCGTCGAGGGCACGAACATGCCTTTCGCGTGTTCCTCCCAGCGCTTGGCGAAACGCCAGAGGAAGCCGCCGCGCGGCATCGCGTTCTTCGCGCGCTCGCGGATGCGGTTCAGCGTGCGGCTCGCCATCAGGCGCGCGAGCATCTTGGTCAGCGCGCCGACGTTCTCGCTGATCGACATCTGGTTGTCGTTGAGCACGACGAGCACGTCGGGCTCCACATCGCCGCCGTGGTTGAGCGCCTCGAACGCCATGCCCGCGGTCATCGCGCCGTCACCGATCACCGCGACGACGCGCCGCGCGTCGCCCTTGCGCTGCGCCGCGATCGCCATGCCGAGCGCCGCCGAGATCGAGGTCGACGAGTGGCCGACGCCGAAGGTGTCGTATTCACTCTCGTCGCGTTTCGGGAATGGCGCGACGCCGTCCTTCTTCTTGACCGTCGTGATGCGGTCGCGTCGACCGGTCAGGATCTTGTGCGGATAGCCCTGGTGGCCGACGTCCCAGACGAGCCGGTCGACCGGCGTCTCGTACAGCCAGTGCAGCGCGACGGTCAGTTCGACCACGCCGAGGTTGGCGCCGAAATGGCCGCCCGAGGTCGCGACCGATTCGATCAGGTAGTTGCGCAGTTCCTGCGCAACGAGCGGCAGTTCCTGTTCGGGGAACTGGCGCAGGTCGGCCGGCGATTCGATGCGCGCGAGGCGGGGATAGCGTTGGCTGTCGATCATGTGCGTATTTTCAGCCGTGCGACGGGTCCGGGGCAACCAAGGCAGGGGCGTTCGCACGGGCAGGTTCAGGCTGGAAGGAGGCGCGAGGCCGGGACCGGCCGCCCGGAGGAATCGCCCGGATTCCGCGTACTGCGGGTCAGGATGCCCGGAACCGCGCGCACATGAGCCTGCCGACCACCGCCTTGCCCGATCGCGCGCACTTCGGCTCGCCGGCCTGCCACAACTGCGGCGCCGGTATGGCAACGCCGTATTGCAGCGCCTGCGGCCAGAAGCGTGCGACGCGCCTCGGCACGCGCAGCCTCGGCAGCGAGGCCTGGCAGAGCTTTCGCTGGTTCGAAATGTCGCTGCTGCGCGGCGCCTGGCGCCTGCTGCGTGCGCCGGGCACGGTCGCGCGCGAATACGTGCTCGGTGCGCGGACCCGCCACGTCCACCCGCTCAAGCTGCTGCTGGCCGCGGTCGGCGTGCTGCTGCTCGTGCTGGCGCGTTCTCGCTATCTCGATTCGGCCGATGTGCACGTCACGCGCGCGATGGAACTGGTGCGCAGTTACGCGAACTGGTCGTTCTCGCTCGGCATCCTCGCGATCGCGTTCGCGTCGCTCGTCGCCTTCCATCGCCGCGGCGGCTACAACCGCGTCGAGCACCTCGTGCTTGCCGCCTACGCGCACTTCCTCGTGATCTGCGCGAGCATCGCGAACCTGCTGCCGACTCTGCTGTATCGCGACGCGACGTTCCTCGCGGCACACAAGCGCTGGTCCTCGACCTGGATGGGCGTGATCGAAGTCGCGATCGTGCTGGTCGCGTTCGCCCAGTTCTTCCGCGTCGATCCGCGCCGCGATGGCTGGCGCCTGCTGCTCGCCGGCGTGTTGTTCCTCGTTTCCAAATGGGCGCTGCTGCGCCTGTATGCCTGGCTGCTGGTCAAGCTCGTGCTGGCCCGCCTCGCCTGATTCCCGTGACCTACCGAGAGGACGCTCCGATGCCTGCCTTCCTGTCCTGCCCTCTTGCGGTGCGCATTCGCCGCCCTCGCCACGGCGTATTGCCGCTCGCGCTTGCGGCGTCGCTGGCCGGTTGCAGCGATGCCGCACCACCCGCAGCCCCGCCGGCGCAGTCGCTCGCATCCGCGCCGGTTGCCCCCGCGCCATCGCTCGCTTCCGCGCCTGCGACGCCGCTCGCTGCCGCCAGCGAAGCTGCGCTCGTCGACGAGATCGCCGCGACGCTGCAGGCGTGCTCGTACGACGGTGCACCGGTCAGGATCGGAGCGGACCGCATCGGACCGCCGCCTTCGGGCGACTGCCGCGACATGGTCGCGCGGATCATGCAGTTCACGGGCCTGCCGCAGAACTTCGACGTGATGGAGGCGCCGGTGCCGAACGCGGCTGCGGTGATCGTGCTCGACGAGCAGAAGATGCCGCGCCGCGTGATCGCGTTCAACAACGATTTCATGAACGTCGTGTCGCGCGCGACCGGTGGCAATGCGTGGGCGCCGGTCAGCATCATGGCGCACGAGATCGGGCATCACCTGTCCGGCCACACGATCACGCCGGGCGGCAGCCAGCCGCCGACCGAGCTCGAGGCGGACAAGTTCTCGGGTTTCGTGCTCTACAAGATGGGCGCGACCCTTGGCGATGCGCAGAAGGCGATGGCGACGCTCGTCGCGGATGGACCCGATGGCGCGACCCATCCGGGTCGGCGCAAGCGCCTGACCGCGATCGAAGAGGGCTGGCAGCAGGCGTGCGTGCAGCAGGGGGCCGGCGAATGCCACGGGGCGCTCGCGATCGCGATGCGCGTCGCCAGCGTCGACGATGCACCGGCGCAGGCGCGTCCGGCGCCGAGCATCGATGCGCGGCCCGCTCGCGAGCCGGTCGCGGCGGCCGACGCGCCCGCGCAGCCGGTGGCGGTCGCGCCTGCGTCGCCACCCACTGCGGTCGACACGAAGTCGGGCGTGGACGTGGTGCCGGCGCCGGGATCGACGCCTTCCAAGTTCGGCCAGTTCGTCTACGACGAATTCGGCCTGCTCGATCCGGAAGGCCGCGCCGAGGCCGAGCGCCGCATGTTCGGATTCGCGCGCGACAGCGGCATCGAGGTCGTGACGCTGCTGGTCAGGGACCTGCACGGCATGGGCGCGCAGGACTACGCCTACGCGATGATGCGCCAGCTGCGCGTCGGCAAGCTCGATGTCGGCAACGGCGCGGTGGTGGTGGTCGCGCCGGAGCAGCGGCAGTCCGCGATCGCGATCGGCCCAGGCCTGCTGATCGAGGTCGGCAACCTGCAGGCGCTCAACCTCACGAGTCTGGAGAGCTTCATCGAGGACGCCTGGCCGGTGTGCACGAAGTACGGCAACTGCAAGGGCTGGACCGAGAACTTCTTCCTCACGAGCGACCGCATCGCGCGCAGCGGGCAGCACTGGGAATGGACCGTGCGCTACCCGAGCCTCGCCGAGATGAAGGCGGTGCACGATCGCGAGTTCGCCGAACGCATGGAGAGCGGCGCGAGCTACGACCCCGACCAGTCGCTGACGTGGCGCAAGATCGCGCGCTTCAATGGCACCGTCGTGGACCTGACGCCGGATCCGCAGGATCGCACGCACTTCGTCAACGAAAAGCATGCGGAGATGGTCGGTCCGGCTGTGCGCGTGCGCAGTGACGACGGCATCGACGCGATGCTCTACGTGCATCCGCATGCGCAGGGCCTGATGCCGGCCGGCAGGCTCGTCGAAGGCGCGCGCTACGGGTTCGTGATCCGCGAACACAGCCTGGGCAACGACACCCCGCAGCTGGACCTGCTCAGCTACGACGCGCTCGACGGGACCTGACCGGATCCGGAGAGGGCCGCGGGTGCATGCGCGCCCGCGGCCGCGGGGTTCAACGATCGCGGCGCGCGAGCACCGTGAGGCCGATCAGGCGCGACACCACGAGCGCGAGGTACATGATGCCGACGAAGATCTCGAGGCTCGCGAGCGCGCGCGCTTGCCCGCTCAGCGGAATCACGTCGCCGATGCCGGTGCTCGAGAGCAGCACGAAGCTCAGGAACGTGAGCTCGGACCAGCTCCGCGGCGTGCCGCCTTCGCCGAATCCGAAGCTGCCCGGTTGCAGCGCCTGGCAGGCGACGAACAGGTAGGTGAAGCCCCAGGCGAGCAGCGTGAACGTCGCTCCGGCCGCGAACAGTTCGTCGGTGGTCGCACGGCGGTCGGCCAGCATGTAGCGGATCAGCGACCATGCCGCGTAGAAATAGAACAGCGCCTCGAGCGCCGCGGCCCACGGCAGCAGGCCGGGCATGCGATACCACGCGTGCAGCACGTTGAGGGCGACCGCGGGCAGCGCGATCGCCACGCTGATCGATGCATGCCCGCGCGTGCGCTGCACCATCGCGATCGTCAGGCACAGCACGAGCACGGAGAAGGCCCCGAACAGCGCGTTGCCCGCGCGGCGTCCCTCGATGAACGGGTAGAGCAGGAGGCCCGCGAGCTGCAGCAGCAACAGGAAAGCGGACGGATGCCGATTGAGGTGCACGCGCCAGCGCAGTCGCGCGATGCGCTCGGCGCTCAGTGGTGGCTGGCCTGGCGGGTCGGTCGCGGTCATCGCGTCTGCGCCTGGCCGGTGCGCGCGCGGATCAATGCGGGCGCCGGTCGCGCGGCAGGTGGTTGACGAGGAATTCCATCTGGTCGGCGAGGATGTTGCGATTGGACAGGATCAGGTGCTCGACCCAGCTAGGGCGGTACGGCACCGCGAGCAGCGGCATGCCGGCCTGCTGCGGCGTGCGGCTGCCCTTCTTCACGTTGCAGCACCAGCACGCGGTGACGACGTTGACCCAGGTGTCGCGCCCGCCCTTCGACAGCGGCAGCACGTGGTCGCGCGTGAGTTCGCCGCGGCTGAAATGGTGGCCGCAATACAGGCACAGCATGCGGTCACGCGCGAACAGCGCGGCGTTCGTCAACGCAGGCGCGGGGTCGATCGCGCCGGCGCGCGCGTGGCCCGTGCTCGCGACGATCGGGTGCAGCTCGATCACGCTCTGGCGCCCGAGGCTGCGGTTGATGCCGCCGTGGATCGTCAGGCAGGTTTCACCGAGGGTCCAGGCGACCGCGCCGCGCACATACAGGCAGACCGCATCCTGCCAGCTCATCCAGTCGAGGATGCGCCCGGTCGAGTCCAGGGACAGGACACGCGTGCCGTGGATGTCGCCGGAAGTTCTGACTTCCGCAAGCATGGGACCTCCGTTCTCGCAAGAAACCGGTGTCGCCGCCGACCTCCCCCTGCGGAGGCGGATCGTTGCGCAGCATAGTGCAAAGGCTGTTGCAGGGAAAATCGCGAGGACACGGCGGCAGCGGCGTCGGCAATCGCATGCCCTTCGCCACCCGCAGCTCGAGCATCGAGCCGTCGAGGACTACCGAGTCCATGCAACCGCCGCGCGCATCTCGGGACATCACGACGTTCTCGATCGGCGCGGAGCGCACAAGGCTCGCGCGGCGCTCGGCTCAGTCGAACTGCGCGTCCGGCATCGCCATCAGTGACGCGGCGCCGCTGCGCATCGCGGCGGCGTGCATCTGCGTACGCGGCAGGATGCGAGCGTAGTAGAAGCGCGCGGTGTGGCGTTTGGCCTGCTTGAGGTGTTCGGAGTGCGCCGAGCGATCGGCCGCGGCGACCGCGCGTGCCCACAGCCATGCGAGCGCGATATAGCCCGAGTAGAACAGGTAGTCGTAGGCGGCGGCGCCCATCTCCTCGGGGTCGGCGGATGCGCGCTGGCCGAGTTCGAGGGTGAGTGCGGCCCATTCCTTCGCCGCAGCCGCGAGCGGGCCGACGAATTCGGCGAGCGAGCCGTCGCCTGCGTTCGCTTCGCAGAACGCACCGATCTCGCCGAGGAAGTGCCGGAGCCCGGTGCCCTTGAGCTGCATGACCTTGCGCCCGAGCAGGTCGTTGGCCTGGATCTGCGTGGTGCCTTCGTACAGCGTCGTGATGCGCGCATCGCGCGCGAGCTGCTCGACGCCATTCTCGGCGATGTAGCCGTGGCCGCCGTAGACCTGCACCGCGTGGTAGGTGCACTCGTTGCCGAGTTCCGTCAGCAGCCCCTTGACGATCGGCGTGAGGAAAGCGACGAGGGCTTCCGCGCGCTCGCGCTCGCCCGGGTCGCTGCTGTTGCGCGCGATGTCTTCCTGCGTGTACGCGTAGAGGCCGAGCAGGCGCCCGCCCTCGATGAACGCCTTCTGGGTCAGCAGCATGCGACGCACGTCGGGATGCACGATCAGCGGATCAGCCGGCTTGTCGGGGAACTTCGGTCCCGACAGCGAGCGCATCTGCAGGCGCTCGCGCGCGTAGGCGAGCGAGTTCTGGTAGGCGCGTTCCGCAAGCCCGAGGCCCTGCAGTCCGACCGCGAGTCGCGCGGTGTTCATCATCGTGAACATCGCGACGAGGCCCTTGTTCGGCTCGCCGACGAGCCAGCCTTCCGCAGCGTCGAAGTTCATCACGCAGGTGACCGAGCCGTGGATGCCCATCTTGTGCTCGATCGAGCCGCATGCGAGCGAATTGCGTTCGCCGACCGTGCCGTCGCGCGCGACCTTGAACTTCGGCACGAGGAACAGCGAGATGCCTTTCACGCCGGCCGGTGCATCGGGCAGGCGCGCGAGCACGAGATGCAGGATGTTGTCGACGAAGTCATGCTCGCCCGCGGTGATGAAGATCTTGGTGCCGCTGACGTGCCAGCTGCCGTCGGCGCCCGGTACGGCGCGCGTTTTCAGCATGCCGAGGTCGGTGCCGCACTGGGGTTCGGTCAGGCACATCGTTCCGGTCCAGCGTCCGGATACCAGGGGTTTGAGGAACACCTCGCGCTGCCAGTCCTCGCCGTGGAATTCCAGCGCGGACGACGCGCCGTGCGAGAGCATCGGATAGTTGCCCCAGGACAGGTTGGCCGCGTCGATCATTTCCTTGCATGCGGCGCCGAGCGTTTCGGGCAGGCCCTGTCCGCCGAATTCCTCGCGCGCGGTGAGTCCGATCCAGCCGCCTTCGACGTATTGCGCGAAGGCCTCCCTGAAGCCGTCGGGCGTGCGCACGCCCTGCGTCGACTTGTCGTAGGTGCAACCTTGCTCGTCGCCCGTGCGATTGAGGGGCGCGAGCACCTGGCCACAGAATCTCCCCGCTTCCTCGAGCACCGCGTCGACGACGTCGCGACTCGCGCCGGAACATCCCGGCAGGCGTGCGAACAACGATTCGACCTCGAGCACGTCGTGCAATGCGAAACGCAGGTCGGCCAGCGGGGCGGTGTAACGGCTCATCGGGAACTCCGGGGACGGCGTCGCGCCGGACGGCGCGGCGGTACTGGGTGTCTGCCAGGTGCTCTGGACGGGGCGAGCGCGCGCGACGGCTTCGTCAGCGCCAGGTGTTCGGAACGCCAGGCACGGGTGACAGTCGGCTTGCGCGCTCGAACGTGAACGATTCGCTCGGTTCGCTGGTGCGGATCGTGCCTTCGAGGCGGTAGGCGAAATCGTGATCGGGTGCGAGCGCGGGACCGCGCGCGAGGCGCGCTTCGACGACGTCGCCGCTGTTGGCGAGGATCTCGATGTCGGTCGTCGCGTCGAGCGTGCCGACGTCCTGCGCCTCGACCGTGAGCCTGGCCTGCACGCCGGCGTAGCGCATCGGGAACGTGCTGAAGTTCTGCACGCGCAGTTGCACGTGCCAGCTGCCATCGGGCTGGATCGCGAGCTGCTGGATGCTCGCGGTGGACGGATGCATGCGTTTCGGCGGCCCCGAGCTGCAGGCGCCGAGCGCGACGCCGAGCACCAGCGCGGCGAGCGGAATACGCGGGTTCATCACCACCTCAAACGATCGTTCGAACCGGGCTAGCCTATCCAATCCCGCGATCCGCCGCAAAGCCCGCAGGATCGAAGCGCAGGGCACGCGAAGCAGGTCCGATCCTCGTCCCGCCGTGTCGTCCGTGGCGAGCCGCTGCTGGTCGCCGCGGTCACGGGGCCTCCAGCCGGGAAGCGCCGAACCGCGCGATCGGGCTCTGCGCGACGACACGCCCGGCGTCGAGGTGGACGACTTCGTCGGCGAGCTGCGCGACCTCGTCGGCGTGATGCGTGACGAGCACCGTGAACACGCGCAGTTCCTGCTTCAATCGCGCGAGATGACCGAGTACCTGCCGCCGCGCCTGCGCATGCAGGCCGGTCAGGGGTTCGTCCAGCAGCAGCGCGCGCGGACTCGACAGCAGCGCGCGCCCGATCGCGACGCGCTGGCGTTCGCCGCCCGACAGGCCGTGCGGCCGCCGCGACAGCAGCGGCGCGAGCCCGAGCAGCTCGACGATCGCGTCGAACCGGATCGCGGCGCCGGAGTCGCGCGCGCCCATGCCGTAGGCGAGGTTGCGGCGCACGTCGAGGTGCGGGAACAGCCGTCCGTCCTGGAACACGTAGCCGATGCGCCGCGCTGCGACCGCGACGTCGGTGCGCTCGCGGCGGTCGAGCAGCGTGACGCCGTCGATCGCGATGTGGCCCTCGCGCGGCGACAGCAGCCCCGCGATCGCGTTGAGTACGCTGGTCTTGCCGGCACCCGAATCGCCGAACAGCGCGAGCGTGCGCGCGTCCGAGCGGAACGCGACGTCGAGTTCGAACTCGCGAAACGAATGCCGCAGCGCGAGCTCAATCATCGGCGTGCCTGCGCCAGGGAGAACCGCCTGCGGCGACGGCGGCGAGTGCGCTCGCCGCGAACGCGACCACCAGCGCGACGAGCGCGAGCCGCTGCACGCCGGGCAGGCCGCCCGGCGTATTGAGCTGCTCGTAGATCGCGATCGGCAGCGTGCGCGTTTCGCCCGGAATGTTCGACACGAAGCTGATCGTCGCGCCGAATTCGCCGAACGCACGCGCGAACGCGAGCACGCATCCGGCCGCGATCCCGCGCAGCGACAGCGGCAGCGTGATCGTCGCGAAGCGGCGCCATGCGCCGGCGCCGAGCGTCTGTGCAGCGGACTCGAGGCGGCGGTCGACGTTGTCGAACGCGACGCGGATCGACAGCACGAGCAGCGGGAACCCCATCACCGCGGCCGCGATCACCGCACCGGTCCAGCGGAACGCGACGACGATGCCGAATGCCGCGAGCCATTCGCCGACGGGTCCGTGGCGTCCGAACAGCGCGAGCAGCGCATAGCCGGTCACCACCGGCGGCAGGATCAGCGGCAGGAACAGCAGCGCATCGAGCAGTTGCCGGCCCGGGAAGCGCTTGCGCGAGAGCAGCCAGGCGAGCGCGAGCGCGAACGGCAGCGCGCAGGCGACGCTGAGCAGGCCGACGCGCAGGCTCAGCCAGAGCGCCTGCCATTCGTCGGGCGTGAGTGCGTTCACGCGCGAGGTCCCTGGTCAGCGCGCTGGTGCATCGAAGCCATGGGCGCGGAAGATCGCCTGTTGCGCGGGCTCGCGCAACCTCGCGAGCAGGCGCCGCGCAGCGGGCGAGTCGCGGCCCGCGACGATCGCGGCGGGATAGACGATCGGCGGGTGGCTCGCTGCCGGAAAGGTGTCGAGCACGCGCACGGCCGGCTCGGACAGCGCATCCGAGCGGTACACGATGCCGAGCGGCACCTCGCCGCGCGCGACGAAATTGAGCGCCGCGCGCACGTTGTCGGCGGCGACGATGCGCGCCTGCACCGGCGCCCATGCGTCGAGGTGCTGCAGCGCGGCCTTCGCATACTTGCCGGCGGGCACGCTGCCGGGTTCGGCGAGTGCGAGCCGGCCGTCCGTCCCGAGTGCCGCGGCGAGATCGACTCCGGGCGTGATCGAGAGCCGCAGCGTGCTCGCGCGCGGTGCGACGAGCACGAGCGCATTGCCGAGCAGGTCGACGCGCGAGTCGGGGAGCACGAGGCCGCTCGCCGCCAGATGGTCCATCCAGTCCTGGTCTGCGGACACGAACAGCGCGGCAGGCGCGCCCGCCTCGATCTGCCGCGCGAGCTGCGAGCTCGCTGCGTAGCTCGCCGTGATCGAGTCGCGGCTGCCGGCATCGGGCGTCGCGAGGATCTGGTCGAGCGCGGGCTTGAGGCTCGCGGCCGCGAACACGAGCAGCGACTCGGCGCGGCCCGCGCACGGCAGCGCGAGCAGCGCGAGCACGCAAGCGAGGTGTACGGCGCGGCGCCTGGAACGGATCGTCGGGAGCATCGGTGCGGTCGCGCGCGTCGGTTGCAGCACGGTAACGATTGCGTGCGTGCACCGCAATGCACGCGCGCAGCGGCTGGGCACCGTGACTCCAGGCAGGGTGCCGTTCGGCACTCAACCGCCGGCACGCGCGGCGTTCAAACCTTTTGGCGATCCTGCGCATCCGATCCCATCATCCGCAGAGGAGCCGGCCCATGAAACGCGTTTTCGTCGCCTTCGCCTTGTCACTGGGCCTTGCGGGTGCGGCCCACGCCGCGGCCGATCTCCACGATGCGGGCTGCGGCCTGCACAGCGACTATGCGCTTGCGGTCAAGCCGGATGCACTGGTGTTCTCGCGCCGCGACGGCCAGGCCGCCGAGGTGGTGATCGCGCACGGCACGCTGCGCATCGACGGTCGCGAAGTCGCGCTCGCGGCGGCCGATCGCGAACGCATGCTCGCGATCGAGAAGGGCGTGCGCGAGGCGCTGCCCGACGTGCGCGCGATCGTGCACGATGCGATCTCGATCATGCACGAAGCGGTCATCGAGGTGTCTGTCGCGTTCGCGCAGGACGGCGACGCCGCGCGTCGCAGCGCGCACCGGCTCGCGCGCAGCGCACGCGAGCTGCACCGGCAGGTCGACGCCGCGAATGGCTTCGCGAACTGGAACGACGCCGACATCGATCGCATGGTCGAGGGCGCAGTCGAAACCCTGGTCGGCGAAGTCGTCGGCAACGTGGTCGGGCAGGCGCTCGAGGTCGCGTTCAGTGGCGACGCTGGCGCGATCGCGGCGCTCGAGGCACGCGCGGACGGGCTCGATCGCAGCATCGAGGCGATCGTCGAGGATCGCAGCCGTGACCTCGAGGTGCGCGCGCGCGGACTCTGCCCGCGCCTGCAGCATCTGGCGCAACTCGGCGCGGACCTGCAGGTCAGGCTCGAGGACGGCAGCCGCCTGCGGCTCGTGCGGTTGGACGACTAGCGCGTTCGCGATCGCGACACGGCGTCGCCGCCGACGCGCGCCTGCGTCAGGCGTCGCCGATCCGCCGCGGCGGGCGATCCAGCCACTCGTGCAGCTGCGCATAGACGTCCGCATGGGTCAGCAGGTCGAGGTGGCCGAGGCCCGTGAAGACCCGCCGGTGACTCGCAGGCAGGCGCAACGAGCGCCGCGCGTCCCGGTCGCGGCCGAGTGCGCTCGGCACCGGCACCAGTCCGTCGCCGAGCCAGCGTGCGCGCGGCCCGTCAGCGCGCGCCGACAGCGAGGCCGCCGCGAGCCGCCAGTCGACGCGATCCGCGAACGGCAGTTGCAGCGCGTCCGCACCGGTGCGCGCGGTTTCATCATCGCCGCGGTCGAGGTCGCTCGCCCATCCGTGGCGCAGGTCCTTGACGCCGGCGCTGCGCGACTCGGCAACCGCGGCCAGCGGGCGCGTCCACGGGATCGCGCGCAGCAGCGCGCTGGCCGAATCGCCGACGCGTTCGAGCGGGGCGCCGAAGTGCGGCGAGCCGAGGCAGACGACTGCGTCGAGCGCATCGGCCCAGCTCGATCGATGGCGGCGCGCGTGCTCGCAGGCACTGCGGCACACGAGGCCAC
Organism: Lysobacteraceae bacterium; assembly: GCA_004143945.1. Taxonomy (GTDB): domain Bacteria; phylum Pseudomonadota; class Gammaproteobacteria; order Xanthomonadales; family Rhodanobacteraceae; genus Dokdonella_A. The sequence continues at coordinate 256,152 of SEHB01000004.1, forward strand.
CCATGCTGTGGCCGACCAGCACGAGCCGGCGCAGCGTGCCGCGATGCGCGTCGTGCACGCGCTGCAGCAGCTGCGAAAGCTCGCGTCCGTTGGCCGGGATCCGGCGTCCGCTGTTGTAGCGCAGCTGCAGCGCGAGCCCAATCCTGTCCTGCTCGAGGCGCGAGCCGAACTCGCCACCGCTGGGCGCACCCCATCCGAGCTCGCTCATGCCGAGGCCATGCACGAACAGAACGAGCGTGCCGCCGCAGGCGTCGAGCGCGCGACCGAGCGGCGCCGACTCCGGTTCGAGCGGCTGTCGTCCGCGCCAGAGGCCCATCGGGATCGCGAGCGGATTCGCGCTGGCCTCGAGGTGGTCGCCGATCGCGCCATTGAGTGCCGCGAGCCAGCGGATGCGTGCAGACCCGGCGGGCGAGGCGTCCGCCGGCGTGCGCGCATGGCGTGCCGCCAGCCCGAGGCTGCCGTCGGTCGCGAGTCGCACCGCGCCCACGAGGTCACGCACGCGCGCATAGGTGAACGCGGTTCCGCGTTCGACCACGCGTCCGAACGGCAGCCGCGCCGCGACGCTCGACACCACCGCGAGGTGAACGCCTTCGACCGCGGCGATCGCACCGAGCGTGCCGTCGCCCGCGAGCCTGGCGATGCCCTGCAGCAGGTGGATCTTCGTCTTCATGCGACAGCTGTGACACGAATCACTGGAGCAGTTGCTCCAGCCGCATGCGGGGCCGCCTTGCGCGGCCCGCATGCACGAATCCGTCGCGCTCCCGTGCAGGATTTCATCGCATCGACGAAGCCCGCGCCCCGCGGCGCCGACGCGGTTTGCTAGCATCGGTCGATGGCATCGTCCGCTGTTCCCTACCTGCAGACCGTCTTCGGCTACCCCGCGTTCCGCGGCGAGCAGGAGGCGATCATCGAACACGTCGCCGGTGGCGGAGACGCGCTCGTGCTGATGCCGACCGGTGGCGGCAAGTCGCTGTGCTACCAGATCCCGGCGCTGATGCGCGAGGGCACCGCGGTGGTGGTGTCACCGCTGATCGCGCTGATGCAGGACCAGGTCGATGCGCTGCGCCAGCTCGGCGTCGAAGCCGCGTTCCTCAACTCGAGCCTCGATGCAGCCGGCCAGCGCGAAGTCGAGCAGCGCCTGGTGGCGGGCACGCTGAAGCTGCTCTACGTCGCGCCCGAGCGGTTGCTGACCGAGCGCTGCCTTGAATTGCTCGCGCGCGTGCAGGTCGCGCTGTTCGCGATCGACGAGGCGCACTGCGTATCGCAATGGGGCCACGACTTCCGCCCGGAGTACCGCCAGCTCACGCTGCTGCACGAGCGATTCCCGACGATACCGCGCATCGCGCTCACCGCGACCGCGGACGCACCGACGCGGCGCGAGATCGTCGAGCGCCTCGCGCTCGAATCGGCGCGCTGCTTCGTCGCGAGCTTCGACCGGCCGAACATCCGCTATCGCGTCGCGGAGAAGGACGATGCGCGGCGCCAGTTGCGCGAGTTCCTGCTCGGCCACGCGGGCGCGTCCGGCATCGTCTACTGCCTGTCGCGGCGCAAGGTCGAGGAGGTCGCCGAATGGCTCGGCGAACAGGGCATCGCGGCGCTGCCGTACCACGCCGGCATGGATGCGCGCGAGCGCGCCGCGAACCAGCAGCGATTCCTGCGCGAAGACGGCATCGTGATGGTCGCGACGATCGCGTTCGGCATGGGCATCGACAAGCCGGACGTGCGCTTCGTCGCGCACCTGGACCTGCCCAAGAGCATGGAAGGCTATTACCAGGAGACCGGCCGCGCGGGTCGCGACGGCCTGCCGGCCGATGCCTGGCTCTGCTACGGGCTCGGCGACGTCGTCACGCTGTCGCAGTTCATCGCGAAATCGGAGGCCGGCGAGGAACGCAAGCGCGTCGAGCGAGCGAAGCTCGACGCGCTGCTGGGCTTCGCGGAGACCACCGCGTGCCGGCGCCAACGCCTGCTCGCGTACTTCGGCGAGACGCTCGCGCAGCCGTGCGGCAACTGCGACAACTGCCTCGATCCGCCCGGGACCTGGGATGCGAGCGTGGTCGCGCAGAAGGCGCTGTCGTGCGTCTATCGCACCGGCCAGCGCTTCGGCGTGGGACACCTCATGTCGGTGCTGCGCGGCGAGGCGGACGAACGCATCCGCTCGCTCTCGCACGACGCGCTCAGCACGTTCGGGGTCGGCGCCGACCTCGACAAGACGCAGTGGCGCGGCGTGTTCCGCCAGCTCGTCGCGAGCGGCCTGCTCGCGACCGACGAGGAAGGCTACGGCACGTTGCGCCTGACGCCGGCGAGCCGCGCGGTGCTGCGCGGCGAGCAGCCGGTGCTGCTGCGCCGCCAGGTCGACAGCGCGACGCGGCGCGCGCAGCGCAAGACGGCGCGCGGTGAACGCGCGCGCGGCAACCTCGACATCGCACCGCACGAGTCGGCGATGTGGGATGCCCTGCGCGAACTGCGCGCGCGCCTCGCGAAGGAGCAGGGCGTGCCGGCCTACGTGATCTTCCACGACGCCACCCTGCTCGCGATGCTGCGCGAGCGGCCGCAGTCGCTGCGCGAGCTCGGCGCGATCAGCGGGGTCGGCGAGCGCAAGCTCGAGCGCTACGGCGGGGACTTCCTCGGCCTGCTCGCCGCCTAACCGGAATTTGACGCCGTGCGCGTGCGGATCGTGGACACTGCGCGCCCGTCCCCGCGAGTCCTTCGCATGCGTCGATGCGTCGCCGTCCTGTGCTCACTCGTGTTCGGCATCGCGTCGGTGGCCGCGCAGTCGGGCGACGCCATCGCCGAGCTGGAACCGATCGTGGTCAGCGGCGTGCAGCCGGGGCCCGGCCTCTGGAAGGTGTCGAAGGACGGCCACGTGCTGTGGGTGCTCGGCGTGCTGTCGCCGCTGCCGAAGAAGATGCAGTGGCAGACGGACGAGGTGGCCGAACGCATCGGCGAGTCGCGCCAGCTGCTCGACATGCCGAGCGCGGTGTTCGAACCCGACGTCGGCTTCTTCGGGCGCCTCGCGCTCGCGCCCTCGCTGGTCGGCGCGCGCAACAACCCGGGTCGGCGCAAGCTCGTCGACGTGGTGCCCGCGGCGCAGTACGCGCGCTGGAGCGAGCTCAAGCACAAGTACATCGGCCGCTCGGGCAAGGTCGAGAAGTGGCGGCCGCTGTTCGCCGCGATGGAGCTGTACACGAGCGCGATCGAGAAGCTCGGCCTGCGCAGTTCGCGCGAGGTCGTGCGCACCGTGCGTGGCCTCGCCGAGTCGGCCGGCGTCGAGCGCGTGCCGGTGCGGCTCGAACTCGAGATCGACGACCCGCGTGCCGCGCTCAGGCAGTTCAAGAAGTCCACGCTCGCCGACCTCGAATGCTTCGACATGACGCTCGATCGCATCGAGGGGGACCTCGGCCTGATGGCGCGGCGCGCGAATGCGTGGGCGAGCGGCGATCTCGAGGGGTTGCGCGCGCTGCCGTACCGGGACCAGATGCGCGCGTGCATGGACGCGGCGTTGTCGGCCGAGGTGTTGCGCGAACGCGGCCTCGGCGACCTCGAAGGCCGTCTCCAGCGCCTCTGGGTCGAGGCTGCAGAGGCCGCGCTCGCGCGCAACGACGTCAGCTTCGCGATGCTGCCGATGGACCGCGTGCTGGATCCGCAGGGTTTCCTCGCGCCGCTGGCGGCGCGGGGTTACGTCGTCGAGGCGCCTGCCGAAGACCAGCTCGAAGTGACCGATTCGCAATGAGCCGATCGTGCAGGCCGGCGGCGCGCAGCGCGACCGGCTGCCCTGGCACGATTGCGCGAAGAGCTCGGGGCTGAAGCCCCTCCCACAAGAAGCGCCCGCCGGATGCTCAGAACCGCATGCGCGCGAACAGCGCAGGGCCCTGGAGATCGATGTCGAGGCCGACCGAATGGTCGTCGCCATCGCGCTCGAGGCGGATGCGCGTGAGTCCGTACTCGGCGCCGACGCCGACGTGGCGCCACGGGAACCACTCGAATCCGACGCGCGCATCGTGGATATGCCCCGACAGCGCGCCGCCGCCCTTGCGGATGCCCGAGGCCTGCGCATAGACCCGCAGGTTGTCGTCGAACGCATGCTTGTAACCCAGCGTGACGAGCGGAGCGATTGCGCTCTCGTCGAACGCAGCGCTCGCGGCGACGTGTTCGTCGCCGACCGCCGCGGTCCCCACGAGCGCGAGCTCGAGCCGGTACCACGCGGCGCCGAGCCCGAGCCCGAACACGTCGCGGTCTTCGCCGAGCCACCAGTGCCAGGCCGCGGTCGCGGCGGTGAACTCGGCATCGCTGCGCAGCGTCGCGTCGACCTCGAACTCCGTGCCTTCGTATGCGAACGCGCGAGCGAGCCGCGTCGCGTCGGCATGATCGAGCGCGTACCAGTCGAACGTGAGGCCCTGGCCATCGCCGACCAGCAGGTCGAGCCGGGCGCGACCGATGGTCTCGTGGTCGCCCGCGAAGTCCAGGCTTCCGCCCCCGATGTCATCGTGTTCCGCCTCGAGGCGCAGGCCGGTGTCGACGCGGTAACCACCGATCCAGAGGCTCGCGCGATCGAGCGCGGGCGAGTGCTGCGCGGCAGAATGGCCGCTGCAGCACGCGAGTGCGACGATCGCGATCGCGCGCGGAAGGGATGCCGTGAAGCGTGCATCGTGCATGGCTGTCCTCGAGGTCCTGGGGGGCGCACGAGGATAGCCGCGACGCCGCGCAACGCGGAGTTCGCGGCGCAGGTCGATTCAGTGTGCGTTGCCGCCGCGCCCGGCCCACTCGCGCACCGCGAGCACGAAGCGCAGGCAGTCGATGTGGCGGTTGTACATCGGCGTCGGCGCCGCGCGGATCACGTCGGGCTCGCGCCAGTCGACGATGATGCCGTGCGCGTGCAGGTGGTCGTGCAGGCTGCGCCCGGCCTCGCGCGGGCCCTTCACGCGCAGGGACAACTGGCAGCCGCGACGCCCGGGTTCGCGTGGCGTCGAGATCTCGAGGACGTCGCCGGCGTGTTCGCGGATCAGCGCCTCGAAACGCCCGGTCAGGACTTCGGACTTCGCGCGCAGCGCGGGCATCCCGGCGCGGCGGAACTGCGCGAGCGAGACGCGCAGCGGCGCGAGCGCGAGGATCGGCGGATTCGACAGCTGCCAGCCGTCGGCGCCCGGGGTCGCGACGAAACCGGGCTCCATGCGGAAGCGCGTGGCCTGGTCGTGGCCCCACCATCCCGCGAAACGCGGCAGGCCCGCGCGCGCGTGGCGTTCGTGCACGAAGCAGCCGGCGACGGCGCCGGGTCCCGAATTGAGGTACTTGTAACTGCACCAGACCGCGAAGTCGCAGCCGCTGTCGTGCAGTGCGAGCGGCAGGTTGCCCGCCGCATGCGCGAGATCGAAGCCGACGCGGCAGCCTTTCGCATGCGCGGCGCGCGTGATCGCGGCGAGGTCGAACGCCTGTCCGCTGAGGTACTGCACGCCGGGCAGCAGCACCAGCGCGATGCGCGCCCCGTGCGCATCGATCGTGCGCAGGATGTGCTCGGTGGAGATCACGCCGCCGGCCTCGTCGGCGTCGAGCTCGACGCGCGCGCGCGCGGGATCGTGGCCGTGGAAGCGGATCTGCGAATCGACCGCGTGGTGGTCGGACGGGAACGCGGCCTTCTCGATCAGGATCGCGTGGCGTTCGGCGGTCGGACGATAGAAGCTCACCATCATCAGGTGCAGGTTCGCGGTCAGCGAATTCATCGCGACGACTTCGTGCGGCAGCGCACCGACGAGCGCCGCGAGGTCCTCGCGCACGAACTCGTGGTACGGCATCCACGGGTGGCGGCCGCGGAAGTGCGCCTCGACCGCGAGATCCTTCCAGTCCTCGAGTTCGGCCAGCAGCGCGTCGCGCACCGCGCGCGGCTGCAGGCCGAGCGAGTTGCCGCAGAAGTACGCCTGCTCCGACCCATCGGCGTTGCGCGGCACGAGGAACTCGTCGCGGAACGGCGCGAGCGGATCGATCGCATCGAGGTGCAGCGCCTCCGCCTCGAGCGCGGCGGTCGCGGCGGGCGTCATGCCGGCACCGTGCGGATGGCGCACGCCGCGCCAGCGGTCGGCGACGGCATCACGGATTCGCGAGCGACGCGACGACGCGGCCGCACTCGGCGTCGAAGCGCGCGTTCCACGAGGCCTGCGTCGCCTCGAGCAGCGGACGCTGGCAGCGCACCTCGACCGCGACCCCGCCGACCTGCGCGAAGCTGTCGCGCACGAGGTACTTCGTCTTGCCGCGCACGACGTGGTAGCGATGGGTGGCCGCGTCCGTGCCCGCGGGATCGGCCTCGTAGCCGGGCTGCTGGCGCGCGTGGTCGAATTGCTCGCGCACGACGATCGCGTACTGCGCCGCATTGGCGAGATGACGTGACTTCACCGTCACGCTCGCGACGTCGTCGCTGCCTTGCGTGGCGGGATCGGGCACCTGGAACGCGATCGCCTGCGGATTGCCGTCGGTCTTCTGCATCACGGGGACCCAATCGGCCGGCGCGCTGAAACGCACCTGGCCATCATGCAGGGCGTAACTGCCGTCCTGCGCGAAGGCAGTGGCGGCGACGAGCAGCGCGGGCAACAGGCAGGCAGTCTTCAAGGGCTTACTCCGGATCGTTCGCGAATCGCGTGGCGGGGAGCTCGAGCCATTCGAGCGCGGTGCGGTGGAACAGGCGGGCCTGGTCGTCGGCCGGCAAGCCGAGCGCGGCGATGCCGCTGCCCGGCTCCTGCTCGCCGAGCGGGAACGGATAATCGGTGCCGAGCATCACGTGGTCGGCGCCCGCGACCTCGAGCAGGTAGCGCAGCGCGGCCGCGTCGTGCACGCAGGAATCGAAGTACAGGCGGCCGAGGTAGTCGCGCGGATTGCGCGCGTTGTCGGTCGCGACGAGGTCGGGGCGCATGCGGAACCCGTGCTCGATGCGGCCGATCGTGTACGGGAACGCACCACCACCATGCGCGAAGCAGACGCGCAGCCGCGGCAGGCGTTCGAGCACGCCGCCGAAGATCAGGCAGCAGGCCGCGCGTGACTGCTCGGCCGGCATGCCGACGAGCCACGGCAGCCAGTACTTCGGCATCGACGCCGCGCCCATCATGTCCCAAGGATGCACGAGGATCGCCGCGCCGAGTTCGGCCGCGGCTTCGAAGAACGGGAACAGCTCGGGTGCATCGAGGTTCCAGTCGCCGCAGTGCGAGCCGATCTGCACGCCCTGCAGGCCGAGCTGGTCGATGCAGCGTTCCATCTCCTGGATCGCGAGCGTGGGTGACTGCAGCGGCACCGTGCCGATGCCCGCGTAGTGGCGCGGATGGCGCCGGCACACCTCGGCCATGTGGTCGTTGAGGTGGCGGTGCAGCTCCAGTGCCTGGTTCGGCTTGGCCCAGTACGAGAACAACACGGGCACCGTCGACACCACCTGCACGTCGACGCCGAATTTCGCGTAGTCGGCGATGCGCACATCGGGGTCGAACGCGTTCGCCCAGACTTCGCGGAAGAACTTGCCGTCCTTGTAGATGCGATGGCGCCCGTCGGCGTCGATCATGACCGGGAAGCGGTCGTCGCCGTACTTCTCGGCGAGGTTCGGCCAGCGCGGCGGCAGGATGTGGGCGTGCGTGTCGATCTTGAGCATGGCGTGCAAGTGTAACCGCATGCCGCGCCGTCGCGTGCGCTGCGTTCCGGAACCGCGACGGGAACCTCCGGTCCTGCCGGAGGTTCCCGAGCGGGCGTGGGGGGACGTCAGCCGTCGAAGCCGTCTGCGAAGATGCGCTCGACGCAGGTGACCGCGATGTCGCCGACGTCGGTGGCGCCGACCGTGCCGCTGCCATTCGCGATCGTGCACTGGCCCGGCGGGTTCGCAGGCTGGCTCGCGACGTCGACGACGTAACCCGCACCGCTCGCGAGCGGCAACGGGAATGCGAAGCTGCCGTCGGCTGCGACCGGCAGCGTCTGCGCGCCGCCGTTGAGCGAGAGCACGAGGCCGCTGCCGACGAGGCCGCTCACGGCGCCGCCGATCGTGTACGCGTTGGTCGTGCACGCGACCTGCACGTTCGTGACATTCGCCGCGCCGACCGTGCCGCTGCCGCCGCTGACGGTGCAGGTCTGCTGGGGCGAGGACGGCTGCGTCGCGACGGTGACCGCATAGCTGCTGCCGCTCGCGAGCGCGGTCGGGAACGTGAACCCGCCGTCGGACGCGATCGCGAGCGACTGCGCGCCGCCATTGAGCGAGAGCACGAGGCCGTTGCCGGCGAGGCCGGTGACGGAGCCGCCGACGGTGTAGGCGTTGGTCACGCAGGTGACGGCGACATTCGTCACGTTGCTCGCACCGACCTGGCCGCTGCCGTTCGCGATGCTGCAGGTCTGGCTCGGGCCCGTTGGTTGTGTCGCGACGGTGACCGCATAGCTGCTGCCGCTCGCGATCGCGGTCGGGAACGTGAACGCGCCGTTCGCCGACACCGGCAGCGATTGCGCGCCACCGTTGAGCGAGAGCACGAGGCCGTTGCCCGCGAGGCCGGTGACGGAGCCGCCGACGGTGTAGGCGTTGGTCACGCAGGTGACGGCGACATTCGTCACGTTGCTCGCACCGACCTGGCCGCCGCCGTTCGCGATGCTGCAGGTCTGGCTCGGGCCGGACGGCTGCGTCGCGACCGTGACCGCGTAGCTGCTGCCGGTCGCGAGCGCAGTCGGGAACGTGAACCCGCCATCGGTCGCGATCGCGAGCGTCTGCGCCCCGCCATTGAGCGAGAGCACGAGGCCCGTGCCTGCAAGGCCCGCGACCGTGCCGCCGACCGTGTGCGTCTCCGGCAATGATGCGGTCTCGGGCACGAGGCACCATTCGAGCAGCGTGCCGGTGTCGGAGCTCGCGCCGTCCGTCGCGATCAGCGACCAGGTGCCCGCGAACGCCTGTCCGAGGAACGGCGCGATCGGGTTGTTCGGCGCATGCGTGCCGCTGATCGCCGGCGGACTGCCCGCGCACTGGGTTTCGACCGGCGTTGCGGCTGCATCGTCGAGCGTGACGTCGACATTGTCGCCACTGCAACCGAAGCTGGTGTCGGGCACGCCGGGCCGGTCGACGAGCAACGCAGTGGTCGAGCCGCGCGTCAGCCGGAACGAGAGGTCGCCGACGTAGGTGTGGTTCGCGCGCACGATCACCTTGAGCCCGCTGAGCAGCGCGGGATCGCTGGTCGTGATCGAACTCGTGAATCCGGTGGTGTCGTTGTCGGGGATCGCCGCGTTCGGCGTCGCGCAGAGGATGTTCGCGGTCGTGAAGCTGCGGACCGCCGACAACGCGCTGCCGCAGCCGTTGACCGACCGCACGCGCCAGAAGTAGGTCGTCCCGGCCGAAAGCCCGCTGGCGACGTGGCTCGTCGTCGCGAGCCCGGATGCGCTGAACACGATGTTCGCGAAGCCGGCGTCGGTCGCGACCTCGAGCGTGTAGGACGCCGCGTTCGCGGCTGCGTTCCACGACAGCGTCGGTGACGTGGAGACGTCGGGCGCACCGTCTGCGGGCGATGCGAGCGTCGGCGCGGCCGGCGCACCCGCGGTGACGATGAGCTCGATCGGCACCGAGTGTCCGGGGCTGCCGCTCGCGGCACCGTTGACCGTGACCGGATACGTTCCCGCCACGGCCGCGGCCGACGCCGTGAGCGTCAGCACCGCAGTGCCGCCGGGCACGACCGGATTCGGCACGAACGCCGCGGTCACGCCGGTGGGCAGCGCGCTGGTCGACAGCATGACCGCTGCGCTGAAGCCGGACTGGCTGCCGACCTCGATCGTGTACGCGGCCGATCCCGGCGCGCACGTGGACTGCGAGGGCGAGGGCGCGGCGAGCGTGAAGTCGGCTGCGCCGCTCGCGGTGCATGCCGGACGCGCGCCGCACGCGATGTCGTGTGCCTTGAACGCATCCCAGATGCGGCAGGCATTCGGCGTGCCGTCGGCGAGGTTGCCGTTGTCGTCGTCGGCGGCGAGGAACACCGTGTACCAGTTGCTCGAGCCGCAGCCGTCGATCGCGGCGGTGATGTTGCACTGGCCGCCCGAGGTGATGCGGTACGCGCTCTTGCTCGGCACGAGGCTGCCGTACCAGATGCGGTCCATCTCCTGCCAGCCCTGCGTCTCGCCGAATTCGTCGACCAGCGACTGCGTGAGGTCCCAGTTGGCGGAGCTCGCGATGTAGCTCTCGCAATGTCCTTCGTAACCCATCGGTCCCTGGTACGGGAAAATGCCCGATTGCAGGTAGGGACAGGCCCAGCGGTCGCAGTTCGGGCCGCCGTTGTTCGTGATCAGGGAGGGCTTGGCGACCACCGCGGTGCCGCGCGTGCTGAAGGCCTCCACGTCGCGCACGCCGGTGCAGGTGCCGCAATTGTGGCAGGGCTGGCCCGGGATGAAGTTGTGGCCGATGCACGAATCCTTGGTCTCGAGGAACGCGAACGTGTCGCCTACCGCTTCGCCGGTGCCGTATTCGCTGGCCGCCCCGCCGCTGTTCTGGTCCATGCCATGGCCCCACTCGTGCAGGAACACCGCCGCGATTTCTCCGGTGTTCGAGCAGCCGCCGCCGGAGCGGAAGAAGCTCATCGAGGTGCCGTTCCAGCCGGCGTTGCACTGGTCGTTGACGTTCATGTTGGCGGTGACGGTGCTGCCGAGCCACGCATTGCCCGGCAGGAACGTCACGGCTTTGCGGTTGATGTTGGTCAGGTGGTAGAAGCCGGTGCGCGAGGCGTGCGTGTTGCCTGCGCCGCCGACGCCCGGCGTCGTGCAGTCGGTGCCGCCGCTGGTGCCGAACGCGAGGTTGCCGGTGGTGTTGTTGGCGAGCGAGATCGCGCCGCAGTTGTCGCTCATGCGGAAGTAGCGGCCGTTGAGCGTGACCGTCGCGGTGCCGCCGGTGTAGTCGTAGATGCCGAGCACGTCGGTGATCTTGGTGCCGTTGTTGGTCACGCTCGCGAACGGCATCGGCACCACCACCTCGGGATCGGTATTGGTGGTCGGATAGATGCCGGCGGTGACCGTCGCGTCGACGTTGAGCGTGAGGTTGCGGACTTCGATCACGCGGTTCGCGTGCGCGTCGAACAGGACTTCGTAGGTGGTCGGGTCGTCGATCAGCCGGAACACGAAGCGCCACGCGAGCCGGTGCTCGTAGCCGCTGCCCGCGGTGCCGATGAAGCGTTCGCCCGCGACTTCACCGGCAGGTGCGACCGGCAACAACACGCGTTCGCCGGCTTCGAGCACCTCCGACAGTTCGACGTCGGCCGCGAAGCCGAGTTCGCGCCAGGCGAGGTCGAAGGCCTGGGTGGGACCGGACACCGGCTGCGTGTCGATCATCACGGGCGCGACGCGCTCGCTGCCGAACTGCACGAGGTTGCCGTGCGAGAGGCGGAAGAACAACTGCGCGCCGTCGACGCGCACGCCCTCGTGCACCTGCGCGAACGCGACGAACCAGTGCGTGGAGCCGTCGCCGTACGGCGTGCTGTTGGCCGCATCGAGCTCGAACTCGAGTCCGTCGGTCTTGAGCAGGTCGCGGTTGGCCTCGATGAATCCACGCAGGCGCGCCTCGACGATGCCGCGATCGATCGCATCGCCCGCGTGCAGGCCGAGCGAGTCCGCGGCGAGGGAGTTGCCGCGTCCCGGCAGCAGCCCGATGCCACTGCCCTGGATCAGGTTCGGGCGGTCGGCGCGCAGGTCCCAGCGCACGTCCCAGCTGCCACCGGCGCGACGCAGGAACGACTCGATCGCGGGCGCCGCCGGCGTCGATGCATCGAGGTGCAGCGTCTGCGCCAGCTCGGGCTGCACCCTGAGTTCGGGCGCGATGAACGCGCGCTGGAGCTTGGGCGGCATGCCGTCCCAGGGCTGGATCGCCATCGCCGTCGACGAAAGCAGCAACGCGGCAAGAAATGCGAGCAGGTGCAGGCTGCGCCTCGATCCGCCGCAACGGGTGGCGCGGTTCCTTCCGGAACCGGATGGTGTGCGTGGCATCGGTCTCTCCCCCGGATGAATGGCAACGCCGCGCCATCGACGCCGCGCAAGGCGCGCGGATGGCGGGCTCAGGCTGCGGACGCGCGGCGCGACCCGCTCACGGGCGCTCGCCGCTGGATCCCCTTCCGAATCCGCAGTCCCAATCTACCACGGGCGACGGTTTTCACAGGTCGGCCGCTTGCCGCCGCCAGGGAGGTGTACTGCAGCATGGACGCGCGCAGCGGCTCGCGGTGCGATTGCGGCGACAGTTCGGGCCGACGCTGCTCCCACAAGGAGCTCGCGCGGCAGTCCCTTCCTCGAGGAGCGCCGGTCGCCCTGCGGTCGCCCAGCCTACGGGGCAGGACGAGACGGCGGCGCGAGCAGGTGCGCGATCGAATCCAGCGCGTCGGTGATGCGGTCGAGCGCTTCGGCGATCGCGGCGCGGTGGGGCGACTCTTCGTCGCCGCAGTCGCCGAGTGCCGCCGCGAGCGCGCGTTCCTGGCGGCGCAGGAACGCCGAAGCGGGCGCGTGGCCGTCGCGCAGGCTCGTCGCGAGTGCCTGCATGCGCGCTTCCACTTCGCTTGCGAACGCGAGCAGGTCGGTGCCGAGGGGCGGAGAGGCCGCTTCGCCGAGCGCTGCTTCGAGCAGCATGCTCGCGCGGATGAGACGGTTCGCGTTCGCGAACAGGGCGTCCGCGAGCGCGAGCAGGCGGCGATCGGCGCCGGGTTCGCCGCGCATGCGCGCGAGCGAGGCCTCGGCGTTCGAGCGCGCGCTGCGTGCGGCGCGGCGCGAGCGCGCGCGCGTGGCGGCGTCGCCGTGCAGCAGGTCGTGGAAGTACACGCGATAGGCATCCAGCATCCGCGCGATCGCGGGTCGCACCTGCATGCGCTCGCGCGTCGGCCACAGGGCATAGGCGGCGAGTGCGAACAGGCTGCCCGCGATGCTGGCGCTGCCGCGCGCGCTCATCGTTTCGCCGGGCTCGATGCCGTGGAACGACAGCAGGATCACCACCGCGGCGGTCAGCAGCACGACGCCGAGTCCGTAATGCACGGTGACCAGCAGCCGGTAGCCCGCGCAGAGCAGGCCGAGCAGTGCCAGCTGTTCCCAATCGCCCCCGAATGCGTAGTGGACGAGCGCGGTCGCGAGGAGCAGGCCGCCGAGCGTGCCCGCCACGCGCAGCAACCCGTGGCGGAACGTGCCCGCGTAGTCGGGCTTGAGCACGATCGCGATCGTCATCGGGATCCAGTAGCCGTGCGGCAGCGCGAGCGCGCGCTCGAGCACCACCGCGATCGCGAGGCAGGCGCCGCAACGCAGCGCGTGGCGGAACGCGACCGAGGACAGCGCGACGTTCGCGCGCAGCACGCCGATCGCATCGCGCGGTCGCAGCCGGCGCGGGAGCCCATGCTCGGCGCTGAGCTCGCGCAGTTCGCCGCGGCTGCCGGCATAGGCCGCGTTGCGGACGGCCGCGCGCAACTGGCCCGCGAGCACTTCGGCGCGCACCACCGCGACCGCACGCAGGCCGCGCTCGCGCGGCAGCGTCGACCCGTCGCGCAGCGCGACCAGCGCGCCGAGCGCGGCGTCGAATCCTTCCATCGCCGCGTTCGCCGCGAGCGGACTGGCGCCGCGCTCGAGCGCTTCCGCGATCGCGTCGAACGCGCGCGCGGCGTATTCCTGCAACCGCTCGATCGTCGCGCGGCTCGCCTCGTCGTGCAGGCCGGCCAGCGCCAGGAGTTCGAGGCGCGCGCGTTCGAGCAGGGCGGCGAGCACTCGGAAACGCTCCATCACCGGGCCGCGCGCGCGATCGCTGCCGTGCAGCTGCCTTTCGAGGTCGAGCAGTGCTCGTGTCTGCGGCGGTGCATCGGTCTGGTCGCTGCGCCCGCGCGCGGCGCGTGCGAGCTGGCGGCACAGCGCGGCAAGGCTTTCGCGCTCGGGCCCGTAGCGCCCGAGGGGCCACGCCGCGATCGCAAACGTGGTCTGCAGCGCGCCACCCGCGAAGATCAGCGACGCGGCGACCAGCGCACCGGCCGCGTCGCGTGGCTCCGCGCCCATCACGATCAGCAGGATCATGCTGGTCAGCCCCGCGCGTCCCGCGTCGGGACCTAGCGCGACGAGCAGGCCCCCCGCGATGCCCCACAGCAGCGCAGCGCACGCAAGCATCGGCGTGCTCGCCCCGAGCAGGCTGCCGACGAACGCGGACGCCGCCGCGGCGAGCGCGGTCAGCAGCATCCGGCGCAGCCGCTGGCGGTACGGCCCCGGCTGGTCGGTGAACATCGTGTTGAGCGCGCCGGTCGCGACGCCGACGCCGGCCGCGACATGGCCGGTCGCGACGCCGATGCCGAGTGGCAGCACGATCGCCGCGGCATTGCGCAGTGCCACGCGCAGCGGCACGTCGCGCGGTTCGAACTGGATCAGGCTCCGCAGCATCGTCGCCGAAAGCTACTCGCGGGTCGCGCGTGCTCAGCCGAGGTACTTGTCCGGCGCGGGATTGAGGTGGCCGCAGGCGTCGCAGGTGCGCGCGTCGGTCGAGCGGTAGAAGCGCTCGAACACGGCCGGGAAATCGTTCTCGATGTCGCGCAGCGGGAAATACTCTTCATACAGCTTGTGATTGCATTCGACGCAATACCACATCAGCGCATCCTGCTCGTGCGGGAGGCGCTTGCGCTCGATCACGAGGCCGACCGAACCGGCCATGCGTTGCGGCGAGTGCGGAACGCGCGGCGGCAGGTAGAACACTTCGCCCGCGCGGATCGGGACGTCGCGCGCGCGTCCGTCCTCCTGGATCCGCAGCACCATCTCGCCTTCGATCTGCAGGAAGAACTCGGGGCCTTCCTCCTGGTGGTAATCGGTGCGCTGGTTCGGCCCGCCGACGATCATCACGATGAAGTCGCCATCGACGATGCACTTGTTGCCGACCGGCGGCTTCAGCAGGTGGCGGTGCTCGTCGATCCAGCGTTGCAGGTTGAAGGCAGCGGGGAGCATGTGCGGGTCCGGCCGAGGATCGAGCCCGCAGTCTATCGCCCGCATGCGGCGCCGTCGCGGCCTGGCCCTTCGACTGCGGCCTTCGGCCTGCGCTCGGGGCGAACGGGGTTCGTTTGGCCGAGGCCCGATCAGCTGCGCGGGCGCAGCACGGCGATGCACTTGAGTTCGATCGCGATCGGCGTCGGCAGCGCGGTGATGCCGAGCGTGGTGCGGCACGGCGCCGACGCGGGATCGGGGAAGAATTCGGCGTAGACGCGGTTGTAGGCCGCGAAGTCGCGTGCCATGTCGGTGAGGAACACGGTCACGTCGACGAGGTCTTCCCAGCGCGCGCCGCTGGCCTCGAGCACCGCGCGCACGTTCGCGAACACCTGGCGGCACTGAGCCTCGATGTCGTGACCGACGAGTCGGCCGTCGGCATCGTGGCGATTGCCCGGTATCTCGTTGCTGCCCGGCGTGCGCGGACCCACGCCCGAAAGGAACAGGAGATCACCGACGCGTCGCGCATGCGGGTACGCGCCGACCGGCGCAGGCGCGCGACCGGTGCTGACGCTGCCGCTCACGCACCACCCCGTTTCGCCGCGTGGATCGTCACCTCGCGCCGCGAGATGACGCGGCCTTCCGCGCTCTGGCTCGCGAGCCGGTAGCGGCCGGGCTTGAGGTACATGAGGCCGCGCACTTCGACGATGTTGTGGAACAGGCGGTCGTCCGGATTGTCCGATCCCTGCATCGGATCGAGCACGACGCGGTCCGACGGGATCGCATCGCTGCCTTCGTCGATCGGTATCGCCTCGACCAGGCACGGGAACTGGCCCTGGCACAGCGTGCCGTTGATCGAATACGCGTGGCGCATCCCGCCGAGGTCGGCCCAGGTCGGGCGGCCCTCGCGCACGACGTCGACCGGGAAGAACACGCTGACGTCGTAGGCCTTGGCCTTCAGCGACCACGTGTTGCGCGAGCGGTCGACGAACACGATCGGCTCGCGCGGCTGCAGCTTGTCGACGACCGCGTGGTAATAGGGATGGTTCTCGGTGCCCGGAGGATGCTCGATCAGCATCGTCTGCTCGATCGTCAGCGGGTCGATGCCGGTCAGCTTGCGGAAGTGCTGCGCCATGCTGCGGCCGCCGAGGTAGCGACCGTTCTCCTGGATGTGCGCGTAGCCCGCATTGACCACCAGCCGCGCATCCGGATCGTCGCGGAACACGCGGTCGCGCAGGTTCTTCGCCTGCGCGTTCTCGCGCACGTCGCCGTTGCCTTCCTCTTCGGTTTCGTAGGCGACCACCTTGAAGCCGAGCTCGAGCGCGGTGCGCACCATCTCGGCGCAGATCGGTTCCATCGTGTAGAACCCGCTGCCGGCGATCGGGTAGCCGCGCTGCTGCAGCCCGGTGTCCGTCGAGTAGAGCGTTTCGGCGGCGAAATGCGTGTAGCCGTCTTCGCGCAGCTTCGCGAGCAACTGCACGGTGAGCGTGCGCGTGAGCGGCACGTTGTGCGCCTCGTTGAAGAAGATCGCCTTGCGGCCCTTCGCGAGTTCGGCGATGGTCTCGAGCGCAGGTTGCGCCTTCCAGCCGCCGCCGAGCGGAGACGCTGCATCGTCGGACGCGGGCAGCTGGCGGATCGAATACGAGTCATGCGCGCCGACGTAGTCTCCGACGAAGCTCTGGTACCAGCTGAGGTACTGGCCGAACACGATGCGGAACGCCTTGTCCTTGTCGGCGCGGTAGGCGTCGAGCATCGCCTTGTACTGCGAGAGCAGGCCGCGGCGCTTGAGCGCGAGCGCATAGACGCGTTCGGAGGTCTCGAACGCGACCTTCTGCGCCTGCCGCCACTGGTACGGCGAGAGCGCTTCTTCCTGTGCGCCCGGCGCGACCGGTTCCTGCGTGGACTGCGCCGCCGCGGCGCCGCAGCAGAGCAGGGCGGACAGCATCATCGGGGTCGTGCGCATGTTCGGTTCCTCGTCGATGCCGGGCAGTGGCTACCCGGCGGGTGCTTCGGCGCGCGATTCGACCAGGCGCACCGCGGCGGCCGCGGCGGCGGCGACTTCCGCGCTCCCGGACGCGTGCATGCCGAGGTCGCGCACGAGGCCGTCGCCGAGGCCGTAGATCCAGCCGTGCACGGCGAGCTTCTGGCCGCGGTCCCAGGCGTCGCGCACGATCGTCATGTGGCAGACGTTGAGCGCCTGCTCGATCGCGTTGAATTCGCAAAGTCTCGCATGGCGCAGCTCCATCGAGTCGATCCGCGCCAACGCTTCGTCGTGCTTGTGCTTCACGTCGTCGACGTGGCGCAACCAGTTGTCGACGATTCCGAGCCTCTGCTTCTCGAGCACCGCGCGCACGCCGCCGCAACCGTAGTGCCCGACCACGATGATGTGCTCGACCTTCAGCACGTCGACCGCGAACTGGATCGTGCTGAGCGCATTGAAGTCGGTGTGGGCGACGACGTTGGCCACGTTGCGATGCACGAACACCTCGCCCGGCGCCATGTCGATGATCTGGTTGGCCGGCACGCGCGAATCCGAACAGCCGATCCAGAGGTATTTCGGCGCCTGCTGCTCGGACAGTCGCTTGAAGAAGCCCGGGTCGCGCGCGCGCAGCGCCATGGACCAGGCGCGGTTGCGCTCGAGCAGGTCGGCGAGGTCTTTCATGGTGCGATCCCGATGCGGATGCAGACGTTCTTGGCTTCGGTGAAGAAGCGCAGCGCCTCGACGCCGCCTTCGCGGCCGACGCCCGACTGCTTGACGCCGCCGAACGGCGTGCGCAAGTCGCGCAGCAGCCAGCAGTTGATCCAGACGATGCCCGATTCGAGCGCGGCAGCGACGCGATGGGCGCGGTCGAGGTCGCGCGTCCACAGCGAGGCCGCGAGTCCGTAGCCGGTGCCGTTCGCGATCGCGATCGCCTCGGCTTCATCCTCGAACGGAATCAGGCTGACGACGGGCCCGAAGATCTCGTCCTGGTTGGTGGCCGCGCCGGGCGCGAGCCCCTCGACCACGGTCGGTGCGACGAACCAGCCACCCGTGCAGCGCCCTTCGACCTGCAGCGCGCTGCCGCCGCACGCGATGCGCCCGCCCTCGGCGCGTGCGTGTTCGATGCAGCCGACGACCTTGTCGAAGTGCGCGCGCGACACCAGCGCACCGAGGTCGCTTGCGGCGTCGTCGGGATCGCCGACGCGCAGCGCGCGGACCTTGTCGAGGTAGCGCTCGCGGAACGCGTCGTATATCGAGCGCTGCACGAGCAGGCGCGACCCGCACAGGCAGATCTCGCCCTGGTTCGCGAAGCCCGAGCGCACGATCGTGTCGAGGTTCGCATCCGAGAGGTCGGCGTCGGCGAACACGATCGCGGGATTCTTGCCGCCCATTTCGAGCGAGAGCTTGCGGAACAACGGCGCCGTCGCAGCCGCGATCGAGGCGCCGGTGCGCGTACTGCCGGTGAACGACACCGCCTTGATACCCGCATGCGCGACCAGCGGCGAGCCGACCGCGGGTCCGCTGCCGTGCACGATGTTCAGTACGCCGGGCGGAAATCCCGCTTCGATCGCGAGTTCGCCGAGGCGCGCCGCGGTGCACGGCGTGATCTCCGACGGCTTGGCGACGACCGTGTTGCCGGCCGCGAGCGCGGGCGCGATCTTCCAGGTGAACAGGTACAGTGGAAGATTCCAGGGCGAGATGCAGGCGACCGCGCCGAGCGGCTGGCGCAGCGTGTAGTTGAACGCGTGCGCATCGGTCACGTGCGATTCGCCGGCCCATTGCGTGATCGCGGCCGCGAAGAAGCGCAGGTTCGCGATCGCGCGCGGGATGTCGAGTTCGCGCGCGAGCCGCACCGGCTTGCCGCTGTCGCGCGATTCGAGTCGCGCCAGCGGCTCCAGCTCGCGCTCGACGAGGTCGGCGAGGCGATCGAGGAAACCCGCGCGCCGGTCGGGCGAAAGCGCGGCCCATTGCGGGAATGCGCGCCGCGCGGCCGCGACCGCGGCGTCGACGTCGCCCGCGTCGGAGTCGGGGCAGAGCGCGAACACCGCGCCGGTCGCCGGTTCGTGCACCTCGGCATGGCGGCCCGCGAGCGGTGCCTGCAGTCGGCCATCGACGAGATTGGCGAGTCGGATCGGCGCGCTCATGTGCGCAAGCTTAGCGGTTCGAGCGCGCCGGCGGTACGTCGTCGGCGCGCGCTGCATGCGCGCCGACCGGTCGCAGCGCGGGATCGAGCGCGACGCGTTCGTCGAACACGAAGCAGGCGCCGTCGTAGCCGGCGCCACCGACCTGTTCGAAATAGTTGAGGATGCCGCCTTCGAGTTGCAGCACGTCGGCGAAGCCGTTCGCGCGCATCCACAGCGCGGCCTTCTCGCAGCGGATGCCGCCGGTGCAGAAGCTCACGACGGTCGCACCGTCGAGCACGTCGCGTTGCGCGAGCACCGCCTCGGGCAGGTCGGTGAAGCGGTCGATCGGCAGGGTCGCCGCGCGTTCGAAGGTGCCGTGCCGGACTTCCTCGCGGTTGCGCGTGTCGAGCAGGACCAGCCGTCGGCCTGCGTCATCACGGCCCTGGGCGATCCAGCGCGCAAGCGTCCGCGGTGCGACCGCGGGCGCGCGCGCGTCCAGCGGCGAGGCGTCTTCGCGACGGAAGCTGATGATCTCGCGCTTGCGCTTGACCTTGAGACGCGCGAACGGCTGCGCATCGCTGCGGCTGTACCTGGCCGGGATCGCGTCGAAGCGCGGGTCCTCCCGCAGCCATGCGACGAAGCCGTCGATCCCGGCATCGGAACCGGCGAGGAACAGGTTGATGCCTTCCGGTGCGACGAGGATGCTTCCGCGCAGCGCGCCTGCCTCCGCACGCGCGCGCAGTCGCAGCGCGAGTGCATCGGGGTCGGCGATCGGCACGAAACGGTAGGCGGCGAGATTGAGGACCATGCGCGCTACAGCGATTGCATCCTGCCGCCATCGACGGGCACGTTGATGCCGTTCACGTAGGCGGCCGCGGGCGAGGCGAGGAACGCGATCACGGCTGCGATCTCGGACGGCTTGGCGAAGCGGCCCGCGGGAACCGTCGCGAGCATCGCCTGCTCGATGTCCGCGGCGGCCTTGCCGGTGGCGCGCATGCGATCGGCGACAATCTGCTCGAGCCGCTGCGTCTGCGTGTAGCCGGGCAGCACGTTGTTGACCGTGATGCCGTGCGGCGCGAGCTCGCCCGCGAGCGTCTTGGCCCAGCTCGCGACCGCGCCGCGCACGGTGTTGGACACACCGAGGTTGCGGATCGGTTCCTTCACCGAGGTCGAGATCACGTTGACGATGCGGCCGTAGCCGGAACCCTTCATCCCGGGCAGAACCGCCTGCAGCAGCACCTGCGCCGAAACGAGGTGCTGGTTGAACGCAGCCAGGAAGCTCTCCGGCGTCGCCGCGTGCGCGGGACCGCCGGGCGGGCCGCCGCTGTTGTTGACGAGGATCTGCACCGGATGCGTATTCGCGGTCGCCTCGACCTTCGCGCGCAGCGCAGCGTGATCGGACATGTCCACCGCGATCGTCGCGTGCTGCTGGGACTCGTGCACTTTCGGCAATGCGACCACCGCGGCGTCGAGGCCTTCGCGCGAACGCGCGAGCAGGGTCACGTCCGCGCCGAGCGCCGCGAGCTCGAGCGCCGCAGCGCGGCCGATGCCCTGCGAACCACCGCAGACCAGCGCGTGTTTTCCGGACAGATCGAGGTTCATGCTGCGCCTCCGGGGTTGGCCTTGCTGGATCCGGTGAAAGGACTGAAACACGAAAAAAGACTGAAACACGGAGCACACGGAGAAAGCTGAAGTGCGTTGATCAGGAGGCTCTTGCTCCCTGGTTGCACTTCTCGGGGTCCTCCGTGTGCTCCGTGTCTCAAGCTTGTCTGCTGTCCGCCCTAGTGGCGCGGCGGAAGCTTCTGGACCATGTACTTCAGGAGTTCTTCGTCGTCGTCCGCGCGCGGAGGTTCGAGCGAGTCGAGGTCGAAGCCGAGGGCGGCCGCGTCGTCTTCGTCGAGGCCGTCGAATGCGCGGAACTCGGCATCGAGCAGGGCCATGCGCGCGGCGGTTTCGTCGTCGTAGCGCAAGGTGCCGCCGTCGCTGTCGAAGACTTCCGCGACGCCGTCCTCGAGCACGACGAGGCGTGCCCAGATCAGCGTGTCGCCGACCGCCGCGAGCCACCACTGCGCGTCGGCGCTCATGCGTCGCCTGCGAGGGTGGCGGCGAGCTTCGCCGCGATCGCGCCGGCGGCGCCGAGCACGATCGCCCAGCCGCCGAGGCTGCCGAGCACGGCGACGCCGTTCAAGCCGCGGTCGCGCAGCGCGCGATAGCGCCCCGCGAGGTACCACGCGAAAGCCGACGGTGCGAACAGGAAGCCGCCGAGGCGCGCTCGCTCGACCGGGTGGTGGTCGCGCAGGTGCACCGCGACGAGCATCCACGCGACCACGTAGGTGGTGAGGCCGGTGACGACGAAACCGAGGCCCATCACGAAGAAGAACTGGTGCCAGGCGGACGCGGCCATCGCGTCAGAACTCCGCGCTGCCCGGTGCGCGCGGGTAGGGGATCGCGTCGCGGATGTTGGACAGGCCGCAGACGTAGCAGACCAGGCGCTCGAAGCCGAGGCCGAATCCCGCGTGCGGCACGCTGCCGTAGCGGCGGAAGTCGCGGTACCAGCCGTACATGCCCGGGTCGAGCCCGAACTGCGCGATGCGCCGGTCGAGCACGTCGAGGCGCTCTTCGCGCTGCGAGCCGCCGATGATCTCGCCGATGCCGGGCGCGAGCACGTCCATCGCGGCGCAGGTGCGGCCGTCATCGTTGAGGCGCATGTAGAACGCCTTGATCTTCTCCGGGTAGTTCGTGACGACGACCGGGCCACCGACGTGTTCCTCGGTCAGGAAGCGCTCGTGCTCGGTCTGCAGGTCCGCGCCCCATTCGATCGCGTAGTCGAACGTGCGGCCGGACTTCCTGAGGATCTCGACCGCCTCGGTGTAGTCGATGCGCGCGAACGACGACGCGATGATCCCCTCTAGGCGCGCGATCGCGGTCTTCTCGACGCGGTCGGCGAAGAACGCCATGTCGTCCGGGCGCTCGGCCAGCACCATGCGGAAGATGAACTTGAGGAAATCCTCGGCGACGCGCGCGTCTTCGGCGAGGTCGGCGAACGCGATCTCGGGTTCGACCATCCAGAACTCGGCGAGATGGCGCGTTGTGTGCGAGTTCTCGGCGCGGAACGTAGGGCCGAACGTGTAGACCTTGCTCAGCGCGAGGCAGTAGGCCTCGACGTTGAGCTGGCCGGAGACGGTCAGGAACGCCTCCTTGCCGAAGAAGTCCTTGCGGAAGTCGACCGCGCCCTTGTCGGTGCGCGGCAGGTTCATGAGGTCGAGCGTGGAGACGCGGAACATCTCGCCCGCACCCTCGGTGTCCGAGGTCGTGATGATCGGCGTGTTGACCCAGAAGTAGCCGTTCTCGTCGAAATAGCGGTGGATCGCCTGCGCGATCGTGTGGCGCACGCGGCTGACCGCGCCGAACAGGTTCGTGCGCGGCCGCAGGTGTGCGACTTCGCGCAGGAACTCGGGTGAGTGCGGCTTGGGCTGGATCGGATAGGTTTCCGGATCCTCGACCCAGCCGAGCACGTCGATGCGCGCGGCCTGCAGTTCGAACGACTGGCCCTTGCCCTGCGACGCAACGAGTTCGCCTTCGGCCCGGATCGCGCAACCCGAGGTCAGCCGCAGCACCTCGTCGGCGTAGTTCGCGAGGCTCTCGGGAGCGACCACCTGGATCGGATCGAAGCAGGAGCCGTCGCTGAGGTTCACGAACGACAGCCCGGCCTTCGAATCGCGGCGGGTGCGCACCCAGCCCTGCATGCGCACGCGCGTGCCCGGTGCGATCGCGCCGGACAGCGCGTGCTTCACGTCCACGCTTTCGACCGCGTCTCGCTCGAGGGACGGCATAGGCTTGAAACTCCGGCGATGGCGCCCAGATCGGTGGGGCGCGAAAGGGTGCCGATGATAGCCGAATCACCACGCGGCTTGTGCGATCATCCCCGATCGCGGAGCGATGAAAGCGTCCGCCAAGTTCGCACTCCGGAAGGGCAGCATGGGCATACGACTCACCGACGCCGCGCGACGGCGCATGCATGATTTCCTCGCGAAGGACGCGGGTGCCTGCGCGATCCGATTCGGCATCCGCCGAACCGGATGCTCGGGCTTCGGCTACACGGTGGACCTCGCGCAGGCGATCGACTCCGACGACACCGTGTTCGACCAGGACGGACTGCGCCTCGTCGTCGATCGCAAGGCGTTGCCGTTCGTCGACGGCACCGAGATCGATTTCCGGCGCGAGGGCCTGAATGCCGCATTCGTGTTCCGCAATCCGAACGCGACCGGCGAGTGCGGCTGCGGTGAAAGCTTCACGGTCGACGCGCGCGCCTGAGCCCGCGCGCCCCGCGGCGCGCCGCCGGCTTGCGCCAATTGCCTGATTCCCCTAGTATCTGCGCCCCCTCCGCCCAGGCGGAGGCCTTGCCTCACCGCGCCGCGGGAGGCTGTCGGCCGGAATCCTCCGGTCCGGCACCCACAAGGAGTTTCCGATGCGTCATTACGAAATCGTGTTCCTGGTCCATCCGGACCAGAGCGAGCAGGTGCCCGCGATGGTCGAGCGCTACAAGGCGCTGATCGAGGGCGATTCGGGCACCGTCCATCGCCTCGAGGACTGGGGCCGCCGCCAGCTCGCATATCCGATCCAGCACCTGGCCAAGGCGCACTACGTGCTCATGAACATCGAGTGCAGCGCGACCGTCCTGGCCGAACTGGAGTCGGGCTTCCGCTTCAACGATGCGGTGCTGCGCCACCTGATCGTCAAGCGCGACGCGCCGGTGACCGAGATGTCGCCGATCATGAAGAACAAGGACGACAAGGGCGATCGTCGCCGCCGCGACGACGAGGGCTTCGGATTCGGTGGCGACGACGACGACCGTCCGCGCCGCGAGCCGCGTGAACCGCGCGCGCCGCGCGAGGAAGCGGCCGCCGCCGAACCGGCCGCCGAATAAGCACCTGCCCGAATCCACGGAGTATTCCCATGTCCAAGTTCTTCCGCCGCAAGAAGTTCTGCCGTTTCACCGCCGAGGGCGTGACCGAGATCGACTACAAGGATCTCAACATGCTGCGCCAGTACATCGGCGAGACCGGCAAGATCGTGCCGAGCCGCATCACCGGCACCAAGGCGCGCTACCAGCGCATGCTCGGTACCGCGATCGAACACGCTCGCTTCCTCGCGCTGCTGCCGTACAGCGACGCGCACTGAGGCGGTGTCGCGCGCACTCCGCGCGACGCTCCGCCGATGCCGGCGACGACGTGATCGCGTCGCGCCGGCGCGCTCCACCCACCTTCGGACAGCGCAAGCTGCGCCGGTCCCACCGACGCTAACGAACAGGTCAAGATCATGGAACTCATCCTGCTGCAGAAAGTGAAGAACCTCGGCAACCTCGGCGACAAGGTCAACGTGAAGCCGGGTTATGGCCGCAATTTCCTCGTTCCGCAGGGCAAGGCGACCGCCGCCACGCCCGCGAACATCGCCGAATTCGAGCAGCGGCGCGCCGAATACGAAGCGAAGGCGAACCAGCAGCTCGCGGGCGCCGAAGCGCGCCAGGCGAAGCTTGCCGAAGCCTCGGTCACGGTCAAGGCGAACGCGAGCCCGGAAGGCAAGCTGTTCGGCTCGGTCGGTCCGCGCGACATCGCCGAGGCGTTCACCGCCGCCGGCATCGCGCTCGACAAGAGCGAAGTCGTGATGGGCGAGGGCCCGCTGCGCCATGTCGGCGAGTTCGAGGTGCAGGTGCACCTGCACGCCGACGTGCACACGACGGTCAAGGTCGTGGTCGTCGCCGAGGACTGATCCTCGCCCGACGCAACGCGACGGGATTTCGGAACGGGCGCCTGCGGGCGCCCGTTTTCGTTCGGGATCGGAACGGCCAACGGTCAGCGAAGTCGCTGCCGGGCCTCGAAGCCGTCCGCGAACACGGTGTCGACTTCACCTTCCACGACGACGATCGTCGTGGTCGTGGCGCCGTAGGCGACCTCGACCGCGATTGCGCCGGCCTCGATCGCCGCAAACGCGCCGGAACGCGCCGCCGAGGTCGCGATCGTGCAGCTCATTCCGACCGCGGGTTCGGCGTCGAACCGAACTTCGAGGGCGGTCCCGATCGCGAGCTCGCCGTCGACTGCAAGGCGCGAGCACTGGCCGACCCCGTCGGAACGGATCCGCAGGACCGAACCCGGTTCGAGTCCCGCGTCGCCCGCGATCGAAAGGGTCGCGTAGGGCGCCTGCGCGGTGCCCGGCGAGAGGGTGCCGCCGGCTTCGAGCGTGAGCGGCCAGCTCTCACCCGTACCGGCCAGGATCGCTCCATCCTCTATGCGCAACGCGCCATCGCGCCCCGGTCCTTCGGGCGGCAACGTGCTCTCGAGCACGAGCGACCCGGAAGCGACGTGCCACGCCTGCGCGATGCCGAAAGCTCCCGGCGTACCGTTCCCGGCCAGCGTCCAGGTACCTGCGCCGGATTTCTCGAACGTGCCGAATCCCTGGAAGCGCGCGCTGCTTCCCGCCACGTAGGCCCCCACCTGCGAAAGATCGAAGTAACCGTCGTCCTCGCCGCCGAGCACGAGCCGGTCGGGCACGCTGCCCGCGCTCGCCGACGACACGATCCCTTCGAAGCCCGCGCCGGGTTCGAGCACGAGCCGGTTGCCCCCTCCGCGCAGGGTGACGGCTTCCGCGCGCGCGGTGAGCACGCCATCGTCATCGCGCCGGCCGCCTTCCACGCGACCTGACGTGATGAGCGTCGACCCGCCGGTCGAGAGGATGCCGACGCCCCCATTGCCGCTGAAGTACGAGCCGCGTCCCCTGCCGCCGTTTCCGCCCGCGACGATGCCGGCGTTGACCAGCGTCGCGTCGCCGATCACCACCGCTGCGCCGCCGCCGCCGCTGCCGCCGGGCGCCGCGAGCGGCGCCATCACGATGCGGCCGCCGTCGCCACCCGCGACAACGGCATCCGCGCCGACCGCGAGCAGCGCGCCCGGCATCACGCGCGCGGCGCAACCGCCACCCCCGCCGCCTCCACCGCCGGTGCCCGACGAGAACGTCACGATGCCGTCGCCGCCATCGCCGCCGTGGCCACCGCGCACGCCGCCGGGAATGGTCGCATCGGCATTCACCAGCAGGCCGAGTCCGCCGCCGCCACCTCCGCCACCGCCACCACCGAT
>SEHB01000028.1 GCA_004143945.1 Lysobacteraceae bacterium
GTGTCTCCCTCGACCAAGCGATCGAGACCATGCGCCAGACCGGCATGGACATGCTCGCCAAGTACAAGGAAACCTCCCAGGGCGGGCTCGCGGTCAACGTTCCCGAGTGCTGACTCGTTCCCGTTGCAACCCGTTCCGACTCCCGTACCGGATCGGAGGGAAGACCGGCGTACTTTCAGCCCGAGGGTGGGAAGGCGACGCCGAGCGCCGTACACCCCCCGCGGAACGAACCGTCCCACCCGCAGGAAACGATGAATTGTCCGGATGTCGGAGCGCATCGCGGGCTGCACTCGCGGTGATCGTTCATTCCCCAGGAACCTGCTCTAGCTTTATGCACTCGATCGGAACCCAGAAGTTCAGTATTTCGTCCGCACAATGACGGATCCCACCGAACGCCGGTCCCGGCACTCTTGAACTCATCGCCAGTGGCATACGTCACTGACCCGCCGATGAAAGGGACCAACCCGATGAGATTCATCATGATGAGCGAGTGCGCCACCAACCCCGGCGAAACCCAGCACCGTCGATACCTGGACATGATCGAGGAAGCGGTATTTGCCGAGGAGATGGGCTTCTACGGGTGGGGCACCTCCGAACATCACTTCTTCAACGACCTGTGTGTCACGTCGGCACCCGAGGTCCTGTTCACGGCGGTCGCGATGCGCACCAACCGGATTCGGCTGCGCTACATGAGCCGGTTGACCTCGGTGATCCACCCGATCCTGGTCGCCGAACAGACCGCGGCCACCGACCTGCTGTCCAACGGGCGCGTCGAGTTGACCACCGCGCGTGGAAATACGCTGCTGCAGCTGGACGCATTCGGCGTCTCGCTCGATGAGACCAAGGGCAAATCCGAGGAAGCCCTCGAGCTCATCATTCGCGCGCTGAGTGACGACACGTTCAGCCACGACGGTCCGCACTGGGGCAAGATCCCGGAGCGACGGTTGAGCCCCAAGCCGTTCCAGGATCCGCATCCGCCGCTGTACAAGATCGTGCAGTCCGTGGAGTCCTCCGCCGACGCTCGCCGCAAGGGCCTGGGCATGATCACCTCCGACGTCTACCTGGGCTGGGAGGTGCTGCAGGCGAACCTCGACGCATACAACTCGGTGCCGGAGAACGAGGTGTCGCCGGTCGGCCGGTACGCGGTCA
>SEHB01000029.1 GCA_004143945.1 Lysobacteraceae bacterium
CTGGGTGAGCTGCGCGACGATACGCTGCTGGCGGGCCTGGTCGTGGCCGCGCTGGGGTTGCGTCACCAGTCTGCGCGACCCCCGCACGAGGTGCTCGTCGAGTTCCTTGCCCCGCGTGAAGTGTTGCTCGTGCTGGACAACTGCGAGCAGGTGGTGGCCGCGGCCGCGAAGCTCGCCGAAATTCTGCTTCGTGCGTGCCCTCGGCTGCGAATTCTCGCGACGAGTCGCGAACCGCTCGGAATCGGCGGGGAAACAGCGCTTCTGATTCCCCCGCTGCCCGTCCCTGATCCCGACCACCTGCCGAAAGGACTGCCCCGCAACGATGCGGTCACCCTGTTCGCGGAACGCGGCGCCGCCGTAGTCCCGGGATTCGAGCTGACCGAGGAGAACAAGGTCACCATCGCCCGAATCTGTCAGCGGCTGGACGGGCTGCCGCTGCCGATCGAGCTGGCTGCGGCTCGGCTTCGCGCGATGACGCCCGACCAGATCCTGCAGCGCCTCACCGACCGCTACCTGTTGCTCACTCGCGGCAGCAGGGACGCGCCGTCACGGCAGCAGACGCTGCGGATGTGCATCGACTGGAGTTACGACCTGTGCACTCCTGCGGAACAACGGATGTGGGCGCAGCTCTCGGTGTTCGCGGGCAGTTTCGAACTCGAGGCCGCGGAACAGGTCTGCGATGGTGACGGCGCAGACGACCTCCTCGACACCGTGACGTTCCTCGTCGACAAGTCGATCCTGACGAGAGAAGAGTCGGGTTCCGCGGTGCGGTTCCGAATGCTCGAGACCGTCCGCGCCTACGGGCGGGAAAAGGCGCAGGAGAGGGGCGATTACACCGCGCTTCGCCGTCGGCACCGTGACTGGTGTGAGCGGCTGGCGGTCGAGGCGGAATCCGAATGGATCAGTTCCCGGCAGCTTGCGTTGATCTCCAGACTGGCTCGGGAGCAACCGAATTTCCGTGAGGCGCTGGATTTCTGCGTGTCCGACAATCCCGCAACGGGACTGCGGATCGCTGCCGCACTATGCCCGTTCTGGCTTTCCCAGGGGTCGCTCAACGAGGGGCGTCGGTGGCTC
>SEHB01000012.1 GCA_004143945.1 Lysobacteraceae bacterium
TTGAGGGCTTAGGGCCGAGGCATGGCAAACGACGCTTGCTGGGACTCGATCCAACGCAGCTGCGCCCCCAAGCCCGTATTTGACGTAGGCTGGACGCGCGCAGGTCGGCCGGCGCTTTTTCCCGCGAGGACGCGCCGCCGGCCGCGCTGCGCGCGTCCAGCCTACGTCAAATACGGGCTTGGGGGCGCAGCTGCGTTGGATCGAGTCCCAGCAAGCGTCGTTTGCCATGCCTCGGCCCTAAGCCCTCAACCCTTTCCCGGAAGGAACGCCGCCATCACGTCGTTGAGGAACCGTCGCCCGAGCGCGGTCGGCACGATCCGCGCAGGGTCCGGCTCCAGCCATCCGCGCGCGCGCGCGTCGCGCAACGACGCATCGATCTCGCTCGCGGCGACTCCCGTGCGCTCGGTGAACAGCGTGGCGTCGACGCCTTCGTTCAGGCGCAGCGCATTCATCATGAACTCGAACGGCAGGTCCGCGCGCGCGACCGCATGCGCGCTTCCGAAGCCGTCGCCGCGCGCTGCATGCTCGAGGTAGCCTCGCGGAACCTTGTACTTGGTCGTGCGCGCGATGCGCGCGTCGGCGGCATCGCTGAGCTTGCCATGCGCGCCGGCGCCGATGCCGAGGTAGTCGCCGAAGCGCCAGTAGTTGAGGTTGTGGACCGAATGCAGCCGATCGCGCGCATACGCCGACACCTCGTACTGCGCGTACCCCGCGTCGGCGAGGCGCTGCTGACAGGCTTCCTGCATGTCCCATGCGCTGTCCTCGTCCGGCAGCGCGGGCGGCCTCACCGCGAACAGCGTGTTCGGTTCGAGCGTGAGCTGGTAGTGCGACACGTGCGCCGGGTCCAGCGCAAGCGCGCCTTCGACGTCGGCGAGCGCGCCGGCGAGCGACTGCTCCGGCAACGCGTACATGAGGTCGAGGTTGATGTTCTCGTAGCCCGCGTCCTGCGCGGATTTCACCGCGCGCTCCGCCTCGGCAGCTGAATGGATGCGGCCGAGACGGCGCAGCTTGTGGTCGTCGAAACTCTGGATGCCGAAACTGATGCGGTTGACGCCGGCCGCGAGGTAGCCGTCGAAGCGACCGTGCTCGACGGTGCCCGGGTTGGTTTCGAGCGACACTTCCGCGCCGTCCGCGATCGCGATTCGCGCCGCGACGCCGTCGAGGATCCGCGCGATCGCATCCGGCTCGAACAGGCTCGGCGTGCCGCCACCGAAGAACACGCTTCCGAGCGCGCGCCCCGCGAGTGCGGGCCCGAACGCCGCGAGGTCCCGGTCGAGGTCCGCCAGCAACGCGTCGACGTACGCGTCGACGGGCAACGGGCCTTCACGTGCATGCGAGTTGAAATCGCAGTACGGGCATTTGCGCACGCACCAGGGGATGTGCACGTACAGGGACAGTGGCGGAGCGCGCAGCGGCATCCCGCGATTGTAGGGCTGCGACGATCGCCCCGGACCCCTCAGCGCGAGAGCAGCCCGATCAATTGCGCGAGCGCCAGGGCGCGATGGCTGGTGCGGTTCTTCACCTCGGGGTCGAGTTCCCCCGCGCTTGCGCCGAGCGCGGGATCGAGGAAGACCGGGTCGTAGCCGAAGCCGCCGCTGCCGCGCGGGGCATCGAGGATGCGGCCATGCCAGCGGCCTTCGGCGATCAGCGGGGCAGGGTCATCGGCCGACCGCAGCAGCACGATCGTGCAGTGGAAATGGGCGGTGCGCGCTTCGGCGGGCACGTCGCGCAGCGCATCGAGGAGCCTCGCGATGTTCGCGCCGGCGTCGCCGTGCGGGCCCGCATAGCGCGCCGAGTAGAGGCCGGGCGCGCCGCCGAGCGCGTCGACGCACAGGCCCGAGTCGTCCCCGAGCGCGGGCAGCCCGGACGCGCGCGCGGCGTTGCGCGCCTTCAGCAGCGCGTTCTCGACGAAGGTGAGGCCGGTTTCCTCGGCATCGTCGATGCCGAGGTCGGATTGCGCGACGAGGTCGAGGCCGAGCGCGGCCAGCATCCCGCGCAGCTCGACGAGCTTGCCGCGGTTGCCACTCGCGAGCACGAGCTGGCGCACGGTGGTCACGTCGACGGTCCGATCAGGTCCCAGCGGTTGCCGTAGAGATCCGTGAACACGACGACGCTGCCGTAGGCCTCGTGCCGCGGCGCGCCGTCGAAGCGTGCACCCGCGGCCTCGAGGCGCGCCCGGTCGCGTGCGAAGTCGTCGGTGTGCAGGAACCAGCCGACGCGCCCGCCGTGCTGGTCGCCGACGGCCGCGAGCTGGCGCTCGTTCGCGGCGCGTGCGAGCAACAGCGCGAACCCCGCGTCCGCAGACGGTGCGATGCGCACCCAGCGCTTGCCGCCGCCGAGGTCGGTGTCTTCGAGCAGCACGAATCCGAGTGCCTGCGCGTACCACGCGATCGCCTCGTCGTAGTCGCGCACGACCAGCGCGACCTGCGCGACGCGGCGCGTCATCGCGCGAGCGCCTCGCGCTGCAGCGCGCAGAGTTCGCCGATGCCCTGGCTCGCGAGCGCGACCAGCGCATCGAGTTCCTCGCGCCGGAACGCATGGCCTTCGGCGGTGCCCTGCAGTTCGATGAAACCGCCACCGTCGTTCATCACGATGTTCATGTCGGTGTCGCAGGCGGAATCCTCGACATAGTCGAGGTCGAGCACCGGCGTGCCCTGCCAGATGCCGACCGACACCGCGGCGACCGCGCCGAAGATCGGATCGCGCTTGATTGCATTGCGCGCGCGCAACCAGTTCACCGCGTCGACGAGCGCGACATAGGCACCCGTGATCGCGGCCGTGCGCGTGCCGCCGTCGGCCTGCAGCACGTCGCAATCGAGCGTGATCGTTCGCTCGCCGAGGGCCTGCCGGTCGACGCAGGCGCGCAGCGAGCGGCCGATCAGGCGCTGGATCTCCATCGTGCGGCCGCCCTGGCCACCGCGCGCGGCTTCGCGCTGCGTGCGCTGACCGGTCGCGCGCGGCAGCATGCCGTACTCGGCCGTGACCCAGCCTTCGCCCTTGCCGCGCAGGAACGGCGGTACTTTCTCCTCGACGCTCGCGGTGCAGAGCACGCGCGTGTCGCCGAACGCGATCAGTACGGAACCTTCGGCATGCCGCGTGTAGCGACGTTCGATCACGACGGGACGCAACTGGCCGGCGCTGCGGCCGCTGGGGCGTGTGAAGGGGGGCATGGGCGGCGTGCCTTGGATGTCGGTCGGCAAGTCTAGCGCACTGAGGGCTGAGGGCTGAGGGCGCACGCGATGGTGTTGGCGCGTGGCGGCAGTGCAGGAGCAGCGCACTGCGGGATGCGCCGCCGCGCGCCGCTCGCACCCAGCCCCCAGCCCTCAGCCCTCATTCCCCGCGTGGCATACTCGCGCACCCCCATCCCCGGACACCCCGATGCTCCGCAGCATGACCGCCTTTGCCAGCGCGGAAGCCGATACCGGCGACGGGCAACTCGCGATCGAATTGCGCTCGGTCAACCACCGCTACCTCGAGCTCGGCGTGCGCTTGTCGGAGGAACTGCGCACGCTCGAGCCCGCGATCCGCGAGCGCGTCGCCGCGAAGCTCGCGCGCGGCAAGGTCGACCTCGGCCTGCGCTGGAAGCCCGCCGCGGCCGACGCGTCCGCGATCCGCGTCGACGAGGCGCTGGTCGATCGGCTGGCCGACACCGCGCAGTCGCTCGCCGCGCGTTTCCCGCAGCTCAATGTCGATTTCGTTTCTCTGCTCGGATGGCCCGGGGTACTGCGCGACAACGAGTCGGACACCGAAGCCCTGCGCGCGGCCGCGCTCGCGTTGCTCGACGCGGCGCTCGCCGAGATGGTCGCCGCGCGCACCCGCGAAGGTGAACGTCTCGGCGGTTTCCTGGTCGAACGACTCGACGCGATCGAGCGCATCGTCGCCGACGTGCGCGGCTGGATGCCGGAGATCCGGGTCGCGCTGCGCGCGCGCTTCGATGCGCGCCTCTCCGAACTCAAGCAGCCGCTCGAACCCGGGCGCCTCGAACAGGAAGTCGTGATGCAGCTCCAGCGCATCGACGTCGACGAGGAGCTCGACCGCCTCGGTGCGCACCTCGCCGAGGCGCGCCGCGTGCTCGGGCTCGCCGACGCGGTCGGCAGGCGCCTCGATTTCCTGATGCAGGAATTCAATCGCGAAGCGAACACGCTCGGCTCCAAATCGGCCGACCCGCGCACGACCAATGCGGCGGTCGAACTCAAGGTGCTGATCGAGCAGATGCGCGAGCAGGTGCAGAACCTCGAATGAGCGCGCCGGCGGTCGGGACCCTCTACGTGATCGCCGCGCCGTCGGGCGCCGGCAAGACCAGCCTCGTGCAGGCATTGCTCGAGCGCGAGAGCGGGATCGCGCTGTCGGTGTCCTACACCTCGCGGCTGCCGCGACCGGGCGAGGTCGACGGCCGCCATTACCACTTCGTCCCGCGCGAGGTGTTCGAACGCATGGTCGAGGCGGACGCGTTCTACGAGCATGCGGACGTGCACGGCGACCTCAAGGGCACTGCGCGCACTGCGGTGGAACCGTTGCTCGCGCAAGGACGCGACGTGCTGCTCGAGATCGACTGGCAGGGCGCGCGCCAGGTACGCGCGAAATGCCCGGCCTGCGTCAGCGTCTTCATCCTGCCGCCCTCGCGCGCGGAACTCGAGCGGCGCCTGCGCGCGCGCGCGTCCGACAGCGCCGAGACGATCGCGCGGCGGCTCGCCAATTCGCGCGAGGAAGTCGCGCACGCGGGCGAGTTCGACTACATCGTCGTCAACGACCAGTTCGCCGATGCGCTCGGCGACCTGCGCGCGATCCTCGCGAGCCGCCGGCTGCGCTGCGACGCGCAGCTCGCACGCCATCGCGTGCTGCTGTCGGACCTGGTGCGGCCGGAGTGAGGCGCGTGCTGGCGACTCGCGCGGGCGTTCGGCTATCGTGGTGCGGCCGCGACCGCGGCACGCCGACCTGCACGAACCCATGGAACTGAATCCGACGCGCCCGGGCGACTCCGGACCCGCGCTGATCGAAGTGCGCGGCCTGCGCACGACGCTCGGCGGGAAGTCGATCTTCGACGGCCTCGAACTCGACGTGCCGCGCGGGCGCATCACCGCGATCATGGGCCCGAGCGGCACCGGCAAGACGACGCTGCTGCGGCATTTCACCGGACAGTTGATGCCGGACGCCGGCAGCGTGCGCGTGGACGGCCACGAGGTGCCGCGCCTGTCGCGCGCGCAACTGTTCCGCCTGCGCGAACGGATCGGCTACCTGTTCCAGAACTCCGCGTTGCTCACCGACTTCGACGTGTTCGAGAACGTCGCGTTCCCGCTGCGCCAGCACCTGCGGCTGCCCGAGCAGGTGCTGCGCAACATCGTGTTGACCAAGTTGCAGGCGGTCGGGTTGCGCGGCGCCGCCACGTTGATGCCGGACGAACTCTCGGGCGGCATGGCGCGCCGCGTCGCGCTGGCGCGCGCGATCGTGCGCGACCCCGACCTCATCATCTACGACGAACCCTTCGTCGGACTCGACCCGATCGCACTGAACCAGGTACTCAAGCTGATCCGCACGCTCAACGACACGCTCGGCGTCACCAGCATCGTGGTCGCGCACGAATTCTCCGCGGTCGCACGCATCGCCGACCTCGTGCACCTGATCGCGGCCGGCCAGGTCGTCGCGAGTGGCGCGCCGGACGAGCTCGCACAGGGCCGGTCACCGTGGACGCGCCAGTTCTTCGGTGGCGAGGCCGACGGCCCGGTGCCGTTCCAGTACCCCGCGCGCGACTACGCGCTCGACCTCGGTTTTCCGGCGGGGGCGGCATGAGCGGACGCGCGCAAAAGGGGTCGGCGCTGCTGGATGCGCTCGCGCAGGTCGGCGCCTGCGCATTGTTCCTGCTGCAACTGCTGCGCGCGGTGCCCGCGAGCCTCAGGCACTTCCGCGAAACCGTGCGGCAGGTCTGGTTCGTCGGCGCGATGAGCCTCGTGATCATCATGACCTGCGGGCTGTTCGTCGGGATGGTGCTCGGGCTGCAGCTCTACTACGTCCTGTCGATCTTCGGCGGGACGGCGGCGCTGGGCTCCGTGGTGTCGCTCTCGCTCTACCGCGAGCTCGGGCCGGTGGTGACCGCTCTGCTGTTCGCGGGCCGCGCGGGCACGTCGGTCACGGCCGAGATCGGCCTGATGCGCGCGACGGACCAGCTGTCCGCGATGGAAATGATGGCGGTCGATCCGCTCGCCTATGTCGCCGCGCCGCGGTTCCTCGCCGGAATCGTCGCGATGCCGCTGCTCGCCTGCGTGTTCAACGCGCTCGGCATCTTCGGTGCGCACCTGGTCGGCGTCACGTGGCTCGGACTCGACAACGGCACGTTCTGGTCGAACATGACCTCGAGCGTCGATGTCTGGAAGGACGTCGTCAACGGCGTCTGGAAAAGCGTCGCGTTCGGCGCGGTGGTCTCGCTGATCGCGGTGTTCCAAGGCTATACCACGCCGCCGACCAGCGAAGGCGTCGCCTACGCGACCACCCGCACCGTGGTGTTCTCCTCGATCGTCGTGCTCGCGCTCGATTTCGTGATGACCGCGTTCCTGATGTGATCGGTGCACGAAGCTGAAGATGCGAAGCGCGCGAAATACATCGTCGAAAATCCCGACACGGAGCACACGGGGCACACGGAGATGGACAACAGCAAGCTCGGAAGTCGTGACTGCCTTTCTCCGTGTGCTCCGTGTTTCAATCTCTCGCTCCCTTCACCGTTCGTGTGCTTCGTGTTTCAGACTTCCGCTTCAAGTTCGGCTCCAGTGATCGAGTTCCGGGAAACACAACCATGACCCAGCGACGTTCGTACCAGATCGGCACCGGCCTGTTCATCCTGCTCGGGTTCGCGGCGCTCGCCTACCTCGCGACGCAGACCACCTCGGTCGCGAACTTCCGCCAGGGGCCGAGTTACGTGCTCGAGGCGCGCTTCACCAACATCGGCCAGCTCAAGTTGCGTGCGCCGGTGAAGCTCGCGGGGGTGCGGATCGGATCGGTGGAGTCGATCGAGCTCGACCCGACGCGCCTGGATGCGCGGGTGCGCGTCTCGATCGACAAGCGCTACGACGAGCTGCCCGACGATTCGTCGGCTGCGATATTCACCAGCGGTTTACTCGGCGACCAGTACGTTGGCATCCAGCCAGGCGGCTCGCCCGACATGTTCGAGGATGGGGGCGAGTTCGTGCTGACGCAGTCGTCGATGCAGCTGGAAGACCTGATCGGCAAGTTCCTGGTCAACGGCTCCCCCGAGCGCAAGCCTGCCGACGATCCGACGCCGCCCGAGGCGCCCGCCAACCACCAGTGATACCCACCACGAGGAATATCCGAATGCCGCGCATCTTCGGACTTGCGTTCGCCCTGCTGTTCGCGCTTGCGCCCGTCGCGGGCGTGCGTGCCGCCACGCCGCTGCCCGACCAGGTCGTGCAGGGCATCGCCGACGATCTCGGCAAGGCGATCGAAGGCCACCAGACCGAACTGCGCGCCGACCGCGATCGCCTGATCGAGATGATCGACGGCATCCTGCTGCCGCACTTCGACATCGATTACGCGTCGATCCTCGTGCTCGGCCAGCACGCGCGCGAGGCGACGCCGGAGCAACGCTCGCGTTTCGCGCGCGCGTTCTACAACTCGATCGCGCATCGCTATGCCGAAGGGTTGCTGAACTACACGCGCGGGCGCGTGCGCGTGATCCAGAGCAAGGGTGAGCTCAGCGAGAAGCGCACCATCGTGCGCACCGAGGTCGTGCTCGACGACGGCAAGCTGCTCGCGGTGGACTACGCGTTCCGCCGCACCAAGGCGGGCGAATGGAAAGCCTACGACGTGATCATCGAGGGCATTTCCTACATCACCAACTATCGCAACCAGGTCAGCGCCGAAGTCCGCAAGGACGGCCTCGATGCGCTGATCGTGCGCCTCGAGACGCAGGGCGAGAAGGCTCTGGAATCGATGGAGAAGGCGCAGAAGGGCGAGGCGTGAGCGCCGCGTCCGCGACGATCGAACGCGTCGCCGACGGACGCATGCGCGTGGCGGGCGAACTCGGTTACGCGCACGCGGCGGAAGCACTCGCGAGCGGACTCCAGCTGCACCCGCAGGGCGGCGCGGAATCGGTCGAAGTCGATCTATCGGGCCTGCGCGAAGTCGACAGCGCGACGCTCGCGATCCTGCTCGCATGGGCCGCGCGCGCGGCCCATGCCGGCGTCACGTTGCGCTTCACGGCCGCGCCGGCGAGCCTGCTCGCGCTCGCGCACCTGTGCGACGCGGGCCCGCTGCTCGGCATCCAGGCCTGACGCGCTCGAGTCGGTCGGCCCCCGGGCCCCGGCCCTCTCGGCGCGCATTGCCGCGATCGCATCGCGCAGGTCCAGCGCCATGCGGCCCGCGCCGTGCAGCACTGCAGCTCCGATGCTCGCAGCGCGCCGACCGGTAGCGGCGTCAGTGCTTCTCGGGCTCCGCTCGCTTCTGCTCGTATTCGTGCTGCTCGTCGAGCAGCGCGTCGATGTCGAGCTCGTCGGTGCCCTGCAGCACGTCGATCGCCTCGGCCGGCGGCTGCCCGTCATAGATCTCGTACAGGCGACGCTGGCGATAGGCGTCGCGGTAGAACACGTAGGGATCGTAGACGCCGTCGAGCAGGTTTTCGGCATCGAGGCCGCGCGCGCGCAGCGTGACCAAGTACATCATGCTCGGCAGCTCCTCGGCGTGCAGCTTGAGGTCGCGGCTGTCGGCATACCATCCGAGCGGATCGAGCGCTCGATCGGCCGGCATGCGCCAGATGTCGCGCACGGAGGTCGAGCCCACGAACGGCACCACGAGGTAGGGGCCTTCGGGCAGGCCCCAGCGTGCGAGCGTCACGCCGAAATCGGTTTCCTGCAACGGCATGCGCATCGCGCTCGCAGGGTCGAAGAAACCGGCGAATCCGAGCGTGGAGTTGACGACGAAACGGCCGGTGTTGCGCAACGCGTCCTTCGGCTCCGCCTGCAGCACGTCGTTGACGATCGTGATCGGCATGCGCAGGTTCGCGAAGAAGTTCGAGATCACGCGGCGCGCGTTCGGCGAGGTGACCTTGCGGTAGGCGACTGCGGTCGGGCGGATCACGGCGCGGTCGGCTGCGTCGTTGAACGCATACATCTTCCGGTTGAACTTCTCCCACGGATCGTCCGTGCGCGGCGGCGCGACGGTGCAGCCGGCCAGCGCGATGAGGCACGCGGAGAGCAAGCCGACCCGCGGGCCGGTGGAGGTGTTCTTCGATCGCATGGAAGGGTCTCGATGGGTGCCGGCGCCGCCGAACCTGGGCATGTTGGGGCGGCCGCCGCGGCTGCAAGGCTACGCGAAACAGGCGCCAGCGTGCACGCCCGCGTCCGCCGCCACCCGGGCGATTGCCGGCCAGCCGCCCGGGCGCTACAATGCGAGTCCGTAAAGCCATGAATTGGCTTCAAATTTTCGATCGGAGAAACACCGGATGGCACGCATCACCGTGGAAGACTGCCTCGAAGTGGTCGACAACCGCTTCGAACTCGTGCTGATGGCGACCAAGCGCGCGCGCCAGCTCGCCAAGGGCGCGACCGCCGCGCTCAGCGACGAGAACGACAAGCCGACGGTGCTCGCGCTGCGCGAGATCGCCGAGCGCAAGGTGGACCAGAAGATGATCGACGAGATCGATCGCCAGGAGCGCGAGCGCGCCGAGCGCGAAGCGCTGGAGTGGGCTGCCGCGGAAGTCGCGGACGACGATCTCGGCAAGGGTGGCGACGACCTTTGAGCGGTCGATGTCGCCAGCGCCCGCTCGACGGAGCGGCCTGAGCGGCCGGCGGCATGAACACGACTGCGCCTGGGCGAGCGCGGGCGCCGGCCGATAGCCGGCTTCCGCCGTTCGTCCGCGCACTGGAAACGCAACTCGCGCAGCACCTGCCGATGGAGCAGGTCCTGCGCGTGCGTCGCGCCTACGAGGTGGGTGCCGACGCGCACGAGGGCCAGACGCGCAAGAGCGGCGAACCCTACATCACGCACCCGGTCGCGGTCGCCGGCATCCTCGCCGAACTCGGCCTCGATGCCGAAACGATCATCGCGGCGATCCTGCACGACACGCTCGAAGACACCGCATTGACGCGCGAGCGGATCGCCGCCGAGTTCGGGCCGACCGTGGCCGAACTCGTCGACGGCGTCACCAAGCTCGACAAGGTCCGCTTCAGCAGCCGCCAAGAGGCGGCCGCGGAAAGTTTTCGCAAGATGCTGCTCGCGATGGCGCGCGACCTGCGCGTGATCCTGATCAAGCTCGCCGACCGCCTGCACAACATGCGCACGCTGGGCTCGATGGAACCCGAATCACGCCGGCGCATCGCGCGCGAGACGCTCGAGATCTACGCGCCGATCGCGCAGCGCCTCGGCATGAACCGCTTCAAGGCCGAACTGCAGGACCTCGGTTTCCGGATGCTGCATCCGGACCGCCACCGCGTGATCGCCGAACGCATCCGCGCGGTGCTCGGCAACCGCCGCGAGGCGATGGCGCGGATCGAGGATGCGCTGGCCGCGCGGCTCGCCGGCGAGCAGATCCCGCATCGCGTGGTCAGCCGCATCAAGTCGCCCTACAGCATCTATTCGAAGATGCGCTCGGAGCACAAGTCGTTCAACCAAGTGATGGACGTCTACGGCTTCCGCGTGGTGGTCGACAGCGTGCCGCACAGCTACCACGCGCTCGGCGCGGTGCACGGCCTGTACAAGCCGCTGGAAGGGCGCTTCCGCGATTTCGTCGCGATCCCCAAGGCGAATGGGTACCAGTCGCTGCACACGGTGCTGTTCGGTCCGTTCGGCGCGCCGATCGAGATCCAGATCCGCACCGAGGAAATGGACGCAGTCGCCGAGCGCGGCGTCGCCGCGCACTGGGCCTACAAGGCCGACGCGATGCCCGCGAACAGCGCGCAGTCGCGCGCGCGCGAGTGGCTCTCGAGCATGGTCGACCAGCAGACCCAGACCTCGTCCTCGCTCGAGTTCATCGAGAACGTGAAGGTCGACCTGTTCCCGGACGAGGTCTACCTGTTCACGCCGAAGGGCGAGATCCTCTCGTTGCCGCGCAACGCCACCGCGCTGGATTTCGCGTATGCGGTGCACACCGACGTGGGTGACCACGCGGTCGCAGCGCGCGCGGACAAGAAGCTGGTGCCGCTGCGCGCGCCGCTCGCGAGCGGCCAGACGATCGAGATCGTGACCGCGGCGTCGGCCTCGCCGAGCCCGCAGTGGCTCGACTGGGTCGTGTCCGGACGCGCGCGCACCGCGATCCGCCACCACCTCAAGCGCCTGCAGCACGAGGACGCGGTCGACTTCGGCCATCGCATGCTCGATCGCGCGCTCGATGCGTTCGATGCCTCGCTCGAGGAAATTCCGCACGCGGCGCTCGAGCGCTACCTGCTCGAACAGCGCTTCAAGCGGCTCGAGGATCTGCTCGCCGACATCGCGCTCGGCAATCGCGTCGCCGACAGCGTCGCGCAGGCCCTGCTCGCGGGTGTCGGCGACCACCCGCACGTCGCGCACGCGCGCAGCCGCGAGAAGATCCTGATCAGCGGCGCCGAACGCGGCGTGCTGAGTTTCGGCAACTGCTGCCACCCGCTGCCCGGCGACGAGATCTTCGGCTACCTCTCCGCAGGCAAGGGCATCGTCGTGCATCGCGTCGAATGCCCGAATGCGCCCGAATTGCGCAAGGTGCCCGAGCGCTGCGTCGACATCGCATGGGACGTCGCGGTGCAGGGCGACTACAAGGTCGAGTTGCGCATCGAGGTGACCAACAAGCCGGGCGTGCTCGCGCAGGTCGCAGCCGCGATCGCCGAAGCCGAGTCGAACATCGAGAACGTCGAGTACAAGGAACGCGACCTCACGACCGCGACCCTGCTGTTCACGATCGAAGTCCGCAACCGCCGCCATCTCGCCGGCGTGATGCGTCGCGTGCGGCGCCTGCAGGTGGTCACGGCGGTGCGCCGGTATCCCGTTTGAGGCAGGGAACAGGGAATAGGGAACAGGGAATCGCAACGGCGGCGTTGTTCTTCTACCATTCCCCATTCCCCAGTCCCCATTCCCGGTTCCATGAAAATCATCCACAGCGACAAGGCCCCCAAGGCGATCGGTCCGTATTCGCAGGCGGTGCGCGCCGGCGACACCCTCTACCTCTCGGGCCAGACGCCGCTCGATCCGACCGTGGGCAAGCTTGTCGAGGGGGACATCTCGGCGCAGGCGCGACAGGTATTCGAGAACCTCAAGGCGGTGCTCGCGGCGGCCGACGCGGATTTCACGCGCGTGGTGCGCGTGGGCATCTACCTAACCGACCTCGGCAACTTCGCCGCGGTCAACGAGGTCATGAAGCAGTACTTCAGCGAGCCGTATCCCGCGCGTTCGACGATCGGCGTGGCGTCGCTGCCGCTCGGCGCGTCGGTCGAGATCGACATGGTCGCGGTGCTCGGCTGAATCGCTTCGCACGCGCCCGGCGCACGCGGTCGCCGCATGCATCGCGGCGCCGCTAGCGGATGCGCAGGAACAGCAGGTAGATGCAGGCGAGCATCAGCACGAGCGAAAGCGCCGCCACGCCCGCCTGCACCGCGATCCTGCGCGAGCAGAAGCCCGGCACCGCGAGCACGATCCAGAGCAGGCGCAGCATGCTGTCGAGGTCCATCGCGGGCCGATTGCCGTCGAGCAGCCACTGCTGCACGAACGAGGCCGAAGGGAACGTACGATGATCGCGTAGAACGGCCGCCGCCGCGCGACGAAGGCGTGCGCGAGCGCATCGCCGTCGAGGTGCAGGTCCGAAGGCAGCACCAAGTACGCGAGCAGGTTGAGCAGGATGGGCAGCACCATGAACGCGGCGTAGCCGACGAAGGTCCATTCCCTCGACGCCGCGCCAGATGAACGACACCCACCACACCTGCAGCATGCCGATCAGCAGGTTGAGCACGATCACGATCACCCACCATGCACTCGCGAGCGAACGGCCGTCGCGCAGCAGGCGTGCGGAGCCCGGCAGCAACTGGGCCACGCCGACTCCGAGGATGATCGACAGCAGGACCGTGATGTACTCGAACGCGTCCATCGAATTCCCCTCGGGAGTCGTCGATGGTAGCCGAGGCCCGAGCGCGACCGCAGTTGGTACGCTAGGCCGATGAGTCCCGCCGCCGCGCTCACCGCCGATGCCATCCCGGGCCTGGCCCCGGTCACCGCGCTGCCCGGCGTCGGCGCGGCGCTCGCGCAGGCGCTCGCGCGGCTCGGCATCGAGCGTGTGCAGGATCTCTGGTTCCACCTGCCGCTGCGCTACGAGGATCGCACGCGCATCACGCCGATCCGTGACCTGCGCATCGGCAGCACGGCGCAGGTCGAAGGCGTCATCGAGGCGGTCGAACGCGGCTTCCGCTACCGGCCGCAATTGCGCGTCGCGATCGGCGACGGCTCGCGCGGGACGCTCGTGCTGCGCTTCTTCCACTTCAACCGCAACCAGGCCGCGCAATTCGTGCCGGGCGCGCGCCTGCTTTGTTTCGGCGAAGTGCGCCACGGCCTGCTCGGTCCGGAGATGGTGCATCCCGAGTACCGTCGCATCGCGGGCGACGCGCCGACCATCGTCGAGCAGGCGCTCACCCCGGTGTATCCGGCCACCGAGGGACTCGGCCAGAAGCGCATCGCGGCGATCGTCGAACGCGCGCTCGAACGCCTGCCGGCCGACGAGGCGCTCGAGCTGGTGCCGCCGGCGCTGCGCGCGCCCCTGCGGCTGGATTCGTTGCGCGAGGCCTTGCTGATGCTGCATCGGCCGCCACCGGACGCCGATTGCGCGGCACTGGTCGCGGGAGCGCATCCTGCACAGCGACGGCTCGCATTCGAGGAATTGCTCGCGCAGCACCTCGGGCTCAAGCGCCTGCGTGCACAGGTGCGTGCGCATGCGGCCGCACCGCTGCGCGGCGACGACCGCCTGCGCAGCGCACTGCGCTCGCGGCTGCCGTTCAAACTGACCGCCGCGCAGCAGCGCGTCTGCGCGGAGGTCGAGCGCGACCTCGCGTCGCCGCAGCCGATGCTGCGACTGGTGCAGGGCGACGTCGGTTCGGGCAAGACCGTGGTCGCGGCGCTGGCCGCGCTCGCGGCGATCGAATCCGGCGCGCAGGTCGCGCTCGCCGCGCCGACCGAATTGCTGGCCGAGCAGCACTGGCGCAACCTCGATGCGTGGCTGCGGCCGCTCGGCATCG
Organism: Lysobacteraceae bacterium; assembly: GCA_004143945.1. Classification (GTDB taxonomy): domain Bacteria; phylum Pseudomonadota; class Gammaproteobacteria; order Xanthomonadales; family Rhodanobacteraceae; genus Dokdonella_A. The sequence goes on from SEHB01000012.1 coordinate 14,190, forward strand.
AGCCGGTGTGGCTGTCGGGTAAGGTGCTCGGTCGCGCGCGCACGAGCGCGCTCGCTGCGGTCGCGGACGGCGCGCCGCTGGTGGTCGGCACGCATGCGTTGATGCAGGAAGGCGTCGTGTTCCGGCGCCTTGGCCTCGCGATCATCGACGAGCAGCACCGCTTCGGCGTGCACCAGCGCCTGAGCCTGCGCGACAAGGGCCGCCAGGCCGGCGCGCGCGGCGACGGCCGGGACGAGGTGCCGCACCAGCTCGTGCTGACCGCGACGCCGATCCCGCGCACGCTCGCGATGACCGCGTACGCCGACCTCGATGTCTCGGTCATCGACGAATTGCCGCCGGGCCGCTCGCCGGTGCAGACGGTCGTGATCGGTGCCTCGCGCCGGAGCGAGGTCGTCGAGCGCATCCGCGCGGCCTGTTCGGAAGGGCGCCAGGCCTACTGGGTCTGCACGCTGATCGAGGAATCGGACCAGCTCGAGGCGCAGGCGGTCGAAGTCGCGCACGCCGAACTCGTCGCGGCGCTGCCGGAACTGCGCATCGGCCTCGTGCACGGTCGCCTGAAGTCCAAGGACAAGCAGGCCGCGATGGACGCGTTCAAGCGCGGTGACACGCGCCTGCTGGTCGCGACCACGGTGATCGAGGTCGGGGTCGACGTGCCGAATGCGAGCCTCATGGTGATCGAGAACGCGGAACGCCTCGGCCTCGCGCAGTTGCACCAGTTGCGCGGCCGCGTCGGCCGCGGCAGTGCGGCGTCGAGTTGCGTGCTGCTTTACCAGGCGCCGCTGTCGCAGATGGCGCGCGCGCGGCTGGAAGTCATGCGCGAAACCGGCGACGGATTCCGCATCGCCGAAAAGGACCTCGAGCTGCGCGGCCCCGGCGAACTGCTCGGCACGCGGCAGACCGGCCAGCTGCAGTTCCGCGTCGCCGACCTCGCACGCGACGCGCACCTGCTGCCGGCGGTCCAGCGTGTCGGAGAGGCGATGCTGCGCGACCATCCCGACCTCGCCGAGCGCCTGCTCGCGCGCTGGATCGGATCCTCCGCGCGCTACGCCGGCGCCTGAGCTCGAAGGGGCTCCCGCTGGCTGCGCGGCGGCGGCAGGCGCGCGTTCGCGCGCGGGTGCCACTCATGGCCCGCCGTCGAACGGCGCGAAACCGAGCGAGTGCAGCGCCTCGAGCCGCTCCCGCGCGACATCCGGCTGGTCGAAGTACACCTCGCCGAGCAGGGCCGGATCGACCGCGGGCCAATCCGAGCGAATCGTTGCGGCGATCGCGCGCGTACGCGATGCGACCTGGCGCGCCTTGCCGACCATGTGCACGGCATTGGCGAGCGTGAACAGCGTGACGACCACGAAGCCGAGGCGCAGCGCGCGGGGCAGTCGCTCGCGCCAGGTGCTCGCGACAAGGCCGCTGCATCCGATCCAGAACAGGCTGGAGAAACTCACGTAGCGCGTGACGAATGCATGCTCGCCGCCAAATGGCGCCGCGCGGCCGAGCGCGACGAGGACGCTTGCGCACGCCGCGAACAGCGCGAGGCCCAGCCATGGCAAGCGGATTCCTTCACGTCCGCCGCGCGCGAGTGTGATGGCCGCGACGACGAGCGCGCCGAGCGCGCCCCATGGCGCGAGGTCGGTTGCGAATCGGGCGATGCCGGCACCGAGGAAGTTCAGCGCATACACCGTGATCGCAGCGACGCCTGCACGAGCCGCGTGCGTCTCGAGACCGCGGTACTGCAACGCGACAGCCCCGATGGCGATCAGCCACGGTAGTGCGGCGAGCAGGCGGTGCCTGGGCGGGACGTCGCTGCGCAGCGCGATCAGGACGAGCGCGGTCGGCAGCAATGCGATTGCAGTCGCGAAACTGAAGTAGGCGACCGTGGCCGCAGCCAGGGCCAGCGACTGCTGCGCCACGGTCAACCCTGGTCGCGTCAGGGCGAGGATGGTCGCGCTGGTGCCGGCGAGGCAGAGGAATACCGCGACCTGCCAGCCCCATTGCAGGTTCGCGAGATGTCCCGGATGCAGCGCGAGCAGCACCAGCAGGGCGGCCACGCCGATGGAGCGCGGCAACTCGTTCGCGAATGTTTCGCGAATGAACATCGTGATGATGCCCGCATGCACGAGCAGCAGCAGCCAGCTCGCCACGCAGTCGAGCCAGGGTTGGCCGTGCGACAGCGCGGTGGTCGCGAGCAGCACCGCGTAAGCCGCCGTGTGCATGTGGCCGCCGTGCACCGCGAAAAAGGCCGAGTCGGCCAATGCGCCGGACTGCCAGGATGCGTAAATCGGGACGAGGTCGAGGTGGTCCCACAGCATCATCGGCACATGCCAGGCCAGTGTCATTACCAGCAGCATTCCGGCGAGAAGCGCGAACAGCACGGACAGCCGGAATCGGGGCGACATCGGGATCGCATGCATCACGGGGATCGAAGGCAGGGAAGGAATCGCTATCATCGCCGCATCCGGCTTCCGACGTGATGCGATTCGCATGAAGATCCTGATCGATACCGATCCCGGCGTGGACGACGCGCTCGCGATCATGATGGCGCATGCTCGGGCGGAGGTCGTCGGCCTCTGCATCGCGGCCGGCAACGTCGGCCTCACGCACACGCTCGCGAACGCGCTCAAGCTCGTCGAGGTGCTCGGCGTCGACACGCCGGTGTTCGCGGGATGCCCGACGCCGTTGGTGGCGGGTGCCGACGATGCGGGGTTCGTGCATGGAGCGGACGGTTTCGGCGACACCGGCTACCTGCCCGCATCGCGCCGCGCGGCGGACGAGCATGCGGTCGCCGCGATCCTGCGGCTCTCGCGCGAACATGCGGGTGCGCTGACCCTCGTCGCGCTCGGGCCGCTGACCAACCTCGCGCTCGCACTGCGGCTGGATCCCGGATTGCCGGGCCGGATCGCGCGGCTGGTCGTGATGGGCGGCGCGGTGCGAGGCGCCGGCAATACAGAGCGGCTCGCGGCCGAGTTCAACATCGGTTTCGATCCCGAAGCCGCGCATGTGGTGTTCGCGGGCTGGCCCGGGTTCGGCCTCGTCGACTGGGAGGCCTGCGTGCGCCATGCGATCGCGTTCCCGCGCTTCGATGCGCTGCTCGCACGGGGCGACGGGCGCGCGCGCTTCCAGGCTGCGATTTCGCGCAAGGCGCGTGCGTTCAACGAGGCGCGCGAACGCAGGGGCATGATCGCGGCCGACGCGCTCGCGATGGCGGTCGCGCTCGAGCCGGGCATCGTGCGCCGCGCGGAACGCCGCCATGCGACGGTGGAACTTCGCGGCCGGCACACGCGCGGCGCGACCATGGTCGACTGGGAAGCGCGCCTCGGCCGGTCGCCCAATGCGAACATCGTGCTCGAGGTCGAGCAGGGCGGATTCGAGGCGCTGGTCGCCGCCGGGCTCGGCGCCGGTCCTTGATGCGGCTTGCGCGGGCGGCGTTCCGCGGGCTAAACTGCCGCTCTTTTTCCGCCCGCATCGAACAAGGCCGCCATGAAAGCCGACATCCATCCCGCCTACAAGCAGGTCGTGTTCCAGGACATCTCGTCCGACTTCTCGTTCCTCACGCGCTCGACCATGGGCAGCAAGGAAACGATCAAGTGGGAAGACGGCCAAGAGTATCCGCTGATCAAGGTGGAAATCTCGAGCCATTCGCACCCGTTCTTCACCGGCAAGCAGAAGATCGTGGACACCGCCGGCCGCGTCGACAAGTTCCGCCGCCGCTACGCGAAGTAAGCCTCCCCGGCCGGACCGGCGCCTGCGGCCGACCGCCGCGCGCCGGCCGCGCCACTCTCCGCGGCCTCGCGCGGATCGAGTGAAACAATCCTTCACATGCAGGTCCGGTGGCGCGTCCGTCCGGGGCTTCCGTGCGGCACTGCGCACTGCCCGGGCAGCGACTTTCGCGCATTGAAGCCGGTTTGCAACGTCCGCATCTTTTCTCCGTGCGATAATCGCGCGCCGAGCGTGACGCGATCCGCGTAGCGCCCTACCCGAACAGACCAACCGCCGGTTTCCGCGCGCGTACGCGCGCCGCGTGGCCGCAGCAAGGAGTCCTCTCGTGTCCGACAGAACCGTCCAGCTTTCCGACTCCGCCACCGGCAAGTCCGCCTCGTTGCCGATCGTCAGCGGCAGCCTCGGCGACCCGGCCATCGACATCGGCAAGCTCAACAAGGACACCGGGCTGTTCACGTTCGATCCGGGTTTCGTCGCGACCGCCTCGACGCGCAGCGCGATCACCTTCATCGACGGTGACGAGGGCGTGCTGCTGTACCGCGGCTACCCGATCGAGCAACTCGCCAAGCACTCGAGCTTCCTCGAGGTCGCCTACCTGCTGATGCACGGGGAATTGCCGGACAAGGCTGCGTTCTCGGCGTTCGATCACGAGATCACGCATCACACGATGATGCACGAGTCGCTGAAGAACTTCCTGCACGGCTTCCACCACGACGCTCACCCGATGGCGATCCTGTGCGCGTCGATCGCGTCGCTGTCGGCGTTCTACCACGACTCGCTCGACCTCTCCGATCCCGAGCAGCGCCGCTTCGCGGCGATCCGCCTCGTCGCCAAGATGCCGACGATCGCGGCCGCGGCGTACCGCTATTCGATCGGATGGCCGGTGCGCTATCCGCGCAACAACCTCGAGTACGTGACGCGCTTCCTGCACATGATGTTCGAAGTGCCGAGCGAGCCGCTCGAACTGAATCCGGTCGCCGCGAAGGCGCTCGACCTGCTGTTCATCCTGCACGCGGACCACGAGCAGAACGCGTCGACCTCGACCGTGCGCCTGGTGGGTTCGACCGGCGCCAATCCGTATGCGTGCGTCGCCGCGGGCATCGCGGCGCTGTGGGGTCCGGCGCATGGAGGCGCCAACGAGGCGGTGCTGAAGATGCTCGCCGACATCGGCGATGCGAAGAACGTCGGCAAGGCGGTCGAGAAGGCGAAGGACAAGGCTTCCGGTTTCCGCCTGATGGGCTTCGGCCATCGCGTCTACAAGAACTTCGATCCGCGCGCGACGATCATCCGCGAGATGTGCCACAAGGTGCTCGCCGACCTCAACGTCAGCGATCCGCTGCTCGACGTCGCGATGGAACTCGAACAGGCCGCGCTCAAGGACTCCTATTTCGTCGAGCGCAAGCTGTATCCGAACGTCGACTTCTACTCGGGCATCATCTACAAGGCGCTCAAGATCCCGACCGAGATGTTCACGGTGATGTTCGCGATCGCGCGCACCGCCGGTTGGGTCGCGCACTGGCTCGAGCAGCACAACGATCCGGAAACGAAGATCGGCCGCCCGCGCCAGATCTACACCGGCGCGGCACCGCGCGACTACGTGTCGCTCGACCGGCGTTGAGTCGCGCGCGGTGCGGCGCGGCGCCGGGCGTTCAGTCCGCCCCGCCGCCTGCGGGAGTTTCTGCGAGCAACGCTTCGACCGCCGCGAGCGTCGCGCGCTGGATCGGCTTGCCGCTGATGCGGTCGAGCGGCGCCTGGCGCAGCAGGTCGTAGGGCAGCACGGTCAGGTCGATCGACGTACCACCCGCGCCGAACACGAGCGCGGGGAAGTCCTTCGCGGTGTCGCGGTCCACGCGCAGGCGCCGGGCCTGCTCCTCGAACGCGATGCCCTGTCCGATCATGCGCTCGAACACTTCGTGCGGCTGGTCGGTGTACAGATGCAGGCAGACCGCCGAGTGCGCGTCCGCGCTGCCGTCGAGCACCGCGCCGACGAGGCGCGGCTCGTGCGCCCCGAGGAAGCGCATCGCTTCGCGCGCGGTCTCTCTCAAGCGCCTCAACGTCGCGTCGTGGTCGCCGGCGTGGAAAAGCCGCTGGTGTTCGCGCAGTGCCTGCTCGATCTCGTCGTTGCGCGGAAGGTCGGTTTCCTCGCGGATGCCGAGGCGCGCGGCGGCCTTGAGCTTGGCCTGTCGATAGTCGCGCATCCCGCCTTCGCTGATGAGCCGCGCGGCCTCGACCGCGATGCGACGGCGCGTTTCGGCGCCGCGGCCGCCGGATGGGCCAGCCTTCGCCATCAGAACACGTCGTAGGCTTCGCGCTGCGCGCCGCTCTGTTCCTCGATCGGCGGCGGCATCGCGGCGAGTCGCGTGGCGTCTTCGGACTTCATGACCTCGAGGATGCCGCCTTCGCCGGCGCCCGCGAGCATGCCGCTGCCCGGGTCGATGCGCACGCGTGCGATTCCCGGCGGCATGTCGAACGCGCGTTCCTCGACGCCGTCGAGCGCGACGCGCATGTAGTCGACCCAGATCGGCAGTGCGGCCTTGGCGCCGAATTCGCCGCGGCCGAGCGAACTGAAATCGTCGAAGCCGACCCAGCAGCTGACCGCGAGGCTCGCATTGAAGCCCGAGAACCACGCGTCGCGATGGTCGTTGGTCGAACCGGTCTTGCCGGCGAGGTCGTTGCGCTCGAGGACCATCGCGCCGCGCCCGGTGCCGCGCTTGACCACGTCGCGCATCAGCGAGGTCACGAGGTAGGCGTTGCGCGCATCGAGCACGCGCGGCGCCGGCGGCGGCGCAACGCCGGCCGCTGCATTCGCGCTGCCGATCGGGTTGAGTGCCGCGATCGCGCTGGTGGCTGCCGCCGGAGGCGCCTGCACCGGTTCGTTCGTGCAATCGGTGCAGACCGTCGGCGGCAGCGCGCGATAGACGATGTTGCCGTCGCGGTCCGCGATCTCGCGGACGAGGTACGGGTCGACGAGGTGGCCGCCATTCGCGAACGCCGCGTAGCCGCGCGCCATCGCGAGCGGCGCCACGGCCGCGGTGCCCAGCGCCATCGACAGGTTCTCGGGAATCTGGTCCGGCGTGAAGCCGAAGCGCGTGATGTACTCGCGCGCGTAGCGCACGCCGATCGCATCGAGCAGCCGCACCGACACGAGGTTCACCGACTTGACCAGGGCCTCGCGCAGCCGGATCGGGCCCTGGAACGAGCCGTCGTCGTTCATCGGCGTCCACACGCCATCGGGACGCGAGGGGTCGGGAAACTGCACCGGCGCATCGTTGAGCACCGACGCGGGCGTGAAGCCACGGTCGAACGCGGCCGAGTAGAGGAACGGCTTGAACGAGGAACCGGGCTGTCGCGCGCTCTGGGTGGCGCGGTTGAACTTGCTGCGCTGGAAGCTGTAGCCGCCGACGAGGCTGACCACGGCGCCGTCCTGCGGATCGAGCGCCACGATCGCAGCTTCGGCCGCGGGCACCTGCGCGAGCGTCCATGCGCCTTCGGCGTCGCGCGACAGTCGGATGACGTCGCCTCGCTTGAGCACGTCGGATGCGGCTTTGGGCGCGGCGCCGCGACGATCCTCGCTGATGTACGGGCGCGCCCATTCGAGGCCCTTCACGTCGAGCACGACGTCCTGGCCGTCGGCGAGGCGCACGGTGGCCGATTGGCGTTCGACCGCGCTGACGATGCCCGGCACGAGCCCCGCGAGCGGGCGGTAATCCGCGAGCGCTTCCTCGAGTTGCGCCGAGCTCGCGTCGGCCGCGAGTTCGACCTGCGCCTCGGCGCCGCGATAGCCGTGGCGACGGTCGTAGGCCATGAGGCCGTCGCGCACCGCGCGCGTGGCGGCTTCCTGGCGCACCGAGTCGAGCGTGGTGCGCACGACGTAACCGTCGGTGAGTGCATTGTTGCCGAGGCGATCGAGCGCTTCGCGCCGGATCAGTTCGGCGAAGTAGGGCGCGTCCACCTCGACCGGTGCTTCGTGCGCGCGCGCGAGGTCGGGTTCGCGGTTGGCCGCCTCGAACGCGGCCTCGTCGATGAAACGGTTCTCGAGCATGCGCCCGAGCACGTAGCCGCGGCGCTCGAGGGCGCGTTGCGGGCGGCTCAGTGGATTGCCGGTCGACGGGAACTTCGGGATCGAGGCGAGCATCGCGCATTCGGCGAGGCTGAGCTGGTCCAGCGTCTTGCCGTAGTAGAACTCCGCCGCGGCGACCACGCCGTAGGAGCGGTGGCCGAAGAAGCTCTTGTTGAGGTAGAGCTCGAGGATCTCGTCCTTGCTCAGCGCGCTTTCGATCCGGAAAGCGAGGAAGATCTCGGAGATCTTGCGCGTGTAGCTGACCTCCGAGCTCAGGAAGAACATGCGCGCGACCTGCTGGGTGATCGTGCTGCCGCCCGCGACGTGCTTGCTTCCGGTCGACACCGTCAACCAGACCGCGCGCGAGATGCCGCCGAGGTCGATGCCGCGATGGGTGTAGAAGTCGGCGTCCTCGGCCGCCAGGAACGCGTGCTTGAGCTGGTCCGGCACGGCGCTGATCGAGACCGGCGTGCGCTTGGTCTCGCCGAACGTCGCGACCAGCTTGTCGTCGGCGGACTTCACGCGCAGCGGCACCTGCAGGCGCACGTCCTTGAGGACTTCGACCGACGGAAGGCCCGGTGCGATCAGCCAGTAGGTGACGCCGAGCGCGATCGCGCCGAGCAGGACGCCGGCCAGCGCCAGATAGAGTGCATAGCGCAGGAAGCGCAGAAAGATGGTCATGCGGCAGGACTTGTGATGCCAGTCAAGGTATGTGCGGTAAGTGTCGGAGTATAGAGCGTATGTGGTTTCACCGAACATGCGCCGGGGCGGGTCCGGGGGACGGGGCCAGCGATAAACCACTGTCCAGCCTTGATTTTGCCACAGGACTGGACACCCGTTGAAAAACCGTTAACACTTGTATTTAATGTAGCGGCGCATCTTTCGCTCGTAAGGGCGCGTGGGAAAGGGGAAAAGTGTGGGCCTGTTCACACCTAAAGCACCGCCACTGATCGGCGTCGACATCAGTTCAACCGCGGTGAAGCTGCTCCAGCTCGGGCAGGTCGGCGGTCGCTACCGCGTCGAACACTATGCCGTCGAGCCGCTGCCTCCGAATGCGGTCGTCGAAAAGAACATCGTCGAGGTCGAGGCGGTCGGCGAGGCTATCCGCCGCGCGCTGAACCGATCCGGCACGAAGACGAAGTTCGCCGCTGCAGCCGTCGCCGGTTCGGCCGTCATCACCAAGGTGGTGCCGATGCCCGCGGACCTGTCCGACGAGGACATGGAAGCGCAGATCCAGGTCGAGGCGAACCAGTACATCCCGTATCCGATCGAGGAGGTCAGCCTCGACTTCGAGGTGATCGGCCCGATCAAGGACAACCCGGACATGGTCAATGTCCTGCTCGCGGCCTCGCGCACCGAGAACGTCGACCTGCGCGTCGCCGCGCTCGACCTCGGCGGGCTCGGAACGCGCGTGATGGACGTCGAGGCGTTCGCGATGGAGAACGCGTTCCGCCTGATCTCCGACCAGCTGTCGGTGCCGAAGGACGCCGTCGTCGCGGTCATCGATGTCGGTGCCACGATGACCACGCTCATCGTGCTCAAGAACCAGCGCACGATCTACTCGCGCGAACAGGTGTTCGGCGGCAAGCAGCTCACCGACGAAGTCATGCGCCGCTACGGCCTCAGCTACGAGGAGGCGGGACTCGCGAAGCGCCAGGGCGGCCTGCCCGAATCCTACGAAGTCGAGGTGCTGGAGCCGTTCAAGGAGGCGATGGTCCAGCAGATCAGCCGCCTGCTGCAGTTCTTCTTCGCGGGCAGCGAGTACAGCCGTGTCGACCAGGTCGTGCTGGCAGGCGGATGCGCCTCGATCCCGGGCATCGCCGACATGGTCGAGGAGCATCTCGGCGTGCCCTGCATCGTCGCCAACCCGCTCGCCGACATGTCGCTGTCCGGTCGCGTCCAGGCGCAGACGCTCGCGCAGGACGCCCCCGCGTTGATGATCGCCTGCGGGCTCGCGCTCAGGAGCTTCGACTGATGGCCAACATCAACCTATTGCCTTGGCGCGCCGAGCGCCGCAAGCAGCGCGAACGCGAGTTCTACATGATGCTCGCCGGCACCGCGATCGCGGCGCTGGCGGTGCTGTTCGCGGCGATCTTCTGGATGAGCCACCTGATCGGCGACCAGAACGATCGCAATGCGTACCTGCAGACTGAAATCAAGGCGCTCGACAAGAAGATCGAAGAGATCCAGGACCTCGATCGCAAGCGCTCTGCGCTGCTCACGCGCAAGGAGATCATCGAGCAGCTGCAGTCCAACCGCTCGCAGATGGTCCACCTGTTCGACGAGATGGTGAAGACGATCCCGGACGGCACGCGCCTCAGCACGATGAAGCAAGCCGGCGAGACGCTCACGCTCGAGGGTGTCGCCGAATCCAATTCGCGCGTCGCGACCTACATGCGCAACATCGACGGTTCGCCGTGGATGGGTCGCAGCGACCTGCGCAAGATCGAGAACAAGGCCGGCACCAAGGACGTCGAACAGAAGATGCCGTTCGTGTTCTCGCTCGACGTGCGCCTGCGCAAGCCGGAAGCGGCCAAGGACGAGGACGGCGACGGCCTGCCCGATGAACCGGTCGACGCGCCGGCAACCGCCCCGACGACCGCGCCCGCTGCGGCGAATCCGGACCTCGGGGCCAAGCTCGAAGACGCCTCCAGGCAGTTGATGGACAAGCAGGCGACCCCGGCCGGCGCCAGCGCCGCGCAACCGACGACTCCAGCCACGGGGGAGAAGAAATGAGCTTCCTCGACGATCTGCGCAACCTGGATCGCAACAACGTCGGCGGCTGGTCGAAGTCCGTCAAGGTGTTCTTCGCCAGCCTGATCGTGATCCTGATCCTGCTGCTCGGCTGGTACTTCAAGATCCGCGACCAGCAGGCCGAACTCGAAGGCGTGCGCGCGAGGGAGCTCACGCTCAAGAAGGAATTCGCCGACAAGCAGGCGAAGGCGGTCAACCTCGAGGCGTACCGCAAGCAACTCGACGACATGACCGAGATGCTGCAGACGATGTTGCGCCAGCTTCCGAGCAAGACCGAAATGCCGGACCTCCTCAACGGCATCTCCGACGCGGCGCAGGGCGCCGGCATCGAGACCCAGCTGTTCCAGCCGGGCCCCGAGGTGATGAAGGAGTTCTACGCCGAGAAGCCGATTCAGTTGAGGATGCTCGGCACCTACCATCAGTTCGGCACCTTCATCAGCAACGTCGCCTCGCTCCCGCGCGTGGTGATCCTGACCATGCACGACGTCTCGCTGCGCCCGGTCGCCAAGGCGGCGGGAGCCAAGTCCGCTACGGCCAACGCACCCGGCGGCCAGCTGTTGCTGGAAGGCACGGTCAAGACCTATCGCTACCTCGACGACGAGGAGGCCGCCGCAATCCAGGCCGCCGCGGAGGCGAAGAAGCCGGCCGGCAAGCGCGCGGCGCCGGCCAAGCCGGCCGCAGGAGGCAAGTGACATGAAGACACCCGTCGCATTCCTCGCCCGCGCCGCGGCAGCCTGCGCGCTGCTGGTCGTCGCAGGCTGCACGCCGAGCGAGTCCCCGCAGCAGTGGGTCGCCCAGGAAAAGGCCAAGAAGGGAGCCCCGTTGCAGCCGCTCCCTGTCATCAAGACGTTCGAATCCTTCCTCTACACGGTCCAGGATCAGCGCGACCCGTTCGGCTACAGCCTCGAGGAGCAAGCCGAAAGCGCCGCCAACGGCCCGCGTCCGGACCAGAACCGCACGCGCGAGCCGCTGGAATCGTTTCCGCTGGATGGCCTCAGGATGGCGGGCACGCTCGGTGGCGCCCGCTCGATGGAAGCCCTCGTGCGCGATCCCGACGGCGTCGTCCATCGGGTGCGCGTGGGCAACTACCTCGGGCAGAACTACGGTCGCGTGATCGCCGTGGAAGAAGACCGCATCGAGCTGGTCGAACTGGTACCGAACGGCGCCGGCAGCTGGGTGGAAAAACCGGCCACCATCGCTCTCGCCGAAAAGCAATGATCGATTCATTGGGGACTATGCTCATGAGCACGACTACGACCGCAATTTTCGAGCGCAGGCCCTCCTTGCGGGCGGCACGGGCTCGCCTGCTTGGAATCCTCGCCGTGTTCGGCGTCGCGCTCGCCGCGCCTGCGCAGGCCGAGAACGTGCTCGAGGACCTGTCCTATACGGCCCTGCCTGGCGGCAAGGTCGAACTGACGATGAAGTTCTCGGGTCCCGTCGCGGACCCGCAGGTCTTTTCGACCGAGACGCCGCCGAGCGTCGCGCTCGACTTCGCCGACACCCGCAACGGGCTCAGCAAGCGCCGCGTCGAGATCGGTGCGGGCGCCACCTCGGGCGTGTCGGTGATCGAAGCCGCCGGGCGCACGCGCGTCGTCGTCGACCTGTTCCGGGCTGCCGGCTACGACAGCCGCGTCAACGGCAACAACGTGGTCCTGACGATCAACAACGGACTCATCGGGACCTCCAGCGTCGCCGCCAGCGCAGGTCGCACCGATCCGACCAAGGTCGTGCCGGCGGTGCAGGGGATCGAGGTCGCGAACGTCGACTTCCGCCGCGGTCGCGCAGGCGAGGGACGCGTCGTGGTCGCGTTCGACAATCCGGGTGCGGCGGTGAACCTCAAGCGCGAAGGCGACCGCATCGTGCTCGACGTGCTCAATGCCAAGCCGCGCAAGGCCGAGCATCTCGACGTGCTGGACTTCGCGACGCCGGTGCAGACGATCGACGTACGCGGCGCCGGTACCGGCACGCGCATCGAGATCGCGGCACGCGCGCCCTACGAACAACTCGCCTACCAGACGGGCAACGAGTACACGATCGAGGTGTCGGAGAAGAAGCAGGACGAAAAGCCGCGTGGCAAGAACGCCGAGCCCGAGTACAGCGGGAGCCGCGTCACGTTCAACTTCCAGGACATCCCGACCCGTTCGGTGCTGCAGCTGATCGCCGACGTGTCCGACCTCAACATCGTGGTCGCCGACAGCGTGCAGGGCAACGTGACGCTGCGCCTCATCAACGTGCCCTGGGACCAGGCGCTGGACATCGTGCTGCAGGCCAAGGGCCTCGACAAGCGCCGCCGCGGCAACGTGATCTGGGTCGCACCGCAGAAGGAAATCGCGGACCGCGAACAGGCGATCGCCGAGGCGATGGCCAAGATGGAAGATACCGAGCCGCTGGTGACGGACTACATCCCGATCAGCTACGGCAAGGCCAAGGACATCGTCGACCTGATGACGAGCGAAGCGCAGACGTCGACCGGCGGTGGTGGCGCGGCTGGCGGCGGCGCGACGACGCGAACGCGCGGCTTCCTGTCGGCGCGCGGCAGCGTCACCTACGACGACCGCACCAATACCCTGCTGGTCAGCGACATCCCGTCGAAGATCCAGGAGATCCGCCAGCTGATCGCGGTGCTCGACCGCCCGGTGCAGCAGGTGCTGATCGAATCGCGCATCGTGATCGCGACCGACAGCTTCGCCCGCGAACTGGGCGTGCGCTTCGGCGTCAGCGGCGGCTTCCAGGACGACAGCAACAATGTCATCAGCACCGCGGGCTCCGCGGTCGCGACCGACCGCATGAGCAACGTCGTGATGAACAACCGCATGCGCGGCCCGAACCGCGGCCTGCCGAACACCGCGCCGGGCCAGATCCCGGGCGGTATCGCGGTGCCGAGCCTCGGCGATCGCCTCAACGTGAACATGCCCGTGATCAACCCGGCCGGCAGCTTCGGCCTCGCGATCCTCGGTTCCGACTACCTGCTCGACCTGGAGCTGTCGGCCGCGCAGCGCGAGGGGCGCAGCGAGACCGTGTCGAACCCGCGCGTGATCACCGCGAACCAGAAGGAAGCGCACATCACGCAGGGTACGGAGATCGGTTACTCGACGATCCAGGCCTCGTCCGGCGGCGCGCAGCCGACCGTCGCGTTCAAGGATGCGACGCTCGAACTCAAGGTGACGCCGACGATCACGGCCGACGATCGGGTCGTGCTCGACCTCGAGGTCAAGAAGGACACGCTGGCCGGTTACTATTCGGGTCCGACGGGTGACATCCCGTTGATCGACAAGCGCCAGGTCGCTTCGCAGGTCCTCGTCGACAATGGCCAGACCGTCGTCCTCGGCGGCGTCTACGAGGTCAACAAGTCCGACACGCTGACCAAGGTGCCGCTGCTCGGCGACATTCCGTTGCTCGGCAACCTGTTCAAGAACAAGGGTCGCACCGACACCAAGGCGGAGCTCCTGATCTTCGTCACGCCACGCATCCTGAGCGACAGCCTCAAGTAGCACGGCGGCGTACCAACCCCTACGCGATGCGAACGGCATCGAGTTCCAAGAACTAGCAGGCCTGGAGACACGACATGAAATTTTTCGGCAAGACCCTGGGGCTGCTGCTCGCCAGCCTCACCCTGGCCAGCTGCGGCGGCGGCGGCGGTGACGGCGGCGCTTTCACCGAACCGCAGAGTGGCACGTTCACGCTGCAGGCGACCAGCACGACATTGCCGGTCAATGTATGGGGTTACCAGCCGATCCAGTATGGCAATCCGACGCAGGCCGAGGTCACGATCATCCAGCGCGCCGCGAACGGCTCGTTGATCAGTGGCCAGGACATCCACGTCAGCATCTCGCCGACCAACTACGCCGCACTCTCGTGCCTCGTCGATGGCGAGAACTGCGAGGACGGCAACCAGCTGTACGGCTCGGTCGTGATCGAAGGCATCAACGGGCAGGCATCGATCTTCGTCAATGCGCAGGATACCGCCGGCACTGCGGTGATGACGGTCAGCGGCATCGACCCGAACACCGGCCGCACGATTTCCGCGAGCATGAACTTCGTGATCACGAGCGGCGTCGGTCAGATGCCGGCCAGCGTGACGCTGACGCCGCTGCCGGCGAACGTCTACCTGCCGAGCTCGGGTGGCAACAACACTTCGCAGATCAGCGCGACCGTGCTCGACGGCGCCGGCCAGCTCGTGCCCGATCCGGTCATCGGCAATGGCGGCTTCGACAACATTCGCTTCGAACTCGTGGGCGACTACGGCGACGCGCGCCTGAGCACCAATTCGGTCGCGGGTCCGGTGTCGGGCGCGACGGTCACATCGCACACGGTGCGCGGCGTCGCGATCGCCTCGCTGCAGGTCGGCGACGCGACTCCGCAGGTACCGCTGCAGATCCGCGCGACTGCGGACCGCGCCGACAACAACGTCAGCAACGGCATCGCCGACCCGGTCACGTTCACGACCTCGGTCATCGTGTCCGACGGCAAGCTGTACAGCCTCACGATCACCTCGCCGAACGTCAATGCGATCCTCGTCAACACGGTCTCGGGCGAAGTCGATCCGGACGGCGACATCATTCCGCCCGATCCCGACGCGACCTACAGCCTCACCGTCAGCGCGCTCGCGACCGATCGCCAGGGCAACCCGGTGATCCCGGGCACGCCGATCCGCTTCGGTTCGATCGACGAGCCGGTCGGGACGTTCGATGCGGGTCCGCTCGCCAACCGCTTCCTGATCTCGGGCGGCGATGGCAATCCGCAGGAAGGCGGCACGCTGTTCACCGCGCCCACCGGGCATTTCCGCACCGCGGGTGGTGGCGCGGGACCGGGTGATGCGCTGATCGTGTTCGGCAAGACCCAGCACGGCGCACCGGAAGGCAACGAAGACCTCGAGAGCGCGCTCACCGTGCAGCGCATCAACAGCGAGACGAGCCTCAACACCGCGTCGCCGTTCAACAACAACAACACGACGGGCGCCACCGTCGACTACGGCCCGGTGCTCGACTACATCATCGGCCGTAGCCAGCACGGCAACATCACCGCGACGTCGACCACGAACGAGATCGGCGTCGCGCATGCAACGCTGAACTACACGATCTCCACGCTTGGCCATGTCGTCGCGATGTGGGCGCAGGGTGACGGCATCGACCGCGTGACGGGCGAATCGCGCCGCGTCACCGACGCGGTGCAGCTGCTCTACCCGGGCGTCGCGCCGGCCTCGCTGGTCGCGTTCCCGTCGCCGATCCCCGGCAACACGACGACCGACGTGGTGGTGTGCCTGACCGACGCGCTGAACTCGCCGATCCAGGGCATCAACATCGGCTTCCAGATGAACCTCGGTGGTGGCACCGGCTCGGTCGACGGCAACGGCACCTCGGGCGCACTCGACAACACGACCGGCCCTGATGGCTGCGCCGTCGCGACCGTCGTGACCAGCGGCATGCCGGTCAGCACCAGCCCCGACTCGCCGTCCGGCTCGATCATCTTCAGCGTGGGCGGGGCGACTGCCGAAGTCGACATCGTCGTGCAGCTCGCCTTCATCTCGAACGGCGGCATCGGTGGCGTCTGCAACGGCGGCACGCCGTCCGCCCGCGCGACGATTCGCGCGTTCACGACCGACGGCTCGCCCGCGGTCGGTGTCGCGATCACCGCCGAGTGCGGTGGCCTCACCGTGACCCCGTCCACCGCCACCACGGGCACCAACGGAGCCGCCAGCTTCACGATCACCGGAGCGCCGGACGCGACCGGCACCTGCACGTTCACCGCGGAAGGTGTCGCACCGATCACGGCCACCGTGGTGATCCCGGGTGCCGAAGACTTCAGCCCGCCCTGCGGCGCCGGTCCGTAACCCCGTTGCCAAGGCAATGCCGGAAGGGCCGCAGCGATGCGGCCCTTCCTTTTTGTGTAGGATCGGAACATCGCCCGACTGCGCCGCAGGCCGGGCACGGGAGGGGACCTGCCGTGCAGCCAGACCGCGAGCGTTATCGTGCGGGCGAATTGATCTTTGCCGAAGGCGACGCGCCGACCGGCGCCTACCTGATCGAAAGCGGTCGCATCGAGATCACCACGATGCAGTTCAACGAGCCGCGCGTGCTCGGCGAACTCGGGCCCGGCATGCTGCTCGGGGAGATGGCGGTGATCGACCATTCGCCGCGCACCGCGAGCGCACGCGCGCTCACCGATTGCCGCCTGATCCCGATCAACCGCGAGCAGTTCGCCGAACGCCTCGCCGCCGCCGACCCGGTCGTGCGCGCGCTGCTGATGAGCCAGCTTTCGCGCTACCGCAGCGCACTCGCACGGCTCACCGGCGACACCGAACCCGGCGACGACCTGCCGTCCTCGGGCCACGACAGCTCCGCGCTCGACAAGATCCGGCTCGAGAGCGAACTGCGTCGCGCGCTGGAACGGCGCGAGCTCGAAGTGCGGTTGCAGCCGATCGAAGAGATCGAGAGCGGACGCATCGCGGGTTACGAAGCACTCGTGCGCTGGGATCATCCGCAACGCGGTGCGGTCTCGCCGGCAGAGTTCATCCGTCTGGCGGAAGAAACCTCGCTGATCGTGCCGATCGGCGACTACGTGATCGGCCGGGTCTGCGACATGCTGGCCGAATGGCGAGCGAGTGGGCGCACGCCACTGCCGTTCATCGCAGCCAACCTGTCGGCGCGGCAGATCGACGACTCCGGACTGGTCGAGCGCATCCTTGGCGAACTGCGCCGGCGCGACCTGCCGCCCGATCGCCTCAAGCTCGAGATCACCGAAAGCCTGGTGCTCGACCACGCGCGCATCGGCGACCTGATCGCGCGCTGCCATGCCGTCGGCATGCCGGTTGCGCTCGACGATTTCGGCACGGGCTATTCGAACCTCGGCCCGCTGATGACGCTCGACTTCGATCAGATCAAGCTCGACGGCAGCTTCATCAAGGCGCTCGACCGCCCGCGCGGGGTCGCCCTGGTCGGCGTGATCGTCGACATGGCGCGTGCCCTCGGCTGCGACCTCGTCGCCGAAGGGGTCGAAACCGGCGAGCAGCGCGAGATCCTGCACCGCCTCGGCTGCCGCTACGCGCAGGGCTGGCTGGTCGGCAAGCCGATGGCCTTCCTGGACGCCTCCGGCACCAGCTGAACGCCGTTGGCAAGAGGCAAAACTTATGCGGCTTCGCGCGGTCCGAGATCGCGCCCGCCGCGCGTGCGATCATTGACCGGACCCCCGCCACGTTCATGGACATGCCCCATACCGCCACGGCATCCGCCGCTTTCTCCTCGCTGCGCGCAGAGCTCGCGCGCTGCATCATCGGCCAGGAGGCGCTGGTCGACCGGTTGCTGATCGCGCTGCTCGCCGATGGCCACCTGCTCGTCGAAGGCGCGCCCGGTCTTGCCAAGACCACCGCGATCAAGGAACTGGCCGCACGCATCGAGGCCGATTTCCACCGCGTGCAATTCACGCCCGACCTGTTGCCGGCCGACCTCACGGGCACCGAGGTCTACCGGCCCCAGACAACCGACTTCGAGTTCCAGCGCGGCCCGATCTTCCACAACCTGATCCTCGCCGACGAAGTCAATCGTGCGCCGGCCAAGGTGCAGTCGGCGCTGCTCGAGGCGATGGGCGAGCGCCAGGTGACGGTCGGGCGTGATACGTACGCTTTGCCTGCGCTGTTCCTCGTGATGGCGACGCAGAACCCGATCGAACAGGAAGGCACCTATCCGTTGCCCGAAGCGCAGCTCGACCGCTTCCTGTTGCACGTGAAGGTCGACTATCCGAAAGCCGCGGCCGAGGCCGCGATCCTGCGCCTCGCGCGTGATCGCGCGCGCCAGGCGCTCGAACACCAGCACAGCCCAGCGCGCGTGCTGAGCCAGCAGCAGGTTTTCCAGGCGCGCAGCGAAGTGCTCGCCCTGCACCTCGCGCCGGCGCTCGAGGAGTACATCGTGCAGCTCGTGCTCGCGACGCGCGAACCTTCGCCGTACGGCGCCGAGATCGCGCGCTACATTGCGTACGGCGCGAGCCCGCGCGGCACGATCGCGCTCGATCGCTGCGCGCGCGCGCATGCCTGGCTTGCGGGCCGCGACTACGTCACGCCCGAGGATGTCCACGCGATCGCAGCCGACGTGCTGCGTCACCGCGTGCTGCTCGGTTACGAAGCCGAGGCCGAAGGCATCGATGCCGATCGCGTCGTCGCGATGCTGCTGGAGCGGGTGCCGCTTCCTTGATGCGAGGGTCGGGCGTTCTCCACTGCGGGGACTTCGACCGTGCCGCTCGGAGGCAAGGGTTGCGGCGCGCGGCGCCTGAGCCGCAATGCCCCGGTCTTGCGTGTTGCGTTCCCGCCAGCCTCGGCTTTTGACTTCAACCCCCCCAGATCCCAGCCCTCAGCCCCGGCACCCCACGCCACAGCCGATGTCGACTCCCCCGGCCAACCCCACCCGCGTCGCACTCGACGAACTGCTCGCGCTCGCGGCGGCAGCGCAGGGCAAGAGCCTCGCGCGCACGCGGCGCACGCCGGCGCTGCATTCGGGTACCAGCACGTCGCGCTGGCGTGGTCGCGGCGTCGACTTCCGCGAATCGCGGATCTACCAACCCGGCGACGAGATCCGCCACATGGACTGGCGCGTGACCGCGCGCAGCGGGAAGCCGCACACCAAGTTGTTCGAGGAAGAGCGCGAACAGGGCCTGTTGCTCGCGCTCGACTACAACCCGGGCATGCGCTTCGGCACGCGCGTGCGATTCAAGTCGGTGCAGGCGGCGCGGGCCGCGGCGTTGCTCGCATGGATCGCCGCCGCCGCGGGCGATCGCGTCGGTGCGCTCGGTTTCGGCGGCGGCATCGACGCCGAGGTCAAGCCCGCGTCCGGCCGCCGCGGCGTGCTGCGCGTGCTGCGCGCATTGCGCGACTGGGACCATGCGGCGACCGACGCCGATGCGTCGTTCTCGCAGGCCTTGCAGCGCGTGCGCCGGCTGCTGCGCCCCGGCATGCGCCTGCTCCTGCTCAGCGACGGATTCGCCTGCGACGAGGACACCGAACGCCTGCTGCCGCAGGTCGCGGGTCGCCACGAAGTCGCGCTGGTGCTGCTGCGCGATGCACTCGAACTCGTGCCGCCGCCGCCCGGTCGCTACACGCTGCGTTCCGGCGGGACGGCGCGCATCATCGACTTCTCGGACGCGCGCGTGCGCGAGCAATGGGTCGCCGGCTTCGCACTCGCGCGCACGCGCCTGCTCGCGCTGTGCGCGCGGCTCGGGATCCGCGTGGTCGAACTGGACACCGATGCGACGTTGCGCATCGCGCTCGCGCCGCTGCTCGCGCGCGCATTGCGGCCGAAGGTCGTCGCATGAATCCGCAGGATGCGCCGCAGCTGCGCGACATCCACCTGCCGCCCGATCCGGCCTGGTGGCCGCCCGCACCGGGTTGGTGGTTGCTCGCGATCGCGCTGATCGCGCTGCTCGCGTGGCTCGTCATGCGCGCGCGCCGCGCCTGGCGCATCCGCCGCTGGCGTCGGCTGCTGCAGGCCGAGCTCGACCGCGCCGTGGCCGAACATGCCTCGCGTCCGGATCCCGCGCGCTTCGCCGCGGCCGTCTCGCGCCTGTTGCGGCGTGCAGCGCGCCGGCTCGATGCGCGCGCGGCGACGTTGCAGGGCGCGCAATGGCTGGCCTTTCTCGATTCGCGCTGGCCCGGCGCCGCGCCTGCGACGTTCAGCGCGCTCGCCGGCAGCGCGCTCGTCGACGCGCCCTATCGACCGCCAGGCGATCAGGCACTGCACGCGTTCGACGCCGCAGCGCTCGCGCGACTCGCGCAGGCCTGGCTCGCGGGCGTCGCGCCGGAGCTCGCGCATGCTTGATTTCGCCTGGCCATGGGCGTTCGCGCTGCTGCCTCTGCCGCTCCTCGCGGCCTGGTGGCTGCCGCGCGCGCGCGCGGGCCAGGATGCCGCGCTGCACCTGCCGCACCACGGGCTCGCGCTGCCGCAGC
Source organism: Lysobacteraceae bacterium (assembly GCA_004143945.1). Classification (GTDB taxonomy): domain Bacteria; phylum Pseudomonadota; class Gammaproteobacteria; order Xanthomonadales; family Rhodanobacteraceae; genus Dokdonella_A. The sequence goes on from SEHB01000012.1 coordinate 34,643, forward strand.
AGGGTGATTCGGCCGCAGTGCCGCGGATGCGGCGTGCGCTTGCGTTGCTGGCGTGGGCGCTGCTGGTGCTCGCGGCGGCGCGACCGCAATGGCTCGGTCCGCCCGAGGACGTGCCGCGTTCGGGCCGCGACATGCTGCTCGCGATCGATACCTCGGGCAGCATGAGCATCGAGGACATGCAGCTCGGCGGCTCGATCGTGCCGCGCTTCGCGGCGATCCAGGCGATCGCGTCGGACTTCATCTCGCGCCGCGGCGGCGACCGCGTGGGCCTGATCCTGTTCGGCACGCGCGCCTACCTGCTGGTGCCGCTGACGTTCGATCTCGACACCGTGCGCAGCCAGCTCGGCGATTCGACGATCGGACTCGCCGGACGCGAGACCGCGATCGGCGACGCAGTCGGACTCGCGATCAAGCGGCTGCGCGATCGTCCGCAACAGCAGCGCGTGCTCGTGCTGCTCACCGACGGCGTCAACACCGCGGGTGAACTCGATCCGGCCAAGGCGACCGAACTCGCGGTCGCGAACCAGGTGCGTGTCTACACGATCGGCATCGGCGCCGATCGCCTGCGCGTGGACAGCGTGTTCGGCAGTCGCATGGTCAATCCGTCGGCCGACCTCGACGAGGCGATGCTCACGCGCATGGCCGAGTCGACCGGCGGCCGCTACTTCCGCGCGCGCGACAGCGCCGAGCTCGCGGGCATCTACCGCACGCTCGACGAGATCGAGCCGATCGCCGACACCAGCGAGAGCCTGCGGCCGCTGGCCGAGTTGTACTGGTACGCGCTGGGCGCGGCGATGGCCGTCGCATTGCTGGCCGCGCTCGCCGGTCGGCGCGCCGGGCTGCGCTCGCGCCGCGAGGCGATCGCATGAGTGCACTCGCCGACTTCCATTTCCTGCGGCCGCTCGCGTTGTTGCTGCTGCTGGCGCTTCCGCTCGCGGGCTTCGCCTGGCGCCGCGCGCGCCGCGACGCCGGTGCATGGCGCGCCGCCGTCGATGCGCAGCTGCTGCCGTACCTGATCGAGCGCGTCGCACAGCCCGGTGCGCGCGGCGCGCTCGTGCTGGCCTCGCTCGCGTGGATGCTTGCCTGCGTCGCACTCGCGGGTCCGGCCTGGGAACGCGAGGCCACGTCGCTGCATCGCGACCACAATGCGCGCGTGCTCGCGCTCGAGCTCGCGCCGAGCATGCTCGCGCAGGACGAGCGCCCGAGCAGGCTCGAACGCGCACGCTACAAGATCGCCGACATCCTCGAGCGCAGTCGCGACCGGCAGACCGCGCTGGTCGCGTACGCCGGCGAGGCATTCGTGGTCGCGCCGCTGACCGACGACGTCGGCACCGTGCAGAACCTCGTCGGTGCGCTCGACCCTTCGACGATGCCGGTCGCAGGCAACGACACGGCCGATGCGATCCGGCGCGCGGTCGAGCTGGCACGGCAGGCTGGTTTCGATCGCGGCGAGATCGTGCTGATCGCCGACAGCGTCGGTCCCGGCGCGGCGAGCGCGGCGCGTCGTGCGCGCGATGCGGGCCTGCGCGTGTCCGTGCTCGGCGTGGGTTCGCCCGCGGGTGCGCCGATTCCGCTCGCGCAAGGCGATTTCCTCAAGGACGAACGGGGTGAAGTCGTGCTCGCGCGACTGGACGAGTCGGCGCTGCGCGCGCTCGCCGATGCGGGCGGCGGGCGCTATGCGCACGTGACGGCCGACGCGACCGACCTCGATGCGCTGTTGGGCGACGCGCGCGCGTCGATCGCGGGCGCGCGCGACGCCGATCCGAGCGCACAGGGCGCCGAAGGCCACCGCTGGCGCGATCGCGGGCCGTGGCTGCTGTTGCTGCTGGTGCCGCTCGTGCTCGCGGGATTCCGGCGCGGCTGGCTCATGGTCCTGCCGCTGGCGTGCGTGCTCGCCACGCCGCGTGCAGACGCCGGCGTGCTCGAAGATCTGTGGGCGCGACGCGACCAGCAGGCCGCAGCCGCGTTGCGCGAGGGTGATGCCGCGCGCGCCACCGAGGTCGCGCCGTCGGCCGCGTGGAGTGGCGCCGCGGCCTACCGCGCCGGCGATTTCGCGGCGGCAGCGCAGCATTACGCGGACGCCCCAGGTGCGGACGCCGCGTACAACCGAGGCAATGCGCTCGCGCAGGCGAAGCAGTACGAGCAGGCGCTCGCCGCGTACGACGAGGCGCTGCGCCTCGATCCCGCGATGGAAGACGCGAAGGCGAACCGCGCGGCCGTCGAGGCCTTCCTCGAGCAGCAACCGAAGCCTCCGCCCGGAGGTGGGCAGCGCAAGGATCCCTCCGACGAGAACCGGCCCTCGGACTCCCGATCGGGCCAGCGACCGGAATCGGGCGAGGACGCCTCGCCCTCCGACCAGCGCGAGCCACAGTCCGGGCAAGAAGAGAAGGCCGAGGGCGAACAGGCCGACGCGCCATCCGATGCACCGTCGGGCGACTCCGGCGACCAGCGCGAGGGTGAGCGCGATCCGGCTGCGAGTGAAGAATCGGCGGCGTCCGCCGAAACCCGGGCCGGCGCGGATGAAAAGCAGCGCGAGGCACTGTCGCGCTCGATCGACGAAGCCTTGCAGCAGCCGGCGGACGCACCCGCCCAACCGGGTGATGCTAAGGCACCTGCCGAAGACGAGGCGACGCGCGAACGCCGTCAGGCGCTCGAGCACTGGTTGCGCCGCGTTCCCGATGATCCGGGCGGCCTGCTGCGGCGCAAATTCCAGCTCGAGCACCAGCGCCGCCGCCAGGACGGAGAAGGACCATGATCCGCAGCGCAACATTCCTCGCGTGCTTGCTCGTTCTCGTCGCGGGTCATGCCCGCGCGGCCGAAGTGCGCGCGTGGCTCGACCGTGATTCGCTCGAGGTCGGCGAAACCGTCACGCTCAATGTCGAGGCCAAGGGCACGGTCACGGTGCAGCCCGATTTCACCGCGCTCAGGCAGGACTTCGACCTCCTCGGCACGCAATCGAGCCAGCAGATCGGCATCGTCAACGGCCAGCGCAGCTCGAGCACGTTGTGGGCGATCGCGCTGCAGCCGCGGCGCAGCGGGCGCCTCACGATCGCGCCGATCGCACTCGGCGATGCGAAGACGCAGCCGATCGAACTCGACGTGCGCGCCGCGAGCGCGCGCAGCCAGCAGCAACCCGGCGACGACGTGTTCCTCGAGGTGGCAGCGGCGCCGCTCGATCCGTACGTGCAGCAGCAGGTGCGCTACACGGTCAAGCTGTACTACGCGTTCGACCTCACCAACGGCAACCTCGCCGAACCATCGGCCGACGGGCTCGCGGTGCAGCGGCTCGGGCAGGACAAGACCTACTTCGCGACACTCGGCGGACGCCGCTACCACGTGGTCGAGCGCCATTACGCGTTGACGCCCGAGCGCAGCGGCGAGATCACGGTGTCGGCGCTCGCGTTCCGCGGCAGTGCACTCGATGCGTCCGATCCGACCGGATTCTTCAGCCGCGGTCGCAGCGTCGCCGCGCGCTCGGAGGACATCCGGCTCGACGTGCGTGCGCAGCCGCCCGCGTGGACCGGAGGCGCATGGTTGCCTGCCGCCTCGCTGCTGCTCAAGGACGAGGGCGAGCTTCCGACAGAGCTGCATGTCGGCGACCCGGTCACGCGCACGATCCGCCTGCAGGCGCAGGGCCTTGCGTTCGAACAGTTGCCCGAACTCGAACTGAAGGCGCCCGAGGGCGCCGACATCTATCCGGACAAGGCCGACACGCGCACGCGCGACGACGGCGAGTGGCTGTATGGCGAACGCGTGCGCAAGTTCGCGTTCGTACCGCAGCGTCCGGGCACCCTGGTGCTTCCGGGCATGCGCGTGCAATGGTGGGACACCGCGAACGACCGCATGCAGACGACCGAGTTGCCCGCGCAAGAGATCCGCGTGCTGCCCGCGCTCGGCACGCCCGCTGCGGCGCCGGACGCGAAGCCTGCAGCCGCGGACGCGCCGCGCAGCGAAGGCCATGTGCCGATCGCCGAGTCGGCACCGGAGTTCGACTGGCGCATGCTCGCGGCGGTCGGTTTCGGCTTGTGGCTGCTGACGCTCGCCGCGTGGGCGCTGCATGCACGCCGGCAGCGGCATCCGGACGAACCGCGTGGCGAGACGCCGGCGCCGCGTGCCGGCAGTTCCGCGCAGCGTGCCGCGTTCCTCGGTGCCTGCGCGCTCGGCGATCTCGCGGGCGGCGAGCGCGCGCTGGTCGCGTGGGCGCGCGCGGAGCGCCCGGAGATCCGCAACGCGGGCGCACTCGCGGCCGCGATCGATGATCCGGCGCAGCGCGATGCGATCGCCGCGTTGCAGCGCGTACGTTACGCGTCGGCGCCGGCGCAGGGCCTCGGCTCGCAGCTCGCGGATGCGTTCCGTGCGGGCTTCGCGTGGAAACCACCGGCGACGGCGATGCGGGCGTCGCCCCTGCCGGAGCTGTATCCGCCCGGCTGACGATCCGGCGCCGCGCCGGACGGCGTCGGCCGGCATGCGTCCATCGGCCGGGCCGCGCACGGCGCCGTCGGGGTCCGCGCGGCCGCAGCCACGGCCGCAGCAGGAAGCGCTCTGGCACACTAGGCGCTTCGGCGTGGATCCGGAGGTGGGCGTGGCGAAGGGGCGGGAATGCGGCGGTGGCCGCGAGCGCGTGGAAGGCCGCGCATGATGAACGCACGCACGCGCTGGCCGCTGCATACGCGCATGCTGGTCGGCTTCCTCGTCGGCCTCGTCACCGGACTCGCGGTCCATGTCGGTGTCGGCAGCGACGCCGCGTGGCTGCAAGGGTTCACATCGAACGTGACCCAGCCGATCGGCCAGGTGTTCCTGCGCCTGCTGTTCATGCTCGTGCTGCCGCTGCTGTTCTCGGCGCTCGTCGTCGGCGTGGCCGGCATGGGCGACATCCGCGCGCTCGGCCGCGTCGGCTGGAAGACGCTCGCCTACACGATCGTGATGTCGACGATCGCGGTCGCGCTCGGCATCGTGCTCGTGAACCTGTTCCAGCCCGGCCGCGGCGTCGACCCGGAGGTCGCGCAGGCGCTGCTCGCGGACGCCTCCGAGCGCGCGAGCGCGATCGTCAGCAGCGCGGGAAGCCAGCGCGAAGGCATCGACTTCGTGCTCGGGATCATCCCCGAGAACGTGTTCCGTGCCGCGGCCGAGAACGACATCCTCGCGGTCATGTTCTTCGCGCTGATGGTCGGCGTCGGCATCGTGCTCACGAACACGCCGGGCGCGCAGCGGTTCAAGGAAGCGGTCGAGGGGCTGTTCGAGATCGCGATGAGCCTGATCCACCTCGTGATCCGGCTCGCCCCGTATGCGGTGGCCTGCCTCGTGTTCAACCTCGCCGCGCTGTTCGGCTGGGACCTCGTGCTCAAGCTCGCGGGCTACGTCGGCGTGTGCCTGCTCGCTATGGCGCTGCACCAGTTCGTCGTCTATTCGCTCGCGGTGCGCTGGCTCGGCCGGATGTCGCCGATCGCGTTCTTCCGCGGCGTGCAGGAAGCGATGCTGATGGCATTCTCGACCGCGTCGAGCAATGCGACGTTGCCGACCGCACTCAAAGTCGCCGAGGAGGACCTGCGCCTGCCACCGCAGGTATCGCGCTTCGTGCTCACCGTCGGCGCGACCGCGAACCAGAACGGTACCGCGTTGTTCGAAGGCGTCACCGTGCTGTTCCTCGCGCAATTCTTCGGCGTCGACCTCAGCCTCTGGCAGCAGGTCGTCGTGATGTTCGTCTGCATCCTCGGCGGCATCGGCACGGCGGGCGTTCCGGCGGGTTCGTTGCCGGTGATCGCGATGATCTGCGGCATGGTCGGCGTGCCGCCCGAAGGCATCGGCCTGATCCTCGGCGTGAATCACTTCCTCGACATGTGCCGCACCACGCTCAACGTGACCGGCGACCTCGCCGCCGCGGTGGTCGTGTCGGAGGGACGGCGCGAGCCGCCCATTCCTGGCCGGAGCGATGACGGCTGAGCATCGCGCGACGCGGCTCGCATGCGCGGGCGTCGCGTCGCTGCTCGCCTGCGCCGCGCCCGCGTCCGCGGCGGGGCTGCCGTGGGAGATCTGGGAATCGCCGTCGCGACTCGCGCTGCTCGACCCCGGTGATCGCGTGCTGCTGCGCTCGAGCCATTGCCTCGACGGCTGCCGCTATGACCGCAGCAACGCGGGCGCCGAGGATGCCGCGGCCAATCCCCATCCCCTGCGCTGGCTCTATCGCGACGGTGAAGAGGACGTGGTGTTCGATGAACGCGGTGCCGGCGCGATCACGCGCATCTGGCTGACCACCGGCTTCGGCACCTCGAGCTGCATCGACCCGGCCGTTCGCGTGCGCATCTACGTCGACGATGCAGCGGCGCCCGCGCTCGACCTGCCGCTCGCTGCGTTGTTCGATGGCACCACGCCTCCATTCACCCCGCCGCTGGTGGCCGACCGCCTCGCCGCCAGTGGAGGCTACGTGAGCCGCGTCCCGATCGTGCATGCGCGCGCGCTGCGCATCGCGTTGCTCGGCGCCGGCAATGGTGCGCCCAATCCCTGCACCGGCGACGACCGCCGGCTGCTCTGGTTCCAGATCCAGCACCACCGCATCGCACCGGGGATGCCGATCGAATCGTTCGCCGCGGGCGACGACGCGCCCGGGTGGCGGGCATTCCTCGCGCATGCGGGCGATGATCCCTGGCACGCGCTGCTCGCGCCCGACGAGCAGGCAGGCGCGCTCGACCCCGGCGCGGCGCATGTGCTCGCGACACGCAGCGGCGCGGGCTGGTTGCGCGGGATCCGACTGCGCCTCGCGCGCGAGGCACTGGATGACGTCGCACTGCGCCTGCGCTTCGACGGCGACATCGGCGTCATGCTGCCGCTCGCCGACTTCTTCGCGGTGCCGGTGGACGCCGTGCTGCCCGCGCGAGGCGTGCTGCTCGGCGAGGATGCGGGCGGGTGGCTCTACAGCTGGTTCCCGATGCCGCATGCGGACCTGCTGCAGGCCGAGCTCGTGGCGCTGCCGTCACTGGCGGCGCCGGTCGCGTTCGACGCCGTGCTCGCATTCGACGACGAGCCGGTTCCCGTACGCGCCGGTCGTTTCGCCGCGCAGCTCGTCGACGCGTGCGTCGACTCGGTCGTGACGCTCTACGATGCGCGCGGATCGGGCAAGCTGGTCGGACTCTCCGCGCGATACCGCTCGGATGCGTCGCCGCCGGTGCCAACGATGCTCGAAGGCGACGAGCGTGCGCAGGTCGATGATGCGATCGCGCCGCTGTGGCAGGGCACCGGGATCGAGGACTTCCACGACGGCGGCTTCTACTTCGACCAGGGCGCGTTCGCAGCGCCGCTCGCGGGCGCGAGCCTCGTGCGTTCGGGCATCGCGCACGACACCGCGGCATGGCGCCTGCTGCTCACCGACGCGTTGCCGTATGCGCGCGCGCTGCGCCTGACGCAGGAGGCCGGCCTGGCGCCCGCGCAGTCGTCGCCGATGTGCGTGCGGGCCGTGAGTTACGCGTATCGACAGGCGCGCGCAAGCGTGGTCAGCCTCGGACGCTTCGAGCTCGGCGATCCGGCTGCGGTCGCCGCGCATGCGCACGTGCTGCCCGCGGGTGCCGAATGCACGATGCTCGCGGCGTTGCACGGCGACGAGCCGCCGACCGCGCGTACGGCGCGCGCGTGCCGGCACGCGGGTACGAGCCGCTTCCGCTTCCGCATCGCCGGCGCCGCGGCGCCGCTGCAGCTCGCGCGCGTGTTCGATGCGGGGCCAGGCGAGCCCGGGCGCATCGCGGGTTCGGGCGCGGCACGCGTTTTCGTCGGCGGGCGCGAGGTCGCCCGCTTCGCGCCGGTGATCGCGAATCCCGCGCGCCGCTGGCAGCGCGACGCGGTCTTCGTCGACGTGCAACCGCAGGCCGGCGTGCTCGAATTCGAGATCGTCGCCGACCCCGCGCACGCGGCGGGATTCGGCGAATCGGCGTGGGAACTCCTCGGCGGCTGGACCGACGCCTTGTTCGCCGACGGTTTCGGGCACGCGGCGCTTCCGTCAGGCGCCGCCTCGCAGGCACACTAGCGCGGGGGCAAGGGGATACGGCGTGGACGCGAACATCACCCGCCTGCTGCAGGAATGGAGCGGCGGCGACCAGCATGCACTCGCGGCGGCGATGCCGGACCTGTACGCGGAACTGCGCCGGATGGCGGCGGCGCGGTTGCGCAACGAGCGCGACGCGACGCTGAACCCGACGGCGCTCGTGCACGAGGCGCTGCTGCGCCTGCTCGGCGGCCATGCCGACTTCGCGAGCCGGGCGCACTTCCTCGGTATCGGCGCACTGCACATGCGCAGCGTGCTGGTCGACCAGGCGCGCGCACGGCTCGCGGCCAAGCGCGGCGGCGGCGCGCTCAAGGTCACGCTCGATCCGGCGGCCGAAGCCATCGGTGACGCCGCCGAGCTCGATCTGCTCGCGCTCGACCAGGCGCTCGAGCAACTCGCGGCGCACGACGCGCGTGCCGCGCGCGTGATCGTCATGACGGGCTTCTCGGGCATGCGCCACGACGAGGTCGCGGCCGCGATCGGCGTGTCGGTGCCGACCGTCGAGCGCGACCTGCGCTTCGCGCGCGCCTGGCTCAACCGGGCGCTCTCGCGATGACGACCAACGGCCCGGGCGAGCTGCGCCGCCTGTTCGACCTCGTCTGCGACATGCCGACCGAGCACCGTCGCGTGCGCCTCCACGCCGAAGGCGCCGACGCCGAAACGATCGCCGAAATCGAGGCGCTCGTCGCCTCGCAAGGCACCCTGGTCGCGCGCGCGCGCGTGCCGGTCGCGGACCTGCTCGGCGACGGGCCGGAAACCGAGCTCGACGCAGGCGACCGCGTCGGTGCATGGCGCCTGCTCAAACGCATCGCGAGCGGCGGCATGGGTGCGGTCTATCTCGCAGAACGCGCCGATGGCCACTTCGAGCAGCTGGCAGCGATCAAGCTGATCCGTGGCCTCGCCGGCACCGACACGTTCGCGTTGTTCGCGCGCGAACGGCAGATCCTCGCGACGTTGCAGCATCCGAACATCGCGCGCCTGCTCGACGGCGGGGCGACGCCGGGCGGACAGCCCTACCTCGTGATGGAATACGTCGAAGGATTGCCGATCGATCGCTACTGCGACGAGCACCGGCTCGGCCTGCGCGAGCGGCTGGAACTGTTCCGCGCGGTCTGCGCGGCGGTGCAGTTCGCGCACCAGCGGCTGATCGTGCATTGCGACCTCAAGCCTTCGAACGTGCTCGTTCGCGTGGACGGGACGCCGGTACTGCTCGACTTCGGCATCGCGCGCGCACTCGACCGGCCGCGCGTGGCGGACACCGATGGCGCGCACTACTTCACGCCGGGTTACGCCAGTCCCGAGCAGCTGCGCGAGTCGTCGGTGACGACCGCGAGCGACGTCTACGCGCTCGGCCTCGTGCTGTTCGAACTGGTCACCGGGCGCAAGGCGCGCATCGACACCGCCGACCACACCGTGAGCCAGCTCGCGCGCGCCGAAGTGAGGCCGAGCGACCTCGTGGCCGACGTGCCATGGCGCGCGCGCATCGCGGGCGACCTCGATGCGATCGTGCTGCGCGCGACCGCCGACCAGCCGGCCGGGCGCTACGCGTCGGCGCAGGCGCTGGCCGACGATCTCGGTCGATTCCTCGAACATCGCCCCGTGCTCGCGCGACCGCAGACGCTCGGCTACCGCGTCGCGCGCGGGTTGCGGCGGCGCTGGCCGCTCGCGCTCGCGGCCGCGGCGGCGCTGCTGCTGGTGGTCGCGTTCACCTGGCGGCTCGCCGTCGAAAGCGCGCGCGCGCGCGCGGCGGAACAGGACGCCAGGCAGCAGGCACTCGCGGCGGAGCGCGTCAGCGACTTCCTCGTTTCGGTGTTCAACGTCTCCAATCCGAAGCTCAACGCGAACCGCGAGGTCAGCGCGCGCGAAGTGCTCGACCAGGGCGCCGCACGCATCGAGGGCGAACTCGAAGGCGCGCCCGACGTGCGCGCGCGACTGCTCGACGTGCTCGCGACCGCCTACCGCCACCTCGGGCAGCCGCGTCGCAGCATCGAGTTGTTCCGGAGCGCGATCGAGCTGTACCTCGATCCGCGCGTGGCGCGTCCGCTCGCGGCGGCGGAAGCGGCGAGCCAGCTCGCGGTGCTGTACGCGAACAACCAGTATCCGGCGGCCGAGGCGCGCGCGATGGCGCAGCGTTCACTCGACCTGCGTCGCCTGCATGCGCCCGACGACGCGCTCGCGCTCGCCGATTCGTGGAACACGCTCGGCGTCGTGCTCGAAGCGCAGGACGACTTCGAAGCCGCGCGCACGGCGCTGCAGAAGGCGCTCGTGCTGCGGCGCGAATCGGGCGATCGGCTCGACCTCGCGTCGACCCTGCACAACCTCGGCCTCGTCGCGCGCCATAGCGGCGATGGCGAAGGCGCGCTCGCGTATTTCGCCCAGGCACTGGAACTCAAGCGGGACATCGCGGGCGAGCACAGCGTCGACTTCCAGACCACGTTGCAGGGATACGCCGTCGCCATGGTCGCCGCGGGCCGGGTCAAGGAAGCGGTGCCGCTGCTCGAGCGCAATGTCGCGTTGTGCGCCGAACTGTACGGTGAAGGGAGTTCCACCGAGGCGGTCGCCCGCAACGAACTCGGGTCGGCCCTGCATGACCTCGGCCGGTTCCCCGAGGCGATCGCGCTGTACCGCACGGCGATGCGCATGCACGCGGCGACGAGCGGCGAGGACAGCGCGCAGTACGCGATACCGCTCAACAACCTCGCGTCCGCGCTCGAAGACAGCGGCGATGCCGCGGCCGCGCTGCCCTTGTTCGAGCGCTCCCTCGCGACGCGTCGCAAGACCCTGCCCGACGACGCGCCTGCGGTGCTGCGTGCGCAACAGAACCTCGCGCGCGTGCTGACCACGCTGGGTCGGCTCGACACCGCCGAAGCGCCGTTGCAGGCCGCGCTCGAGGGGTTTCGTGCGGTGCATGGCGAGGATCACGCTTCGACCGCGAAAGCGGAACTCGCGCTCGCCGATTGGGCCTTGCGCCGCGGCGATCCCGGCCTGGCGCGTTCGACGCTCGCGCTGCTCGAGCGATCGCGCGCGACGTTCACCCCGTTGATGCGCGCACGCCGCGACGAACTCGCGGGGCATCTCGCCGCACTGGACGGCGACGAGCCTGCGTCGCTGGAATACCGGCGACGCGCGTTCGAGGACTTGCGCCAACAGGTCGGTCCCGGCCATCCACTGCTCGCGTCGTTCGCGCTCGACTATGCCGATGCGCTGGAGCGCGCCGATCGCGAATCGGAAGCGAAGGCGATCGTCGAATCGATGCGCGCTGCGATCGAATCCTCGCTCGTTCCCGATGCGCCTGCACGCAAGGCGCTCGAGCGCCGCAGGGCGACCGCCGCACGCGCGCGTCGATGAGCTCCGGCGTCGGCCCTCGGCCACCGGTTGCCCGTGGGGAGCGGCGCCTCGAAAGGCATCGGGCATCCGACGGCTGATACGCGCGCATCCGCGCACGCAAAAAAACCGGCCTGCTTGCGCAGGCCGGGGCTGTGAAAGGCATCCCTGCCTTGTTGCTCCGTTGGAGTGTGGGTTCAGAAGCGGTATTCGGCGCCGACCGAGAGTACGCCCGGATCGAGCTTCAGGCCGGCCTTCTCGGTGCGGTAATAGTCGTAGTTGAGGCCGAGGCTGAAGTTGTTGCTGAAGTCGTAGCCGAAGCCCGCGCCCGCGTACCAGTCGTTGCTGCTGCCGTCGACGCGCACCGGCGTGGTGCCTTCGAAGTAGCTGCCCTTGAGGTCGGAGCGGAACAGGCCGGCGCGGCCGCTGAGGTACCAGTTGTCGGTCAGGTTGAAGTGTCCGTTGACGCCGACGGTCCAGCCGTCGATTTCGGCGCTGCCGATATCCGAGGTGCCGATCGGGTTGCCGCCGTTCGGCGCGGCCTTGCCGAGGTCGACGTAGCCGCCCTCGACGCCGAGCAGCACGTTCGGGGAGACCGCCCAGCGGTAGCCCACGTTGCCGCCGAACGCGGTGTCGTCGTCGTCGTACAGGCCCTTGTCGACGTTCGACTGGCCGACGTGGCCGTTGATGAAGAATCCGTTGTGGTTGTCCGCCGCGTGGGCGGCTGAAACGCCAAGGGCGCCGGTGGCAGCGAGGGCAATCGCGATCAGGGTGTTTTTCATATCGAAACAACTCCAGCGTTCAGGGAAAGCATCGATGCGGTGCATCGCATGCCCGGACTTGGACTGGCGGTCCGCTGCTGCGTTCCTGCCGTCTTCCGTGCGACCTAAGCTGGGGTTCAGTGCAGGCATTTCAATACCCGCGGGTACATTAACTAGTCGGCCCGCGGGCCACGGCGGTTCAGGGAGAAGTCCCGATCGCTTGCTCGAGCACGAGGGCGAGCCGCGCCGCGGCGAGCCGTGCCTGCCGCTCCGCGAGCGGTCGACGCTGTTCGAGCCAGGCGCGGTCGACGCGGTGCTTCGGCGGATAGACGCCGCCGTCGCGCGTCGCACGGCAGGATTCCTCGGCCCATTGCGCCGGCGTCCCGGACGCGCGCGGCAGCGGCGTGCGTGCGAGCACGCGTGCCTGGCGCGGCCAGCCGAGGCCGCGGCTTGCAAGCACCTTCGAATCCCAGATCGCATGCAGGTTCGTGCCGCGACCCTCGAACTGGACCTGGTAGCGGTTGCCGCCGCGGTCGTCACGGTACCCGGCGTGCAACGGCTGGTGGGTGTCGGCGACGAAATGCACCACGAACCGCAGTGCCTGCGCGCGCTTCGCGGGCACTTCGTTGCGATCCGCGAGCACCGCCGCGTAGCGCTCGATCGCCGCGACCACGCAGCTGCCCTGCCTGCAGTCGCGCGCGGCGTCGTAGCGGCATTGCGCGTCCGCGAAGTTCACGTAGTGCAGCGGCGCAGTCGCGCGCGCGAAGTCGAGCTGCGACGGATCGTCGCGCAGGTCGTCGGCCCAGGTCGCGATGTCGGCGAGGGACTGGCCGCGCGTGAGCCGGCGGATTTCGGCTTTCGCGGCAGGCCGCAGTTGCGCTTCGGCCAGCGTCGCGACGATGCGGTGGCCGGCCGGGCCCCATGCGGCCGCCGGCATCGGCAGTGCGAACAGGAGCAGGAAGCAGATCGACCGCAAGCGCATCGGCTCGTCGCGATGAAGGGGCGGGCAGTGTGCCACGCGCTTCGTGCGGAGCGCGCCGCGTGCGCTGCAATGGCTCCAGCGCAATGGTACTGGGGAGCGCGCGGATGGGACCGGTATAATGGCCGGATTCCGTCCTTCCCACCCAGTCCGTCCCTACGAACCAGGAGTCGTCACCATGGCAGTGAACGTCGCGATCAACGGTTATGGCCGCATCGGCCGCAACATCCTGCGCGCGCTGTACGAGGGCAAGCGCACGAAGGAGATCCGGATCGTCGCGATCAACGACCTCGGCGACGCGGAAACGAATGCGCACCTGACGCGCTACGACACCGCGCACGGCAAGTTCCCGGGTGAAGTCAGCGTCGAGGGCGGTGATCTCGTCGTCGACGGCGACCGCATCAAGGTCTGCGCCGAGCGCGATCCGTCGAAGCTGCCGTGGAAGGAACTCGGCGTCGACATCGTGCTCGAGTGCACCGGCCTGTTCACGAGCAAGGCCAAGGCCTCGGCGCACATCGCCGCGGGTGCGAAGAAGGTGATCATCTCGGCGCCGGGCGAGAAGGACGTCGACGGCACCTTCGTCTACGGCGTCAACCACGACGCGATCAAGGGCAGCTTCGAGGTGATCTCGAACGCGTCCTGCACCACCAACTGCCTCGCGCCGCTGGCCAAGGCGCTGCACGAGAAGATCGGCATCGTGCATGGTCTCATGACGACGATCCACGCCTATACCAACGACCAGGTGCTGACCGACGTGTTCCACAAGGACCTGCGTCGCGCGCGCTCGGCCACGATGAGCCAGATCCCGACCAAGACCGGCGCAGCCGCGGCGATCGGCCTCGTGCTGCCGGAACTCGCGGGCAAGCTCGACGGCTTTTCGATGCGCGTGCCGACGATCAACGTGTCGGTGGTCGATTTCTCGTTCGTCGCGAAGCGCGCGACGACGAAGGAGGAGATCGACGCCGCGGTCAACGAGGCCGCGAACGGCGCGCTCAAGGGCGTGCTCGGCGTGAACACGCAGCCGCTGGTGTCGATCGATTTCAACCACAACCCGCTGTCGTCGATCTACGACTCGACGCAGACGCGCGTGATGGGCGATACGCTGTGCAAGGTGCTGGCCTGGTACGACAACGAGTGGGGCTTCTCCAACCGCATGCTCGACATGACGCTCACGTTCGCCGCTGCGCGCTGAACGTCGATCGGCGGAATGCAGTCGCGTCCCGGCGCTCGCCGGGACGACGACCCGGCGGAGCGATGCGCGCAACGCCATTGAAGCCGGCGCGGTCGGAATCATCGCGAATCCTCGGAAGCGCTTCCACGCTCGTCGCGGGCATCCACTCCGCGCTCGGCCGGAAGCTGAACGAAGGCTGCACGCGCGGCGCGCATTTGACGCAAATCAGGATGCGTCGAGCCGCGTTGCGAGATCATGCATCGCTGCATTTTTCCAACATCCCAGGAGAACATCCATGCGCCACTGGCTCGTCGTCCCGCTGCTCGCCCTCGCTGCCGGTCCTGTATTCGCCGCCGATTGCGCCTTCACCATCGAGGGCAACGACGCGATGCAGTTCAACACCAAGGCGATCGAAGTCCCGGCCTCGTGCAAGGACTTCACCGTCACCCTCAAGCATGTCGGCAAGCTGCCGAAGGCCTCGATGGGCCACAACTGGGTGCTGAGCACGGCAGCCGATGAACCCGGGATCGTCAGCGACGCGATCAAGGCCGGCGCCGGCTCGGACTACCTCAAGGCCGACGACGCGCGCGTGATCGCGCACACCAAGATGGTCGGTGGCGGTGAGTCCGCCGACGTCACGTTCTCGGTGTCCAAGCTCAAGGCCGGCGACGCGTACATGTTCTTCTGCTCGTTCCCGGGCCATGCGGCGCTGATGAAGGGCACGCTGACGGTCAAGTAAGACCTGCCGGCATTCCGGTGGACGCGACGGCGTCCGCCGGGATCTTCTTCGCGGCCTGCGTCGATCCGATCGTCGCACCCTCCGGGTCGAACTCTGCCGTTCCACGAACGTCCGGCGCGATGCGTTCGGCGTCGCGTTGCGCCATCCGCGCGCGCAATTCGATCCGGCCCGGACTCAGTGCGCGACCAGCAGCGGCAGGTCGCTGTGCTCGAACAGATGGCGCGTAGTGCCGCCGAGCACGAGTTCGGTGATGCGCGAGTGCCCCCACGCGCCCATGACGACGAGGTCGGCCTCGGCCGCGTGCGCGGCGCCCAGCACGGCTGCCCCGATGTCGCGGCGCGCTTCGAACGGCTCGAATGTCGCATCGACGCCGCGACGCGCGAGCCACGCGCGCAGGTCCAGCGGCGGCAGCCACCGCAGGCCGAACGGGTTCTCGCCGGGATCGCCGTCGAGCACGATCACCTGCTCGGCGAGTCGCAGCAGCGGCAATGCACCGCGGATCGCGAGCGCAGCTTCGCGGCTGCGGTTCCACGCCAGCACGATGCGACGACCGATGCGGTGGCACGCCGCCGCTTCCGGCACCACGAGGATCGGCGCGCAGGCGCCGAACACCGTGCGCGAAACGAGGCCCCATCCGGTCGGCGCATCGGGATTGAGCTGCGGCCGCTCCATCACCACGAGGTCGCACCAGCGCGACGCATGGCAGAGCGCTTCGACCGTGTCGCCCTGCGAGACGCACCATTCGCCGTCGACGCCGGCGGCCTCGAGCCGCGAGCGCCAGGCCGGTTCGCTCGCGAGCGCGTCGCGATAGGCGACGTCCGATTCGTGCACGTACATCGCGACCGCCTCGAGCGACGCGAACGCCGCGGCCGCGATCGGCACCACGTGCAGCCCGGTGACCCAGGCATCGAGTGACTGCGCGAGCGTGAGCGCCGCGTCCGCCGCGGGCGTCGGCCCCTCGCTGCGGCGCACGTGGACCAGCAGTTCGAGGCGTTTCGGCGGCTGCGACATGACGACCTCCCGCGTGGCGCGATCGACGCGATGCACGGTCCACAACTACCACCAATCACGGCGCCGTGCCAGATGCCGCGCGCGCGCACCGGCCCCGCGCACGCTTTGCACGCGCATCGCATCCGTCGCGATGCGGGTGGGAAGCGCGCGCGCATTCGGACACAATCGGCGCTCGCCCCTGGAGGACCCGCCATGCGTCCGTTCGCCGCCGTCGCCGCGCTCGCGGCCCTTGTTTCGTTCGCCTCGCCCGCACGTGCGGCGAAGGAACTCGACTGCACGATGCGCTTCTCGCTCGCGGGCTGGTCCGCGTTCTACAAGACCGCGTCGGGCGAAGGTACCGTCCGCTGCAGCAATGGCCAGACGATGAAGGTGCGGATCGAGACACGGGGCGGCGGATTCACGTTCGGGAAATCCGAGATCAAGGACGGCATCGGCCGCTTCTCCGAGGTCTACGACATCGAGCAGGTGCTCGGTGCCTATGCGAGCGCAGGCGCCCACGCGGGCGCGGTGAACTCGGCCGAGGCGCAGGCGCTGACCAAGGGCCCGGTGTCGCTCGCGCTGTCGGGGAAGGGCAGCGGCTGGGACCTCGGCGTCGCATTCGGCAAGTTCACGATCAGTCGGCGTTGACGTGATGGCGCCGGTTCCTGCGATGCGGTAGGGTGGAAGTGCTGCGATGCAGCAGTCCGTTCCCGCCGCACGTCCGCACCACGGAGCACGCATGAGTACGCCTGGCCTGCCGTTGCCGCAGTACAGCCTGCGCGAGGAATTCGCATCGAGCTTCATCCACGGCATCGGCCTGCTGCTCAGCGTGGCCGGGCTGGTGCTGCTGGTGCTCGTCGCCGCGCGCGGCGGCGATGGGGCTCACGTCGCCAGTGTCGCGATCTACGGCACCACGCTGGTGTTGCTGTATGCCGCATCGACCGCCTACCACGGCATCGCGCATGCGGGCGCGAAACCGCTGCTGCGCCAGCTCGACCACGCCGCGATCTTCCTGCTGATCGCGGGCACCTACACGCCGTTCGCGCTGATCAGCCTGCGCGGCGCGTGGGGCTGGTCGCTGTTCGCGGTGGTCTGGCTGCTCGCGTTCTTCGGCATCTCGCTCGAACTGCGCAAGGTGCGCAATCGCGCGGTGATGGCGGCGCTCTACGTCGGCATCGGCTGGATCGGCGTGTTCGCGATCGGGCCGCTCGTGCGCAGCATCGAACCGGCCGGCCTGTGGCTGCTGTTCGGGGGCGGCGCCGCGTACACGCTCGGCGTGCCGTTCTACCTCTGGCGCAAGCTCCCGTACAACCATGCGCTGTGGCACGCGTTCGTGCTGCTCGGCAGCGTGCTGCAGTTCCTCGCGGTGCTGCTCTACGTGCTGCCGCAACCGGCATGACGGACACGTGGGTGGTCCATCGCGGCGGTTGCCACTGCGGACAGGTGCGCTTCGAGGTCGATGCCCCTGCGCGCATCGAGGCACTCGACTGCAATTGTTCGATCTGCCGCATGAGCGGCTTCCTGCACCTGATCGTTGCGACCTCGCGCTTCCGCTTGTTCGCGGGTGAAGCGAGCCTGCGCGAGTACCGCTTCAACACCGGCGCCGCGCGGCACCTGTTCTGCGCGCGGTGCGGCATCAAGAGCTTCTACGTGCCGCGGTCGAATCCGGACGGCATCGACGTCAACGTGCGCTGCCTCGACCCGGCCACGATCGTGCAGGTGACGACGACGCCGTTCGACGACACGCGCAGGGCCGAGAGCGAAGCCGCGATCGCGGAGTTGTCGAAGGACGCGCGCGACTAAGTCGTCGCGCGCGCCGTTGTCCACGTCGACCGACCCACGCCGTTCGCAGCGGCGCGCGGTGAAGCGTGCGGGTGGACGTCCCGCCTGCGACGAGCCCGGGGCCCGAACACCGCGTGCGCGCGAACGCGTTCAGTCCACCAGCAGCGCGAACACGAAGATCCCGAGCATCGCGAAGCACAGTCCGATCTTGACCACGGTGCCGAAGATGAAACCGAGCCAGGTGCCGACGCCGACGCCGGTCGCGCGGCGCAAGGTGCCGCCTGCGAGCAGCTCCCCGAGCAGCGCGCCGACGAAGGGTCCGAGCAGCAGTCCGGGCAATCCGAAGACCAGCCCGACGACCGTGCCGATCGCGGCGCCGATCAACGCGCGCCGGCTCGCGCCGACTTTCTTCGCACCGAGCAGGCTCGCGACGACATCGATGACGACCGTGAGCGCGGTCAGGATGCCGAGCACGATGAGGGTCGGCGCGCCGACGCGCGTGAAGTCGTCGGCCCAGGCCGCGATCAGCATGCCGACGAACACCAGCGGCACGCCGGGCAACGCGGGCAGCACGGTGCCCGCGATGCCGGCGAGGATCAGGATCGCGGCGAGTACGAACCACAGGATGTTCGGGTCCATGCAGGTTCCGGAGGCAAGGGGAGCGCGACTCTAGCGCGTTCGTGCCCTGCATCGGCGGCGCAACGCACCCTGCGGTCAACCGCGGCTCAGCCGGAACTCGATCGGCACGTAGCCCCAGGCCGATACCGCGACGCCGCCTTCGAGCACGGGACGGAAGCGTGCGCGTTCGACGGCCGCTCGCGCCGCCTCGTCGAGCTCGCGATGGCCCGAGCTTCTCGACAGCTCGATGCGTTGCGCGCGACCTTCGGCATCGACCAGCACATGCAGCAGCACCGTGCCTTCCGCGCGCTGGCGCAGCGCCGCGCGCGGATAGGCGAGCCTGGGCGCCTGCTCGTAGGCGAGCAGCCGCGATTCGCCGGCGTTCGCAACGCCTGGCTCGATCGCGCCCGGCGGCGGCGCCACCGCGACTTCGATCGGCGCGCCGACCGGCAGCGACGCAGCCACGGGCGCAACCGCGACCTGCGCCGGCGTCGGCACCTGCACGCGTCGCGGAATCGGAACAGGCGGCGTCGCGCGCAGGCGCACGGGCGGCTCGGGTTCGGCCGGCGGCGGCGGCGCCGGCGGACGCTCGAGCACGCTCACCTCGACCACGGGCGGTGCGACCTGCTCGAAGGTGGCTGCGAGCGGAATCGCGACCACGAGCGCAGCGCATGCATGCGCGAGGAACGAGACCGACAGTGCCGCGATCCGGCGCGCGTCGGGCGCGGGCGGTGAGGATGCGATGCGGATGGCCATGGCGTTGCTCCTTCGGGGTGGCGAAGGAGATCAACGCGCGATCGCGCGTCGCGGGGTTCGCGGCGCGCCGCTAGACGCGCCCGCTGACCGGCAGCAGCGCGCCCGTGATCGCGGCAGCGCGATCCGACAGCAGGAACACGATGACGTCGGCGAGTTGTCCGGGTTTGACCCAGCGGTCGAAGTCGGCCTCGGGCATGTCGGCGCGATTGGGCGGCGTGTCGATGATGCTCGGCAGCACCGCGTTGACGGTGATGCGTTCGTCCTTGAGTTCTTCCGCGAGCGCTTCGGTCAGGCGCGCGACGCCGGCCTTGGACGCCGCGTAGGCGCCCATGCCCGCGCCGGCTTTGGCCGCCGCGCCCGCGCCGATGTTGACGATGCGCCCGCCGCCGCTCGCGCGCAGGTGCGGCACTGCGGCCTGGCTCGTCGCGACCGCACTGCGCAGGTTCACGCGGTACAGCAGGTCCCAGGTCGCGAGCTCGCCGTCGGCGACGGTCTCCCAGCGGAACGTGCCCGCGATGTTCACGAGGGCGTCGAGCCCGCCCAGCGCGCGCGCGGCCGCGTCGATCGCGGCGCGCGCGCCGTCGCCGTCCGCGACGTCGGCGCCTCCGAATGCATGCACGCGCGGATCCAGTCCCGCGGGCGCGGCCGCGCGATCGAGTGCGGCAACCTGCGCGCCCGCCTCGAGTGCGGCCGCGACGACGGCGGCGCCGAGCGAGCCGAATGCGCCCGTGACGGCAATGCGCTTGCGTGCGAGTGGCATGGCGGGCTCCTGTGGGTGGTTTGCCATCATAGCCCGCGCCTCGCCATCGATTAAGCGCGCGTTGTGCAGCGCGCGGACAGCATCGACCATCGCCACGCGCAACCGCCGGAGATCAGGCCATGAAGGTTCGCCACGTGTTTCGTACCGCGAGTCCCGCCGAGGCCCTGCAGGCCGTCGCCGCCGCGCGCAGCGCGGGCGCGGAGGATGACGCGATCACGCTGGTCGCGCGTTCGGACATCGAAATGGACGCGGTGCCCGGCGAACGCATCGAGGTCGGGGCCGACATTGCGCCGGCCGCGTGGCGCGGCGCCGCGACCGGCGGCGCGCTCGGCGTCGTCGGCGGCGTGGTCGGCATGGCGATTCCGGTGATCGGGCTGCCGCTCGCGGGCGTCGGCCTCGTCGCATTGACCGCCGCTGCCGTCGGCGCATGGTCGTCAGCCTTGATGGGTTCCACCGTGCCGAGTGAGGTGCGCCGCGAGTTCGAATCCGAGATCGAGGCCGGGCGCGTGCTCGTCGTCGTCGACGCCCCGAGGGAGCAGGGACCCGCGATCGAGGCCGCGATGCGCCGTGCAGGGGCAGTGCCGCTGCCGTTCGAGCAGCTCAGCGTGCTGAGTTGACGGCGCGCGTGCGCGTGCGTGCGAGCGCCGCGCGCACGAGTCGCGCGAGCAGGCGCTCGCGCAGCCCGCGCGGGCGGGCCAGGGCGAGCCGCTCGAGCGCGGCATCGTTCGCGGCCTCGCCGGGCGCGATCAAGGCCGCGAGCAGGGCCGGCCACTGGCCAGGCTTGGCGATGCGCCCCTTGAGCCACGAGAGCGCGCCGAGCAGGCGCAGTTCGGTCGCATCGAAATCCGAGCCGAACGGGAAGCGCGGCAACAGGTCGGCGGCGCATGCGCTGCGCAGGCGCTCGGCGATATCCTCGGGCGTGTTGCGGCGCCACGCGTCGGGGATGCGGAAGTCGCGCGCGAGCTTGCCCGCGCGCCTGGCCTCCGCGGCGAGTTCGTCGATGAAACGCGCGTCGCAGATCGCGAGCATCGCGCGGATGCAGGCCTCGTCCGAACGCCCGCGCAGGTCCGCGATGCCGTACTCGCTGATGTAGACATCGCGCAGGTGGCGCGGGATCGTCGCGTGTCCGTAGGTCCAGCGGATGTTGGATTCGAGCCGGCGACCGTTGCGCCGCGTCGCGCGCAGCAGCAGCGCCGAGCGCGCGCCGGCGAGTTCGTGTGCCATCGCGACGAAGTTGTATTGCCCGCCGACGCCGCTGACGACGCGTCCGTCCTCGAGCGCGTCCGACGCCGCGGCGCCGAGCAGGGTCGCGATCATGCAGGTGTTGAAGAATCGCGCATCGCGTCGCTGCAGGCGGTCGAGTTCCTCGCGGTCGCCGTAGAGCTGGTTGATGTCGGACACCGCGCACATCGCGAGGCCGTCGAGTTCCTCGCCCTCGAGTCCCCGCAACCAGTCGTAGAACGGCTTGGAACCGAGCGCGAAGGCGCCCTTGAGGTAATGGCCGGCGCGCAGGCGGGCCGGGTCGACCGCATCGCCGCGCGCGAGCGCCCGCTCGATCGCGATGTCCTCGTGCACGCGGCGCACGAGGATGCCAGCGCGCCGCAGGTGCATGAAGCCGTCCATGACCATCTCGCTCGCGCCGAACAGGCCGCGGCGAAACGGGCCGGTGTCGACCTCGTCCGACGCTGCGTCGCCCGCCGGGCCGCGCAGCGCCGCGATCGCGGCGCGATACCCGGCGTTGCTGCGGTGGCGCACGAGCAACGCATTCACGATCGCGTCCGACAACGCGCCGATGCCGATCTGCAGCGTGCCGCCGTCGCGCACGAGCGTGCTCGCGTGCAGGCCGATCGCATGTTCGGTGAGGTCGA
This sequence comes from Lysobacteraceae bacterium, assembly GCA_004143945.1. GTDB lineage: Bacteria > Pseudomonadota > Gammaproteobacteria > Xanthomonadales > Rhodanobacteraceae > Dokdonella_A. The sequence goes on from SEHB01000012.1 coordinate 56,420, forward strand.
CCGCATTGCGCGGCAGCGCGAACAGCGGCTGGTGCGGGCGCGTGCCGTAGACGAGCGAGTCGAAGAACGAGGCCGCGACTTCCGCCGCGCCGCGCAGCCACGGCAGGTCCGGATGCACCACGCCGACCACCAGCGGTCGCTCGCCGCCGCGCGCGGCGATCGCTTCGAGCGCATCGAGCGTGAGATCGGGATTGCACGAGAGGCTGTAGCGCGCGTCGCGCCCTTCGCCGCGCACCGCGACCAGCTGCACGATCGCATGCAGCCCCGCACGCTCGGCCAGGTCGCGCGCGACGTGCGTGTAGTTCGCGCTCGCATATGCGCGCTGCGCCTCGCGTGAATCCATCATCGCGCCGGACTGGAAATAGAACTCCTCGACATGCACGTTCGCGGGCAGCCGATCCGCGCGCAGGTCGGCGAGGTACTCGAGCCGCGGATAGCCGGCGCCGAACTGGCGCTCGAGGAACGGCCCGAGGAAGCGGCGCTCGAGCTCGCTGGCCGCGTCGGGCAGGTCCAGCGACAACGCGGTGTAGAGCGTCAGGTGACGCGATTGATCCGACTTCACGCGCCGGTACAGCGCATTCAGCAGGTGGTTCGGCTTGCCGAGGCCGAGCGGCGTCGCGACCGCGATGCGCGCGCCGCCGCGGGCGAGGATGCGGTCGACCACGGTGTCGAGCGTTTCGAGGGCGGGGCGTGCGTCGTTCATTCGAGCCTGCGTGCGTGCGTGGAGTCGATCGGTCGCGACGCGGCGATCGCGTGCGCAAGCCCTACAATACGCGCATGGACCGCACTTTTTCCGTCGCGCCGATGATGGACTGGACCGACCGGCACTGCCGGACCTTCCATCGCCTGCTCGCGCCGCACGCGTTGCTGTACACCGAAATGGTCACCGCGCCTGCGGTGATCCATGGCGATCGCGAGCGCCTGCTCGGATTCGATCCGGCCGAACATCCGGTCGCGCTGCAACTCGGCGGATCCGAGCCCGATGAACTCGCGCAAGCCGCGCGGATCGGCGCGGAACTCGGCTATGACGAGGTCAACCTCAATGTCGGTTGCCCGTCCGATCGCGTGCAGTCGGGTCGCTTCGGCGCCTGCCTCATGCGCGAACCCGTGCTCGTGCGCGATTGCGTCGCCGCGATGCGCGAGGCGACGGCCGCGTTCGGCATTCCGGTGACCGTGAAGTGCCGCATCGGCGTCGACGACCAGGATGAGTACGCGGGCCTCGCCGCGTTCGTGGAAACGGTGCAGCAATCGGGTTGCACGCAGTTCATCGTGCATGCGCGCAAGGCCTGGCTGCAGGGATTGTCGCCGAAGGAGAACCGCGAGGTGCCGCCGCTCAACTACGCGCGCGTGCATCGCCTCAAGGCCGAGCACCCGCGACTGACCGTGGTCATCAACGGCGGCATCTCGAGCGTCGCCGACGTGCGGACCCACCTCGGGCACGTCGACGGCGTGATGCTCGGGCGCACGGCCTACCATGAACCGTACCGGCTCGCGGAAATCGAGCATGCGCTGGATGGCACGCCGCTGCCGGATCGCGACGAGGTGCTCGCGCGGTTGCGGCCGTACGTCGAGGCGCACCTCGCGCGCGGCGACCGCCTGCAGCACATCACGCGCCACATCCTCGGCCTCTACCAGGGCCTGCCCGGCGCGCGCGCATTCCGGCGCGTGCTGAGCGAGCAGGCGCATCGCGCGGATGCGGATTGGAGCGTGGTGGAACGGGCCGTCGCGGCCCGCCGCGATGGCGCCAGGGAGCGCACGGTGGTGGCGTCTTAGGCTGGACGACCGAAGGTCGGCCGGCGCTTCCTGCTATTCCTCGCGAAGAGCAGCCGGCCGCGCTGCGCGCGTCCAGCCTGCGGGAGCGGCTCATTCCCGGCACTCGCTTCGTGCAATGCGCGCTCGCGACGAGGCAGAATACCTGCCGCAATCGCCTCGATCCCCCGGCACATGTCCCTCGTCAATCTCGTCAACGTCGACTATTCGGTCGGCGGCCCGTTGCTGCTCGACCAGGCATCGCTCTCGATCGAGCGCAACGAGCGCATCTGCGTGGTCGGGCGCAATGGCGCGGGCAAGTCGACGTTGCTGCGGCTGGTCGCGGGCGAGATCCGGCCCGACGATGGCGAGTTGCGCGTGCAGGACGGCGTGCGCATCGCCAAGCTCGCGCAGGAAGTGCCGCACGACATCGACGGCAGCGTGTTCGACGTGGTCGCCGCCGCGCTCGGCGAACTCGGCGCGTGGCTCGCGCGCTTCCACCACCTGACCCACCACCTCGACGAGCCCGGCGCGGCGGCCGAGATGGCGCGCGTGCAGGGACGCATCGAAGGCGCGCACGGCTGGGACCTCGACCGTCGCGTGAACCTCGTGCTGCAGCGGCTGGAACTGCCCGAGGACCTCGAGTTCGCTGCGCTTTCGGGCGGCATGAAGCGGCGCGTGCTGCTCGCGCGCGCGCTCGTGACCGATCCCGACGTGCTGCTGCTCGACGAGCCGACCAACCACCTCGACATCGAGGCGATCGCCTGGCTCGAAGGTTTCCTGCTCGAGTTCCCGGGCAGCGTCGTATTCGTCACGCACGACCGGCGTTTCCTGCGCGCGCTCGCGACGCGCATCGTCGAGATCGATCGCGGCACGGTCACGAGCTGGCCCGGCGACTACGACAACTACCTGCGCAGGCGCGAGGAACGCCTGCACGCGCAGGCGCAGGCCGAGGCGCACTTCGACCGCAAGCTCGCGCAGGAAGAGGTCTGGATCCGGCAGGGCATCAAGGCCCGGCGCACGCGCAACGAGGGCCGCGTGCGCGCGCTCGAGGCGATGCGCCGCGAACGCTCGGAGCGGCGCGCGCGTGCGGGCACCGCGAAACTCCAGGTCGGCAATGCGGGTGCCTCCGGTCGGCGCGTGATCGATGTCGACGACATCCACTACGCCTGGGGCGACCGCCGGATCGTCGCGGGCCTGACCACGACGATCCAGCGCGGCGATCGCGTCGGCCTGATCGGTGCGAACGGCTCGGGCAAGACCACGCTGCTGCGCCTGCTGCTGGGCCAGCTCGAACCGCAGTCGGGCGAGGTCAGGCTCGGCACCCAGCTCGAGATCGCGTACTTCGACCAGCATCGCGCCCACCTGCGCGAGGACGCGAGCGCGCTCGACAATGTCGCCGAGGGCCGCGAATTCATCGAGGTCAACGGCGCGCGCAAGCACGCGCTCGGCTACCTGCAGGACTTCCTGTTCGCGCCCGAACGCGCGCGCGCGCCGATCACCGCGCTGTCGGGCGGCGAGCGCAACCGGCTGCTGCTCGCGAAACTGTTCGCGAAGCCTTCGAACCTGCTCGTGATGGACGAGCCGACCAACGACCTCGACGTCGAGACGCTCGAGCTGCTCGAGGAGTTGCTCGCGGCGTACCCGGGCACGCTGCTGCTGGTGTCGCACGACCGCGACTTCCTCGACAACGTCGTGACGAGCACGCTCGCGCTCGAGGGTGGCGGTCGTGTCGGCGAATACGTCGGCGGCTACAGCGACTGGCTGCGCCAGTACCGGCCGCCCGCCACGCGCAAGCCTGTTCCTCCGCAGGGTACCGCGACGCCGGCTGCCATGAACGCGGACGCGGCGCCCGCGAAGCGCAAGCTCGGCTACAAGGAATCGCGCGAGCTCGAGGCCTTGCCCGCGCGCATCGAGGCGCTCGAGGCGCGCATCGCCGGAATCGGCGCGCGCATGCAGGAGCCCGCGTTCTACCAGCAGGACGGTGCCGCGATCGTCGCCGCGAACGCCGAACTCTCGACACTGCAGGCCGAACTCGACGCCGCCTACGCGCGGTGGCAGGCGCTCGAGGCGGACTAAGGTCGACCAATGCCTCCACGCACGGCTCGACCGGTGCGCCGCCGTGCGCGCGCGACGGTAAAGTGCACTGGAGTCGGCGCTGCGTGATCCCGTCGCGGCGGCTCAGCCGCGCGGCGGCGAGGGCGGCAGGGGCGGCGCGGGTGGGACGGGCGACACGGGCGAAGCGGGTGTCGCCGACATGGCCGGCGCGACCGGGGTTGCAGGCGCGGCAGGCGGCGCGGGAGGGGCGGGCGGAGCGGGCGGAGCGGGCGGCGTTTCGAAGATCGAGTCGAACGCAGGCGCTTTCAGCGCGAGCGCCACGGTCTTGCGCTCGCGCAACACGCTGACCTCGACATCGCTTCCGGCCGGATGCTCGCGCAACGCGCGCATCACGTCCTCGGGTCGCGCCACCGTGACCTTGCCGACGCGCGTGATCACGTCGCCCGCACGCAGGCCCGGCAGCGAATCGGCATCCGCGGCGATCACCAGCGCACCCGTGTCGGTGCCGAAGTAGCGACCGAGGTCGGCGTTGACCGGCGCGAGGTTGAGGCCCCACCACGGCAGGCTGAAGCGCATCGCCTCGCGTGCGCGTTCCATCGCCGCACGCATCTGCGGCGAGCGCGTGGCTGCGCGCGCACGTTCGATGTCGGCGCGCCGCTTGCCGTCGTCGCGCATCGCGCGCCGCGCATCTTCGCGCGCACGCTCCACGTCGGCGCGGATGCGTTCGTTGAAATCTTCGGGCAGCAGCGGATGGTTCGGGTCCTGGTTCATCAACGCGGGCCAGTTCCACGCCTGTCGGCGCTCGGCGCTGAACACGACCACGCCCTGCTGCGTGCCGCGCCGGTACGCAATGCTGATTTCCTGGCCCTCGCGCAGGTCGCGCAGGCGGTCGCGCGCTTCGTCGAGCGCAGCCTCGGGGTCGCCGTCGGGCAAGGGTGCGCCGTCGATCGCGGTGACGATGTCGCCGTTGCGCAGCCCGACGCGCGCGGCCGGCCCATCCGGCGTCACCGCATTGATGCGCACGCCGGCCTTGTCGCCGGCGAGCACGACGCCGGCCATCGCGCGATCCGGATGGCCGATGTACTGCAGCGCCTGCGCCCGCGGGCCATGGTCGCCGAGCTCGATCGACAGTTCGGCCATGCGGCGCGAGAGCGCCTGCATCTGCGTGCGCAGCTCGGCGAGCTCCTTGCGCGTGGCTTCGACTGTCGCGTCGTTTGCAACGGGACCGGGCGTCGGCGGTGCCGCGATCGCGATCGCCGGCAACGCGAACGCGAACGACAGGAACATCAGGGTACGTTTCATCGGATCCACCTCGATCAGTTCAGGAGCAGCGAAGATTCGCCGTCGATGTTCGCCGCGATCGCGATCCCGCTGCCGCGGATCAGCGCGAGGTCTTCGAGCAGGGCAATGCGCTGGCGCCAGAGCGGCAGCGCATCGACGGGGTCGCGTGTCGCGTTGAGCTGCACGTCGACGAGGCCGATCAGGTCCTGCATTTCGACGGCCGCCATCAGGCCGCGGCTGTCTTGCGCGGCGTTCGCGCTGACCGCGGCGATCCAGCGTTCGAGCGATTGCGAGTGCTCGCGCAATTGCGCGAGCTCGGCGCGCGCGACCTGGGCGGCGTCATCCCCGGCCGCGCCCGCATCGGTCGCGGTGACCGGCGCCGGCGCGGGGGCATCCGCGACCGGCGCCGCGCGCGGCAGCAGCAGCGCCCAGGCGAACGCGGCCGCGAGCGCCGCGGGCACCAGCCATGCGGCGTGGCGATGCAGCCGGCGCGCGGGCGTTCGGCGCCGCTCCAGTGCACGCGCAAGCGCGGGCCAGGCGTCGGCTTGCGGCGTCGCGTCGGGCAGCGCGCGCAGCGCGAGGGCGAGTGGCGAAGCCTCGTTGTTCACTGGGTGGTCGCTATCAGGCATGGCGCGCCCTCCTCCTCCGGTTGCAGCAGCGTGCGCAGTCGGCTGGAGCCGCGAGCGACCTGCGATTTCGAGAAGCTCGCCGTCTTGCCGGTCAGTTCGGCGATTTCGGCGTGCGTGTACTGTTCGACGTGGTAGAGCCAGAGCACGCTGCGCGTCAGCGCGGGCAGTCGCTCGAGCGCGCGTTGCAGGCGCTGCGCATCGGCGAGCATCCACGGCGCCGGCGCATCGCCCGGCGTGTCGTCGCCGTCGGGCAGCGCTTCGAACGCGAGGCCGCGCTCGCGGCGCAGGCGCATCAGCGCCTCGTTGACGACGATCCGGCGCAGCCAGCCCCAGAAGGGCGCATCGCCGCGGAACTGCCCAATGCGTTCGAGCACGTGCAGCATCGCGTCGTGCATCGCCTCGCGCGCATGGTCGGCGTCGCCGAGCATGCGCAGTGCGAGCGTGTAGGCGGGCTTCTCGAATGCGCGATACACCACCTCGAGCGCGCCGGACTCGCCGCGGCGGGCGCGCGCGAGCACGGTGTCGGGAAGTTCGATCTGGAAGCTTGCGCTGCTCACGGACGGTCAGATGCGCCGACGCCGAAAAGGGTCGCGCCGCGTGTGCGGGATGCACCCGCACGCATCGGCGCGCGCACTGTCCGCGCCTGTCCGGCGCGCGGTCGGACAGTGTCCGTGGTGCCAGACCCGCATGAAGTATCCCGTGAAATCAATGTGATACGTGCTGGCATGGGGGTTGCTACAGGTCCTGCGACACGAATCCCGATGGAGCTGCACCCGATGATCCGCGACACCTCGGCCCAGGACCGCCAGTTCGTACCGCAGAAGAATCGTCGCAGGCAATGGATGTGGATCGGACTCGGCGTGGTCGCGTTCGCCGCGGTGCTCGCGGTCGTGCCGTCGGTGAAGCGCCTGGCCTCGGCGGACTCCTCGGCCAGCAGTGCGCGCCTGCGTATCGCCGAAGTCAAGCGCGGCACGCTCGTGCGCGACGTCTCGGTGCAGGGTCGCGTGGTCGCCGCGGTCGCGCCGACGTTGTACGCCCGCAGCGGCGGCACCGTGCGCCTCGACGTGCACGCGGGCGACAAGGTCGCCAGGGGCGACGTGCTGGCCGAGATCGATTCGCCCGAACTGGCGAATCGGTTGCAGCAGGAGCGCGCGACCTTCGACAGCCTGAGCCTCGACGTGGAGCGCACCGCGATCGACAACCGCAAGGGCGAAGCCGCCGCGCAGATGGCGTACGAGCAGGCGCGCATCGATCGCGAGACCGCCGAACGCGAGGTCGAGCGCAACCAGAAGGCGTTCGAGCTCGGTGCGCAGTCGGAAATGACCGTGCTGCGCGCGAAGGACGCGCTGGCCAAGGCGAAGGTGGCCGAGTCCAACGCGCGCCACAACGTGCAGCTCGATCGCGAGAGCCTCGCATTCGAACTCAAGACCCGCCGCGTCGCGATGGAGCGCCAGAAGCTGCTCGTCGACGACCTCGTGCGCCAGGTCGACGAGCTGAAGCTGCGCGCGCCGGTCGATGGCCAGGTCGGCCAGCTGATCGTGCAGCAGCGCGCGAACGTCGCCGCCAACGCGCCGATCCTGACCGTCGTCGACCTCACGGCGCTCGAAGTCGAGGTGCAGGTGCCCGAAGTGTTCGCGCACGACCTCGGCGTCGGCATGTCGGCCGAGGTGCTCGAGGGCGGCGAGCGCTACGTCGGCGAGGTCAGCGCGATTTCGCCCGAGGTGCAGAACGGCCAGGTCACCGGCCGCATCCGCTTCGGCGAGCGCAAGCCCGCCGGCCTGCGCCAGAACCAGCAGCTCACGACGCGCATCCTCATGGACGAACACCCGGACGTGCTGCTGGTCGAACGCGGACCGTTCGTCGACACCGGCGCCGGTCGCGTCGCCTACGTCGTGCGCGACGGCACTGCCGAACGCACCGCGATCCAGATCGGCGCCACCAGCCTCAACGCAGTCGAGATCGTCAGCGGCGTCAAGGAAGGCGACCGCATCGTGATCTCCGGCACCGACCAGTTCGATGGCGCGCAACGGATTGCACTCAATTGAAGCGGTGATTCGTGATTCGTGATCGGTGATTGGCAAAGGCCAGGCTCCTCCCGGCGTCCACCCGCCCAACCACGAATCACGAATCACCAATCACCAATCACCAATCGCACACCACTCATCAAAACCAGAGTCACCAAGCGAGGCCACTCCGATGCTGAAGATGACCCACCTGCAGAAGGTCTACCGCACCCACCTGATCGAGACGCACGCGTTGCGCGATTTCTCGATCCACGTGCGCGAGGGCGAGTTCGTCGCGGTGACCGGCCCGTCGGGCTCGGGCAAGACGACCTTCCTCAATATCGCGGGCCTGCTCGAGGAGTTCACGGGCGGCAGCTACCAGCTCGACGGTGTTGACGTGCAGGGGCTCGGCGACGATGCGCGCTCGCGGCTGCGCAACGCGAAGATCGGCTTCATCTTCCAGAGCTTCAACCTGATCCCCGACCTCAACCTGTTCGACAACGTCGACGTGCCGCTGCGCTATCGCGGGTTCCCTGCCGCCGACCGCAAGCGGCGCATCGAAGAAGCGCTCGGCCGCGTCGGGCTCGCCTCGCGCATGAAGCACTACCCGTCGGAGCTGTCGGGCGGCCAGCAGCAGCGCGTCGCGATCGCGCGCGCGCTCGCGGGTTCGCCGCGCCTGCTGCTCGCCGACGAACCCACCGGCAACCTCGACTCGCTGATGGCGCGCGGCGTGATGGAACTGCTCGAGGAGATCAACCGCCAGGGCACCACGATCGTGATGGTCACGCACGACCCGGAACTCGCCGCGCGCGCGCAGCGGAACGTGCACGTGATCGACGGCCAGGTCACCGACTTCGACGAGGAACCCACCCTGAAGCGGGGGGCCGAGACGGGAGATTCGGGATTGGCCAGGGAAGGCGTGACCGCGTGACCGCGTGACCGCCAGCCTTCTCCTGCACGAGGTGCACTGACATGTCTTCCACCCATCCCCAACCGCGAAACACGAGTGCAGGCATGCTGGGCTACTACCTCCAGCTCGGCCTGCGCAGCCTCAAGCGCAATCCGGTGCTGACCGCGCTGATGGTCGTCGGCATCGCGCTCGGCATCGCCGCGAGCATGACGACGCTGACCGTGCTCCACCTGATGGGCAGCGATCCGATCCCGTGGAAGAGCGACAAGCTGCATTACGTGCAGCTGGACAACTGGAGCGCGGACCAGCCGTTCTACGACGACGGACGCCCGCCGGACCAGATCACCTACCGCGACGCGGTGGCGCTGACGGAAGCCGGCAAGGCCGACCGCCAGTCGGCGATGTTCAAGCTGTCACTTCCGATCCAGCCCGAAAACAAGGAACTGAAGCCGTTCCAGTCGCTCGGTCGCGTGGCCTACTCCGACTTCTTCGCGATGTTCGAGCCGCGCTTCAAGTACGGCGGTCCGTGGAACCGCGACCAGGACGACAGCCACGCGCGCGTGGTCGTGCTCGGCAAGGACATCAACGAGAAGCTGTTCGGCGGCCAGGACAGCACCGGTCGCAGCGTGCGCATGGACGGCAGCGACTACACGATCGTCGGCGTTCTCGATGCGTGGAACCTGCGATCGCGCTACTACGACCTCACCAACGGCGCGTTCGCCGACCCGGACGAGTTCTTCATGCCGTTCACGACCGCGCTCGACCTCAAGCAGCGCTCGAGCGGCAACAACAGCTGCTGGCGCTCGCCCGGCGATGGATGGGACGCCTACCTCGCATCCGATTGCGTGTGGATGCAGATGTGGGTCGAACTCGATTCGCCCGCGCGGCTCGCCGAGTACAAGTCCTTCCTCGATTCCTACGTCAACGAGCAGAAGAAGCTCGGCCGCTTCCCGCGTCCGCTCAACAACCGCCTGCTCGACGTCAACCAGTGGATGGAGGACCAGCAGGTGGTGTCGCGAGACGTCGAAGTGCAGACCGGCCTCGGCTTCGCGTTCCTGGTCGTGTGCCTCGTGAACACGATCGGCCTGCTGCTCGCGAAATTCACGCGCAAGGCGGGCGAGATCGGCTTGCGCCGCGCGCTCGGCGCGAGCCGCCGCGACGTGTTCACGCAGTTCCTGGTCGAGTCGGGCGTCGTCGGCCTCAGCGGCGGGTTGCTCGGCCTGGTGCTGACGGGCCTCGGCCTCGTCGCGGTGCGCGCGCTGTACGAGGAATACCAGACCGTCGCGCACCTGGACTGGACGATGGTCCTGACCACCATCGGGCTCGCGATCCTCGCCGCGCTGCTCGCGGGGCTGTATCCGACCTGGCGCGCGTGCCGCGTGCAGCCGGCGGCGCAGTTGAAGATGTGAAAGGCGGGGAATTGGGAAGCGGATCGGGAATTGCAGGAGCATTCCCGCACCGAAACCCGCTCTACCCATTCCCCAACCCCTATTCCCCATTCCCGGACCAAAGCCATGGAAATCCGCCCGATCCTCTCCGCGCTGATGCGCAGCAAGGTCTCGATGGTCCTGATCGGACTGCAGGTCGCGCTGACGCTCGCCATCGTCTGCAACGCGCTGTTCATCATCGGCCAGCGCCTCGATAACATGAATCGGCCGAGCGGCATGAACGAGGCCGACACGTTCTGGCTGGGGAGTTCCGGCTTCGGACAGGGCTTCGATGCCAAGGCCGTGCAGCAGGCCGACCTCGCTCTCTTGCGCCAGCTGCCCGGCGTCGCGTCCGCGACGACCACCAATTCGGTCCCGCTCAGCGGCGGGGGCTGGAGCACCGGCATCAACCTGCAGCCGCAGCAAAACACCTCGACCGCCGACACCACGATCTACCTCGTCGATTCGCACGCGCTCGACACCTTCGGCTTCAAGCTCGTCGGCGGCCGCAACTTCAAGCCGGAGGAAGTCACCCGCACGACCTTCGGCGACCAGCTCAAGCCGGCTTCGATCATCGTTTCGAAGGCGCTCGCCGACGCCTTGTTCCCGGACGGCGACGCGCTCGGCAAGCAGGTGTACATGGACCAGGACCCGCCGACCAGCACGATCGTCGGCATCATCGAGCGCGCGCAGCAGCCGTGGGTATCGAGCGATTCGATCGAGAACGCGACCCTGGTGCCGACCTACATGCCCTACGGCAACTATTCGCGCTACCTGGTGCGCGCCGAGCCCGGACGTCGCGACGAAGTGATGAAGTTGGCCGAGCAGAAGCTCTCGGAGGCCAACCCGAGCCGCATCGTCGGCCGCCTGCGCAGCATGGAACAGGTGCGCGAGGAGGCGTACGCAGGCGACCGCGCGATGGCGATCATCCTCGGCGCGGTGATCGTCGCGTTGCTCGCGGTGACTGCGCTCGGCATCGTCGGCATGGCGAGCTTCTGGGTCGCGCAGCGCACGCGCCAGATCGGCACGCGCCGCGCGCTCGGCGCGACGCGCTTCGACATCCTGCGCTACTTCCAGACCGAGAATTTCATCATCACGACGCTGGGCCTCGTCGCGGGTGGCATCCTCGCCTACGCGCTCAGCCTGTGGCTCATGCAGACCTATCAGGCACCGCGACTGCCCTGGTACTACGTGCCGGTCGGCTTCCTGAGCCTGTGGCTGCTGGGCCAGCTCGCCGTGCTCGGGCCGGCGCTGCGCGCATCGCGCGTGCCGCCCGCGGTCGCGACGCGCTCGGTCTGAATGCACCGCCCGATGTTTTCGTGCATGGCGTCCGGCACAGGAGCCGCGCGCCATGCCACGCGACAATGCGTTTCCAGCCCCGCCTTGCAAGAACACGCGCGGCCAAGCCGCCGAGGAGTCCATCCGTGAAGCCGATCTTTCCCCGCCGCGCCGGGTTCGCATTCGCCGCCGCGCTGCTCGCGGCATGTTCGACGGCTTCGGCCGCCGGCGACGACGTCGCCGCGCGCGTCGCCGCGCTCGATGCGCTGCTCGCCGAACAGTGGCAGCACCAGCTCAAGGAGTCGCCGGAGTTCGCGACGATGGTCGGCGATCCGCGCTACAACGATCGCTGGAGCGATCTTTCGCTGGCCCACTTCGCGCAGCAGCGCAAGGACACCGAAGGGTTCCTCGCGCGCTTCAAGGCGATCGACGCGCGCGGATTCGCCGAGCAGGACCGGCTCAACCGCGACCTGATGGTGCGCCAGCTCGAGGACACGCTGGATTTCCTCGATCTGGAGCTGTACGAGATGCCGCTTGACCAGTTCTCGGGCATCCACCTGCAGGCCGCGCAATTCGTTTCGGCGATCCCGTTCAACACGACGCGCGACTACGAGAACTACATCGCGCGACTCGAGGCATTCCCGAATGTGTTCGACCAGCTCACCGCGATCCTGCGCGAAGGCATGAAGGACGGGCTGATGCCGCCGCGGTTCCTGCTCGAGAAGGTCGCGACGCAGACGCGCGCGATCTCGGAGCCCGCGGGCCTTGAAAGTGCGTTCGGCAAGCCCGCCGCGACATTCCCGGACGCGGTGCCGGAGGCCGACCGCAAGCGGCTGCGCGAAGCGATCGTCAAGCTCGTGGACGACGGCGTCCGACCGGCGTATCGCAAGCTCGCGACGTTCGTCGAGACCGAGTACGCGCCGCGCGGGCGCACCGCACTCGGCGTCGAGTCATTGCCCGATGGAAAGCGACGCTACGCGTTCGCGATCGAACAGATGACGACGACCACGATGGAGGCCGAGGCGATCCACCAGCTCGGCCTGTCCGAAGTGGCACGCATCGAGCGCGAGCAGGAGGCGATCGCGCGCAAGCTCGGCGCGAAGGACCTCGCCGCGTTCCGCGCCTCGCTCGCGAAGGATCCGAAACATTTCGCGAAATCGCGCGAGCAGATCCTCGAGCTGTACCGCAAGTACATCGCGCAGATGGAGCCCAAGCTCCCGCAGCTGTTCGGCCTGCTGCCGAAGGCGCCGGTCGAGGTGCACGCGGTCGAGGAGTACCGCGAGAAGGAGGCGTCGGGCGCGCAGTACGTGCAGCCGACGCCGGACGGCTCGCGCCCGGGCCGGATCTACGTCAACACCGGCGATTTCGCCAAGCGTTCGCTGCTCTCGGTCGAGTCGACCGCGTACCACGAGGGCGTGCCGGGGCACCACATGCAGATCGCGATCGCGCAGGAACTGCCGTCGCTGCCGCCGTTCCGCCAGCAGGGCATCTACACCGCGTATGCCGAGGGCTGGGCGCTGTACTCCGAGCGCCTGGGCAAGGAAGTCGGCTTCTACCAGGACCCCTACAGCGACTACGGGCGCCTCTGCGACGAGCTGTTGCGTGCGGTGCGCCTGGTGCTGGACACCGGCGTCCACCACAAGGGCTGGACACGCGACCAGATGGTCGAGTATTTCCACAGCCACTCCTGCGAGGACGAGCCGAGCGTGCAGGCCGAGACCGACCGCTACATCGCGATGCCGGGCCAGGCGCTGGCCTACAAGCTCGGCCAGCTCAAGATCCTCGAGCTGCGCGAGCGCGCGAAGGCCGCGCTCGGCGAGCGCTTCGACATCCGCGCGTTCCACGACCGCGTGCTCGACGGTGGCTCGCTGCCGCTGGACGTGCTCGAACAGCGCGTCGATGCCTGGATCGCGGCGACGCGCGCCTCGGCCGCAACGCCCGTGGCCGCGCGATGACGCAGGCCGCTGCAACCGTTTCGCCCCGCGCCGCATCCCATGGCGCATGCGACCGTGCCACGACGACGAAGAAGCCATGCGCACCGTCCTGGTGATCGACGACAACCCAGCGGTCGGGACTGCGCTCGAGCTGCTGCTCGGGCTGCGGGAGATCCGCACGCTGGTCGCGCTCGGGCCGGCCGAGGGTCTCGACATGATCGAGCGCGAGGACGTCGATCTCGTCGTGCAGGACATGAACTTCGCGGCCGACACGACCTCGGGCGAGGAGGGCGTCGCACTGTTCCGCGCGATCCGCGAGCGCCACCCCGACCTGCCGATCATCCTGCTGACCGCGTGGACCCACCTCGAGACCGCGGTCGAGCTGGTCAAGGCCGGCGCGGCCGACTACCTGGCCAAGCCCTGGGATGACCACAAGCTGCAGGCGACGGTCGAGAACCTGCTCGAACTCTCCGAAGCCACGCGCGAAGTCGCGCGCCTGCACGACGAGCGTCGGCGCCAGCGCAAGGCGCTCGACAACAAGTTCGACCTGCGCGGCCTCGTGTTCGCGTCCGCGGCGACCGAACGCGTGGTCGAACTCGCGTGCCAGGTCGCACGCGCCGACATCCCGGTCCTGATCACGGGTCCGAACGGCGCGGGCAAGGAGCGCATCGCCGAAATCATCCAGGCCAACTCGTCGGTCAGGGATGGTCCGTTCGTGACCGTGAACTGCGGCGCGCTGCCGTCCGAACTCATCGAGGCGGAACTGTTCGGCGCCGATCCGGGCGCCTACACGGGCGCGCCGAACCGCGCGCGCGAAGGCCGTTTCGAAGCGGCCGATGGCGGCACGCTGTTCCTCGACGAGATCGGCAACCTGCCGCTCGCGGGCCAGGCCAAGCTGCTGCGCGTGCTCGAGAGCGGGCAGTTCGAACGGCTCGGTTCGAGCCGCACGCGCAAGGTCAAGGTGCGCGTGGTCAGCGCGACCAATGCCGACATCGCGGGGATGATCCGCGATGGACGCTTCCGCGAGGACCTTTTCTACCGGCTCAACGTGATCGAGCTGCGCCTGCCGCCGTTGGCCGAGCGGCGCGAGGACATCCTGCCGCTGGCCGAGCACTTCCTCGCCGGCGCCGCGGTGTTCGACGACAGCGCGCGCGGGGCGCTGGTCGCGCACGCGTGGCCCGGCAACGTGCGCGAGCTCAAGAATGCGCTCCAGCGTGCCGTGCTGCTGTGCCAGGACGGCGTCGTCACCGCGCGCGACCTCGGCCTCGCCGCGGCGCGCACCGGGCAGGGCCGCCTGCCACCCGACGCAGAACCCGATCGCGCCGCGATCGAGAACGCGCTGCGCAGCGCGCGCGGCGTGATCAGCCAGGCCGCGGCCGAACTCGGTCTCTCGCGCCAGGCGCTCTATCGGCGCATGGACAAGCTCGGCATCGAAGCCGGCGCGACCGCTCGCTCGACAAGCGCCGCGCTCCCGTAGGCTGGACGGCCAAAGGCCGGCCGGCGCGGTTTGCTTCGAACGCAAGGGATGCCGGCCGCGCTGCGCGCGTCCTGCCTACGGGTGGCGCGTCGGCCGCGCCCCTTCGCTTGCGCGCACGTGCTGACCTAGACTGCGTCCACTCCCGACGCGGGATCACGCATTCCTGATCCGAATCCCGAATCCCGGTTCCATCGATGCGCCTCGCCTCTCTCGAAGGAAAACTCGCCGCCGCGCTCGCGGTCGCGATCGTCGTGGCTGCGGGCATCGCCGCGTTCGTGACGCTGTGGTCCGGCTCGCCCTGGCTCGGTGCGACGACGACGGTGCTGCTGCTTGCACTGCCCGCGTTGCTGTTCGCGCGGGCGCTCGCGCGCCCGGTGGCCGCGTTGATCCGCGCGCTCTCCGGCAGCGTGGTCGCGTTCCGCGACGGCGACTTCAGCTTCTCGATCGGCTCGCGCCGAAGCGACGAAGTGGGCGACCTCGTCGCCGCCCACAACGAGCTTGGCCGCGTGCTGCGCGAGCAGCGCCAGCACCTGTTCCAGCGCGAGCTGCTGCTCGACACCGTCGTGCAGAACACGCCGACCGCGCTGGTGCTGGTGGAGCCGGGCGACCACATCGTCTACGCGAACCTCGCGGCGCGGCAGTTGCTCAACGCGGGTCGACCACTGACAGGCGACCGCTTCGCGGACGTCGTGGCGGCGGCGCCCGCGGCGCTGCGCAAGGCGATCGGGGATGGCGGCGACAGCCTGTTCAATGCGCCGTTCGAGAACGAGGAGGAAACCTTCCACCTCTCGCAGCGCGGGTTCAAGCTGCAGGGCCGGCCACACCGCCTCTACCAGCTCAAGCGCCTGACGCGCGAGCTCGCGCGCCAGGAAGTCGCGACCTGGAAGAAGGTCATCCGCGTGATCAGCCACGAGATCAACAACTCGCTCGGTCCGATCCGCTCGCTGACGCACAGCGGACGCCAGTTCGCGAACCTCGCCGACACGCGCCGGCTCGCGACCGTGTTCGACACCATCGAGGAGCGCACGCGCCATCTCGAAGGCTTCATCCAGGGCTACGCGCGCTTCGCCAAGCTGCCGATGCCGCGACCGGCCGACGTGCCCTGGCCGGGTTTCCTCGATTCGCTCTCGCGCAGCTATGCCTTTCGCATCGCCGGACCGCTGCCGCCGGTGCCGGGCTGGTTCGACCGCGCGCAGGTCGAGCAGGTGCTGATCAACCTGCTCAAGAACGCCCACGAGGCCGGTGGCCCGGGCGACGCGATCGAGTTGCGCGTCACCTGCAACGCGCGCGAACACCGCATCGAAGTCGCCGACCGCGGCAGCGGCATGACCGAAACCGTGCTCGCGAACGCGCTGTTGCCGTTCTATTCGACCAAGCGTTCGGGGTCGGGCCTCGGCCTCGCGCTCGCGCGCGAGATCGCCGAGGCGCACGGTGGACGCGTGAGCCTCGCCAACCGCGCGGGCGGCGGCCTCGCGGTGACGCTCGCGTTGCCGACCGCGCGCCAGGACGCCTGACCGCGCGCCTGCACGCTGCACGTATACTGGGGCACGCCAGACACGGGAGGAGTGCCATGGGACTCGGGGGATTGTTGCCGATCGTCATCGTCGCGGTCGCCGTGATCGTGCTCTACAAGCTCGTGCGCATCGTCCCGCAGGGCTACGAGTGGACGGTCGAGCGCTGGGGCAAGTACACGCACACGCTGACGCCGGGCTTCCACCTGCTGATCCCGGTCATGCAGAACGTCGGCCGCCGCATGAACATGATGGAGCAGGTCGTCGACGTGCCGTCGCAGGACGTGATCACGAAGGACAACGCGGTCGTCAAGGTCGACGGCGTCGTGTTCTTCCAGGTGCTGGACGCCGCGAAGGCCGCGTACGAGGTCGCGCAGCTCGAGATCGCGGTGATCAACCTCGTGATGACGAACATCCGCACCGTGCTCGGCTCGCTCGACCTCGACGAATCGCTGAGCAAGCGTGACCAGATCAACGCGGCGCTGCTCAAGGTCGTCGACGAGGCCACGCACCCGTGGGGCCTCAAGGTCACGCGCATCGAGCTCAAGGACATCCAGCCGCCGCGCGACCTCGTCGATTCGATGGCGCGCCAGATGAAGGCCGAGCGCGAGAAGCGCGCGAACATCCTCGAGGCAGAGGGCTTTCGCCAGGCCGCGATCCTCAAGGCCGAAGGCGAGAAGCAGTCGATGATCCTCGCGGCCGAAGGCCAGAAGGAAGCCGCGTTCCGCGAGGCGGAGGCGCGCGAACGACTCGCGGCCGCCGAAGCGAAGGCGACCGATCTGGTGTCGGCGGCGATCGCCGACGGCAACATCAACGCGCTGAACTACTTCGTCGCGAACAAGTACGTCGAGGCGCTCAAGGCGATGGCCGACTCGCCGAACCAGAAGATGCTGCTGATGCCGATCGAGGCCAGCGGCATCATCGGCTCGATGGCCGGCATCGCCGAGCTCGCGCGCAATGCGCTGTCCGAGCAGAACACGCAGCGTCCGCCGCCGCCCGCGCGCGCGCAGCCGCAACCGCCGCCGCTTCCGCGCTGACCGCCCACGCCGCGCGTCGCGCGGCACCCGACCCATCGAGGCATCGCGTCCATGGACAACCTCGTCGACAACTACGGCTGGTGGCTGCTCGCATTGGTGCTGGTCGCGGCCGAGATGATCGCGCCCGGCTACTTCCTGCTCTGGATCGGCATCGCCGCCGCGGTGATGGGACTGGTCATGCTGGTCGTGCCCGGACTCCCGGTGCTCGCGCAGGCGCTCGCGTTCGCGCTGCTGTCGATCGCGGCCTGCCTCGCCTACTGGAAATTCGTGCGCCCGCTGGCCGAGCAGCGCAACGACCAGCCGCTGCTCAACCAGCGCGGCCAGCGCATGGTCGGGCGTCGCGTGCTCGTCGTCGAAGCGATCGTCAACGGTCGCGGCAAGGTCGGCGTCGGCGACGGCCAGTGGCTCGCCGAGGGGCCCGACCTGCCGGTCGGGAGCGAGGTGGAAATCGTCGCGTTGCAGGGGACGACATTCACGGTGAAACCGGTCTGATCTCCTGTTTCCCGTGGTCTGCGGGTAAACCGACTCGCATCCTTGCGTGATTCGCCCGCATTCTCGCGGCTTCGATCTCTTGTGGGAGGGGCTTCAGCCCCGATGGGACGCGCGAAGAGCTCGGGACTGAAGTCCCTCCCGCAACACGCGTGGCCTTGGGCCGAATGCGCGGCGTCCGGAGACACGACACGCCGCACCCGCGATAATGCCCACCCATTCGAACGACGAAAGATCCCGCCATGACCCAGAAGACCATCCTCAACGAAACCCACCGAGCGCTCGGCGCGAAGATGGTCGACTTCGGTGGATGGGACATGCCGATCAACTACGGCTCGCAGATCGAGGAGCACCATGCGGTGCGCCGCGACG
Organism: Lysobacteraceae bacterium; assembly: GCA_004143945.1. GTDB lineage: Bacteria > Pseudomonadota > Gammaproteobacteria > Xanthomonadales > Rhodanobacteraceae > Dokdonella_A. The sequence continues at coordinate 74,575 of SEHB01000012.1, forward strand.
CGGGCATGTTCGACGTCTCGCACATGACCGTGGTCGACCTGCGGGGTGCGCGCACGCGCGATTTCCTGCGTCGCCTGCTCGCCAACGACATCGGCAAGCTCAAGGTCCACGGCAAGGCGCTGTACTCGTGCATGCTCGACGAGCGGGGCGGCGTGATCGACGATCTCATCGTCTACTTCCTCGCCGACGATTTCTTCCGCGTCGTCGTCAACGCCTCCACCCGCGACAAGGACCTCGCATGGATCCGCGCGCAGGCGCAGCCGTTCGCGGTCGAAGTCAGCGAGCGCGACGACCTCGCGATGATCGCCGTGCAGGGACCGAACGCGCGCAACAAGGTGCTCGGCCTGCTCGGCGACGAAGCGCGCGCGAAGGCGGGGGCGCTCGGCAAGTTCGCCGCGGCCGACGTCGACGGGCCGGACTCGCCGCTGTTCATCGCGCGCACCGGCTACACCGGCGAAGACGGCTTCGAGATCGTGGTGCCCGAGGCGCATGCGGTCGCGCTCTGGAAGCGCCTCGCGGATGCGGGCGTGGTGCCGGCCGGACTCGGCGCGCGCGACACGTTGCGGCTCGAAGCCGGCATGAACCTCTACGGCCAGGACATGGACGCATCGGTGACGCCGTGGGAAGCCAACCTCGGCTGGACCGTCGCGCTCGGCGAGGGCCGCGATTTCATCGGCCGCGAAGCACTCGAGGCTCGGAAAGCGCGCGGTGACCACGGCGTGATGGTCGGCCTCGTGATGGACGAAAAAGGCGTGCTGCGCCACGGGCAGCGCGTCGCGACGCCGGCGGGTGACGGCGAAATCCTTTCCGGCAGCTTCTCCCCGACGCTCGGCAAGTCGATCGCGTTCGCGCGCGTGCCTGCCGGCGCGAGCGGAACGCTGCAGGTCGACATCCGCGGCAAGCTCGTGCCGGTGCGCGTCGTGAAGTACCCGTTCGTGCGCGACGGCAAGGCCGGCGACGGGATCTGAGCCACCCGTCGCGCGTCGCGATCGGCGTTGCTAGAATCCGAAGCGAACTCCCCGAGGACACGTGCCATGCAAGAGATTCCCGGCGACCTGAAGTTCCTGAAATCCCATGAGTGGGCGCGCGTCGAGGACAAGGGCACGGTGACCGTCGGCATTTCCGACCACGCGCAAGGCCTGCTCGGCGATCTGGTCTACGTCGAGTTGCCGAGCGTCGGCGACACGGTCAAGGCCGGCAACGCGTGCGCGGTGGTGGAGTCGGTCAAGGCCGCCTCCGATGTGTACGCGCCGGTGTCCGGCGAGATCGTCGCGATCAACGAGGCGCTGCCGGACAAGCCGGAGACGATCAACGAGGACGCATACGGCGATGGCTGGCTGTTCGTGATCAAGCCGGACAATCTCGCCGAGGACCAGGACGAGCTGCTGGACCCGGACGCGTACGCCGAACTGATCGAGAACGACGAACACTGAGCGCCAGCGCAGCCGTGCTGCCTGCACGGCTGCATCCCTCGCCGCGACGTCCGTCTGCGGCGACATCTTCGACTTCCCCTGCGAAAAGCCGCCTCGTCGCGATCATCGCGAGGGCGGCGCGTGCCGCATCGGTTCGCGCGCGCGTTCATTCGAACCTGTTCGCATGCGCATCCGAGGCACGTGCTCGCGCGTCGATCGCGACATCGGCGAACGCGTCCTGCGATGCGTGATCGCCGCATTCGACTGCTCGGACGACACCTTCGCGCGCGCTTCGCCGATGCCGGTGAAGTGCCGCGCGGGATCCGCCGGGATCGCGTTCGACGCGCGCGAAGCGCATCCGGCGCGTCCGCGGCGAAGGTCGCGTTCATCCCCCGGACAGCCGCCCCGCGCGTCGCCGGGGTGGTCTTGCGCAACGTGCGTGCGCAGTTGCTCCACTGCGTCGATCACGGCGCGCGCACGCACGCGCATGGCTGCGCGCAATCACGCGAATCGCATCCTGCTGCAGGGAATACCGCATGTTTTGCGCCCAATGGACGCCAGATTGTTGCGGACGCCCAGACGTATGGACGTCCATACGAAACGACAGTGCGGAGGTGCGCGCGGGGTCGCCGGGGTGCTCGCGGAGGCGTTTCGGAGGGGTGCGGGAACTGCTTGTTTAGCCTAAGAAATTTGTTGACACGCGCGCTTGACAGTAATAGTTTCTGCGCCGGCGTGACGAATTGACAAAGGAATCATGACGGCAACACGCTTCATCGATCCCTACATCGAACACGGTACGAAGGCCGGCTCGGTGAAGAAGATCACGGTGTCGGTCCCGTTCCACGTACTGAAGCTTCTGTCCGACGAACGGACCCGCCGCCAGGTCGGCAACTTGCGCCACGCCACCAACAGCGACTTGCTGTGCGAAGCATTCCTTCACGCTTTTACTGGGCAACCACTGCCAACTGACGAGGAGCTAAGACGCGATATGGCCATGAAGAAAGCAGCTGCAAAGCGGAAACCCGCCAAGAAGGCCGCCGCCAAGAAGTCGGCGAAGAAGACCACCGCCCGCAAGACCACCGCACGGGCCAAGACCGCAACCGCCCGCAAGACCGGCGCTGCGAAGAAGCCGGCGGCCAAGAAGAGGGCCGTGAAGAAGGCGGCCAAGAAGGCCACCGTGAAGAAGGCCGCAAAGAAGGCCAAGTAATCACGACTCGGGCCGGCCACCACGAGGTGGCCCGGTCCAGCTGACGGCCCGCGCCTTCGTGGCCGGGCCGATCAGCAAACGCGACATCGCATCACCGCATCACCGCGACACGAAAGCAAAAGCTTCATTCGGAAACCGAATTACTCTCCCTGCGGATACGCCCAGCGCAGGGAGAGGATTTCCCCTCCGCTCCCGCGACACTCCCTCCGCTTGCCCCCGCCCCTCTGCACCATCGAGCCGCTCGCCGGCGGCTGCGCGGCGCGCGCGATCAACGCGAGAGGAGGATCGCCAGCGGCTGCGCCTCGGGCATGCGCTCGGCGATGATCTTCGCGCAGCTCAGGAGTGGCACCGCGATCAGCAGTCCGGTCGCGCCCCATGCCCAGCCGAGCACGACCAGTGCGAGCAGTACCATCACGGGATCGAGTGCGAGGCTGCGACCGACCAGGTGGGGCGTGACGATCTGGCCCTCGATCGCATGCAACACGAGGAACGCGCCGGGTCCGGCCAATGCCTGCCACGGCGAGCTGAACTCGACGAAGCCCGCGAACGCGAGAAGTACCGCGGTCACGAGCGGGCCGATGAATGGCGCGTAGTTGAGCAGCGCCGCGATTCCACCCCACAGCAGCGGATCGGGCACCTCAAGCAGGTACAGGACGATCGCGGTCGCGATGCCGAGACCGACATTGATCAGCGTGATCGTGATCATGTACAGCGACAACTCGTGCTGCGCCTGGCGCGTCGCCGCGACGAGATCTCGCTTCGCGCGCAGGTGGGGCGCGAGCGTCACGAACTTGCGCAGCAGCCCGTCTCCGTGGAGCAGGAACAGGAACGCCAGGAAGATCGTCACGACGGTCTCGGCGATCAGCGCGGGCGCCGCCGCGATCGCTTGCGCCGCGAGGCTCGGCTTCGTATCGACGACCTGCTTGGGCTCGTCGCCCGCGATGCCCGCGAGCTTGCCCAGTTGCTCGGATGCCTTGCTCGCAGCCTGCAGAGGCTGGCGCAGCTCACGCAAGGAAGACTCCAGGTGCGCCATCGCGCGCGGCGCTCGCGCGGCCCACTCGCGTGCGGGTGGCGCGAGCGCCGCGAACACCGTGCCGAGCAGGGTCACGACGAACGCGATCGCGAGCAGCGATCCGATCACGCGCGGGATGTGCCAGCGCTCGAGCGCCCTGACCGCGGGGGCGAACACGAGTCCGATCAGGATCGCGACGAGGATCGGCACCAGGACGACGTCGGCGAGCACGCAGGTGTAGACGACGAGGAACGCGACGATCACGCGGAGCAGGCGCCTGCATCCCGAGATCGGATCGGTGGCCTCCGTCGCAGCGGGTGGAGCCGCCGCGATGGTCGCCGCAACTTCCGCTTCGGAAACCGCGTCGATCAAGGCTGTGGGCGTGGCTGCAGCCTCACCCTCCGCCGGCGTGCCGGGTGTCGCGGGCGGAACGGCGTTCATGCATCGCCCCCGTCGGTGGCCGTCGCTTTGCTTTCATGCAGCAGGCCGCTGCCGACGACCAGCGCCCCGATCGGAAGCCGCAGCATGCCGATGATGCGCAATGCCCCTGCGCCGGCGCGCAACAGCCCGCGCACGGGCACCCGTGCGATCACCAGGCCCGCGCCGAAGCCGCTGCCGAGCAGCCATGCGCCGCGATGGCGACGCAGCCGTGCGCGCAACCGCGCGATGCCCGACTGGCTGCGCGCGCGCAGGTAGAGCACGCGCGCTTCCGCCAACCGTGCCTCGCGAAGGCGTTCGCTGCGACTCATGTCGGCGCGTGGCCCACGCGCTGCAGCATGCGGCGCGTGCGCGGCAGGCCGATGTCGCGCCAGCAGTTGCGCATCGCGTAGAGGACGCTGCCGACACCGGCGAGGTTGGCCAGTGCGACGCTGCCGATGCCGAGGAACACGCTGCCGGTGAGCTCGAAGATGCCGGCCGCGATCGCCGCGCTCGCTGCGAGCCACGCACCGACTCCGAAGAACACCAGCGCGAACGCAAGCCACAGCAGCAGCATCGCGCTGCTGCGCGCGAGGCGCAGCTCGGCGCGGAACAGGTTAAACGCCGCGCCCACCGCGTGCACGGCCTGGGTGACCGCGTCACGCGCGGATGCGACATCGTCGGCCAGCGCTTCTGCACCCGACGCGCGAGGTGGCGACTGCTCCGGGGTCCGCCCGCCCTCGGATGGCGCGTCCATGGTCAGCGACGGCGCATCGCGCGCGAAACGATCACGCCGGCGACGAACGCGATGCCGAACGCGGCCAGCGGGTGCTCGCGTACCTGCTCGCCGATCGCGCTGCCGAGCGTGCGCGCGCCTTCGCCGAGGCGTGCACCCGCGTCGCGCAGGTCTTCCTCGAGGCGCGCGCCGTTGTCACGCAGCTTGTCGCGCAGGCGGTTGAACTCGCCCTTGCCCGCATCGATGCTCTCCTCGACCGCATCGACGACTTCTTCGCCCGCGTCGTCCAGTTGCTCGCGCGCTTCACGTAGGCTGGCCATGGTGCTTCCTCCTTCGCTGGTGGGTCCCCTGCTGCATCGCGTCGTCCGCGACGGCAAGGGAGCGCAGCATAGGGCGATCAAACTGAACCGCCGGCCGCCGCCGGCGGCGACACGGCCGGCCGGGCCATCCTGGCGACGCGAAGCGCGTTGCAGCGGGATCCGGGTGCGGGCAAACACGTGGTCGCGTGCGCCACGCTTCCACTTGGGCGGATCGCGACCGTCGCCGGTTCGACTGGAGGCGCGCGTTTTCGGGGACGCCGCGCGCCGACGGGGCCGATCAATGGCGCGCATTGTGCATCCAGTCCGATACGTTACTCTTGTGGCTGCGGCGTCGCCGCGGATGTCCATGTCTTTGCGGAGGGTGGGGATATGCCGGAATCCATCGGCAAGTGCGACACGACTTTCGGCCGGATGGCCAGGCGCGATCGCCAGCGTGGCGTGGCAAAGGGCGCGCTGATCGCGATCGTGCTCGGCCTCGCCCTGGTCGGCGCGGCGGCGTGGTGGTTCCTGATGCGCCCGGCGCAGGTGGCGACCGCGCCAGGTACAGGGGCAACCGCAACTGCACCGACCGACGCATCCGCGCCCGATGCGGCGGCCACCACGGCGGCACCGGCTGCCGACAGCCTCAGCGTCAACGACCTCTATCGCGAAGCGCGAACCGCGATGAGCGAGAACCGCATGGTCGCGCCGCCTGGTCGCAATGCACTCGAGTATTACCTCGCGATCCTCGCGCGCCAGCCCGATGACACCGGCGCGACCGACGCGCTGCGCGAACTGTTCCCGTTCGCGACCGGCAGCGCCGAGGACCAGATCAACAGCGGCGACTTCGACGAAGCGGACCGCATCATGACCCTGCTCGCGAAGGCCGATCCGAGCAACTACACGTTGACGATCCTGCGCAGCAAGCTCGATTCCAAGCGCCGGCAGGCCGAACGCGAGCTCGCGCAGAAGGAGCAGCAGGAAGCGGCCGCGGCTGCTGCCGCTGCGCGCGCGCAGGCGGCGCCTGCCGCAGCCGGCACGACGGCTGCAGCCGACGAGACCGCTCCGGCTGCCAGCACGGCAGCTCCCGCGACCACACCTGCGCCGGTTGCGAGCACGACGCCGCCGCCGGCTGCAACGCCGCCGCCGGCGCCCGCGCCGGAACCGGTCGGCGAAACGCGCGACGCACGCGTGGTCACGCCGCCGCGTCCTTCCTATCCGCCCAATGCGGTGCGCAACCGCCAGAACGGCTGGGTCGAGGTCGAGTTCACGGTGACCGAAAGCGGCAGCGTGCAGAACGTGCGCGTCGTGAGTTCGGAGCCGCCGCGCGTGTTCGACCGCGAGGCGATCCGCGCGGTGCAGCAGGCGAAATTCGAAGCAAGGCTCGAGCGTGGGCAGCCGGTGTCGTCGACCTTGCGCCGTCGCATCGAATTCAAGCTCGGCAGCTGACCCACTCGTGCACCGCCCGAGGCCGGAACCGTTCCGGCTTCGGGCAGGCGAAGGCGAGGTGGCCGCGCAGGCCGCGACCGCGAGCCCACGGATCGAAAGCTGAAGCCGCGCGCGCATCGCGGCGGCGCGCCGCTGTCACGCCTGCGCGTGGACCGTCATATTCGGACAATGGGGGTTCACGAATGCGCCGCGCTCAGCCGCCAGTGCGCCCGCTATCGTCCTGCTCGTCGAGTCCGGCCCAGTTGACCTCGGGCAGGCCGAGGTAGCGGTCGAGCAGCATCGGCAGCAGGCCGGATGGCAGCGCCGATTCGCAGTTCCAGAGCATCACCACGCCGAGGCGATCCTCCGGCAGGAACGCGATCATCGCGCGATAGCCCTGCACCGCGCCCGCGTGGAACACCATCGTGCGCCCGGCGTAGTCGTAGATGCGCCAGCCGAGCGCGTAGCGCGCTTCGTTGAGCCGCCCGCGCCGCCACGGCGATGAACGCGTCTCGCGCTCGGTTTCGACCAGCGGCGCGTGCAGCACTTCGAGCAGGTCGTGCGAGAGCACGTCGGGGCGTCCGCCCATCTGCGCGATCAGCCATTGCGACATGTCGCGCACGCTTGCGTTCACGCCGGCCGCAGGCGCGACCCGGTAGTAGTTCTCGTTCGGCAGGAACGCGTTCCAGCCCGCGTTGCCGCGTCGATGCGGGCGCGCCCACTTGGGCGAACCGAGCAGCGCGTCGCGTCCGTAGGTGGCGCCGTGCATGCGCAGCGGATGGAACAGGCGCTTCTCGACCTGGTGCGAGAAGAAATCGCCGGTGGTCGCGAACGTGATGTCGCCGACCAGGCTGTAGGCGATGTTCTGGTAGTTGTAGCAATCGCCGACCGGGCAGGCCAGCGGAACTTCGTGCAGGCGCCCGACCAGCAGTTCGTAGGGTTCGTCCTGCTCGAGCAGCCGGTCGTAGGTGTTGTGCGGGAGGCCGACGCGATGGCTGAGGATGTCGCGCACGGTCACGCGGTTGCCGTTCGCGACATCGTTCAACGTGAAGGTCGGCAGCAGGTCCGCGACGCGCGTTCCCCAGCCGAGCCGGCCTTCCTCGACGAGCAGGCCGGCCATCGCCGCCGCGAATGCCTTGGACAGCGACGCGATGCGGAACACCGTGTCCCCATCGACCGGCTCGCGCGTCTGCCAGTCGGCGAAGCCGATGCCGCGCTCGAGCACGACGCGGTCGTCCTTGACGATCGCGGTCGCGAGGCCGGCAACGTCGCCGGTCGATTCGATGCCGTCGAGCCAGCCGTCGAAATCACGCACGACGGCCTGGATGTCGCGCGAGATCGAACGCTCGTCGACGACCGGCACGATCACCGGCAGTGGCTGCACGACATTCCTGGCGCGCGTGCCGGCGCGCACCTTGCGCCCCGGCGTCGAACGCACGCTGTGGCTGACCGACGCCGCCTTCGCGTGCGTGGCCTTGGCGGCCGGCGCTTTGGCGCTGGCCGCGGGCTTGCTCGCGGGAGCCGAAGCGGCGAGCACGGGTGCGGTGGCGAACAGCGCCAGCGCGAGGGCCGCGCAGAGTGCGGCGGCGGTGGTCGGGGTACGGCTCAAGTCCAACTCCGGGGGTCTCGCGACCCGCGTGATATGCTCGGAAACAGCCCTATCCTAGCAGTTTCGGGCCAACGGATCGGCGTCGCGACGGCTTCCTGCCGCGCGCGCGGGTCGAAACCGACGACCGCCGCGGCGGGCGCACAACGAGGGGGATTCAAGCGATGGGTTCGCTCATTTTCCTGGTCATCCTGGTGGGCTTCGCGTTGTATGCGATCGGCCTCTACAACGGGCTCGTCGGCGGGCGCAACGCGTACAAGAATGCGTTCGCGCAGATCGATGTGCAGCTCACCCGGCGCTACGACCTGATCCCGAACCTCGTCGAGACCGCGAAGGGCTACATGAAGCACGAGCGCGAGACGCTCGAAGCCGTGATCCTCGCGCGCAATGCGGCGGTGTCGGGCCTGTCGGCGGCCAAGGCGAATCCCGGTGACGCCGCCGCGATGCAGCAGCTCGCGGGGGCCGACAACGCGCTCACGCAGACGCTCGGCCGCCTGTTCGCGTTGTCCGAGGCCTACCCCGACCTCAAGGCCAACCAGAACATGATGCAGCTCAGCGAAGAGCTGACCACGACCGAGAACAAGGTCGCGTTCGCGCGCCAGGCGTACAACGACGCGGTGATGGACTACAACAACCGCCGCGAGATGTTCCCGGGTTCGGTGGTGGCCAGCATGTTCGCGTTCCAGCCCGCCGAACTCCTGCAGATCGAATCCGAGACCAAGCGCGAAGTTCCGAAGGTGTCGTTCTCTTGAGCGGGGAATGGGGAACAGGGAACAGGGAATAGGGAGAGCGAACGGGGAAGCCTGGCTTCGGCTTCGACCATTCCCTGTTCCGCATTCCCCATTCCCGGCCTTCCGATGAACTTCTTCGCGCACCAGGCCCAGGCGCGGCGGCAGACGCGGCGCATGCTCGTGATGTTCGCGCTTGCGGTGATCATGATCGTCGCCGTGATCGATGTCGTGCTGCTGGCGGTGATCGACCGCGACGGCCAGGGCATCGGGCCGGGCGGTCTCGCGCTCGCGAGCGCGGCGGTGCTGCTCGTGATCGTGCTCGGGTCGCTGTACCGGATCGCGACGTTGCGCGGCGGCGGTGCCGCGGTCGCGCGGCAGCTCGGCGGTACGCAGGTCGGAGGCGGTGCGCGCAACTTCGCGCATCGCCGCCTGTACAACGTGGTCGAGGAAATCTCGATCGCGGCGGGCGTGCCGATGCCCGAGGTGTTCGTGCTCGAGCAGGAGGCCGGCATCAATGCGTTCGCATCGGGCTACGCACCGACCGATGCCGCGATAACGGTGACGCGTGGCGCGCTCGAGAAGCTCACGCGCGAGGAACTGCAGGGTGTCATCGGCCACGAGTTCAGCCACGTGCTCAATGGCGACATGCGCCTGAACATCCGCCTGATCGGCGTGGTGTTCGGGATCGTCGTGATCGCGACGATCGGCCGCAAGATCGCCGAACTCGCAGCGCACGGGCGCGGCAAGGATGCGGCCGTCCCGGCGCTGCTCGGGCTCGCGCTGTTCGTCGTCGGCTACATCGGCGTCGTGCTCGCGCGCATGATCAAGGCCTCGGTATCGCGCCAGCGGGAGTATCTCGCCGACGCCTCGGCGGTGCAGTTCACGCGCCAGACCGAAGGCATCGCGGGTGCGCTCAAGAAGATCGCCGGCCTCGCCGAGGGTTCGCGCCTCGCGAGCAGCGAAAAGGAAGAGGTCGCTCACATGCTGTTCGGCGACGGCGTCGGCTACTTCGCGCTGTTCGCGACCCATCCGAAGATCGAGCTGCGCATCAAGCGGCTCGATCCGGCGTTCGACGCGGAGGAACTGGATCGCATTGCCGCTGCGTGGACGCAACCGGTGCGGGTCAACGGCGACGCGCGCGAGGAGGCCGGCGTCTCGATCGCGGGCTTCGCACCCGCGATCCCGACCGAACGCAAACGCGAAGCGTCCGCGCCGACGTTGCCGTCGGCCGAGGCCCGCCTCGAGCTGTCGCCGGCCGCGGTGGTCGAGCAGGTCGGCAATCCGGGCAGTGACGACCGGCGCGCTGCGCGCGCCTTGCGCGACACGATCCCCGCACCCTTGCGCGAAGCGGCGTGGCAGGGCGGGCAGGCGGTGCCGCTGGTCCTGGCGCTCGTGCTCGATGCGGACCATGCGGTGCGCGAACGCCAGCTCGAGCTGGTCGCCGAACGCCATGACGCGGGCACGCGCGACCTCGTCGCCGCGCTCGCGCTCGAACTCGACCAGCTGCATCCGATGCAGCGCCTGCCGCTGGCCGCGCTCGCGTTCCCGGCGCTTCGGCGCAGGCCGCGTGCCGACGTGCATGCGGCGGCGGCGAGCCTGGACGCGTTGATCCACGCGGACGGACGCGTCGGGCTCGACGAGTACTGCCTCGCGACGCTGGTGCGCCTGCAGGTGATCGAATCCCTCGATCCCGCGCGCAACACGCGCACCGGGCGCGTCAAGCTTCCCGCGGTCGAAGCGGAACTGCGCGACCTGCTCGCGATCCTCGCGCGGCATGGCCACCGCGACGAGGAGTCGGCGCGACGTGCCTGGGTGGATGGCATGCGCGAGGCGCTTCCCGGCGCGACCGCGCGTTTCGCGCCGCCGGAACGCTTCGTCGAGGCGCTCGATCGTGCGCTGCCACGGCTCGACCTGCTGGCCCCGGCGGGCAAGCAACTGGTGGTGTCGGCGATGACGCGCGCGATCAGTGCCGACGGCGAGGTCACGGTGGCCGAATCGGAACTGCTGCGAACGGTCTGCGCGGCGCTGCATTGCCCGCTGCCGCCGATCCTGCACGGCGCGGCCTGAGCGGGAGTTCGCGACCGGCCTGCGCTGTTGCAGCAATTGCGATTTGCGCGCAACGTAACGTGGCATCGGGCAGACTCCCGTCCATGAACCTGCACGTCTCCCTCCAGCGGGAAACCGACGAACTGCTGCAGCGACCGAACCTGCGGCTGCGCATCGGCGAGCATGTCGTCGATCTCGGCGCGCTGCGCGTGCTGACGCGCCCCGACCATCCGCGCCTGACCAGCAAGGCCGCGGCGGTGCTCGTCGAACTGGTGCGGCACGCGGGCAACACGCTCACGCGCGACGAACTGCTCGATCGCGTCTGGAAGGGGCGCTGTCCGACGCCCGACGTCCTGACCCAGGCAGTCAAGGAGCTGCGCCGCGCGTTCGACGACGACCAGCGCACGCCGCGCTACATCGAGACGATTCCGAAAGTGGGATACCGGCTGCTCGCGCGCGTGCTGGTGGTCGAATCGCATGACGGCGGCGTGTTCGTCGAAGTCGAGGGGTTGCCTTCCGATCAGGATGCGCCGGCAGCGGTCGATGGCGGGGGTGTCGCCACCGCGGCGCGCGTCGAGGCGGCGTCGCCGCGTGCGCGCAGGGGCGCGCTGTCCGCCGTGCTCGTGCTCGGCGTGCTCGCGCTCGCCAGCGTCCTGTTCCTGCGCCAGCGCCACGACGCGCCAGACGCGCGCGCAGTGGCCACAGCGGGTGCACCTTCGCAAGGCGGCTGGCGCGCGCTGGACCTGCGCGCGCTGACGTCCGCCCCGGGCGCGGAGCGCAGGCCGCGCATCGCGCCCGACGGCACACGCATCGCATTCGGCATCCTCGATCCGGAAACCGGGTTCGACCGTATCGTGGTGCGCTCGATCGAGCCGTCGCAGAACGTGCATCTCACGCCGGGCCGCAACAGCCACGAGGCGCTGCCGGCGTGGTCGCCCGACGGCACGCGCATCGCGTTCGAGCGCCTGCAGCAACCCGGCTGCACGATGCACGTGGCCGCGAGCCTCGGCGGCGGCGAACGCGACATCCGCGGCTGCAGCGATTTCCGCGCGAACTACTACGACTGGACGCCCGATGGCCGCGGCCTCGTGACCTCCGATCGCGCGTCGCCGGGCGGCGGGCGCGCGATCGCGATGCTCGACCTCGACCGAGAAGGCCTCGAGTTCCTCGCGTACGAGCGTGCGGACGACGACCAGGACCTCGACCCGCGTTTTTCGCCGGATGGTCGCCTGATCGCGTTCCGGCGCGGCCTTTTGCCGTACAGCGACCTCTACGTGATGGCCGCCGATGGCAGCGGCGTGCGACGCGTCACGCACGTCGCCGCACGCATTCGCGGCCATGCGTGGACGCGCGACGGACGCGCGCTCGTGTTCGGGTCCGACCACGATGGACCGACGTCGCTGCACGTGGTCGATCTGGACGATGGCGTGGTCGCGCCGCTCGGCGTCGTCGGCGAATTCCCCGACACCTCGCGTGCCGACGATCGCGTCGTGTTCGAGATCCCGCGCACGCAGAGCGTGCTTTCGCGCATCGTGTTGTCGACCGATGCCCCATCGGCACCGGTCGCGCTGGCGCCATCGACCGGCGATGATTTCGCCCCGGCGGTGTCGCCCGACGGCAGTCGCGTCGTGTTCGTGTCGGACCGCAGCCGCCAGCACCAGCTCTGGCTGCACGACTTCGCGAGCGGCGAGGTGCGTCCGCTCACCGACTCGGCGAACACTGCGGTGACGGCGCCTTCGTGGACGCTCGATGGTCGCAGCGTGGTCGCGGTGGAGCGCGATCGCGACGCGCGGCGGCTGGTCGAGATCGATGTGGCAACCTTGCGCCGTCGCGTGCTGACCGCGCCGTCGGACAACGTGTTGACCGGCATGCCCGCGATCGACGCCGACAGCTACCTCCTCGTCAGCGGCAATTCCGGTCGCGACAACCGGCTCGAACTGGTACGCAATCCCGGCCTTCCGCAGGAATCGCGACAGCTGCTCGCCGAGGGGGTCGCGCGCGTGCAGCTCGATGCAGCCTCGCGCTCGGCGTACTTCACCACGAGCGCGGAGCGGGGACTGTTCCGCATTGCACTCGACGGCGGCGCGGTCGAACCGGTCAGCAACGCGATCACGGCGCTGAGTTCCGGCTGGCAGCTCGTCGACGGCAGCGTCTGGTACATCGCCGACATCGAAGTCGACAGCGCGCGCCTGCACGCGCTCGATCCGGCCAGCGGAGAAGACCGCGTGATCACGCGTTTCGATGCGATCCTGCGCGACCTCGCCTTCAGCGTGATGCCGGATCGGCGCAGCATCATCGGCGTGCCGTTCCGCAGCGAGGATACCGACGTCGGCGTGTTCCGGCTGGAACGCGCCGATACGCGCTGAAGCGTTCGCAGGCACCGTTTGCCGCAATTTCGATCACGCGCGCCGAACGCCTGCGCAACCCCCGGACGACGCGCCGGATGCAGAATTTCCCTGCCCTCCAACGGGCAGATGTGTCACAGCATCGAAGTGCGAAACCCTCGGCGGGACACCGGGTTCGGGACCTTGGTGCCCGCCTTTTTTTTGCACCGAGGGCTGGAGCCGTGGAGAGTCCCTCGCACGCGCCCGCAGCAGGCCAGCCTCGCAACGGCCACGACCCGGACGGCGTGCCGGGGCCTGAATCGCAAGAACACTTCTCACGTGCTCCGCGTGCTCCGCGTGCTCCGCGTGTCAATCCCGCTGTTCCGCCCCGCGGCTTCGAACTGCCTGCCCGGGATCCGCGAGGCATGCAGCGAGGGGGAGCCGGACGACCTGCACGACATCGCCGCTGCGGCGTTCCTGCACGAACGCGACGATGCTCGCGTTCGCGAGGTCGGCATCCGCGGGCACGCGCAGCCGTGCTTCGTATGCACGCGCGGGGCGCGCCTCGTCGAACGCGCGCACGACATGATCGTGCGCGAGGCGCACGCCGCGGTTCTCGCCGCCGCCGACCTGGTTCGACAGTCCGTCTTCGGTGAGTGCGACGGCGACCGCGTGGTCGGCGCCGGCATCCGTCTCGACTGCGACCGCGAGCACGTCGCCGCGCGTCACCGAGAACGACAGCGCGGGTGCCGCCAGCGCAGGCGGTTCGGGCGGTGGTGCCTTCGGCCAGTCCTTCCACAGCCGCCCGTCGACGAACACCTGCGGCGTGTAGACGATGCCGCGCCTCGAGCGCCCCACCGATTCGCGTTGGCGCGCCACGAAACGTGGGTCCGCATAGGGGTCGTGCCAGTCGCGCGTATCCCAGTAGTCGACATGGAACTCGAGCGGCGCGTAGCCCGCGTTTCCGCGCAGCGTCGAGAGCCAGCGTTCCGCCGGCGGGCAGGAACTGCAGCCCTCGCTCGTGTAGAGCTCGACCAGGTGCGGGCGTTGCGCGCCCGCACGCGCGACGCAGGTCGCGTGCGCCGCGGTGATGCCGGACGCAGCGAGCAGGCCCGCCAGCAGGAGTACGCGCATGCCTCTCTCCTCTTGATGTTGACGCTCCGAGCATAGGCAGCCGCCCGGACGCGTTCGTTGCGAAGGTTGCGCGCCGGGCCGCCATCCGGCGCTGCGCCGAGCGCGGGCGCGCGCCGGGACCGGTGGCGTCCCGACGCCGTTGGGGTGTCGGATGGCGGCGTCGAGGCCAGCGCCGCGGCCGATCGCGCACTGACGGCCGCGGCGCAACCCCTTGAACATCGGAGATTTCATCGCGATGCCGGATCGATCTCCGCCCGATTTCGTCCGGATTTCCTGACCCCCGGGCGATCGACGCGTATTCCGCCAGGACCCGTCGATTCGCAGGAGGTCGCATGCCCCTCGTCATCCACCATCTCGGCCACGGCGCGAGCCTTGAACTCGCCGCCGCATCGCTGCGCGTGGGCGGCGCGCCCGCCGTCGCGATCGTGCGCGGAGGTGGCCGCGGTTGCAGCCTGCGCGTCGAAGGCCCGGTGCTCGGCTTCTGGTTGCCGTTGCGGGGTCGCCTCCAACTGGGTCCCGCGGCGGAGATCGCCTGCGGCAGTGGAGAAGTGCGCGCCTGCGAGACCGAACCGCGCGTGCGTGCGGTCGGGCGTGGTGCTGCGATCTGGCTCGCGGTGGTCGGTTCCCCGGCCGCGTGGCGCATGACGCTGGCCGGATGGCCGGGGGTGCCGATCGAACCGCTGCTGCTGCCGGCCGTGCACGGCGCCGATCGTGCGATGCGCATCGATGCGTTGGCGCTCGCGCGTTGCACGTCGCATGCCGATGCGGAGCCCGCTCTCGATGCGGTGCTCGACCGCGTGCTCGCGCTGCAATCGGGATTCGATGCGGCGATCGCGCGCTGCCCGGGTCGCACCTGGGCCCAACGCCGGCAGGTGTTCCTCAGGTTGCAGCGCGTGCGCAACTACGTCGCGACGCACTGCCACCTCGATCTCGACAACGACGCGCTCGCGGCGATGGCGAACTACTCGTCCTGGCATTTCATCCGCGCGTTCCGGTCCGCCTACGGAGAGACGCCGCACGCCTACCTCGTGCGCATGCGCCTGGAGCACGCGCGCAGGTTGCTGCGCACGAGCCCGCTCGCGATCGCGGAGATCGCGCTGGCCAGCGGATTCGAGAACCGCTGTGCGTTCTCGCGCCTGTTCCGCCAGCATTTCGGCACCACCGCGGGCGCCTTGCGACGGCAGTCCGCGGTCCCGCTCGCGGCGGCCGGCTGACGCAGCCAGCAATCTCGGCAACGCGGGCGACCCGGCAGCGGCAACGTGGCGCCTTCACGCGTTTTTAAGGTTCGTCCGACGGTGCCGCGTTGCGCGGCGCCTCTTTCGCTTGGCGACAGGAGAACCAGAAAATGAGAAACACACTGCTCCGGGATGCGGTGCGCCGCGGCTTGCGGACGTACGGATGCACGGGCGCGGCACTCGCGCTCGGTGGCTTCGCGGGCGCTGCGCTCGCACAGGACGCCGGCCAGTCGGCCGATAGCCAGCAGCTCGAAACGATCACGGTGACGGGTTCGAACATCCGTCGCGTCGACATCGAAACCTCGAACCCGGTCGTCACGATCGACAGGGCCGCGATCGAGAAGACCGGCAAGCTGACCCTCGGTGACCTCGTGCAATCGCTGCCGGCGGTCACCGGCCCGAACATGAATCCGCAGATCAACAATTCGGGTGGTACCGGCTTCTCGAGCATCGGCCTGCGCGGCCTCGGTTCGCCGCGCACGCTCGTGCTGATCAACGGCCACCGCTTCCTCAGCGGGGATCCGAACGCGATCCCGGCCAACATGGTCGAGCGCATCGAAGTGCTGACTTCGGGTGCGTCGGCCGTATACGGCTCGGATGCGATCGCGGGCGTCGTGAACTTCATCCTGCGCAGCGAGCACGTCCGGCGGCAACTTCTCGACCTTCGTCGGCGGCTCTCCTTCTTCGCCGTACGGCTTCATCGCGATCCCCGATGCGTTCCTCGACCTGTTCCCGGGCTGCGATTCGGGCTACATCGCGCGGAACCCCGAATCCAGCGGCATGAATGTCGCGACGGACTACCATTGCTACCGGTTCTCGCCGGATGTGAACGGACCGAGCGACCTCTACAACTACGCGACGGTCAACCTCGTGCTGACCCCGCAGGAACGCACCGGCCTGTTCCTCAATGGCCACTACAAGCTGACCGACAACATCGAGGCCTATCTCTCGGTGCTCAGCAACCGGACCTCGGCCTCGTTCCAGCTCGCACCCGCCGTGTACGGCGCGATCTATGGCGCAGTCGTGTCGGCGGACAGCTACTACAACCCGTTCGGCGTCGAGATGTCGCCGGCCACCGGCGACGTGTTCCGTGCGCGCCTCGCGTCCCTCGGCAGCCGCGCCGCGTCCAACGGCATCGCGAACAACCAGGTCTCGACCGGCCTGCGCGGCTCGTTCGACGTGTGGAACGACTACCAGTGGAACTGGGAGGTCGGATACGACTACGGGCACGTCCACCTCAGCAGCAAGACGCTCGGCCTGCCGGGCCTCGGCATCCTCAACCAGGGCACCGGGCCGTCGTTCCTCGATCCGGATACCGGCCTCGTGACCTGCGGCACGCCCGACGATCCGATCCCGAACTGCCGTGCGTTCAATCCGTTCAACCTGCAGGATCCGAACACGGTCGCCGCGCTGCTCGAATCGCAGCAAATCGGCGTCAGCCAGCAGTTCCAGATCCAGAAGGTCAAGCGCTTCGACCTCAACGGCGGCCTGTTCGAACTGCCGGGCGGCACCGTGCAGCTCGCGCTCGGCGTGAGCAAGCGCGACGAGTACATCCACTCGAACGTCGACACCAGCCTGCTGATCGACTTCAACGGCAACTGCGCGCTCGGCAGCCAGTGCGCCTCGGCGCTGCAGGGCGGCTACGACGTCAAGGAAGCCTACGCCGAGCTGTTCATCCCGATCGTCAAGGACATCCCGTTCCTGCACGCGTTGAACCTGACGCTGGGCGACCGCTACTCGAAGTTCAGCTCGTTCGGCAGCACCAACAACACCAAGATCGCGCTCGAGTGGCGTCCGATCGAAGACCTGCTGCTGCGCGGCACGATGTCGGAGGTGTTCCGCGCGCCGACCATCGGCAACATCTTCGCCGGCGCGGGCAGCGATGCGCCGCGCATCTCGCGCGACCCGTGCGACTACTCGGGCACCGGCACCAATCCGATGGCAGGCCACCCGGGCTGCGTCGGCGTGCCGACCACCGGCCCGTTCCTCAACACCGCGGTGCAGAACAATTCTCAGCTCAACGCGATCGCGTCGGGTTCGGCCTTCGCGGGCTTCCCGATCGGTCCGGAGTACGGCAAGTCGTTCGACTTCGGCGTGGTGTATGACCCGAACTGGCTGGAAGGCCTTTCGGTCAGCGCGGACCTGTGGCGCCTCTACCTCAACAACAACATCGTGAACATCGGTGCGCAGCAGGTCATCGACCTCTGCTTCGCCGGCCAGGAACAGTTCTGCCCGTTGATCCGTCGCTTCCAGTCCGGTGACACGCAGGGCAACATCCAGACCCTGCTCGAGCCGACCGGCAACCTCGGCCGCCTCGACGTCAGCGGCGTGGACTTCGCGCTCAACTACCGCCTGCCGGAGTTCTCGTTCGGTCGCTTCAACGTCGCGCTCAACGCGACCTACATGACGAAGTACGACCTGCAGACGGCGCCGGGCCTCGACGGCAACACCGTGTACCACTACGCGGGCCACTTCATGAACTACGGTTCGGCGCAGGCAGCCGCATGCCCGGGTGCAGGCGGCGGCATCTGCCTGTTCCCGCGCTGGCGCGCGCAGTCGTCGATCGGATGGCAGCTCGGCGCGTTCGATGCGACGTGGAACATGCGCTACATCGGTGGTTACCGCATGGGTTCGCCCGCGCCTTCGCAGGACACGTTCCCGTGGGGCACGGATGCGATCGGCCAGTTCCAGGACTACGGCTCGACGACGTACCACGACATCCAGTTCGGCTACAACCTCGAGGCGCTCAACACGCGCTTCGACGTCGGCGTCAACAATGTCGGCGACAAGCAGCCGCCGCTGCTGTACGCGAACAACACGCTGAACGCCAATACCAATCCGACGGACTACGACATGCTCGGCCGCTACTACTTCGGCCGCGTCACCGTGAAGTTCTGATCGGCGTTACCGGCCCCGCCCGTCGCCGCCTCGCGGTGGCGGGCGGTCCGCCTTGCACGATCCCGCCGCGTCGGGGAGCATTGGCGCCCCCGTCGCCGGCCCCCACATGTCTTCTTCCCGCGATCCCGTCCATGCCCGCCTCGAGGAGCTGTTCGTGGCCTACGGCGCGCGCGTCAGGCGCCTGCTCGGCACCTATGGCCTCGACAAGCACGGCATCGATGCGGCCGACGTGGAGCAGGAAGTCCGCATCCGGCTCTGGCACGCGATCGAGCGTGACCGGTCCGGGGCCTTCCATGCGTCTTATGTGCAGAGGGTAGTGGCGACCACGGTCATCGACGCGCTGAGGCGCGCCGAAGTCAGGGCCGCCGAGCCGCTGCCCGAAGAGGATGACGAGCGCGTCGATTTCGGCCGGGATGGCCCGGTGGGCCCCGACCGCAGTGCCGGCGACTCCGAGAGGATGCGCGGCCTGAAGCAGTGCCTGGAAGGCCTGCCGGAACGGCGACGACTCGCCGTGGAGCTGCAACTGCAGGGTTTTTCGCTGCAGGAAATCGCCGATCTCGCCGGGATAGCCTCGGTCGAGGCGGCAAGGAAACTGGTATCGCGCGGGATGGAGGAGCTCAAGGCCCGCCTGCGCGAACTCGGATACGGTGACTTCGAAGACTGAATGCGATGAACGACCTCTCACTTTCCAGCCTGTATCGCCGCATGACCGGCCGCGCCGTCGACACGAGCATCGATGCCGACGCGATCTGCGCGGCAGCGAGCGGCTCCGACCTGCCCGCCGATCGACGCGAAGCCGTCGCCGCGGTCTTCGCGCGATCGAGCGCACACGCCTCGCTCGCACGGATGCTGCGCGCGCTGGAGCCCGAGTCCGCGGCACTCGCGACGGCAGTCGCGGCCCGGTCCCATGTCGCGCATCCCTCGCGCTCGCGCGACGCGCGCGTGGCCGCCGGCGCACGGCGTCCGCTGCAGGGCCGGCATCGCATGCGCTGGGTCGGCGCGATCGCCGCGTGCTTCGTGTTCGCTTTCGCGCTGAACTTCCGCCACGGCGAAGCACCCGTGCACTGGGACGACGTTTCGGCCTCGGCGGACAGCGTCGCGTTGCCGGACCGCATCTTCACCACGCAGGACCGCATCTTCGCGTCGCTCGATGCGCCTGCACCCGCGCCGGCGCAGTCGGACCGGCTGTTCCAGGCTGATTTCGCGATCGGCGGTTGACGCCGACGCACTGCATCGCCCCGATGATGCACGCGGACGCCCGGCCCCGGCCGGGCATTCGCGTTTCAGGCCAGGCGGGTTCGCCTCGCCTCAGGCGGCTTCGGTGACTGCGCTCGCATGCTCGCGCGTGGCGGCGAACGTGATCGCGGGCGAGCGCTCCATCGCGAGTTGCAGGTTCACGCGCGACGGCGCGAGATAGACCAGTTCGCCGGCCGCGTCGATCGCGAGGTTCATCGCGTTCTTCTCGCGGAATTCCTCGAGCTTGCCGGCATCCGCGCAACGCACCCAGCGCGCCGTCGCGACGCCGACGTTCTCGAAGATCGCCTCGACGCCGTACTCGTCCTTGAGGCGGTAGGCGACGACATCGAATTGCAGCACGCCGACCGCGCCGAGGATCAGGTCGTTCGACATCAGCGGGCGGAAGAACTGGGTCGCGCCTTCTTCGGACAACTGCGCCAGTCCCTTCTGCAACGCCTTCATGCGCAACGGATCCTTGAGGCGCGCGCGCCGGAAAAGCTCGGGCGCGAAGTTCGGGATCCCGGTGAACGCGAGCGGCTCGCCCGCGGTGAACGTGTCGCCGATCGAGATCGTGCCGTGGTTGTGCAGTCCGATCACGTCGCCGGGCCACGCCGATTCGACGATCTCGCGGTCCGACGCCATGAACGTCAATGCATTCGCGATGCGCATGTCCTTGCCGCTGCGCACGTGCAGCATCTTCATGCCCGCGTCGTAGCGGCCCGAGCAGATGCGAAGGAAAGCGACGCGGTCGCGGTGCGCGGGATCCATGTTCGCCTGGATCTTGAACACGAAGCCGCTGAGCGCCTCTTCGTCGGGCGACACCGTGCGCGTCGTGGTCGCGCGCGGCTGCGGCGGCGGCGCGTTCTCGACGAAGAAGTCGAGCAGCGGCTGCACGCCGAAGTTGTTGACGGCCGAACCGAAGAACACCGGCGTCTGTCGGCCCTCGAGGTAGGCATCGCGATCGAACGGATGCGAGGCGCCGCGCACGAGCTCGAGTTCCTCGCGCAGCTCGGCCAGCATCGCGGGACCGATGCGGGCGGCCAGCGCGGGATCCTCGAGGCCCTTGAAGATCGTCGAATCCTGGCGCGTGAAGTTGCGGCCGGGTTCGTACACGTGCACTTCGTCGAGCAGCAGGTGGTAGACGCCCTTCAGGCGCGTGCCCATGCCGATCGGCCAGGTGACCGGCGCGCACGCGATCTTCAGCACCGATTCGACTTCGTCGAGCAGTTCGATCGGCGCGCGCCCCTCGCGGTCGAGCTTGTTGATGAAGGTCATGATCGGCGTGTCGCGCAGGCGGCACACGTCCATGAGCTTGATCGTGCGTTCCTCGACGCCCTTCGCGCAGTCGATGACCATCAACGCCGAATCCACCGCGGTCAGCACGCGGTAGGTGTCCTCGCCGAAGTCGGCGTGGCCGGGCGTGTCGAGCAGGTTGACGATGCGGCCCTCGTACGGGAACTGCATCACCGACGAGGTGACCGAGATGCCGCGTTCCTTCTCCAGCGCCATCCAGTCCGAGGTCGCGTGCCGGGCGGCCTTGCGGCCCTTCACCGATCCGGCCATCTGGATCGCACCGCCAAACAGCAGCAGCTTCTCGGTCAGCGTGGTCTTGCCGGCGTCCGGATGCGAAATGATCGCGAAGGTGCGGCGGCGACGGGTTTCGTCGAGGTGGGGCGACATGGGTGCGGGCGAGGGGTCCGGGGAACCGGACATGATAGCAGGCCGTGCGCTGGGCACGCCGGCGCGGCCGCAAGGCGCGCCGGGGCCGTCCGGACCGCGCCGGGGCTTCGACGCCATGCGCACGCGGCCTTGCTGGAACCCGCGTGGGCCAGGCCTCGCGGGAGGGACTCAACGCCCGATCGATCGCGCATGCCGTGTACGTCAGGTCGTGGAGCGCACGCGCACTGCATTGCGGACGTATAGACGTCTAAACGGCCATTGACGGCTGGAGCCGGCGCGGCTAGAGTGCGCTCCTCGCCCATCGAGACCGGCTGAGGGACAGGCCCTTTGACGCCGGGGCAACCAGCGGATCCGTCCGCAAGGTGCCAAATCCCGCGGGGATCGCGTTGCGATCCGCCGAGAGATGGGTTGCAGCACCGTCGCGCCCGCAGGGCGCGCCGCGCGCAGCAGCCGCTCCCGGATCGCAGGCCGAACGGGCAGCCACGAGGAGCGGCGATGTCGGCACTGTTCGAACCTTGCGATGCGCCCGCGCCTGCGGGCGCGCCCCTGGCCACGCGTGCATGCACGGTCGCGCGAGGCGCGCAGTCGATCACCCTGCGTCCGTGGCATGCCGCGTCCGCGTGCAGCGTGCGCCTGCGCTGGAGCCTGCACGGACCGGCGTCGGCGCCGTGGGTGATCGTGCAGGGTGGCATCTCGGCCGATCGCGAAGTCGCCGCCGATGCGGGTGCCGGCGCGACCGGCTGGTGGAGCGGGATCGTCGGACCCGGCCTCGCGATCGACACCCGGCGCGTGCGCGTGCTGGCCGTCGACTGGCTCGAGCGCGCGGACCTCGCGGATGCGCGCGCGATCGACAGCCGCGACCAGGCGAACGCGATCGCGGCACTGCTCGACGCGTTCGAGGTGCGATGCGTGCGCGCATTCGTCGGTGCCTCCTACGGCGCGATGGTCGGCCTCGCGCTCGCGGCGCTGCATCCGCGCCGGCTTGCACGCCTCGTCGCGATTTCGGGTGCGCATCGCGCGCATCCGTTGAGCACCGCGCTGCGCAACCTGCAGCGGGACATCGTGCGGCTCGCGACCGCCGCGGGCGATGCGCGCGCGGGCCTGGACCTCGCACGGCGTCTCGCGATGACGACCTATCGCAGCGAACGCGAATTCGCCGAGCGCTGCGGCGGCGAGCCTGCGTTCTGCGGCGGACGCTACCGCTTCGCCGGGGAGGACTGGCTCGCCGCGGCCGGCGCGCGTTTCGCCGAACGCTTCGATCCGGATCGATTCCTGTCGCTGTCCGAGTCGATCGACCTGCATCGCGTCGAGCCGGGCGACGTGCGCGTGCCGACGACGCTGGTCGGCATCCCGTCCGACCGGGTCGTGCCGTTGGCGGACCTGTGCGAACTGCAGCGCGGATGCGGCGCTCCCGCGACGCTGCACGTGCTCGATTCGCGCTACGGGCACGACGCGTTCCTCAAGGAACCGCTCGCGATCGGAAACCTGCTGCGTGAAATCCTCGAACCGACCGGAGCCTGACATGAACCGAACTCCCACCACCGCCGCCGTGCGCGCGGGCATCGAAAGCGACAGCCAGCACGGCGCCGTCGTGCCGCCGCTGCACCTCAGCACGAACTTCACGTTCGAGGGACTCGGTCGGCGCCGTCGCCACGATTACACGCGCAGCGGCAACCCGACGCGCGACCTGCTCGGCGAGGCGCTCGCGGAACTCGAGCATGGGGCGACTGGCATCGTCACAGCGAGCGGCATGGCGGCCGTCGCGCTGGTGCTGCAGCTCGTGCCCGAGGGCGGACTCGTGCTGGCCGCGCACGACTGCTACGGCGGCACCTGGCGCCTGCTCGATGCATGGGCGCGCAAGGGACGCCTGCGCGTCGAGTTCGTCGATCTCACCGACGCCTCGGTGGCCGCCGCAGCGCTGCGGCGCGCGCCTTCGCTCGTGTGGATCGAAACGCCGTCCAATCCGCTGCTGCGCATCAGCGACATCTCAGCGCTGGCGCAGGCGGCGCGCGCGGCGGGCGCGCTGTGCGTCGTCGACAACACGTTCCTGTCGCCGGCGCTGCAACGCCCGCTCGAGCTCGGTGCCGACGTCGTCGTGCACTCGACCACCAAGTACATCAACGGCCACGGTGACGTCGTCGGCGGAGCGGTGGTCGCGCGCGAAGCGGCCGTCGGCGCCGAGCTCGCCTGGTGGGCGAACTGCATCGGCCTCGCAGGCGCGCCGTTCGACAGCTACATGACACTGCGCGGACTGCGCACGCTCGCGGCGCGCATGCGCGTGCACGAAGACAATGCGGCCGGCGTCGCGGCCCTGCTCGCCGCGCATCCGTCCGTCGCGCGCGTCTACTGGCCCGGCCTCGCGACGCATCGCGGGCATGCGCTCGCCACGCGCCAGCAGGCCGGCTACGGCGCGATGCTCGCGTTCGAACTCGCGGGCGGCCACGCGGCGATCGCGGCGTTCCTCGACGGCCTGCGCTACTTCTCGCTGGCCGAGTCGCTCGGCGGCGTCGAAAGCCTCGTCGCGCATCCGGCGACGATGACGCACGCGTCGATGGCGCCGGAAGCTCGGCGCGCCGCGGGCATCGGCGACGGCCTGCTGCGCCTGTCGGTCGGCATCGAGGCCGCGGGCGACCTCTGCACCGACCTCGCCGCCGCGCTCTCGCGTGCGCAAGCGGTCGCGCCGGTGCCGTGCGGGGCCGCCGCGTGAATGCGGCCAGGCGACTGGACAGGTGCCACGACACCGCGATCGCATTGCTCGGCACCGGCGGCGTCGGCGCTGCCCTGCTGCGCCGGCTCGCGACGCCGGAGGCCGTCGGGCTGCGGCTCGTCGCGCTGGCCGATTCGCGGCGCCAATGGTCCGATGCGGCCGGCATCGATCCGCGCAGCGCGTGCCGTGATCTCGACGCGCGCGGCGCGCCGCGCGAAGCGCGCGACATCGCCAGCGCGCTCGCGCGCAGCGGGGCGCGCCGGTGCGTCGTCGTCGATGCGACAGCGAACGAAGCCGTCGCCGCCTGCCATGCCGGGTGGCTCGCAGCCGGCTACCACGTCGTCAGCGCGAACAAGGCCGCGCTCGCAGGCAGCCACGCCGCGTGGTCGGCGCTGCAATGCGCACGCGCGAGCGGCGCGCGGTACGGCGATGCAGCCACGGTCGGCGCGGGATTGCCGGTGCTCTCGACGCTGCGCCGCCTGCGCGCGTGCGGCGACCGCGTGCTCGCGATCGAAGGCGTGTTCTCGGGCTCGCTGTCGTGGCTGTTCAACGGCTTCGACGGCAGCCGACCCTTCTCGGAGCGTGTGCGCGAAGCGCAGGCTCGCGGCTACACCGAGCCCGACCCGCGTCTCGATCTCGCCGGCATCGACGTCGCGCGCAAGCTGCTGATCCTCGCGCGAAGCGCAGGCCAGCTGCTCGAGCCCGTCGACGTCGAGTGCGACGGCCTCGTGCCGGACGCGCTGCGCGATGTCGACCGCGAACGCGTCCTCTCGCGCATGCACGAACTCGACGGACCGCTCGAGCAGCGTCGGCGCGATGCGGCGCGTCGTGGCCGCGTGTTGAGGTTCGGCGCGCGCTGGTCCGAAGGCGAGGCGCGCGTCGGGCTGGTCGAAGTCGCGAGCGACGATCCACTCGCACGATTGCAGGGCACCGACAACCTGTTCGCGCTGACCACGCGCAGCTATCGCGAGCGGCCGCTGCTGATCCAGGGTCCGGGAGCCGGCGTCGAGGTCACCGCGCAGGCACTGCTCGGCGACCTGCTCGCGGTGCGTGGTGGCGAGGCGCGCGCGGCGGCGTGAACCGGGTCCGCGCGTCGCGCACTGCCGCCGGAAGGAAAGGGCGTCGTGCCCGCCGTCGCCGCGATGGGGCGGCGGTGCTACTGCTTGCGGATGTCGATGTTGCCGCTGAAGGTCTCGATGCGGACGTTGCCGCTGCCGCTGCCCGCGCTCGCTTCGAGCGAGCTGCCCGGGCCATGGTCGGGTTCGGTCACGTCGCCGAAATCGCTGCGGATGCGGCCGCTGAAGCTCGAGGCCGAGAGCCGCGCCGAGACCGCGGCGGGCAGGTACAGGTGCACGTCGCCGCTCATCGATTCCACTTCGACGCGCACGCCGTCGCCGGCAGCGCCGCGCAGGTTGATATCGCCTGACACGGTGCCTGCGTTGAGTTCGCGGTAGGCCGCGCCTTCGGCGTCGATATCGCCCGACACCGTTTCGAAACTCATCTCGCCGCCGAGCCCGCGTGCGCGGATGTTGCCGGACACGCTCTCGATGTTCGAATGGGTCGCGTGGCTGCCGGCGACGTCGACATCGCCGCTGACGCTGTCGACCTCGATGTCGCGCGCGCCGCTGTCAAGGCGCAGGTTGCCGCTGACCGATTCCACGTCGAGTCGCCGTCCGGCCACGCCCGACAGCGTGACGTCGGCGCTGACCACTTCGATGCGCATCTCGGCGGCGTTCGGAACCTTGATGTCGAGCAGCGTGTCGCCCATGCGCGAATCGGCGCCCCAGCTGAACCAGCCCTGCTTTTCCGGCGCCTGCACCTTGATCGTCAGGTGCGAGCCACCGCCTTCGACGAGCAGCCCCTTGGCGCCGTCGCCGAGCGTGCCGGTGACCTGCACTTCGGGCCGGTCCCAGCCGGTCACCGTCACGGCGCCCTTGATGTTGGATACCTCGATGCGCGCATCCGCATCGACGGCGCGCTTCTGGTCGATCGGCGTGCCCGCGTACACGCTGCCGCACAGCAGCAGGGGCAGGGTCTTGAGAACGGAATGACGGTTCATCGGGTGGGCTCCACGGTTCATCCGGCGCTGGCGCCGAAGCGCTCGAGTTTCATGCGTTGTGCGTGCGTGCGATTGAGCAGGCTGACGAGGAATACCGCATCGGGTCGCTGCTCGAGCGCCTGCGCGAGCTCGTCCTGGGCCGAATCGAGGACCAGCGAGGCGGCGAGTACGCGCGGATCGCTGCCGCGCGTACGCGCGATGTCCACTGCTTCGCTCGGCGACACGCGCTGCACCACCTGGCGATCCGTCGGCGTGGCATCGGCGGTGGCCGGCACCGACACCGTTCGCGACCGGCTTTCCAGCACCACGCCGGCCGAAACCGCGAGCAGCAGCGCCGCGGCGGCGGCCAGCGGCAGCGCGTGCCGGCGGCGTGCCGGCGTTGTGCGCGTGCCGGCATCCGGTTCGGCGAGGCGTGCGGCGATGCCCTGCCACAGGTCCGTTTGCGGTGCGCGATCGGCCTTCAGGTCCCGCAGGCGTCGCTGGATCTCGAAATCGTTCATGCCGCTGCTCCGAGCATGCGCCGCAGCAAGCCACGCGCGCGATGCAATTGTGCCTTGGAAGAACCGACCGCCATGCCGAGTTCGCGTCCGATCTCTTCGTGCTTCCAGCCTTCCACGTCGTGCAACACGAGGACGGCGCGTGCGCGCGGCGGCAGGTTCGCGACCGCCTGCTCGAGGTCGGCGCGCTCGCCAGCGCAGAATGGCGTGACCGGCTCGCTCGCGGCTTCGAGCACCTCGCTCTCGACCGTGTCCTCGGGATCACGCGCGCGCAGGTCCATCAGCGCGACATTCACCGCGAGGCGATGCAGCCAGGTCGAGAACGCGCTTTCGAAGCGGAAGCTGCCGAGTTTCTGCCAGGCGCGCACGAAGGCTTCCTGGGTCAGCTCCTCGGCGCGCGCCTCGTTCATGCCGGACAGGCGCCAGACCGCGCCGTGCACGCGCCCTGCATGGCGCCGGTAGAGCGCCTCGAACGCGCGCATGTCGCCGCCCGCTGCGCGTCGCACGAGCTCGGCGTCGGGAGATTCCGGTACCGATCCGGCACGGGGCGCGTCGCTCATCGGCAGTGGCATGGCAAGGCAGGCATCCATCTTGCCAGCTTGGATGCAGCAATGCGGTGCAAGGTTTAGCGGTCCAGGCCGGGTCGCAGGCTCGACGCGCAGCGCGGCCGCACGCGTGCCGCGCACCGGCCGACCTTCGGTCGACCGGCCGGCGTCGGGCTCAGCCAGTGGCGGTCTTGCGCGCGGGCTCACCGGCTGCGGCGAGCGCGGCGGCAACACGTTGCTGCTCGGCCCGCAGTTTCGCGGGTGTGCGCGTTCCGAACGTGTCGAGGTAGCGACCGATGTCGGCGACTTCGTCGGCCCAGGCGGCGGTGTCCACGTCGAGCAGCGCGTCGAGTGCATCGTCGGCGAGCGCGAGGCCCTCGACCTGCAGGTCGCCGCTGCCTGGAACGAGGCCGATCGGCGTTTCATCCGCGCCGACGTTGCCGGTGCAGCGGTCGATGATCCATTCGAGCACGCGCAGGTTGTCGCCGAAGCCCGGCCACAGGAACTTGCCGTCGGCGCCCTTGCGGAACCAGTTGACGTGGAAGATCTTCGGCAGCTTCGCGCCGGCACGGTCGAACGACAGCCAGTGCGCGAAATAGTCGCCGTAGTTGTATCCGCAGAACGGCTTCATCGCCATCGAATCGCGGCGCAGCACGCCGACCGCGCCGGTCGCGGCGGCGGTGGTCTCGGACCCCATCGCGGCACCGACGAGCACGCCATGCGCCCAGTCGCGCGCCTCGAACACGAGCGGCACGAGTGACGGACGCCGCCCGCCGAAGATGATCGCGGAGATCGGCACGCCTTGCGGATCCTCCGCGTGCGGCGACCAGCTCGGGCATTGGCGCGCGGATACCGTGAACCGCGAGTTGGGATGCGCGGCCGGTCCGCTGCCCGGATCGTACGCACGCCCCTGCCAGTCGGTGGCCGGCTTGCCCTCGGGCAGTCCTTCCCACCACGGCTGGTTGTCGGACGTCAGCGCGACATTGGTGAAGATCGTGTCGCGCTGGATCGTCGCGAGCGCGTTCGGGTTGGTCGACGTGCTCGTCCCCGGCGCGACGCCGAAGAAGCCGGCCTCGGGATTGATCGCGTAAAGGCGACCGTCGGCGCCGGGGCGCATCCAGCAGATGTCGTCGCCGACCGTCCACACCTTCCAGCCCGCCTCGCGGTAGCTCGCCGGCGGGATCAGCATCGCGAGGTTGGTCTTGCCGCAGGCGGACGGGAACGCGGCGGCGACGTAGTGCGTCTCGCCGCGCGGGTTCTCGATGCCGACGATCAGCATGTGTTCGGCGAGCCAGCCTTCCTCGCGTGCCTGCCAGCTCGCGATGCGCAGTGCGTGGCACTTCTTGCCGAGCAGCGCATTGCCGCCGTAGCCGGAGCCGTAGGACTTGATCGTGAGCTCTTCGGGGAAATGCATGATGAAGCGCCGCTCCGGATCGAGTTCGCCGATCGAGTGCAGGCCCTTGACGAACGAACCCTCGCGTTCGATGCGCGCGAGCGCCGCGGCGCCCATGCGCGTCATGATGCGCATGTTCGCGACGACGTACGGCGAGTCGGTGATCTCGACGCCGCAGCGAGACAGCGGCGAATCGATCGGACCCATGCAGTAGGGCACCACATACAACGTGCGCCCCTGCATGCAGCCGTCGAACAGCGCGTCGATCTTCGCGTGCGCTTCGTCCGGCGCCATCCAGTGGTTGTTCGGGCCCGCGTCGTCGCGCTCGCGCGTGCAGACCAGGGTCAGGTGCTCGACGCGCGCGACGTCGGCCGGGTGCGAACGGTGCAGGTGGCAGCCCGGGTGCGTCGACGGGTTCAGCGGCATCAGCGTGCCGTCGGCGACCATCGAAGCGGTCAGCGCCTCCGATTCGGCCGCCGAGCCGTCGCACCAATGGATCGAATCGGGGCGGGTCAGGCGGGCGACGTCTTCGACCCACCGGTTCAAGGCTTCTAGCTGACTGGGCATGGGAACGGCAGGCATCCGCGAATGCCCGCAGGAAATGAAGGATGAAACGACGTTAGCCGCGGCGGCAGGCCAATGCAAGGCGGGTTGCCGCAAACGTCGGCACCCCCTCGGGATGCGGCCGTTTTCCCCGGCTTGTGTCCGCTTCGTTGCGGGAAAAGGGCGGGTCGTTGAAGAGATCCGTCATGGCGCGTTGCAGCAATGGCGATTTGAAAGAGTCAAGTGCCTCCGGGCATATTTCGCGAAAAATAATTGCCCGCCATTAAGCTTTCGTATAAGTTCGTTCAAGGGCTGGTTGCGCGCCGGGGAGCTGCATGGCGCGCGCCCGCCTCCCTCCATGAATCGTGCCGGTGGCGGTGCCGCCGGTGGGTCCGCCTTGCGGGTCGTTCCCGCGCGCGGCGCATTCGTGGGCGGGGGCTGGACGCCACGTTGCATGTGTGTCGACCGACATCCATTGGGAGAGGGGAAATGCTGATGAGCAATCCGACAGTTCCTTCGTATCGGAGAATGGGTTTCAAGCGCACCGCACTGGGCATGGCGATCGGGCTGTGCATCATGTCCGGCACCGTCCATGGCCAGGCCGTCACCGGCAGCATCTACGGCAGCACCGGCGCCAATAGCGCCGTCGTGATCGAGAACCTCGACACCGGTGCGAAGACCGAGGTCACGGCCGACTCGAACGGGCGCTTCAATGCGTCCTCGCTGCCGAATGGCCGCTACAAGGTCAGCTCGAACGGCATGGAACGCGACAACGTGCGCGTCGTCGCGGGGCAGGGCGTGGACGTCGGATTCACCAGCTCGGCCGACGAAACCGCGCTGTCGACGATCACCGTCACCGGCGCCGTCAACGCGATCGACGTCACCACGGTCGAGTCCAAGCTCACGCTGACCAAGGAATTCCTGCAGCAGGTGCCGGTCGCACCGAACATCACGCAGATCGCGCTGCTCGCGCCGGGCGTGATCCAGGGTGACTCGCGCTACGGCAACGTCGCGGTGTTCACGGGTTCGTCGGCTTCCGAGAACGCGTACTACATCAACGGTTTTCCGGTCACGCAGTCGCTGACCCAGTTCGGCTACACCGAGCTCCCGTACAACTCGATCGACTCGATCCAGGTCTCGACCGGCAGCTACGGCGTCGAGTACGGCCGCGCGACCGGCGGCGTCGTCAGCATCATCACGAGCACCGGCAGCAACGAGTGGAAGGCGGGCGGCCAGGTCCGTTATCGCCCGAGTTCGATGGCAGCAGGCGCGAAGGACATCTACTACGGGCCGAACGGGCGTGAAGGCCTCGAATGGGGCAATGCCGGTCAGATCGCCCAGTACCAGGACGAGGGCATCGACGAGCGTTCGTACTCTGCGTATCTGAGCGGCCCGATCATCAAGGATCGCCTGTTCTTCTACGCAGCAGGCGAATTCATCCAGCAGAGCGACGGCCTCGTGCGCTTCCTCGCTTCGAGCGCGAACAACGTCAATACCTCGCGCGCGAGCGGCTGGCGCGAGTACGACTATGAACTGCCCCGCTGGCTCGGCAAGGTCGACTGGTACATCACCGACAACCATCGCCTCGAAATCACGGGGCTGCAGGACCGCAGCCGCGAGGACGAGGACTACAACGGCTTCGACTACGCGACGTTCGAGGAAGACATCGGCGATCCGGTGTCGGGTTACAAGCGCGATCGCAAGACGCGCACCTACATCGCGAATTACACCGGCAACCTGACCGACGATCTCACGGTGTCGGCCATGTACGGCAAGTCCAAGACCGACTTCGCCGGCAGCCCCAAGGGCTACGATCCGAACTGTCCTGAGATCTCGGTCACTGCGGGTGCCGAAATCCCGGGCCTCACCTACGGGACCTGCCAGTTCTCGACCGCCCCGGGCTTCCTCGCCGGTCGCTACGACGAGAACAAGGCGTTTCGCCTCGACATCGAGTTCCGCGCCGGCGATCACACATTCAAGGCCGGTTGGGACTCCACCAAGGCGAATTCACTCGTCGGTTCGGCGAACTACAACATCAACTACCCGGGCGCGCTCGGTGAATCGTTCGCCGGCGGCTATCGCTGGACCTATTACCGGGCGGACGATCCGAACGAGCCGATCTACGAGCCCCAGGGCGTGGGTTCTCCTGCGTCCGCGGGCGGTTACGGTGCGGATGGCTACTACGTGATCCGCAACATCGGGCTCAACGTGTCGCGTCCGCACGTCGAGCAGACCGCGCAGTACATCAAGGATTCGTGGCAGGTCACCGACAACGTGCTGCTCGAACTCGGCCTGCGCAACGAGCAGTTCGAGAACTTCTCCAGCGACGGCACGGCGTTCATCGACTTCAACAAGCAGCTCGCGCCGCGCTTCGGCGCGATCTGGGACGTGAACGGTGATTCGACGCTCAAGGTGTACGGCAGCCTCGGCCGCTACCACCTCGCGTTGCCGAACAACGTCGCGCGTCGCGGCGTCGATGGCGCGACCAACACGTCGGAAGCGTTCGTGTACTCGGGCATCGACCCGGTCACGGGTGCGCCGACGGGGCTGATCGCGCTCGGTCCGGTCTACTCGCCGAACAACGAGTTCGGCCAGAGCCGCGACGGTCGCAGCTTCGCCCCGACGAGCCTCAAGTCGCACTTCCAGGACACGCTCGTGCTCGGTGCCGAGAAGGTGCTCGACTTCGCGGACACCTCGTTCAACAGCGGCGCGAAGCTGACCTTCTCGCGACTCGGCAGCGCGATCGACGACTTCTGCGATGCGCGTCCGGTGCTCGAGTGGGCGCAGGGCCATCCGGAGTACACGGAAGAGCAGATCGCGGGTGCAGCCGACTTCTTCGGCCACTGCGTGCTGATCAATCCGGGCGAAGCCAACACCTACGAGTACGACATCGACGGTGACGGCCAGTACGACACGATCCACCTGACCCGCGACATGCTGAAGTTCCCGAAGCTCAAGCGTGACTACCTCGCGCTCGACTTCTTCCTCGAGCGGCCGTTCGACGGCACCTGGTATGCGCGCGTCGACTACGTCTGGTCGAAGCTCAAGGGCAACCTCGAGGGCCAGCTGAACTCCGACATCGGCCAGATCGACGTGTCCACGACGCTCGCGGGCGACTACTGGGAACTCGCGACGAATTCGAGCGGCTACCTGCCAAACGATCGTCGCCACCAGTTGAAGCTCAACGGCTACTGGCAGTTCCTGCCGGAGTTCGGCGTCGGCGGCGTGTTCAGCTACGCATCGGGTCGTCCGATGAACTGCCGCGGTGCGTTCCCGAACATCGATCCGGACAGCCCGAACTACGGTTCGTACCACTTCTTCTGCGACGGCGTGGCGGTTCCGCGCGGCACCTATGGGCGACTGCCGCCCACGGTCCGCCTGGACCTGAGCTTCCGCTATCGCCCGCAGTGGCAGGAAGGCCTCGAGTTCGGCTTCAACGTCTACAACGTCGCGAACCGCCAGTCGGTCGCGAACGTCAACGAGCTCTACAACCAGGGTCAGAGCGCAACCACGCTCAATGCCAACTGGCTGCGCGTGCAGAGCTACACCGCGCCGCGCTACGCGGAGTTCGTGATTCGCTACGACTGGGGTTCGGCCAAGTAACCACGGCTGGATCGTCGATGCACGCGGGACGGTGGCGCGAACGCGCCACCGCTTCCGCGCGATGTCGACCCTCGGACACAACAAGGACGTCCCCGACCCATCCACGAGATGCGAGCGGGGAACCCGCACTCCGCCGTTCGGCAGGCGTGCCGTCCGGAACGGCTCTCCAACGTCACTCAGCCCGGTCGGAAGCCGGGCTTTTTTTTTCCCGTCGAAAGGACGTTCGAGGCGCCGGCCGGATGCTCAACGCGGAATCAGGATCTCGATGAAATCCCTGATGTAGGCCTCGAACTCCTCGTGGCTCATGCGCGGCTGCCCGACTTGCGCGAGCTGGATGAAACCCACGTAGGCCGAGTAGGCGAGGCGTGCGCGGTTCGCTGCCGTCACGGGATCGAACCCGGCCTGGCGGAACGCATCGGTCACGAAGTCGATTCGCCGCTGCGACACGCGTTCGACCAGCGGCCCGATCAAGGGCTGGTCCAGCGCCTTGAACAACGCGGCGAACACCGCGTGCGACTGATGCTTGTGGCTGACCTGGCGCACGAGCTCGCGCACGCGTTCGCGCGGATCGGACACCGCTTCGATCGGCGCGATCACGTGCTCTTCGTCGTTGCGCTCCCAGCGATCGATCGCGGCCTGGATCAGCGCCTCGCGCGTCGGGAAATGCCAGTAGAAGCTGCCCTTGGTCACGCCGAGCCGGCGCGCGAGCGGCTCGACCGCGACCGCCGCGAGACCGCTTTCGGCGAGGACGTCGAGGGCGGCCTGTTCCCAGTCCGCGGCCGACAGCCGGTTGCGTTGATCGAGCTTTGCGCGCGGTGACGGTGCGTTGATGGGCTCCATCCGCCAAGTGTGCATGAGCGCCTGCGAAGCGCAAAGCGCCGGAAGTCATCCGCGACCATTTTGCGAGCAAAAACAATCGTGTAATTTCTGAACGCCGGCGTATTGACTTGCCCCTGAAGCGACACCATACTTTAGCGTATGGTCAAGCCGTTGGTGGCTTCCGCGCGCAACCGGAGACTTCGATGATTGCACTGATTCCGTTCCTCGCCGGCGTCGTCGTTTCGCTCATCGCGGCCTACCTGCGCGTGCGGTTGCTGCCATGGACGCTCGCGACGGCGGCGGCGATCATCGTCGCCGGCATGCTCGTCCATGCGCCTGTCCTCGCAGTGGCGATGGCAGCGCTCGTGCTCGGCGCGATCGCGATCCCGCTCAACCTGCCCGAGTTCCGGCGCCGCAAGCTCAGCGCGCCGCTGCTCGCGCTGTTCCGCAAGGCCCTGCCGCAGTTGTCCCCGACCGAGCAGATCGCGCTCGATGCAGGCACGGTCGGCTTCGAGGGCGAGTTGTTCAGCGGCAAGCCCGACTGGTCGAAACTGCTCGCGCAACCAAAGCCGGAACTGTCGGTCGAGGAGCAGGCGTTCCTCGATGGGCCCGTCGAGGAACTCTGCGCGATGGTCGACGACTGGCAGATCACGCACGAACTCGCCGACCTGCCGCCCGAGATCTGGGACTACCTCGGGAAGCATCGCTTCTTCGGCATGATCATCCCGAAGAAGTACGGCGGCCTCGAGTTCTCCGCGCTCGCGCAGGCCGCGGTGCTGCAGAAGCTCATGGGCGTCTCCGGCTCGCTCGCAGTGACCGTCGGAGTCCCGAACTCGCTCGGTCCAGGCGAACTGCTGCTGCACTACGGCACCGACGAACAGCGCGACCATTACCTGCCGCGCCTCGCCGACGGCCGCGAGATCCCGTGCTTCGCGCTGACCGGCCCGTACGCGGGTTCGGACGCCACCTCGATCCCCGACTACGGCATCGTCTGCAAGGGCGAATGGAACGGCGCCAACGTCGTCGGCGTGCGCCTGACGTTCGACAAGCGCTACATCACGCTCGCGCCGATCGCGACCCTGTTCGGCCTCGCGTTCCGCATGCACGATCCCGAGCACCTGCTCGGCGACGTCGACGACCTCGGTATCACGCTTGCATTGCTGCCGCACGACACGAAGGGGCTCGAGTTCGGTCGTCGCCATTTCCCGCTCAACGCCGCGTTCCATAACGGACCGGTGCGCGGCAAGGACGTGTTCGTCCCGCTCTCGCAACTGATCGGCGGGGCCGACATGGCGGGACAGGGCTGGCGCATGCTCGTCGAGTGCCTTTCGGTCGGGCGCGGCATCACGCTGCCGTCCAATGCGGCGGGCGGCGTCAAGGCCGGCGCGATCGCGTCCGGCGCGTACGCGCGCATCCGCAAGCAGTTCGGCATCGCGATCGGCCGCTTCGAAGGCGTGGAAGAGGCGCTCGCACGCATCGGCGGGCATACCTACGCGATCAGCGCGCTCGCGCGTGCGAGCGCGGCCGCGGTCGATCGCGGCGAGAAGCCCGCGGTGCCGTCGGCGATCGCGAAGTACCACACGACCGAACTCGGTCGCGACGTCGCCAAGGACGTGATGGACGTGCACGGCGGCAAGGCGGTGCAGCTCGGTCCGAAAAACTACGCCGGACGCGCGTGGCAGACCGCGCCGATCGCGATCACTGTCGAAGGCGCGAACATCATGACGCGCAGCCTCATGATCTTCGGACAGGGCGCGATCCGCTGCCATCCGTGGGTGCTCAAGGAAATGGAAGCGGTCAGGCTGTCCGACTACCGCGCCTCGCTCAAGGCGTTCGATGCGGCGCTGTTCGGCCACATCGGCTTCGCGATCTCGAACGCGGTGCGCAGCCTCGTGCTCGGCCTCACGTTCGCGCGCATCGGGCGCGTGCCGGGCGATGCGTATGCGCGCCGCTACTACCGCAAGCTCAACCGCTACGCGGCCGCGCTCGCGCTGGTCGCGGACACCTCGATGCTGATCCTCGGCGGCAAGCTCAAGTTCAAGGAGAAGATCTCGGCCCGGCTCGGGGACGTGCTCTCGAATCTCTACATCGCGAGCGCAATGCTCAAGCGCTACGAGGACCAGGGCCGCCCGGTCGCGGATCGTCCGCTGCTCGCGTGGGCGTTCCATGATTGCGTCCATCGCATGCAGGGTGCGCTCGACGGCGTGCTGCGCAACTTCCCGGTGCGCCCGGTCGCGTGGGTGCTGCGCGCACTCGTGTTCCCGTTCGGTCGGCGCGAAGTGCCGCCGTCGGACCGCCTCGGCCACCGCGTCGCGGCGATCCTGTGCGCACCGAACGAGGCACGCACGCGCCTCGGCGAGTGGGTCTACCTGACGCCGAGCGCGAACAATCCGATCGGCCGCATGGACGCGTTGCTTCCGGACGTGATCGCGGCCGAGCCGGTCGAGCGCAAGTTGCTCAAGGCGATGAAGGCGGGCGAGCTCGCCGGGTACGACTTCGACGCGCAACTCGCCGATGCCGTAGCGAAGGGCATCCTGAGCGCGGCCGAGCGCGACCTGCTCGCACGCGTGCGCGCGGCGAGCTTCGAGTTCATCTCGGTCGACGATTTCGATCCGGCCGAACTCGCGGCGAACCGGCGCAGCAAGCCGTCGTCGCTGCGTTCGGTGGCCTGATCCTGGCCAGCACCGCGCTCGCGCTGTTCCAGCGGTTCGGCGCCAGCGCGCCGGGCCGCTGGCTCGTATCACGACTGGTATGCCTGCGCGCGCCGTACTTCGCGTCGATCGCGCCGCGCATCGAGCGGCTTGAACCGGGCCTGTGCGTCGTCACCATCCGCGACCGCCGCGCGGTGCGCAACCACATCGGCACGGTACACGCGATCGCGCTCTGCAACATGGCCGAGCTCGCAGGCGGACTCGCGACCGACGCCGCGATGCCGTCGACGATGCGCTGGATCCCGAAAGGCATGAGCGTGCGCTACCTGCGCAAGGCGCGCGGACAGATGACCGCGACCGCGCGCATCGACCCTCTGGTGGCCCGTGTCGATGCGCACGAGTCGCAGGCACGCATCGCGATCGCGGATGCCGCGGGCGAGACGGTGTTCGAGGCCGACATCGCGATGTGGATCTCGCCGCGCACGTCGTGAGCATCGCGCGGCAGCGGCGACGAAACCCGCAGCGGGGCGGTCGCGGCGTCACCCGTCCGACGGAATGCACCGATTCCTGTCCGCAGGAGGGCCGCAGGCGCGACCACCCGCGCCACGCAACCGACCACCGGCGCGCGTCCGCATCAGGACGGTCGCGGCTTCGCCGCTCCTACTCGAAGCTGTCGCGAAACACGAGGTCGTCCTCGGTCGCGCACGCCGCGATGGCCTCGCGCGCGAGTGGCTCGACTCCGACGGTTACCGGCGTCGCCACGATCGAAACCGGCGTGATCGCCGGCGTCCACGCGAGCTCGCCGACCTGCGTGTCGGTCGCGGTGCCGAAGCCTTCGTAGCTGCCTTCCTCGCACAGCAGGCCCTCACCGTCGTCGGCATCGACGCGATTGGCGGATTCGAACACGCGTGCGTCGTCCTCGCGCATCGCACCGAGCGCGAGCAGCAGGCCGCCGTCGCCTCCTGCGATCGCGCCGCTTGGAAACACCTGGTTCTGCGTCGGGTAGCGTCGCTGCAGCGTGATGCCGAGGTCGGCATCGAGGTGCATGAGTACGGTACCGGTCTCGCCGACTTCACCATTCGCTTCGCCGTAGAGCAGGGTGCCGCCGCCGGGCGCGGCTGCGACGTCGGCCACATTGAAGAACGGCAGCAGCGTGCGTTCGGCGGCCGGCGCGAGATCGCTGCCGAGTCGATGCAGGTAGAAGAAATTGGGCCCGAATGCGGTCCGACGCCCCGCGAGCACGAAGCCCGCGCCGTCGTGGACCAGGCGCAGCGCGGACGCGCGAATGCCGGCGCTCACGGGATGAGAGATCAGACGACTCGATGCGACCGCGCCGGCGTCCGTGAGCGCCACGATGCCGTCACCCGCTTCGAACCCGCCCGTGCCATCCCGGCGCACTTCGAGCGCGACCGCCTCGCCTCCACCCGCGAGCGCAATGACGTCGGCGCCGCGCTCGTGCGCCTCCGGCGTGCCGAGCATGCGCGCGTCCGCAAGCTCGCCGGTCGCCACGTCGACGCTCGCTAGGAATGCATCGCCGTCGCCCGCCACGCCTTCGACGACCGGCTGGATGCCACCGACCAGCAGCGGCGCGCGACCCTCGCGCGCGCGCAGCCAGGCGTCCTCGAACGTCGCATCGGCGTGTGTGTAGCGTCGACTCCAGACGACGCCGAGGCCCGCGTCGAGCCGCACGAGGAACAGCGCCTGCGGCAGGCCGAAGGACGCATCGTGGTCGATGCCGGCGACCAGCACGTGGCCGGCGCCGAGGTCGACCAGCGAGCGCGCGCTCCACGAGCGCCCGTCCGACGGTACGAGCGCGAACGCGGCGACTTGCGCACCGCCCGCTTCGCGCAGCACGAGGTAGGGCAGCGCGCTGTTGTCTTCCGCGATGCGCGTGCCGAGCGTGAGCCAGCGCCCGTCGCTGCGGAAGATCGCGTCCGCGACGCGCAGGTCGATCCCCGGATCGCCGAGCGCGACGCCATCCGAGAATCGACCGGATTCCGCCGCCGCAGGCGCCGAGAAGAGGGTGGCAGCTGCGAAGGCGAGGCAAGCGCAGAGGCGGAGGGCGTGCGTCATCGGGATTCCGTCGAGGGGGACGATCCAGCAGGACGGAAGAACGGGCCGGGTCCGTCGCAGGCTCGCGCGCGGAGTGCGATGAAGCGCTGTGTGGCGGCGCCGAAGCGAAGCGCCGCGACTCAATCGGCGAGCGCGCGCGCGTGGTGCCGCAGGTGGTCGCCGACGAAACTCTGCACGAACCAGTAGCTGTGGTCGTAGCCGGGACGTCGCCGCAGTTCGAGCGCCTGGCCGGCTTCGCTGCAGACACGTTCGAGGCGCTCGGGCTGCAACTGCTCGTCGAGGAATTTGTCGGCCTCGCCCTGGTCGACGAGCAGGGTGCCCGGGAAACGCGCGCCATCCGCGAGCAGCGCGCACGCATCGTAGCCGCGCCATGCTTCGCGGTTCTCGCCGAGGTAGCGCGGCAGCGCCTTGTGGCCCCACGGCACCAGCGAAGGCGCGACGATCGGCGCGAACGCGGAGACCGACCGGTAGCGCTGCGGATGGCGCAGCGCGATCACGAGCGCGCCGTGCCCGCCCATCGAATGCCCGAAGATGCCTTGCCGGGTCGTATCCGCCGCGTCGAAGTGCCGGCCGACGAGCCCGGGCAATTCGTCGGTGACGTAGGCGTGCATGCGGAAGCGCGTGGCGTACGCGGGTGTCGTCGCATCGAGGTAGAA
This sequence comes from Lysobacteraceae bacterium, assembly GCA_004143945.1. Lineage (GTDB taxonomy): Bacteria > Pseudomonadota > Gammaproteobacteria > Xanthomonadales > Rhodanobacteraceae > Dokdonella_A. The sequence goes on from SEHB01000012.1 coordinate 113,522, forward strand.
ACCGGCGCCCTCGCCGAACTCCCAGTCGCCCGTCGCGCCATCGATGCCGGTCGCGCGCGGACTGGTGTCGGGCGTGACGAGCACGATCCCGAGCTCGGCCGCGAGCCGCTGCGCGCCCGCCTTGATCGCGAAGGTCTCCTCGTTGCAGGTCAGGCCCGCGAGGTAGTACAGCACCGGCGCGCGCGCGCCTTGCGCGAGCGGCGGCCGGTACACGCCGAAGCGCATGTCGCCGCCGGTCTCGGACGAGGCATGGCGGTAGAAGCCCTGCGTGCCGCCGAAGCAGCGCTGCTCGGAAAGGATCTCGATGTCCATCGGGAAGTCCGTGGTGTCGGCCGAAACCGAAGTCTAGCTATGATGCCCGGTTTGCGCTGCGGAGCCCGCCATGCCCTACACGCCGATCGTCGCGACCCTCGGTTACGTGTTGTCGCCGGATCGCCGGCGCGTGTTGATGATCCATCGCAATGCGCGCCCCGATGACCACCATCTCGGCAAGTACAACGGCCTCGGCGGCAAGATCGACCCGCACGAGGACGTGCTCGCGGGCATGCGGCGCGAGATCCGCGAGGAGGCGGGGATCGAGTGCGTCGGACTCGCGCTGCGCGGGACGATCAACTGGCCCGGCTTCGGCAAGCAGGGCGAGGACTGGCTCGGCTTCGTGTTCCTCGTGCACGCGTTCGAAGGCACGCCGTTCGCGCACAACGCCGAGGGTGCGCTCGAATGGGTCGAACTCGCGCGGCTGCACGACCTGCCGATGTGGGAAGGCGACCGCCATTTCCTGCCGCTGGTGTTCGACGCGGATCCGCGGCCGTTCCACGGCGTGATGCCGTATCGCGACGGACGCATGCAGTCGTGGAGCTATTCGCGTGCCTGAGCCTCGGGCGCGGGCGCGCGTGCGGCGATCGCGCGCGCGGCCTGCCACCCGACCCACCCCGACGCGGATGCCGCGAGCATCGCGAGCGCAGCCAGCCCCGGCACCGTCGCGCCGATCGCGCGCAGCCCATTGAGGCCGCTGGTGATCGCGAGGTCGCCGAAGCGCCATACCGAGGTGTCGATGAAGTTCTTGGTCTTGTAGCGCGTCTCCGCGTCGACCTGCGTGTAGAGCGTGTCGAGCGCGGGCTTGAAGATGCCGTATGCGCTCGCGCGCGTGATCATCGCGACGAGTGCGATCCAGGGCCCCCCGATGACGACGAGCCCTGCCAGCATCACCGCCTTGACCGCACCGTCGAGCGCGAGCGCAGGCGCGGAGCCGAAGCGCACCATCAGCGCGCGCGTCACCGTGACCTGCAGCAGCGCCTGCAGGATGTTCGCGCCGAGGTCGATGCTGGCCGCGAAGTCCGTGCGCTGCTCGCGCGTTGCGTAGGTCGCGCCGCTGTAGTCGGCCAGCAGCGCGTAGATCACGGTGCCGACCGCATCGCCGAGCAGCATCAGCAGCGCGAAGCGCCGCATCAGCGGCGATTTCACGGTCTCGATCGCGCCCGCGATGAAACTGCCACCGATCACGCGCTCGTCGCGGCGCTCGTCGCCGGCGACCGGATGGCGCTTGGACCAGGCCGAGAGCCAGAGGATGCATGCGACCGAGAGTCCGAGCAGCAGCGAGGACACCACGAGCAGGCCGGATACGCCGATCGCGAACACCAGCGCCTTGGTCAGCGCCGGCCCCGCGATCGCGCCGGCCGCGCCGCCGAGCGCGATGACCGGGAACAGCCGCCGCGCCTGTTCGGCATCGAACAGGTCCGCCATGAAGCTCCAGAACACCGACACCACGAACAGGTTGAACACGCTGCCGTAGACGAAGAATGCGATCCCGAGCATGCGCGCGTCGACCGCATCCTGGGCACGGAACAGCGGGATGAACGCGACCATGCACGCGATGAAGAACAGGTACACGATCGGCACGAAATGGCGGCGCTTGAAACGCGCGACGAGCGCGCCGAACAGCGGCGCGAGCGCGAACGTCGCCACGAACGTCGCCGCGTAGAAGATCGGCAGCGCGGTCGACCCGACTGCGGCCACCAGCTGGTCGCGCACGGGCCGGATCACGTAGTACGCCGCGAGCACGAGGAAGAAGAATGCGAACGACACGCCCACGGCGAACCACTCGTGGCGCTGGATGGCGGGACGGTTCGGCACGTGATCGTGGGGCCGGGAATGGGGAATGGAGAATAGGGAATAGGGCGGGGCAAGTACATCGCGGTGATGCCGGCATCACGCGCGCCCTCACCCCGGCCCGGGAAGCGATGCGGCCTGCAGTCGAAGTCGAACGCCTCGTCACGGACGCTTCAAGCCTGTTTCCCGCTTGCCCGGGCACACTCATAATCCGGTCATGTCCGCGACCCTCGCCTCGCTCCATGCCTACCCGTTGAAGTCCGGTGCGCCGCTCACGCTCGATGCGGCCAAGCTCGAGGCGCGCGGTATCGCGGGCGACCGGCGCTGGATGCTCGTCGACGCGAACGGCAGGTTCGTGACCGGCCGGCAGTTCGCGCGCCTGCCGCTCGTGCGCGCGCGGCCCCGCGAAGACGGCGCGCTCGTCGTCGATGCGCCGGGCATGCCGACGATCGCGGTCACGCCGCCCGCGCCCGAGGGCGAGCGCGTCGCGACCGCGGTCTGGCAGGCCGAGGTCACGCCACTTCTCGCCGATGCGGGCGCGCACGCGTGGTTCTCGCGCTTCCTCGGCGTGCCGGTGCGGCTCGTGCACATGGATCAGCGCTGCGACCGGCGCGTCGTGCAGATGTACGAGGGCCGCTACGGTCGCGAGGAAGACCGCGTGAGCTTCGCCGATGCATTCCCGCTGCTGCTGGTGTCGCAGGCCGCGCTCGACCAGCTCAACGAGAAGCTCGCGCAACCGGTGCCGATGTTGCGCTTCCGGCCCAACCTCGTGATCGCGGGAACCGCGCCGCACGCGGAAGACGGTTGGCGCCGCATCCGCATCGGTGCGATCGAGTTCGACGTGGTCAAGGCCTGCACGCGTTGCGTGTTCACGACGGTCGATTTCGAACGCGGCGAGCGCGACCCGTCCGGCGAACCCCTGCGCACGTTGACGACCTATCGCCGCACCCCCGACGGCGTCACTTTCGGCCAGAACCTGATCCCGCGCGGCACCGGCATCCTCCGTACCGGCGACCCGGTCGAAATCCTCTCGTAGGAGCGCACCCTGTGCGCGATCGCGGGGATTTCGTGCACCCGGGAACTACCGGTTTCCTGCGCGGATCGCCCACAGGGTGGGCTCCTACCGGGTCGTCGATGGTGGCTCCCGCGATGCATGCGGCAAATGCTGGAGTAACCGCTCTAACCCTCCCGCCTACCCTCGACCCATGACGTATGACTACGTGATCGTCGGTGCGGGTTCCGCCGGATGCGTGCTGGCCAATCGCCTGAGTGCGAACCCCGCCCACCGCGTGCTGCTGCTCGAGGCCGGCGGTCGCGACTGGCATCCGTTCATCCACATGCCGGCGGGGCTTGCGAAGCTCGCGGGCAACACGCGCGTCAACTGGAACTACACGACCGAGCCCGAACCGAACCTCGATGGACGTCGCCTCTGGTGGCCGCGCGGCAAGGTGCTCGGTGGCTCGAGTTCGATCAACGCGATGTGCTACACGCGCGGCGTCGCGCGCGACTACGACGAGTGGGCGAAGGCGACCGGCGATCCGCGCTGGGCATGGGCCTCGGTACTCGATCTGTTCAAGCGCAGCGAAGGCAATACGCGCGGTGCCGATGCTTTCCACGGCGGCGATGGCCCGCTCACGGTCGCGCCGCTGCGCCACCACAACGTGCTGTCGCAGGCATTCATCGACGCCGCAGTGGCCGCGGGGCATCCACGCAACGACGATTTCAACGGCGCTCACCAGCAGGGCTTCGGCTACTACGCGGTGACCCAACGCAATGGCGCGCGCTGCTCGGCCGCGGTCGCATACCTTCGTCCCGCGCTCGCGCGACCGAACCTGGAACTGCGTACCGGCGCGCACGTGACGCGCGTGCTGCTCGACGGACATCGCGCGGTCGGCGTCGAGTTGCGCCGTCGCGGACGCCTCGAGCGCGTCGACGCCAATTGCACGATCCTCGCGGGCGGGGCAGTCAACTCACCGCAGCTGCTGATGCTGTCCGGAGTCGGCGCCGCCGATGAACTGCGCGCGCACGACATCGCGTTGCGACACGAGCTGCCGGGCGTCGGCGCGAACCTGCAGGATCATCTCGACATCTGCACGCTCGTGCGTTCGACCCGACCGGTGACCTACGACCGCATCAGCGACATCGCGGTCGCGCTGCGCTTCCTGCTGCGTCGCGACGGCATCGGCAGCTCGAACATCGCGGAGGCCGGGGGCTTCGTGCGCTCGCGCCTGGCCGAGGACGAGCGCAGCGATCTTCAGTTCCACTTCGTACCGGCGCTGCTCGACGACCACGGCCGCAATCGCCTGGACGGTTACGGCTATACCGTGCACGCGTGCCCATTGCGACCGCGCAGTCGTGGTGCGATCCGGCTGCGCTCGGCCGATCCCGCCGCACCGCCCGCGATCCGTCCGAACTACCTCGGCGACGCCGACGGCCACGATCTGCGCATGATGATCGAAGGCGCGCGCGTCGCGCGTGGCATCCTCGCGCAGGCGCCGTTCGCGTCGTACCGCGGGGATGAAGTCTTTCCCGGCGTCGACACCCGCGACGACGCCGGCTTCGCCGCTTTCATCCGGCGCAAGGCCGAGACGATCTACCACCCGGTCGGCACCTGCCGCATGGGCAACGACGCGATGGCGGTCGTCGACAGCGAATTGCGCGTGCGCGGGCTCGACGGGCTGCGCGTCGTCGACGCGTCGATCATGCCGAACCTCGTCAGCGGCAACACCAACGCGCCGACGATGATGATCGCCGAGCACGCGTCGGATCTGATCCGCGCCTCGTAGGCTGGACGACCGAAGGTCGGCCGGCGCCGTTCGCGCTGCGGTTGGATCCGGGACGCCGGCCGCGCTGCGCGCGGCCAGCCTACACGAGCGATGCCTCTCTTCGTAGGCTGGACGACCGAAGGTCGGCCGGCGCCGTTCGCGCTGCGGTTGGATCCGGGACGCCGGCCGCGCTGCGCGCGTCCAGCCTACAGCGCGGCGGTGAGCTCCGGCACGATCTTGAACAGGTCGCCGGCAAGTCCGAAGTCCGCGACCTCGAAAATCGGCGCATCCGCATCCTTGTTGATCGCGACGATCGTGCCGGCGTCCTTGATGCCGGTCAGGTGCTGGATCGCGCCGCTGATGCCGATCGCGAAATAGAGCTCCGGTGCGATGATCTTGCCGGTCTGCCCGACCTGCAAGTCGCTCGGCACGTACCCCGCATCGACCGCCGCGCGCGACGCGCCGACCGCCGCGCCGAGCTTGTCGGCGAGCGCATAGATGATCGAGAAGCCGTCGGAAGAACCGAGCGCGCGACCGCCCGAGACCACGCGCGACGCGGCCTGCAGGTCGGGGCGATCGCTCTTGCCCTGCGCGAGTCCGACGTAGCGCGTATGCGTCGGCAACGCGACGTCGAGCGCAAGCGGTTCGACCGGCGCGGCGTTCGCGCCGCTCGCCGCAGCCGCGTAGGACGCGGTGCGCACGGTCGCGACGAGGATCGCATCGGCGGGCGCCTCGACCGTGACGATCGCATTGCCCGCGTAGATCGGCCGCTTGAACGTGTACGCGCCTTCGACCGCCGACAGGTCGGACACCTGCGCGACGCCGAGCAGCGCGGCAACACGCGGCATCAGGTCCTTGCCGAACGTCGTCGACGGCGCGAGCACATGCGTGTAACCGCCTTTCGCGGCCGCGGCGACCTGCGGTGCGAGGATCGCGGCGAGCGGATTCGCGTTCTCCGCGCGCGCGACCGCGAGTACCTTCGCCACGCCATCGATCCTCGCGGCTTCACCGGCGACCGCGGCGGGATCGGCGGCCAGTACCAGCACCTCGATCGCGTCGGCCTTCAGTTCCTTCGCGCAACTCACGCAGCGCGCGGTGCTCGCATTGAGCGCGCCATCGAGGTGCTCGGCGACAATCAGGATCTTGCTCATGGCTCGTGTCTCTCTTCGTATGCGGTGGCGGCGCGAGGCGGCCGCGGTGGATCAGAGCAGGCCCTTTGCCTTCAACGCAGACACCAGCTCCGCGACGTCCTTGACCATCACGCCCTTGCTGCGCTTCGCGGGCGCGGCGAACGTCGTGGCTTTCAGATGGTCGCCCGACTCGACGCCAAGGCTCGCGAATTCGATCGTCTCGATCGGCTTGGACTTCGCCTTCATGATGTCGGGCAGCTTGATGAAGCGCGGCTCGTTGAGGCGCAGGTCGGTGGTGACCACCGCGGGCAGGTCCACTTCGATCGTCTCGAGGCCCGCGTCCACTTCGCGCGTGACCTTCGCGACGCCGCCTTCGACCTCGACCTTCGACGCGAACGTCGCCTGCGGGCGGTCCCACAGCGCGGCGAGCATCTGACCGGTCTGGTTGCAGTCGTCGTCGATCGCCTGCTTGCCGAGCAGCACGATGCCGGGTTGCTCCTTCTCGACGATCTTGAGCAGCGCGCGCGCGGCGGTGAGCGGCTGGATCGCCTCGCCCGTGACGACGTGGATCGCGCGGTTCGCGCCCATCGCGAGGCCGTTGCGGATATGCGCCTGCGCATCGGCGGGGCCGATCGTGACGACGACGACCTCCTCGGCAATGCCCTTTTCGCGCAGCCGCAGCGCCTCCTCGAGCGCGATGTCGTCGAACGGGTTGGCGGACAGCTTGACGCCGTCGGTGACCACGCCGGAACCGTCCGGCTTGACCTGGATGCGCACGTTGTAATCGACGACGCGCTTGTAGCCGACCAGGATCTTCATCGGGTGTCGAACCTCGCTGCGGATCGCGCGGCCGCAAGGGGCCGGCGCAAAGAACGGCGATTTTAACGGAAAGGACGTCTCCACGCTGCGCCGCGAGGGAGCGGCAGGTTGTCCACAGCCGGCGTGGACAGGCCTGTGGACAACCCGTGGGTGACGCCCGGATCGCTCGGCGCCATGCGCGTGTGGCGCGATTGCGCAGAGAACGACCAGCGCGCCGCCGACTCAGCCAGGCGGAGGCCCGGCTTCGAATCCGTCGGCGAAGATCCGATCCGGCACGACTTCGACCGCGCCGATGTCGCAGCCCGCTCCGTGCGGGCGCGCGACGCCGCGCTGGTCGGCGGCCTGCATGCAGGCCGCGGTCGCGATCGCATCGATCGCCGCGCTGGCCGCGCCGGGCAACATCGTCGGCGTGGGACCGCCGTTGTCCTGCAACGGACCCAGGTCGACGGGCTCACCGCCGACGAGGTTGGCCGAGCCGGACCATGCCACGCCCGCATCGATGTCGGCGCCGCTGGCCGCGGAGTTGCCCGCGATGATCGACCGATCGATCGCGCCGGTGCCGGTTCCGCCTATGCCACCGCCCGCGCCACCGGTGCCGTTCGATGCCAGCGTGGCGTGATCGAGTTGCAGCGTCGCGGCCGGCGCCAGGTAGACGCCGCCGCCGCCCTGCGCGGCCTGGTTGCCGGCGATCGTCGTGTTGACGGCGGCGAGCGCGCCTTCGGCAAACGCTGCACCACCGACGTAGCGGGCGGAATTCGCACTGATCGTGGACTGGTCGAGCACCATCCCGGCGCCATTGAGCACGTGCAGGCCGCCTCCGCTGTAGTAGGCCTGGTTCGACGAGACGATGCTGCGCAGCAGGCTCGCGGACGCACCGACCTGGAGGCCGGCGCCGCGCTTCCCGGTATTGCCGCTGATCGTGCTGTCGACCACGGCGAGCATGCCGCCGGCGTTGATGCCGCCCCCGTGCGAAACGGCCCACTCGCCATTCTCCGTGATGCGGCTCGCCGACACCGTCGCGGCGCCGACGGCGTGGACGCCACCACCGAGGTAGGCGACGTTGTTGTCGATCGTGCAGCGGGTCAGCGCAAGGGCGCCGCCGAGCGATGCGATGCCGCCGCCGCCGTAGCCGGCGCGATTGCCGCTGACGCGGCTGTCGACCATCGCGAGGTCGGACGCTTCCATGCAGACGCCGCCTCCTTCGCGGCGACCGCCGCAGAGCGGTGGCAGGGCATCGCCGTTGCGGAGTGCGAGGCCCTTGAGTTCGAGCAGGCCGCCGGCGGGTGCGGTGCCGCGCAGCACGCCGAACGCGTGGGCCGCGCCTTCGGGGCGCGCGATCGTCACGCCGTCGGCGTACTGGCCGGAGCCGGTTCCGCGCCACTCGCTGCCGTCGATCGTGAGCCGCGCCGCGCTGATGACCAGCGTGCCGCCGAGCCCGCCGGTCGAATCGGCCGAGTCCGCCAAGGTGACGGTTCCCGGCGTGGCCGCGCCGCTGATCGCGGAGGCGGCGAAGGTGAGGCTGTCGTCGATGCCGAACGGTCCACCGCTGTTCTGGCACGCGCCGACCGGGCTGCCGATGTTGAACGAGAGGATCGCCTGCCGAAGCGTGCAGGTGGCGGGCGAGGCGGCATCGGTGTCGTCGGGCGAGGTGACGACGAGGGTGGCGGCTTGGGCAGCCATCGGCGCCATCACGGCCAGCAGCGCAGACGCGAGTCGGCGCCGCTGCACGCGCAGCGAGGCGGGCCCCGCAGGGAGAAGGCGCTGCGACGCAAGTGGCGGTGCCGGCATCGGTGGAACTCCCGCTTGGCGCGCCGCGGCGGCGCATCCTCCTGTACGCGGGATCGGGCCCGATCCCCGCACATGACCGTCCCGCGCCACTTTCAAACGGAGACGCGTGCCAGCAGCACCTCGGCGAAGCGGCGCGCGCTGCCCGGCGCGTGCGCGAAGAACAGCGAGGGTTCCGCGAGTTCGAGTTCGAGCAGCCGCGGACGTCCGTCGCGGTCCTCGATCAGGTCGACGCGCGCATAGGCGGGTACCGGCGTGAACGGCAGCGCGTCGAGCACAGCCTGCGCGAGCCCGCGCTCTGCCGCGTGAGGTTCGCGTGCGCGGATGTCCTCGGTCGCGAACAGCGCCTGGGTCCAGTCCTCGCCGGCGCGCAGCAGCGGGCCCTTGCGGATCGCATGACTGAATTCGCCGTCGAAGTACACGAGTGCGGTCTCGCCGCGTTCATCTACACGTTCGAGGTAGGGTTGCAGCAGCGCGCTGCGGCCCGCGGCGAGCAGGCGTTCGAGATGCGCCAGCGCGGCCGCGGTCGCGCCGCGCGCGTGGCGTTGCGCATCGCGCGATCCCGCGCCGATGCAGGGCTTGATCACGAACCACGATTCCTCGACGCGGTGGACGAACGCCGCAAGGGCCGCGCGCGCGTCCTCGCCGGGTTCCACGAAGACGCTCGGCACGATCTCGATGCCGCCCCGTTCGAGCTCGGCGAGATAGTGCTTGTCGGTGTTCCAGCGCAGCACGCCCTGAGGATTCAGAAGTCGCGTGCGCTGCGCGACCTGCGCCGCCCACGCGAGGAACTCGGCGGGGCGGTCGGTGTAGTCCCAGGTCGATCGCACCACCGCCGCGTCGACGCCAGCCCATTCGAAGCCCGCATCGTCCCAGTCGACGATCGCGACCTCGGCGCCCGCCTCGCGCAGCGCCTCGTCCAGCGGTGCGAGGTCTTCGTCGAGCGCGCGTGCGGCAGCGACGGTCACGAGGGCGATGCGGGGTGTGGTCATGCGGATGCTCGGCGTGCGGATCGCCAAGCATCGCATGCGCGCAACGTCCGCGGGAGGGCGCCGCGCGATTCGCAGGCGTGTCCCTCAGGCGCCCACGCAGACGCGCTTGCCGTCCGCGTTCCAGACGCTCAGCGTGCCGGGCTTGCCTGCGTAGAGATCCATGCGCGCGCAACTTCCACGCCCGTTGCTTTCGTCGATTTCCACGTTCCAGGTCGCGATCGCGCTGCTGCGCTCGCTGCCGGTGCGCAGTGTCGTGTAGAAGGAGTCGCCGCTGTGGTTGAAGTACAGGTTCATGCCCTGCGGACCGCCCTGGTTCCACTCGCCCGCGAGTCGAAGTTCACCCCTCGCGTTGAATTCGATGAGACCTTCGCCGCGGAAACCGTCGTGCTCGACCACGACCAGCGCCTGCCCCTGGCGAAGTTCGCGCACGCGCGCGGGCGCGCTGCCGTCACTCGCGCCGCTGGCAGTCGTCGTCGCATGCGTCCCGGTTGCCGCGCCGGAGGCTGCCGGCGTGGCACCCGCTGCACGCGGCGCCGCCGACGATGGGTTGCCGCCGCCGAGATCGACGAGCACGAAATTGTCGAACACCGCGCTGGTGCCGGCCATCTGCTCGCCCGCGACGAGCAACCCGCTGCGCCCGCCGCGCAGTTCCGAGTCGCTCGCTTCGATGCGGCTGCCGCCGGTCGCCGAGAGGCGCAGCGTGTCGCCGTTGCACTCGACCGTGAAGCGCGTGTCGACGCTGCCCGCCATCACGCTGTTGACGCGACCTTGCGCGAGCGGCGTCGGCTTCCCGTCCTTGACCTTCACGATCAGCAGCACGGCGTCGCCGCGCGCGATGAAGCCGTAGAAGTTCTCCATGTCCCGAGCGCGGCACGCGACTCCGCCGGCACCGGCGCCGATGCCCGCATACAGGAACATGTCGGTTTCGATGCGCACGTTGTCGCCGCTGGCCTGGCGCGGCGCCGGCACCAGCCCGAACGTGTCGTCCTTCACCGGCGTGAGCTGGTACTGGCCGCTGTCGGTGTAGACGCTGAAGCCGGCGTCGCTGTCGCGCGTGGCGGCGACGTTGGGCCAGCCGCTTGCGCTGTCGCTGAAGTCGTCCTGCAGGACGCGCGTGTCGGCCGCTGCGGTCGATGCCGCGAAGGCGAGCAGTGCGGTCGCGAGGACCAGGCGTGAGGTGTCCATCGAAGCTCCTTTGCGTCGGCTACGGTGCCGCGTCCGTTCGCAGTACGCGATGCCGCGGCGATTCCTCCGACCCTGCGCACGCAGCGCGACGCTCGTGGACGCGACGCGCGGGCGCGGAGGATCGGCTGCTCCCTTGCGTACCTGGTTGGAACCCACGATGGACGAGATGCCGATGCCGAACCCTGTCGACCCGCACCGGATGCCCGCCTCGGTCGCCCATCGCAGGCCCTTGTGGATCGGCGCGCTGCTCGCGCCCTGGGCCGGACCGGTGGCGCTGACCTTTGCGGCGTGGGGGCACAGTGCGCTCGTGGGTGCGCCGCGGATGGGCGGAAACGAAGCGGTCGAGTTCCTCGCGTTCGCACTCGCACTCGGCTTGCCGGTCTCCTACGCTGGGATGTTCGCGTTCGGCTGGCCATTCGCGCTGTGGCTGCGTCGGCGCGGAATGCTGGCCGCCCCGGTGCTCTGCCTCGCAGGCGCGGCGGCTGGAGCCGTCGTGTTGCCGCTCGGCGTGCGCGCACTCGACGCGCACATCGCGCTCGCGGCGCAGGCGGCCGCGGGCGCGATCGCGGGCGGCGGCGTCGCGCTCGCATTCAGCCTCGCGTGCGGCATCCGCTGGAGGCGCCCCGCATTGCCGGATCGCACCAAGTCGCAATGACGCGGCGCCGCGTCTCCCCTATGCTTGCCCGATGCACGCGAGCGCGGACGACATCACCGGCTGGATCCGGGACTGGCAGGAGGGCGATGCCGCGGCGCGCGACCGCGTGTTCACGCGGCTGTACGGCGAACTCAAGCGGCTCGCGGCGACCGTGCTGCGCGGCGAGTCGGGCCACGACACGCTGCAGCCGACCGCGCTGCTCAACGACGCCTTGATCAAGCTCGCCTGCGCCGCGCGTGCCCCGGCGGCCGAGGACCGCGGGCATTTCGCGCGCATCGTCGCGCGCGCGATGCGCCAGGTGCTGGTTGATCGCGCGCGCCGCAAGCTGGCCGAGAAGCGCGGCAGCGGCGAGGCGCCGCTGTCGCTCGAAGGACACGATGTCGCGTTGACCGCGAGCCCGTCCGAGCTGGTCGCGCTCGACGATGCGCTGGCGGTGCTGGCGAAGCTCGACGCGCGCGCGGCCAGCGTGGTCGAGCTGCGCGTGTTCGCCGGACTCACGATCGACGAGACCGCGCAGGCACTCGGCATCCATCCGTCGGCGGTCAATCGCGAATGGGCGCATGCGAGCGCATGGCTGAAGACGCAACTGGCGGCGCCGGCCTGACGACGCGCGCGCCGGTGCATGCGGAGGGGCATGGACGAACGCGAATACCAGCGACGCAAGGACGCCTTCCAGGCGCTGCTCGACCTCGCGCCTGCCGCGCGCGAGCAGCGACTCGCGGCGATCGCGGCCACCGATGCGCAACTGGCCGATGCGTTGCGTCGGCAGCTGCGCGGCGCGGCGTCGACGCTGCCACTGCTCGACCGCGTCGGCGACGAGGCTGCGCTTCCCGAGATCGCCCATTACCGCCTCGTGCGCGAGCTCGGCCGCGGCGGCATGGGCCGCGTCTGGCTGGCCGAGCGGCGCCTCGGCGATGCGGTGCAGCCGGTCGCGCTGAAGCGCATCCTGCATGGCGCCTGGACCACGGAAGACCGTCGCCGCTTCGAGCGCGAGCGGCGCATCCTCGCGGGCCTCGCACATCCGAACATCGCCGCGCTCGTCGACGGCGGCACCGACGCCGACGGCGCGCCTTATCTCGCGACCGTGTACGTCGACGGCGAGCGCATCGACCGGCATGCCGAACGCGACAGGCTCGATGCGCAGGCGCGCGTGCGACTGGTCGCGAAGGTCGCGGCCGCGGTCGCCCACGCGCATCGCAGCCTCGTCGTGCATCGCGACCTCAAGCCCGCGAACATCCTCGTCGACCGCCAAGGCGAGCCGAAGCTGCTCGACTTCGGCATCGCGCGCCTGCTCGGCGAGGACGCGATCACCACGACCGGCAGCAGCCAGATGACGCTGCGCTACGCGGCGCCGGAACAGGTGCGCGGCGAGGCCGAGCTGCACGGCGGCGCCAGCGACATCTACTCGCTCGGCGTGCTGCTGTACGAGCTGCTCGCGGGCGGGTCGCCGTATGGCGCCTCGCGCGAGCAGGCATCGCTGCTAGCGGCGATCCTCGAGACGACGCCGTCGCCGCCTTCGCGCGCGCGTCATCTCGGCGGAGTCGATGCCGACCTCGATGCGATCGTGCTGAAGGCGCTGCGCAAGAGGCCGCAGGAGCGCTACGAGAGCGCCGATGCGTTCGCCGACGACCTCTTGCGCTGGCTCCGGCGCGAACCGGTCGCTGCGCGCCGCGGGGAGCGCGGCTACCATGCGCGCGCGTTCGTGCGCCGTCGCTGGCCGTGGATCGCCGCAGCCGCGCTGGTGATGGCGCTGGTCGGCTACCACGTCGCGACGCTCGACGCGCAACTGCGTCGCGTCGGCCTCGAGCGCGACAAGGCGCAGGCGCTGGCCGGCTACTTCGGCGAGTTGTTCAAGGAGGCAAGGCCGGCCGATACCGAGCGCGGCGAGATCAGCGCGCGCGAGCTGCTCGAACGCAGCGTCGACCGCCTGCGCAAGGACGGCGCGAAGGCGCCCTCCACGCGCGCGACCTTGTTGCTGGCCGCCAACGACGCGCTTGCCCACCTCGGCCAGCATCGCGCGGGCCAGGTCGCGGTGGACGCCGCGCTCGGACTGCTCGAGGCGATGCCCGCGCCCGACCCCGCGTTGCTCGCGCGCGCCCATGCGGAGCGCGCGTCCAACCACTACAAGCTGGCCGACCTCGCGGGCGCGCGCCGCGAGATCGCTCGTGCGGTCGAGCTGCTCGACGGCGTCGACGACCCCGATCTCGTGTTGACCGTGCAGCAGCAGGATGCGATCTACGCCGACGATGCGGGCGAGCACGCGCAGGCGCAGGCGACCTACCGACGCATCCTCGAGATCGCCAGAGCGAGGCTCGATACGCCCGAGGGGTTGCGCAGTTATCTCGCCGCGCAATCGAACCTCGCGTTGTCCGAGTTGCGCGACGATCCGGCGCGCGGCGAGGCTCGCCTGCGCGACGCACTCACGGTCGAAGCGCGCCACGGACCCGCGGACCGCGCGGTGGTGCTGCCGATCAAGTCCTACCTCGCGCGCACGCTCGTGAACCAGGGGCGCCTGGTGCAGGCGCGTCCCCTGCACGAAGAAGTGCTGCGCGAAGCGCGTGCCCACTACGGGCGCGACGATCCCTGGCTCGACGTGATCGGCTACCACTACGCGACGCTCGCGATGCTCGACGGCCGCGCGAAAGAGGCGATCGACATGCTCGATGCGTCGATCGCGCGACGACCGCGGCCTCCGCCGGACACCGATACCGCGGGCTGGAGCAACCTCGCGCACCGGGCGAGCGCGGCGCTGGCGCACGGCGACTGGTCCGATGCCGTCGCGCGCTTCGGGCCCGTGCTCGCGTGGCGCGAACGCCTCGGACGCGGCGAAGGTCCGGCCGCGCGCTTCGACCGCGCACAGCTGGCCTATGCGCAGTGCCGGGCCGATCCGGGCGAAGAGACGCGTGCCGCGCTTGCGGCTTCGCTCGCGCACGCGGGCGGCTGGAGCGGCTGGGCTGCGTGGAAATCGCGCGAATTCCTGCCCGCGTGCGAGCGCGCGCTGGCCGCGAGGTAACGCCGCTGCGGCGCCTTCGGTGCCCACGCGCGGAGAATCGATGCGAGTGATGCGTACTGCAGGAAGCGCGGCTTGCGCGCTCCTGGAGTTCCAGCATCATGAAGTCCCTGCGCTTCGCGCTTCCGCTTGCAGGCCTGTGCGCGGTTTCCGCCGCGTCGGCGCATACCGGGCCATTCGATCCTGCGTTCGGCGAGGGCGGCCTCGCGTCCTACGCCTTCCAGCCTGTCAACGGCCTCCTGGCGGATGCCGCGGTCGTCGGGTGCGCGGGGCCCAACGGGAGCTTCGTCGTGGTCGGCACCGCATCGAACGGGGTGCGCATCGTGACGGCGAGACTGCGACCCGATGGCCGCTACGACACGAGCTTCAGCGGCGACGGAAAGGAGAGTTTCGATTCGGTCGCCGACCACATGTCGCCCGCTCCCGGGGTGTGCCAGCCGAATGGCGATCCGGTCCTCGTTCGGGCCATCACCGGCGCCGGTGGCGAGCAGTCCATGCGCCTCGTACGCGTGAGGCGCGATACCGGACTGCCCGATCCCGCATTCGGCAACGGCGGCATCGTGGACCTCGATCTCGACCTGCACGTCACCGGCCTCGGTCAGGCGGAGGTGCCGCTGGGTCTCAATGTGCTCGCGAACGGCGACCTCGTGGTCAGTGGCTACGCCTCGAATGCGCAGGGCGGTGTGTCAGGCTTCGTTGCGCTGCTCGACGGCGCCGGCACGGTGCGCGCGGCGAGACTCGTCGAAGCATGGCACCTGACGACGACGCTCGATGCGCCGGATGGATCGCTGTGGGCGTTCGGCTCGACCGGCAACGGCGCCGTGCGCGTGACGCTGGACAGGAACACGCTGGCCCCTGGCCTGCGCGTCACCGCGGACCTCGGCTCGGCGGTACACGCGGGCGCGGCTCGCGTCGTGCGACCGGGCGCGGTCGCGATGGCGGTCGTCGCGCGCAACACGGACGCTTCGCACCGCCCGCTGCTGATGCTGTTCCGCGCAGACGTCGCCACGCCGCTCGCGATGGCATCGCCCGCGTTCGACGGCAACGCGTTCGGGATGTCGGATGCGGTCGGGACGCAGGGCGTGCAGGTCCTGCCCGGAGGTCGCGTGCTGTATGCGGGCACCGCGCGCGACCTTGCGAGCAGCAGAGACGACGCGCTCTACTTCGCGATGGCGCGCGTCGGCCGCGAACCCGGCGACGACGAGTGGGAACATGCGTTCGGCCACAACAGCATGCAGGTCGGTCGTTTCGAGCCCGATGCGCCCGGATGCGCGGGGCAGGCGCCGAGGCAACTGTTGCATCGCGTGACCGCATGGCTCGGGCGGCCCGCGTTCGTCGGTCGCGTCGACGGCAACTGCGTCGACGCGAGCGCGGAAAACTACCTCGTCGGTCGCGTCGAAACCAACTACCTGTTCGCCGACGGGATGGATTGACCGGCGCCGGCGCGCGGCGAGCCGGCACCCGCACAATGCGCGCGGCGAAGAAGACCGCATGCAGGTGAACGACTACCAGCAACACAAGGACGCATGGTTCGAGCTGTTCGAACTCGGCTGCCGGCCGGCCGCGAGTCCGCCGCCTGGAGCCATCGCGCCCATCGCGCCAGTGCGGCCCTGATGCAAGGAGACTGGCAGGACGCAATCGACCGCCTGCAGCAGGTGCTGGCGTGGCGCGAGCGCCTAGGCCGCGGCGATGGGCCGGCCGCGCTGTTCGATCGCGCCCAGGTCGCCTACGCGCGTTGCCGCATCGAACCCGGGACGCGGACGCGGCTCGCGCTGCGCGAGGCACTCGCGGGCTGCCCTGGCTGGAGCGGATGGGCGGCCTGGCGTGCGCGCGCATTCGCGACGGATTGCGATGCCGCCGTCGCACTTGCCCGGACAGGCGACATGCGAGCGAAAGGCAAGAGCGCCGGCCGACCTTTGGTCGTCCAGCCTACGGTGCTGCGCGAAGCGCTTTTCGTAGGCTGGACGCGCGCAGCGCGGCCGGCGATTTCGCTCCCGGCAGACAGGGCAGCGGAGGATTCCCCTGCGTTGCGCGTACTGCAATGGGCGCGAACCCCGCGCCTGCCCTGGCCGTCCCCATGAATCACTTCCTCACTGCGCTTTCCCTGGCCGCGCTCTTCGTTGCGCCGTCGTTGCGCGCACACAGCGGCCCACTCGATCCCACGTTCGGCGATGGCGGGATGCAGCACTACGGTTTCCAGGCCGTTCCCGGCCCCAATGGAAGCGGCGATGCGGCGCGCGTCGGCTGCCCGGGCCCGGGTGGCACGTTCATCGTGATCGGCTCGGCCTCCGGTGGTGTGCGCATCGTCACCACGCGCCTGCTGCCGGACGGAAGACTCGACCCTTCCTTCAGCGCCGACGGCAAGGAGAGTTTCGACTTCGACGGCTATTCGAGCTATGGGGGCTTCGCGCCCGCGGTATGCCTGCCGACGGGCGATGCAGTGATTGCACACGTCGTCACCGTCGACGACGGCGAACAGAACCTGCGCCTCGTGCGCGTGGGGCGCGATTCCGGCCTCCCGGTCGCGGGTTTTGGCATCGGCGGCGTGGTCGACCTGGACCTCGACGCGCACATCGCCGATCTGGCCAGGCCCGAGGTGGCGGTAGGCCTGAACGTACTCGCGAACGGTGACCTCGTCATCACGGGCTACGTGGCCACGTCGACCGTTGCGGAGACGGGTTTCGCCGCCGTGCTCGATGCGTCGGGACAGGTACGCGTTGCCAAGTTGGTGGATTGCTGGCTGACCAGCGCCGCGATGGACGGCCCGCAAGGAACGCTGTGGGTGTTCGGCTCCACCGGCTACAACGCCTGCCGACTGACGCTGGACTCCGACACGCTGGCGCAACACGATCGCCTGATCGGGCCGGCGACGCCGCGACAGTTCCCCGGTGCCGCGCGTCTCGTGCGCCCAGGGACGGTTGCGATGGCGGTGACCACGCTGGCGCCGAAGGGCGGCAGCGGCGTGGGCGCGGCAATGCAGGTGTTTCGCGACGATGCGGTCACGTCCATTCCGCTGCCGATACCGGCTGACGCGAGCCTGCTCGCCAGCGGCTCGAGTTATCCGGGCGTGCAGATCCTGCCTGGAGGCCGCGTGCTGTACGGCGCGACGGCCGTCGATATCGCCAGCGGGGCGTATGAAGGCCAGTATTTCGCGCTCGTGCACGTCGGCCGCGAACCCGCGGGCGATGGCATCGAGCCCGCATTCGGCGGCGGCGGCGTGCGCATGGCGCGTTTCGAGCCGGATACGCCCGAGTGCCAGGGGACGGCGCCACGGCAATCCCTGTATCGCATGACGCAATGGCTCGGCCGCCCGGCGTTCGTCGGGAGGGCGGATGCGACGTGCACCGGCGGCAACGCGGGCGAGGACTACCTCGTCGGGCGCATCGAAACGAACTACCTGTTTGCGGACGGCATGGATTGAAGGGCGCTGGCGCGCACCGCGTCGCCGCCCGCACAATGCGCGCGGCCACGGGGACCGCATGCACGCGAACGACTACCAGCGACGCAAGGATGCCTGGTTGGAGCTGTCCGAGCTCGAACCGGCCGCGCGCGCGCAACGGCTCGACGCGATCGCGCGCGAGGACGCCGCGCTCGCGGCGGCGTTGCATGCGCAGTTCGCTGCGGCGGGTCAACCCGTGGCCCTGCTCGATCGCGCTTCCGCAGTCGCCGGTGCCCCGGCCTTGCCGCAATACCGCGTGCTGCGCGAACTCGGCCGCGGTGGCATGGGCCGCGTGTGGCTGGCCGAGCGCCGCATCGGCGACGCGGTCCAGCAGGTCGCGCTGAAGCAGATCCTCCACGGCGCGTGGAACGCCGAGGACCGGCGCCGGTTCGAGCGCGAGCGGCGCATCCTCGCCGGTCTCGCGCATCCGAACATCGCGGCCCTCGTCGATGGCGGCAGCGATGCCGACGGCGTCCCGTGGCTGGCGACCGCCTACGTCGATGGCGAGCGGCTCGACCGCCACGTCGAGCGCGCGCAACCCGACCTCGCCACGCGCGTGCGCCTGTTGTCGAAGGTCGCCGCCGCAGTGGACCACGCACATCGGCACCTGGTCGTGCATCGCGACCTCAAGCCCGCGAACATCCTCGTCGACCGTGCGGGCGAGCCGAAGCTGCTCGACTTCGGCATCGCGCGCCTGCTCGGCGAAGAGGCGATCACGACCACCGGCAGCAGCCAGATGACCTTGCGCTATGCGGCGCCGGAACGGGTGCGCGGCGAAGGCGATGCGACCGCGGTCGCGGGCGACGTGTATGCGCTCGGCGTGCTGCTTTACGAGCTGCTCGCGGGCGCGTCGCCCTATGGCGACACACGCGACCAGTCCGCGCTGATCGCGGCGATCCTGCACGACCAGCCGCCGGCGCCGTCGACGCGCGCGACGATCGCCGGCGTCGACGCCGACCTCGACGCGATCGTGCTGAAGTCGTTGCGCAAGCGAGCGCAGGATCGCTACGCGGGCGCCGATGCGTTCGCCGCCGACCTCGAACGCTGGCTTGCGCGCGAACCGGTCGAGGCGCGTCGCGGCGAACGCGGCTACCGCGCGCGCGCATGGCTGCGCCGGCGCTGGGCGTGGCCAGTGGCCGCGGCGCTGCTGCTCGGCGCACTGGCCTACCATCTGCATGCGCTGGATCGCGAACTCGACCGAGCCGAAGCCGAGCGCGACCGCGCGCAGGCGCTCGCCGGCTACTTCGGCGAACTGTTCAAGGGCGCGCGACCGGCCGACACCGAACGCGGCGACATCAGCGCGCGCGAGCTGCTCGAGCGCAGCGTGGCCGAGCTGCACCGTGATGCGCATCGACCCGCAGCGACGCGCGCGTCGATGCTGATGGCGGCGGGCGACGCGCTCGGCTACATCGGCCAGAGCGCGAAGGCGCGCGACGCCTACGCGCTCGCGGTGGAACTGCTGCGAAGCGCATCGGCGGATCCGGAAACGCTCGCGCGCGCGCTCAGCGAGCTCGCGAGCCATCGCTATCTCGCCGCCGATCGCGTCGCCGCGCGCCGCGACGTCGATGAAGCCCTCGCGCTGGTCGACGCCGGCCACGTCGGCGACCCGCACCTTCCGATCACGCTGCTGCAACAGGCCGCGATGATGGACGAGGAGGGCGGCGAGATCGAACGCGCGCGCGCAGGTTACGAGCGCGCAATCGAACTCGCGCGGCCGCTGCTGCATACGCGTGAAGGCGTCGAGAGCTACCTCGCCGCCCAGATCAACATCGCGACCTGGGACATGCGCGAGAACGCGACGCTGCCGCAGGCCGAGCAGCGGCTGCGCGAAGCGATCGCGACCGCGGCGCGCGAGGCATTCGATGATCCCTACAGCCTGTTCCCGATGCGCACCTACTTCGCGCGCGTGTTGTACGACCAGTACAAGCTCGCCGAGGCGCGTGCGGTGCTGGATCCGGTGGTCACCGAGGCGCGTGCGTGGTACGGCAAGGACGACACGTGGTTCGGGCTGATCCTCTCGCACGCCGCGACACTCGCGATGCTCGAGCGGCGCGGCGCGGATGCGATCGCCTTGTTCGACGAGGCGATGGCGACGCAGGTCGCGCACGACGAGGAGCATCCCAATCGCTGGGCGATGCGTTCCGACCGCGCGATCGCGAGCATCCAGCGCGAGGAATGGCCCGACGCGATCGCGCGGCTGGAAGCGGTGCTCGCATGGCGCGCGCGCAGCGGCCGCGCGGATGGCGACAATGCGCGATTCGAACGCGCGGCGCTCGCATGGGCGCGCTGCCGCGCAGCACCCGACCCGGACAGGCGCGCCGCGCTCGATGAGGCGCTGGTGACGTCGGAATCCTTCCGCGGCTGGAAGCGCTGGCTCGCGCGCGAATGGCGTGGAGCCTGTGGAGGCGTAACCGCGCCGCCGGGGCGATGATCGCGGCGCGCGCGGCGAGGGGGCAAGTCCGGCCACCGCCCACATGACTCCGCGGGGCTTTCCGCCTACCATGCGCGCCACCGCGCCCGTGCGCCATCCGACCTGAACCGATGATCCGCGCCGCCGCCTCCGCGACCTTCCTGCTTGCCGCGGCGACCGCCGGTGCGCAGGCGCCCGATCCGCTCGACATCCGCGCGTGCAAGGCGATCGAGTCCGACTCGCAACGCCTCGCGTGCTACGACAGCGCGACCCATCGCGACGAGATGGCGCCGGCAGCCACGCCGTCGCCGGCGACCGGGCAGGACATGTTCGGCCTCGAGACCGGCGACCCGCAACGCTCGCTGCTCGACAGCCGCTGGGAACTCGCGCCCGAGAGCAAGCTCGGCACGTTCAACCTGCGCGGCTACCAGCCGATCTACATCATGCCGCTGTTCGCGACCAGCGACCGCAACGAGACGCCGCACAGCCCGAATCCGAACAACACGGTCACGGTGGGCGAGCCGCTCGACAGCATCGAGGCGAAGTTCCAGCTCAGCTTCAAGACCAAGGTGTGGCAGGGCGTGTTCGGCGACCACGGCGACGTCTGGGCGACCTACACGCAATCCTCGCGCTGGCAGCTCTACAACAGCGACATCTCGCGCCCGTTCCGCGAGACCGACTACGAACCCGAAGTCATGCTCGTGTTCGACACGCGCTACCGCGCATTCGGCTGGGACGGCCGGCTGCTCGGCATCGGCGTCAACCACCAGTCGAACGGGCGCAGCGACCCGTTCTCGCGCAGCTGGAACCGCGTGATCGCGAACATCGGTTTCGAGCGCGAAGGCTGGAGCGTGATGCTGCGCCCATGGTGGCGCATCAACGAGTCGTTCGATTCGGACAACAACCCCGACATCGAAGACTACATGGGCCGCGGCGAACTGCAGGTGCTGCACATCGGCGACGCGAACGAGTTCGGCCTGTTGCTGCGCCATTCGCTGCGCAGCGGCGCGGACAGCCACGGCTCGGCGCGCTTCACCTGGAGCTTCCCGGTCGCGGGCAACCTGCGCGGTTACCTCGAGGCATTCACGGGCTACGGCGAAAGCCTCATCGACTACAACCATCGCGCGACCTACCTCGGCGTGGGCGTGTCGCTGCTCGACTGGTACTGACGGCCGGCCGCGCTGCGCGCGTCCAGCCTGCGAAGCCGCGCACCCCGCAGGCTGGACGAACTAGGGTCGGACGGCTCATGTGGCGTGCGCGGCGCCCGCCGTGGATCAGAGATTCTGGTAGTTCGGCCCCGATCCGCCCTCGGGCGTGACCCAGGTGATGATCTCGTACGGGTCCTTGATGTCGCACGTCTTGCAGTGCACGCAGTTGGCCGCGTTGATCTGCAGGCGCTTGCCGGCACCGTCGTCGACGATCTCGTACACGCCGGCAGGACAGAAGCGTGTGCAGGGATTGGCGTATTCCTCGACGCAGCGCGTGATGCAGATGTCCGGATCGTGCACCTTGAGGTGCACGGGCTGGTCCTCGTCGTGCTCGGTCGCGGCGAAGTAGACGCCCGCGAGGCGGTCGCGCGGCGCGAGCGCGCGTTCGACATAGTCGGGTTGCGCGTCGGACGGCGCGGTGGGGCCGGGGCGCGTCGCCGCGGTCTGCGCATCGAGCTTCTCGAGCGAACTCCAGTCGGCGTGGTTCTTGAGCGTCCACGGAGAGAGCCCCATCGTGACGGTTTCCCAGCCTGCGTTCGCGAGCCCGGCCCACAGGCCCTTGCTGAAGCCCGGACGGATGTTGCGCACCTTGCGCAGCTCGGTCGCGACGCGCGATGCGCGCAGCTTCGCGTCCCAGCCGACGCTGCTGCGCTGCTGGACGACGTGTTCGGCCGCGAGCATGCCCGAGCGCAGCGCCTGGTGGGTCCCCTTGATCTTCGGAAGATTGAGCAGCCCCGCGGCATCGCCGATGAGCAGCGCGCCCGGCATCTCGGCCTTCGGCAACGATTGCCAGCCACCCTCGATCAGCGCGCGAGCGCCGGCCGACACGATGCTGCCGCCCTCGAGCAGCGGCTTGACCATCGCGTGGTTCTTCATCTGCTGGAACGCTTCCCACGGACGGAACAGCGGGTCGGCGTAGTCGAGCCCCGCGACGAACCCGATCGCGATGCGATCCTTGTCGAGCTGGTAGATGAAGCTGCCGCCGTAGGTGCGCGTGTTCAGCGGCCAGCCGATCGTGTGCATGACCTTGCCGGCTTCGACGCGGCCCGGCGGGAGCTGCCAGAGTTCCTTGAGGCCGATGCCGTAACTCTGCGGATCGCTGTCCTTGTCGAGCGCGTATTTCGCGATGAGCTGCTTGGTCAGCGATCCGCGGCAGCCTTCAGCGAGCACGGTCGTCTTCGCACGGATGTCGATGCCCTGGGTGTAGCCCGGCTTGTGGCTGCCGTCGCGCGCCACGCCCATGTCGCCGATGCGCACGCCGCAGACCGCGCCGGCTTCGTCGAACAGCGTTTCCGCGGCCGCGAAACCCGGATAGATCTCGACGCCTAGCGCCTCGGCCTGCGGCGCGAGCCATGCGCACAGCGCGCCGAGCGAGACGATGAAGTTGCCGTGGTTCTGCTGCTGCGGCGGTGTCAGCGGCGACTTCACCGCGCGCGTCGCGTCGCGCAGCAGCCAGAACTCGTCCTTCGTGACCGGCACGCAGACCGGCGGCGGATTCGCGCGCCATTCCGGGAGTAGTTCGTCGAGCGGGCCGGGTTCGATCACCGCACCGGAGAGGATATGCGCGCCGATCGTCGAAGACTTCTCGATCACGCAGACGCCGAGCGCCGGATCGAGCTGCTTGAGCCGTATCGCGAACGCGAGGCCCGCGGGGCCTGCGCCGACCACGACGACGTCGTACTCCATGGTGTCGCGTTCGCTCATTGGGGCTGGCTCCGGCTCGCTCGCGTGCAATCGCGCCATTGTCGAGGTTCGGCGCCGGCTCGGCAAACCTGCGCGCGGTCGATGAACACAGGCCGACCACGCGTGGTGGCGAAGCGGGCAGGGCGGGCATAATCGGGGTCCTACCATGGACGCGGCACGCGATGACCGATCTCGCCAACGATACCGAAGTGCGCGGTGCAGCCGCGTTCCAGCAACTGCACTGGCTCGCCGAAGGCAGGCTCGACGCGGCGCGTCTCGCCGCGAGCTATCGCGACGCGATCACCCGCACGAATCGCGACCTCGGCGCATTCCTCGCGCTCGACGACAGCGCAGCCGCGCAAGCCGCGGCCAGCGACGCACGCCGCGCGGGCGGTCGGGCGATCGGTCGGCTCGATGGGCTCGCGGTCGCGGTGAAGGACAACTTCGATGTCGCCGGGCTTCCCACCTCGGCCGGACTTCCGGGGCGGCGCACGCGCATCGCGAGCGAGGACGCGAGTGCGGTCGCACGGCTGCGTGCTGCCGGAGCGGTCATCCTCGGCAAGACCAACCTCGACGAGGGCGTGCTCGGCACCACCTCGAACAACCCGCACTACGGCGCTGTGCAGAACCCGCTGCGACGCGGGTACACCGCGGGCGGGTCTTCGGGTGGTTCGGCTGCCGCCGTCGCCGCGGGGCTATGCAGTTTCGCGCTCGGCAGCGACACGCTCGGATCCGTGCGCATTCCTGCCAGCCACTGCGGCGTATTCGCGCTGAAGCCGACGAACGGCGAGATCTCGACGCGCGGCATGGTGCGCGCGGCGCGACGTCTCGACAGCGTCGGCCTGGTCGCGCGCTCGGTCGAGGACCTCGCGATCGTGGTGCAGGTGCTCGACGCGCACGATCCCGCCGATCCGCGCTCGCGCCGCCGCCGCGTGCCGCTGGCGACGCCGGACTGGGAACCGGGCCGCCTGCGCAGCGCGTTCGCGCGTGACCTCGGCGTACTCGGTGTCTCGCCCGAAGTGCGCGCGGTGTTCGATGCCGCGATCGCGCGCGTCGACAGCGTGTTCGGCGAGCGCACCGCGGTCGACTTCTCCGACCACGACCTCGGGCGCACGCGGCGCGCCGCGCTGCTCGTGATGGAAAGCGAGCTCGGCGTCGAACTCGCTGACGACCTCGCCGACGACGCGCATCCGCTGTCGCCGCGCCTGCGTTCCATGCTCGACTTCGCGAAGGGCAAATCCGCGGTCGACTACGCCGCGGCGGACCGCGTGCTCGACGACACGCTGCTGAAGGCGCGACGCGTGTTCGAGGACATCGACGTGCTCGTGCTGCCGACGGTTGCGCACGGCGCGTATCCGCTGTCGGAGCGCGAACGCGCGAACGACGCCGACCTCACCGCGTTCGCGAACCTCGCAGGCTGCCCCGCCGTGAGCCTGCCGATGGGCCGGTTGCCCGATGGGCTGCCGGTCGGCCTGCAACTCGTCGGCCGCCCCGGCGCGGACCTGCGCCTGCTCGAACTCGCGGCGATCTGCGCTGCGACGCTCGATGCGGCGCCGGCGTATCCGGTCACGCCCACTTGATGCGAACGCTTCGGCACACGCAGCGCTTCGACTCCGCGCGCTGAGGGCGCTGCGCGCAGCGCGAACGGTAACGAAGCATCCGTTCGCCCTGAGCGCAGGCCGAAGGCCGGAGTCGAAGGGCCAGCCACCGAGCGCGATCGGCACCCACTGGAACCGCATTGCGCCGACCGGATTGGCTGAACATCTCCATGCATACGTCCCGGATCGCATGGCACTCTAAGCGACATGGTGTCTCCACATGATCCGTCTTGATCTTCCCGGGGCCGACGTTCGCTACGACGCGCACGCATGGCCGCCCGCGCAAGCGGATGCGATCCTCGCCGCGTTGCTCGAGGAAACTCCGTGGGAATCGCACCGCCTCACGCTGTTCGGCCGCGAGGTCGAGGCGCCGCGCCTTTCGTGCTGGATCGGCGACGAACGCGCCGTGTACACCTACTCACGCACGACATTCGTGCCGAAGCCGTGGACGCCCTCGATCGCCACCTTGCGTGACGAATTGCAGGCGCGCCTCGGCCTTCGGTTCAACAGCGTGCTCGCAAACCTCTACCGCAACGGGCGCGATGCGATGGGCTGGCACAGCGACGACGAGCCCGAGCTCGGCCCCGAACCGGTGATCGCATCGCTGAGCTTCGGCGCCGAGCGCACGTTCCGCCTGCGATCACGCGCGACCCGCGCTCCCGCCATCTCGATCGAGCTCGCACACGGCAGCCTGCTCGTGATGTCCGGCGCGACGCAGCGCCTGTACCAGCACGCGTTGCCGCGGCGCACGCGGGTGACGACGCCGCGCGTGAACCTCACGTTCCGCCTCGTGGGGCCGGCATGACGGCGGCTATCCACAAGGTCGCACTGCTGTGCGTGCGCGATCGTCGCGTGCTGCTCGCGCGCTCGCGCGGCCGCAACGCCTGGTACCTCCCTGGCGGCAAGCGCGAAGCGGGAGAATCCGACGAGGCCGCGCTCCTGCGGGAAGTCCACGAAGAGCTCGCTGTCACTATCGTGCCGGGATCGCTGGTCGATGCGGGCGTCTTCACCGCGCAGGCCGACGGGCAACCCGACGGCACGCTCGTGCGGTCGCGCTGCTGGTTCGTCGACATCGAGGGCGGGCCGGTGCCGTCCGCCGAGATCGAGGAATTGGCGTGGATGCGCCAACGCGACCACGCGCAGTGCTCGTCGACGACGCGCCTCGTGCTCGATCGCCTGCGCGCAGACGGTTTGATCGATTGAGCCGCGCTCGCATGCGCGCGCCGCCGCGCCGCGCGTTACCATCCGCGCAGCTCGCACCGGGCGACGGGCCACCACGGGAGTTCCATGAAGACGATCAGCCCGCGCGCGACCTGGGTGATTCGCATCGCGTGCTACGCGCTGTTTCTCGCGTTCGGCTGGTTCGCCGCGGCCGCGGTCTCCGACTTCTACCTTCGCGACAAGGCATCCGCGCTCTGCCGTGCCATCGTCGAAGGAGACCCGGTTGGACTCGTCGAATCGGCGGCGCGCGAGGTGGACGCCACCCTGCCGCAACCCGCTTGGTCCCAAAGCGGTGGCGGCAATGCGGCCCTGGTGATTCCGTTCCCTGGCCTTCCGCCGTTCGATGGCTACGCCTGCCGCCTCGTCGCGCGCGATGGCACGGTGCGCAAGCGCGAATTTCTCGAACTCGCCGACCTTCCATCGCGCGCGCTTCCGTAGGCTGGACGCGCACAGCGCGGCCGGCGCCCTTGGCGCGATCGTCGAACGGGCTACTAGTCCGCACATCGCCGGCGACTCGACCGCCCAAATAAAACCGCGCGTCAGCGATCCAGCGGACTCAACACCGCATTCCCGCCGCGGTTGAGCACGTGCGTGTAAATCTGCGTGGTCGCCACATCCTTGTGCCCGAGCAGTTCCTGGATCGTGCGCAGGTCGTAGCCCGCCTCGAGCAGGTGCGTCGCAAAACTGTGGCGCAACGTATGCGCACTCAAGGGCTTCGCGATGCCCGCGCGCATGCGAGCGGACTTGAGCGCGCGCGACAACACGGCATCATCGAAATGGTGGCGCCGCTCGCGTCCATCCAGCGGATCGCGCGAGCGCTGGACGGAAGGGAATACGAACTGCCAGCCAAAGTCCTTCGCAGCGGATCGGTACTTGCGCGCCAACGCATGCGGCAACTTCGCCTCGCCGAACCCCGCCGCGACGTCACGCTCGTGCAGCATGCGCGCGCGCTCGATCTCGCGCTGCAACGGCTCGACGAGGCACCGCGGCAGCATCGTCCGACGGTCCTTGCCGCCCTTGCCATCACGCACGGTGATTTCCGCGCGCGAGAAGTCGACATCCTTCACGCGCAACCGCAGACACTCCATCAAACGCATCCCGGTACCGTAGAGCAGGCTGGCCAGCAACCAGGGTCGGCCCTCCATCGAGGCGAGCAGGCGATGCACTTCGTCCTGCGACAGCACGGTCGGAATGCGGCGCGGCCGCTTCGCGCGAGTCATCCCTTCCATCCACGGCAGTTCAACGCCGAGCACTCGCCGATACAGGAAAAGCAGCGCCGACAGCGCCTGGTTCTGAGTCCCCGGAGCCACCTCCCTCTCGACCGCGAGTGCGCTGAGGAAGCCTTCCACCTCGGCGCCGCCGAGTTCGCGTGGATGTCGCAGGCCATTGGCCAAGATGAACCGACGGATCCATCCCAGATACGCGCGTTCGGTCCTCAAACTGTAGTGCCTGAGCCGCATGTGGCGGCGAACTTCGTCGAAAAGTCTGGGTTGCCGCCCGCTCGCGGCCGTCCCTGTTACACCCGCACTTTCGTCGTGGTAACTCATACCGCCCCGCTTCCGGAGTGTTGCAAGCCAGCGTGCATCCACGCGCAGCCGCTCCGCGTCGGCGAAGTCATTGATCGGGTGTAGGAATTCCGCTTGACGTCGCCCGTCGCATCATGAACGATGCCGAGCAACACCCCGGATCCGGGGTCTACTTGTAGTTAGACCGCATGAGAATTTCCTCAGTCGCCAATCTTCTTTCCGGGCAACTGCCGGCGCTCCAATACTCCGCCGAGATCTCGGAGGAGCTGGCGGCGCACCGGCGTGCACTGGCGAAGCGTGGCGCTTCGGCGCCGGTCATGGTGGCGGAGGACATGGACATGATGCTGGACCGCTCTGGTCTTTCAACTCTCTGTCGCTTGTTTGCGGCTGGGCAGTTGTCGGCGGCGGAGCTTGCTTATATAGCTGATGCTCTGCAACTCTCTGAGCGGGTGGCATTCTCGGACCCGTCCGTAGCAGGTGACCTGGCAGAGTGCACGGATCCGGAGATCCATGGGCCGCTATCCGTTGAACGTGCGCTAGAGATTGCGCGTAATGGGGCTGCGGTCTAATAGGTGTGAGTCCTTGGAAAATCTGGCACCAGTTCTCGTCGGTCTAGTCGTGCTCGTCTTCGGCGTGTATTTGGCGCTGTTGGTGACATGGCTCTTTGTCGAGAAGCTGCGTAGTCGGAAGCCCGTGGCCAAGAGCTTCTTGCAGTGGCTTCGCGACTTGTTCGACATTGCCTCCGGCCTTGGATAGCCAAGTCACATCTACGCGGGTAGCGCTCTTTCGCTTTGGCGGTAGCATTGGTCTAACTATTCGTTCAAGCCGACGCCTTCGGCGCGGCTTAACTCAAGCGTTAGGCGGCTATGGAAGTAATCGAGCTCTTCGGGCTAAAGCTAGGCGCAATGATCATTGCGCTCGCTTTTGTCTACTTCATAATTTCGTTCGCGCCTATCTGGCTGCCCGCGATCAGGGCTTTCCGGCGCAAATCGCGACTTCCTCGCCCATTCTTGTTTGTTGGCATCGTTGCGGCTTTGGTCTATGGCGTCTTTTCATTCTTGGCCTTTGCTGTTCTGCTGCCGGTAGAGGCGTACGGCATCTTCATTGCGCCGCAACTTGAGGCAGCGGGGATAGCTGCTGGTGCAGGTTTGCTCCGCGTCTCTCGCTTCTTCGTCAACTACTGGTGGGCGTTTGTTCCTCCAATCCAGTTGGCTCTGACGTGGTACATCACATTGCAGGTCGGTAGGCGGTGGGCGCATATCTGTGGGGCGCCGCCTAACAATTCCTTCAAGCCGACGCCGCTTCGCGGCGCGGCTTAAGTCAGGCGTTAGCCATCAGGGGAGAGATCAGTGGTAGACACATATTCCGGAACAGTGCTCATGGCCACTATCCTCGGATTGCTTGGTGGTGTTCTCGCCCATAGCCGCTGGCTACTCAACTTGGGAAAGACTGCCGCAGCTGTAGGCAAGCCACCCTCAAATAGCAAAAAAGCCAAGCAGCTCCGGATCGCTCTCATGTTCTTAGCTATCGGCCTCGGTGGGGCGGCCGGCTTTGTGGTCGGTCTGCTTGGTCACGACCAAAGGCTGCCCTTATTCGCAGTAATGGCACTAGCACTTCTGTCGGGCTTGAGCATTGCATTCTTCGTCCGCTGGCTTAAAGGGTTCGGGCCCTGATGGCTAACAATTCATTCAAGCCGAACCCGCTTCGCGGGTCGGCTTAATTCAGGCGTTAGCCGTCGCAGCTGCATCAACGCAACTGGAGTGAACTGCATGAAAGCCATCGTTGTGTGCTGCTACGTCGCGTTCCTGGCAGGTTGCGCTGCAAATTCCGGTGTCGTGCCCATGGGCTCCGACAACTACATGATATCCAAGCAGGCGGCGACCGGCTTTTCTGGCATGGGGAGCTTGAAGGCTGATGTCATGCGCGAGGCCTACGCCAAGTGCAGTTCGGAGAACAAGGTGGTCGAGGTCGTAGAGTCCAATGAGTCCAAGCCACCGTACATCTTGGCCAATTATCCGCGAATCGATCTCACGTTCCGCTGTGCGGAGCCTGCAAACAACACGGGCGGCGGCTAACAGTTCGTCCAAGCCGACGCCGCTCCGCGGCGCGGCTTAACTCAGGCGTTAGGGCCCACATGCAGATCTACTCGCACGTTCTCAATCTTCGGCTCTGGCATCCCACGCTTGATCCAGATCTTGTTACTCGTACGCTGGGGCTAGAGCCTCAGATTGCTTGGCGTGCCGGCGATTCCCGCAAGACTCCGAAGGGCACACTGCTCGAGGGAGTCCGCTCCGAGGGGTACTGGTCCGCTGATCCATTCTCGTACGGTTGGCGCGAGTCCGCTGATGCTCAAATTGAGGACGCTCTTGAGGAGCTGATCACTCTATTGGAGCCACATCGGGACTTCCTGCAGGGCGTCACTCAAGGCGGTTTCGTGCGGGTTTGGGTGAGCTCCCATAGCAACCGCAACTTTTCGCTGGAGCTTTCCCCGGGCATGCTCGCCCGCTTAGCATCGCTTGGCGCAACATTCGTCCACGATGTGTATCAGGGTCCGTAATGTGAGCCCTAACAATTCATGTATGGACTCCCCTTGCAAGTAGTCGTGTAAATCGTCTTCTGGCAAGCGGTGCGGTTGCAGTCGTGTATTCGGCCTTGGGTTGAGCGGCGAGCGCTCGGGCCAGGATGGAATCCGCCACAGCGAAGCCACACGTTCAATCGGCCGTATTGGGCCAGAAGTGTTATCGGCTTGCTCGCTGCGGGGACCGACTCGTTTGCCATCGACGTCACTCGGTGCAACGCGGGGTGGGAACTCAGGTAGTGGGCGTGTTCTGCACGCTGACGTGGTCGGGATCGAACGCCGATCGGTGATGTTCGGCGGCCCATAGCCGGCGTGCCTGCTTGTTGGCGAGCGCAACGGCCGCCTTGTTGTGTCCGACCCGTTCGGACAGGGCGAGCGCCCAGGCACGCGTCCGATCGAGCGGTTGCTGCTTCTTTGCCGCGAGCTTTGCGCTGCGCAAGACTGCGCGTGCGCCGTGGATCAGCAGCGTGCGAAGGTATGACCTGCTCCCCGTTTTCAGGGCCAGTCTGACTTAAGTAGAGTCCGCCAACCAGCGAGGGCGGACATGAAGAAGCGATTCACCGAAGAACAGATCATCGGCTTCCTGAAGCAGGCGGC
>SEHB01000017.1 GCA_004143945.1 Lysobacteraceae bacterium
GAGCGAGTCGCTTCGCTCCCCGCCAGGGAGCCGCTGCGCGGCTCGCAATGGGTCCATTCCCGTTGCCGTCGATCGAGTCGCTTCGCTCCTCTGCGTTTCCGAGATTAGGCCTCCCACCTGCATTTTTAATCGCACAGTTCGATCCGGTCCCCCACACCCCAACGAGGCTGGGGAAGCGGGGAGGTGCGCCCGACCCGCCGCCCACTCGCCTTCCTGCACCGCCCCAAGTCATAACCCACAGCATACCACCCCACCCCCAGGCAACCCAAAACAGTCTAAAATCCCATAACACCAAATTTGTTGATTGACAATCGATTACAAACCTTACAATCTGATATTTGTGCATAACACACGTAAAGGCTTATTCAACAACAAATTACCCAAAAACGTTGTCAATCAACATCTTTCAAAAACGACTCAAAACCGGACGAAACAGACACCCGAGCGCCGCCCACACCCCGACACCGGCACTCCCCCGACAGGTCCGCCGGCGCCCCGCATCACAAACCGGGGACATGTCATCACACCAGGTCACAGCACCATTACAGCCCGCACACGGCACACGGCCCGCACCCCGGAAGCCGGGTGCGGGCCGTGCACGGAGACAGGCGAACTAGGCTGCCGGATCCAGCCAGGGCCGATCCTCCCGGCCCTCCACATAAACCCCGCCGGGCGGACCGTCGAGCAGAGTGAGCAGCAACTCGCGCGCCGCCGGAGAGGCACCGGCGAGCATCTCGTCCCGGTGCTCGGTCCAGTCGGCCCAATCCCAACCCGCACCAGCATCGATGCAGCTCTCCACCGCCTCGACAGGCTTACCGCCCACGAAAACCCACACGCTGGTCGGCCCGTCGGGGTCGCGGACGATTATTGCTTCCACCGTCACGACTGCACCGCCTTCGTCACCGTGTAGCCCAGCGACTCCGCGAGCAGGTGCATCAACTCCTCCGCCGTGGGCAGGTACACCTTGTCCATGCGCTCCCGGATGGTGTTGCACTCGGCCTGGTTGTCGCACATGCACTCGGTGTTGCGGGCACCGTCCTCGAGACCTGAGTCCAGGCCGCACCCGTCCACTGTCACCGGGTCGAGCACCCACCGATCGGTGCCGTCCCAGTCCCGCATCAGGTAGACCCAGATCGATTCTTCGATGTAGTGGGTGCCGCGCTCGAGGGCACGCTCAGCCTGTGACATGTACGCCTCCGGGGTGGGGATCGTCGTCGTTGTTGCCGTCGCGGGTGCTGCGGGTGCTGCGGCGGGGGTCATCGGCTCACCCCCGCCGCGCGGGTCAGGATCGCACCGGAGAGCAGGGCATCTTTTACCGGTTCAGGCAGCCCCACAGTCTCGCCGTGGCGGTCGTGGGCAGCGAACACCGCGACACCGCAGAACGGCTGCCAGATCGCCCCATAAGCCCGCGCAATCGCCGTAGCAACGACGTTGACCTGTGCGTCCGCAAGCGTCGCGCCCTCGTCGTCGATCCACATATCCAGATCAGGGCTCAGGCGCACCACATCGAACCAGCGGCACCCGATCGCCGCCCGGATCGCCGCCCCGGTGCTCTCCCCCACCCCGAGGTCGATCACCTCCGGGCGTCCGTCCAACCCGATCTGCACCGCCTGCACAGTCATCGTGGTCTGAGTGCTGGTGGCGCTCATGCCTGCACCTCCGTCACCGTGTACTCACGCAGGTCCAGGTCGTGGCGGCGGAACCCACCGATCCGGCGGCCCAGCGCCCGCGCCAGCATCTCCCCGTCCACCTCATCTTCGGCGACCTCCTCGGACCGGGCCGACACCGACACCGACACCTTCGTGGTGATCGTTACCAGCGCCTCCACGGTGAACTCCCGGCTGCGCGGCGGCAGCCCGTGCTCTTCCATGAACCGATCGAACTCACTGCACAGGTTGTTCTCATCCGCCCACGTGCCCGCGTCCTTCGCGATGCTGTCCACCCAGTCCGCGTGCGCCTTCTGGTTGGCCTGCAGGTGCTCACGCAGCCACGCTGCCTCCCGGCGATCGCGCATCGCCTCCCTCAACGAGGTGGCGATTCGCTCCCACCACACCGGCACCGGGCGCTGCATCGACGCGACCACCAGCTGATCCGGGTGTACCCGGCCCTGCCACACCGGGGCATCGGGCGAGAGCGGCACCAGCGCCACCGACACCAGACGCTTGTCCTCGGCGACACCGTTCACCGACAACGCCGCCACGTCGGTGGGGTCCGCGACCAGCCAGCCAGCCATCCACCCCTCACCCTCACGCACCTCGACGAACACCCCATCGGCAGGAGCGGACACTCCCGCCCCACTCGCCACGTTCTCGACAACTGCAACGTCCACAGACATCACAACTCCAAACCCCCAGAGAACACCCCGGGACTGAAGCGAGGATCAGAAGTGGTCAGCCTCCGCCCCGCACTGAACTAGGAACACCAAAAACATAACCCACGCCACCGACACAAACAACCCGAAACCCTCTGCACAACAAACGAATTCGATCCGTACGCCGCTCACAGAATCTCCCCGGAATCAAGCCCCTAGACCCCTAGAACGCCACCTACCCATCCCGTGCCGGGGCACGGTATGGGTAGCGCACCTGACACCCATCGACGAGATCCGCAGCGCTGCTGGTCGCGACGGTGTCCGAACTTTGCACGGGGCCAAGAAGCATGCCGTCCGAGTCACTTATGGTGGCGGCATGTCTCTCACCGACGACGAACTCGCCGCCCAACGCTTAGCAGGCCGTGAGCCGATAATCAGGCTTCACCAGCGTTTCCAGCGGGGGTTGCTGACCACGGAGGAACTCGCCACTGAACTCCACAATGTGTGGTCCGGCGCTGCTGCTCCGCTCGAACATCTCACCAAGGCAGAGTGGCTGAAGATGTGGGAGGAGATCGAGTACCGGGTCAATGAGACAAAAAGTGACCGTCCGCTGGAACCTCTGATCCTGTATCGGGGCGCCGACGAAGCCCACCGAGAAGGATGGTCTTGGACGACGAGGTTGGTTCTAGCGGATCACTTCGCTGGCTTAGCGGGTGGCATTGTGTGGACCGCGACGTTTCCGCCCGAACGCCTTCTTGCGCGGATCAGACGGGCGCACGATGAAGGTGAGTACGTGGCGCGGCCGGAGGGGCTGGAGATACGTCGCTACGACGGTCCCATCCGGTAATGCCGGGCGGCAACCTCCGACGCTCGCGTAGCCCTGAATCGGCGCCCGGGCAACACCCCGAGCGCGACCGGGCCGTACGTTGCCCGGCCATCCTCAGGGATCCGCCTTCAGCTGTCGGATTGAGGCCGAGATCGGTCTCCATACAGTGCGACCGCAGCCTGAGTCATGAGGAACGCAGCACCAAGCGCCTGAGCGATCTCCGGGACCGTTGCCCTAATTCGCCCCTCCGAGGCGCCACTGTCACCAGTCACGATTGCCCGGCTCCATTTGGTTGGCCAGCTCAGTCCATGCGCGTAGCCGGAGTTTGTCATCCACAGCAGATTCGACGCGTGTGCAGATCCGCTGTTCTCACGATCGCACCACTTCGCAGCGTCAGCGATGATCGATGTCTCCGTCGGCCGAGAGTCTTTCGGGCCAAACTTCATACCCAATTCTTTCCCTGCAGCCTTCACATGAGC
The DNA here is from genome assembly GCA_004143945.1 of Lysobacteraceae bacterium. Lineage (GTDB taxonomy): Bacteria > Pseudomonadota > Gammaproteobacteria > Xanthomonadales > Rhodanobacteraceae > Dokdonella_A. Next base: position 3,617 of record SEHB01000017.1, read on the forward strand.
GAGGTCAGCCCGGCACTCCTCGGACTGCCGGTCCGCGACCTCTTGCTGAAGCTTCGTGAGCGGAATCGGCGAACCTCCTCTCGATTTGCTGACCAGCGATTTGAAATTCTTCGCGTCCGCGAATGCCATCTCGAGGCCGCGCCGTTGACGCTCAGCTCGATCGTCCGGATACAGCATCCACACAGCCCGTGAGGCGGACAGCAGCGAAGTGCGCGCCACCGTGTACAGGGCGAACGGCCTCAATTGTTTACTGAGCTCAATGGTGATTCTCGCCAGTGCCAGGTGATCGATCGCCGAACCAATGCAAAAGGAGGCGGCCCGGCTGGTCGGGAAAGATCGGTAGTGCCGATCGTCGCCTGCGAGATCGCTATCTTCGGCTGGATCGTGAACGACACGCATCCACGGCTCCAGCTGCTGCTTCACTACCGTCAACAGGCGAGAGAGGTGAGCCAGGTCGGCAGCATCGCCTTCGCGCATGCCCGAAGGGCTTTCGCTGCTTACTTCTGGCGACGGAGCAGTAGTTTCCACAACCAAGGATCGTACTGAGCAGCAGGGGCAGCTCTTCATGTCGATCACTCGACCTACACAGGCAACAGCACCTGCGTCCGGCGGCACGGGTGCATGTACGGCGGCCGCAGCCCCATCCGCCCCTCCCCACCGGTCGGCACGTCGCCGCGCCCGTGCAGGCAGGCCACGGGTGCGGTGCGGCCGAGGCTGCTGTCGGGGTGCAGGTGCGAGAACTCCCACCGGTCAGCGTCCGGGTGTTCGGCGATCTCCCAGGACAGCACGTGGCCGTTGCCGGCTCCGCGTTTCTTCCCGATCGACACGATTGGGGTGAGGAGCTCGGCGACAGCGTCCGGATCGCCGACCGCCCTCCAGAGCAGGTGCCGGCAGACGGTCAGCGGTAACGGCATGACGCGGGATCGGTAGCGGCCCTGGCGTTCGGACACCAACGCGGGTAGTTGATCCGACATTTGGCCGAGCGCTTGCTGATCCGGGCGGGCGGACCAGTACTGCACGTGCGGGCCTGGGATCTGGTCCTCCGGGTAGGCGAATGTCGCTGCCCAGTGCCACCCGTCGGCGCCGTCGCCGGTGCAGCGGGCCAGCGGCAGGTCCAGATCCTTGGGAATGGTGTCGGGGCTGTAGGGCTCGTAGTCGGTGCCGGCCGCCCAGGCGGCGGCCTTGGTGTTCTCCCGGATCTCCGAGGCGAGGAGGCCGTCGAGACTGATCCCCCACGGCACCGCGTGCGCAACACCCGCCGCCATCCGGGCACGGACGACCAGCGGCACCATCCCCGCAGTGATGTCGAGGGTCATGCGGGTAGTGAGAGCAGGGTTTCCAGGGCCTCATCACGGCGTGCGGCGACGATCTCCCGCCAATCGACCATCGGGGCTGCCCCCGCGGGTTCGGTGAGTGTGGTGGCGATCTGGCCGTGCCCGATCCCAGTCCGTCCGCCGAGCCAACCCGATCGGGTGAACTCGGCCAGCACATCGGCGGCGAAGGCGTAATCGAGGTCGGATCCGCGGTTCAGCTGCACCCACGATTCGAACCGCGTCCCCGGCGCCAGTGTTTCGATGTCGTATCGCATCACCGGCGATCCCGACCCACCTGTCTCGGCGTCGGTGTCGACGGTGGTGGCGGCGTGGCCGGTGGTCACGTCGTCGAGGTGTGAGTAGGACTCGAGGGCCTCGATGTCGAAGCGGGACGGGATCGGAACCGGATACTCGCGGCGGAGGATCGGGGTGGCTTCGGTGACGATCGGCACCACATGCCCGACGCGCAGGCAGCCGTCGATCGGGGCGGCCCCGATGGCGCCGCCGAACACACTGATCTGGGGGATCAGCTCGCGGAGGTGGTGCAGGCGTCGGCCGGTGATCGGTTCTACCTGGGATTTCACGATCGCGCCGCCGTTGCGCAGGGTGTGCGCGACCGCCAGCGGCAGCTGGCCCTCGTAGCCCAGGACATCGCGCAGCAGCTCCTCGCCGATCCGGCGCAACACGCCGCGGAAGGAGTTGCCGGAGATGACCGGCACCAGCTCCACCGACCCGTCCGGCTGGATGATCTTCATGCGCCGGCCGATCGCGGTAGTGCCGATCAGCTCCCCGCGGTGCGAGATCGGCGACCGCGCGGTCATCTCGATCTCCCACACCCGCGACACGGTCACGACGCCAACCCCTGCTCGGTGCGGGCGGCGCGGACCGCATCGGCGACGATCCGAGTCCGCAATGTCAGGGCCGAGGTCTGATCGCGCATCACCTGCAGCACCGGCCGCGCCTCGCTCGTGAGCAGCACAGCCAGCTCACCGCGTTGCTCGTCGGTGCGCGGGTGTGAGCCCAACCGGGCGGCCGATGCGGTCCACCACTGGTGCAGGTTGATGCTGTTGTAAGTGGCCAACCGCACCCGGGTGGGCAGCAGATTGTCCCAATAATCGCCGCGGCGGGCGGCCACCCAGTTCTTTTCCGACCAGTCCACTCCGTAGTGCAGCAACAGCACCAACCGTTCCGCCACCTGCGCGGCGGGGTCGGTCAGCGCTGGAAGTTGTGGAACCTCGGCCAGCCAGCGGCCGGTCACTGAAAGTTCGTTCTCCCCCGACATATTCATCACCGCAGATCCTAGAGAACTCGTGGTGTTTTCTCGAGTCCACCTGGCGCCGGTGGCCGGGGCTGTGGTCGTCACCCCCCGGCCACCGCGCCAGTGTGACCTGCGCGAGGTCGGCGGGCGATGTCCCTACTGCATCCAGATGAAGGCGGACAGGAGGATCGTGTGCACCCCGACACCGATCAGGAACACCAAGTACTGGCCCTAGTGCGCGTCCCGGATCGTGTTCTCGCTGATACTGCGTCGCGCTGCTGCACCGCCGGGGAGCGCGTGGTAGCGGGCGAGTGCGCGGCTGCACCGGTGTTCCTCAACGTAGAGGCCGACCGAAGCGGCGGCGAGGGCGGTGGACAGAACAAGTTCGAGCATGTGGGAACTCCTCTGGGAGGGGTAATGCCGGGTTGCATCGCCGATACCTCAGCGGAGGGGTTCTCCACCTCGGGTCTCCGACAGCGGCGTTGATGCTCTGGTCTGCCGGAACAGGCCGCCGGGGTGGTGCTTTACGCCTGTCGGGTGGCGCGCAGACCGACCTCCAACCACGGGCCCGCACGGCGCCAAGGGGTCAGTCGGGTCCAGTCGTCGAAAACCTGGGGCCACTCATCGGCGGGGAGGCGGCGCAGCACCGCGTAGGTAGGGGAATCGTCCCCGAGCATGGTCTCGGTGAACCCGTGGCCGCGGAGCCGGCACATCACCTCAAGGCGGGCGGCGTCGTCGGCCTGCCACTTCAGGTGAGCGTCGTCGACCGTGACCATGCCCCACTGGGCGTCCGGGAGCAGGTGCTTGCGGCCGGGCCGCAGCGGCACGATCACCGCCGTGTCCGGGTCAATCGTGATGGAGAGCACCTGGTGTAGCAGCGTGGGGTTCGCCGATCGCAGGGTCGGAGGCTCCTGGGTGACGATATGGGTCTCGATACGCAGCGGCCGGTGCCGATACACCCACACGCACACTTCGCACAGGCGGCGGCCGGGCAGGTTCGTCCACGACTCGTACCCGGTGAACCGCCGTGATACGACCTGCCCGACCGGGCTCATCACCGCAGTCGTGTGGCCGCAGCGCGCACACCCGGCCACACGGGTATCGGGTGCGCCGGCCACATCCGGGGTTCCGACGGCGGCGGTGTACGCGGCCCACACCACATCGACGGGGACGGCAATGGTCATGGGCGGCACCGTAACCTGCCCACTGTGGTGAACGCACCGGACCCCGGCCTGGACCCGGCGATGCTCCGCGGCCTGCGGGCACCGTCGACGAAAGCCGGCCCGAGTGCCGTCGCCGACATCGCGGCCCGGATCGAGGCGCACCTCGCCGCCCATGACGGGTACGTCGCGTTCTCCGGCGGCAAGGACTCTCTGATCGTCCTCAACCTGGCCCGCCACGTCGAACCCGATGTGCCGGTGGTGTTCTTCGACTCCGGACTCGACTACCCCGAAACCTACGACTACCTCGCCGAACTCGCCCACACCTGGGCGCTGGACCTTCACCGCATCCCCACCGACCCACCGCTACTGCAGGTCCTCGCCGACTCCGGCCTGTGGGATCACCAGGCGCCCACAGATGCGGGCACGGCCACCGTGGATCTGCATGAGGTGCTGATCACCGCACCCGCCCGCCGGGCCCACCAGCTCCTCGGGCCCGGCGAGCTATGGGGTGTGCGCGCCGACGAATCCGCCACCCGCCGCATGCTCTACACCCGCGGCGGCCGCCGCGACGGCATCATCTCCCGCGGCGACGGCACCGTCGCCTACGGGCCGATCTGGAACTGGACCACCGAGGACGTATGGGCACACATCGCCCGAAACCAGCTGCCCGTGAACCCCGTCTACACCAAACTCCGTGACTTGGGTGTCCCCGAGCAGCAACACCGCCTCTCCAACCTCATCGACGGTGGCCACCTCGACCGCGGCCGCCTCACCTGGCTTCGCCGCGGATGGCCGACCCTCTTCGAGCAACTCGCCGACACACTTCCCCGGATCCGGCAGCTGACCTGACATCAGGGCCGGAGGAACTCACGGGGCGATGACCTCGGGAGATGACAGGTCCCCTCCCGAGCCGAAACACGCTGATGTCTCGTCCGATAGAGAAGTCGGAGCCGCGTCCGGACACACGCTGACAGGCGGCACCGCGACAGAGTGTGAGAGACGAGTGGACGAACGCGACAGCAAGAATCTGGGCCGGCTGCGTCGCATCGCGGACGCCCGATCGGTGTGGACCTCGGAGTCCGGGGACTTCATGCCCTGGCTTGCCGAGAACATCGATGTGCTCGCCGACGCCCTCGGGATGTCGCTGACCGTGGTGGCCACCGAGGTGTGGGTCGGCGAGTTCCGCCTCGACATCCACGCCAAGGACTCGGCAACGATCGGTCCGTCGTCATCGAGAACCAGCTCGATCGCACCGATCATGGGCACCTAGGACAAATGCTTGGTTTACGCGTCCGGCCTCGATGCCTCGACCGTCGTCTGGGTCGCTCCGAAGTTCCGTGAGGAGTTCCGCAGCGCCCTCAACTGGCTCAACGAGCACACCAACAGTGACATCGGCTTCTTCGGTGTCGAGGTCGGCATCGTCCAGATCGGCAACGGGCCGCCGGCCCCGTGTTCGACATCGCCTCCCTGCCCAACGACTGGCAGAAGACGGTCAAGACCGCCGGCAACGCCGCCGAAGCCCGGCCGGTCACCCCGAAGAACGCCGCCCGGCAGGCTCTGTTCACCGAGATCCTCACCGCCGCGAACACTCGGTGGCGGGCCATATCGGTTCCCACCCCGCAGCGTGGATATTGGGTTTCCTTTGCCATAGGTTCCTTCGGCTATTGGTGCCTGAGCGTCATCAGCGACGGACGTCTGCGGGTGGAGGCCTACATCGACACCTACGAGAAGGCCATCAACAAGGCTCTTTCCGACGAACTCGCTGCCAACGCAGCAGGTTGGGAGGCCAAAACAGGGGTGGAGTTGCCGTTCGAACGGCTCGACGACAAGATCGCCTCCCGCATCGCCGCCTACAAACCCGTCGACCTCGACGACCCGGCCGGCCGGGAAGCAGCCCGGCGGTGGGCGGTCGACACGTTGGTCGCCATGCACGAGGCACTGAACATGCCCCTGTGCGCGACGGCCCGCCTTGAGGAATTCGCCGATTCCGCCGCACCGATCGCTGCGCATATCTGACCGAACATAGGCGGTGAACTGGGGCGATGACACGTCCCCGGCAGGCAGCGGCGCGCGGGTGTTATCGGGCGGTCGGTAATCCTCGCAGCCAGTCGCGGATGTCTTCCATGACCTTGCGGGGCCGCGGCACGGTCGAGTGCACCCGCATTCCCGGTAGTGGGGATGGTCGATCGCGAGCGACGGCAAATCGTCCTCCCGTAGCCTCGCCACCACACAACCGGCCGCGAGCAGATCCCGGCTCTTTCGCTGATCGACGAGCACCTTCGCGTCCGCGGAATGCCAGTAGGGCCGTCGTATTCGATCACCACGGTGATCCCCTCGTGGTCGACGCAGGTGCCGGCGGACGGTGCTTCCCGAGTCCGCCCGGGCGTCGGTTTGGTGATTGTCCCCGCCTGGGATTACTGCCGCCGCTCCGGTGGACACCTGGCTTGCAGTCGAATGCCTCAAAACGAAGCAGGCGCCCCCCGAAAGATTCGGGGGGCGCCTGGACCTCTTAAAGAGGTAACGGACTTATGGCTGCGAGGGTAAACCCAAGGAGCGATGAAGCCCGTTTACGTCTGTAGGTTAACACAATGCCCATCACAGAGGAACCGCGTTATGCAGGCTTCGTAGCCCGCATGATGGAGATCACATCCACACAGGCGCCTTGGCACCGTCGTCTGTGGCGCAGCGGAACGATGCAAATCGCTCGAGAACTACTCGACGAAAGTGTGCGCCCCGGAGTCCGGGAGGCAGCCGTTTCTGACCAGCGGACCTACCTGACGCACTCCTTGCAGGCCGACCACGGCATCGCAGATCGCGGCAACTGTGTTCGGGACACGATCAAGTACATCAAGCCTGAGATCACCGAGATGAGCCACGCCTGGATTAACCTACGCGAGCACGTCGACAGGATGCATGATTCATATTTGAGGAATTGGGCGGATGCTTTCGATGCGCCCCCCACCGGCAACAGGCCGATCGACGTGGAGGGCGCAGCCCGACGGATCACTGCGCACATTCTCGATGCCGGCATGCACAAGAGCAGTCTCTACGCCTGGCTTCGGGCCATCCAAGCAGATACCTCGTCCTCGATTACCACGCTCGGTGACTTCCTCCGCGCCGCCGACGAGATGCTGAGGAAGCCTGAGCGCGTGTATACCTTCTGCGTCCCAGTCGAGACGAAACCTAGGTTCAGGATCGACGCATTGAGCGCACCTGGATGGATGACCTCAGGGGAGACCTCCGATTGGAAACGCCGTCATGCGCCGAAAGCACCGAATACACGCCACCAAGGATCGTTTCTGCTCACGGCCAAAGCTCACGACGTCAATGCGGCGGCCGAGAAGGTACGGTCCGTGATCTCCAGTCTCGCCACGAAGTTCCAACTGGGTGCAAGCAACCCGATCGTGGTCTGCCCACGGATGTGGAGCATGGAGAAGAACTCTGAGTTCCCTACCCAAGCGACGAACCGAATCGTCAGCATGCGATCCTTCGAGCGCCTGGACCGCATACAAGAACTCGCAATGCTTGACTACATCACCAATACCCTCGCCCTCGTCCAACCGTTGAGAACGAGTGCACCCCACATTGCGGTGATGAGCGGCTGGTCCGCAATTGAATCTCTCATGGTGGGCCCGTCCGATGACCAGGATGTCGTGGCTGCCAAGCGTTTCTCCTTGATTGTTGCCGCAAGCATGGTTCGTGCTGAGCTCAGCTGGCTCTCGCGCAGCTATGCAAAGGCGCATGACGATGCTGCCGCCCTGGAGATGCGCGGCTGTGACGCGAACATCGCTCGGGCTAGGTTGTTCCAGATGCATGCCTGCGCTAACCCTCAAATCGACTTGGGCATTGAGGTTGACAATCTGGCCCTGATGCGGATTCGCCCGGTCCTGGCCAATCCACGTCAAGAGGTTGAGAAGATCACTGACATCCTTACCCGGGAATTCACGAGGCTGTACCGGAAGCGGAACATGATCGTTCACGGAGGTCAGATTCATGAAAGCAATCTGCACTCCATTTCAGAAGTCCTCGCTCCACTGATCGGCGCCGGCATTGATCGCGTCATCAACGTCGGCTTGAAGACCGGTGTTCGACCGATTGAACTATCGGCGATCGCCGAGTCACGAGTCCACTACCTAACTCCAGCGAGCGAATCGGATCCCGGCAACCTTCTGAATCTGCTGGAGTTCGCATAGACGGATAGGGACCGACACGCATCATTCATAAACGAAGGGCCGTCACCCATTCGTGGAGGTGCTTGGCGGATCGAGCCCCGACCTGACTTCCTACCGCCAGTGTCAGAGGCGCGGACCGCGCCTCTCGTTCTCGATGTGGATCGGTGTCTGAATGTTGTGCTCGTGCTCTCGGGGTACATACTGGCGCTGTTCCCGCTGCTGCTGGTCACGGGCTGCGGCGACGAGCTCGTTGTAGGACTCGATGCCCTCATCCACGGTGTTGAAGGGTGCGCGCGCGTTGCGGTCCTCGGGTCTCTGCTCCGGGGAATGGTGCCGCAGTAGCTCGAGCATCGTGCGTTCGAACTCCATCCACGGGTGTGAACGGGTGTTGGCCGCCCACTTCGTTCAATGACACGCCGACAGGTCGGTGTCCCCGAGGCGTTCTTTCCGACGACGTAGTCGAGTCGGTAGTGGGCGCGCACACCGCAGGTCCGGCAGGTCGTCAACCGCCAGGTGTCCGGCGTGGTGAACGGCTCCACTGGTTCCAGGCCACCCGTGCGCAGGATTTCCGTCGATTCAGTCGGTACACCACGCGGGTTTGCTTCGCGTCACGAAGGCGGCCGGCTGAACCGCAGCCCGTGGTTGCATAGTCCTAGGTCTTCATTGTCGCTGCCACCCTGTCCGCGCACGGCCCCGACCCCGCCCGCACCGTCCTGTCACGCTCGAAGTAGTCGGCGTCACCGGAATATTAGCGGGACTGACCTGCGGAGATAGCATGTTCCCCAGGGGCAGTGAGGGAAGCTACTCGACAGAGTCTGGGCGACCGCTCAGGGGCAGATTCAGGTCGATGCCGCGCGGAGTATGGAAGCAGGCGCCTCGGGATCGGAGAATGCCTCGTCCATCATGCGCAGTGCGGGGACGACGACCGTTGCCTCGATATGGTCGATGTGTTCGCACGTCCACCCGGTAATCCCCTCCGGTCCCTCGGATTCCGGTCCGAAGAAGCGGTCGATACCTGCATCGCTGTAGCCCCAGCCGATGAGATCGTCCCGGGTGCACCATCCATCGCGCGGCTCGGTGACAGTGATCAGGTACGTGGTGATACCGCCGACCACGTTCCCGTTCTCGTCGAACGCGCCGCCCCTTTTGCTGGCGGTGAGTCCAAGGGCCCCGTCGCGAATTTCGTCGTCGGTGGCCGGGCGTTGATACACGTGCCACTCACCTTTCTAGCGTTGTCGCAATTTGTGGCTATAGTCGGCTCACTGAAGATGCACAGGATGAGCCGGAGGCGTCACCCCTTCTCAGGGTCGGTGTCTCCGGTTTTCTCTTTCGCGCGGAGCTCCGCGCCCAGGCGTAGTTTCAGCTCGCGGCGGGCACGCTGCTTCGGCGTCTCCTCCGGCTCGGGTTCATCGTCGACCGGCCGGAAGTGCGCGCGCCCCAGCTTGATGTCCGGATGAACGACCAGCTCGGGGCGGCCCTTGTCGTCGGTAAACAGTCCCATCCGCAATCCCCTCATTCCTCGGTGACGTCCCGCAGCTGCACGATCATCCGCCGGCCAATACTGCCGTCAGGCCGACGGTATCGCCCCTCACCTGCCGAGACCACCTCGAACCGCATTCCCCGCGGCAGCAGATGCGCCGTGTCGTCGACCGTATCCGAGCGGCCCAGATACATACCCCGACCAGTTTCGATCTCGAACACCACATCCCGATCGACCAGCGTGTCGTCGAGTTCATGAGCGGCATGGGTGGCCATCGTGTGCCGGTCGAAATCCAAGCGCGCACCCGGCTGCAACGTCGATGGCAGATTCGCCGCCTCCTGCGGCACCGCGTGCGGGAGGGTGACCGCGCAATACAGGATGTGGCCACGATCGTTGAACCGTTCGGCGGTCTGAATGGCCCGGTCCACGCGCTGAACCTGGGAGCGTATCTTCTCGTCGAGTTGCTGCGCGTCACCGCGCGCCTTCGACAACGCCTCACCGACGCTCTTCCACCGGTCCGGATCGCTGACCAGGCCCTGCACCGCCGTATAGCCAACCTTCGGCAACTGCGACTGCGCCTTGCGCTTGTTCACCGACCGCACCTTGCGCTGCCGCGAACTCGGCGGCTGGCGAATCGAATCCGGAATCGGCAGCTCCCGGCGTTTACGCTCGGACACCTCCGGCACGGTCGCGCGGGGGAAAGCGCGCTCGAGATCCTTGCGGGCCCGGGTGAAGTCCGCGTCCTCGACCATCCAGTCCAGCTGCCGAGCACCGTCGCGCTCCCGGGCGCGGTCATCGTAGGTTGCCGCCGGCCGATAGTCGGCGGGCTTGGAAGCCTGAGTGATGCTGGTGCCGGCCTCCGGATCCAGCCGGGCCTGCGGTCCGTCCGGGCTCACATTGTACGCCACCGGTCACCCACCCCCCGAGTCGATCACACCCCCCGATACGGCGAAGCGTGGCAGAGGCGTTCCTAAACCATCTGCCACGCTCGGACCCGCTTGCGCGGGTTCCACAGCGAACGTGCATCGTTTGGCGACCAACCATCAACACATTGCCGTGCGTACCGTCGGCGTCACCACCGAACGCACACCAGCATACCTAGAGTCCACTGTTCACGATCCGCTCATCCGACCCGATCGCTGCCAACGATCGCCCCGAACGGGCTCGTCACGACGGTTCCGACTTCACCTTGATCAGTGCCTGACGGGCCTGGCGAACGCGGTTTTCGAACGAAGCATCGCTCTCCTCGATTTCCTCGTGGTCCTCTGATCTTTCCACCATCAGAGGCTCCCAGAGCTGGCGAGGCACCACCATTTCGAACTCTCCTCGGTTGAAACCACCAAGGAGTGGCGCGCCTTCGACTGGACCTGATTCGCCGAAATACTCCGTGTAGATACTTACGAAGCGAGCCGCAATTCGGTCCACTTCCTGGCCGTCCTCGATCATCTCTTTGACCTTGTTGCGCAACTCGGTCAGCCGACCCTCATCCAGGAACGACCAGTAGATGAGCACGGAGCCGGTCTCCGAATCCTCTGTCGTGAGATCCGCGATACAGGCGTCGAAACATCTGCGGCGCATATCCTCGATGACCGCACGGATCTGCTCCGACTCCTCCTGCGGGGGCGTTGTGAGAACCACTGAGGCCGACAACGTGCGGACCGTCACTTGCAGTCCCCATCCGTTGACAAGTGTCTCGAGGACTGCGCGGGCAGATTCAGCCGTGCCCGCTAATTCGACGGCGAGACCTACCAATGCACCAGCGAACCGAGACGCCGAAGACAGTCGTGAGGCTGTCGTGAATTGCGGGAGACGACGACTGATAGCCAATGCTGCCGATACTGCCTTCGCCGAGTTCATGCTCGGCACCGCATTGCCCAAGAGGGTGCAGCATTTCTCCGCCGCGTGGTCGGCCATGTGCTCATCCGCCAATGCCATACCAAGGGGTGACTGATCGGCGAGTTCACCCGTGTCTGCCAGCTCTTTTAGTCCGGCCACAACTTCTGCGTCACTGATATCGCCCACCGGAATCCCCATGACGAAGTACCTGTCGAAGTACTTACTGTCAGAGATGCGTTGCGTGGCTTCCTGCCTGCCGGATCCGATCCAGCCTGGCATTTCAGCGGCGGGAAAGAGGTAGTTCAACAACCGGGTCAGCGCCTCCACGCGTTCGCCCTCGACCTGCCCGTCCAGTGCACGCGCGACCTTCTCATGCCATTTCGGCTCCTCTTCGCCGCTTGTCAAGGTGATCGGCCCGTTCCACAGCAGCCCGCGTTTCCACGTCGGCAACTTCTGGTACAGCCTCGGATAGCGCACCCGCAGGAACGTCAGAAACAGCAGGTCTATGGCGTTGATCTCGATCGGGTTGATCACCGTCAGCGCGATATCGAACTGGGTTACCAATCGATGGATTGCCCGGAGCGTTTCGAGGTCGCCGGAAGGTACTAGCGACAGAAGATCATCGACTGGGGATCCGAATGGCCCCCTGCCCGAGAGTATCGGCCCAAGGCTGTGGGTCGCTTCCACCTTCGCAAGGGCCGTGGTCACCTCCCGAACGCGGTGCGAGTGTTGCAGCGGAGGAAGATCGAACGGGTACTGCACGATTTTCTCAAGGAACTGCAGTGCTCGATCCGAGTTCTTCGCGATCGATGTCGCGGACAAGACATCGAGAACGGTGTTCTGATCGTAGGAAAGCAGATAGTGGATTCCTGGGAAGTTTCCGAGGAGGCGAACCGTCTTCAGCACGGCGACCAACTCGTCGGCGTAGAGGCGATCGATGTCGTCCACGACAACAAGTATGCGGATTCCCGCATCGACGATGTCTTTCGATGCTGCCTTGAATTGATCCTGGAATGATTTCTCGAAGTACTTGCCGGTCTCCTCGACAAGCGTGCTAGCCGCCTTCCCCGCTACTGGGATCATGCTGGCTGCTCCGGCCGCGAGTGGGACCATCGCCCGCAGCTTGCCTCCCACCTTCTTGCGGACATCTGCTGGCAGGGCGGATTCGATGGTGGCGTAGAACTCCTTCACCAGCGTCGCCGAATCGGATGCGGCCCACGGCGTGAAGTAATGTACGGACCATTCCGGAGTGGGCATGTTGTCCGCAATCATTCGCAGGACGGACGTCTTACCGCTACCCCAAGCCCCCGTGAGCCCGAATGCGACACTTTCGCGCCCACCCATCGCAGCAATCCGTTGGGCAACGTGCGCCGAGAACTGCTCACGGTCGAGGCGATCTCCGCTGGCATCCGCGATTGGTGCGTCGGTGAAAATATGCGCTGGCGCGGTAGCAGTCATGGTTTCACTTCATCACAGCCCGACCGCCGGGCGGTACCTCACTCCCAACCAGCCCACACGTAGATCACGTGAATGACAGACGCCGTTGTACCGCCACAGAGTGTGAGGCTGATTCGAACTACGTCATGCCAGCAGCGGGGTTGATCAGCAATCCATACATTACAGCGAGAGGATGTACTGTCCGCGGGCCGCGATCATCGCCGTGCTTCTTCACTCGTGAAGGGACATGACGTCAGCGCAGGTCAAGGCCTGCTTTGCGCGCCCGAAAGCCTGCAAGCACATTGCCGCCTCGACCCAAGGCAATGTGCGTCTCCGAGCAGCTGAGACCGGGCACAGCAAGCGGTCCTGCGGTCGGCGTGCTTTCCGCGCAGTCACCCGCGGTTGGTGTCTCAGCGCACCGTCCGCACATCCGGATGAGACCGAGCAGATGAGCATTTGGTTCGCTGGCGTCCGGCGAGCGGTGACATACGATCACTGCGGAACTAGGAGGGCTAGTGGCGGATGGCGTGTGTCGCGGGGACAACATAATCTCTCCCGATCTGCATTTGGAACGTCCGACCGTCTATCTCGATCAGTGGGTATGGATCCGCCTGGCCAAGGTTGCGGAGGGCGGGCCCCCACCATCCAACCGATGTCGACGCGTTGCAGCAGTTGCGCTCCGCAGCAGCAGCCGGTGTGGCGTTTCCGCTTTCGACCACTCATTACTCCGAGACTCTCCTAGCGACCCCGCGGCAAAGGAAGATGCTCGCCCAAGTGATGGCTGAAGTGTCGTATATGCAGTCTCTTCGCTCGCCTTCGGTTTTGATTGAGCATCAACTGAAGTACGCCATGCACCGACAGTTTGGGCGGCCTACGTTCCGTCCACCGAACCCGCAGGTTCTCGGCCTGGGTGTGTACTGGGCGTTTGTCGGTGAGCAACAGAGACTGACCATTTCTGGTGGCGGCGAGAATATCGCCCTTGCAGAGTCGATGCTCGGTGTGTCGCTGGTGGAGGCCCACCAGTGGACCGAAATGCGGCTTCTCGAGGGTCCTCGCGATGAACGGATCGCTGAGCTTCGCACGCTTGGTTACAACCCAGAGTCTGCGCAGCGCGCATTCGAGAGCAGGCTCGCATACGAGGTTGACTTCGCTGCGCAAATCGCGGCCGGAAGCGTTAAGAGAAAAGATCTTAGGAAGTTCGTACAGATGCGGGAGCTTGTACATGAGCACTGGGAACCTCTTACGAGGCTATTGGCGGAATACGGCCTAACACCGGGAGGCGTCTTTGGTACAGATCCTCGGCGGGTCAAACAGAATCGCGAGATCATTGCACAGTTCGCAGACGCGATCCCATCAGTGCGTGTTGCGGTCGATCTCAAGACCGAGCACTTCCGCAATGCGCAGAAGCGGTGGTCGGCGAACGCGGTTCGGGACATTGATGCGTTGGGGGCGGCAGTGCCGTATTGCGATGTAGTGATGCCCGACAAGGAGATGAGTGATCTGCTCTCCCGCTCTAAAGTCGCGGAGGATTTAGGAACTACGGTCGTCACATCGTTCCCCGCGCTACAACAGGTGCTGCCACCTCTCGTCGACCGTGCGGCAGCGCTGGACGGTGGCACGGCGGGTTGGGGAAATGGTGCAGCAGGCTTCCGCGTAACCGCTCCGCCAGGCTTGGAGGACTTCTAGAGCAGTCGGGTGAGGTGAGGATTCGTCACAGGTCGATGCGTCGTAGGGGAATTCCCTGCATATAGCTGGGCAGTGGCGATTCCTGAGCCTTGACGATTCGGTCGGCCAAATGCCATAGCTTGAGGAGTTCTGTACCCAACTGATCCAGGGCCTGTTGGTTGCCGACGTCGAAAGACTGCTGCGGCGTCGTTGCGGCTAGTTTGAAGGGATTGCCGTCGTCGGGCACAGCATGCACTACACGGTTCCGCTGTGAGTTTGCTGTACGGGTTCGGCGACTCAACTCGCGCAGAAGTTCTTCTGATTTGTCGCCGGAACGCTGCTCGATCACCTCCTCGAGATGGTTGAGCAGATATTGCATCTCCCGTAGCCGCAGGTCGCGTTCGTGGTGGTCACCGAGGTTTCGTAGTACGTCGACCAGGCAGGTGAATAGCCAGTGATATTCGTAAATAACTCGGCCGATTGCCCGATAGTATTCGCGCTGTTCCGCACTGTACGGAGGCAGAGGGAGGCGTGCTCTCCCGAGGATGTCATCGGCCAGCTCGCCTGCTACCCGTAGATCATCGCGTACCGTCTCGAGTTCGGCGATTGCGAAGTAGGTTCGACTGATCTGGCCGGGTTCTGCGAATCGGAAGGCTCCACCGGTGAGGGCTATCGCGTGAAACACGTCGTTGCGTGCATCGGCCACCGACTCGATCCGACGGAGCAAATCCGACAGGACAGTACGACCCCGGTGCGCCCGAGCTGAGCGCTCCAAGTGGCGTGTCAATGTGCCGAGACGAGTTCCTCGCCGGGGCTTACGTGCATTGGGTGCGGGAAAGGCTATAACCACTTGGTAAGTGCGCTCAGTGAGGTACGCGGTCCAGAAGGTCAGTTCACCGAGAACCTCTAGGTACTTACCGTGATTCGAGTGTCGTCGATCACCCTCGTGCGTGACTTCGCGAACCATCAGCAGCTCCTCGGCGACTCGCCCCGAGGGCAAGAGACCCAGAGTACCGGCGTTTCTCCCCCACCGCACGTAGATATCGCAACGGTTGTCTACGACTGCCTGTATCGCCGGGCATGTAGAAGGGCCGCACCTCCTTGAGCCAGCCACACGAGGAGACACGTCATCTGCCCAGGTGAATGAGCCAACACGGTCTACCAGTCCAATGCGCAGGATGTGATCTCAAGGCACGGTGGGGCCAGCGGCCGTGGACAGGTTGCTGGACGACCCGGGTCAGCAGGTCTGCAGAACGCGGATCATGGCGTCCTTCTCTGCGTGGGTGACCCACAGGTTGTACAGGGCTTTGACGTCGATCTGGCGGGAGACGTAGGTGCAGCGGTAGCCCTTGTTCGGCGGCAGCCAGGACGCGGCATCGGAGTCGGACTTCTGCCCGTTGGTGGGCCCGTCGACGGCCTGCAGGTTCCGGGGGTCGTTCGCCAGGTCGCGGCGCTGCTCCGGGCTGAGCTGCTGGGCACCTTTCTGCCACGCGTCCGAGAGGGCGATGACGTGGTATCCGGTACTAGGAGTGTTGTGCCGTTCACATCATCGACATGGGTGTAGTTCATTGGCCATCCTCGTCACTGGTACGCGTATCGGACATTGGCATGCGATGCCGACGACAT
>SEHB01000013.1 GCA_004143945.1 Lysobacteraceae bacterium
CCGGTGCTCCTGCACCAGCCGGACGGCCCGCTCACGCACCTCAGGGGAAAACTGTTTGGTCTTGGTCATGGCTCCATTCTCTCAAGAGTTGGAGCCTCCACGAATCCCGGGGCGGTTCAGGGAGTCCATACATGAATTGTTAGGGCGCATCCGGTAGGCCGAGATATGCCCTGTTTGCAGCGGTCACAGGGGCCAAGACTGCCAGAAGATGCCGCGCTAGATCACGGATTGGCTCCCAGGCCGGGCTTTGCATAGCTGCAAGATTTGCGGAACGGCCCGATCCGGCTGGCATGTCATTTACAGGCACGGGATCTATGGCTGCAAGGAACTCAAGAACGGCCGCCTCTTGTTGATCCGTGAAAAGACCTGAGCCAATCAAGTAGTGGCCGGCGAGCGCGTCATCTCTCAACTCCCAGGCAGTGTTGTAGTCACCCATTAGCTCGCACTGCTTCTCTGCCGGACTGGCGAGCGCCTCAAGCGTAAAGAGGAATACGTCATAAGCGTTGTGCGACGTTTCTAGTGCTGAAATTTGCGATGGATCAGACATGCGCCCTAACTATAAGTAGACCCCGAATCGGGGGTGTTGCACGTCATCGTTCAGCAAGTCTCGGAGCCGGTCAAGGAAAATTGCCCCGGGCGATCAGCGACTTCAACGAGTCCGAAAGCTAGGCTTGGCGCACTGGCCTGCGCGCAACACTCCGAATGCGGGGTGGTATGCGTTACCCCTGCGAATGCGGGTGCGTAAACAGCCCGCACGTCGATGCCCCCGATCTTGCCGGTTCGAAGGCGTTCGTGGCGGGATCGGTGCAGGACCGGACGTTTTCGGGTTGGTCGGACACTTTGCGGGACCGCCCGCCCATTCATGTCCGCAAAGCATCGCCGCTTCGCGGGCCTTGTCCCGCCGCCTGCGCGCTCAGGCGTTAGTTCGGCAGCGCGAACAGCGCGTGGTCGAGCGCCCAGAACGCGAGCACCCAGGTCGCGACGAGACCGAGCGCGAAGCCGAAGCTCGAGTCCATCGCGTGGCGCACGATATGCGCGTTGACCGCGATCTGCCAGAAGAACAGGCCGAGCGTGAACCAGCCGAGGACGATCTGCGCAGCGCCGAGCTCGGCCGCCGCCTCGGGCACCGGGCCCGCGATCATCGCGACCGGCAGCTGCAGCAGCGAGAACGCGATGCTGCACGTGAGCAGCGCGGTCGCGGTCTGCACGTAGCGGTGGCCGAGCTTGCGGATCGCGAGCGCGACCCAGCACAGCCCGAGCACGACGATGCTCGAGAGCAGCGAGCGCATCGGCGCGGTGTCGCCATCGCCGAGGACGACGCCGATCGCACTGTCGAGCAGCGTCGCCGCCGCGAGCAGCAGCAGCGCGAGTCGCGGCGCGTGCGGGAATTCCTGCGGCGCGCGGCGCAGCCGGCACAGGCCGACCACAAGGTCGATGAAGGCATTCATCGCACGATCACGCCGGATGGACCGGCGCGCCCGAGGCGCTGCGCGTCGCGCCCGCCTGCCACCGTCGACGCGTTCGGCCGTTCGGCCGCCTCAAGCTGACGCAGCCGCGCTGCGCGGCAACGCGGCGAGGATGCGACGCGAGACATCGGCGAGCTCGCCGACGCCGTCGACGGTCGTGAGCTTGCCGATCGCGGCGAAGTGCGCCGCGACCGGCTCGGTCTGTTCGGCATACACGCGCAGGCGTTCGCGCACGGTTTCGGGCGTGTCGTCCTTGCGGCCTTCCTTCTCGGCACGGCCCGCGATGCGCTCGACGATGAGTTCGTGCGGCACCTCGAGCTTGATCGCGACTTCGAGCGGCTGGCCGATGCGCTCGAGCACGCGCTCGAGCGCCTCGCACTGGGCGAGGTTGCGCGGGTAGCCGTCGAGGATGAAACCCGACGCGGCATCCGCACGCGCAAGGCGCTCCTCGAGCATCGCGAGCACGATCTGGTCGGACACCAGCTTGCCCGCTTCCATGACCGCCTTCGCTTCGAGCCCGAGCGGCGTGCCCGCCTTGACCGCAGCGCGCAGCAGGTCGCCGGTGGACACGTGCGGGACACCGAGTTCGGTCCGCAGCAATTCGGCCTGCGTGCCCTTGCCCGATCCGGGCGCGCCGAGTAGAACGAGTCGCATGATGCTCCGATGCCGCCTCGCGGGGCGCTGCCTACGCTGTCGAACAAGCCGGTCGCGCCGGGGGCCGGCGCGCCTGCAACCGCGGTAACGCTAGCGGCTGGCCCAAAGTGTGTCAAACCGCGCGCGGACGCGGGCCCATGCACACGGCACCGCGCGCGGCAGACGGCGCATCCGCGTGAAAACGGGCAGGATAGGCGTGCCGATCGCAGGACCCGGTCGGACGCGGATCGCGCCATCTCGCGCGGCGTCGCGCCACGCCGGGGCGTTCGCACCGTTTTCGAGGAGAACCCATGAGACAGGGCAAATTGCTGTACGCGCAGTCGGGCGGCGTCACCGCGGTGATCAATGCGACGGCCGGCGCGGTGATCGAGACCGCGCGCCGCCACCGCGTGCCGGTACTCGCCGCGCGCAACGGCATCCTCGGCGCGCTGCGCGAGGATCTCATCGACACGACGAAGGAAACCGCCGCGGCGATCGCGGCGCTGCGCCACACCCCGGGCGGCGCATTCGGCTCGTGCCGCTACAAGCTGAAGCCGATCGAACAGGGACGCGTCGAGTACGAGCGACTCGTCGCGGTGTTCAAGGCGCACGACATCCGCATGTTCCTCTACAACGGCGGCAACGATTCGGCCGATACCGCGCTCAAGCTGTCCGAAGTCGCGCGCGCGCTCGGCCATCCGCTCGACGTGATCGGCGTGCCCAAGACCGTCGACAACGACCTCGCGGTGACCGACTGCTGCCCGGGTTTCGGCTCGGTCGCGAAGTACACCGCGGTGTCGGTGGCCGAGGCGAGCTTCGACGTCGAATCGATGCACGACACCTCGACCAAGGTCTTCGTCATCGAGGTGATGGGCCGCCACGCGGGCTGGATCGCCGCTTCCGCCGGGCTCGCGGCGCGGCGTCCGGGCGACGCGCCGCACCTGATCCTGTTCCCGGAGATCGCATTCGACGAGGAAGGCTTCCTCGCGCGCGTGAAGGCATCGGTCGCGCGCGGCGGCTACTGCACCGTGGTCGCGTCCGAAGGCCTGCGCAATCCGGACGGCCGCTTCCTCGCCGAGGCCGGCACGCGCGATGCGTTCGGCCATGCGCAGCTCGGCGGCGTCGCGCCGGTGCTCGCGCAATTGGTCAAGGATCGGCTCGGATACAAGGTCCACTGGGCGTTGCCGGACTACCTGCAGCGCTCGGCGCGCCATGTCGCCTCGAAGACCGACGTCGAGCACGCGCGCGCGGTTGGCAAGGCCGCGGTCGAGTACGCCCTCGCGGGCAGCAACGCGGTGATGCCGGTGATCGTGCGCACCTCGGACTCGCCCTATCGCTGGAAGATCGAAGCGGCGCCGCTTGCGCGCATCGCGAACCGCGAGAAGAAGCTGCCGAAGGGATTCATCCGGCGCGACGGCTACGGCATCACGGCCGCCGCGCGGCGCTATCTCGAACCGCTGATCCGCGGCGAGGACCCGCCGCGCTACGGTCGCGACGGACTGCCCGACTACGTGCGCCTGCGCAATGCCGCGGTGCCACGCAAGCTGCCGGACTGGTCGCCGTCCGGTCACTGAGACCGCGCCCGGCCGGCGGCTGCGGCCGGCGCGCGCCGTGCCGCCCTGCATCGCGGCACCCGCCAGCGCGACGCGCGCGGCTATACTCGGCCGGTTGGGTTGCGCCATTCCGGGGCTTTTCCGAATCCTGCACGTCAAGGGAGGGTTTTCATGCTGTTCCAACAATACGGTCTCTGGATCGCGCTGGTCTGCGCGGTCCTCGCGATTCTCTACGGTGCCTGGTCGATCCGCTGGATCCTGGCCAAGCCGACCGGCAACGCACGCATGCAGGAGATCGCCGCGGCGATCCAGGAAGGCGCGCGCGCCTACCTCAATCGCCAGTACCGCACGATCGCGATCGTCGGCGTGGTGCTGTTCGTCGTGATCGGGCTCGCGCTCGACTGGGCCACCGCGGTCGGCTTCGCGCTCGGCGCCGTGCTGTCGGGCCTCACCGGCTACATCGGCATGAACATCTCGGTACGCGCGAACGTGCGCACCGCCGAAGCCGCGCGCAGCGGGATCCCGGCTGCACTCGCGGTCGCGTTCCGCGGCGGCGCGATCACCGGCATGCTGGTGGTCGGCCTCGCGCTGCTCGGCGTGGCGGGCTACTACGTGGTGCTGCAGCGACTTGGCTACACCGTCGACCAGGCGCTGCACGCCCTGATCGGCCTCGCGTTCGGCTCCTCGCTGATCTCGATCTTCGCGCGCCTCGGCGGCGGCATCTTCACCAAGGGTGCCGACGTCGGCGCCGACCTCGTCGGCAAGGTCGAAGCCGGCATTCCCGAGGACGATCCGCGCAACCCCGCGGTGATCGCCGACAACGTCGGTGACAACGTCGGCGACTGCGCTGGCATGGCCGCCGACCTGTTCGAGACCTACGCGGTCACGCTGATTGCGACGATGCTGCTCGGAGGCGTGATGGCGGCGCAGGCCGGCGCGAACGCGGTGCTCTACCCGCTCGTGCTCGGCGGCGTGTCGATCATCGCCTCGATCATCGGCACGTTCTTCGTCAGGACCAGCACCGGCGGCAAGATCATGAACGCGCTCTACAAGGGCGTGATCGTGTCCGGCGTGCTCGCGCTGCTCGCGTTCATCCCGGTGACGCAGCAGCTCATGGGCGACAGCGCCTACGGCGTCTGGAACGTGTTCGGCTGCGCGGTGATCGGCCTCGTGCTGACCGGCGCGATGGTGCTGATCACCGAGTACTACACCGCAACCGAGTACAAGCCGGTGCGGCACATCGCGCAGGCGTCCACGACCGGCCATGCGACCAACATGATCGCGGGCCTCGGCGTCTCGATGCGCTCCACCGCATGGCCCGTGCTCGCGGTCTGCGCCGCGATCTGGGGTGCGTACGAGCTCGCGGGCCTCTACGGCATCGCGATCGCCGCGACCGCGATGCTGTCGATGACCGGCATGATCGTCGCGCTCGATGCGTACGGCCCGATCACCGACAACGCGGGCGGCATCGCCGAGATGGCCGAGCTGCCGCCGGAAGTCCGCGCGGTCACCGATCCGCTCGACGCGGTCGGCAACACGACCAAGGCCGTCACCAAGGGCTATGCGATCGGCTCGGCCGGCCTCGCCGCGCTCGTGCTGTTCGCCGACTACACGCACAAGCTCGGCGCCGAGCACCCCGACCAGATCTTCACGTTCGACATCTCCAACCACTACGTGATCATCGGCCTGCTGATTGGCGGCCTGATCCCGTACCTGTTCGGCGCGATGGCGATGGAAGCCGTCGGCCGCGCGGCCGGCAGCGTGGTCGAGGAAGTGCGCCGCCAGTTCCGCGAGATCAAGGGGATCATGGAAGGCACGACCAAGCCCGACTACTCGCGCGCGGTCGACCTGCTGACCAAGTCCGCGATCAAGGAAATGATGGTCCCGTCGCTGTTGCCGGTGCTGGTGCCGATCGTGGTCGGCTTCGGTTTCGGCTTCATCGGCGGCCCGCTCGCGGGCGCGCAGGCGCTCGGCGGCCTGCTGATCGGTACGATCGTCACCGGCCTGTTCGTCGCGATCTCGATGACAACCGGCGGCGGCGCCTGGGACAACGCGAAGAAGTACATCGAGGACGGCAACTTCGGCGGCAAGGGCTCCGAGGCGCACAAGGCCGCGGTGACCGGCGACACCGTCGGCGACCCGTACAAGGACACCGCGGGCCCCGCAGTGAACCCCCTGATCAAGATCATCAATATCGTGGCACTGCTGCTCGTGCCGCTGCTCTGACCGAAGCGACGCCCTCTCTCCCGTTTGCGCGAGAGGGGGCGTCCGCGAGGCGTGCGCGCGCGGCGCGACGCTCTCGCAATCTGGACGCGCACAGCGCGGCCGGCACCTTCCGGCCTTCGTAGGCTGGACGCGCGCAGCGCGGCCGGCGCCTTCCGGCCTTGCAGGCTGGACGCGCACAGCGCGGCCGGCGCCTTTTCTCACGCACGTCAGGAGCGCCGGCCGGCCTTCGGCCGTCCAGCCTACCGATCCGGCTGACGCATTCCGCCGAGTGCGGAGCACCGGCAGACCCGACGTTGCGCACTGGACAGCTTCGCCGCTCCTGCGCAGGATGGGCGTTCGCCTTGCCGAACGGACCACCCGATGAAGCCGATCTCCGCCGCATTCGCCGTCCTCGCCGTGCTGGCCGGCTGCAGCCAGCCGGCACCGAAGCCGGCGCCCGCAACGAGCACCGAGATGACGACTGCCGAAGACCCCTACCTGTGGCTCGAGGACATCCACGGCGAAAAGCCGCTCGCATGGGTCGCCGAGCGCAACGCCGAAACCGCGAAGGCCTACGCCGGCACGCCGGCGTTCGAGCGCCTGCGCACGCGCATCCTCGAGGTGCTCGATTCCGACGCGCGCATCCCGACGGTGCAGAAGATCGGTGATCGCTACTACAACTTCTGGAAGGACAAGGACCACGTGCTCGGCCTGTGGCGGCGCACGACGCTCGAGGAATACCGCAAGCCCGATCCCGCGTGGGAAACCGTGATCGACCTCGACGCGCTGTCCGAGTCCGATGGCAAGCGCTGGGTCTGGCACGGCGCGAAATGCCTCAAGCCCGCGAACCGGCGCTGCCTCGTCGCGCTGTCGCCGGGCGGTGGCGATGCCGACGTCGTGCGCGAGTTCGACCTCGTCGACAAGGCATTCGTCGAAGGCGGCTTCCACGTGCCCGAGGCGAAGAGCGAGACGGCGTGGATCGACGCCGACCGGATCTACGTCGGTACCGACTTCGGTCCCGGTTCGATGACGAAGTCGAGCTACCCGCGCACGGTGCGCGTCTGGACGCGAGGCACGCCGCTCGAGTCGGCGACGCCGGTGTACGAAGTCGCGATGGACGACCTCGCCGCGAGCGCGACGCGCGACCTCACGCCGGGCTTCGAACGCGACTTCCTCGTGCGCACGATCGATTTCTACACCAGCGAGACGTTCCAGCGCCGCGCCGACGGCAGTCTCGCGAAGATCGACGTGCCGCTCGACGCGGTCATCGACGTGCACCGCGAGTGGCTGCTGGTGTCGCCGCGCAGCGAATGGAGCGTCGGTGGCCGCACGCATCCGGCCGGCTCGCTGCTCGCCACGCGCTTCGACGACTACATGGCCGGCAAGCGCGAACTCGTCGCGCTGTTCACGCCGAGCGAGACCACGTCGCTGGTCGATCACTCGTGGACGCGCAACCACCTGATCCTCAACCTGCTCGACGATGTCTCGAGCCGACAGGAAGTGCTGACGCCGGCGACTGCGGGCGCGTGGGCACGCGCCCCGCTCGGCGGTGCGCCCGCGCTGTCGCAGGTCGAGGCCGAAGGCGTGGATGCCGACGACGACGATGCCTATTTCCTCAGCGTCACCGGCTTCCTCACGCCGACCACGCTGGCCTGGGGCGAGATCGGCGGGCCCGCGCCGACCACGCTGAAGCAGACGCCTGCGTTCTTCGATGCCGCGCCCTACGCAGTGAGCCAGCATTTCGTGCGCTCGAAGGACGGCACGCGCGTCCCGTATTTCCAGATCGCGCGCAGGGATCTGGTGCTCGATGGCAGCCATCCGACCATCCTCAACGGCTACGGCGGCTTCGAGGTCTCGCGATTGCCGGTTTACAGCGGCGCGATCGGCCACGCGTGGCTCGAACAGGGCGGCGTCTACGTCGTCTCGAACATCCGCGGCGGCGGCGAGTACGGGCCGCGCTGGCACCAGGCCGCGTTGAAGGCGAACCGGCCACGCGCGTACGAGGACTTCGCCGCGATCGCCGAAGACCTGATCCGACGCGGCGTCACCTCGCGCGAACGACTCGGCGCGACCGGCGGCAGCAATGGCGGGCTGCTCGTCGGCAACATGCTGACCGAGTATCCGCAGCTCTTCGGCGCGATCGTGTGCCAGGTGCCGCTGCTCGACATGAAGCGCTACACGCACCTGTCTGCGGGTGCCTCGTGGATCGCGGAGTACGGCGACCCCGACAAGCCCGAGGAATGGAACTGGATCCGCACGTTCTCGCCGTACCAGAACGTCGAGCGCGGCCGGGACTATCCGCCGGTGCTGTTCTACACCGCGACCAGCGACGACCGCGTCGGCCCGGTGCAGGCGCGCAAGATGGCCGCGCGCATGCGCGAATTCGGCCACGCGAACGCATGGTTCTACGAGAACACCGAAGGCGGCCACGGTGGCGCCGCCGACAACCGCCAGGCCGCGTACATGAATGCGATGACCTACGCGTTCCTCGCGCGCGAACTCGGACTTGGGGAGCCGCGATGAAGAACGTCCTCGCCACGCTGTTGCTCGCGACCGCCGCTTTCGCGGCGCAGGCCGCCGACGTCTCGACCGTCGATGCCGCGCTCGCGCGCGCGCAGCAGGCGCACCAGCCCGTGTTCATCGATTTCACCGCGCCGTGGTGCTACTCGTGCTACTTCATGGCGAGCCACGTATTGAACGGCGCCGAGTGGGCCGCGCTCAAGCGTCGCGCGGTGACGGTGGAGGTCGATGCCGACTCCCCGGACGGTGCGGCCTGGATGAAGAAACTCGAGGTCAAGGCGCTGCCGGCTTACGTCGTCCTCGACGAACACGGCAAGGAGCGCGGCCGCATCCTCGCCGAGCAACCGCGCGCGAAGTTCTACCCGATGCTCGACGCGATCCTCGCCGGTGCCGGCACGCTCGACGACTACCGCGCGAAGGCGCAGGCCGGCGACGCCGAGGCCGCACGCACCGTGCTCGCGTCCTACCAGGCGCGCGGCGACGGCAAGGGCGGCCTCGACTGGTACGCGACGCTCCCTGCGACACTGCGCGCGAAGCTCGAGCGCGATGAACGCGCGACGCTGCTGCGCGACCGCCTCGCGCTGCAGCGTGCGCGCACGGACAAGGACGATGCCGCGGCCGTCGCCGCCGCGCAGCGCGTGCTCGCGGGCGATCCGGGCTGCGAACGCCTCTACGTCGTCATGGACCTGCTCGGCGCAAGCGAGGCGATGCCCAAAGCCGAGCGCGAACCGATCCTGCGCGCACAGAAGCCCGCGCTCGATGCGCTGCTCGCGCGCGACGTGTTCGTCGCCTCGCCGACCTGCGCCGACCAGCGCAGCGCGGTGTTCGCGAGCGCCGAACTCGCGGCCGCGCTCGGCGACGCCGCCGGCGAGAAAGCCGCGCTCGATCGCGGCATCGCGGCCACGCGCGCGGCGCTCGGCGACGACATCGGCAAGGACCGCAACGCGGCCGACAACCTGCGCGTGTACCTCACGATGGCCAAGCGCACGGCCGAACTCGACGCGCTGTTCCCGAAGCTGATCGCCGCGTATCCCGACGATTACGTCTACCCGTATCGCTGGGGTCGCAGCCTGCTCGAACGTGGCGATGCGGCGAAGGCGCTGCCGTTGCTCGAGCAGGCGGCCGAGAAGGCCTACGGCGTGAACCGCCTGACCGTCGCGAAGCTGCGCGTCGATGCGCTCTCCGCGCTCGGTCGCGCGGATGAAGCCAAGTCCGTCGCGAGCGAGGTGCTCGAACTCAACGGCGCGTGGTTCCCGCAGCAATCGGCCGAGCTGCGCAAGGCGGCGGGCATCGGCGAAGCCAGCCACTGACCCGCCGGCGCGGGGGGATCTCGCAAGAAGCGCCGGCCGGACTGCGGCCGTGCAGCCTACGACGTCGCCAGAGCCTGCCCGCACGCGTTGCAGAATGCCTTTGTAGGCTGGACGCGCGCAGCGCGGCCGGCGCTCCCGGCGCGCAGGGTTCCCGCAAGAAGCGCCGGCCGGCCTGCGGCCGTCCAGCCTACAAGGGCCTCGCCGTCGTGGCGATGCCGAGCTCGCGCGCGAGCTTCGCGTGCAACGCGCGCGCCGGCGCGGCGGGCGAGAAATTCGCGGCGAGGCTCGCACGCGTCTGCTCCACGAGCGTGCGCGCTTCGTCGCGCTTGCCCGCGCGCAGCAGCACGTCGGCGAGTTCCAGGCGCAGTTCGACCATCGGATTGGATTCCGGTGCAGCGGCACGCGCGGTCGCGACCATCGCCTCGCGCAGGTGCGTCTCGGCGTCGACGAGCTCGCCTCGATCGCGTTCGAGCAATGCGCGAGCACGCAGCACCGCACCCGCGCGCGGATGATCGGCACCGAAATTCCCGAGCAGGTTCCGTTGCGCCTGTTCGATGAAGTCGGCCGCCGACTCCAGCCTGCGGTTCATCCGGTTCCACTCTGCCAGGTGCACGAGCCTGCGCAGGCGGGTGATGCGGCGGTCGTTCGAGCCGTCGTCGGCGACTTCGTGCTCGATCAGCGGCAGCGCCTCGTCGTACCTGCCCGCGAGCAGCAGCACGCGGCCGAGGTTCTGCCGGTAGATGTCCGGGCGCAGGCTGCCCGGATCGTCCTCGGCGAGCGCGAGACGCAGCGCATCGCGCAGCAGCGCTTCGCTCGCCGCGTAATCGCCGACGTGTTCCTCGAGCGATCCGAGGTTGTTCAACGCGATCATGTAGGACGGCGTGGCGGTCATCCCGCGCGCGCGCATCGCTTCGACGTTTTCCCGCAGCAGCGCAACCGCCTCGAGCGGCTTGCCGAGGTTGCGCACGATCGCGCCGAGCTGGTTGCGCAGCGTGATGAACCAGTCGCTGTTGGGGTCGACGGTCTTGCCGCGCTCGACGAGCTGGCGCCGCAAGAGCGCCTCGGCCTCGACGAGCTCGCCGTTCGCACTGAGCGCCGCCGCCAGGTACTCGCGTGCGCCGAACAGCGTGTTGCCCGCGTCGGGGCGCGCTTCCAGCTCGCGCACGTTGTCGCGCGCGATCGCGACCGCGCGCGCATTGTCGTTCGAGACGAGGTAGGCCTCGCTGAGCGCATTGTTCGCTTCGCCGACGAGGGTGGTCGACTTCGCCGCGGACAGCTGCCCCAGCTCCGCCGCGCGCCGCGCGTCCGCGATCGCCTTCTCGACGTCGCCACTGCGGCTGTGCGCGAGCGAGCGCGTCGTCAGCATCTCCGCGAGCAGTTGCAGATCGCGCGCGCCTTCGCGGTCCTGCAGCGCGATGCCCTCGTCGAGCGCGGCGATCGCGGCGGGGAAACGGCCACTCGCATTGAGCATGTTCCCGTACAGCTGCAGGTAACGCGACAACCACGCGTCGTCCCCGAGCGGACGCTGCAGCGCGACCGCCTGCTCCATCGCGTCGATGCCCTTCTCGTTGCGGCCGAGCTTGGCGTAGATCTCGGAGATCGCGGCGAGCAGGCGCGCCTTCGGCTGGGGCTGCTGGTCGAGTTGCGTGCCGAGGTCGCGCAGGCCCGCGTCGACGAGTTCC
Organism: Lysobacteraceae bacterium; assembly: GCA_004143945.1. GTDB lineage: Bacteria > Pseudomonadota > Gammaproteobacteria > Xanthomonadales > Rhodanobacteraceae > Dokdonella_A. The sequence goes on from SEHB01000013.1 coordinate 11,370, forward strand.
TCGGCCGAGATCGGGCGCAGCCCGACCTTTTCCGGCGATGCCTGGTCGAACAGCGCGACCATGTAGTCGACCACGCGGCCCGAGGTCACCGATTCGCGCTGCGCGCGTTCTTCCGCGAGGCGCGCGCGCTCGTTCTCGAGCGCGAGCCGCCAGACGAACGCGACGCACAGCACGGCGGCGACGACGACGGCCGCGCTCGCGAACGGATTGCGTCGCACGAACTTGCGCACGCGATAGCCGACGCTGTCGGGCGCGGCCTGGATCGGCCTTCCGCGCAGGTAGCGTTCGATATCGTTGGCGAGTGCTTCGGCCGAGGCGTAGCGCCGGTCCGGATCGGGATGCGCGGCCTTGCCGACGATGATGTCGAGTTCGCGGTCGCCCGCGCGTTCGCCCGCACCGTTGCGGAGCATCGTCGGCGGCGGCAGGCGGCCCTCGCGGTCGGGCGCGGGCACCTCGTCGCTGAGCAGTTCGTGCAGCAGCGCACCGAGTCCGTAGATGTCGCTCGCGGTGCTCACGGCGCGCCCGATGCGTTGCTCCGGGCTCGCATACGCGGGCGTGAACCACGGCAATCCGGTCTGCGTCTCGTGCGGGCCGGTCGCGTCGACGTCGAGCAGCTTGGCGATGCCGAAGTCGAGCAGCACCGGCGTGCCGTCGGCGCGCACGAGCACGTTCGCGGGCTTGAGGTCGCGATGCACGACGAGCCGCTGGTGCGCGTACTGCACCGCGCGCGCGACCTGCTGCAGCAAGCGCAAACGTTGCGCGCGCGCGAGCTTGCGTTCGCGCGCGAACTGGGTGATGCCCGTGCCCTCGACATACTCCATCACGAGGTAGGGCTGGCCGCTTTCCGTGGTGCCGCCATCGAGCAGGCGCGCGATGTTCGGATGCGTGAGGTCGGCGAGGATCTGGCGTTCGCGGCGCAGGCGCTGGCTCGCGTCGGCGGTCGCGACGCCGCGGATCAGCTTGATCGCGACCTTCTGCTCGTATTCGGCGTCGATGCGTTCGGCGAGGAACACCGTGCCCATGCCGCCGCTGCCGATTTCGCCGCGCAGCAGGTAGGGACCGATGCGCATGCCTTCCCGGGCGGCCGGCTCGAAGGCGTTGCCCGCGAGTTCGCCGACACGCGCGGTGAAGCCGCCTTCGCTGGAATCGTGCGCGCCGACCAGCGCGAGCGCTTCGCCGCGCAGGTCCGGATCGGGTTCGTGCTCGGCGAGCCAGGCCTCGCGGCGCGACGGGTCCATCGCGACGAGCTGGTCGAACAACTGCTGCAGGTGCTGCCAGCGATCTGCCGCGCCCATGCGGACTCCCCTTCCGACGATCCGGCCAGTCAAGCCGAGTCGGGGTTCCGCGGCAAGTCCCGTTCGGCAGTCCGCGGTGTCGGCTCGGCGCAGCCGGGCGGGTGGCCCGCAGGCCGCGCGTCCGGCCTGCCTTGCGTTTCGTGCGCCACGCGACGCACCGCGGCCGGTGCGCGTCCGTGCAGCCGTAGAGGCAGCACCGCGACTGGGCGACCGGATGCTGCGGCGCCGCAATGTTTGCCGTATCCTGCGCGTCCCCTGTCGCGGGCCCTGCCCGCGCGCTTTCCTCGCGCCGCTGCGGCGGGCGACCTTGCCAGGAGTCATGCGTGGGCCTTGAACGTGTTCCCGCCGGTGCCGACGTGCCGCACCAGATCAATGTCGTCATCGAGATCCCGAAGGATGCCGAGCCGGTCAAGTACGAAGTCGACAAGGCCTCCGGCGCGATCTTCGTCGACCGCGTGCTGTCGACGCCGATGCGCTATCCATGCAACTACGGTTACGTGCCGCACACGCTCGGCGGCGACGGCGATCCGCTCGACGCACTCGTGATCCTTCCGTTGCCGCTGGTGCCGGGTTCGGTCGTGCGATGCCGCCCGGTCGGCATGCTGAAGATGACCGACGAGGCCGGCGCGGACGAGAAGCTCGTGGTGGTGCCGATCGCGAAGGTGTTCGCGGGTTACGCGCACATCGACGACATCGCGCGCGTGTCCGGCCACTGGCTCGAGCGCATCGGCCACTTCTTCGAGCACTACAAGGATCTCGAGAAGGGCAAGTGGGTCAAGCTCGACGGATGGGCGGACGCCGCCGCGGCGCAAGCGGAAATCCTCGCGGGCGTGCAGCGCTACGCGGCCGCGGTGGACAAGCCGGTGTTCTGATCGACGTCGCGACGCCCGCGGAGATTTCCGCAGCGCGCGCGTCGTGTTGTCCCGGGGCAACGCGTGCGCGCGCGTTGCAGCGCACGCCCGGACGCGCTCAGCCCTCCTCGGGTTCGAGGTCGAGGTGGCTGTGCACGATGTCCTTGTCGGTGCCCGAGGCGATCGCTTCGCGCACCCGCCAGATCGAGACCTCGGTGCCGCGGAAATGCGCGCTGAAGTACGGCTGCGCGCGAAAGCGGTACTCCGGGTAGAAGCTCATGACCATGCCGTCCGGATGCTCGTCGGCCCAGCGCTGCAGTGACTGCATGTCGTATAACGCGGGGATCGGCTCGACCAGCCGCCCGGCGAATTCGTACACGCCGTGGTGCCAGAACATGTGCACGAGCGGCGTGCCCTGCTGCTGCAGCGAGCGCACAACCTGCGAGACCGTCTGCGGGTTGTAGCGTTCACCGGTACCGTGCGCGACGGCGAGCTTGACCACGAGCACGAGCGCGAGCGATGCGAGTGCGGGAGCCGCGAGCGTCTGGCGGCGCCGCGTTGCGAGGAACAGCACGACGCCGATCGCAGCCGCGAGCGCGCCCCACCACGGCGAGATGTCGGCCACCGCGGCGAGGTGGCGATCGCCCTCGGCGCGGAACGGCATCCACGCGAGTACCGCGCCGATGCATCCGAGCACGAGCGCGAACAACCCGCTGCGAACGCGCCAGCCGCCGCGATCGAGCAGCACCGCTCCGATCAGCGCGAGGGGCGGGATCGCCGGCAACAGGTAGTGCGGCTGCTTGCCGCCGATCATCGAGAACACCAGCAGCATCGCGACGAGCCAGGCGAGGCCGAGGCGCATCGCCGGCTCGCCGAGCAGCGCGCGCAGCGAGGCGAGCTTGCCGCGCAGCACGAGCGGCCACGGCAGGATCATCAACGGGAACACGATGCCGTACCACCACCACGGGCGGCCGTGCGTACTCGCGCCCTTGACGCCATGGATGCGATCGATCGTCTGGCGCAGGAAGATCGCGTGCGCATAGTCGGGGCCGCCGTGGAGCGCGGCCGGAATCGCCCATGCGAGCGCGACCGCGGCGCCGGCCAGCAGCGCGAGCGCGAGCGCGCCGAGGTAGCGCCACAGGCGTTCGCGCAGCGCGTCCCTCGCCCACCAGGGCGCGGTCAGCGCGACCACGCCGACATCGAGCAGCATCACCGGCCCCTTGACGAGGACGCCGAGGCCGATCGCGCCGCCAGTCAGCACGATGCCGCGCGCGAGCCGCGCGCCCGTGAGGTCGACGATGCCGTGCACGCCGAGCAGGACGCAGGTCGTCAGCAGCACGTCGAACATGATCGCGTTCGCGAACGCGCCGAAGTAGATCGTGCCGAGCAGGATCCAGACCGAATGCCGCGCGGCCTGGTCGGAATGGGTGAGCCGCAGCGCGAGGCGGTGCATCAGCACGAGGCTCGCGGCCGAACACACCAGCGCCATCGCGCGGCCGGTCCACGCGTGCACGCCGGTCAGCAGCCAGCCGAGGTTGATCAGCCAGAACAGCATCGGCGGCTTGTGCGCATAGGTCGCGCCGTTGAGATGCGGCACGAGCCACTCGCCACCGTGGCGCATTTCCCAGGCGACGGCGAGGTAGCGCGTTTCGTCGATCGGAACCGGCGGCAGCAGGAACACCAGCGGCACCAGCAGCAGCAGCGCGAGCAGCAGCGAGGGGTCGAGCAGGTGGCGCCAGGTCGGCGACGCGGTCAACGGGAACGGCGAGGTCGGCACGGGGCGGCGGGTACGGGGCCAAACGGCGATCTTGGCATGCTTTCGCCGCGCATGCGCATCGAGGCTCGGTTGCGTGGTGGTCGGAAGCTGGACGCGCGCAGAACGGCACCGGCCGACCTTCGGTCATCCAGCTACCGGTCAATGCGCTTGTTCGTAGGCTGGACGCGCGCAGCGCGGCCGGCTTCGCGGCACGCGACGAAGCAAAAGCGCCGGCCGACCTGCGGTCGTCCAGCCTACGAAATGCGCCTCAGCCGCGCTCGAGCAACCTGCGCAGGTCGATCATCGCGGCGTTCGCGCGCGAAATGTAATTGGCCATCACGAGCGAATGGTTGGCGAAGAATCCGAACGGCCGGCCGTTCAGCACGATCGGGCTGCCGAGCGACTTCTGCGACTCCTCGAGTTCGCGGATCACCTGGTCGAGGCTGACCAGCGCGTTCTTGTCGCGCAGCACCGGAGCGAAGTCGATGCGGATCGCCTCGAGCTGTTCGCGCAGCGCCCAGCTGTAGCCACGCGCCTCGTAGAAGTTGTCGTCGATCTTCAGCCACGGGGTCTGCACCAAGCGCGGGCTGTCGGCCGGCTTGGACTGCTGCGCATTCGGGTCGCCCGCGAGGTCGGTGTCGACGCGGACCTGGCCGGCGGCGGCCGACAGGCGCTGCGACAGCGAACCGAGCCGAGTCGACGCGACCTGCAGGTAGTCGGCGAGGTTGTCCGCGCGCGCATAGAACTGCGCATTGGTCGGGTCGTTGTCGGTGAGTCGCGCGAGGTAGCCGTCGACGTGCGTGAGCGCCTTGCGATACTGGCCTTCCGAACTCGGCAGCAGCCAGCGGTCGTTGGGCGAACTGAACAGCGGCTCGGCTTCCTGCAGGTCGCGGTCCTCGACCGACTGCGTCTGCGAACGGCTGAGGTCGTTGCGCAAGGCACGCGCGAGGTCGCGCGTCGCGGTCAGCACGCCGAATTCCCAGTTCGGCACGTTGTCCATCAGCAGGCCGGGCGGGAACAGGTCGTTGCTGAGGTAACCGCCACGCTTGTCGAGCAGCGTGCGCGCCGAGGCCATCAGCGTGGCAGTCGTGACGCTGCCGGTGGTCAGCGGCTGGCGACGCTCGCTCGCCGCGCGCTGCGCGTTCGCACCGACGTCGAAGTGCGCGGGCTCGTAGTCCCACCACCACATCAGCGCGAGCACGACGATTGCGTACACGAGCAGCACCGCGCCGAGCGCGCGCAGCAGCCACGACTTTCGATTCGCCTGTGTTGCCGTCGCTTCCACGTTTCCACTCCCGCTTCGCCGGCGGCCATCTTGCCACGCGGCTGCGCCGGCGCGCGAGTGCGCAGTTGCTGCCGCAGCCGCAGCCGCAGCCGTGATGTTGCACGGAGATGCCTGCGCGACCCGGCTTGGTCAGGAACCGGGCTTTGCGGGTTCGCCCTTCTTGCCGAAATCCTCCATTAGCGTCTTCATGTCCTCGGCGTGTTCTTCCTCGACCGCGAGGATCTGCTCGAGCATGCGCTTGGTGGTGGTGTCGCGGTCGCCGATGTACTGGATGATCTCGCGGTAGCTGTCGATCGCGATGCGCTCGGCGACGAGGTTCTCCTGGATCATCGCCGCGAGTTCCTCGGGAACGACGAACTCGGAATGGCTGCGGGACGTGAGTCCCTCCGGGGAGAAGTTCGGCGTGCCATCGAGCTGCGTGATGCGTTCGGCGATCTGGTCGGCGTGCTGCTGCTCCTCGATCGCATGCTCGAGGAACTCGGCGGCGACGCTCTTCGCGTTGATGCCGGAGGCCAGGTAGTGGTGCGCCTTGTAGCGCAGCACGCAGACGAGCTCGGTCGCGAGCGCCTCGTTGAGCAGCTTCAGCACCGTCTCGCGGTCGAGCGTGTAGCTGGCGGTGACGGCGCCGCGCTCCATGTGCTCGCGTGCGCGCTCGCGGATCGTCTGGATGTCGGAGAGAAACGGTTGCGCGGACATGCGGCCTCCTGCGGATGCGGTGGCGGGCGACGGATGCGCGGCCCGTCGCCGCATCTTACGTGCACGCCGCGCGTGCGACCTGACCGCCGGCTGAGTGCAGGCGTCCGCGCGTCAGTCCGGCCGATAGACCTCCCCGCCCTGCTCGCGGAATTCGCTCGCCTTGCGCGCCATGCCCTCGGCCAGTGCGTCGCTTTCGCCGAGACCGTGCTCCTTCGCGTAGTCGCGCACGTCCTGGGTGATCTTCATCGAGCAGAACTTCGGCCCGCACATCGAGCAGAAATGCGCGCTCTTGTGCGCGTCCTTCGGCAGCGTCTCGTCGTGGAACTCCTTCGCTTTCTCGGGATCGAGGCCGAGGTTGAACTGGTCGGCCCAGCGGAACTCGAAGCGCGCCTTGCTGAGCGCGTTGTCGCGCGCCTGCGCGCCGGGATGACCTTTGGCGAGGTCGGCCGCGTGCGCGGCAAGCTTGTAGGTGACGATGCCGTCGCGCACGTCCTGCTTGTCGGGCAGGCCGAGGTGCTCCTTCGGCGTCACATAGCAGAGCATCGCGGTGCCGTACCAGCCGATCATCGCGGCGCCGATCGCGCTCGTGATGTGGTCGTAGCCCGGCGCGATGTCCGTCGTCAGCGGGCCGAGCGTGTAGAACGGCGCCTCGCCGCACTTCTCGAGCTGGCGCTCCATGTTCTCCTTGATCAGGTGCATCGGCACGTGGCCCGGGCCCTCGATCATCACCTGCACGTCGTGCTTCCACGCGACCTGCGTGAGTTCGCCGAGCGTGTCGAGCTCGGCGAACTGCGCCTCGTCGTTCGCGTCGGCGATGCTGCCCGGGCGCAGGCCGTCGCCGAGCGAGAACGCGACGTCGTAGGCCTTCATGATCTCGCAGATCTCCTCGAAGCGTTCGTACAGGAACGATTCGCGGTGATGCGCGAGGCACCACTTCGCCATGATCGAACCGCCGCGGCTGACGATACCGGTCACGCGCCTGGCGGTCAGCGGCACGAACGGCAGGCGCACGCCCGCGTGGATCGTGAAGTAGTCGACGCCCTGCTCGGCCTGTTCGATCAGCGTGTCGCGGAACAGTTCCCAGGTCAGGTCCTCGGCGACGCCGCCGACCTTTTCGAGTGCCTGGTAGATCGGCACCGTGCCGATCGGCACCGGGGAATTGCGCAGGATCCATTCGCGCGTCTCGTGGATGTGCCTGCCGGTGCTGAGATCCATCACCGTGTCGGCGCCCCAGCGGATCGCCCACACCATCTTCTCGACCTCTTCGGCGATCGAACTCGTGACCGCCGAGTTGCCGATGTTCGCGTTGATCTTCACGAGGAAGTTGCGGCCGATCGCCATCGGCTCCGATTCGGGATGGTTGAGGTTGTTCGGGATGATCGCGCGGCCGCGTGCGACCTCGTCGCGCACGAACTCGGGCGTCACGCGCGAAGGGATCGCGGCGCCGAACGACTGGCCCGGGTGCTGCTTCAGCAGGTGCGCCTCGCGGATCGCCTCGATGCGCTGGTTCTCGCGGATCGCGACGTATTCCATCTCGGGCGTCACGATGCCGCGCCGCGCGTAGTGCATCTGCGTGACGTTCATGCCCGATTTCGCGACGCGCGGCTTCGGGATCGAAGGAAAGCGCACTTCGGCGAGCGACGGCGCGGCCGCATGGCGGCGCGTGAATGGCGAGGAGAAGTCGGCGAGTCGCTCGCTGTCGCCGCGCTCCTCGATCCAGCGCGCGCGGAGCGCGGGCAAGCCCGCCGCGAGGTCGACGCGATAGTCCGGATCGGTGTACGGGCCGGAGGTGTCGTACACCGCGAACGGCGCGTTCTTCTCGATGCCGAACATCGAGGGCGTGTCGGCGAGCTGGATCTCGCGCATCGGCACGCGCAGGTCCGGGCGCGAGCCCTCGACGTGGATCTTGCGCGAACCCGGGATCGGGCGCGTGACGGAACCGGAGAGTTCCGCGGCTTGGCGCAGCAATTCGGACGGGAGCGCATTCATCGGGCTTGCCTCGGCTTCAGTGGATGTCCGCGCGATGGGCGCGGGCGTCGCGAACGGGTCGCATGCCGAAGCGGGGCGCGGATCGGCGCACGAAGGCGCCGCCTGCCTCGAAGCTCCCTACGCCGGTACCAGCCGGATCAGGTTCGAAGGGACTCTCTCAGCCGACTGCCGCCGGCACCCCCGCTTCAGGCGCGCATTCAACCACGTTCGAGCCGGAGCGGCCAGCTGCTGCCTGCGGAACTGCCTCAATCCCGAGTTGATCCAAGGCCGCGCAGGGGTTTGGTGCCACGGAACGATCGCGCAAGAATCAGGCCGAAGCCTGCCGCAAGCGGCGCGCTGTCGGAGGCGCGCATACTGCGACGACGCCGCGCCCGGCGGCGTCAGTGGAGAATCCGCATGGCAGCCAGGACCACGACCATGAACCGCCTTTCTTCCCTGCCCCGCGTGCTGCAGGCCGTGTTGCTGCTCGCACCGCTCGCGCTTTCCGCAGCCGACGCGCGCGTGAAGCTGGACTGGACCGATCCCGAAAAATTCACCGACACGCGCCAGAGCATGTGCAGCTCGACGATCGGGCCCGACGAGTGGCTCGGCGAGCTCGCGCGGCATGTCGAGTCTCGCGCGGCGAAACAGATCGAGCCCGGGCAGCACCTTGCGATCACGATCACCGACGTGCGTCGCGCGGGCCAGTGCGAGCCGTGGCGCGGGCCGCAGGCGTCCGACGTGCGCATCGTGAAGGAACCGCATTCGCCGCGCATCGACCTTCGCTACGTGTTGTCCGACGCGGACGGCAAGGTGCTGCGAGAAGGAACCGGGGAGCTGCGCGACCTCGCGTTCCTGCAGAGGGGGACCCTCAACGCGAACGATCCGCTGCGGTTCGAGAAGCGCATGCTCGACGACTGGCTGCACAAGACCTTCCCGGCACACGCGCCGTAGGCCGGACGAGCGCAGATCATCCAGTCCCGTGCGCGCTGAGCGCAGCGGACGAAGTCCGCGGAGTCGAAGCGCCGCGCGTGCCGCGATACCACCGCGAACGGCCCCTTCGACTCCGACCTTCGGTCTGCGCTCAGGGCGAACGGGGGGAGTCCGTTCCGGCTGAGCGCAGCGGACGAAGTCCGCGGAGTCGAAGCGCCGCGCGTACCGCGATACCACCGCGAACGGGCCCTTCGACTCCGACCCTCGGTCTGCGCTCAGGGCGAACGGAGAGGTGTGCTGGTTGCGCGTTCAGCGCGCGAGGGAGCAACGCGCGGGCGTTGGCGGCGCGCAAGCGCCTCGCGCACAATGGCGCATCGACCGCCGGATGCGAGCCATGCCCAACCTGCACCCCGACCTGCACCCGCTCTACGCCGCACACCTCGAGACGCTGATGTCTCGCGCCGACAAGGCCCTGCTGCGCGAAGGCTTCGACCACCTCGTGATCGCGGCGGGCCAGCCGTTCGACCAGTTCCTCGACGACCGTCCGTATCCGTTCGCCGTCAATCCGCACTTCAAGCACTGGCTGCCGCTGACGAAGGCGCCGGGATCCTGGCTCGTCTACACGCCCGGCAAAAAGCCCAGGCTCGTGTTCCTGCAGCCGCGCGATTACTGGCACGTGGTGCCGGACGCGCCCGCGGGCTACTGGGTCGGGCACTTCGAGATCGTGACGATCCGCGAGGCCAAGGAGGCGCGCGCGCACCTGCCGAACGATGCCGCGCGTTGCGCGACGATCGGCGAGGCGAACGCGGCGCTCGACGGGTTCGCGCCGAACAACCCGCAGGGCGTGCTGGACTACCTGCACTGGCACCGCTCGTACAAGACGCCGTACGAACTCGCGATGATGCGCGTGGCGAGCCGGATCGGCGCGCGCTCGCACGTGGCCGCCGAGCAGGCGTTCCGCAGCGGCTGGTCCGAGCTCGACATCCACGTCGCGTACATGGCGGCTGCGCGCCAGACCGACAACGAGCTGCCGTACGGGAACATCATCGCGCTCAACGAGCATGCCGCGGTGCTGCACTACATGGACCTCTCGCACGCGCCCCCTGCGCATGCGCATTCGTTCCTGATCGATGCGGGAGTGAGTTTCCACGGCTATGCGAGCGACATCACGCGCACCTGGGCGGCCGACACCGACGGCGAGTTCCAGGCGCTCGTCGACGCGGTCGACACGGCGCAGCGCGGACTCGCGGCGCGCGTGCGCGCGGGGCAGTCGTATCCGGAACTGCACATCCATGCGCACCACGTCCTCGCCGCGATCCTGCGCGAGCACGGGTTCATCCGGATGGAGCCGGAGGCGGCGCTCGAGTCGGGGGTGTCCTCCACGTTCTTCCCGCACGGACTCGGCCACCCGATCGGCTTGCAGGTGCACGATGTCGCGGGTTTCCAGGCCAGCGACAGCGGCGGCACGATCGCGCGCCCGCCGCGGCACCCGTACCTGCGGATGACGCGCGCGCTCGAACCCGGCATGGTGGTCACGATCGAGCCGGGGCTGTATTTCATCGACATGCTGCTGGAGGCCTTGCGCGCGAAGCCCGCGGCCAGGGATGTCGACTGGGCGCGCGTCGACGCGTTCCGCAAGTACGGCGGCATCCGCATCGAAGACGATGTCGCCTGCACCGAAGGCGAGCCGGAGAACCTCACGCGCGACGCGTTCGCGGGGGTGTAGACGCGGCTCGCCGGCGCCGCTGCGATCGGCGGAGTCGCGACACCGGACAGCGTTGCGATCGTGCAACGGGAACTCCGCGGCTGCGCCGCTCCTACAGGTCGCGCAGCCGGTGGCGGCCCGTGACGAGGTCGACGAGGTCGAATCGCGACTTCTTGTCGAACAGGCGCGAGTAGTCGGCGTACGCGCGGCCTTCGAGGAAGCGGCTGCTGCCCGCGACAAGGCGCACCGCGCGCAGGCACAGCTCCTGCCTCGCCGGCGCCATGTCCTGGATCGAGAACTGCAGTGCGCCAGCGCGCCCGAGCTTGATCGCATGGCAGTTGCGGGTCGTGGCGCCTTCGTCGGCGTAGCGGATGTCCTCGGCCCAGGTCAGCAACGCGTCGGACACGTTGTACACCGGCGTTTCGGCAAAACGCGCGAGTTCGAATTCGGGTGTGTCGTCGAGCCCGGACAGTCGCTGCGCGGTCGCGCGTGCTTCGGCCAGCAGCGCGTCGTTGCCGTACACGGCCAGGCGGTCGGCGCTGACGAAACCTTCGCCGAACCAGTCGAGGTCGATATACCAGGCCGTGTCGGATGCGAGGTCGACGCTCTCGTGCACGATCCAGCCGAGGGCGGCTGCATGCGGCACGTCGTCGACCTCGATGCCGGCCCCGCGCAGCGCTTCGGACGAGACGAAACGGAAGTGCGACGGCAGGTCGATCCGGGCCTGCGCCTGCGGCAACGCAATCGTGCCCGCGCGGTACGGCAGGCCCGCGTATGCGACCTTCAGGCGCATGCGGTCGTCCAACGCGTCGTCACCCGCGGGCGCGCCCGATTCGGTGAATGCGCCAGCGAAGCGCTTTGGCGATTCGTGGGTGGTTCCCCAGGCGAGCAGGCCGATCCAGGTGCAGAGCAGCACCAGCGCGACCAGCATCGGCACGCGCGGGTTGTCCTTTTCGGCCGACCAGTAGCGGACCATCGCGTAGAGGCCGACCGGAAACAGAAGCGAGAGCATGCCGAGCCGCGGCTCGTGGCGATGGATGCGGATCACGCCGAACAGGTAGACCAGCCCGAACACCAGCGGCAACGCGATGGACGCGTAGGGCATGGTCGACATCGGCAGCGCTCAGCGCGGGTCGACGCGTTTGACCTGCTCGCGACGCAGCGTATACGTCGCGTTTCCGCCGGGTCGACGCACCAGCAGCGTGACCTGGCGCGCATCGGCGGACTTGACGGTGCCGCGGTGCTGGCGGTCGCCGGTGGTCAGGATGTCCACGCGGTGGCCGATGTAGTGCTTGAGGTCGGCGAACGGCAAGCCGTCCTGCTCGATCGTCGGTACCAGCCAGGCATCGTTCTCGCTGGGTTCCGGCACCGCGGCGGTGACCTCGGCGATGACCGGGGTGGCGGGATCGAGGCTTTCCTGCCCGGCCGCGGGCGCGGCGGCGCTGGCCGCGCGCGCATTGCGCTCGGCCGTGCGCTGCGCGTTGCGCTCCGCGCGAAGCAGGGCCTCGATGCGGGCCTCGTCCTCCTGCAGGTTGCCCGCGCGCACGATCGGGCCGGGCGCGATCACGCCCAGCACCGCCGCGGCGAGCAGCCAGGCAAGCGGCACTGCTGGCAGCTGGTTCATGGTTTCCCCCTGTTGCGGGCGCGCAGCAACGCGCCCACCGACCAAGTCAAGCACGAATCGGCCGCGTTGTCCTCGATCGGGTTCACGTGTGAGCGGGCGCGCCGGCCATCAGCGCTTCGATCTCGTCGGCGTGCTTGGGCACGCCCGCGGAGATCACCTCCGGCCCGCCTGCTCCGACCACGACATCGTCCTCGATGCGGATGCCGATCCCGCGGAACTTCGCCGGCACGCGCTTCTCGTCGGGCGCGATGTAGAGGCCGGGCTCGACCGTCACGACCATGCCCGGTTCGAGCACGCGGTAGTCGCCGTCGATGCGGTAGTCGCCGACATCGTGCACGTCGAGGCCGAGCCAGTGGCCGGTCTTGTGCATGTAGTAGCGCCGGTACCCATGTTCGCGCAGGTTCTTGCCGACGCTGCCCGCGAGCAGGCCGAGCCGGCACAGGCCGCGCGTGATGACCTGCACGGCCGCCTCGTGGTACGCGTCGAACGATCGCCCCGGCCGCACCTCGTCGATCGCGGCGAGTTGCGCCTCGAGCACGATGTCGTACAGCGCGCGCTGCTCGGGCGAGTAGCGCCCACCGACCGGGAACGTGCGCGTGATGTCCGAGGCGTAGCATTCGTACTCGGCGCCCGCGTCGATCAGCAGCAGGTCGCCCGCGCGCAGTTCGGCGTCATTCGAGCGGTAGTGCAGCACGCACGCATTCGCGCCGCCGCCGACGATCGGCTCGTAACTCGGCACTGCGCCGGCGCTGCGGAATGCATGCAGCAGCTCGGCCTCGACCTCGTGTTCGTTCATGCCCGGGCGCGTCGCGCGCATCGCGCGCACGTGCGCGTCGGCGGCGATCCGCGCGGCCTTGCGCATGAGCCGCAGCTCGCCACGCGACTTGTACAGGCGCAGGTCGTGCAACAGGTGCGAGAGCGCGACGAATTCGTGCGGCGAGCGCGCGCCCTGGCGCACCAGCGCGCGCACGCGGTTGACCCAGCCGATCAGCTTGAGGTCGAAGTCGGGGTCGCGCCCGAAGTGGTAGTAGACGCGCGTGCGGCCCTCGATCAGCCCGGGCAGGATTTCGTCGATGTCGTCGATCGGAAACGCATCGTCCATGCCGAGCGAGGCGACCGCGCCTTCGGTGCCGACGCGAGGACCGTCCCATCGCTCGCGCTCGCGATCGCGTTCGCGGCAGAACAGGATTACCTCCGCCGGCTTGCGCCCGGGCACCAGCGCGAGCACCGCGTCGGGCTCGCCGAATCCGGTCAGGTAATGGAAGTCGCTGTCCTGGCGATACGGATAGTGCGCGTCGTTGTTGCGCAGCTGCTCGCGCGCCGCCGCGACGATCACGATCGCATCGGGCCCGGCCATGCGCATCAGTTGGCGGCGGCGTCGCGCGTATTCCTTCGGCTCGATCATCGCGTCCGGCTTCGCTCCAGCGGCCACTGCCCTAGTTTACGCGACAGCGAAACAGGGAATGGGGAATGGGGAATGGGGAATAGTCAAAGCATGACTGCTCGATCATTCGCCATTCCCCATTCCCGATTCCCTGCTCCCGACCCCCGCACTCAATGCACCCTCCCGACCGTCAGCGTGCGCCGACGCGATTCGCGGTGCAGCAGCGCGGTGGCGTCGCGCACGAACTCGAGCACGTCGGCGAATGCGCGCGCGTCCTCGGCCTCGTCGTCGTAGTCGAAGTGCGAACCGGCGATGGTGCCGAAATCCGACAGCACGTCGGCGGCGACCGCCGAGGGTTCCACGCTCGCGAGCGCGCCCGCGAGGCCGTAGCCACCGAGGAAACCGCGGCACCATTCGACGAGCGCCTCGGCGCGCTGCTCGAGCGGCGCGTTCGCGGCCGGCAGCAGGGGTTGCGGGCGCGGCGGGTCGGATGCGAATTGCGCGACCGCGGACGCATGCAGCACGCGCAGCAACGGATGCGCTGCAGTCGCCTCGTCCGCCGGCTCGAGCGCCAGGCGATCGAGCCAGTCGTCTGCACCGGTGCTGCCGCCCGCGCACAGGTATCCGGTCAGCGAACCGTGCAGTTCGCTTGCATCGACGCCGAGTGCGAGGTCGGCCAGTGCCGCGGCGAGCGCCGCATGCGTCGGAGTTTCGGGAGGGGCGGGTCGAGCGGTTTGCATCGGCGCCGATTCTAGCCGCCAAGGCGCGCCGGATCACGCGCGCATGGCGCAGGTGCACGGAGTTGCCTACACTGCCCGCGGGACTTCAGCCAAGAACGAATCCATGGCGGCACTCGCGCCGTACGGTCAGCCGCGTCGCGCATCCTGGCTTGCCGGCTTGTTCGCGGCGGGCCTCGTGCTGAGCGCGACCGCGTACGCGGGCGCGATCCGCCGCGAGTTCCATTTCCAGTCGATCGGCGTCGAGCAGGGCCTTGCGCAGAACACCGTAAGCGCGTTCCTGCAGGACAGCGACGGCTTCATCTGGGTCGGCACCGACAGCGGGCTGCAGAAGTTCGACGGCTACCGCTTCGCGGATTTCACCGCGCCGCGCGGACCGAACCAGGTGGTGCCGGAAGGACCGATCACGGCGCTCGCGGAGGACGCATCCAGGGTCCTGTGGATCGGGACGCTCGGCGCGGGTCTCGTGCGCCACCCGCTCGACACCGGCCGGTTCGAGGGCGTTCCGCTCGCCGGCGCCACCGAAGGCGTCAACTCGATCCTGTTCGATCCGCGGCGCGGGCTGTGGGTATGCAGCAGCCGCCGCTTGTGGCTGCTCGATCCTGCCGACGGACGGATCCTGCGCGAGATCACGCCGCCGGCCGACAGTGCGCTGCTGTTGCGCCAGCTCAGCCTCGGCAAGGACGGCACGCTGTGGGCCGCGTCCAGCGATGGGCTCTACCGGCTGCAGCCCGCGGGCGACGGCTTCGAGCGCGTCGCGGCCGGCGCGATCGTCGATGCGCGTTCGGTACTGCACGGCGCCGACGGTCGCGTGCATGTCGCGAGCAGCCGCGGCCTGTACCGGCTTTCGGGCGACGATGCGGTGCGCACCTGGCCACGCGACGGCGAGCGCGTGGTCAATGCACTGGTCGAGGACCGGCGCGGCCGGCTCTGGCTGTCGGTGCCGCGCGGCGGCCTCGTGCTGGTCGATCCCGACGATGGCTCGGCACAGGAGCTGCCGCCCGACGCGGGCTCCGGCAGCCCGCCCGACGCGATTGCGACGGTCCTCAGCATCGATCGTTCCGGCCTGCTCTGGATCGGCACGCATGAACGCGGCCTGGCGAAGGTGGATCCGGAGGGCACGCCGTTCCTTCACGTCGCCGAAGGCGACGTCGCGCAGTTGCGCACCGCGACCAACTACGTCCGCTCGATCGCCGAGGACGTCGATGGCAGCCTCTGGCTCGGCACCGAAGCCGGCCTCAAGCGTTATGACCCGCGGCAGAACCGTTTCGAATCCTGGTCGGACCTGCTCGGCGAATCGGCGCCACCGGCTCCGCACGTCGCGGTGCACGCGATCGTGCGCGCGCGCGACGGCACGCTCTGGCTCGGCACCAGCAAGGGGGTCGCGCGCGTCGATGCGCGCACGCGCCGCCTCGACGTGGTCGCGCTCGATGCGCAGGTCGCCAGCCCCTCCGCCGGGCGCCCCGAAGCGCGCGCGCTGGAACTCGCGAGTGACGGCAGCATGTGGGTCGGCACGATGCGCGACGGACTCGTCCGCCACGATCCGGCGACCGGACGCAACGAACGCTGGCGGCGCACCGCGTCGGAGGGCGCGCACGGCGGCCTCGGCGACAACCGCGTGCTCGCGGTGCACGAGGACCGCGCGGGGCGCATCTGGGCAGCGTCGATGACCGGACTGAACCTGATCGACCCGCGCAGCGGGCAGGTCCGGATCTTCCACAAGGATCCCGCCGATCCGCGCTCGCTCAGCGCGAACCTCGTGCGCACGATCCACGAGACCGCGGATGGCGAACTCTGGTTCGGCACGCAGTCGGGCCTCAACCGGCTCGACGCGCTCGATGCGGGTGGCGCACGCTTCACGCGCTGGCTGCCGCGCGACGGCCTGCCGGGCGGCACCGTATACGCGCTCGCGAGCGATGCGGCAGGGCGCATCTGGCTCAGCACCAACCGCGGCATCGCCTCGTTCGAACGCAAGGGCGCGACCTTCCGCACCTTCACGCTCGCCGACGGCCTGCAGGGCATGGAATACAACGGCGGCGCCGTCGCGACGCTCGCCGACGGGCGCATCGCGTTCGGCGGCACCAACGGCTTCAACCTGTTCGCGCCGCAGGCGATCGCAGGCAGCCGCTACGCGGCGCCGGTGGCGATCACGCGCGTGCAGGTGGGTCCGCGCGAACTGCCGGTCGAGCACGCGGGCGGCGTGATCGAGATGGACGCGGCGGACCGCCTCGTGCGTTTCGAGTTCGCTGCTCTGGACTACGCGGCTCCCGAGCGCAACCGCTTCCGCTACCGTCTCGAAGGCTTCGACGACGACTGGGTCGATGCCGGCACGCGCCACGACGCGACCTATACCAATCTGGGTGCCGGCAGTTACCGGTTCCAGGTGAGCGCGGCGAACCATGATGGCTACTGGGGCGAAGCGGTCGCACAAGCGAATCTGCGCGTGGTGCCGCCATGGTGGGAAAGCGTGCCCGCTCGCGCGCTCTGGCTGATGCTTGCGGGCGTGGCGCTCGTGCTCGCCTGGAATGCGCGGCGGCGGCAGCGGCGACGCGTGCTCGTGCACCACCTCGACCTCAAGGAGCGCGAGGATCGCCTGCGCCTTGCGCTGTGGGGATCGGGCGACGACTTCTGGGACTGGGACATGCTCGGCGAGAGCATCGTCGTCACCGGTTCGGGCGACCTGTTCGGCGACGGCAGGCACGAGGAGAACGTGCTCGGCAACGAGTGGTTCGCCGAGCGCATGCATCCTGACGACATGCCGCTGGTGCAGCAGCGCCTGCAGAAGCACATCGACCGCACCAGCGAGACCTTCGAGTCCGAACACCGGCTGCGCAACCACCGCGGTGAATGGGTGTGGTCGCTCGCGCGCGGCAAGATCGTCGAGCGCGACGCCGACGGGCGCCCGCTGCGCATGTGCGGCACCGCGCGCGACGTCACGCTGGAGCGCGCCGCCGAGCACGACCGCCGGGTCGCGCACGAGGTGATCCACAGCATGTCCGAGGCGGTCGCGGTGACCGATACCTCGCACCGCTTCATCAGCGTGAACCCGGCCTTCACGCGCATGACCGGCTGGCGCCGCGAGGAGGCGCTGGGCCGGTCCGCCTCGCTGCTGGACTGCTCGCAGCATCCGCCCGAGCACTACCACGCGATCCGGGACGAACTCGCGCGCAGCGGCCACTGGCGGGGCGAACTGTGGCAGCGCCGGCGCAACGGCGAGGAATTCCTGAGCAAGGTGGAAGTGTCGGAGATCCGCGACGGCAGCGGCGTGCGTACGCACTTCGTCAGCGTGATCACGGACATCACCGATCGCAAGCGCGCCGAACAGGAACTGCGCTACCTCGCCAACTACGATGCGCTGACCGGTTTGCCGAACCGGACGCTGCTGACCGAACGCATCGGCCACGCGATCATCCGCGCGCGTCGCGGCAACCGCAAGGTCGCGGTGCTGTTCCTCGACCTCGACCGCTTCAAGCACGTCAACGATTCGATGGGCCACGCGACCGGCGACCGCATGCTCAAGGCCGCCGGCGGGCGCCTGCGCCACGTGGTGCGCGAAGGCGACTCGGTCGCGCGGCTCGGTGGCGACGAGTTCACGGTGGTGCTCGAGAACATCGGCAGCTCCGCCGAGGCCGAGCGCGTGGCGGAGAAGATCATCGCCGCGTTCGAGGAACCGCTCGAGCTCGACAATGGCCAGGAAGTGGTGATTTCGCCGTCGATCGGCATCGCCCTGCATCCCGACCACGGCCAGGTGCCGAGCGACCTGCTGAAGTTCGCCGACACCGCGATGTACCAGGCCAAGGACCACGGCCGCAAGACGTGGATGGTCTACACCGAGGCGATGGACGCGGCCGCGCGGCTGCGCGCGACCACGGTGGCCGCGCTGCGCAAGGCGCTCGAGCGCAACGAGCTGTCGCTGGTCTACCAGCCCAAGCTGTCCCTGCTCGACAACCGCATCACCGGCGTCGAGGCGCTGCTGCGCTGGCGCAGCGGCGACCTCGGCAATGTTTCGCCCGGCGTGTTCATCCCGATCGCGGAAGAGACCGGGATGATCGTGGAGATCGGCGACTGGGTCGTCGCGCAGGCCTGCGCGCAGCTCGCGCGCTGGCGCGACGCCGGCGTGCACGGCATCACGATGTCGATCAACGTGTCGGTCGCGCAGCTCCTGCGCGGCGATCTGATCCAGCGCCTGTGCGACGTGCTCGCCGAGCACGACATCGCGCCGAACCTGCTCGAGCTCGAACTCACCGAGAGCATGGTCATGGCGAATGCGGAACAGTCGATCACGACGCTGCGCAGGCTCAAGGCGATCGGCGTCACGCTCGCGATCGACGACTTCGGCACGGGCTATTCCTCGTTGAGTTACCTGAAGCGCCTGCCGATCGACACGCTCAAGATCGACAAGGAGTTCGTCGGCGACATCACGACCGACCCCGACGACGAGGCGATCACCGCGACCGTGATCACGATGGCGCATTCGCTCGGCCTCAACGTGATTGCCGAAGGCGTCGAAAGGGCCGAACAGGTCGACTACCTGCGCGAGCAGGATTGCGACGAGGTGCAAGGGCACTGGCTGTCGCTGCCGCTGCCGCCGGACCAGTGCCTCGCGTTCCTGCGCGAGCGCCTCGGGGAGGCGCATCCCGCGGTCGGGGAACGCGGCTGAGGCGCGACTTCGGCGCGTGCCCGCGTCGCTGTTCGCCCCCCGGGATTCGGGCTATATTCGGCGCATGTCCGTGCATGAACAAAGCCTGCTCTCGATCAGCCAGCGGCTCGACCGCCTGCTCGAGCTGTGCCGCACGCTGCAGGACGAGAACCGCAGCCTGCGCCACAGCCAGGAGCAGCTCGCGACCGAACGCGCGCAGCTGCTCGCGCGCAACGAGCAGGCGCGCTCGCGCATCGAGGCGATGATCATGCGGCTGAAGTCACTGGAGCAGAACCAGGCATGAGCGACGGCGCGAACGAACCGGTGGCGGTGATGATCCTCGACCGCGAATTCTTCGTCGCCTGCACGCCGGAAGAGAAGCCGGGGCTGGTCGCCGCAGCGCGCTACCTGGATGCGAAGATGCGCGAGATGCGCGCGGCCGCGCGCGGCATCGGGGTCGATCGCGTCGCGATCCTTGCCGCGCTGAACATCAGCCACGAACTGCTCGGCGAACGTGAACGCGGCTCGGACGAATCGCGCAGGCTGGCAGAGAAACTGCAAGCGCTCAATTCCAAGCTTGATGGTGCGTTCGGCGCGTCGGTACAATAGCGCCAGGCGTCCTCTGCGGTGCCCGGCAGCGCACTCTTACATATTGCCTTGTTCCTATAGACGACCCCGGGACGGCGAAACGCGCGCCCTTGTGCATGTCCGCCTCGATGCGGAAAGCCTGAAGGCGCCGCCAGCCCTCCCACCTGATCCCCGGGATCAAGGTCGTTCGATGCGCACCGACACCCGCGGAGGATGCCGTCCTGTTTTCGGGCGGCGCGCAGCCCTGTGCGAGTCCTCCCGCTTCCGGCGCGAAGAGCCCGGGACCGAAGTCCTTCGCGACGGCACGCTCGCTGCTGCCGCCCCGCGCTATCCTCCAGTCGACCCGGCCTCGCCTGCCTCCCATGACCGAGACTCCCACGCGCGCGCAGCTTCGCCAGACGCTGCGCGCACGCCGCGAAGCGCTGTCGCCTGCGGCGCGCCTCGCCGCGGCGCAGGCGCTGCCCGCGGTGCTCGAACAGCTGCCCGAGTTCCTGACCGACCGCCGCATCGCGGGGTACTGGGCGATCGGTGGCGAACTGCCGCTGCTTGCGCTGACCAGCGGACTGCGCGCGCGCGGACAGGCGTGGTACCTGCCCCTGCTGGCCGGGGATCGGTGCCTGCGCTTCGCGCGCTGGCAGCCCGGCGACGCGATCGAGGCGAACCGTTACGGCATCCCCGAGCCGCGCGACGGCCGCGACGAGGCGCTCGCGGCGAACGAGATCGACGTGGTGCTGGTTCCGCTGCTCGGCTTCGACCGCCGCGGCCACCGGCTCGGTTTCGGCGGCGGCTGGTACGACCGCACGTTCGCGTTCCTGCACGGGCGCACCGGCGTCGCGCGCCCGCTGCTGGTGGGCATCGGCTACGCGATCCAGGAGGTCGACGAGATACCGATCGAGCCCTGGGACGTGCGCCTGGATTGCATCGCGACCGAACGCGAACTGATCGACCTCGTGCCGGCGGAGTGATCGGGCGCGCCGCGCGCTGCTAAAGTCGACATTCCGGTACGCGCCCGCGCGCGGCCACGCCCATGCCCTGCAACCAGGAGTTCCGGTGGCGCGCTACTGGCTCATGAAGAGCGAGCCCGACACGTTCTCGATCGACGACCTCGCTCGCGTCGGCACCGAGCCGTGGACCGGCGTGCGCAATTACCTCGCGCGCAACTACATGCGCGACGAGATGCGCGTCGGCGACGGCGTGCTGTTCTACCACTCGAGCTGCGCCGAACCCGGTGTCGCCGGGCTCGCCGAGGTCGCGAGCGAAGCGTACCCGGACCCGACCCAATTCGACCGCAAGAGCGACTACCACGACCCGAAGAGCACGCCCGCGCAGCCGCGCTGGCAGCTCGTCGACGTCGCGTTCACGCGCAAGCTCGCGCGCACGATCACGCTGGCGGAACTCAAGTCCGATCCGCGCCTCGACGGCTTCGCGCTGCTGCAGCGGGGCAACCGGCTCTCGATCCTGCCGGTGACGAAAACCCAGTGGAACCGCATCCTTTCGCTCGAATGACCGATACCGCCCTGCCGAGGAACGCCGCATGACCGTCGATGAAGCCAAGCGCCAGGCCGGGCGCGCCGCGATGCGCTATGTCGAACCCGGCATCGTGGTCGGCGTCGGCACCGGCTCGACCGTCGCGCATTTCATCGACGCACTGGCCGAGCGCCGCCACGACATCGAGGGCGCGGTGTCGAGTTCGGAGCAATCCACGCGCCTGCTCAGGGAGCGCGGCATCGACGTGCTCGAACTCAATGCGACCGGCGAGATCCCGCTTTACGTCGACGGCGCGGACGAATGCGATCCGCAGCGCCGCCTGATCAAGGGCGGCGGCGGCGCCCTCACGCGCGAGAAGGTGATCGCGGCGGCCGCGCGGCGCTTCGTGTGCATCATCGATCCGGCCAAGCGCGTCGACGTGCTCGGGCGATTCCCGCTGCCGGTCGAGGTGATCCCGATGGCGCGCAGCCATGTCGCGCGCGCGATCGTGCTGCACGGTGGCCAGCCGGTCTGGCGCGATGGCTGCGTGACCGACAACGGCAACTGGATCCTCGACGTGCACGGCCTGCGCATCACCGACCCGGTCGGCCTCGAAGCCGCACTCAACCAGATCGCAGGCGTCGTCACGGTCGGCCTGTTCGCGCAGCGCGCGGCCGACATCGTCCTCGTCGGCGATCGCGAGATGGCCTGAGAGGGCGCCGCGATGCGTCATGCAGGGAATGCCGATCAACCCGGGATGTCGCGGATGACCCGAAACGCCACAGCACGCCGCGAGCGGACCCGCCTCGCCTGCGCGATCGCCGCGGTCCTCGCGCTCGCAGCCGCAGGACCCGGCGTTGCCGACGAGGACGCCGGCGACTGGATCCGTTTCCGCAACGATCCGGCGCAGCGCCTGTTCCCGACCCTGCCCGGTCCGCGCGACGCCACGCCCCCGGCCGCGCCTGCGGCCATCTGGCCGGTCACGCACTGTGGCGACGACGGGCCTGGCAGCCTGCGCGCGGCGGTCGCCGGCGCCGCGACCGGCGACACGGTCGACCTGACCGCGCTGGCCTGCTCGACGATCACGCTCGAAACCGGCGCGATCGAAATCGGAATCGACGACCTCACGCTCGCGGGCCCGGGCCGCAACGAACTCGCGATCGACGGCAACCAGCTCGACCGCGTGCTCGTGCATCCGCGCGGCGGCACCCTGCACGTGCGCGGCCTCACGCTGCGCAACGGGCGCATCAGCGCCGAGAACTTCGACATCACCGGCGGTGGCTGCGTCGCGAGCGCGGGCTACCTGCTGATCGAAGACTCGACCGTGCGCGACTGCGCGTCGGTCGCGATCGGTTCCTATGGCGGTGGCATCTACGCCTACTCGCTCGCGTTGCAGAGCAGCACGCTCGCGTCGAACCGCGCGCTCGGCACCCACATCGACGCCGGTACCGCCGCATTCGGCGGTGGCGCGTTCGTCTACCAGATGCTGCTGCTCGACAGCACCGTCAGCGGCAACCTCGCCGAGCACCGGACCGCGCCCTGGCGCGACAGCTACGACATCGGCGGCGGCATCGTGAGCGTGCGCGGCGGCTTCGTCAGCGGCTCGACCGTCGACCACAACATCGTCGACGGACGCGGTGGCGGCATCGCGACGTTCACGAGCATGGCCGTGTCCAACAGCACGTTCTCGGGCAACGTCGCGGCAGCCGGGATGGGCGGCGCATTGTTCGTGCGGCGGCCCTCCACGTTCGACATCGGCAACAGCACGATCAGCGCGAACAGCGCGAGCCACGGCGGCGGCGGGATCTGGATCGGCGCGGACACCTCGTACCTGCACAGCTCGATCGTGCACGGCAATGCGGGCGGCAGCGGCCCGGCCGACATCGAGAATCCGTTCCCGATCACGATCGGCGGCCATGCCAACCTCGTCGGCGAAGTCGGCGCGCAGGTCGTGCTGCCACCGGACACGCTTGATGCCGACCCCTTGCTCGCGCCGCTCGCGTACTACGGCGGCACCACGCGCACGCATGCGCTCCGGGCGGGCAGCCCCGCGGTGGACACGGGCTCCAACACCGCGAACCTCCCACGCGACCAGCGCGGCGAACCGTTCCCGCGCGTGTACGGCCCGAGCGCGGACATCGGCGCGTTCGAACAGCAGGGCGTGCCGGTGGGTCCCGCCGCGTCACCGGTGCCGGCGTGGTCGAGCTGGCTCAGCGGCCTGCTCGCGCTGCTGGTGGGCGCCTGCGCCTGGCCGCGCCTTCGCCACGGGCGCGCGCGAGGCGCCTGAGCGGACGTCGGCGACGACGCCGATGCCGGGAACGAAAAAACCCGCCTTGCGGCGGGTTCTTCTTGCGTTCCGTTGATGGCCGCGCCGGGCGCGATGCCATCGAGGAAGTTGGCAGCCCCGGATGGATTCGAACCACCGAATGCCTGAGTCAGAGTCAGGTGCCTTACCGCTTGGCGACGGGGCTGTGCAGTCAGTTTAACGCTTGGAGTACTGGGTCGCGCGGCGTGCCTTGTGCAGGCCGACCTTCTTGCGCTCGACCTCGCGCGCATCGCGCGTCATGAAGCCGGCCTTGCGCAGCGGCGACTTCAGCGTCTCGTCGTACTCCACCAGCGCGCGCGCGATGCCGAGGCGGATCGCACCGGCCTGGCCGGTCATGCCACCGCCTTCGACCGTGACCATCACGTCGAACTTGTCCTGGTTCTGGGTCAGCTCGAGCGGCTGGCGCACGATCATGCGCGAGGTCTCGCGACCGAAGAAGTCATCGAGCGTCTTGCCGTTGACCATGATCGCGCCGCTGCCCTTGCGCAGGAACACGCGCGCTGCGGAGGACTTGCGACGGCCGGTGCCGTAGTTCTGCTGGATCGCCATGGGAAATACTCTAGTTGGACGGTTGCGGCCCTGCGGCCGCCTTCACGCGCAGGGACTGCGCCTCAGAATTCCAGGACCTGCGGCTGCTGCGCGGCATGCGGATGCTGCGCGCCGGCGTAGACCTTGAGCTTGCGGTACATCGCTCGGCCGAGCGGGTTCTTCGGCAGCATGCCCTTGACGCCGATCTCGATGACGCGCTCGGGATGACGCGCGAGCATGTCCTTCAGCGAGGTCGTCTTGAGGTTGCCGATGTGGCCGGTGAAGCGATGGTAGTTCTTGTCGTCGAGCTTGTTGCCGGTCACCGCGATCTTCTCGGCATTGATCACGACGAGGTAATCGCCGGTGTCCACGTGCGGCGTGTAGACCGTCTTGTGCTTGCCGCGCAGGCGGTGCGCGAGCTCGGTGCACAGGCGACCCAGGGTCTTGCCGGCGGCATCGACCACGTACCAGTCACGCTTGACGCCTTCGGAGGTGGCGCTGATCGTCTTCATGTCTCGGGGACTCGGCTGGACCCCGCAGGCGGGGTCGTCACAAATGAGGGCGCGGGAGGATAGCGGAACCGCGGACGTGCCGCAACAGCAAAGCCATCCGGCGCAATCGGCGATGGTAGCATGGCCGGCATGCCTTCCGCACCGCCTGGCACCGCCGCGGCCGACCCGGCCCTGACCGCGCTGGCCGACCAGTGCGTGATGTGCGGCCTGTGCCTGCCGCACTGCCCCACCTACCGCATCGACCCGATCGAGGCGGAATCCCCGCGCGGGCGCATCGCGCTTGCGCGCGCGCTGAACGAGGGGCAGCTCGCGCCATCGCCCGCTGCGCTCGACCACCTCGACCGCTGCCTCGCCTGCCTGTCCTGCCAGCAGGTCTGCCCCTCCGGCGTCCGATACGAGGAGATCCTCGTGCGCACGCGCGCCCGGCTCGTCGACGCAAGGCCGTCGCGCACGCCGCGCCTGTGGCGCGATCCGCGCGCGCTGCTGCGGTGGTCGAGGATCGCGGCCGCGCTGCAGGCGCACCGCTGGCTGCGGCTGTTCGCCCCGCTGCTGCCGTTCGGCACGCGTTGGCGCCGCATCGCCGCGACGCTGGCGCCGCCGCCCGCGCGCCTTGCACTGCGCACGCGGACCGTCGCCGCAGGCCCGGAGCGCAGGCGCATCGCGCTGTTCCGCGGCTGCATCGCGGACCTGCACGATCGCGACACGCTCGCGGCCGCGCGCATCCTGCTCGAAGCCAGCGGCCATGCGGTGGTCGAGAGCCGCGGCGGGGACTGCTGCGGCGCGCTGCCGCGCCATCTCGGCGAGACCACGGTCGCGGCGGCGCTCGCGCGCTCGACCCGCGGCCGGCTCGAAGCCAGCGGAGCCGACCTCGTGATCGGCTGCGCGAGCGGCTGCCATGGCGACCTGCGCGACGAGGTGCTCGCCGCTTCGCCGCTCGCGCTGTCCGACGTGCATGCGTTCCTCGGCGCCGACGCGGGCTTCGCGCGCCTGCGCTTTCGCCCGCTCGCGCTGCGCGCGGCGCTGCACCTGCCGTGCACGCAGGTCAACGTGGTCGGCGCGCTCGCGCCGCTGCGCGCGGTGCTCGCGCGCATCCCGGGCCTCGAACTGCACGAACTGCCGTTGCAGCCGCGCTGCTGCGGCGCCGCCGGCAGCCACGCGGTCGAGCGGCCCGCAGCCGCCGATCGCCTGCGCGACGAGAAGCTCGCGCAGGCCGCGGCGTTCGCACCGGACCTGTTGCTGACGACCAATATCGGTTGCCGCATGCATCTCGCCACGGGACTGCGACCGCGTGACGCTGAGATCCCGGTGCTGCATCCGCTGGTGTTGCTGGCCCGCCAACTGGAGAATCCCGCGCCATGAACGCCCGTACGCTGACTCCGCTGGACCGCCTGCTCGCCGGCATCGGCCGTGCGCTCGAGACCACCACGATCGCGACGCCGGCCGCGGCGCGCCCCTCGCCCGCGGGCGACATTCCCGAAGCCGCACTCGACGACGCCGCGCGCCGTCATGCGGCCGGCCTCATGCGCGTCAACCATGTCGGGGAGGTCTGCGCGCAGGCGCTCTACATCGGGCAGGCCGCGATGGCGCGCGACGACGCGCTGCGCCGCCACCTGCTCGCCGCGGCCGGGGAGGAGAACGACCACCTCGCCTGGTGCGGCGCGCGACTCGACGAACTCGGCAGCCGCCCGAGTCTGCTCAATCCGCTGTGGTACGCGGGCGCCTGGGCGATCGGCGCAGGTGCCGCGCTGGTCGGTGACCGGCTGAGCCTCGGCTTCGTCGTCGAGACCGAACGCCAGGTCGAGGCCCATCTCGACACCCACCTCGACCGCCTGCCGCCCGGCGACGAGCGCAGCCGCGCAATCGTGCGCGTGATGAAGGACGACGAGGCGCGCCACGCGGACAACGCGCGCGCGGCCGGCGCGGCCACCCTGCCTGCCCCGATCCCGACCCTGATGGGGTTCGCGGCGGACGTGATGAGGAAGGTGGCGTATCGCGTGTGAGCGTTGCTCACACGCGATCGGGAATGGGGAGTGGGGAATGGGGAATGGCAGGAGCCGGAGCGGGTGCGCTCCGCATTGACCATTCCCTGTTCCCCATTCCCTGCCTCACATCAGATTGCGCCCGTGGAACAGCTCTTCGATCTCGCGCTTGAGCAGCTGCTCGATGCGCTGGCGTTCCTTGAACGAGAGGTCGTCGGCGTTGGCTTCGAACAGGTAGGTGTCGAGGTCGAAGTCCTTCACGTGCATCTTCGTGTGGAAGATGTTCTCCTGGTACACGTTGACGTCGAACATCTCGTACTTCTGGCGGATGTGCTTGGCCAGGTAGTCCTGGATCGAATTGATCTTGTGGTCGATGTAGTGCTTGCGGCCCTTCACGTCGCGCGTGAAGCCGCGCACGCGGTAGTCCATCGTCACGATGTCGGACTCGAAGCTGTCGATCA
Source organism: Lysobacteraceae bacterium (assembly GCA_004143945.1). GTDB lineage: Bacteria > Pseudomonadota > Gammaproteobacteria > Xanthomonadales > Rhodanobacteraceae > Dokdonella_A. Next base: position 38,104 of record SEHB01000013.1, read on the forward strand.
GGTAGTTCAACGCGCGCAGCGGCGAGATGACGCCGCAGGTCGCCACGTCGATGTCGGCACGGAACGTCGCGATGCCGTTGTGCGGATGCGTTTCCGGGTAGGTGTGCACCGTGATGTGGCTCTTGTCCAGGTGCGCGACCACCGCATCGGAGATCACGTCCTTGCCGAGCTTGTCGACGATCGGGTGCTCGGAAATCAGGATCGTGACCGAGGCGCCCTGCGGATCGTAGTCCTGGCGCGCGATGTTCAGGATGTTCGCGCCGATGATCTCGGCGACGTCGCTGAGGATCTGGGTGAGGCGATCGGCGTCGTACTGCTCGTCGATGTACTCGATGTAGCGGCGACGCTGGTCCTCCGACACCGCATAGCAGATGTCGTAGATGTTGAAGCTGAGCGCCTTGGTCAGGTTGTTGAAACCCTGCAGCTGCAGGCGCGGAATCGGTTTGACCACGACGGACGACCTCGATGGCGGCGACGGAAGGCGGGCTTCACGGCGGGCTGCGCCGCAGCGCCGTCGTGGGCGCGGATTATGGGCCAAGCCCCGCCGCGATGAAACCGAAGGTGCATGGCTGGCTCGGCCTGCAGCCGCGCTGCAGGCGTCCGCGTGGGGCGACGCCCCGGCGGATTTGCAATAAGATGCAATGGAATCGAGCCGGCGGGCTCGCAATCGCGCCGATCGTGCGCGATCCGCCGTTTCGGCATGCCGCCCTGGAAGCGGAGGGGATTTCGAGTGGAACCGCAAGGCAAGATCGCCGATTTCCGATACAGCCTCGCGCGCGAGATCAATCGCGTGCAGGCGCCTCCGATGCTGACGCCCGATCGCGCAGCGATGGAACGCTTCCTCGGCGCCTGCCATCGACGGCGCTACCCGAGCAAGACCGCGATCATCCGCCCCGGCGACTCGGCGAACATCCTCTACTACGTCATCGACGGCTCGCTGACCGTCTCGTCCGAAGACGAGGAAGGACGCGAGCTGATCCTCGCCTACCTGAACCGCGGCGAGTTCATCGGCGAGATGGGCCTGTTCGTCGAGACCCCGCGCCGCGAAGTCATGGTGCGCACGCGCACGCCGTGCGAACTGGCCGAGATCGGTTACGAGCGCATGTTCAACCTGTTCGAAGGCCCGCTGCGCGAGGAATGCCCGAAGATCCTGTTCGCGATCGGCTCGCAGCTGACCAACCGCCTGCTGCATACCTCGCGCAAGGTCAGCCGCCTTGCGTTCATGGACGTGACCGGGCGCGTCGCCAAGACCCTGCTCGACCTCATCGACGAACCCGATGCGATGACGCATCCGAAGGGCAAGCAGATCCGCATCTCGCGCCAGGAAATCAGCCGCATCGTCGGCTGCTCGCGCGAGATGGTCGGGCGTGTGCTCAAGCAGCTCGAGGAACAGGGCATGATCGAGGTGTCGGGCAAGACCATCGTGGTGGTCAGCGCTCGCTGACACCACGGGCCCGCCGGCGTACCACGTGGATCTTTCGCAGTTCCTGCTGTTCGTCGGCGTCGGACTCCTCGCACAACTCGTGGACGGCTCGCTCGGCATGGCCTACGGGCTCGTGTCCAACTCGGTGCTGCTCGCACTCGGGCTCCCGCCTGCGGTCGCGAGCGCAACCGTGCACGCGGCCGAAGTCGCCACCACCGCCGTGTCGGGTCTGTCACATGCGCGCTTCGGCAACATCAACTGGAAGCTGTTCCGCCGGCTCGCCATCTACGGCGCGCTCGGCGGCATCATCGGTGCGACCCTGCTCGCGAAGGTGCCGGGCGATGCGATCAAGCCGTTCGTCAACGCCTACCTGCTGATCCTCGGCAGCATGATCCTGCTGCGCGCCTGCGGGAAGCGCCTGATCCGCCACCAGGTGCGCCATCCGGGGCCGCTCGGCTTCACCGCAGGCCTGCTCGATGCGATCGGCGGCGGCGGCTGGGGTCCGCTCGCGACGAGCACGCTGCTCGCGCGCGGTGGCGCGGTGCGCAGCACGATCGGCACCGTCAACGCGTCGGAGTTCGTCGTCACCACCTGCATCTCGGCGACGCTGATCATGCACATCGGCATGGACCACTGGCAGGTCGTCGCGGGCCTGCTCGTCGGTGGCGTGATCGCCGCGCCGCTCGCAGCGTGGCTCGTGCGGCACCTGCCGGAAAAGCCCGTGATGATCGCGGTCGGCGTGCTGATCGTCGCGCTGAGCGTGTGGCAGCTCGTGCAGACATTCGTCGCGGCATCGTAGGCTGGACGGCCGAAGGCCGGCCGGCGCTCCTGCGTTCGCACGCTGGATCGGGGAAAAGCGCCGGCCGCGCTGCGCGCGTCCAGCCTACGTGGCCGTCGGCCTCTGCGCATTCAGCGTCCGGAAAAGAACAACCGCGCGAGCTCGGTGCCCGGCGACGGCGTGCGCATGAACGCTTCACCGACGAGGAATGCATGGATGCCCGCCGCACGCAGGCGCGCGATGTCGGCCGGTGCATGGATGCCGCTCTCGCTGACCAGCACGCGTTCGTCGCCGACGCGGGCGCGCAGGCGCAGGCTGGTATCGAGCGAGGTGTCGAACGTGCGCAAGTTGCGGTTGTTGACGCCGATCATCGGCGCAGGCAGTTCGAGCGCGCGTTCGAGTTCGGCTTCGTCGTGCACCTCGACCAGCACGTCGAGGTCGAGCTCGGCCGCGAGCAGGGTCAGCTCGAGCAGCCGCTCGTCGTCGAGCGCCGCGACGATCAGCAGCACCGCGTCGGCACCGATCGCGCGCGCCTCGTGGACCTGGTACGCATCGATCGTGAAGTCCTTGCGCAGCACCGGCAGCGCGCAGGCCGCGCGCGCCTGCACCAGGAATGCCTCGCTGCCCTGGAAGAAGTCCGCATCGGTCAGCACCGACAGGCAGGCCGCGGCCGCTCCGGCGTAGCCTGCCGCAATCGCGGCCGGATCGAACACCGCGCCTTCGGGCAGGATCACGCCGCGCGACGGGCTCGCGCGCTTGATCTCGGCGATCACCGCGGGCTTGCCCGCATCGATCTTCGCTTCGAGCGCTGCGGCGAAACCGCGCGTCGGCTCGAGTCCTTCGTTGCGCGCGGCGAGTTCCGCGAGCGGCACGCGAGCGCTGCGCTCGGCGACTTCTTCAGCCTTGCGGGCGAGGATGCGCTGGAGGATGTCGGTCATGGTGCATCCGGAGTCGGGATTCGGGATCGGGGTTCGGAAACGCGACATCGTGGACGACCGGCGATCGCCGGCGTCCCTGACGGGATCTAGCGACCGGCGGCGGCAGCCGCTCGGGTCGCGGCCACGAACGCGTCGAGTTTCGCGCGCGCGGCGCCGCTCGTGATCGCGGTGCGTGCGCGTGCGATGCCGTCGGCGATCGTCGGCGCGACGTCGGCGGCGTAGAGCGCGGCACCCGCATTCAGCAGCACGATGTCGCGCGCGATGCCGGGCGCGTCGGCGAGCGCGTCGAGCAGCATCGCCTTCGATTCGGTCGCGTCGGCGACGCGCAGGTTGCGGCTCGATGCCATCGCGAAGCCGAAGTCCTCGGGTTCGATCGTGTACTCGCGCACCTCGCCGTCGCGCAGTTCGCCGACCATCGTGGTCGCGCCGAGCGAGATCTCGTCCATGCCGTCGCGACCCCAGACCACCAGCGCATGGCGCGCACCGAGCTGCTGCAGCGCGCGCACCTGGATGCCGACGAGGTCCGGATGGAACACGCCCATGAGGATGTTGGGCGCGCCGGCCGGATTGGTCAGCGGACCGAGGATGTTGAACAGCGTGCGCACGCCGAGTTCCTTGCGCACCGGCGCGACGACCTTCATCGCCGGGTGGTGGTTCGGCGCGTACATGAAGCCGATGCCGGTCGCCTCAAAGCAGCGTGCGACCTCGGCGGGCGCGAGGTCGATCGCGGCCCCAAGCGCCTCGAGCACGTCGGCGCTGCCGGATTTCGACGACACGCTGCGATTGCCGTGCTTGGCGACGTTCGCGCCTGCGGCCGCCGCGACGAACATCGCGGCGGTCGAGATGTTGAAGCTGTGCGCGCCGTCGCCACCGGTGCCGACGATGTCGACGAAATGGTCCGGCGTGCCGACGTCGACGCGCGCGGCGAGTTCGCGCATCACGCGCGCGGCGCCGGTGATCTCACCGATCGTTTCCTTCTTCACGCGCAGCGCAGCGATGATCGCGGCGACGAGTGCGGACGGCACCTCGCCGCGCATGATCGAGCGCATGAGGTCGACCATCTCGTCGTGGAAGATCTCGCGATGCTCGATCGCGCGCTGCAACGCGTCCTGCGGAGTGATCGGCATCAAGGATCCCCGGGCGCTGCAGGATTGAAACGGATCTGGTGGATGTCGGCCGCGCCGGGACCCCCTTCGCGCCGGCCCGAGAACAGCAGCACGCCGGGGCGCGTCGGGTCCTGCGCGGGCGCGAGGATCCAGCCGCCCTCGACATTGACGCGCGCATCGAGCGCGCGCGCGTCGACGTAGCGACCATCGACACGTGTCGCGGCCCACAATGCGATCGGCTGCTCGTCGACATCGGGGGAGCGCGCGAACACGAGCACGCGACCCCCGTCGATGAATGCCGCGTCGAAGTCGTCGCCGGCACCATTGACCTCGCCCATGAGCGGCTCGGCAGGCTGCCACGCGCCGTCGCGCCAGCGGCTCGTGAAAAGGTCGTGGCGGCCCGCGCCACCGCGCCCGTCGCTCGCGAACAGCAGAACGCTGCCGTCGGCCGACGGAGTCGGCGCCCATTCGTCGCCGGCCGAGTTCAACGCGGCGCCGAGATTCCGGGCTTCGCCGAACGCGCCCGTGGCGGGATCGAACGCGACCTGCCAGAGGTCGTCGCCGCCAAGGCCCCCGGGACGATTCGAGAAGAAGTAGACCGTGTGACCGTCGGCACTGAACGCGGGATCGAACTCGTTGTCGCGCGTGTCGAACGCGACCGCTGCCGGCGCGCTCCAGCCGTCCTGCGTGCGGCGACTGACCCAGATGTCCCAGCCGCCTGCGCCGCCGGGTCGATCGGTGCTGCCCCAGAGCACGCAGCAACCGTCGGGACTCACGCTCGCGCGGATCTCGGAGTACGCAGAGGACACGACGCCCGGAAGGAACGGCGTTGCATCGCCGACGAGTCCGAAGCTGCGCTCCGGAGCCGGCGTGCTGGATGCGCAGGCACCGAGCACTGTCGCAAGGCCCACCGCGGTTGCGCAGCGACGTGCCCGCGGCGCCGGATCAGGCTGCATGCGGCAGGCTCCTGCCGATGAAATTGCCGAGCAGCGCGTGGCCGTGTTCGGTGAGGATCGATTCGGGATGGAACTGCACGCCTTCGACCGCGAGCGTGCGGTGGCGCAGGCCCATGATCTCGTCGATCGTGCCGTCCGCGTTCGCGGTCCATGCCGACACTTCGAGGCAATCGGGCAGCGACGCCTGCTCGACCACGAGCGAGTGGTAGCGCGTGGCCTCGAACGGATCCGGAAGACCCCGGAACACGCCCTTGCCGTCGTGATGTACGCGCGAGGTCTTGCCGTGCATGATCTGCTTCGCACGCACGACTTTGCCACCGAACGCCTGCCCGATCGCCTGGTGGCCGAGGCAGACGCCGAGGATCGGCACGCTGCCCGACAGGCGCTCGATGATCTCGAGCGAGATGCCCGCATCGTCGGGCGTACCCGGCCCCGGCGAGATCACGATCGCGGACGGCTCGAGCCGCCGCAGCGCCGCGAGTGTCATCGCGTCGTTGCGGATCACGTGCACGTCCTCGCCGAGCTCGCCGAAGTACTGCACGAGGTTGAACGTGAACGAGTCGTAATTGTCGATCATCAACAACATGGGCGACGCCGCGGGTCGGTCCGGGAGGCGCGATCATAGTGCAGCAGGCAGGACGGCGTGGCGTCCGCACTCCTCCTCGGGAGTGCACCCTGTGCGCGAACGCGCCGTTCGCATGCCGGCGCGCAACCCCTTCCAGGCGCGGATCGCGCACAGGGTGCGCTCCTACGGGTTCGCGGTGGGCACGCCGGTTGTGCCTTCGTCCGCGACCTCGGGCCGCCGCTCGAACCAGCGCACGATGCCGTCGACCGCCTCGCACATGCTGCGCGCGACCTCGCGCTCGCCCATGATCGCGGCGTCGGCGCCGTTGCGCAGCAGGTAGGCGACTTCCTCGTCCGAGTGCGCGCGCGCCATCACCGCGATGCCCGGGTTCGCCTCGCGCGCGCGACGGATGATCTGGCCCGCTTCGAGCGGCTGCGGAATCGCGACGAGCAGCGCCCGTGCGCTCGCGATGTTGGCCGCCTCGAGCGTCTCTTCGGCCGCTGCGTTGCCGAGGATGCCTGCGATGCCGGCCGTACGCGCGTCCTCGAGGAAGTCGCGGTTCGATTCGACCAGCACGACCGGCCGGCCAGCCGCATGCAGCGTGCGGCCGACCAGCGACCCGACGCGGCCGTAACCGATCAGCACGACATGGTCGCGCTCGGGCACCGGGGGGCCGGGCGGAACGTCCGGCTCCACCGCGGCCTCCGCGGCGGCAGCCGCCTCGGCTTCGCGTTGCTTCGTCCAGCGATCGAGCAGCGTGAACAGAAACGGGTTCGCGCAGATCGAAATGATCGCTCCGGCCAGGATCAGGTCGCGCGCGTCGCGCGTAAGCAGTCCGAGGTCCACGCCGAGCCCCGCGAGGATGAACGAGAACTCGCCGATCTGCGCGAGGCTCGTCGAGATCGTGAGCGCCACCTCAGGCGTGCGGCCGAACGCGCGCACGATCGCGAACGCGCCGACCGACTTGCCGACGAGGATGATCAGCAGCACGCCGAGCAGCGGCAAGGGTTCGCGCAGCAGGATCGAAGGATCGAACAGCATCCCGACGGACACGAAGAACAACACCGCGAACGCGTCGCGGAATGGCAGCGAGTCCTGCGCGGCCTTGTGGCTCAGCTTCGATTCGTTGAGCACCATGCCGGCGAAGAAGGCGCCGAGCGCGAACGAGACCCCGAACAGCGTCGCCGACGCATAGGCGACACCGAGCGCGATCGCGAGCACCGCCAGCGTGAACAGTTCGCGCGAGCCGGATCCGGCCGTCCGTTCGAGCAGCCACGGGATCACGCGCCGGCCCACCACGAGCATCACCGCGACGAACGCCGAGACCTTGCCGAGCGTGGTCGCGAGCGTGATCCACACGTCGCCGCCCTTCGCACTGCCGTCTTCGCCGCCGAGCAGGCCGGCAATCGCGGGGAGCAGCACGAGCACGAGCACCATCGCGAGGTCCTCGACGATCAGCCATCCGATCGCGATGCGCCCGCGCAGCGTTTCGAGCAGGCGTCGCTCCTCGAGCGCGCGCAGCAGCACCACCGTGCTCGCGACCGACAGCGCCAAGCCGAACACCAGCCCGGAGCCGATCGGCCACCCCATGAGCCATCCGAGCGCCATGCCGAGCAGGGTCGCGATCGCGATCTGCGCGGCGGCACCAGGCACCGCGATTGCGCGCACCGACAACAGGTCACCGAGCGAAAAGTGCAGGCCGACGCCGAACATCAGCAGGATCACGCCGATCTCCGACAGCTCCGGCGCGAGCGTCTGGTCCGCGAACATGCCCGGCGTGAACGGGCCCAGCACGACGCCCGCGAGCACGTAGCCGACGATCGGCGACAGCCGCAGGCGTTGCGCGGTCATGCCCGCGACATAGGCGAGCACGAACGCGGACACGAGCGTCGCGATCAGCGGGGTGTGGTGCGGCATCGGGTCGTCCGGAGTCGGCATGCGACGGGACGCGGCACGCCATCGGCGCAGTTTAACCGACGGCGCGCGGCGCACCGGCCGGCGTCATTACACCAAACGGTTGACAATCGACGAGACGACCGTATATTCAACCGCATGGTTGACAAAAAGTCCGAACGCCTCGACGCGCTGTTCAGCGCGCTGTCCGACCCGACCCGCCGCGCGATGCTCGAATCGCTGGCAGACCACCCGCGCAGCGTCGGCGAGCTGGCGGCGCCGTTCGACATTTCGCTGGCCGGCGCTTCCAAGCACATCCAGGTGCTCGAGCGCGCGGGGCTCGTGCGGCGCGAAGTGAGCGGTCGCGTGCACACCTGCCACCTGGAGGCGCAACCGATGCACGCGGGCGCCGAATGGCTGCGGCACTACGAGCGCTGGTGGACGCGCAGGCTCGACGCGCTGGAAGCGTTGCTGCAAGCCGAAGACACAGGCGATCGCGCGCGACGCGCGACCGCGACCCGTCGCGCGCAGGCGCGCACGAAATCGAGGAGCAGGAAATGAAGAACACGGATCCCGGCGACTACGCCAACGTCATCGCGGCTGGCAGCGTGCGCATCGAGCGCCTGTTGCCCGGGCCGGTCGAACGCGTCTGGAAATGGCTGACCGACGGCGAGCTGCGCCGCCAATGGCTCGCGGCGGGCGACATGCGCCTCGAGGTCGGCGCGCCGTTCGAACTGGTCTGGCGCAACGACGAGCTGACCGATCCGCCGGGCCGCCGACCGGAAGGCTTCGCGGAGGAACATCGCATGCAGAGCCGCATCCTCGACGTCGATGCGCCGCGCCGGCTCGCGTTCACCTGGGGCGATGGCGATGTGGTGTTCGAACTCGAGCCGCGCGGGGAACGCGTGTTGCTGCGCGTGTCGCACCGTGGCATCTCCGATCGCTCGAACATGCTCATGATCGGCGCCGGCTGGCACATGCACCTGGACATCCTCGTCGCGCGCGTGAGCGGCGCACAGAGCGCGCCGTTCTGGGACGGCTGGAGCCGCCTGCGCGACGAGTACGATCGCCTCTTGCCGGCTGGCTCCGACGACGCACGCGGAGGCACGTAATGAAGCGAGCAGTCATCGCGACCTCGGCCTTGCTCGTGCTCGCGAGCGCGATCGGCCGCCCCGGCCACGCTTCGGATGCAGCGCTCACGCCGATGCCGCCCGCACTGGAGACGCGCCTCGCCCTGAGCGCGCTGCCGGTGCCACTGCGCGACGCGGCGACGGTGCACGTGCTCGACCCGGCCAGCGGCTACCGCGTCGCGCGCGCGGGCAGCAGCGGAGTGGAATGCCTGGTCCAGAGGACCGCATGGGAACTGGCCGAACTTCGCGACGACCTCTACATTCCGCTCTGCTACGACGCCGCCGGCGCGCGCACCTATCTTCGCGTGATCATCGATGTGGCCGCACTGCGCGCGCAGGGCCTCGATGCGCGCGCGCTCGAGGCCAGGATCGAGCAGCGCTACGCAGACGGCACCTACCGCGCACCGCGGAAATCCGGCGTGTCGTACATGATCGCGCCCGTGATGCGGACGGTCGGTCCCCCGGACATGTCGGTCCACACCATGTCGATGCCGCACTTCATGTTCTATGCGCCCGGCGTCGGCAACGCCGATCTCGGCGCCAGGCCCGATCTTGCCGAACCCGCCAGCCTTCAGTATCCATTCGTCGACCGCCAGGGCAACGACGCCCAGAGTTACATCATCCAGATGGTGGGTGAGTCGGAGAAGGCCGCGATCCTCGCCGAGCACCGCGGATTGCTGCGTGAGCTCTGCACCCACCGCGAGGTGCTGTGTCTCGCGCGCGAGCGGTGACGACTGCGCATCGAAGCCCGCGCGCGCGTCTCGACCGTGCGGTCGCATGCCTCGCACGGCGGCGTCGTGCCTGCCTGCGCAACCTGAGGTGGAGTCACAGTCCGCCTGCCGCCTGCGCGACCGCGCGGAACAGCGCGCGCCCCTTGTTCATCGTCTCCTCCCATTCCTTGCCGGGATCGGAGTCGAATACGACGCCACCGCCTGCCTGCACGTGCAGGCGGCCGTCCTGGATCACCGCGGTGCGGATCGCGATCGCGGTGTCGGCATCGCCGTTCCACCCGATGTAGCCGATCGCGCCTGCGTAGAGGTTGCGCTTGTGCGGCTCGAGTTCCTGGATGATCTCGATCGCGCGGATCTTCGGCGCGCCGCTGACGGTACCGGCCGGGAACGTCGCCTTCAGCACGTCCATGTACGACAGGCCTTCGCGCAGGTCGCCTTCGACCTGGCTGACGATGTGCATCACGTGCGAATAGCGCTCGATCACGAAGCGCTCGGTCAGCTTCACGCTGCCGGTGGTGCTGACGCGGCCGACGTCGTTGCGGCCGAGATCGATCAGCATCAGGTGTTCGGCGCGCTCCTTCGCATCGGAGAGCAGTTCCTGCTCGAGCGCGAGGTCCTGTTCCGGCGTCGCGCCGCGCGGGCGCGTGCCCGCAATCGGCCGCACGACGACCTTGCCGGCCTTGAGGCGCACGAGGATCTCGGGCGAGGAGCCGACGACCTGGAAGCCGCCGAGGTCGAGGAAGTACATGTACGGCGAGGGATTGAGCGCGCGCAACGCGCGGTACACGTCGACCGCGCGCGCGCGGAACGGCACCGACAGGCGCTGCGAAGGCACGACCTGGAAGATGTCGCCCGCTCGGATATGGTCCTTCGCGCGCTCGACGATCGCCTCGTACTGCTCGCGCGTGAAACTCGAGCGGAAGTCGGCCTCCTCGAGCGATTTCGGATCCGGCACGTCGGGATAGCCGGAGCCCGAATGGCGCAGCCGGAACACGAGCTCGTCGAGGCGGCGCCGCGCGCGTGCATACGCCTGCGGCTGCGCGGGGTCCGCGTGCACGATCAGGTACAGGCGACCCTTGAGGTTGTCGAATACCGCGACTTCCTCGCTCTGCATCAGCAGTGCGTCGGGCGTGCCGAGTTCGTCGACGCGATCGCTGCGCGCGAGGCGCGGTTCGATCCAGCCGATGCTCTCGAATCCGAAATAGCCGACCAGGCCGCCGCTGAACGCCGGAAGCCCCTCGGGCGCGGCAACCTTGAACGAGGCGCGGATGCGTTCGATCTCGGCGAGTGGATCGTCGAGTTGGCGCGTCTCGACCACCTCGCCGAGTTCCTCGATCGCGAGCGTGTTTCCGCGCAGCACGTAGGTGCGCCGGCACGGCAGGCCGATGATCGAATGACGCCCCCAGTTCTCGCCGCCCTCGACGGACTCGAACAGGTAGGCGTAGGGACCGTCGGCGAGCTTGAGGTAGACCGACAGCGGCGTATCGAGATCCGACAGCACTTCGCGCACGAGCGGGATGCGGTTGCAGCCGGCGGCCGCGTACGCGTCGAATGCCTGCTGGGTGATCACGTCATTGGCCGGGATCGTAGGGGCCGGCGACGATATCAGGCCGCGTGGCGGCGCAACAGCCCGAACGTGCGGCGGCGGGCTTGCGCGGCACCGCCGGTCGGAGCACGCTGCGGCGCGATGCGCGGAACGTGGGTTCGCGCGCAGGCGGATCTTCGATCCGAAGGGCGCGCGGCACGGCGGGGAGACGCGGCGATGGCACGGAAGGAATCGCCCCGACGCGAGGGCGACGCGAACGCGGTCGAATGTGTGCCCGCTGCAGTGACGCGGAGACGTCCGCTCGAGGTCGCGGCCATCCTGCTGCGCCACGCCGCTCCACTCGCGACCCTCGTCGCGTGGCACGGCTCGGTGCACACCTACCTGCTGCTCGCGCTGTTCGACCTCGGCGTCGGGTACGCCGGCCATCAACTGCGCGGCAAGCCGGCCGGCACTCGCGATGCGCTCGCCGCTGCGCACACGCCGACCGAGCGTGCGCTCGCGTGGCTGCAGCTGCCGATGCTGATGGCGTTCGCGGGCGGGTTGTTCGTGTTCACCGCGATGCTGTTCCTGCTGCCCTTCCTCGCCGCGTTCCTGTGGCAGCCGCTGGCTGCGGCCGTGAAGGCGGATGCGGCCCTGATCGTCGCGAGCGCCGCGGTCACGAGCATCGCGGGCGCGCGCCAGTTCGACCACGCGCTGGCTGGCGCGGGAGCCGACGCGCGCACGTACCGCCTCGCGGGCGATCGCGGCGCGCGCCGCGCCCTGGCATCGCTCGGACTGTTCCTGATGCTCGCGGGTTACGCGCTCGCCTTCGGCCGCGCGTCGGTCGGCCTTTGGGTACTCGCGACGCTGTTCACCGCCTGGCTCTGCGCGATCGACCTCGAATGGAAGCCGCGCTGGCAGCGGCAGCGCAAGCCCTCGTAGGCTGGACGCGCGCAGCGCGGCCGGCTCGCGCGTCGGCAGGGCGAAAGGCGCCGGCCGACCTTCGGTCGTCCAGCCCACGGGTGCGCTGCACCGTTGCGTCAGGGCCCTTCCGGCAGCTCGAAGCCGTCGGCGAACAATGGAGGCTCGGAGAACAGCACAACTTCGGGTTCACGCACGATGTCGTAGTCGAGTCCTCCAGGGCTGCGTCCCCAGTACAACTCGACGGTCGAGGCCGACGTGACCAGCGGATGTGGTTCGACGTCGTCTTCGTCCGGCGTGTCGGTGATCGTGATCGCAGGATCCCACGCGGTCCCGTCGAGCGAGCGACGCGCGGCGAGGTCGAACCCGGTGCCGTTCGCACGGATCCAGAACAGTGCGAACGCATCGTCGGGCATCACCACCGGCAGCGAGTCGTGGTTGTTCCCGGTCACGGCGAAATCCTGAGGTGGCGCGCTCCAGTCAAGCACGTCGGTGGTCGTCTTTACGTACATCTGCAACTGGTTGTTGCCGGGATTGACCTGGTAGCTCGCGAGGTAGAGCCCGTCGCTCTCGCGGTAGGCGATGCGCGGCAGCGCGGCGCCCGCGGCAATCTGCGTCTGCTCCGTGTCCCAGGTCACACCGTCGTCGGTCGACTGCGCAACGTAGGCGCCGCCCGAGAGCCGCTGGTAGCTCATCGTGAGCGTCCCGTCGGCATGCCGAATCACATGCGGATTGATGTCACCGCTGGCCCAGCCCAGCTCCAGCACCGATTGCTCGGTGAAGGTCGTGCCGTCGGTGCCCGTCGCGCGCCAGATGCGGTAGCCGCCGGTGCTCTTGAGGTAGAACAGCGCATAGCTGGCGGGACCGAGCTGCACGAGGGCCGGGTGGCGTTCGTTTGCTCCGGTCGCGATGATCGCGACCGGTTCGCTCCAGGTCGCGCCATCATCGGTGGAGCGCGTGAGCAGGAGATCGCCACTGAGGCTCCCGTCGAGCCGCTCGAACACGGCGATCCGCGCGCCGTCGTCGCTCGAGCGGATCACCGAGGCTTGGTAGTCGGTTTCCGGGCCGCTGGTGACGTTCTCGACCGCGGACGCTGCGCTCGCCGCGAATAGCGCAAGTAGACCCATCAGCAGGCGGGCGTGTATTCCGGTCATGCACTTTCTCCTTCCGCGAGGCGCCGGCGTGGCATGCCGGCAAGGGTGATCGTGAATTCCACGCCGCTGCCATCGGCGAGGTTCGCTGCGCTGGCGCGACCGCGATGCAGCTCGGCGACGAGCCGCACGACGTAGAGGCCGAGGCCGAGGTGCGGCACGGCCCCTTCGCGCGGCGCCGCGCGTTCGCGCAGCGAGACGAGCGAATCGAACAACCGCTCCTGCATCGAGGCCTGCAGCAACGGGCCCGAGTTGGCCACGCGGATCGATGCCTCGCCATCGCGCAATTGCAGCGAGATCGCGATGCGACCCTGCGCGGGCGTGAACGAGCACGCGTTGTCGAACAGCTTGTCGAGCGCCTGCGCCACGAGGTCCGGGGCGCCATGCATCGGTACGGCACCCGGCGGGAGCGCGATGTCGAGACGGCGCGGCTGCGCGAGCACCCGATAGCCTTCGCCGCAGGCCGCGACCAGCGCACGCAGGTCGAAATCCTCGGCCTCGGCCGACGCGATCGCACGCTCGATGCGGTTCGCCTCGCTCATCGCGCGCACGATCGCGCCGAGCCGCTCGGCGCCCTGCCGCGCGCGCGCGAGGTACGCGCGCGTGGATTCTGGCAGCGGCTCGTGCTCGAGGTTGTCGAGCGAGGATTTCACGATCGCGAGTGGCGTGTTGAGCTCGTGCGACAGCTTCGAAGCGAGGCTGCGCAGGTAGTCGGTGTACGCGCGGACCTCGTCGACGAGGCGCGCGAAGCTGCGCGCGAGGTCGCCGAGTTCGTCGCGCGAGTCCGCCAACGGCATCGGGCCGTCCAGCCGTCCCGACGTCCGCACCGCCCGTTCGGCCGCGTCGCGCAGCCGGCGGATGCGCCACGAGAGGGTCGCGCCGAACGCGAGCAGCACGAGCCCGGCGACCACGAGCGCGGACAGCGTCGCGAGCGCGAGCCCGGTCAGCGCCCGGCGCGCGAGCGCCGGCACCGCGGCATCGGCCTGTTCGAACAACAGCGCGCCACGCCTGCCGGACGCGTCGTCGAGCGGAACGGCCGCAGCGAGCACGACGCCGCCGCCGACGTCCGCTGCACGCCAGCTCGTCGCCGGCGTACCCGCGAGCGCCGCACGCAGTTCGCGCTCGTCGAAGCGCGGCGAATCGAGCGCGAGCCCCGGCGATCCGTCGAGGCGCGGCGCGATCAGCACGCGATAGACGAGGCTCGCGAACCAGCCCGGCGTGGTGCCGACTGCGTCCGCGAGGTCGAGCGATCCCGCCGCCGCGAGCAGGTGCGCCTGCGCCGACAGGATCCGCACGCGCGCATGCGCGGGTACCAGCGGCGCGACTTCGCGCGAAACCGTCGCGTCTTCGCGATCGAGCTCGCGCGCATGCACGGCGACATCATCACCGGGGCGCGCGGCATCGTGCATCGCCAGGCCGATTCGACGCGGCGTGCCCGCGCGCGGCAGACGCAGCTCGATCCGGTAACCGGAGCCGTCTTCCTGCAGCGCTCCCTCGAGTTCTTCGGGCAGCACGGTGCCGTGCTCGCGCGCGCGCGTGCGGAACGAGCCGGGTGCGGCGCCCGAGAGCAGGTAGCTGCGCGCCTCGCCATCTTGCTCGAGCAGCAGCACGACATGGTCGCCATCGGGCGCGCGCGGACTCGACGGGTCGACGCGCGTGCGCGTCGCGTCGCGCACATCGAGGAACAGGTGCACGCCGTTGCGCGCTTCGCCGAGCAGCACCTGCAGGCGCGCCGGGTCTGCCACGGATCCGACCGCCTGCGCGTGCGCTCGTACCGCGGCCCAGTCGTCACCATACCCGTCGACCACCACCGCTTCGTCGAGCGCGTGCACGTACAGCGCGTCCGCCGGCGGAAGCGCGAGCCCGCGCGCGACCAGCGCGCTCGCGAGCATGCGCGCCGACGCCAGCAACGCCTGCTCCCGCCCTTCGCGCAGCAGCACTTCGGTCTGCCGCACGAACTGCCAGCCCGCCCATGGCAAGGCGAGCGTCGACAGGGCGACCAGCAGGAGCTTGAGGCGGAGGGACATTCGAGAGCCGGGTATGGGGAAGGGGTATGGGGCAGGCTGCGACCTGTGCCCGCGATGTGCGCGGATGAGAGTCACACGACTGCAACGCAATCGCCGACGAAGAGGATACTTCCACACCTACGCAAGATCGGGGCCCCAGGGATCGTGCGTGCATGCGCGGTCGGTCATTCCGGCTCCGATGCGAACCGGGAAGCCCAGATCCCTGCGGTTCCATTCCCCGTTCCCATTCCCTATGTCCCGCCTTTCATGCCCTCCACCGATACCCCGCCCCGTGGACGGTATCGATCGCGTCGAACGCGGGGTCGATCGCGAGGAACTTCTTGCGGATGCGCTTGATGTGCGAGGTGATCGTCGCGTCGTCGACGACCACCTGGGCGTCGCGCATGAGCTGGTCGCGGTTCTTCACGTGGCCGGGAAAGCGCACGAGGGTATGCACCATCCAGAACTCGGTCACGGTCAGCGGCACGTCGACGCCGTTCCAGCTCACGCGCATGCGCTCGGCCTCGATCTTCAGCGGGCCGTGCTCGACCACGCTGTCGGCCGCGACCGGCTTGCGCAACGCATCCATGCGCCGGAACAGCGCATTGATGCGCGCGGCGAGCTGGTGCAGCGAGATGTCCTTGGCGAGGTAGTCGTCGGCGCCGAGGCGCAGGCCCGAGATCACGTCGAAATCCGAATCGCGCGCGGTCAGGAACAGGATCGGCAGGGTCGGCGCACGCGCGCGCAGGTTGCGGCAGAGGTCGAAGCCGCCCTCGGGTTCGTCGCCGAGGCCGACGTCGATGATCACGAGTTCGGGCAGGCGTTGCGCGAACGCAGCTTCCGCCTCGCCGCGCGAGGCGTAGCCGCGCACGTCGTATCCGAGCCGTGCGAGTGCTTCGGAGTAGTTCGCGCGGATCAAGGGTTCGTCCTCGACGATGGCGATGTGGCGCGGCATGGCGATTCCTCCTGGTGTCGCGGCCAGCTTATGGGCCGCTTCCGCACAGGCGCAACGGCCCGCGTGCCGATGCCCGGGAATTGCCACAACTCGTCGGCGCCGCGGCCGCGCGCCGGCGGCATGTGCACCCCGCACGGCGCTGCAATGGCAGCGCCTGCCCAGCGGAGAAATGCGATGGACATCGAACGACCCGACCCGAACGCCGAACTTCACGCGCGTGAGCGCCTGCGCATCCTGTTCGCGATCGGATCGCTGCTGCTCGGCCTGCTCGCCGCAGCGCAGGTGTGACGCGATGAACCTGTACCACGACGACACGATGGACGGGACGCGCAGGTCCGCCACGGACTGGCTCGATGGCGGCACGGAAGCCGCTCCGCTCGCTGTGGCGCCGCCGGCGCGCGGGCCTGCGACGGAATCCACGCCCGATCCGTCTTGGAGAGCGTTGTAACGGCCCGATCGACCGGGCTGCCGTTTGCGTCACCCGCGCCGGGCCATGTCCCCTCCTCCCCCCGGGCCCGGCGCGGCTCTTTTCGCACGCGGCGCCGCGGACGCGCCTCGAAGCCGGCGAAACCGCATGGCGCGCTGAACTCGCAGCATGACGCTCGCGACTGCGCCGCTCCTGCGACGGCTGCGGCTGGTGCGTTTCCCGCCGTAGGAGCGCCGCAGGCGCGATCGACGACACGTCGGATCCGCATGACGCGGCGAACACGCGACATCACGGTCGCGGCCGCGCCGCTCCTGCAGGATCACCGGGCGCCGATGGCGGCCTTCATGCGCGCGATCACGTCGGCGTAGTCGGGTTCGCTGAAGATCGCCGAGCCCGCGACGAAGGTGTCGGCGCCCGCGCGCGCGATCTCCGCGATGTTCGACGGCTTCACGCCGCCGTCGATCTCCAGCCGGATCGGCCGGCCGCTCGCGTCGATGCGCTCGCGCACCGCGCGCAGCTTGTCGAGCGCGGCGGGAATGAAGGACTGGCCACCGAAGCCCGGGTTCACCGACATGATCAGCACGAAATCGAGCTTGTCGAGCACGTGGTCGAGCCATGCGAGCGGCGTGGCGGGGTTGAACACGAGCCCGGCCTTGCAACCGGAGTCGCGGATCAGGCCGAGCGTGCGGTCGACGTGCTCGCTGGCTTCGGGGTGGAAGCTGATGCAGCTCGCGCCGGCCTTCGCGAAGTCGGGCACGATGCGATCGACGGGCTTCACCATGAGGTGCACGTCGATCGGCGCGGTCACGCCGTGCTTGCGCAGCGCCTCGCACACCAGCGGGCCGATCGTGAGATTCGGCACGTAGTGGTTGTCCATCACGTCGAAATGGACCCATTCCGCGCCGGCCGCGACGACCGCGTCGACTTCTTCGCCGAGGCGCGCGAAATTCGCCGAGAGGATCGAGGGCGCGATGACCGGTGATTGACGTGGCATGTTGGTGTCCGCAGTCGTGTGTCTTGTGCAGGGGCGGCGCAGCAGCGACAGGCGCAGGTTAACACCGCATGCACGCCGGCCACTTCCGCAGGCTGGACGGCCACAGGCCGGCCGGCGTCGTGCGCACGCGGAATGCGCGTGGCGGCCGCGCTGCGCGCAGCCAGCCTACAGGCCGCGCTCGGCCTTGATGTGTTCCCAGGCCGCATTGATCTCGCGCGCACGCTCCTCGGCGCGTCGCTTGAGTTCGTCGGGCACGTCGCCGAGCTTGTCCGGGTGGTGCTGGCTCATGAGGCGGCGATAGGCCTGCTTGAGCTCGCGCTCGCCTGCATCGCGCGTGACGCCGAGCACGGCGTAGGGATCGATGTCCGCAGGGCGCTGCGCGCGGGGCCCGGGCCCGCGTGGACCGTACTGCGCACGCGGCCCGCCGCCGAAGCCGGGCGCGTAGCCCTTCATCGCCGACAGTGCCGCGAGTTCGTGGTCGCTGACGCCAAGCGATCCGCACAGCGTGCGCAGCAGCAGGAGCTTGGGCTGCGCGAGCGAGCCCTCGGCGTGGACGAGGTCGAGCAGCAGGTCGAGCACGAGGAACGCGAGGTCGCGTCGGCCCTGGCACCAGCGCCTGAGGTCGTTGATCGCCGCCTGGCTGTCGTAGCCGGCCTGCTTGCCTTCGCCGAAGCGTTCGATCGCGATGCGGCGTTGCGCGGGATCGAGTCGCAGGCGCGCAATCAGCGCCTCGGTCGCGGCGATCTCGGGCTCCGACACGCGCCCGTCGGACTTCGACAGCGCGCCCGCGAACGCGAACAGCGGCTCGATGAAGCCGACGCCCATCGACGGCGGGCGCAGGCGCGCGACCGCGCTGTCCCAGAAATGCCCGAGCAGTGCACCGAACAGCAGGCCGATCGGGTTGTGGAAGATGATGAAGCCGAGGATCGCGCCGACGAGCTTGCCGGTGTGCTTCATCGCGTACCTCGGCTCAGCGCGGCATGCGCGAAATTGGCGAAGCGGGCGTCGGTTGCGGATCGGCGCGGCATGCACGGAACGAGGGCGGGGAGTGGCAGCGATTCTAGCAACTCGCCCGGCAGGCGCCGTCGCACGCCCTCAGCGCGTGTTCATCGCGTTCCCGCGCGCCCGGCTCGTTACAATCGTCTTCCCGTGCCTGCCGGAACCGCCGTGCCGACCGTCCTTTCGCAATCGAACCTGCCCGGCATCGAACTGCTCCATCGCGGCAAGGTCCGCGACGTGTACGCGCTCGGCCCCGACGAGTTGCTGATCGTCGCGACCGACCGCCTGTCCGCGTTCGACGTGGTGCTGCCCGATCCGATCCCCGGCAAGGGCGAGATGCTGACCCAGATCTCGAACTTCTGGTTCGCGAAGACCGCGCACCTGATGCCGAACCACCTGACCGGCAGGGACGTGGCGAGCGTCCTGCCCGCAGGCGTCGACGTCGGACCGTACGCACGCCGCAGCGTCGTCGCGAAACGCCTGAAGCCGGTCCCGGTCGAAGCGATCGCACGCGGCTACCTGATCGGGTCCGGCTGGAAGGACTACCAGGCGACCGGGCGGCTGTGCGGCATCGGGCTGCCGGCCAGCCTGCGGCAGGCGGAACGCTTGCCCGAGCCGATCTTCACGCCCTCGACGAAGGCCGCGATCGGCGCACACGACGAAAACGTGAGCTTCGACGTGGTCGTCGCGACGATCGGCGCCGAGCTCGCCGAACGCATCCGCGATGCGACGCTCGCGATCTATCGCCACGCCGCCGCGCACGCGGCCGAACGCGGGATCCTGATCGCCGACACCAAGTTCGAGTTCGGCACCGATGCGGAAGGTCGACTCTACGTGATGGACGAGATGCTCACGCCCGATTCCTCGCGCTTCTGGCCAGCCGACGACTACCGCGTCGGCATCAGTCCGCCGAGCTACGACAAGCAGTTCGTGCGCGACTACCTCGAGACGCTCGACTGGAACAAGAGCGCGCCGGGTCCGCGCCTGCCGCAGGGGATCATCGACGGGACCTCCGCGAAATATGCCGAGGCGCTGCAGCGGCTCGCGGGCATCGTCATCGACTGATCCAGAGTCCGCCGCAGGAGCGCACCCTGTGCGCGATTGCTGGCGCGCTTTCCGATGCGATGGCGGCGACGTAGAGTACGGGGCACCCGCACGACGAGGCGCGCCATGCGCAGCATCACCGACTGGTTCGACGGCTATGGCGCGGATCACCAGCACCCGACCAATCGCTTGATCCACTGGATCTGCGTGCCGGCGATTCTCTGGACCGTCATCGCCGCTCTGTGGGTCGTGCCCGTATCGCCTCGCTTCGGGCGACCCGGCTTCTGGTGCGGGCTCGCGATGGTCGCCGCGTTCGCGTTCTACTGGCGGCTGTCGCGCCCGCTCGGCGCCGCGATGCTCGGCGTGTTCGTGCTGTTCGGCCTCGTGACCGAAGGCCTGTACCGGCTGCTCGGCCCGCAGTCGCTGCTCTGGCTCGCGATCGCGGTGTTCGTGCTCGCCTGGGTCGGTCAGTTCCTCGGCCATCGCCTCGAAGGCAGGCGACCATCGTTCCTGACCGACCTTGCCTACCTGCTGATCGGTCCGGCCTGGCTCGTCGCCAAGCTCCTGCGGCGCGCCGGCATCGCGTACTGACCGCGGTCTGCACCGACGAAAAAGGGCGCGTCCTTCGACGCGCCCTTTCGCTTCGTGCGGGAATGCGCGGAGTCAGTCGACCGGCTGCAGCACCGACGGATTCAGCACCTGCAGCACTTCGCCGTAGCTCGCGATCATGCTGGCCATTTCGCCCTGCATCTCGACCGTCGCGGCCGGCGAGGCCGTCGGATCGAGCAGCGAGCCGTGGTTGCCGACGATGAAGCGCGTCGCCGCGCGGATGCCGTCGATCGACATGCTCGATGCATCGGCCGCGCGCAGGCCGAGCGCCGCGATCAGCGGCTCGGTGCCCGAGGTCGGGGCGCCCGCAACGCGATTCGGGATCACCTGGTCCGGCGGCACGTCGCCGCCACCGACCACCTCCTGCACGAGGATGCGCTTCTTGAAGTCGAGTTCCGCATGCTCGACGCGCTGGTCGAGGTAGGTGCCGTTGCCCGCGAAGTTGATCGGATCACCCGAGTCGATGACGGTCTGCGCGGCCGCCATGAAGGTGTCGTAGGTCGGCGTGCCCGCGACGACGCCGGATTGCGCGAGCCCGGCGCGGATGCGCGGGCCGAACGTCGGCGAGCCGTCGAGCAGGCGCGCGATGCCGCCACCGGGCACGCTGAGCACGCCGACGTAGACGTTCGGGTCGGTCGCGAGGAAGGTGGTGCCGACGATGCTGCCGAGCGACTGGCCGACGAAATGCACGGTGCTGGCGTCGATGCCCGGGAACGTCGATGCCGCGCGGCGCAGGCTCATGAGGTCGGCGGCGCCCTGGCGCAGGTTGTCGCGCGAGGTCAGCAGGCTCGACAGGTTGATGAAGTAGCTGCCCGAGGAATCGATCGCACCGTCGTGGCCGGGCGCGCCGGTCGCGTTGTCCTGCAGGTCGAGGTCGAACGTGCGCTCCTGCGCGAGCGGCCCGAACGGCGAGTTCTCGATGTAGAACGGATTGCTCGTGCTCGTGATGCCGTGCAGCGGCAGGTCGATCGCGACGACCGCGAAGCCTTGCGCCGCGAGCGTGGCCGCGACCGCGAACGCATCCGTGCGGTTGCGCGTGATGCCGTGCTGGTAGATCACGAGCGGCCAGCCCGACGCCGGCCGCACGCGGCCCGACGATGCGTTCGGCACCGTCATCACGAGCGGCACCGTCTGCATCGACTTGACCGCCGGCACCGGGTTGCAGGCCGTGAGGTTCGTCGACGACGGATCGAGGCCGAACGGCGCGCACTGCGGGATGTAGCCACCCGCGGCAGCCTCCCAGCGACCCGCGAGCGGCGCCATCACCTGTTCGTCGCTCGGTGCGGAAAGGTAGTACGGCAGTTCGATCGTGCCGATGTGGATGTCGGCGAAGCCGGGCAGGCCGAGGCCGAGTGCGGCCAGCGTCATGCCGGTCGGCGCGACGCGCGTCTTCGGCGGCGGCGAGGCGGCGACGATCGCGGCGACCGCCTGCATCGTCGGCGTGATGCTCTGCGTCGTCGCGACCCAGCTCATGACGATCGAATCCGGGGCGACGCCGGCGGCAGCGGCCGCGGCGACCTGCGAATTGGTCAACTGGCGCAAGGGCTCCAGCGCACAGGCGCGGGCGGCATTGAGCGCCGGCACCGTCGACTGGCCGCCGATGCACAGCGGCGTCGTCATCTGCGAGAGCAGGTAGGTCAGCGAACCGCGCACGCTGCCGCCCGCGGCGTTCTTGATGCCGTTGGTCAACACGGCCATGTAGGACGTGCGCTGCTTGAGCGCATGCGTCGGCACGATCGCGAGCGTGCGGCCGGTGGTGTCCGACGGCGCGAGTGCGACCACGAAGTCCTGCGGCGACTCGAGTTCGCGCGTGACGCCGGTGACACCGCCGCCGGGTCCGCTCAGCGTGACTTCGAACACGCGCACGCTCGATCCCGCCGTCAGCGTGGCCGCGTCGATCGGCGCGGTGAAGCCGGCCGACCACGGCGCGGTCGGGCTGAAACCGTCGAGCGCGTTCATCGCGACCTTCGGATCGCTGAAATCGCTCGCGTCCTCGACCGGGATGTTGAGCGTGAGGTCGGTGCTCCCGTTGAGCAGCAGGTTGTTCGGGAACGGAATGATCCCGTTGGCCGGATCGAAATTCGCGACCGTACGGAACTGCACCGGCGCGGTGTAATCGTAATCGGCGTGCGCCGCGAACGACGCGAATAGGGTCGCGACGACGGCCGCGGTCGTGATGAGTCGAACCTGCATGGACTTGCCCCTCTGGATGGCGTCCGGGAATGGAATGGACCCTGCGTGCTGCCTCACGATCTTAGGTCGTTCAAACGATCGTTGGCAACGCTGCACTGCGGCGAAAACCGCGCGACCGCCGTTCCGGCTGTGCCCGTGGAAGGGGCTTCGAGCCGGGAGCGCTCCGGACGGCGGGTCCGGCACCGATGCCGCGCAGGTGCCGCACGGTCAGGCTGCGGTGCCTTGCCGGGAAGTCTGGAACAGGGCTTTTCGCGCGAAGGGGGCCGATAGCGAGCCCTCAGCCCGCTTCGATGTCGAGCAGGTGCAGTGGTTGCCCGTGCGCGTCGCGGAAGTCGCGCTGCAGGCGGTGCAGGCGTTCGAGCTCGGGGCATAGCGCCTCGATGCGAGCGCGCAGCGGCTGCATGCGCCGCTCCAGCCGCGGCTGGAGCTCATCCACGAGCCCGAACGCCTTCTGCTGCAGCTCGGCCGAACGCTCGAAATCCCCCTCGAGCGTCGCCGCGAGCGCCTGCTGCCCGAGATCCGCGGCCGCGAGCGGCGCGACGTCGGCGACGATGCCTTCCAGTTCGCGTTCGAGCCGCTCGGCCTGCCACGCGTGTGTGCCGGTGCTCGTCGCGATGCGGCGCTTCAGCGCGACCGCATGGCGATCCAGCCGGCTTGCGATCTCCTCGCGCGTCGCCGCCCCGAGTCCGAGCGACGCGGCTTCCGCACGCAGCGCCGATACCGCAAGGTCCACGCCGTCGCTCGCGATGCGGCGCACGCGCGGCAGCAGCGCGCTGGCCGCCTGCTCGAACTCGACGAGGCGCGCTCGTGTCGCGGCGTCGGACGCGATCGCCTGCCCGTCCACGCGCAGCGATCGCTCGCCGATCTCGACCAGCCGCGGCGCGGGATCGGCACGATCGAAGCGAAGCACGCGCGTGCCGACGTCGATGTCGTAGCTGCTGCTTGCGCCGCAGGTGTCGGCCAGCGCGGCGACGTCGGCGCGTGCGAGCGGTGCGCTGGCAGCGAGCGCGATCACGATCGCGAGTCTCGGCATCGTGTTGTTCCATTCGCAGTGCATGGGCGCGAGGATCGCCGATCGCGGCTGAACCCCGACACGCGCGCGTTCAGCGCGAAGCGCGTCCGGCCAGCCCCCAGGTGGCCGGGTCCGGATGGAACGGGCGCGGATTCCAGCCGAATTGCGCGCGTGCGGGTGCGTCGTCGGCGACGAGGTCCTCGCGCAGTCGCGCGACCGCGGCGGGCGTCGTCGCGACGCCGAGCGCGCGCGCGAAAGCGGCGAGCGCATGCGCCAGCGGCAGCGGCACGGGCACCGGCAGGCAGCGCATCGGCAGCGACAGGCGCACGCGCTCCAGCATGGCCGCGAACGCAAGCCGCTCGCCGCCGCCGAGCGCGTACACGCGCGCACCCGTCGCGTCGTCCGCAAGCAATTGCGCGCACGCCGCTGCGAGGTCGTCCGCATGCACGGGCTGGCGCAGTCCGTGCGCGAACGACACGCGCGGAAACACGCGCCAGCGCATCGCGTGGCGCGCGAGCGGCGTGAGGCTGCGATCGATGCCGGCGCCGTAGACCAGCGTCGGTCGCAGCACCGTGCAGACGCAGCCGCGCGCAGCGGCTGCAGCGAACAGGCGCTGCTCGGCATCGGCGAGGCGCGCGACGAGTGCACGCTCGGCCGGGTCGGGCGAATCGCGCTTGCTGTCGATGCTCTGCGATCCGAACGCGACCACGCGCGGGCGTCCGCCGGCAGGCGTCTGGTCGAACCAGCGCGCGAACGCATCGAGCGGCCCGCAGCTCGCGATCGCGTCGAACCGGCCTGGTGATGGCGCATCGCGTTCGAGCGCGCCGACACGCCATTCGATGCCGGGCTGCGCCGCCTGCGGGCGCCGGCTCATCGCGGTCACCGACCAGCCTGCGAGGACAAGGCGCGGCAGCAGGAAGCGGCCGATCGCGCCGCTCGCGCCGAACACGAGGACCGACTTCATCGACTCAGCGCAGTTCGTCGTCGCCTGCGCCGGCATCGGCGGGTTCGGGCAGCGCGGGCGCGGACTCCGACGTGGGCTCGGGCATGCGCAGTGCGCGCGCGTAGTCGGCCAGCACCTCGATCTCGCCGAGGCCGCCGTCGAGCGCACCTTCGCCTGCGTGCAGCGGATTCTTCTGCAGCGCCGCACGCGCCTCGAACAACTTGCGGCGCGCGCCCTCGACATGGCTCACGAGCTGGTCGAGCGTCGCCTTGTCGGCACCGAAGATCATCTCGACCGGCTGCAGGCAGTACTGGACCGCGGCATCGAACTGGCGCACGCGCTGGCGATAGTCGGCCAATTGCGCGTTGACTGCCTCGAGATGGGCGCGCGCCGATCCGAGCGGCGCATCGAGGCGGTCGGCCACCGCGACCATCGACTCGCGCGTCGCGACCGCGCCCGCCTGCGTCGATCGCAGCGAATCCAGTTCGTTCTCGATGTCGATCTTCGAATACAGGAGGTCATGCGCGCGCGCGCGTTCCTGCTGCAGCTGGCGCGCGAACCATGCCGCCGCGGCGATGGCCAGCACCGCCACGAGCGCGAGCACCAGGCTGATCCAGATCATGACGCGCCTCCCCGGGCCCCGCGACCCTCCGACGTCCCATTATGGCGGCAACAAAGCGCCTGCGTCGCCCCCGGCGCGCGCGCGTGCGAAGATGCGCCCGGCAACCGGAGGTCTCCGATGATCGCGCGCATCTGGCGGGGTATCACGCTGGCCGGCAAGGCGGACGCCTATGTCGCGTACCTGCACGAAACCGGGCTCAGGGACTATGCCGACACCGCGGGCAACCGCGGCGTCAGCGTGCTCCGCCGCGAGCAGGGCGAGCACTGCGAGATCATGCTGGTCTCGCTCTGGGACTCGATGGACGCAGTGCGCGCGTTCGCGGGCGAGAATCCGGAGCGTTCGGTCTACTACCCGGAAGACAGCCAGTACCTGCTCGAGATGGAGCCGCTGGTGCGCCACTACGAAGTCGCCGAACAGGTGCCGGACCCGGCTGCCGCGACCTTGGCAATCGCGCACGCCTGATCCCGCGCCCGCGCGCGCGCATCCATGCGGTGGCGTTCGGCGCCGCGGCTTGCCTGGGGCTAGACTTGCGCGTTCGCCTGCACCGGCAGGCCCCGGGGAAACGTCGATGACCATCCGCTTCGCGCCTGTCGCCTTGCTCGCATTCGCGCTCGCCGTCCCGTTCGGGGCGGCGGGCGCCGCCACCCTGTCGCCGACGATGGGGGCGCAGCTCGCCGCGCGCCCGGCTTCGCCGACACCGCTCGCGCCACGCCACTTCACCGCCTGCGTCGACGGCATGGCCGACATCTACCCGTGTTCGAACATCGACCTGCTCGCGTTCGTGCCGGTGTCGGAGTTCGCGGCGGCCAGCACCAACAGCCTCTGGGGCTGGACCGACCCGACCACGCAGATCGAGTACGCGCTGATCGGCGCCGACAACGGCGTCGCCTTCTACGCACTCGACCCGGCCGACCATCCGCGCTATCTCGGCAAGCTGCCGACGCATGCGGGGACCAGCGAATCGCTCTGGCGCGACGTGCGCGTCTACGCGGACCATGCGTTCGTGGTCAGCGACAACAACCCGGGTCACGGCATGCAGGTGTTCGACCTCACGCGCCTGCGCGGCGTGACGACGCCGCAGACCTTCACCGAGGATGCACACTACGGCGCGTTCGGCAGCGGCCACACGATCTCGGTCAACGAGGACACGGGCTTCGCCTACGTGCCAGGCACCAACCTCACCTGCCCCGGCGACTCCGGCCACGGCGGCCTGCAGATGCTCGACATCCACGTGCCGACCTCGCCGACGTTCGCGGGCTGCGTCGGCGACGCGGGCTACACGCACGAGTCGCAGTGCTGGGTCTACGACGGTCCCGACACCGAACACGTCGGGCGCGAGATCTGCGTCGATGCGAACGGGCCGAGCCGGCGCGTCGTGATCGTCGACGTGACCGACAAGTCGGCGCCCGACACCCTGTCGTCGTCGCCGTACGAAGGTTCGGCGTATCCGCACCAGGGCTGGCTCACCGACGACCATCGCTACCTGCTCGTCAACGACGAACTCGACGAGGGTGATTTCGGCCACGGCGCGTGGACCTACGTCTGGGACGTCAGCGACCTCGATGCACCGGTGCTGGTCGGCCACCACGACCACGGCATCAGCGTGATCGACCACAACCTCTACGTGCATGGCCAGTACATGTACGCGTCGAACTACGAGGCGGGCCTGCGCATCCTGCGCCTGGACAACCTCTCGCAGGCGCAGATGAGCGAGGTCGCCTACTTCGACACCTATCCGAACAGCAACAATCCCTCGTTCAACGGCAGCTGGAACAACTACCGCTTCCCGGGCAGCGGCTACGTGATCGTGAGCGGCATCGACGAAGGCTTCTTCGTGCTCGCGCCGCGCCTGTGCACGCCGCCCGCGATCCCGACCGGACTCGTCGCGACCGCGAACGGCGACCACCGCATCGAACTGTCGTGGAGCGCGGGCGCCGCCGGCGACACCTACCGCGTCGAACGCGCGCAGGGCGGCTGCAGCGGCAACTTCGAGACGATCGCGGACCAGATCGCGGCCGCGACCTACACCGACACCGAAGCGTCGGGCGACGTCACCTACGGCTATCGCATCGTCGCGAGCGACACCACCGGCGGATGCGTCGCGCCCGCATCGACCTGCGTCGAAGCGCAGACGACCGGCACGTGCACCGCGCCGCCGCTGTTCGGCGGCATCAGCGCCGCGGTCAATGCGGGCACCGGCGAATGCCGCGTCGACCTCGGCTGGAACGCGGCGCAACCCGCGTGCGGCGGTCCCGCCAACTACTCGGTCTACCGCTCCGACGTGGCCGGTTTCACGCCCGACGCATCGAACCGCATCGCGCAGGGCATCATCGATCTCGACTACGCCGACGCGAGCGTCGCGGGCGGCGCGCCCCGGCACTACGTGGTGCGCGCGAGCGACGGCGCGAACGCGGCCGAGGACCACAACCTCGTGCGCCTGTCGGTGGTCCCGACCGGCCCCGCGACCGACGGCACCTTCGGTTCCGGCGCGGAACCCGGCGACCCGGTGTTCGAGGCCGAGGGCGTGACCGATCCGCTCGAAGAGCGCGGCGCGGGCGAGGCGGTGCCCGACGACATCCTGCACGCGGGCTGGCACCACTCGATCGCGCGCAAGCACTCGGGCGTGCAGAGCTTCTGGTCGACCGCCGCGAACAACCTCTGCGTCACGCTGGTGACGCCGGCACTGACGCTGACCGCGAATGAAGCGTCGACGCTCTCGTTCTGGACGCTCTGGGACATCGAGCAGGGCTGGGATGGCGGGGTGATCGAGATCTCGACCGACGACGGCGGCAACTGGACGCGGCTGACGCCTGCGGGTGGGTATCCGGGCACGATCACGAGCGGCGGCAGCCTGTGCGGCATCGCGCAGGGTTCGGGCGCATTCACCGGCGAGGGCCAGTTCACCTGGACGCAGAAACAGGTCGATCTCGCGGCGTACGCGGGCCAGCAGGTGAAGCTGCGCTGGCTTTACCGCACCGACACCGCGCAGACGGGCGAAGGCTGGTTCGTCGACGACGTCGCGATCACGCATGCGCAGGTGCCGGGCATTTGCACGGTCGGTGGCGACGTGCTGTTCGCGAACGGTTTCGAGATGCCCGTGCGCTGATTCGGGGCCGGTGACGGGAACTCCGCGCCCTCGACTCCGCTCGCACTCCGACCCCGCGCAGCCGCGCGGGGCATCGGAGGCATCGGATGAACAGGCGGATTTTCGGGTGGATGGTTGCGGCCGGCATCGCTGCGCTTTCGGGCGCCGCGGCCGCGGCGGGCACGGCCGCGGCACCGGACGTGGTCATGTATGCGACCGCCGATTGCGGCTATTGCGCGAAGGCGCGCGCGTACTTCGACGAACGCGGCGTCGCGTTCGAGGAACGCGACATCGACGCATCGCCCGCGGCGCGGAGCGAGTGGAAGGAGAAGGGCGGCATCGGCACGCCGTTGATCCTCATCAACGGCCGTCGCTTCCAGGGTTTCGACCCGTCCGCCCTCGACGCGATGCTGTCGACTGAAAGCGCATAGCGACGCGCGCCCGTAGGCTGGACGACCGAAGGTCGGCCGGCGCTTGTCGCTCACGCAGGCACGAGCCGGCCGCGCTGCGCGCGTCCAGCCTACGAAAGGCAGGTCGACCGGCATTCCGCTGACGACGCCTCGACGTCTTCAAACGGCTCGACAATCCATGCGGGGCCGCGCGCAAGCAACGGCAAAGCCCCGCTGCCGCGCATTCGGGTATCGTCGTCCCCTGCCCCCCCGCGATCGGAATCCCGCCATGCGTTTCGCCATGACCTTCGCTGTCTCCCTGCTGTTCTCGGGCACCGCTGCCGCCCACGACCACGCAGCCGCCGGCCACGAACACGCACCCGGCGCACCGGTCGCGGTGCAGCGGACCGTCGACGGTGCGGTTTACGGAGCGCTCCTTCCCGAGGTTCGGCTCGCGGCCGTGCCGATGGAGGTCGCCGCAGCGAACCCGGCCGCCCATGTCGGCAAGGCCGGCGCGTACAGCGGGCGCATCACCTCGGTGTGCCAGGCGCAGGGCTGCTGGCTCGTGCTGTCCGGCGAGCAGGGCGAGTTCGCGCGCGTGCTCATGCACGAGCACGGGTTCAGCGTGCCCAAGGATGCGCGCGGCGAAGCGGTCGTCTACGGCACGCTCGCCGAAAAGCAGCGCAGCGCGGAGGAACGCGCTCACCTCGCGAAGGACGGCGCGAAGGAACCCGCGGCACGCGAACTCGAGATCGATGCGACGTCGGTGCTGATCCGCGGCGCGGGCTGACTGCGCGGGCCATCGACTGTCAGGAGCACGCGATGGCGCAGTTGCACGGCGCGAAAAACTCGGGGCTGAAGCCCCTCCCACAAGGTGCCCATGCGGCGCCGTCCAGGGCCACGCTCCGAACGGGCCGCAACGTCGAGGGCGCGCAGCTTTCGGCAGGGCGCTCCTGCTGCGCGATGCTCGGTTGATGGCAGTGGGGGACGGGTCACTGCTCGGTTGCACCCAAGCTTGAGGGGTGCGGTCTACGCCTTGCGCTTAGGCACGTAGAGGTCCGTGATCGTGCCCTCGTACACCTCGGCCGCCATGCCGACCGATTCGCTCAGTGTCGGGTGCGGATGGATCGTGAGGCCGATGTCGGCGGCTTCGCAGCCCATCTCGATCGCGAGCGCGACTTCGGCGATCAGGTCGCCCGCGTTCGGCGCGACGATGCCGCCGCCGACGACGCGGTGCGTCGCTTCGTCGAACAGCAGCTTGGTGAAGCCTTCGGTGCGTCCGATGCCGACCGCGCGACCCGAAGCCGCGTGCGGGAACTTGCCGACGCCGACCTTGATGCCCTGCTTCTTCGCCTCGGCTTCGGTCAGGCCGACCCATGCGATTTCGGGATCGGTATAGGCGACCGAGGGGATCACGCGTGCGACGAACTCGCTCTTCTGCCCGGCGGCGACTTCCGCCGCGACCTTGCCTTCGTGCGTCGCCTTGTGCGCGAGCATCGGCTGGCCGACGAGGTCGCCGATCGCGAAGATGTGCGGCACGTTCGTGCGCATCTGCGTGTCGACCGGGATGAAGCCGCGGTCGGTGACGGCCACGCCGGCCTTGTCGGCGCCGATCTTCGCGCCGTTCGGCGCGCGCCCGACCGCGACCAGCACGCGATCGTAGTACGCGGGCTCGGGCGCCTTGTCGCCTTCGAACGTCGCCTTGAGGCCCTTCTTTTCCGCTTCGACCTTCGCGACCTTGACCTTGAGGTGCACGCCCGCGTAGCGCTTCGCGAGGCGTTGCTGCAGCGGCCGCACGAGGTCGGGATCGGCGCCGGGCATCAGCTGGTCCATGAGTTCGACCACGGTGACTTCGCTGCCGAGCGCCTCGTACACGCAGGCCATCTCGAGCCCGATGATGCCGCCGCCGACGACGAGCAGCTTCTTCGGGATCTCGGCGAGTTCGAGCGCATCGGTCGAATCCATCATGCGCGGGTCGTCCCACGGGAAACCCGGCAGCTTCATCGCCTGCGAACCCGCCGCGATGATCGCGTTCGCGAAGCGCACGAGCTTCGTGCCGTCCTTGGTCTCGACTTCGAGTTCATGCGGCGAGACGAAGCGCCCGCTGCCTTCGACCACGCGCACCTTGCGCTGCTTGGCCATGCCCGCGAGGCCGCCGTTCATCTGCGCGACGACCTTGTCCTTGTACGCGCGCAGCTTGTCGAGCGCGATCTTCGGCGTGCCGAATTCGATGCCGATGTCGCCCGCGTGCGCGGCTTCGTCGATCACGCGCGCGGCATGCAGCAGTGCCTTCGACGGAATGCAGCCGACGTTGAGGCAGACGCCGCCGAGCGGCGCGTAGCGCTCGACCAGCACGGTGTCCTGGCCGAGGTCGGCGGCGCGGAACGCCGCGGTGTAGCCGCCCGGGCCCGAACCGAGCACGAGCAGCGCGCATTCGATGTCGGCCTTGCGGCCCGATTCGGCCGCGGCGCTCGCGGGCTTGCCCGTCGCAGCGGACGTCGCGGGCGGGGGCGTCGTCGCGGCTGGTCGCTCCGGAGCCGAGCTCGCCGCGGGCGCCGCATTGCGCGCAGCGCCGGTCGAAGAGGCAGCGTCGGCGGTGTCGATCACCGCGACGACCGCGCCTTCGCCGATCTGCTCGTTGAGCTTGACGCGGATTTCCCTGACCACGCCCGCGACGCTCGATGGCACCTCCATCGTCGCCTTGTCCGACTCGAGCGTGACGAGCCCCTGGTCCTTCGCGACCGTGTCGCCCGGCTTGACGAGGATCTCGATGACCGGCACGCCATCGAAGTTGCCGATGTCGGGGACCTTCACTTCGACGCTGTTGGCCATGCCGGCTTGCTCCTCGCTGAATGCGCCGATTCTAGCGGGGCCACGCCGTGATCCGCGAATGATCCCTCCCGCGTCGGCTTGCCGTACGTGCAGTCGAGACCCGATCGACGCGCCGCGTCCGTCGGCCACCTGCCGCCCCTACGGAGAATCCCGATGAACCTGCATACCCCGCGCCTGCGCAGCCTCGCCGCCGCCACGATGCTCGCCTTCGCCGCCGGCCACGCCATGGCCGAGCCCGCCGACGGCGTGCTCGATCCGAACTTCGGCACCGATGGCGTCACGATGGTCGCGTTCGACACCGCACCCGCCAACCCGATCGACGTCGCGCTCGACGCGGTCGTCGACAGCTTCGGCCGCACGTACCTCGTCGGCGTCGCGACGACCAGCGACGGCCAGCGCATCGCCATCACGCGCCTGCGTGCCGATGGCACCCTGGACACCCACTATGGCCCCGACGACGTCGGCCTCGTGGTCGCGCCGGAGCAGCTCGGCTTCTCGCTGACCGGCGTCAGCGCCGCTATCGCACCGGACGGACGCCTGCTCGTCGGCGGAACCTTGACGACCAACGGCAACCAGGATTTCGCGTTGTGCCGCTTCGACATCGACGGCTCGCTCGATGCGTTTCCGAACGGTTTGCAATGCGTGAAGGTCGCGTTCGACCTCAACGGGCAGGGCGGTACCAAGGCCGACGTCCTCGGGGCGATCGCGGTCCAGCCGGACGGCAAGGTGGTACTGGCTGGCAGCGCAAACTACAGCGCCGCCATCACGCGCTGGGCGATGGCCCGCCTCGACACCAACGGCGACCTCGACGCCGCATTCAACGACGGCACCGGCCGCGACTCCTACACGACGCCGAACAGCGATTCCTCGATGCTGCGCTCCATTGCGATCGCCAGGAATGGCAAGATCGTCGCCGCGGGCGACACCGTCCTCTCCGGCTTCAGCGACACCGATTTCCTCGTGGTGCGCATGGACCCGGACGGCAAGATCGACGAGACGTTCGCGGACGAGGGATTCGCCGTGCTGTATCCGTTCCAGACCACGCGCGACCATGGGTTCCGCAAGGTCCTGCTCGAACCCGGCCATCCGCAGATCGTGCTGGACCAGCAGGTCATCGCCGTCGGTTCGATCGAATCTGCACCAGGCAGCGGGTTGTACGAAGGCATCGTCGCGCGCATCGAGCCGGACGGCACGCCGAGCGCAGGTTTCGGAACGGGCGGATCCGGCTACCGGGTCGACAACACCGGGCATGACCTCACGTTCAATGACGCCGTACTCGAGGCCAATGGCAACCTGTTGGTCGCCGGCACGATCCGCGGCAACTCGAATCCGGCGACGACGCTCGATTATTACGTCACGCGCTTCCTGCCGGACGGCTCGACCGATCAGAACGGCTTCAATCCGCCGACCGGTTACAGCCTGGTCAACCTCGACGGTGCCAACGATCTCGCCAACGCGATCGCGCTGCGCAATGACCGCATCATCGTCGCGGGCACCTCGCTGGTCGGCACCGTGCCGCCGAACACCGACTTCTCGGCGGTCGGCCTGCTGCGCGACCGGATCTTCGCGAACGGGCTCGACTGACGCGTCACGTTCGCCCTGAGCGCGGGGCAAGGCCTGGAGTCGAGGCAGCCGATGCGATGATCCAAGCGGCGACGCTTCGACTCCATGGCCTGCGGCCATTGCGCTCAGCGCGAACGGCGGCGGGACCTGCGGCCATTGCGCTCGGCGCGAACGGCGGCGGGGGACTGCGGCCACTGCGCCCGGCGCGAATCGCGGCGGGCGCAAGCCGGGTTCAGAGCAAGACCCGCCGCATGTCGGCCAGCACCTGGCCGAGATACGCGGTGAAGCGCGCGGCCGATGCGCCGTCGATGACGCGGTGGTCGTAGCTCAGCGACAGCGGAAGGATCAGGCGAGGTTCGAACGATGAACCGTTCCACATCGGCTTCATCGCGGACTTCGAGACGCCGAGGATCGCGACTTCGGGTGCGTTGACGATCGGCGTGAACGCGGTGCCGCCGATGCCGCCGAGGCTCGAGATCGAGAAGCATCCACCGGACATGTCCGCCGGACCGAGCTTGCCCTCGCGCGCCTTCTTCGCGAGCTCGCCGGTTTCCTGCGCGATCTCGATCACGCCCTTGCGGTCCGCGTCCTTGAGCACCGGCACCACGAGGCCGTTCGGCGTGTCCGCGGCGAAGCCCACGTGGAAGTATTTCTTGAGGACCAGGTTCTCGCCGGATGCATCGAGCGAGGCATTGAAGTCCGGGTACTTCTTCAGCGCGGCGACCACCGCCTTGATCAGGAACGCGAGCATCGTGAGCTTGATGCCGGCCTTCTCGTTCTCCTTGTTGAGCGCGACGCGCAGCGCTTCGAGCTCGGTGACGTCGGCGTCGTCGTGCTGGGTGACGTGCGGGATCATCGCCCAGTTGCGCGCGAGATTGGCCCCGGAGATCTTCTTGATCTTCGACAGCGGCCTCGACTCGACCTCGCCGAACTTCGCGAAGTCGACGACCGGCCACGGCAGCAGGTTGAGCCCGCCGCCGGTCGTGCCGGTGCGGGCGGCCCCACCACCTGCGAGCAGCTGCTTGACATAGGCGCGCACGTCCTGCTTCGTGATGCGTCCCTTGCGCTCGCTGCCCTTGACCTGCGCGAGGTCGACACCGAGTTCGCGCGCGACGAGTCGCACGGCGGGGCTCGCGTAGGGCACCTTGTCCGGCATCACCGCGTCCGCGTCGAACGGCACCGGCGGCGTGCGCGGCCCGGGCGCTTCCACCGCTGCGCTGGCCGCAGCCGGTGCCGCTGCCGCCGCAGCGGGCTTCGGCGCGGTCGCCGCCGCGTCGGCGGGCGCCGGCTCGGCTTTCGCAGGGGCGGGTGCGGCAGGCGCCTGCGCCGGTGTGGGCTTGCCCGCGGCGTCGGCCGCATCGATCAGGGCGACCACGGTGCCTTCGCCGATCTCGTCGCCGACCTTGACCCTGACTTCGCTGACGATTCCCGCGAACGGCGCGGGCACTTCCATCGTCGCCTTGTCCGACTCGAGCGTCACCAGCCCCTGGTCCTTCGCCACCGTGTCGCCGGCCTTCACGAGCACCTCGATCACGGGAACGCTGGGGTAGTTGCCGATATCCGGCACCTTCGCTTCCTGGGCGGCCATGCTGGCTCCGTCTTGCAATGCAGGAACGCGAGTTTCGCCGATTTGGCCGGCCGGCGTCATGCCCGGCGCCCGCATGCGCGGCCTGCGTGTCGCAGTCGGGCGCATTGCGGCGTTGTCCGGGCGCAGTGGATGCCGCGCGAAGCCTGCGCTGCGCCACGCCCCAGCCAGGAGAGCATCATGCGTAGCGTCCACCCCAATTCCCGCCTGCCGTTGCGACCGCTGGCCGCGTGCCTCGCGGTGCTGATGGCCGGTCCCGCATCGGCCCTCGTCGAAACCCCGCTCGGCGGAATGGCGGAGCCGCTGCAGTACGCGCGACCGCAGTGGCCCTCGCCGCTGCAACCTGCGACCCCGCGCGCGCCGCAGGACATCGTCGTGACCAACTGCTTCGACTCCGGCGCAGGCAGCCTGCGCGATTCGATCGGTGGCGCGGTCTCGGGCGACATCATCGACCTGACCCAGCTCCAGTGCAGCACGATCACGCTGACGAGCGGCGCGATCATCTTCGCCGCGGACCAGCTCGCGCTGCACGGGCCCGGTCGCCACGAGTTGCGCATCCAGGGCGGTCCCACCGCCAACGACGGCGTGCTCGTCCACCTCGGTTTCGGCACGCTGATCGTCGAGGACGTCACGTTGGCGGACGGGCGCAAGTACCGCAGCGACGTGAATGCACTCGGTGGCTGCATCCAGTCGCAGGGCAACGTGATCCTGCGCGATTCGACCGTGACCGGTTGCAAGGCGCAGAGCCAGTCCAACCACGGCTCGCTCGGCGGCGGCGTCTGGAGCCAGGGCAGTACCCACCTGTACACGAGCGAGATCAGCGGCAACGAGACCTACGCTTCCGGCAACGGCTATGCGAGCGGCGGCGGCGTCTATGCGCTCGGCGGGTTCTTCTCGCAGTCGAGCGTCATCACCGGCAACATCGCACATTCGCCGTCGGCCACGCCGAGCTTCGGCGGCGGCGTGTTCGCGCGCGGCTACGGCGGCGTGTTCCAGACCGCGATCGTGCAGAACAGCTCGGCACGCATGGGCGGACTCGCGATCGCCGACAACGGCACCAGCAACGCATTCATCTTCCAGTCGACGATTTCGACCAACTCCGCGCACCGTATCGGCGGCGTCTACGTGCGTCGGCCGCTGTTCCTCTACAACTCGACGATCGCGAACAACCATTCGCAGGTGTCGATCGCAGGCGCCAGCAATTCGGAATCGGCCGGCCTGCACATGGGGGCGCAGGTGCTCACGTTCCACAGCAACATCCTCGCCGACAACGTCGCCGACGACGTCGGCGGACACGATCTCGGAGGCGAACCCGGGATGCTCAACACCGGCACCTTCAACCTGATCACCGCGACGCCGATCCCGCCACCACCCGACACGATCGGCTTCACGCCGGCGCTGGGCCCGCTGCAGGACAATGGAGGACCGACGCCGACGCACGCGCTGGTCTTCGGCCAGAGCTACGCGATCGATTCCGGCGGCCTTCCGCCGGCCGGGATCTTCACCTTCGACCAGCGCGGCACGGGATTCCCGCGCTGGGTCGGCAGCCACGTCGACATCGGTTCGTTCGAAAGCGACCCGGATCGCATCTTCACGACCGGGCTCGATTTCGGCTTGCAGCTGCTGGCGGCGACCACGCGGCGCCCCGACTGAACCTGCCGCACGGGCGCGTCGCGCGGCGCCCGATCCGTCCCGTCGACCGGAGCAGGCGCCGCGCCCGACGCTGCGCCGGCGACGAACGCGGCGGCCGCCTCGTCCCGCGATGGATCGCACGGGCGAGGCGGTCGCCGCACCCTGGCCGTTCATGCCGGTGGCGCGCCTTCGCGCAGCACCATCACCTCGCGCGGCACAGGCGAGATTCGGATGCCTTCCGCGTCGAAACGCTCCTTGATCGCGCGCAGCACCGAAGTCTGGACGCCCCAGGCGTCGGTGGTGTTCACCCACGGCCGCACCGCGAGCTGCACCGAGGTCTCCCCGAGTTGCGACACCGCGACGTCCGCGGCGGGCTCGGACAGGACGCGCCGGTCTTCGGCGAGCAACTCGCGCACCAGCTCGATCGCGCGCGCGAGATCGTCGCCGTAGCCGATCCCGATCACGAGATCGATGCGCCGGGTGCCGCACGCGCTGTGGTTGACGATCGCATCGCCGGCCACCTTGCTGTTCGGCAGCACGATCACGCGATTGTCGGGCGAGAGCAGTCGCGTGTGCATGAGGCTCACTTCCTGCACGGTGCCGGCGACGCCGGCGACCTCGACGTACTGGCCGACGCGGAACGGCCGGAACACCATCAGCAGTACGCCGGCCGCGAGATTCGAGAGCGAACCCTGCAGCGCGAGGCCGATCGCGAGGCCGGCCGCGCCGAGCGCGGCGAGCAGGGATGCGGTCGGCACGCCCGCGCGATCGAGCGCGCCGACGATGACGAGCACGAACAGCACGACGAACACCACGTTGCGCAGGAAGCTGCCGAGCAGCGGATCGGCCCCGCCCCGCGTGAGCACGCGTTGCACGCCACCCGAGATGCGGCGCGCGAGCCACCAGCCGACCAGCAGGATCATCAGCGCGATCGCAAGGCGACCACTCCACGCGATCACGGCGGAGCCAAAGCCGCTCGCGGCCAGCGATGCGTACAATTCGTCGAGCTTGCCCATCGTCGCATCCCGTTCGTCATCGAAGTTCCAAGGCTAGCAAGCCCGCGCGGGCGCCTGCACGCGTCGCGGCGCGCAGCATCCGCCGGAGGCCGTCGCATGTACCTGCTCTACTACTCGCCCGGCACTGCCAGCATGGCCGTGCACCACGCGCTGATCGAACTCGGCGTCCCGCACGAGCTGCGCGCGGTAGACCTCGATTCGCAGCAGCAGCGCAGCCCCGGTTACCTCGAGCTGAATCCGAACGGCACCGTGCCGACGCTCGTCGTCGACGGCGCGCCGGTGTACGAATGCGGCGCGCTGCTGCTGCTGCTGGCCGAGCGGCATGCCGATGCGGGCCTGGCGCCCGCGCCGGGTTCGCCTGCGCGCGCGTGCTGGCTGCAATGGATGGTGCACCTCGCGAACACGCTGCAACCCGCGTTCCGCCAATGGTTCTACCCGCAGGACTTCGCGCGGCGCGAACACGAGCAGGAGTCGAAGGAATTCGCGCGTCGCCGGATCGAGGCGGCATGGGGCCGGCTCGAC
The DNA here is from genome assembly GCA_004143945.1 of Lysobacteraceae bacterium. Taxonomy (GTDB): domain Bacteria; phylum Pseudomonadota; class Gammaproteobacteria; order Xanthomonadales; family Rhodanobacteraceae; genus Dokdonella_A. Next base: position 75,649 of record SEHB01000013.1, read on the forward strand.
GCGCACCTCGCGAAGGCCGGGCCGCACGTCGCGGGCGATGCGTTCTCGATGGCAGACATCTACGCGACGATGCTGATGCGCTGGTCGCGCAACATGCCGAGACCCGCGACCACGTGGCCGGCGCTGGACGACCTCGCCCGGCGCGTCAAGTCGCGCCCGAGCTGGCAGCGCCTGTACGAGATCGAAAGCCTGACCGAATGGGCCTGATGCCTGCAGGACCGCGCAGCCGCACCCCGGGACGAGGACGCAGGTGCGAAGCGGCCAGTGGGAGCGGCGCAGTCGCGATCGACGAAGCGCCGAAACCGCTTGGCCCCGCGATCGTGCAACAGCACGGTTGCGGCTGCGCCGCGCCTACACCGGCAGTGCGGAGCAGACGCGGTTGCGGCCGCCCTGCTTGGCGAGATAGAGCTGGGCATCGGCTGCGCGCAGCAGGTCGCTGACGCTGGCCATCGGCGCGCCCCATTCCGCCACGCCGATGCTGACCGTCACGTTCGGCACGCCCGAACCTTCCTCGAGGTCGATCGAGGCGATCGTGTCGCACACGCGCTGCGCGAACGCGGTCGCGTCGGCGAGGTCCTGCTCGGGCAGCACCGTCGCGAACTCCTCGCCGCCGATGCGCGCGACGATGAACTCTTCGTTGACGCCGGCAGCGAGCGCGACCGCGATTTGCCTGAGCACCACGTCGCCGGCCGGATGGCCATGCTGGTCGTTGACCGCCTTGAAGTGGTCCAGATCGATGATCAGCAGCGCGAGCGGGCGCTTGTGGCTGGTGCAGCGCGCGAGTTCGCGTTCGAGCAGCTCGAGGAACTGGCGGCGGTTGTAGAGGCCGGTCAGCGGATCGACCGTCGCGAGCTGGTAGATCTCCTCGTGGTAGCGCGCCTCGACCGAGGAGCGCTCCATGAACTTAAGCACGCAGCTTCCGATCGTGACGTGGTCGCCGTCCTTGAGTTCGGCCTCGATGATCGGCTGGTCGTTGAGCAGGGTCTTGTTGGTGGAATCGAGATCCTTCACGCGATAACCGGAAGGCTCCTTCCAGATCCTGGCGTGCTGGCGCGACACGCTGCGTTCCATGATCTGGAAATCGCATTCGGGCGCGCGCCCGATCACGAGTGCGTCTTCGCCGATGTCGAGGCGCTGCCCGAGGCGCTGGCCCTGCAGGACCACGAGGCAAGCAGGCGCGGATCCGCTGCGCGCGTCGAACACGTGCTGGGGTCGCACCGTGCGCCGCTGTGTGGTACTGCCCTCGCGATCGTGGTCGCTCATGCGGGATCGATCTGCCCTTCCTGGCCGAAGTGTAACCGCGCGCGCGACGCAGGGCACGGCGCCGCGCCGCCCGCCACCGACGGGCGGCGGCGCCGGGCAGCACGCGCACCCGTGCGGTATCCTAGTTGCCGCGTGCCTGCACAGGGGGCCGCATGGCTGCGGGATGCGGCCGCTCGCGAGGCGCACACGCATGCACCCACCGGAACCACCGGCTGACGACGCCACCGAATTCCAGGCACCGCCGATCGCGGCCGACGCGTCGGCCACGCTCGCCGCGGGCGCGCAACTGGGTCCCTACGTGATCCGCCACGTGCTCGGCGAAGGCGGCATGGG
>SEHB01000002.1 GCA_004143945.1 Lysobacteraceae bacterium
TCGCGTTGCATCGAATTAAACCACATACTCCACCGCTTGTGCGGGCCCCCGTCAATTCCTTTGAGTTTCAGTCTTGCGACCGTACTCCCCAGGCGGCGAACTTAACGCGTTAGCTTCGACACTGAGCACCTAAGTGTGCCCAACATCCAGTTCGCATCGTTTAGGGCGTGGACTACCAGGGTATCTAATCCTGTTTGCTCCCCACGCTTTCGTGCCTCAGCGTCAGTACTGGTCCAGATGGCCGCCTTCGCCACGGGTGTTCCTCCCGATCTCTACGCATTTCACCGCTACACCGGGAATTCCACCATCCTCTACCGTACTCTAGCTTGCCAGTATCCATCGCAATTCCCAGGTTGAGCCCAGGGCTTTCACGACAGACTTAACAAACCGCCTACGCACGCTTTACGCCCAGTAATTCCGAGTAACGCTTGCACCCTTCGTATTACCGCGGCTGCTGGCACGAAGTTAGCCGGTGCTTATTCTTTGGGTACCGTCATCCGCACAGGATATTCACCCGTACGATTTCTTCCCCAACAAAAGGGCTTTACAACCCGAAGGCCTTCTTCACCCACGCGGCATGGCTGGATCAGGCTTGCGCCCATTGTCCAATATTCCCCACTGCTGCCTCCCGTAGGAGTCTGGACCGTGTCTCAGTTCCAGTGTGGCTGATCATCCTCTCAGACCAGCTACGGATCGCGGTATTAGCGTAAGTTTCCCTACGTTATCCCCCACGACAAGGTAGATTCCGATGTATTCCTCACCCGTCCGCCGCTCGCCGCCAGGTATTGCTACCCGCGCTGCCGCTCGACTTGCATGTGTTAGGCCTGCCGCCAGCGTTCACTCTGAGCCAGGATCAAACTCTTCAGTTGAAATTGCAGACTTCCGGGCCGAGGCCCTTCGGTCAAACTTCTGAGTGTGAACCAAGCTTCGCGTAAAACATTGCTGCTTTGACGTTTGCTTGGACGCACTTTGTATCGATGGACTTTCATCCACCACAAGGCGCCCACACAAGTTACCTGCGCACACTGTCAAAGATCGTCTGGCTTGCGGTCCCGGTTCCGGTTCCGCGCCCCTGGACATTTCGTCCGAGGGAGCCGCATATCTTACATCGAATTTCGTATCCGTCAACACCTCGGGAAGAACTTTTTTCTTCCCGCCCGACCGGTGGATTCGCCGGTCGGTCCCCTTCGTCGCCTGGCCCGTGAAGGCTGCTCGTCGAAGGGGCGCGCATCTTACATCCGATTGCCGTCCCGTCAACACCCTTGAAGGAAAATTTTCTTCCTCCCTCCGGCTCTGCCGGGACGCCTTCGTCGCGTGGCCAACAGCCAGCAGCGAAGGGCCGCGAATCCTACATCCAATCCGCGTTTCGTCAAGCCCCTTCGATGCGAGCCTGCGCGGGCACGAGCCGCACCCGCGCGAACGCGCGCTTGCCGAGCTGCAGCAGGTGTTCCGCACCGGGCGCCAGCGTGAGCTCGCGATCCTCGACGATCTCGCCGTCCACGCGCAGCGCGCGCTCGCCGAGCTTGCGCGTGGCCTCGGAGTTGCTCGCGGCGAGCCTGGCCGCGACGAACAGCGGTGCCACGCGGATGCCGCCGGGAGGGACCTCGATGTCCTGGACAGGCAGGTCGACGTCGACGCGCTGCTCGCGCACGAGCGCGCTCCAGGTCGCGACCGCCTCCTCCGCGGCCGTGGCGCCGTGGAAACGGGCCGCCAATTCGCGCGCGAGCCGGCTTTTCGCGTCGCGCGGGTGCAGTTGCCCGCTGGCGACGTCGTGCCGCATGCGCTCGATCGCCGTTGACGACTGCTCGAGGCTCAGCAGTTCGTACCAGCGCCACATGAGGTCATCGCCGATCTTCATTGTCTTGTTCACGATGTCGATCGGCGGCTCGTCGATGCCGATGTAGTTGCCGAGTGACTTGGACATCTTCTGCACGCCGTCGAGCCCCTCGAGCAGCGGCATCGTCAGCACGATCTGCGGCGGCTGCCCGTGCGCCTCCTGCAGCGCCCGACCCATCAGCAGGTTGAACTTCTGGTCGGTGCCGCCGAGCTCCACGTCCGAGCGCAGCGCAACCGAGTCGTAACCCTGTGCGAGCGGATACAGGAACTCGTGGATGGAGATCGGCTGCCTGGCCGCGTACCGTTTGGCGAAATCGTCGCGTTCGAGCATGCGCGCGACGGTCAGGTGGCCGGCCAGCCGCGTCATGTCGACCGCGCTCATGCCGCCGAACCACTCCATGTTGAAGCGCAGCTCCGTGCGCTCGCGGTCGAGCACCTTGAACACCTGGTCGGCGTAGGTGCGCGCATTCGCCTCGACGTCCTCGCGCGTCATCGGCTTGCGCGTGGCGTTCTTTCCGCTCGGGTCGCCGATCATCCCGGTGAAGTCGCCGATCAGGAAGATGACCTGGTGGCCGAGGTCCTGGAACTGACGCATCTTGTTCAGCAGCACCGTGTGCCCGAGATGCAGGTCCGGCGCGGTCGGGTCGAAGCCGGCCTTGACGCGCAGCGGCCGTCCGAGCCGCAGGCGCGCCTCCAGCTCCTCGGGCTTGAGGATCTCTTCGGCGCCACGGCCGATCAGGTCGAGTGCGTTCTGGATGTCGTTCATCGGGTTCCGCGCAGGTGGCGGGCGGCGACGGGCCGCCGTGGAGGTCCGGTTCGGACTTCCCGGTTAATAATTCGTTAGTCAGGAACTGCTCGCAAGCCCTTGTCGCCATTGGCATTGACGTCGGCCGCGCGCGACCCTTATGGTACCGCGCAGCTTACCGGACCGCACCCGTGACCGACACCAAGAACGTCCGCCAGAAGATCCGTCGTCTCGCGATCCGGCGCCACACGCAACGCAGGCATTTCCATTTCTATTCGCGCTGGTCGAGCTGGACGTTCCTGCAGAACGTCTCGTCCTCGCCGATCAGCTGGCGCGCCGAACACTGGATCCTCGGCGGGGTCGCATTATTGCTGACCGCGCTGGTCGGTGTCGTGCTGCCGACGTTCGCCAATGCCACGCGCCACGAGCCCGAGCTGACGCCGTACACGACGCTCGCGCTCGACCTTCCGCAGCCGCCGCCCGGCACGGAAGCGGACCCGACGATCGGCGCGTACGGGGTCGATGGCGAACCCGACTGGCGCCTCGTCCGCGTGCGCGCGGGCCAGTCGCTTTCGGACATCTTTCGCGAACAGGGCCTGGACCCGACCGACCTGCAGCGCGTGCTCGACTCGCAGCAGGACGCGACCGCGCTGCGCAGCATCCGCCCGGGGCAGGAATTCGGTTTCGCATTCGACCCGCTCGGCGCGCTCGCGGCGATGCGCTTCGACCGCGGCGATGCCGCGCGCGTCGTGCTGCGCATCGAGAACGGCACGGTGGTCGAGGACATCGAGGACCGCGCGATCGAGCGCCGCACCCATGTCGCGCACGGCGTCGTCACCCATTCGCTGTTTTATGCGGGCGAGCAGGCCGGCCTCAGCGACGCCATGGTGCTCAAGCTCGCGAACGCGTTCGGCTACGACATCGATTTCGCGCAGGACCTGCGCGAGGGCGACAGCTTCAGCGTGGTCTACGACGACCTCTACCGCGAAGGCGAACGCTTGCGACCGGGCGAGATCATCGCAGCGACGTTCGTCAACCAGGGCAAGCGCTACACGGCGATCCGCTACACCAACGCGGATGGCGAGACGATGTACTACAACGAGGAAGGTCGCCCGCTGCGCAAGTCGTTCCTGCGCACGCCGGTGGAATTCACGCGCATCTCCTCGGTGTTCTCGACCGGCCGCAAGCACCCGATCCTCGGCTACATGCGCGCGCATCGCGGCGTCGACTACGCCGCGCCGACCGGCACGCCGATCCGCTCGGCCGGCGACGGCAAGGTCGTGTTCCGCGGCTGGAAGTCCGGTTACGGCAACTTCGTGATGATCCAGCACAACAAGGAAATCAGCACCGCCTACGGCCATCTGTCGCGCTTCGCCAACGTGAAGAACGGCGAACGCGTCCGGCAGGGCCAGACGATCGGATACGTCGGCATGACCGGCCTCGCGACCGGCCCGCACCTGCACTACGAATTCCGCGTCAACGGCGGCCACCGCAATCCGCTGACCGTGACGCTGCCGCCCGCGCAGCCGCTGCCGAAGACCGAACTCGCGCGTTTCCGGCAGGCGACCGCGCCGATGCTCGCACGGCTCGACAACCTCGATCGCATCGAGCTCGCGCGCGCCGAACGCTGACGGCGCGCCGACGGTGCTCCACCTCGGCCTCATCTCGGGCACCAGCGCGGACGGCATCGATGCCGCGCTCGTGCGCTTCGAACCCCGGCTCGATTCGGTCCATGCGCGTACGTTCGCGTGGGAACCCGCGCTGCGTGCGCGCCTCGTCGCGCTCGGACAGGCGCAGGGCGAGGTCTCGCTCGACGAACTTGGTCGCCTCGACGTCGAAGTCGCACACGCGTTCGCCGATGCGGCGCTGCGCCTGATCGAGGAGGCCGGATTGCGTCGCGCCGACGTCGCCGCGATCGGCTCGCACGGCCAGACCGTGCGACACCGGCCCGGCGGCGACCTCCCGTTCACCTGGCAGCTCGGCGACGGCAGCGTGATCGCCGAGCGCTGCGGCATCGCGACCGTGGCCGATTTCCGGCGCCGCGACGTCGCCGCGGGTGGCCAGGGCGCGCCGCTGATGCCTGCGTTCCATGCCGCTGCGCTGCGTTCGCTCGACGAGGACCGCGCGGTGCTGAACCTCGGCGGCATCGCGAACCTGACCTTGCTGCCACGCGAGGGCGAGGTGCGCGGCTTCGACACCGGCCCCGCCAACGCGCTGCTCGATGCGTGGTGCGAGCGCCAGATCGGTTTCGCCTGCGACGTGGACGGCGCGTATGCGGCGAGCGGAAAGGTCGATGCGGGCCTGCTCGATCGGTTGCTCGGCGACCCCTGGTTCGCGCTGTCGCCGCCGAAGAGCACCGGTCGCGAGCAGTTCCACCTCGCGTGGGTCGAGTCGCGGCTTCAGGGTGCCGGCGGCCGACCGCAGGACGTGCAAGCGACCCTGCTCGAGCTCAGTGCGGCGACGATCGCGAACGCATTGCGCGCCTCGCAACCGGGGACGCGCCGACTGCTCGCCTGCGGCGGTGGCGTGCACAACCCGCTGCTGCTCGAGCGGATCAGCGCCCGCCTGCCGGGGGTACAGGTCGAATCCACCGCAATCCATGGACTTGATCCGGACTTCGTCGAGGCGATCGGATTCGCCTGGCTGGCTCGCGAAACGCTCGCGGGGCGCCCCGGCAACCTGCCGTCCGTCAGTGGCGCGCGCGGCCCGCGCGTGCTCGGCGTCGTCCACCCGGCCTGAGCGTCGCGCTCAACCCGGCGACCTCGCAGCCGGCTTGCGCCGGCGCGTCGCGAGCACGATGCAGAGCAGCACCGCCGGTATGCCGATCAACGCGGTGCCGACGAAGAACAGCGAGTACGCCTCGAGCAGGGTGCGGCCATTCTCGAGGGTCTCCACCGCGACGCCCGAGAGTCCCTTGAACACCTTCCCGGGCAGGGCATAGAACGAGCTCAGCAGCGCGTACTGCGTCGCGGTGTAGCCGAAGCTGGTCAGGCTCGACATGTAGCCGACCAGCGCGACGCCGGCGAAGCCGTTGCAGAAGTTGTCGATGACCATCGCCGCGGTGAACGCGCCCGGATCGGCGCCGTGCAGCGCGAGCCATGCGAACGCGAGATTGGAACCGGGCCCGAGCACGGCGCCCGCGAGCAGGGTCGGCACGAACCCGAATCGCACCGCGCAGAGGCCGGCGGCGGCGACACCGATGATCGTCGCGACCAGCCCGAACGAACCGCGCACGGCCCCGACGACGTCCTTGGCGATGCCGAGGTCGGCGTAGAACGGATTGGCCATCGGCCCGAGCACGAAGTCCGGCAGTCGGTAGAGGCTGATCGCGAGCAGCATCAGCAGCGCCCAGCGCCCGTGCTCGCGGAAGAACGCGACGAACGGCCCGACCAGCGCATCGAACACGCCGCGAGCCCCGCGCAGCGACCGCGCGCCGGCGGCCGGATTGCGCGGGATCGCGGCGGGCTCGCGCGCTGCGAGCGTCGCGCACACGCCGATGCCCATCAGCACGGCCATCGCGAGGTAGGACAGCGACCAGCCCGCGTGCGCGGCGAGGATCAGGATCAGCGCATCGGTGACCAGCAGCGCGCCGCGATAACCGAGCGTGGAAGTCGAGGTCAGCAAGCCCTGCTGTTCGTCGCTTTCGGCACTTTCGATGCGCCAGGCATCGATGACGATGTCCTGGGTCGCCGATGCGAACGCGACCACCAGCGCGAGTGCGCCGAACAGCAGCAACGGGTCGATCGCGAAACCCGCGACCATGAGCACGCCTTCGCGTGGACGCACCAGCGCCATGCCGACCAGCGCGAGCGCGACCACGATCTGGGCGAGCAGCATCCAGCCGCGCCGCCGGCCGAGCCAGCGACCGAACAGCGGCGCATCGACCTTGTCGACGAGGGGCGCCCACAGGAATTTCAGCGAATAGGCGAGCCCCACCCACGACAGGAAGCCGATCGTCGACAGCTCGATCGCGTTCTCGCGCATCCAGAACCCGAGCGTGTTGCCGACGAGGTAGATCGGCAGGCCCGAACTGAAGCCGAGCAGCAGCATCACGAACACCGTGCGATGGCGCAGGCTGCGCAGCACGCGCCGCCAGCCGGTGGGTTCGCCCTGCGCGGCGGGGCTCACGCGTAGTCGACGACGAACGGCGCGTGGTCGGAAAACCGCGGCGTCGGGTGGATCGAACAGGCCGCCAGCCTCGGTCGCAGCGAGGGCGTCACGAACTGGTAGTCGATGCGCCAACCGACGTTGTTCGCGCGCGCCGCGCCCCGGTTGCTCCACCAGGTGTAGTCCTCGCCTTCCGGATGCAGCGCGCGGTACGCGTCGACCCAGCCCGCATCGTCGGCGCAGACCGCATTGAGCCATTCACGTTCCGCGGGGAGGCAACCCGAGTTCTTCTGGTTCGAGGTCCAGTTGCGGATGTCGAGCCGGCTGCGCACGATGTTCCAGTCGCCGCACAGCACGTAGTCGCGGCCGCTCGCGAGCCAGCCGTCGAGCACCGGACGGAACCACTCCATCACCTTGAACTTGAAGCCCTGCCGTTCCTCGCCCGACGATCCCGACGGCACGTAGAGCGAGACCACGCTGAGGTTCCCGTAGCGCGCCTCGATGTAGCGACCCTCGTCGTCGAAGGGCGCCCATCCGAGCGCGGTGCGCACTTCATCGGGCTCGCGGCGCGACAGGATCGCGACCCCGCTGTAGCCCTTCTTCGTGCTCGCGTCCCGGTAGAAGCAGTGGTGGCCGTCCGGCCGGAACATCGGATCGACGAGCTGGTCCTCCTGCGCCTTGGTCTCCTGCACGCAGACGACGTCCGCATCCTGCGCGCGCAGCCAATCGAAGAAGCCCTTGTTGGCGGCGGAGCGGATGCCGTTGGCATTGAAGCTGATGATGCGCATGAGAGCTGAGGGCTGAGGGCTGAGGGCCTAGCGTGCCGGGAGCAGCCATTGCTGGCAACCGCGGCAGCGCGCAATGCCAATGGCGCCGCAGGCGCGGGTAAGCTTGCGCCCTCAGCCCTCAGCCCTCAGCCCTCATGTTGCCGAGCCAACGCGCCTTCCTCGACCTCGCCATCGCGCGCGACGTGCTCCGCTTCGGCGATTTCACGCTGAAGTCGGGCCGCACGAGTCCCTACTTCTTCAACGCCGGCTTGTTCGACAGCGGCGCGGCACTGGCGACGCTCGGGCGTGCCTACGCCGAGGCCGCGCTGCGCTCGGGCCTCGAATTCGACATGGTGTTCGGGCCCGCCTACAAGGGCATCGTGCTCGCCGCGGTGACCGCGGTCGCGCTGTCCGACCGGCATGGCCGCGACCTGCCGTTCGCGTACAACCGCAAGGAAACCAAGGGCCATGGCGAGGGCGGCCAGCTGGTCGGCGCGCCACTGCGCGGACGCGTGCTGGTCGTCGACGACGTCATCACCGCAGGCACCGCGGTACGCGAATCGCTCGCGCTGATCCGCGCGGCTGGCGCGGAACCGGCCGGCGTGCTGGTCGCGCTCGATCGCGAAGAGCGCGGCGAGGGGCCGCGTTCGGCGACCCAGGAGCTGGCGGCCGAGCACGGCGTGCGCACGGTCGCGATCGCCCGGCTCACCGACCTGCTCGCCTATGCGCAGGATCGCCCCGAACTCGCCACGCACGCCGCGCGGCTGGCCGACTATCGCGCGCGCTACGGCGCATGAAGCAGGACACGGTGCACGGAGTCGGTGCTCGCCTATACTCCGCCCCGGAGGAACCCCGATGCCCCGTCCGCCGACCGTCCTGATCGCCCTGCTGCTCTGCCTCGTCGCAGCCGACGCGCTCGCGCAGAAGTCCGACCGCAACCGCTTCAAGTGGCGCGATCCGGACGGCAACCTGCACTACAGCGACGCGCTGCCGCCCGAGGCTGCGCGCTACGGCTACGAGATCGTCAGTCCGCAGGGCATCGTGATCAAGCGCGTCGCGCGCGAGAAGACCGCGTCCGAGCTCGCGGCGGCCAAGGTGGCCGCCGCGCGCGAGAAGGCCGAACTCGACGCGGCCGAGGCCCGCGCGCGTGGCGACGCGCAGCTGGTTTCTAACTTTCCCGACGAGGAAGATCTGCAGCGCGCGCACCGCCAGCGGCTCGAGATGCTCGACCAGCAGGTCACGGCCGCGCGCATCAGCCTGCGCAACCAGGAACAGGGACTGGCCGAACTGCTCGGCAACGCGGCCGACAGCGAGCGCGCCGGCAAGGCGCTGTCGACGCACGAATCGAGCCGGATCGCGTCGATGCGCAAGCAGGTCGACGCGCAGCGCGCGCAGCTCGAACGGCGCACGGCGGAACGTCTAGAAGCCGAATCGCGCTTTGGCGCCGAACTCGCGCGCTACCGCGAGCTCAAGGCGCGCCTCGACGCGCCCGCCCCGCAGGGCTGAGCGCGGCGCCGGCTCAGAACGGCAGCGGCAGCGAGGAATCGAGCGCGAGCAGCTGGCGGCGGAACTCGTCCTGGATGCGCGTGAGCGCGGCCGTGCTGTCCGCGTCGAAGCGCAGCACCAGCACCGGCGTCGTGTTGGACGCGCGCACCAGGCCCCAGCCGTCGGCCCAGTCGGCGCGCACGCCGTCGATCAGCGTCAGCCGCGCACCCTCGAACTTCGCGCGCGCGCGGAACTGTTCGATGAAGCGGTAGTGTTCGCCCTCGCGCATCGGGATCTTGAGCTCGGGCGTCGAAACGCCCTTGGGCAAGGTCGCGAACACCGCCTCCGGCGTGCGCTCCTCGATGTCGCCCGCGAGGATCTCCAGCAGCCTTGCAGCCGCGTAGATGCCGTCGTCGAAGCCGTACCAGCGCTCGCCGAAGAAGAAGTGGCCGCTCATCTCGCCCGCGAGCGCGGCGTCGGTTTCGCGCATCTTCGCCTTGATCAGCGAGTGCCCCGTGCGCCACATCAGCGGGCTGCCGCCGTGCTGCAGCACGAGCGGTTGCAGGTGGCCCGTGCACTTGACGTCGTAGATGATCGTCGCACCGGGATTGCGCGTCAGGATGTCCATCGCGAACAGCATCAGCAGGCGATCGGGGAAGATCACCTCGCCCGACGGCGTGACCACGCCGAGGCGGTCGCCATCGCCGTCGAACGCGAGCCCGAGGTCGGCGCCGACCTGCTTCACCGACAGGATCAGGTCCTGCAGGTTGGCGAGGTCGGACGGGTCGGGATGGTGGTTCGGGAACGTGCCGTCGACATCGCAATAGAGCGGGATCACTTCGCAACCGATGCCTTCCAGAACGGCCGGTGCGATCGCGCCCGGGATGCCGTTGCCGCAGTCGACCACGACCTTGAGCTTGCGCTCGATCTGGATGTCGTCGGTGATGCGGCGGATGTAGTCCTGGTTCACGTCGATCGACTGCAGCCCGCCCATGCCGTCGACGAAGCGCTCGGCCTCGATGCGCCGATGGAGGTCCTGGATCGCGTCCTCGGACAGCGTCTCGCCGCCGAGCACGATCTTGAAGCCGTTGTAGTCGGGCGGGTTGTGGCTGCCGGTCACCGAGATGCCCGAGCCCGTGCGCAGGTGGTAACCCGCGTAGTAGGTGACCGGGGTCGGCGCCGCGCCGATGTCGATGACGTCGATGCCGGTGGAGCGCAGGCCCGCGATCAACGCTGCGACGAGGTCGGGGCCGGACAGTCGTCCGTCGCGGCCGACCACGATCTCCGTCAGCCCGCGGTCGCGCGCCTCGCTGCCGATCGCACGGCCGATCAGTCGCGCGACGCCTTGCGTCAGCGTCTCGCCGACCACGCCGCGGATGTCGTACGCGCGGAAGATCGAAGCGTCGACGTCGACCACTTCGTCGATCGCGGGTTTCGCAGCCGGCCGCGCGGCTGCGGGTGCGGCGGCAGGGACGGCGGCCGGCGAGGCCTGCTTCTTGAGCGCCTGTGACAAGGTGATCTCCGGTTCGATGGTCCTTGGCGTCCGCTGCAGGCGTTCGATCGCCCCCTGCATCCCGACCTTGCGCAGCCACAGCGCGAACGCGCTGCCGAGCAGGCATGCAAGGGACAACAGCACGATCAGCCAGGGGCTGCGCGGAACGACGATGAAGTAGTCGGGCTCGCCCTTGCCGAGGCGCAGGTTGGTGCCCGGGATGGGTTCGCCGAGATCGGCGATCGTGGTGCCGCTCGATGCGCCGACCCCCGCGATCAGCACGTCGCCCCTGCCCTCGCCCTGCCTGAGTTCGAGCCGGGCGCCGGTCAGCTCGATCGCGAGGAATGTCTCGAGCACGGGCGCGATCGGCAGTTCGACCATTGCGAACGCGACCACGCGGCCATCGACGGTAGCCGGCAGCGCGAACAGCAGGCGCCTCTGCTTGTCGCTGCCGATGCGCGTCTCGATGAGCGGCCGTTCCGGATGGACCTTCGCCTTCATCAGCGCCGCGGCCTTCGCGTAACCGAGCGCGCCGAGGTCGCCCGCGAGCACTTCGTCGAGGTCGGGGCTGAAGAACTCCGCATCGAGGATTTCGGGCATCGCGCCGCGCAACGCCTGCACGGCGGCGATCCGGCCTGCCTCGCCGGTGCGCAGCGCATCCTGCACCGCGGGGTCGAGCAGCGCCTGCTGCACGCGCTGTTCGGCGACACGGATGCGCGTGCCGATCGCGGCGATCGCTTCGAGGCGCGCCTGGTCCGCGCTGCGCACGCCGTGCTGCGCGGTCCAGATCAGGCTCGCCTGCCACGCGAGGAACACGCCGGCCGCGAACAGCAACGTCGCGAGTCCGAGCGGGGCGAGCACGCGCAGGCGCGGACCCGCCTGCTTCATCGCGCGGGCGAGCCATGGCGGCATGCGCTTCGCGGGTCGCTTGTTGCCGTCCTCGCCCATTCCTGCCTCGCTGATCGAAAGATGGAACCGCGCGCCGCTTTCCGCGCGCGGCGTCAGTGCCGCCCCGAGCTGCCGAAGCCCGCGGTGCCGCGCGGGCTCGGCGTGAACTCCGCGACGACCTCGAACACCGGCCGCACGATCGGCACGATCACCAGCTGCGCGATGCGCTCCCCGGGCTCGATGGTAAAGGGCGCATCGGAGCGGTTCCAGCACGAGATCAGCAATGGCCCCTGATAGTCGGCATCGATGAGCCCGACGAGGTTGCCGAGCACGATGCCGTGCCGATGGCCGAGCCCCGAGCGCGGCAGTACCACGGCGCACAGCCCAGGATCCTCGATGTGGATCGCGATGCCGCTCGGGATCAGCTCGCTCGCGCCGGGCGCGAGCCCCAGCGGCGCGTCGATCATCGCGCGCAAGTCGACCCCGGCGCTGGCCGCGGTCGCGGGCGCCGGCAACGGGAACTCGCGGCCGAGGCGCGGATCGAGCAACCTGATCCGGATCGGCCGCGGCCCGGCGTCCGCGTCGGCCGCGCTCATGCGAGCGTTCCCCGCGCGAGCACCCGCAACGCGGCGATGCGTGCCACCAGCCTGCGCGCGAGCACGCGCTTGTGCGCGCGCGGCAAATCTTCCTGCCCGCCATGCCACAGCAGCAGCAGTTCGTTGTCGTCGCGCTCGAAGCCGCGTCCTTCGCCGACCCGGTTCGCCGCGACGAGGTCGAGGTCCTTGCGCTCGAGCTTGTCCTGCGCATGACGCTCGAGATCAGTGGTCTCGGCCGCGAACCCGACCACGAACAGGCGCGGCTGCAGTGCGGCGACCTCGGCGAGGATGTCCGGGTTCTGCAGCAGCGACAGCTCGAGCGTCGCGTCGGGGCCGGCCTTCTTGAGCTTTCCCTGCGCGGTGTCGCGCGGGCGGAAGTCGCCGACCGCGGCGGCGCCGACATAGACGTCGCTGCGCGCGGCTTCGTCCAGCACCGCGGCCTGCATCTCGCGCGCGCTGCGCACGTCGACGCGCCGAACGCGCGCAGGCGTCGCGAGCGCGACCGGCCCGGCGACGAGCACGACGTCGGCACCCGCCTGCGCGGCCGCCTCGGCGACCGCGAATCCCATGCGGCCGGAACTGCGGTTGCCGATGTAGCGCACCGGATCGATGTCCTCGAAGGTGGGCCCGGCGCTGACCAGCACGCGCACGCCTGCAAGCTCGCGCGGCACGCGCTGCGCGGCGAGTTCGGCGACGAGCTCGCCGGCCTCGAGCAGCCGCCCCGCGCCGAATTCGCCGCACGCCTGTCCGCCCGAAGCCGGGCCGAGCACGCGGATGCCGCGCGCGCGCAGCGTGGCGACATTGGCCTGGGTCGCGGGGTTCGCCCACATCTGCTGGTTCATCGCGGGTGCGACCGACACCTGCGACGAAGTCGCGAGACAGAGCGTGGTCAGCAGGTCGTCGGCGATGCCGTGCGCAATGTGCGCGAGGAGATCGGCCGATGCGGGCGCGACCAGCACCTCGTCGGCCCAGCGCGCGAGTTCGATATGGCCCATCGCGGCCTCGGCGGATTCGTCCCAGAGGCTCGATCGCACCGGATGGCCCGACAATGCCTGGAACGTCAGCGGCGTGACGAAACGCGCTGCATTCTCGGTCAGCACCACGCGGACTTCGGCACCGGCGTCACCGAGCCGGCGCACGAGCTCGGCCGCCTTGTAGGCCGCGATGCCGCCGGAAACGCCGAGCAGCACGCGCGTGCCGGCGAGGGCCAGGTCGCTCATGTAGGAAACCGCCTACAGCGCAAAGGACGCCTAGCTTACTGTTTTTCACGCGCCGCGCCGCCAGCGCGGTCACGCTCCGCGCAGCTATATTGCCCGCCGCATCCCGCCGTGAGCCGCGACCATGACGATCCGAGACTGGCCCGACGACGAACGACCGCGCGAGAAGCTGCTCGCTCGCGGCGCGGCCGTGCTGTCGGACGCCGAACTGCTCGCGGTTTTCCTCGGTTCAGGCCGCCGCGGGCACAGCGCGGTCGACCTCGGCCGGGCATTGCTGGTCGGCGCCGGTGGCCTCAAGCCGCTGCTGGATGCGCCGCGCGCGGAACCCGGCCTCGGCAGCGTCGCCTGGTGCCGCCTGCGCGCCGCGCTCGAACTCGGTCGGCGCTACCTCGACGCCGAGCTGCGCAACGGCGAAGCGCTGACCGATCCCTCGGCCAGCGCGCGCTACCTGAAGTCGCGACTCGGCGGTTATCCGTACGAGGTCTTCGCCTGCCTGTTCCTCGACAATCGTCACCGCGTGATCGAGTTCGAGGAACTGTTCCGCGGCTCGATCGACGGCGCGAGCGTGCACCCGCGTGAAGTCGTGCGCCGTTGCCTCGCCCACAACGCGGCGGCGATCATCGTCGCGCACAACCACCCATCCGGCGTCGCCGAACCCAGCGCGGCCGACCGCGCGATCACCCAGCGCTTGCGCGAGGCGCTCGAACTCATCGACGTGCGCCTGCTCGACCACTTCGTGATCGGCAGCGGCACCCCGACCTCGCTCGCGCAGCGCGGCTGGATCTGAGCGGAGCAAACCCGGATTCGCGATGGCGGCGGAGCCGCACCGGCAGATGCGTCACCCCGGCTGCATGAAACCGATGTCACGCTGGTCGAACGCGGCGAGGTTCGGGAACACGAGGTCGAGCATCGCGTCGGGTACGCCGAACCAGCGTCCGAGCGTCGCGCCGTACTGGTCGACCGCGATGCGCGGTATCAGGTTGCCGTCGCCCGCGAAATCGTCGCTGCCGGCCGACATGTCGGGCATCGCGCCGTAGACGCGACGACCGCGCACGGCCCCGCCGAGCAGGAACAGGTGGTTGCCCCAGGCATGGTCGGAGCCGTCTCCGTTGCTCGTGAGCGAGCGACCGAATTCGGTCGCCGTGAACGTCGTCACGTCGTTGGCGACCCCGAGCTCGATGGTCGCGGCGTCGAACGCATGCAGTGCGCGCGCGAGGCCCGCGAGCAGTTCGGGCTGGTCCGCCATCTGTGCATCGTGGGTGTCGAACCCGCCGAGCGAACAGAAGAACACCTGCCGCCGCAGGCCGAGCGCGTTGCGTACCGACACCAGTTCGGCGACGCGCCGCAGCTGTCGGCCGAGCGCGAACGCGAAGCGGTCTGCCGCCGGCGCGCCCGGTTCCGGCGCGGACGGAAACGGCGTCGCGAGCGTCGGGGCGAGCGCGAGCGCGTCGCGCAGCACGCGGTAGTCCTCGACCGCGCCGCCGAGCGTGCGGCGATACTCCTCGACCAGCAGGCTCGCATGCGGCAGCGCGAGGATCGCCTCGAGTTCCGCGACCGCCTGCGGGTCGCGCTCGTTCACGAGCGAGCGGATCTCGCCCGCATCGACCGCGAGCGCCGCGGTCGAACGGCCGACCTGCCACGGATTCGCGCCACCGAGCGAGAGATTCATCGCGATCGTCGCATCGGGATTCGACGACGCATGCAGGAGGTCGGCGATGCGCCCGCCCCAGCCGCTCGCGGGCGTCGTGTCGACCGGCGAACGCGACTCGAGGCTTTGCCAGAAGTCCTGCTGGTCGTTGTGCGAGAACAGCTGCGGCGGAAGCCGCGCGAGGCGCTGGTCGTACTGCTTGCGCGTGACCGGTTCGAGCAACGCGCCGACGTTCGCGAGCAACGCGAGCCGGCCCCCCTCGAACAGCTGCTGCAGTTCCGGCACCGCCGGATGAAGTCCGAGCGCAGGCCCGGTCGGCTCGAGCGGCGTGATCGGCAGCAAGGCCGAGCGCGGGATCGCGAGTCCGCGACGGCGGTTCGCATACAACGCGTACTCGGCGTCCGAGCGCGGGACCACGAGATTGTGGCCGTCGTTGCCGCCGAGCAGGAACACGCAGACGAGCGCCTTGAAGTCGTCGCCCGCGGGCGCGGACTGCGCCCATGCGGCATTCAGCAGCGACAGGCTGCGCGGCGCCGCGAAGAAGGCCGAGCCACCCGCGATCGCGGCGAGGCTGCGGCGCAGGAAGTCGCGGCGCGCGGGAGGGGAAGTATCGCGGGTCATCGTCGTGTCCTCAGCGCTGCACGGCGTATTCGGGGGAAGCGGCGACGAGGTACAGCGCAGCCTGCACGCGCAGCAAGGTCTCGTCGGCATCGATCGACAGCAGGCGCGCGCGGATGCGTTGGCGCAGCGGCGTCGACATGCCGCCGCCGAGCAGCAACACGTCGAAGCGCTCGACCAGCTCGTCGAGCGCGCCGGGCGGTGCTTCCGGTGCTCCCGCCAGCGGGCGGATCAGGTCTTCCCAGCGCTCGAGCGCGATCACGCGCACGCGCGGATCGAGTTCGTCCATCGGTCCGCCGCGATAGCCCCAGTACACGCGGCCCGCGAAATCGTTGCTCATGTGGATCGCGAAATTCGCGGTGATCACCTGCATCTCCGGCGCGACGAGCCCCTCGAGCGCGAGCGGTCCGGCGGGCACGTGATCGGGGGCGAAGAAGTTGAACACCGACGGCGAGAACAGCGGCGACTGGTTGTAGCGCTCGTGGATGTCGAGATCCTCGAGCATGAGTTGATCGTCCTTCCACGACACTTCGAATGCGCGCCAGAGCTGGGTCAACCGCAGCAGCGGCTCGCGCAACTTGCCGAAGGTTTCGGGCATCGCCGCATGCCCGCCGCGTGCCTCCGGATCGAGCAGGATCGCGCGCACGACGGCACCGAGGTTGCCGCGGACGCCGCTCCCGTCGTCGCTGAATACCGCAGCCACGCGCTCGACGTAGGCGGGCGACGGATTGCTCGTCACGAGTCGCTGGATCAGCCGGCGACCGACGAATGGCCCGACGTTGGGATGCGAAGAGAGATGGTCGAGCGCCGATTCGAGCTCGGGTCGCGCGTCACGACCGGCTGCGAGCTGCACGCCGTCGAACAGCGTCTTCGCGCCACGGTCGTGGTAGGCCTCGAACGGAACCATCTCGTGTTCGGTGCTGCAGGTGAAGTTCTCCTGTTCGAACGGATCCACCGGGCATGGCTGGCCCTGGGCGCAATGGCAGGCCCAGCCCGTGAACACGCGCGCGAAGTTGCGCACGACGTCGCCGTCGTAGGTGGGCACGGTCGCTCCGCCCGCCACGAGCGGCGTGCCGTCGGGGTTCAACTTGACCAGTCCGATCGAGAACAGCTGCATGACCTCGCGCGCATAGTTCTCGTCGGACTGGATGTTGTTGGCGGGATCCGGCTTGCGGTTGCGGTACATGCTGAGATAGCGGCCCATCGCGGGGCTCAGCGTCACGTCCTCGAGCAGTTGCCGGTAGTTGCCGAAGGCATGGCGCGCGAGGATGTCGTAGTAGGCGCCGAGCGCGAGTCCGTCGTTGGCGAGGCCATTGCCGCGTTCGGACACCACGAAGATTTCGCTGAGCGCGAACGCGACGCGCTGGCGCAGCTGGTCCTGTGCGCCGAGCACGTCGACGAACCAGGCCTCCCGGAACCGATGGAACGGCAGTGGCCGCAACGGATCGACGGTGCCCTCCGCGGCGCGCATGCGCGGCAGCACGTACGAGGCCGGCCGCGCCATCTGCTCGTCGAGCCAGGCGTCGTAGCCGAGTGCGACCAGCCGGTCGATATCGGCGTCGGCGGCGCCGAATGTCGCCTGCGCGAGGAAGCGACTCGCCTCCGCCCGGTTCGGCGGCTGGTCGAGCGGGCGCTCGAAGCCGTTGCGGAAGATCCGCTCGGCGCCATCGCCGAGGGTCGCCGCGGGCGCAGCCGCAGGCAGCATCACGAACGCGCACGCCATCACGCGGGCCACGAGGCCCCGCACCGGTCCAGCCATGAACATTCCCCAGTCGACCCTGTGTCCATGCAGACGGAGGCCGACGGGAATTCCTATCATCCGGACCGGCGTCTCGCCGGGACGCGCACAGCGCCCCGGCGCTTGCGGCACCTATACTGCCCCGGGCCCAAGGGAATGCAGCGAGCCGTGATACTCGGAATCCCGCGAGGTTTCGCGCCGGACCAGGCCGAACGGCAGCTGCCGGACGTCGCTTCCGCGCGCGCGCTGCTCGGTGCGCAGGCGCCGATCGACGTGCTGTTGGCCGAGCGTGCGATCGCGTGGGCGAGCCTGCTCGATGCGGCGGGTACCGCGCTGTTCGCGCGCACGGCCGACGCGGTGCGCCTCGCCTGTGCCCGGCTCGCGCTGCGGCACGGGCGGCTCGGCAGCGACTTCCATGCGTACCACAACGAAGGCCACGTGCTCGAGATCTGCGGCGACCGCATCGATCGCCTCGTCGCGAACCAGGGACTCGCGCGCGTCACGTTGCGCGACGGCTGCGCACTGATGCTGTTCGCTGCAGGCCATGACCTGCGCCAGCGCGAGGCACCACACCTGTACGCGGGTGTCGGCGCGAACGAGCGCGCGAGCATCGAGGAAACCCAGCGCATCCTCGATGCGGCCGGTTTCTCGCGCACGCAGGACGCGGACCTCTACCTCGCACTCGAACTCATGATCGCGGGCAGCACGTTCGATGCGAGACCCCCGCCCGGCGGTTATCTCTACAACGCGGCGGACCTCGTCCAGAGCGGCGGAGCGCTCGCGGCCAAACTCGATCTCGCGCTCGATGCGTACAGACCGGGCTGGCGCGCGGATCCCATGGTCGCGCATGGCCACGCACTCGCGCTGCTCGCCGCCGATCTCGATACCGCGAACGTGTCCGAACCGTTCGCGACGTTCGCGCGCACCGCCGAGAATCTCTGCCGCGAACGCGAGATGCTCGCGGGCCGCTCGCTCGCCGCGGGCGAAAGCGCACTGCCCGTGCTCGGCTTCCTGACCGATGGCCAGGAGCGGTTCTTCTTCGAGCTCCATCGCTTCCATTCGGAGCCGGGCCGCGCGACGTTCGAGGCCGGCAAGCAGGCCAATGCACCCAGGCTCCGGGCGCTGGCCGCGGGCCTGCGCGCGCGCTTCGCGCAACGGGGTTCGCCGGAAACCGGCGAGCAGGTGATCGCGGCGTATCGGGCGACCCTGGCCGAGTTGCTGGCCCGGGGTTGACGCCCGGGGCGGAATTCGGTGCGTCCCTGCACCCGGTGGCGCCGTGCGCATCCCGCACGCCCCCACAACTCCGACGCCGGCATGGTGACCCGCAATTGCTGCACGGCCGTGACGGCCAGGACACCCATGCAAAAAAAGGAGCGCCGTTCTCACGGCGCCCCCATGTCCTGCCCGATCGAAGCTGCGCTCAGCGCACGATCCCGTGGGTCCAGCCCGCGGTCCAGTCGTCGTTCGAATCGCGGAACGCACCGATGTACGGCGCGGGAGTGAAAAACGCGTCGTCGGTCACCAGGCCTCCGTTGCGCAGCGGCGACCCCGCATTCGGCAGGAAGCCGTCGAGCTGCGCGTTGCCGCTGCCGTTGCCGTCGCCGCCGTCGAACAGCGCCTGCGCGCGGCCGGCGGTGCCATTGCTGCCATCGGCGACATTCGTGCTGCAGTCGAGCCAGGCGTGGTCGAGGGTCAACGCGGTGCCGACGATCGCGCCGGTGGCGGCGTGGTCGACGAGCAGGCAGGCCTTGCCGTCCTTGTTGAAGCCGCTGACGACGATGTTGCCGAGGTGGCCGCCGGTGCCTTCCTTGAGATGCAGGCCGTTGCCGCCGCCGGACCCGTTGCCGATCAGGGTCACGTTCGACCAGCCTGGGGTCGAGCGCGGGGTCGCGTCGTGGTTGTCGGCCTGGTTGGATGCTTCGAAGCCGTTGTCATTGCCGAGCGCGAGCGATTCGGGCGCCCACTTCGCATACGCGAACTGCACCTTGCCGCTCCAGCCTTCATCCCAGTCGAACGCGTCGTCGCCGCCTTCGTAGGACACCAGGTTTTTCGCGTTGACGGTACCGCCGAACCATTCGAAGCCATCGTCCTTGCCGCGGAAAGACTGCAGGTGGTCCAGCACGGTGCCGTTGCCTACCGCCTGGAACGTGAACGCGTTGACCTCCCGGCCTTCGGTGAACACGAAGCCCGCGTAGCGCGACTGCACGTAGCGCAGGCTGCCCGAGCTGTCGTTCGCATCGTCGCCCCCGTAGCGCAGGTCCGGATTGAACTCGCTGCGGCAGTCGAACGGCGCGGCCGGGCACTTGTTGTCGGGCGCGTTGCCCGACAGCACGATGCCGCCCCAGTCGCCCGGCGCCGGCGTCTGGCCGAGGTGGCCGTCGCGCGGGCTCGTGAACACGATCGGTGCATACGGCGTGCCGTTCGCGTACACCTTGGAACCCGGATTGACGTACAGGTAGTCGGCGCTGTCGCCGCTGCCCGTGATCAGCGTGCCCGGGTCGATCGTCACGGTCGCGCTGTTCGCATTGTCGCCGCCGACGGTCACGAGGCCTTCGAGCTGCCAGGTGATGTTGTTGGTCAGCGTGATGTCGCGCGTGATCGCACCGGTCAGCACGCAGCTGCGCGGCAGCGTGCCGGCGCTGGTGCCCGCGGGGCAGCCGGTGAACTCAGCCTTGTACGCGCAACCGCTCACTTCGGCGGTGACGACGTTCTGCAGCGGGTTGATCGTCCAGCTCATCGGAGCGAAGCCGGTGGCCGCATCCGGCGTCACGCTGACCGTGCCCTCGGTGCAGCTCGCGAACTCGACCTCGATGCTGCCGAAGCGCGACTGCACCGGGGTCTCGGTGCCGGGACCGTTGAAGGTGCCGCCTTCGAGCATGAACAGGTCGGCGCTGGCACCGAACTCGAACTCGCCGAGCAGCGGCGAAGCGGTGACCCAAATCGGGTTGCCTTCACCGTCGTAGAGGTAGCCGGACAGATACAGCGTCTTGTTGCCGTTCGGCATCGTCAGCACGTCGAAGACCCAGCCGCGCGCGGAAGCCGGGTGCGACAGGTCCGCCCAGCCGCCATCGAATGCATCGGACAGGGTCAGCGCGGCATGCGCCTGACCGGCCGCGAGTGCGCCGACCAGCGCACTGCAAAGGACCTGCTTGTACAAGGAACTCATCGGGAAACCCCTTGATTGGAAGACGGGACACACGCCGCACCCTGCGGCCGCGCGTGAATCGCCACGCTAGCGGCCGCGTGTGACGTGTCGGTCGCAGCGGGGTTTCAACGATGTTGCAGCCGCACTGCCATGATTCGGCGCGGGCCCAGGAACAGAAGCACGAGCAAGAGCAGGAGAAGGAGACTGGAACAGCCGACGCATCGGCTGTCCCTCATCCGCACCGCCACCGGGTCTTCGGACGCGGAACCTCGCCGATCGCGCACGGCTCACGGAGCCGACGGACGCCATTCGAGGCTGAACATCGCTTCGCGACCCTTGCGGTATTCGCGCGTCGGCAGGCCGCCTTGGGTGTAACGCACCTGCGGGTCGAGCAGGTTGCGCAGGCGCAGGGTCCAGTTCCAGCCGACCGCGAAGCGGTGGCGGAACTGGAAGTCGAGCGCGTTGAACGCTTCCTCGTAGATGTCGGGCTGGCCCTGCACGCCGACTTCGGAGATGCGCCGCCCGGAACGATTGAACAGGAGGTTCGCGTCGAAGCGGTCGGCCGGGTCGTCGTAGCCGAGCTGCAGGTTCACGACGTAGGGCGACTGGCCCTGCATCGCGCGCGACAAGTTGGTCTGGTAGCTCGCGCTCGCGGCGTCGAGCTCGACGTTCGACTTGATCCTCGCGTAATTGAAGCCGAGGTCGTACGGGTCGAGTCCGATGAAGCCGAGCCCCTTGTAGGCGTCGAACTCGACGCCGTAGTTGTGGGCGCTGGCCGCATTGGCGAAGCTCAGCAGCGGCGTCGAGCCCGGCAGGCGCAAGCGCTCGATCGGATCCTCGAACTTCTTGTCGAACGCACCGACCGAGAGGCTGTCCGATTCGGAGAAGTAGTACTCCCAGCGCACGTCGATGTTGCGGATGCGCGTGTCGAGGAGATCGGGGTTGCCGATCGTGTCGATGTCGAGTTCGGGATCGGTGTACGGCGCGCGCGACAGCTCGCGGAAATCCGGTCGCGCGAGCGTGCGACTGAAGCCCGCGCGCCATTGCGCATTCTCGTTCTGGATCCAGGTGAACGAAGCGGCCGGCAGCCATTCGCTGCTGCGGTCGCTGGCGACCAGCGGCGGCGCGTCCGGATTGACGACACTGAACGTGGTCACGTCCTGCTCGTTCCTTTCGTGGCGCGCGCCGAGCGCGAAGCGCAGCGTGCCGCGGAAGGTGTAGTCGAAATTGAAGTAGGCCGACTCCAGCGTCTGGGAAGCGAGGTAGTTGTCGGTCGCGCGCGTGGTCTCGCGCAGCACGAAGCCGTCCGGGCGGATGTTGTCATCGGACAGGATGCGGTCGATCGGCAGCGTCCAGAAACCGGGTTCGGACGGCAGCGGCGAACCCGGCGCGAGCTCGAACGCGAAACTGCGGATCGACGCCTCGCGATCGCGCACGCTGCGGCCGGCGCCGGCGGACAGCGACAGCGCGGATCCGTCGTCGAACGAGAACGGCAGCATCGCCTTGAGCTGCAGGTTGCGCTGTTCGTCTTCGAGGTCGCCGAACGCGGTCGCGTTGGAATCGGAGCGATGCGAGAACTCGAGCGCGTCGCCCGCGTAGTCGTAGCGCCAGCGCCGCGTGCCGGGTTCCTCGCGGCCGGCCGTCGCGCGCGTGACCTGCCAGTCGAACTCGAGGTCGTGCAGCGACGACCACACGTGGTGGCCGCCGAGCTGGTCCGCGCGAAGCTGGTTCTCGGTCCAGCGCTGCTCGTGGAAGCGCGATTCCACGCTGTCACTGATGCCATCGCCGATGCGCGCGCGATCGGCGCTCTGGCGCAGCAGCATGCTGGTCAGGCTGAGGCGATGGTTCATGCCGATGTCGAGCCCGAGCCCGGTGAAGAAGCTGACATCGACGTCGCGCTCGGTGGTGTCGACGTCGAGCGCCGCGATCTCGTCGAGGCCGCTGTTGCTCGCGGCATAGGTGCGGCGGCGCTCGTCGGTGGTATTCCACGATTGCTGGTATCGCGTCGAGGCGATCACGCCGAGACGCACGTCGTCGGCGAGTTCGAAGCCGTTGCCGACGCCGATCGAGAAGCCGGCGTCGGGACCGATGCTGCGCTCGTCGATGCCGTGGCCGGATGCCGCGAGGCCGCGTCCGTACGCTTGCAGCTCGGCCGGCGTCGCGCCGTTCGGGTTCGACGGCGATTGCGGGCGCAGGAAGCGCCCGCCCGCGATCGCGTCCGCGAGATCCGACGGCATCGCGCGCCCGCCGTCGTCGCGCCCGGTCCAGTCCCGACCGCCGCCGTCGTAGCGCAGGCCGTCCTCGAACGTGGTGCCGGAGGACCCGCCGAGCGTGCCCTTCGCGCGGAAGAAGAACCGTGTCGGCACCTCGCGCGTGCGCAGCACCACGCTGCCGCCGCCGAACTCGCCCGGGAGTCCGGGGCCGTAGGACTTCTGCACGATCACGCCGTCGAGCAGCTCGGTCGGGAACAGGTCGAGCGGCACGACGCGCCGCGTGTAGTCCGGGCTCGGGATCGGCGCACCGTTCAGCAGCACGTTCGAGTAGCGCTCGCCGAGGCCGCGCACGTAGATGTACTTGCCGTCGACGACGGTGAGTCCGGTCACGCGCTTGAGCGTCGCGGCGACGTCCGAGTCGCCGGTTCGCGCGATCTGCTCGGCGCCGAGCCCCTCGGTCACGTTCGTCGCCATGCGCCGCTCGTCGAGATAGAGCGTGCGGTCGCCGGTCTGATAGGTGCCCTGCACGGTCACGCCCGACAGCTCGCTGACCCCCGCTTCCGCCGACGGCGCGCCCGTGGCGAGGGGCGCCGTCGCGTCCTGCACGCCGTCGTCGAGCGGCGCGGCCGGAATCGGCGCATCGTCCGGGAGCGGCGTCGCCGGGACAGGCTCATCCTCGGCGGCGGCGGCGTCCTGCGCACGCGCGGGGACGGCGGAAATCGCGAGGCCGCAGGCGATCGCAATACTCAGGGCGGTGACACGCAATTGGGAGCTTCGCACGGGATCGATCCATTCCGGAGGCGGCATCCCCTCGCGGGGAAACCGGGGATCGTGGCGTCGCTTGTTTACGGGATCGTGACGGCCGCGGCGCCCTGCCTCGGCGACGTGCCCATGCAGGCCCTACAATAGGCTGCTTTGCAGCCGGCGCAGCCCACGTGAAACATTCATTGCAATCCCTGGTCGACGCCGCGATCGGCGCGCTGCGCGCGGACGGCACCTTGCCGCCCGGTGAAGCGCCGGCGTTCGTGATCGAGCGCACGAAGAACCGCGATCATGGCGATTTCGCGACGAACGCGGCGCTGCTGCTCGCGAAGTCCGCGGGTCGCAAGCCGCGCGAGGTCGCGTCCGCGCTGGTCGCGGCGTTGCCTGCGCACGCCTCGATCGCGCGCGTCGAGATCGCGGGCCCGGGTTTCATCAACTTCTTCCTCGCGCCGGCCGCCTGGCATGCGCTCGTGCGGGAAGCGCTCGAGCACGGCGCCTGCTTCGGCCGCGGGCGCTCCGGCGGCGGCCGCACCGCGGGCGTCGAGTTCGTCTCCGCCAACCCGACCGGCCCGCTGCACGTCGGCCACGGGCGCGCGGCCGCGATCGGCGACTGCATCGCGCGCGTGCTCGATGCGAACGGCTGGCATGTCGTGCGCGAGTTCTACTACAACGACGCCGGCGCGCAGATCGACAACCTCGCGCTCTCGGTGCAGGCGCGCGCGCTCGGTCGCGGCCCCGACGACGAGGGCTGGCCCGCCGACGGCTACCGCGGCGATTACATCCAGGATGTCGCACGCGCCTACCTCGAGGGCGCGAGCGTCGAAGTCGACGGGCAGCACGTGGTCGCCGCGCGCGACCCGGCCGACGTCGATGCGGTGCGGCGCTTCGCGGTCGCGTGGCTGCGACGCGAGCAGAACGCGGACCTCGCCGCATTCGGCGTCGAGTTCGACGTGTACTTCCTCGAAAGCTCGCTGTATGCGGATGGCAAGGTCGAGGAGACCGTGCGCGAACTCGTCGGGCACGGCCACGCATTCGAGGACGGCGGCGCGCTGTGGTTGCGCACGACCGATTTCGGCGACGACAAGGACCGCGTGATGCGCAAGTCCGACGGCACGTTCACGTACTTCGTGCCCGACATCGCCTACCACCGCAGCAAGTGGCAGCGCGGCTACGAGCGCGCGATCACCGAACTCGGCTCGGACCACCACGGTTCGCTCGCGCGCGTGAAGGCCGGCCTGCAGGCGCTCGACTGCGGCATCCCGCAGGGCTGGCCCGAGTACGTGCTGCACCAGATGGTGACCGTGATGCGCGGCGGCGAGGAAGTGAAACTGAGCAAGCGCGCCGGCAGCTACGTGACGCTGCGCGACCTCATCGACGAGGTCGGGCGCGACGCGACGCGCTGGTTCCTGGTCGCGCGCAAGTCCGATTCCCAGCTCGTGTTCGACATCGACCTCGCGCGCGCCCAGACCAACGACAACCCGGTCTACTACGTGCAGTACGCGCATGCGCGCGTCGCGAGCGTGATGCGCCAGCTCGGCGAGCGCGGCCTCGCCTGGGACCGCGGTAACGGCATCGCGCACCTCGCTCGCCTCGACGGCGAAGCCGAACAGCTCGTGATGCAGGAACTCTCGCGTTACGCGGAGGTCGTCGAGGCGGCGGGCGAAAACCTCGAACCGCACCTCGTCGCGACCTGGCTGCGCGAACTCGCGGCCGCGTTCCATGGCTGGTACAACACGAGCCAGTTCATCGTGGACGATGCGGACCTGCGCGATGCACGGCTCGCGCTCGCCGCGGCGGTGCGCCAGGCGCTCGCGAACGGACTCGGATTGCTGGGCGTTGGTGCCCCGGAGAGCATGTGATGGCAGCGAAGAAGGGACGCCAGGCGACGCGCGGCGGAAATGGCGGCAAGCCGGCCTGGCTGTGGATCCTCGTCGGCATGCTCGCGGGCGTGGGCCTCATGCTGCTCGTGCTGGGCAAGGACTGGGCGCCATTGCTGCGCAAGAAGGGGCTGCCGCAACCGAATCCTCAGGCGACCGCGCCGAAGGAAAGCGAACCGCCGGTGGCCGACGCGAAGCCGCGCAAGAACTACGATTTCTACCAGGTGCTGCCCGAGGCCGAGGTCGTGATTCCCGACGCCGAACTCACGGCCAAGGCGCGCGCGGAGCAGCAGGCGGTCGCCAATGCAGCGGCGGTTGCGCCCGGAAGCGCGCCGGCCGCTGCGGAAACGCCGCGCTACGTGCTGCAGGCGGGTTCGTATCCGGACCCGCGTGCGGCCGACGAGGCCAAGGCACGACTCGCGCTCTCGGGTTTCAGCGCGCACATCCAGCCGGTCACGATCAACGGCAAGACCTGGCACCGCGTGCGCGTCGGCCCCTATGCGACCGCGAGCGAACTCGAAGTCGCCAAACGCTCGCTCGCCGACAATGGCATCAAGGCGATCGCGCTGAAGGAAACCGGCCCGTAAGGTCGGCTTCGCCTGCGTGACGCGCGCAGCGCGGCCGGCGACCTTGTGCAAGGTGCGAGCGCGAGCGCCGGCCGGCCTGCGGCCGACCAGCCTACGGGGCGTCGAAACCGTCGCGGAAAATCACGTCGCCGATCACGAAGCTCGCACTGACCGTGCAGTCCGCGTCGATCGGTCCCGTGGTGTAGGTCATGCCGACCAGCGCACCGCCGCATCCTTCGACGCCCGCGATCGAATTGCCGGCATCCGCGATCACCTCGAAGGCGATCGTGCCGCCGGCGGGGACGTCCTGGGGCAGCGCGGGATCAAGCGCGCCGCCGGGGCCCGCGGCCGGCGTGACCACGTGCGTCACGCCGACATCGGAGTGGAACCGGTACACCGTGTCACTCGCGGTGTGGACGACGTAGAGGTTGCCGGCCTCGTCTTCGCCGAAACCCGAGTACGTGCCGTAGCCGTTGGTGTCGTCGCGCCACATCGCGTGCGACCAGACGCCGTCGGCATCGGGCTGTGCGAAGAAGATTTCGCTCGAGCACGAATCGGCGAACACGTACATGCCGCGCAACGGCGTGATCGGTCCCCGGTAACGATAGCCGCCGGTCACCGCGCAGCGACCGCCCGCGGTCGGATATTCGATCAGCGGCAAGGTGTTGGCGGGCAGCGGATCGGCGCAGACACCGGAACTGTTGAAGCGCAGCGAGCCTTCCATGCAGTGCCAGCCGTAGAACAGCGGATCACCCGACGCCGCAGCGCGGAAGTCGATTTCCTCGCGCTGGCCCTGGCCGACGTCGCCGATCCAGACATCGCCGGTCTCGCGGTCGAAGCTCCAGCGCCACGGATTGCGGAACCCGTGCAGGAGGATCTCGTCGCAGGTCTGGCTGGTCGAAACGTGGGGATTGTCGGGCGGAATCGCGTACTCGGCAGGTACGCCGGTTGTCGCCCCGCACATCTCGGGCGTGGCCACCGCACCGCGCGAATCCACGTCGATGCGCAGCATCTTGCCGCGCAGGAAATACCGCACCGGCGCGTCGATCCCGCAGTTGGCCGGATTGCCGTCCGCAGGCTTCTTCCACAGGCACTCCGCGAAACCGTTGGTCCCGTTCTGCTGGCCCGCGTCACCCGAGGACATGTATAGGTAGCCGTCGGGCCCGAAGTGGATGTCGCCGCCGTTGTGGTACGAGGTCGAGGTGTCGGCGATGCGCAGGACGGTCGTGCCGCCCGGGTTCGCGACGTCGGGATCGGTGGACGACACCGTGTAGCGTTCGAGCACTTCGTCGGGTCCCGCGCCGAGGCAGCCCCCGTCCGCGGCGCAACCCGCGGGGCGCATCGACACGACGTAGAACTCGTCGTTGTGCGGCTCGCCTGCGAGGCCGTAGTTCGGATGGAACGCGAGGCCGAGCAGGCCGCTGGTGCCACCGTTGCCCGGGAACGTCACGGGTACGGTCAGGAAGGGCGTCGGCAGCAGCACGCCGTCCCTGATCACGCGGATCGTTCCGGCCTGGCTCATCACGAACAGGCGCCCGCTGCCGTCGTGCGGCGCGCGCACGCCGATCGGCGCATTGACCTGGTTCGTGACCAGCTGCAGGGCGAGGTCGGCCGGCACGCTCTGCGCAGGGAGCGCGCCGGCTGCGCCGAGGCTCGCCGCCGCGCACAGGGTCCGGAGGCAGGCACCCGCGGTGCGCCTGTGCCGTCGCAGCTCGTGCATGCGTCCCCCTCGATGCGCGGTCGGCGGCGCGCGCGCGCCGCCGGCCGTCGCGGATGGATCAGTTGCCGTCGAAACCGTCGGCGAAGATCAGGTCGGCGAACACGAAGGTCGCACTGACCGTGCAGTCGGCGGTGATCGGACCGGTCGTGTAGACGTTGGCCGCGAGGCTTCCGCCACAACCGCTGACCGCATCGATCGCGTAGCCCGCATCGGGCAGCACGGTGAATGCGATCGTCCCGCCTTCGACCACGTCCTGCGGCGTCGACGGCGACAGATCACCACCAGGCCCGGCATTCGGCGTCACCGTGTAGGTCGGCAGCGCGGCGAAGTTCGCGGTCACCGTGCAGTCGGCGGTAATCGGGGCGGTCGTGTACACGTCGCCGACCAAGCTGCCACCGCAACCGGTCACGCTGCCGATCTCGAAGCCCGCGTCCGGCATCAGCGTGAACGCGATCGTGTCGCCGTCATCGACGGTCTGCGGGCCCGAGGGCGAGATCGAACCGCCCGCACCCGCGGTCGGCGTCACCACCCAGGTGAGGCCGGTTTCGGTCGACGCGAAGCGGAACACCGGGCCGCCGCCGTCGGTCACGTAGAGATTGCCGGCCTCGTCCTCGCCGAACGCGTAGGTCGACATCGCGGGCGTGCCGGCCAGCGTTTGCCACGACCACGTGGCCGCGCCCGGATCGGGATCGTCGGCGACATAGATGTCGCCCGTGCAGTAGTCGCTGAACACGTACTGCCCGCGCAGCGGAATGATCGGACCGCGATACATGTAGCCGCCCGTGATCGCGCACGCGAACGGACTCGACCCGTGCGAGAGTTCGATCTTCGGCGGCACGCTGCCGGCCGGCCCCGGACAGCCGAGCGCGTTGCCCGGGAACGTGTGCAGGCCCTCGCACTGGTTCCACTGGAAGTTCTGCCCGGTGCTGCCCGCGGCCTGGTAACTGATTTCCTCGTAGCGTCCCTGCCCGACATCGCCGATCAGCATGTCGCCGGTGAGCCGGTCGAAACTGAAGCGGAACGGGTTGCGGAAGCCCCAGTTGACGATCTCGGCGCATTCTTCCGGATACGCGGTCGCATTCCAGAACGGGTTGTCCTGCGGGATCGCGTACGGCGCCGGCTGGCCGGCGTTGACGCCGCACAGATTCGATGCGGATGCCGTCGTGTTGTGCACGTCGAGGCGCACGATCTTGCCGAGCAGCCAGTAGTTCGGGCCTGACCCGGTCGTCGTGCGGCAGCTGGCCGGGTTGTTGTCGGCCTTCTTGCGACCGGTGCATTGCGCGAAGCCGTTCGGGTCGTTCTGCACGCCGCCGTCGCCGATCGACCAGTAGATGTAGCCGTCGGCGCCGAAATGCAGGTCGCCGCCGTTGTGGTTGCCCGCGATGTCCGGCGTGCGCAGGATCACCTGCCCGGTCGGATTGGCGACGTCGGGATTTCCCGACACCGTGTAGCGCGCGAGCACGTGGTCGGGCGACGAGCCGATGCGGGGATCGCTGCCGGGCGCGCTGTAGCTCACGTAGAACTCGCCGTTGTCGGCGTAGTCGGGATCGAACGCGAGCCCGAGGATGCCCTGCTCGCTGCTGCAGCTCGCACTGACGGTCAGGAATGGCGTCGGCAGCAGCACGCCGTTCTTGACGATGCGGATCGCGCTGCAGCGCTCGATCACGAACACGCGATCGCTGCCGTCGCCCGCGTGGGTGACCGCGATCGGCTGGTTGAACGAGGTCGACGCATTCGGCCAGCGTTCGAGGTGCAGGTCGCCCGGCACGATGCCGCCGGCGAGTGCCGATGCGGGCGCGAGCAATGCTGCAAGAAGTCCTGCGGTCCAACCGTACCTTCGCATTGCCGTGCTCCCGTTGCGGTGATCGGCGCGTTCTAGCACGCGCCGGGTATGAAGGGATGGAAAATCCGGATCCCGATTGTGCACCGCGTGATGGCGTGCACAAATGAACGCGCGTGAAACGCGCACCCCGCCTAGCCCACGCGCTTGAGCCGGATCAGCGCCGATATGTCCTCGCCCCCATGCCCCTGCGCGATCAGCTGCGCATAGTCGGCCAGCGATTTCTCGATCACCGAGCGATCGGTACCCGCCGCGAGTGCGAGGCCGCGCACGATCGCGAGATCCTTGTGCAGCAGCGCGAGCTTGAACCCGACCGAGAATTCGTCGCGCAACATCGTGGCGCCGCGCTTGTCGAGGAACCAGTTGCCGGCGGCGCCGGCGGCGAGCGTCGGAAGCAGGCGCTCCGCGTCGAGTCCGAGCCGTTCCGACAGCGCGAGTCCCTCGCAGACCGCCTGCGCGATGCCCGCGACGAGCACCTGGTTCACGGCCTTGGTGTCCTGGCCGGCGCCGATCGCACCCATGTGGCTGATCTTCGCGGCATAGCAATCGAGCACCGGGCGCACCTGCAGCAGCGCACCCTCGGCGCCGCCGACCATCACCGAGAGCGTGCCGTTGCGTGCGCCTTCGACGCCGCCCGAGACCGGCGCATCGAGGAATCCGCAGCCGGTCGCGACGAGTCGTTCGTGCGCGGCGCGCGCGGTCACCGACGACACGGTCGAATGGTCGACGACGACGAGACCCGGCCGCGCGACCGCGGCGATCGCGCCGGCCAGTTCGAGCACGTCGCCGTCGGCCGATACGCAGAGCGCGACCACGTCGCAGGCCGCGACGACCTCGGCGAGCGACGCAGGCGCCGCCACGCCGAGCTCCCGCGCGGTCGCGACCGCCTTCTCGTGCGTGCGGTTCCAGACCGCCGCGAGCAGTCCCGCGCGCGCGACGTGCCCGGCCATCGGCCGACCCATCGCACCCAGGCCCACGAAACCGACCCTCGGTGTGTTCATTCGAACTCCGCAAGCCATCCAGTGGAAGATTGAAACATCGAGCGCATGACGCTCGCGGCCGGAAGCGCTTCAGCTGCGCGTTGCTGCCTCGTCCGCTGCGCGCACCGTGCGCATGGGCTGCCTGGTCGCTGCGCCACGTGCTGGGTGTCCCATGTTCGAAGCCGTTCGTTCGCAAGCCGACTGCACCACCGCGCATCTACTCGGCGAGATAGGTGTAACCGGTCAGGCCCTGCTCGAGCGCGGCCTCGAGTCGCGCCGCTTCCACCGCGTCGACGCCGGTCGCCGCGATCTTGTCGCGATAGGACGCGCGCAGCTTCGCGAGGTCGTAGCCGACGTAATCGAGCATGAGGTCGGTGCTGTCACCGCGCCGATGGTGGGTGATCGCGTAGCCGTCGCCGTCGAGCTTCACGTTGATCGCGTCGGTGTCGCCGAACAGGTTGTGGATGTCGCCGAGCGTCTCCTGGTAGGCGCCGACCATGAACAGCCCGAGCCGGTATCGATCGCCGGCCCGCATCGAGTGCAACGGGACGCTCACGTCGACGCCGTCCGCCTCGACGTAGAGGTCGATGCGCCCGTCCGAGTCGCAGGTGAGATCGGCCACCACGCCGCGCCGATCCGGCGCGCGGTCGAGCTGCGCGATCGGCACGATCGGGAACACCTGGTCGATCGCCCAGACGTCGGGCGCGGATTCGAACACCGAGAAATTCACGAAGTACTTGTCGACCAGGGTCTGGTTGAGCTCGTCGAGCACCTGTCGATGCGCGCGTTCGTCGGGCTTGAGCCGCGCGCGCACCGCGTTGACGATCGCGTAATAGAGGTCGTCGAGCCGCGCGCGGTCCTCGAGTGACAGCTGGCCGAGCGAGTACAGCGAGTAGCCTTCCGCGAGCGTGTACTGCGCCTCGTGGTAGAGCTCGGTCGGCGGCGAGCGGTCGATCTCCGCATGCGCCTCGCGCAGGCGTCGCAACACCGCCGGTTCGTCCTGGCGTGGCGCGGGCACCGCGCCGGTCGGCGATTGCTCGACCTCGCTCACGTTGACGACGAGCACCGCGTGATGGGCCGTCAGCGCGCGACCGGACTCGGTGAGCACGTGCGGCGCGGCGAGTCCGTTCGCGGCGCAGGCCTCGGCCAGCGCGCCGACCACCGCCGATGCATACTCGTCGAGACCGTAGTTGATCGAGCAGTCCGAACGCGAGCGCGTGCCTTCGTAGTCGACGCCGAGGCCGCCGCCGACGTCCATGTGCGTGATCGGCAGGCCCATGCGCGACAGTTCGACGAAATAACGCACCGCCTCGCGCATGCCGTTCGCGATGTCGCGCACGTTCGACATCTGCGAACCCATGTGGAAGTGCAGCAGCTTGAGCGCGTGCGAGAGCCCCGCCGCCTCCAGTTCCTCGAGCAGCGTGAGCAGCTGGCGCGGCGTCAGGCCGAACTTCGCCTTGTCGCCGCCGGAGTTCTGCCACTTGCCCGCGCCGAGGCTCTTGAGGCGCATGCGCACGCCGAGCAGCGGATCGACGCCGAGCGCTGCCGATTCCTCGATCACGTGGCGCAGTTCCGACGGCTTCTCGATCACGATGAACACGTCGAGCCCGAGCTTGCGACCGATCAGCGCGAGCCGGATGTACTCGCGGTCCTTGTACCCGTTGCAGATCACGGTACTGCCGCGGCGCGCGAGCGCGAGCACGGCCATCAGCTCGGGCTTCGAGCCGGCCTCGAGGCCGAAACCTTCGCCCGCGGTCGCCGCGAGTTCGCCCGCGACGTTCTTCTGCTGGTTGACCTTGATCGGATACACGAGCGTGTAGCCACCGTCGTAGTCCCAGTCCGCCATCGCCTTCGCGAACGCGCGCTGCAGGCGCGCGCGGCGGTCATGCAGGATGTCGGCGAAGCGCACCAGCAGCGGCAGGCGCGAGCCCTGCGCGCAGGCCGCATCGACGATCGCGGGCAATGACAGCGCGGCACCATCGCCGCGGCGCGGGCGCACCAGCAGTGCGCCGTCCTCGCCGACGTCGAAATAGCCCTCGCTCCAGTGCGGGATCGCCCACGCGTGGCGCGCGTCGTCCACGGTCCAGCGCTGCTCGGTCACCTTGCGTGCTCCCGTAGAGGCATGAACGGCATAGTGTAGCGAGCGCGGCGTTCCGCGTATCGCCGCGCTGCGCGGACCGGCTACAATCGCGCCCCCGCGCCGCACGCGCACCCCGACCCTCCGCAGGAAGCACGCGATGTCCGCCCCCGACCAGCCCGAGAACGCGCAGACGTGGTTCACCGAGCAGCACGGCCGATCCGGGTCCTCGTTCGGCCTGCGCGTCACGCGGCGGCTGCACGCGGAGCAGACGCCGTTCCAGTCGATCGAGATCTACGAGACGACCGACTGGGGCAAGCTGATGGTCATCGACGGCTGCACGATGGTGTCCACGCGCGACAATTTCCTCTACCACGAGATGATGTCGCACCCGGCGCTGTTCACGCATGCGCGCGCGAAGCGCGTGGTGATCATCGGCGGCGGCGACTGCGGCACGCTGCGCGAAGTGCTCAAGCACGAGGAAGTCGAGCACGCGGTGCAGGTCGAGATCGACGAACGCGTGACGCGCCTGGCCGAGCAGTACTTCCCGGAGCTGTGCGACTCCAACAACGATCCGCGCGCCGAGCTGCTGTTCATCGACGGCATCAAGTACATGGCCGAATGCGACCCGGAGTCGATCGACCTCGTGATCGTGGATTCGACCGATCCGGTGGGGCCGGCCGAAGGCCTGTTCAATGCGGCGTTCTACCAGAGTTGCCAGCGCGCGCTGCGCCCGAGCGGCATCCTCGTGCAGCAGAGCGAATCGCCGCTCGTGCACCTGGACCTGATCAAGTCGATGCGCAGCGCGATGCGCGTGGCCGACTTCCAGTCGGTGCGCACGCTGACGTTCCCGCAGCCGATCTACCCGACCGGCTGGTGGAGCTGCACGATGGCGCGCAAGGGTGCGGACCTGTCCGGATTCCGCGAGCGCGGCGCGGCCACGCGCCAGTTCCACACGCGCTACTACAACGCCGAGATGCACAAGGCCGCGCTCGCGATGCCCGAATTCATGCGCGACGCGCTCGGAGACTGACGCCGCGCGGCTACTCGACGCCGCGCCGGCGCGGCAGGCGCCTGCTGCACCAGACGTCGCAGCGATCGAGCAGGCGCGAGGCGGCCAGCGATTCCTCGCCGATCAGGAATGCGCCGAGCAGGATCACGAGCAGGCCGGGACCCGGCAGCACCAGCATCGCGATGCCCATGACCACCGCGACCACGCCGAGCGAGATCACGAACACGCGGTGCCACACGCTGCGGTGATGCGCGCGATGGCGCGCATGGCGCGACTCGAAGCGCCGGCCCGGGGGGTCGGCGCGGAACAGGTCCCACTGGGCGCGCAGGCGTTTGAACATCCGAATCTTCCGTCAGGCCGGGTGTCGCGGCGCGAGTCTGCCGAGCCGGTGCTGAACGCCAGCGTCAGCGCAGCGCGCCGCGCGCGCGCCATCGGTAGGCGAGCTCCCCCGCCCATTCATGCAGCACCGCTTCGCTGCGCGCGATCGCGCCGCCGCCGGGTAGCAGGTCGGTCCAGCCCGCGAACTGCGCTGCGCGTCGGTCCACCGGGAATGCGCAGGGCTCGAATCCCGCCGCGCGGAACGCGAGCAGCGCGCGCGGCAGGTGCAGCGCCGAGGTGACCAGCCCGATGCGCGCGGGCAATCGAGGCTCAAGCGCACGCACGAATTCGGCGTTCTGCCAGGTCGTCAGCGAACGTCCCTCGACACGGATCGCGGGCGCGGGCACGCCGAGGCGCTCGGCGAAGTGGGCCATCTGCTCGCTGACCACCGCGTCGCGATGGCGCCCGCCACTGATCACGAGCTGCGCGCCGGGCAGCCGCCGGAACCGCTCGACCGCGCCGAGCGTGCGCTGCAGGCTCGACTCCCCGAGCGCACCCGGATCATCGATCCCTTGCGCATCCCGGCGCAGTCCGCCGGCGAGCAGCACGACCGCCGCGGGCGGGTCGCGCTCGCAAGCGGGATCAACGGCGACGCGCTGCTCCTGCACGCGCAGCAGCAGGTTCGCCCCGAACGGCGTCGCCAGCACGAAGCAGGCTGCCCATGCGACGACCATCACGCGCAGCAGCCAGCGCGGCAGTCGGCCGCGCGCGGTCCATGCGAGCGCGGCGAGCAGCAGCGCGCAGCCGAGCGGTGACAGGAACGTGTCGACGAGTTCGCGCATCCAGATCTCCGCGGGCGGGGGCGCACGCGTTCGATCGCGCGTGTCGCGCGCCAAGCTTAGCCGGCGCGCGGCGCTGCGCGCGATCCTCCCTGCGGCTGTCCGCAGCGCGTGCGCGGCGTATGCTTCGGCTTTCGCCCCTGGAGGCCACCATGCGCCGGATCCTGCTCGCGCTCGCGATGATGTTCGTCCCGCTCGTCGCCGGCGCCGGTGACCGCATCACCGGCAAGTCGTTCGCGACGCGCTCGGAAGTGTTCGCCGCGCAGGGCATGGTCGCGACCTCGCACCCGCTCGCGACCCAGGTCGGCCTCGACGTGCTCAAGGCCGGCGGCAGCGCGGTCGACGCGGCGATCGCCGCGAACGCGGCGCTCGGCCTCATGGAACCGGTGTCGAACGGGATCGGCGGCGACCTCTTCGCGATCGTCTGGGACGCGCGCACGAAGAAGCTGCATGGCTACAACGGATCGGGGCGCTCGCCGAACGCGCTGACGCTGGCCTGGTTCCGCGACAACGGTTACGACGCGATCCCGTCGCACGGGCCGCTGCCGGTCAGCGTCCCGGGCGCGGTCGACGGCTGGTTCGCGCTGCACCAGCGCTTCGGCAAGCTGCCGATGAAGGCGATCCTCGCGCCGACGATCGCGTATGCGCGCCAAGGTTTCCCGGTCACCGAATTGATCGCGTACTACTGGGCGCTGTCGGTGCCGCGGCTGTCGAAGTTCGCGGGATTCGCCGAACAGTTCACGCTGGACGGACGCGCGCCAGCCAGGGGCGAAATCTGGAAGAACCCGAACCTCGCGCGCACGCTCGAAGCGATCGCGACCGGCGGTCGCGACGCGTTCTACAAGGGCCGCATCGCGCGCACGATCGCCGACTACATGAAGGCCGAGGGCGGCTTCCTCGCTTACGAGGATCTCGCCGGCCACGCGGGCGAATGGGTCGAGCCGATGTCGACGAACTACCGCGGTTACGATGTCTGGGAACTGCCTCCGAACGGCCAGGGCCTCGCCGCGCTGCAGATGCTCAACATCCTCGAAGGCTACGACTTCTCGAAGATCGCGTTCGGCAGCGCCGAGCACGTGCACCTGCTGGTCGAGGCGAAGAAGCTCGCGTTCGAGGACCGCGCGAAGTTCTATGCCGATCCCGCGTTCGCGCAGGCGCCGCTCGAGTGGCTCGTGTCCAAGCCGTACGCGGCCGAGCGCCGCGCGCTGATTTCGCGCGACACGGCACTGAAGGCGGTCGAGCCCGGCACGCACAAGCTCGATGGCGACACGATCTACCTGACCACCGCCGACCGCTGGGGCAACATGGTCTCGCTGATCCAGTCCAACTACCGCGGCATGGGCTCGGGGATGACGCCGCCGGGCCTCGGCTTCATCCTGCAGGACCGCGGCGAGCTGTTCGTGCTCGCGGAAGGCCATGCGAACACCTACGCGCCGGGCAAGCGTCCGTTCCACACGATCATCCCGGCGTTCATCACGAAGGACGGCGCGCCCTGGGTCAGCTTCGGCGTGATGGGCGGCGACATGCAGCCGCAGGGCCACGTGCAGATCGTGATGAACCTCGTCGACTTCGGCATGAACCTGCAGGAAGCCGGCGACGCGCCGCGCATCCAGCACGAGGGCTCGACCTCGCCCGAAGGCCAGGCCGCACCGATGGCCGACGGCGGCTGGGTCGACCTCGAATCGGGTTTCGACTACGCAACCGTGCGCGCCCTGATGCAGAAAGGCCACTCGGTGCGTTACGCGAACGGGCCGTACGGCGGCTACCAGGCGATCGCGCGCGATCCGCGCACCGGCGTCTACGCGGGCGCTTCCGAGGGTCGCAAGGACGGGCAGGCCGCGGGGTACTGAAGTCAGCGATCGTAACCGTTCGCGAAAAGGTCGTCCGCGAAGGGGCCGGTCAGCTTGTAGAGGGTCCAGGTCTGGTCGTCCGCAGCGGCCACCGTCATCGATCCGAGGAACAGGCTGCCGTCCGCGACCTGCACGAGTGACTGCGGCGCGTTCTCGATGGATCCGGGTGTCGCGATGTCGACCCGCCACAGCACGTCGCCACTCGCCGGATCGGTGGCGAGGGCGTGGATCGTCCGGGTGCCTGCGCTTTCCGACGTCGCGGCGAGCAACATTTCGCCACCGGTCGCGGGCCACGCCCATCGAATGTCGCCCGGAGGGCCGATTCCGGGGAATTGGAACTCCGCCAGCTGGGAACCCGACTGCACATCGATGGATCGAACCAGCGGGATGTCGCCTGCGGCGCCAGGCGTCGAGCCCGCCAGGAGAATGCGATCGGGCGCGGTCACGGCAATCGATCGGAAGAACATGTCGTCGTGCCACGCGTGCCAGCGAATCGCGCCGTCCTCTCCATCGATCAGATACAGCTGCGGTTGCGCGACGGACAGGTGCGTGAATACGGCGAGGTCGCCACCCTGCAGGAGGTGAAAGCTCTGCAAGTGACCGTCCCCGAAATCATGCGCGGTCGTGACCAGCCTGCGCTCCCAGGACACCGCGCCGGTCGCCGACGCGAACTTCGCGATACGTGTTCCCCGCACCGCAGGCGACGGTTCGAAATCCACGAAGAATCCGGCGGACACCGGATTTCCGTCCTGGCCCAGGACGATCTTGTAGTCGTCCCATGTGCTCTGGGCATCCGCGAATGCGGTCGACCACAGCAGGGATCCGGAGGAACCCGAATACTTCGCCACGACCTGTCCAGCATGGGCTGCGCCCGTATGCGTGACGTAGGCATCGCCGCCCGCGTCCAGCGCGACATCGAAACCTGAACCCGCGACGCCTGAGCCGACGCGCCAGATGACATCGCCGGTGGATCCATCCAGCTTGAGCAACAGCAGCTCGACGCTTCCGGACTCCCCACGCACGGTGCCCGTTGCGAGGACGTCTCCGGAGGCATCCACGGCGATGCGCGCGATGCGCCCTTCCGGGAGCCCCTCGCTTTCGAGGGACCAGTGCCACAGGAGGCGTCCATCACGCGTCGCCAGCTTCGCGATGTAAGGCGTGATGTCGGTATTCCAGGGTGACGGGGAGAGCATGGCCGCCCCCGGCAACACGAAACCCGGCTCCCCCTTGTCGCATCGGGCCATGGTGGCCGAAGGCATGTCGAAGCCCGGTCGCTCGTCGAGGAACGCGTAGGCCTGGTTGCCGAACTCCGCCAGGATGGGGGTCCGCCAGACAACGGACTGGGCATGCGCGATGCCGGTCGCCAGGCCGAGCATCCAAAGCAGTCGCACTGTTCTCATCACGCGTTCCATCCGGATCGGCACGCAGCGATGGTACGCCTGCGGCGGGTGAACTTGCAGTCCGAGGCGAGCGGTGTACCCTTCGGTGCACTTTGCGTACCGGCGGAGGCGTCATGCTCAAGGTCCTGGTGGCGAGTTCGAAAGGCGGCGCGGGCAAGAGCACGATCGCGACCAATCTCGCCGCGCACTACGCGGTCAAGGGCCGCAACACCGTGCTCGTCGACGCCGACCGCCAGGGCTCCGCGCTGCGCTGGAGCGAAAAGCGCGCCGCGCACGCGAACGCGGTGCTCGGCGTCCCCGGGCTGCGCCGCGACTGGGTCAGGCACGTACCCGACGATGCGGAGCGCGTCATCATCGACAGTGCCGCCGGCGTCCGCGCCGCTGAAGTGGCCGACTACCTCGAGCACATCGACGCGATCGTGGTGCCGGTGCTGCCGTCCGCGATCGACCTCGAGGCGACCCAGCCGTTCCTCGCCGAACTCGTCGAACTCCCGCGCATCAAGCGCGGCAAGGTCGCGGTCGGGCTGGTCGCGAACCGGCTCAAGCCCTGGACCCATGCGTCCCAGCTCGCGATCGAGGAGATCAGGGCGTTTCCATTCCCGCTGGTCGCCGAATTGCGCGACACGCAGGGCTACGTGCTCGCCAATGCGCTCGGCAAGAGCATCTTCGACTACCACTCCGAACAGGTGCGCTCGCACCAGGACGACTGGAAGGGCCTGCTGCGCTGGCTCAAGAAGCTCGCGTAAACGCGCGGGCATCGCGCTCACAGGAATTTGCACGGACTTTGCAGGCCCGGTGCAAACGCGGTGCCCGCCACGCGTTCCAATGCAGTGCGGCCGACATGGCCGCGCTTCCTGGAAATCGCCCCCATGCGCACTCCCCTGTCCCTCTCCGCCGTGCTGTTCGCGAGCGGTAGCCTGCTCGCCGCCGGAGCGGCCTTCGCGGGCACGCCGGATGCCGCCGACGGCAGCCGCCACCAGCGCCGCGCAGCGATGCAGCAGCAGATATTCGAACGCCTCGACGCCGACCATGACGGCGAGGTCAGCCGCGCCGAATACAAGGCCTGGGTCGACGGCCGCTTCGACAAGCTCGACGTGAACGGCGACGGCAGCGTCGACGCCGACGAGGTCGCGCGCTCGCCCGCGACCGCCGAACGCGTGAACAAGCGCGCCGAAGGCTTCGTCAGGCGCTACGACAGCAGCGGCAGCGGCAAGGTCACGCGCAGCGACTTCGAGGCGAAGGAAATGGCGCGCTTCGAGCGCATCGGCGCAGGCGCCGCGAGCGTGACGAAGGAGCAGTTCGCGAAGTCGCGCCCGTCCCGCCTCCGCGGCGCCGCGGAGGCACCGTCGATCGACTGAACCACCCAAGCCGCGATACTGGCGCGGGCCGGGATCCGGCGCTGGCGCAACGGACGCCGACCGAACAGACCGGTCGTCCGTCTGCGACCTTCAGCGCATGGCGGCAATGGGCGCACCCTTGCGGCGCGGAATCGGGCATCATCGACCCGCAACGCCATCCGACCCGAAGGACCTTCATGGCCACCCGCGAGCTGATCCTGCTGCGCCATGCGCATGCCGACGCTGCCTCACCCGGCCAGGACGACATCGCGCGCGTGCTGAGCCTGCGCGGCGAAGCCGAGGCCGACTCCGCGGGTGAGTGGCTGAAACAACACGGCGCCGCGCCCGACCGCGTGCTCTGCTCGCCCTCGGCCCGCACGCGCGAAACCTGCGAACGCGTGCTGTTCGCACTCGGCTACGCGGACCTGCGCAGCGACGCGCGCATCTACGACGCGACGCCGGGCACCCTGATCCGCGTGCTCGACGATCATGCCGACGCGGGCTCGATCCTGCTGGTCGGGCACAATCCGGGACTCGAGAACCTCGTCGCACTGCTGGCCGAAGGCGCTTCCGACTCCGGCCGGGGCATGCCGCCGGCAGCGGTCGCATGGCTCGGCCTCGCCGATGGCGCGCTCGAGCCGGGCACCGCCGACGTGCGTCACTTCTGGTGGCCGTGAAACCGGGATTGCGCCATGCATCCGCTGCACCGCCGCGTCGCCCTGCTGTTCGGCCTGCTGCTCGCACCATTGCCCGCGGTCGCGGCCGAAGGTGAGCTGATCCGGCTCGACGCGTCGCGTTCGGAAGTCGGATTCAAGGTCAAGGTGATGTGGCTGCTCGGCGTGAACGGCCGTTTCGGCCGCGTGGAAGGCACCGTGCGGGCCGACCCGTTCCGCAACCGCCTCACGGTCGATGCGAGCATCGACGTGACCTCGATCAGCATGGGTCGGCGTTCCTACGAGGAATGGGTGAAGTCGGAGGAGTTCTTCGACGCCGCCGAGTACCCGCGCATCCTGTTCGTGTCCGAGCCGTTCCCGCGCGCGCGCCTGCAATCGGGCGGCGAATTGCGCGGGGACCTCACGATGCGCGGCGTGCGCCAGCCGGTGCGCTTCGACCTGCGCCCGGCCGAGTGCGATCGGCCCGCCTACGATTGCCCGATCCACGTCGAGGGCCAGGTCAAGCGCTCGCAGTTCGGCATGGGCTCGCATCGCGGCACGCTCGCCGATCGCGTCGACCTCGAGTTCTCGGTGTTCGCGCTGCCCGCGGTACCCGATCCGGGTGCAGCGCCGGGATGAAGCCTGTCGCATCGCGCCTGCGCATGCTCGCGCGCATCGTGGGCTGCCTCGCGCTGGCAACGCTCGGCGGATGCGGCCTCAACCGCGAACTCGCGCGCCGCGCCGACGTCGTCGTCGCGGCGGAGCGCCCGCACGGCAGCGACTGCGACCGCGCCGACCGCTGCGCGATCGCGAGCCCGTACCGGCGCCTCGTCGAGGAGGCGCGCGCCGCGAGCACGCCCGCGGCGCCGGTCCACTACGTCGACCTGCTCGAGCGCGGCGAGGATTCGCTGCTGCTGCGCATCCACCTGATCCGCTCGGCGCAGCGGAGCATCGACATCCAGACCTTCATCTGGGCCGAGGACAGCTCCGGCTGGCTCATGCTCGACGAACTCGCGGCCGCGGCGCGGCGCGGCGTGCGCGTGCGCGTGCTTGCCGACCAGTTGTTCGCGCTCGACGACGTGGAATGGCTCGAGCGCATCGCGCGCGAGCACGTCAACCTCCAGTTCCGCCTGTACAACCCGACGTTCCACGAGGCGGTCACGCAGCCGCTCGAGTTCGCCGCGAGCCTTGTGTGCTGCTTCGCACGCTTCAACCAGCGCATGCACAACAAGCTCGTGCTCGTCGACGGCGAGATCGGGATCGCGGGCGGGCGCAACGTCGAGGATCGTTATTTCGACTGGGACCAGGCGTTCAACTACCGCGACCGCGACGCGCTCGTGATCGGCCCCGTCGCGGGCGCCGCGATGCAGGCCTCGTTCGAACAGTTCTGGACGCACCCGCGCGCGGCACCGCTGACGCGCCTCAACGACGTCAACCGGCGCCTCGTCGCGCACGCGGGCGAGGCGCACCGGATCGAGCCGCCGCCCGACGCGGACTGGATGCGCATCGACCGGCTGCGTGCGCGCGCGTCGGATCCGGCGCTGCTGGAAGCCAGGTTCGTTGCGCGCGCGCAGCGCACCGGCGAGGTCGCCTACTTCTCGGACGCACCCGACAAGGCCGCGCGGCCCGACGATCCCGACGAAGCGCGGCTCACGCGCCACATCATCGACCTGCTGCAGGGCGCGCGATCGCAGATCG
Source organism: Lysobacteraceae bacterium (assembly GCA_004143945.1). Taxonomy (GTDB): domain Bacteria; phylum Pseudomonadota; class Gammaproteobacteria; order Xanthomonadales; family Rhodanobacteraceae; genus Dokdonella_A. The sequence goes on from SEHB01000002.1 coordinate 41,425, forward strand.
TGCTCGAGACGCCCTATCTCGTCTTCAGCAAGCGCGCGCGCGCGGTGTTCCGGGAGATCGGCGAGCGCCGACCGCGCCTGCCGATCATCGTGTCGACGAACTCGCTCGCCGCCACCGATGCGTTCTACGTCTACGCGCTGTCGCACAAGTACAAGAAGCGCTACCTCACGCGCTACGGGTTCCGCATCCACGAATTCAAGCCGTTTCCCGGCGATGCGGTGGACTTCGTCGCCGACTACGCGCGGCTCGCGGGCGGCGCCAACCAGGACGGCTACGAGCGCTACGGCCGTGCACCGCTGCTGCGCGGCGGCGTGCGGCTCGGCCTGCACGCGAAGTCGCTCGTGATCGACGACCGCATCGCGATGATCGGCTCGCACAACTTCGACCCGCGCTCGGACGACTACAACACCGAATCGGGTTTCATCTTCTATGACGGCGCGGTCGCCGCGCGCGCGCGCGCCGGCATCCTGCGCAACACGGAGCCGCAGAACGCCTGGATCATCGCGCGCAGCAAGCGCGCGCCCAAGCTGATCGGCAAGATCAACAACGTGATCGGCGATCTTTCGACCGCGCTGCCGCTGTTCGACCTGTGGCCGTTCCGCTACGCGAGCAGCTTCGAACTCCGGCCCGGCTGCGCGCCTTCCTTCCCGGGCGAACCCGGGTTCCGGGAATGCCACGAGGACGTCGGAGACTTCCCCGAGGTCGACCTCCCGCTGAAGACGATCTACACGCGGATCGTGACCGCGTTCGGTGCCGGCCTCGTCGGAATCCTCTGAGCGCGGCAGGCTGCACTCGTCGGCCGCCGGGTGGAGTTTCGGTCGCGATCGGGAGTTCCGGATCCGGGCACGCCGCATTGACGCCCCAACCCCGCCTCGCTAGTCTCTCCAGTCGCTTTTCCCCGGGAGCCGTCCATGTCGCTGGCCATCACGATCGAGATCGGCGACGCCGACCTCCAGCACTTCATTTCCGCGATGCAACGCGCACAGGAAGAGGCGAAGAACCTCTCCCCGCGCGAGATCACCGAGGCGGCTTCGAGGCTGCTCGTCGACGGCCACAAGGTCGCGCTGCCGCACTTCATCGCGGAGCGCCTCGCCAAGCTCGACAGCATGATCGCGATGACCCAGGACGAAGGCTTCTCGCTGCCCGAGGAAGACCGCCAGCGCGTGCTCGCGTGCCTGACCTACTTCGCCAATCCGCAGGACATCATCCCGGACTCGGTACCCGTGCTGGGCTTCCTCGACGACGCGATCATGATCGAACTGTGCGTGCGCGAACTGCAGCACGAGATCGAGGCCTACGAGGATTTCGTCGCCTACCGCAGCGACGAGGCCGCGCGTCGCGGCGTCGACGTGGCCGCGCTGAAGACCGAACGCGTGGAATGGGCGGAGGCCCGTCGCGTCGAGCTGATCGACCGCATGCGCAAGCGCCGCGGCCAGAGCTACCAGAAGAGCGGCGGCTGGAAGCCCACGCTGTTCAGCTTCCGCGGCTGATCACCCGCGGCACCCGCGCCGCCCGCTGCATGAGCGGCGCCGGCGCGACCTGCAGCTTGCGATACCGCCGCGCGACCCGATCGCGCGGCCGCGCCTCCTGCCAGGAGCGCGCTACCAGCGAAGTCCCGCGGCGAGCCCGAGGCCGACCAGCAGCGGCACCGCGCCGAGGCCGACGATGTTGACGAGCCAGCCGTACCACGGCATCGGCGGGCGCTCGCTCGGCATCGCGCGACCGTATTCGACCGTGTCGAACACCACGCAGGTGTCCGCGATCATGTCGTGCAGCGCGCGCTTGCGCTCGGTCCATGCCGCGATCAGGTAGCCGATCCCGAACAGCGCACCCGACACGATCTTGCCGAAGTAGCGCCCGCTCGCGCGGCCGAAGCCGATGCGACGGCCACGCTCGTCGACGACCTTGATCCCGAGCGCGCGCTTGCCCGGCGTCGCCTGCGCGGCGCCGCTTTCGAACAGCGCGAAGTACAGCCACTGGATCACCAGCGACGCGGCGCCGAGGAGGCCGGCCGTCGCGAGCAGCGCACCGACACCGCTCTCCATGCCCATCGTGCCGAGGACCGCGAACGACAGCGCGCCTTGCAGGATCGCGAGTGCGACGCCGAGCAGCAGGCCGTCGATGATCATCGCGGCGCAGCGCCGCCAGAACCCCGCATGCACCGCGGGCGAATCGGGCAGCACCAGCGCGAGGCTCGGCGCGGTCGCCGCTTTCGAGCGCGGCACCGGCGTGACCGAAATGTCGCCTGCGTGGAACGGCTTCTCCGGCAGCGGCTCGCTGCGCGGCGCCGGCGCGACGTCCGGCGCTGCGGCCAGGTCGAGCGCGCGATACGGCTTCCAGTCCTTCGAGCCGACTTCGGCCACGCTCATCGTCGCGGGCCAGAGCCCATGCTCGATGCGCTCCTCGACCAGCACGCGCGGCACAGGGCCGCGCGGCTTGCCGTCGAGCAACAGGAACAGCGCCGCGCGCTCGTCCGGCGCGCAGATCTCGCTCGCCGCGCCCACCGCTGCCGCGCCTGCCTGCAGCGTCTGCAGCTTGCCCAGTTCGTCGCTGTGCTTGATCGCGAGCGGCGCGCGCGCGCGCAGCTGCGACTCGAAGCGCTCGGGCTCCATGCGGAAGTACGCGGCCAGCGCGGGCCATACCGCCTCGGGCGAATGGCCCGGCAGGACTTCGCCGGTCAATACCAGTGCGTAGCTACCGTTCTCCATGCATCCCTCCCGCTCGGCGCCATCATGGCTGGGGTCGTTCGATGATCGCGGTCACGCCCATCCCGCCCGCGGTGCAGATCGAGACGAGGCCGCGGCCCGATCCGCGCTGCTCGAGCATCTTCGCGAGCGTCGCGACGATGCGTGCGCCGGTGGCCGCGAAGGGGTGGCCGGCGGCGAGGCTCGAGCCGTTCACGTTGATCTTCGCCGGATCGATCGCACCAAGCGGCCGTTCGAGGCCGAGCCGGTCGCGGCAGTAGGCGGGCGACTCCCACGCGCGCAAGGTGCACAGCACCTGCGCCGCGAACGCCTCGTGGATCTCGTAGTAGTCGAAATCCTGCAGCGTGAGCCCGGCCTCGGCGAGCATGCGCGGCACGGCGATCGTCGGCGCCATCAGCAGCCCCTCGCCGTGCACGAAGTCGACCGCGGCGACGCGCGCGTGCGTCAGGTAAGCCTGCGCCTTCAGTCCGTGCGCGGCGGCCCACTCGTCGCTCGCGATCAGCACTGCGGCGCTGCCGTCGGACAGCGCGCTCGAATTGCCCGCGGTCAGCGTGCCGTGGCCCGAGGTCTTGTCGAACGCGGGCTTGAGCGTGGCCAGCTTCTCGAGCGAGGTGTCGGCGCGCAGCACGTTGTCGCGGTCGACGCCGCGGAACGGCACCACGAGGTCTTCGAAGAACCCGCGATCGTAGGCGGCGGCGAGCTTGCGGTGGCTTTCGAACGCGAGCCGATCCTGCTCTTCGCGGCCGATGTTCCATTCGCGCGCCATCAGCTCGCAGTGGTCGCCCATCGACTTACCGGTGCGCGGCTCGGCGACGCCCGGGAACGAAGGCTTGAGTTCGGACAGCGAGAAGCCCTTGACCGCGGCTTCCGCCTTCTGCAGCGGCGCGCGCGCGCGGTTCATCGCGAGCATCCGCTGCTGCAACGGCCGCGAGTAGACGATCGGCACGTCGCTGGTGGTGTCGGCACCGCCCGCGATGCCGGCCTCGATCTGGCCCGCGGCGATCTTGTTCGCGATCAGGATCGCGTTGTCGAGCGAGGTTCCGCAGGCGCGCGCGGTGGTGATGCCCGGCGTGGTCGGCGCAAGCCCCGACGACAGCGTCGCCTCGCGCGCGAGGTTCCAGTCCGACGCGTGCTTGATCACCGCGCCATAGGCGACTTCGCCGAGTTCGAGCCCGTGCAGGCCGAAGCGTTCGACGAGGGTGCCGAGCGTCTTGACCGCCATGCCGAAGTTGCCGACGTCGGCATAGGCCGTGTTGTTGCGGCAGAACGGAATCCGCACGCCGCCGATGATGCCTGCCCGTTTCGCGCTCACGTTCAGCCTTCCATCCTCGTTCAGGAGCGGAATGACGCGCTTCCGCCGGATCCTGGTGCCATTGTATGACGTCCGCGCGGTACGGTCCGCGCGCCGCCCGCGCGCCCCGGGCGATCCGCGCGCATGCTCAGCGATCCGCCTGCAGCGCTGCCGGCATCGGACCCCAGTGCGCTTCGTTGTGGCGCCAGAGCTCGCGGTACCAGACCCGGAACATCGCGATCTCCTCGCCGCGCGCGTCGTCGCCGAGCGCATCGGTCATCGCCTCCGGCGGCAGCCCCTCGCCGGTCACGCGGATCATCGCGTCGAACAGCTCGGTCCACAGCGGCGTGTACGCGATGCGCGCGGCATCGCGCTGCAGCCGTGCGCGTTCCGCGGCCGCGTCGCGGCTGCCGCCGCGCTTCATCGCAACGCTCTGCACCCACGGCGAGTCGCCGTGCTGCGCGAGCAGTTCGAAGCCGCAGTGATCGAGGAACAGGCGCACTTCCTCGGGACACGAGAACTGATTGCGCGCGACGTCCTTGCGCTGGGACGGATCGGCGTTGCGGTGCTGCCCGACCTCGAGCATGAAGCGCCGCCAGCCGACCGGATGGGCGAGGTTCCAGGTATCGAAGAACAGCAGCCCGCCGGGCACCAGCACGCGCGCGAGGTCTTCGAGGTAGAGCAGCACGTCTTCCTTGTCCATGTGGATGAACACGGCGACGCAGTAGGCCTTGTCGAAACTCGCATCGGCGAGCGTGTCGAAGCGGCTGCGGCGCAGCTCGGTCAGGCCCACGTTGCCGAGGCCGGCCAGCCGCTCGCGCGCGACGCCGAGCATGTTCGCCGAGATGTCGGCACCTTCCCAATGGGCGACCCGCGGCGCGAGCTCGCGCCCGATGCGACCGACGCCGCAGCCGAGTTCGAGCACGCGATCGGTCGGCTGCAGCGCGAGTGCCGCCGCGACCTGGCGCGCGGTATAGGCGCCCGTGAGGCGGGCGACCTCCTCGTTTGCACTGCCGTCGACGGCGATGAACGCGCCGGTGCGGGTGCTCGCCTTGTCGTCCCAGAAGTTCTTGTAGTTGCTGGCTGCCATGTGGGCCCGTGTAGGTAAGGTGGCGCAAGGACACGATGGTACATGCATCCCCGCATGCTCAGGGATCGGCGGCCTCGCCGAAACCGCGCTCGTACACGCGATAAACGGCCTCGTGCATGCCGAGCGCGGCATAGGTCGCCTGTGCCCGCGCATTGTCGCGCTCCACGTACAGGCGCAGGCCGACGACGCGCTGCGCCGCACGCGCGCGTCGTTCGACTTCCGCGTGCAGGGCGCGGAACACGCCGGTCCGCCGCGCGTCGGGCCGTACATGCACGCTCTGCAGCCACCACCAGTCGCCGTTGCGCCAGTCGCTCCACTCGCGCGTGACCATGAGGCACCCGAGCGCGGCCTGTCCGCGCGTCGCGACGAGATAGAACCCGCGCGCCGGCGCGTCGAACAACGCCGCCACGCCAGCCGCGAGCAGCGCGCGATCGAGGTCGCGTCGCTCGGTTTCCCGCGCCATCGCCGCATTGCATTCGACGAGGAACGCGATGTCTTCGCGCGTGGCGTCCCGAACCTGCACCGTTGCATCCATCGTCTGCTCCACGTCGGCCAGGGCTGATTGGACCACAGGATCGCGCGGCGACCGCGTGCGTGACGGCGGCGTTCCTAGCCCGGCCGCTTGCGCGAACTGCCGAGCTTGCGCGTCAGCGTATTGCGGCCGAGGCCGAGGGCCTTCGCGGCGTTCTGGCGGTGTCCGCCGTGCGCTTCGAGCGCCGCATCGAGCAGCACGCGGTCGAGACGCGCGAGCGCATCCGCATGGATGCCGGCTTCGCCGGCCGCGAGGCGCGCGCGCGCCCACTCGCGCAGCGCCTCGTCCCAATGCGCGGGTGAGGCGCCGCGCTGCGCGGGGCCGACCGCCGGCGGCAGGTCGGCCGCACCGATCTCGCGACCCGGCGCGAGCACCGCGAGGCGCCGGCACAGGTTCTCGAGCTGGCGCACGTTGCCGGGCCAGGGCAGGCGCGCGAGCTGCGCGAGCGCCTCGGCCGTGAAGCGCTTCGGGGCGCCGCCGGCGAGCGCGGCCGCGCGCGCGAGGAAATGCGGCGCGAGCTGCGCGATGTCCTCGCTGCGCTCGCGCAGTGCGGGCACGTGCAGCCGCACGACATCGAGCCGATGCAGCAGGTCGGCGCGGAATTCGCCGCGCGCGACCTTCGCGTCGAGGTCCTGGTGGGTGGCCGCGACGACGCGCACGTCGGCGCGCAGGAGTTCGCGTCCGCCGACGCGGTAGAACTCGCCCGCGGCGAGCACGCGCAGCAGGCGCGTCTGCAACGCGAGCGGCATGTCGCCGATCTCGTCGAGGAACAGGGTCCCGCCCGCGGCCTGCTCGAAGCGGCCCGGATGCCGACGCGCCGCGCCGGTGAACGCGCCCGCTTCGTGCCCGAACAATTCCGACTCGAGCAGCTCGGACGGGATCGCGGCGGTGTTGAGCGCGATGAACGCATGCGCGGAACGCAGGCTTTCGAGATGCAACGCGCGCGCGACGAGCTCCTTGCCGGTGCCGGTTTCGCCGGTCACGAGCACCGGCAGCCCGCTCGCGGCGACGCGGCCGATCGCGCGGAACAGCTCGCGCATCGCGGCGCTGCGCCCGACCAGTTCGGGCGCCGGAGACGCGTCCTGCGGCGCGTGCGGCGGCGCCTGCTGCTGTGCCTGCGCGAGTGCGCGGCGCGCGGCCGCGACCGCATCGTCGAGGTCGAACGGCTTGGGCAGGAAGTCGAACGCGCCCGCGCGATAGGCGGCCGCGGTCGACGCGATGTCGGTGTAGGCGCTCATGACGATCACGCACGGGCGCGGCTCGCAGGCAGCGAGGCGCCCGAGCAGACCGAAGCCGTCGAGGCCCGGCATGCGCACGTCGGTGAACACGAGATCGGGCACGCCTTCGCGCAGCGCCGCGAGCGCGGACTCGGCGTCGGCGAATTCCCGCGGATCCCAGCCGGCCTCGCGCAGCGCGGCGGCGAGCACGATGCGCACCGCGCGATCGTCGTCGACCACCCAGATCCTGGCCGCGCTCATGCCGCGCCTGCGCCGGCCGCGCCGAACGGCAGCCGCAGCGTGAACACGGTGGCGCCGGGGCGGCCGGCGTGTTCGAGATCGCCGCCGTGCTCGAGCGCGACCTCGCGCGCGAGCGCGAGGCCGAGGCCGGTGCCGCCCGCGCGCGCGGACACCAGCGGCTCGAACAGGCTGTCGGCGATCGCCGCGGGAACGCCGCGGCCGTCGTCGACGAGGTCGATGCGCAGCGCGAGGCCCGCGTGGTCGCCGAGCCGCGCATGGTGCTCGGCGCGCGTGCGCCAGGCCAGTTCGCGCGCGCCTGCTTCGACCGCGTTGCGCGCGAGGTTCAGCAGCGCCTGCTGCACGCGATCGGCATCGAGCGGAAGCGCAGGCAGGCTCGGGTCGTAGTCGCGCCGCACGCGCGGCGCATCCTCGCTCGCACCGACCAGCGCGATCACGCGCTCGATCACCTCATGCGGATTGACCTCGGCCAGGCGCAGCCGCGCGCGCTGGTGCAGCAGGCGATCGGACAGCGCCGCGAGGCGATCGGCCTCGCCTACGATGAGGCCCGCGAGGTCGGCCGCGGCCGCATCGCCCGCGCGCCGCTGCAGCAGCTGGGCCGCGCCGCGCAGGCCCGCGAGGGGATTCTTGACCTCGTGCGCGAATCCGCGCAGCGATTCGGACAGGCGCGCGCCAGCGGCCGCATCGGCCAATGCAGGATGCACTTCGAGCAGCACGCCAGCGGGCGCCAGCGGCGTCAGCGCGACGTCCGCGCCGCGCTCGCCGATCGCGCTGCGCAGGCGCGCGCCGCGCAGCCAGACGCGTCGCTGCTCGGCGAGCGCGCGCGAGGCCGCGTCGCGCAGGCGCGGCGGCTGCGCGTCGATGAGCGCGAGGGGTTCGCCGCGCCACGCGCGCGCGCCCGCGCCGAGCCACTCGTGCATCGCCGGATTGATCGCGCGCAGGTCGAGCTGCGAATCGACCAGGGCCATCGCGGTCGCGAAGGGTTCGAGGTCGGGGCAGCTGGGGTCGCTCGGCGGGCGCATTGCACCATGATAGTGCAGCAGGCGCCTGTCGATCCGCGCGCCGCGCATTCGTCGACGACGAGCCATCGCGCCGTGCGCGATCCATCCAGCCTCGAGGAACCTGCATGTCCCTGCCCACGAATGTCCTGCTCGCCGCCGTCTTCGTCGCCGTCCCGGCGCTCGCGGGCGCTGCCGAGGTCGTCTACGAGATCGATCCGGCCCACACCTACCCGAGCTTCGAGGCCGACCACATGGGCCTGTCTTCCTGGCGCGGCAAGTTCAACGCCAGCAGCGGGCGCATCGTGCTCGATCGCGAGGCCGGTCGCGGCACGGTCGACGTCGCGATCGACATCGCGAGCATCGACTTCGGGCATGACGAGATGAATGCGAAGGCGCGCACGGCGGAACTGTTCGACGCGGACACGTTCCCGCAGGCCCGTTACCGCGGCCGCCTCGCTGGCTTCGTCGGCGGTGCGCCGACGCGCGTCGACGGCACGCTCGAGCTGCACGGCAAGACGCAGCCGCTCTCGCTCTCGATCGACCGCTTCACGTGCATGAAGCACCCGATCATGCCGCGCGAACTCTGCGGCGCCGATGCGTCCGCGGTGCTCGACCGCGCGGCGTTCGGCATCGATGCGGGCAAGGACTACGGCTTCGACATGAAGGTCGTGCTCAAGATCCAGGTCGAAGCGCTGGGTCCGGAGCCGGCGTCCGCGCCCTGAGCGAAGCGGCTGCAGCGCCCCCTTTCCGTTCGCGCTGAGCGCAGCGGCCGCAGGCGGCGGAGTCGAAGCGAATGCCTGCAATGGTTGGCATGCGGCCCTTCGACTCCGGCCTTCGGCCTGCGCTCAGGGCGAACGGCGAGGGAAGCGTTCGTGCTGAGCTCAACGGCTGCAGCCCCCTTCCGTCCGCACTGAGCGCAGCCGCCGCAGGCCCGCCACTTTTCCGTTCACGCCGGGCGCGGCGGCCGCGGCCGCGGACTCGACGCGTGGCCGCCCGGTTTTGGTGCACAATTGCGCTTCTTGCGGCCGCGATGGCCCGGCGCGGCGCGCCGGTTGCGGCGGCGCACACCAGGGGGCGTCCGGGCAATGGAGCACAAGCGTCAGATCAAGCAGTTCGTGCTGAAGAATTACCTGTTCACCGAGGACGAGTCGGCGCTCGGCGACGGCGACTCGCTGATCCGCGGCGGCACGGTCGATTCGACCGGGATGCTCGAACTGATCGCGCACCTCGAGGAAACCTACGCCATCAAGGTCGCCGACGCGGAGATGGTGCCCGCGAACTTCGACTCGATCGACGCGATCGGCGACTACGTCGCGCGCAAGCTCCCGGCCTGACATGGTGTCCCGACGGCGCCGCGACCGCACCCGGCGCCGATGACGGCGATGCACGGTTCGGCCCTTCCGTGGCTGCTCGATCGCGTCGCGCAGCACGCGCAGGCGACGCCCACGCGCGTCGCGATCAACGACGGTGCGCGCACGCTCGACCATGGCGCGCTCTGGCGTGATGCACGCCGTTTCGCGGCACGCCTGCGCGCACTCGGCGTCGTGCCGGGCGATCGGCTCGCGCTGATCCTGCCGAACGGTGTCGAGGCGGTCATCGCGACCTACGGCGGCTGGCTCGCCGGCGCGGCCGTGGTGCCGCTCAACGCACAAGCCAAGGCACGCGACTTCGAGCCATGGCTGCGCCATGCCGACGCGCGCGTCGTCGTGCACGAGGCGGATCATCGCGATGCGTCGCTCGCGGTTGCGGCGCTCGATCCGCGGCCGCACGCGATCGTGACGCGCGGCGCCGCCGCGGGAGCACTCGACTGGGACAGCGCGCTCGCGATCGAGGCCGCGCCGCCCGCGCCGCCGTCCGGTCCCGACGCGCTCGCGCTGATCCTCTACACCTCGGGCACCACCGGACGACCCAAGGGCGTGATGCTGTCGCATGCGAACCTCGCCGCGAACGTGCAGGCGATCATCGCCTACCTCGGCCTCGGCGCGAGCGACAGCACCGTCTCGGTCCTGCCGTTCTACTACTCCTACGGTTCGTCGGTGCTGCACACGCATCTCGCAGCGGGCGCGCGCGTCGTGCTCGAGGCGAACACGGTGTTCCCGCACCTCGTGGTCGAGGCGATCGCGCGCGAGCGCGTGACCGGCTTTTCCGGCGTGCCTTCCACGTTCCTGCTGCTGCTCAACCGCGTGACGCTGGCCGACCACGACCTGTCCTCGCTGCGTTACCTGACCCAGGCAGGCGGCGCGATGGCGCCCGCGGTCGCGGCGCGGCTGCGCGCGGCGTTGCCGGACGCGCGCCTGTTCGTGATGTACGGCCAGACCGAAGCGACCGCGCGGCTCTGCTACCTGCCGCCCGAGCGCCTCGATGACAAGCCGGGTTCGGTCGGCATCCCGGTCGCCGGCGTCGAGGTGGAGATCCGCGACGAGCACGGCGGCGTGCTGCGCGCGGACGAGGTCGGCGAAGTGCACGTGCGCGGGGCGAACGTGATGCAGGGCTACTGGCAGGATCCCGCACTGACGCGCGAAGTGCTCGACCGGGGCTGGCTGCGCACGGGCGACATGGGCCGCCTCGACGCGGACGGCTTCCTGTTCCTGTCCGGACGGCGCAGCGACATGATCAAGACCGGCGCCCACCGCGTGCATCCGCAGGACGTCGAGGAAGTCATCGCCGAATTGCCCGAGGTCGCGGAGGTCGCGGTCGTCGGCGTCGACGATGCGCTGCTCGGTCAGGTCATCAAGGCCTGCATCGTGCCCGTCGACGGCGCCGGGCTCGTGCCCGACCGCATCAAGGCGCATTGCCGCGAACGGCTCGCGGGCTACAAGATCCCGAAGTTCGTCGAATTGCTGTCGACGCTGCCGAAGACGGCATCGGGCAAGATCCGGCGTGCCGAGCTCGGCACGCCTTCCACACCGGGGGAGGTCTCGTGATGACGTTGAGCTGGAACGTACTGGACATCGATTACGCGGCCGAAGCCGACCGCATCGCGCAGCGCCTGCGCGAGATCACCGCGCGTGAGCTGCACAAGCGCGGCCTCGTCGTCGCGATCTCGGGCGGCATCGATTCGTCCTGCAGCATCGCGCTCGCGGTGCGCGCGCTCGGGCCCGAGCGCGTGTTCGCGCTGATCCTGCCCGAGCGCGATTCCTCCGACGACAGCGGCGTGCGCGCGCGGATCCTCGCCGAGCATCTCGGCGTGCGCGTCGAAGCCGTCGACATCGCTCCTGCGCTCGCGGCGATCGGCTGCTATGCCGAACGCGACGCCGCGGTGCGCCGCGCGCTGCCCGAGTACGGCGAGGGCTGGCGCTTCAAGATCGTCATCGACGGCGGCATCGAGGGGCGCATCAACCGCTTCCGCCTCGTCGCGGTTTCGCCCGCGGGCGAAACGGTGGACCGGCCGCTCGGCCTCGCCGAGTACCTGCAGATCGTCGCCGCGACGAACTTCAAGCAGCGCATCCGCAAGACGCTCGAGTACTACCACGCGGATCGCCTCAACTACGGCGTGGTCGGCACGCCGAACCGGCTCGAGTACGACCAGGGCTTCTTCGTCAAGAACGGCGATGGATCGGCCGACGTGAAGCCGATCGCGCACCTGTACAAGACCCAGGTCTACGGCATGGCGCGCCACCTCGGACTGCCCGAGGGCGTCTGCGCCGCAGTGCCGACGACCGACACGTACAGCCTCGAGCAGGGCCAGGACGAGTTCTACTTCGCGCTGCCGTACCGCTCGATGGACCTCGCGCTGTGGGCGCTGAACCACTCGCTTCCCGCGTCCGAACTCGCGCGCGTGCTCGAGATCACGCCGGCGCAGGCCGAGGCGGTCTACGAGGACATCCGCACCAAGCGCCGCACCACGCGCTACCTGCACGCGCGGCCGATGCTGGTCGGCGAGGTCGCGGAGCTGGACCTGCACTGATGGCCGAGGTCGCGCCCGCGCCGATCTATGCGATCGAGGGCGGCGACGTCGCGCGCGACCGCGAGCGCGTGCTCGCGATCTGGCGCGGCAACCTCGGACGCGACACGCGCATGCAGGCGAAGTACGACTGGTTCTACGCCTCGTGCCCATACGGCGAGCCGCTGCTGTGCCTGCTGCGCCACCTGCCCGACCACAGCCTCGTCGGCGCGGCGGCGGCGGGACCCCGCCGCATGCTGCGCGGCGGCGTGCAGATCGACGCCGGCGTGCTGGTCGACCTCGCGGTCACCACCGAGCACCGCTCGCTCGGCCCAGCGCTGATGCTGCAGTCGGCGCTCGCGGATGCGGGCGTGCGCCGTTACGACGTGCTGTACGGTTTCCCGAATCCGAAGGCGGCCGCGGTGTTCAAGCGCGTCGGTTACGCGAAGCTCGGCGAAATCGTGCGGCATGCGCGCGTGCTGCGCCACGCGCGCTACGTCGCGCGGCGATTGCCGCGCCTGTTCGCGCCGTTCGCGGGCGCCGTGCTCGATGCGCGCGCGTGGCTGCGCGATGCCTGGCCCAGGCGCGGAGCGCCGCGCGTCGAGGCGCACTGGACCGATCGCGCCGATGCGCGCTTCGATGCGCTGTGGGCACGCTCGCCGCACGGCGATGCGCTGGTCGCGGTGCGTGACGCGGCATTCGCGCAGTGGCGCTTCGATGCCTCGCCGCTCGCGAACACGCGCTACCTGCTGCTGCTCGATGCGGCCGACCAGACCCTGCGTGCGTGGTTCGCGTGCCAGGTCGAGGACGAGGTGCTGCACGTGCGCGACTTCTGGTCCGACGACGCCGCGAGCGGCATCGGCGCAGCCTGCGTCGATGCGCTGCTGCGCGCCGCGCGCGCCGCGCGGCATGTCGCAGTATCGGTCGAATACGCGGGCGCCGAGGCGAAGCTCGCGGGCTGGCACGCGAACGGCTTCATCGAGCGCAGCCGGCGCCCGGTATTCGGGCGCATGCGCGACGACACCGCTACGATCGAGCTGCACCTGACTTCGGCGGACGAGGACGAGTAACGCGCCACGGCTCGGGGCTGAAGCCCCTCCCACACGATTCGCGCCGGCTGCGAGCAGACAGAGTGCTCCGACATCTCGAAACGCTACGGATCTTGTGGGAGGGGCTTCAGCCCCGAGCTCTTCGCACGAAGACCCGGATTGATGCGTGGCGGTCGCGCGGCGTCATGCGCCGAACTTCCCGATTCAGACCAGGCGCCCGCACGGCTTGCGGAACAGCAACAACGCGAGCAGGTCCGCGCGAAAGCCCCCGCGTGCATCGACGATGCCGGTCTGATCGAAGCCGACGCGCCCGAGCAACCAGCCCGGCGTCGGATCAATCGGATTGAGGATCGGGTCGCTCGTGAACACGAGCTCGTAGCCAGCGTCGTGCGCGCGCCGCGCGATCGCGGCGTCGTAGCGGCCGTGCGGGAACGACATAGTGGTCGGCGCGCGGCCGCCTTCGAGGTGCGCCGCGACTTCGACGCGCGCACCGCCGAGTTCGGCGTCGAGATCGTTCGCGCGCGTCATCGGCGTGTGCGTCTTGCCGTGCAGGCCGACCGCGATGCCGCCGCGTTCGAGCACCTTGAGCTCCTCCGCGGTCGCCATGTGGCGCAGGCCGTCGTCCATCACGCCCGCGAACGGCGCGAGCGTGCGCTCGCGCGTGTCGTCGTCGAGCGTTTCGAGTCGCGCGATCGTGCGACGCAGGCCGCCGATGCCTTCGGCGACGGGTTCGGGCTGCGGCAGCGCGGCCGCGAGTTCGGCGAGCTTGAACTTGCCGAGGCGCCAGGCGCCGACCAGGCGTTCCTGGAAGAACGCGGTGCGACGCCCGACCACGTCGGCGACGACGAACAGCAGCCCCGGCATCGCCGCGCGCTGCAGGCGCGGCAACGCATGATCGACGTTGTCGGCCCAGCCGTCGTCGAACGTGATCAGCAGCGCGCGGTCCGGCAGGCGCGCGCCGCCGCTGCGCGCGGCGATCACCGCCTCGGTCGACACCACGTGGTAGTGGCGGCGGAAGAACGCGAGGCAGCGGTCGAGCAGCCCGGCTTCGAGCGTGTAGTCGGGATCGCACGAGGCCCAGCGCGGATCGCTCGGCTCGAGCACGCGGTGGAACATGATCACCGTGAGCGTGCGGCGATTGCGCAGGCGGTGGTAGAGGCCGAGCAGCCCGCTACCATAGAGCGTCTTCTTGACGAGGTCCGACAGCATGACGACGGCAGGTCCGGAGGTTTCCGCCATCATACCGACCTGGAACCGGCGCGAGCTGGTCGCGCATGCGATCCGCGGCGTGCTCGCCCAGACGCGTCCGGTGGAGGAGATCATCGTCGTCGACGACGGCTCCACCGACGGCACCGGCGAGGCGCTCGCGGCCGAGTTCGGCGATCGCATCGTCTACGTGCGCCAGCCGAACGCGGGCGTGTCCGCCGCCCGCAACCGCGGCCTGTCGATGGCGCGCGGGCGCTACCTCGCGCTGCTCGACAGCGACGACGAGTGGCTGCCCGAGAAGACCGCGCGCCAGGTCGAATGGCTCGAGGCGCATCCGGACTTCGGCATGGTGCTCTGCGACGTCGAGCGCATCGACGCCGAGCGCCGTCGCATCGACTTCCTCGGCCGCCGCGCGATCCTGCCCGAGGACGGCTGGGTGCTGGCCGAGGTGCTCGCGAATCCCGCGCTGGCGCCGGTGTCGGCGATGTTCCGGCGCGAGGTATACGCCGACGTCGGCGGCTTCGATGAGTCGCTGCGCACGGCCGAGGACCTCGACTTCCACCTGCGCATCGCGCGGCGCTGGCAGATCGGGGTGGTCGACGCGCCGCTCGCGCGTGCGATCCGCGGCCACGACGGCCTGTCCGCGCTCGCGCAGACCTACGACGACTACACGCGCGTGATGGAACGCGCGGTCGCGGGCGCGAGCGAAATGGTGCCGCAGGCGTTGCGCGACCGCGCGCTCGCGGCGACCTACCTGCGCAATGCGCGCGGGATGGTGTTCGCGGGCCGCTGGCGCGACGCATGGACCTGGGCGCGCAAGGCGTCACGCACGTCGCACGATCCCGGCGTGCGGCGCGAGGTACGCGGGTTGTGGAAGGTTGCAGCGCGGCGGTTCGCGGGCGGACTCGTGCGCAGGCGCAAGCCCTCGTAGGCCGGACGCGCGCAGCGCGGCCGCTCTTCGCACCCGACACGCACGCGCGCCAGACGGCCGTGCGAATGCACCGGCCCACCTTCGGTCGTGCAGCCTGCGTCTCAGTCGAAGCCGTCGACGAAGACCAGATCCGCCGTCGCCTCGCCCCCGAAGCGCCAGATCCCGCCGTCGGCAAGGTCGGCGAGGTAGAGGTTGCCCGCCTCGTCCTCGCCGAAGCCTGCGACGCTGCCGTAACCCGCGCCGACGCCGGGCGGCAGCGGCGCGAATGTCCATGCGCCCGCGTTCTCGCTTGCGACCAGCACTTCTCCGGTGCACGCGTCGCCGAACACGTAGCGCCCCTGCAGCGCGGCGACCGGGCCACGGTAGCGATAGCCTCCGGTCACCGAGCAGCGACTGCTGCCATGCGAGTACTCGATCACCGGCGCGACCGTCGCGGTCGTCGCAGGGCAGTCCGCGCCGCTCCCCGAAGGGCGTCCGTGATGATGGCCTTCGCATTGCGGATAACCGTAGTTCCGGTTGCCGGTATCGCCCGCCGCGCGCTGGTCGACCTCTTCCCACGCGCCTTCGCCGACGTCGCCGATCCAGAGGTCGCCATTCGCGCGATCGATGCTGAAGCGCCACGGGTTGCGGAACCCGTAGAGCCAGATCTCGCCGCAGCGGTTGGTGTCGGATGCGTAGGGATTGCCAGCCGGAATCGAATACGACGCGGGTTGACCCGGCGTCGCGCCGCACATGTTCGCGGCCGCCGATGCGCTCGGCGTGCGCACGTCGAGGCGCAGGATCTTGCCCATCAGGTAATACGTCTGGCCACCGATCGTCTTCTTCCACAGATCCTGTGCGAGGTTCTCCGGATCGAACGAGCCGGTTCCCGAACCGGTGCTCCAGTAGAGCATCCCGTCGGCTCCGAAATGGATGTCGCCGCCGTTGTGGTTGTAGAACAGCGGCACGCGCATGACCTCGGTTTCGCTGCCCGCGAACACGTTCGCCGCAGGATCCTTGGCGACGAGCCGCACCAGCCGTTCGCCCCCTGCACCCGGCGCGGTATAGACGATGTAGAGCGTGCCGTTGCTCGCGAACTGCGGGTCGAACGCGAGGCCGAGCAGGCCGCGCTCGATGTCGCCGGTATCGACCGAACGCGAATAGTACGGCTGCGCCGCGAGCACGCCGCCGACGACCACGCGGATCGCGCCGCCGCGCTCGACCACGAACACCCGGCCACTGCCGTCATGCGGGCTGCGCACCGCGAGCGGCTGTTCGAGTCCCGAGGTGACGTAGGGCACGAGCGCGATATCCCCGCGCGGCGCGGCCACTGCCGACGTGCAGGCGAGCGCGGCGACGATCCTCGCCGCGAAACGAAGTGCGAACGATCGATTGGAACTCATCGGGGCCACCGTCGGACCGGCTGCTGGCGAGGCTCGCGGCGGCGCGAGGTCGCCGCGAGGCAGGCGCCCGCCGGCGGCAGGCGCGTTCCGCGCGGAAGGCGTGGAACGCGCGAACGCTAGCGCGCGCCGCGCCGGAACACAACGACTTCGACGGTCTGGATCAGGATCATGAGGTCGAGCATGAAGTCGTGGTTCTTCACGTAGAACAGGTCGTACTTGAGCTTCTCCGCCGCGTCTTCCTCGGTCGCGCCGTACGGATAGTTGAGCTGGGCCCAGCCCGCGAGCCCGGGCTTCACGCAATGGCGCAGCTCGTAGTAGCGGATCTTCTTCGCGAGCTCGGCGACGAACTGCGGGCGTTCCGGCCGGGGACCGACGAGGCTCATGTCGCCGCGCAGCACGTTCCAGAGCTGCGGCAATTCGTCGATGCGCGTCTTGCGGATGAACTGGCCGACGCGCGTGACGCGGTCGTCCTGCTTGCTGGCCCAGCGCGCGACGCCGTCCTTCTCGGCATCCGTGCGCATGCTGCGGAACTTGACCAGCGGGAACGTGCGGCCGCGTTCGCCCACGCGTTCCTGGCGGTACAGGATCGGCGCCCCGCGCCCGGATTCGAGGCGGATCGCGAGGATCGCGCCGAGCATCAGCGGCCACGCGAGCGCGAGCACGACCAGGGCCGCGACGATGTCGAACGCGCGCTTGGTCAGGCGACGCAGCGGCGAGGCATCGAAACCGTCGGAGAACACGAGCCACGACGGATCCACGAGGTGCAGCTTGATCGTGCCCAGCTCGCGCTCGAAGAATGTCGCCAGGCTCGTGACCGCGACGCCGGCCTGGCGGCACTCGAGCAGGGCGTCCATCGGCAGGCTGCCGCGCCGGTCTTCCGGCCCGATCACGATCTCGTTGATCTGCAGACGTTCGACGAACGCGGGCAAGGGTTCGCTGCTGCTCAGCAGTCGATCCGCCGGAACCACCGGGATCTCGCCCGGCATCGGCAGGAAGCCGACGAGGTGGAAGCCGCGGCGGTCCACGCGCCGGCGCATGCGCTGCGTGATCACCGCGGCCTGTCGGCCGGAGCCGAGCACGAGCACGCGGCGCTTGAGCGCCTCCACGTCGACGAGGCGCGCGAACGCCGCGTGCGAGAGCGTCAGCAGCAGGAAGCCGATCACGAGCGTGAGCCCGAGCAGGCCGCGGCCGACATAGGCCTGCGGCAGGATGTAGAACAGCAGCGCGACCGCGCTCCCGCCGACGAGGAAGCCGACGCACTGGCGCGCGAACAGCCCGGTCCAGTTTTCGCGCAGGCGCGGCTGGTACATGCCGAGCGCGGCGAGCGCGCCGAGCATCACCAGCGCGAACACCGCCGCGCGCGGCAGCAGGAAATCGGAATGCGAGGCGAGGTCGTCCGGATGCGGCCAGAAGCGCACATGCGTGGCGAGCAGCAGCGAGCAGGCGAGCAGCACGTAATCGGCCACCGCGAGCAGCAGCAGCCAGCGCGCGCCCTGCTGGCGGATATAGCGGAACATCCACCCCTCCGGTGAATCGACACCGGCGCGCACTGGCGTGGCGCGCCGTCCGACGTCCTCTGCGTGGGAATTCATCGCGGCGCCCTTGCACGGCCTCAGCCCGGCTGAGGATGCGATTCCCGTGCCATCGCGGCGCCTTCCCGCCCGCACGCGCGCTGCGCATGGGGCGGGCGCCATCCTAGCAGAGCCGCTGCGTCCGACCGCAGGTCGAGCGGCCATGCAAAACGCCGCATTTCGTCAGATTGGAACCTTGCGGGGCAGCCAGACTGCGCGCCCAGGTCGCCGCGCGGTGCCGCGAGCCTCTATGATCGCGCCACCGCCCGGCGCAGGCGGCCACCCGAACCCGAGGAAGCTTCCCATGTGTGGAATCGTCGCCGCCGTCGCCCAGCGTGACGTGGTCCCGCTGCTGATCGCCGGACTCAAGGCGCTGGAATACCGCGGCTACGATTCGGCCGGGATCTCGGTGCTCGAGAACGGCCGGCTCGCGCGCGTGCGCGCCAAGGGCAAGGTGCGCGAACTCGAGGCGCTGTACGCGTCGGCGCCGGTCGCCGGCACCACCGGCATCGCGCATACGCGCTGGGCGACGCACGGCGTGCCGAACACCGTCAACGCGCATCCGCACGTGTCGAGCGAGCGCGTCGCGGTCGTGCACAACGGCATCATCGAGAACCACGCGGAACTGCGCGCCGAGCTCAAGGCCAAGGGCTACGCGTTCGAATCGGACACCGACACCGAGGTCATCGCGCACCTGGTCGACGATGCGCTCGCGCGCGGCGCCGAACTGCGCGACGCGGTGCTGGCCGCGACTCGGCGCCTGCACGGCGCCTACGCGATCGCGGTCATGAACCGCGACCAGCCCGGCCACGTGGTCGGCGCGCGCCGCGGCAGCCCGCTCGTGGTCGGCATCGGCGACGGCGAACACTACCTCGGATCCGACGTGCAGGCGCTGATCCGCGAGACCACGCATTTCGCCTACCTCGAGGAAGGCGACCTCGTCGAGATCACGCTCGACGGCTTCCGCATCCTCGACGGCGAGGGCCGGCCGGCCGAGCGCGCGGTGCGCCAGAGCGAGATGACCGCGGACGCGGTCGAGCGCGGCGAATACCGCCACTACATGCTCAAGGAGATCTTCGAGCAACCGCGCGCGATCGCCGACACGCTCGAGGGTCGCATCGCGAACGACCGCATCCTGCCGAACATCTTCGGCGTCGACGCCGCGGACCTCCTCGCGCGCGTGAAGAACGTGCAGATCGTCGCCTGCGGCACGAGCTTCCATGCGGGCCTCGTCGCGCGCTACTGGCTCGAGGGACTCGCGGGCATCCCGTGCAGCGTCGAGGTCGCGAGCGAATACCGCTACCGCCACGTCGTCGTGCCCGAAGGCACGCTGTTCCTCGCGGTGTCGCAGTCGGGCGAGACCGCCGACACGCTGTCGGCGCTGCGCGAAGGCCGCAACCACGGCTACCTCGGCTCGATGGCGGTCTGCAACGTGCCCGAGTCGAGCCTCGTGCGCGAATCGGACCTCGTGCTGATGACGCGCGCGGGACCGGAGATCGGCGTCGCCTCGACCAAGGCGTTCACCACCCAGCTCGCCGCGCTCGCGCTGCTCGCGATCGAACTCGCGCGGATCAACGGACTGGCCGACGAGAAATACCGTCGTCTGGTCGCCGAACTCGCGACGCTGCCGCGCCAGGTCGCCGAAGTGCTTGCGCTCGAACCCGAGATCGCGAAGCTCGCCGAGCGCTTCGTGACCAAGGCGCATGCCCTGTTCCTCGGCCGCGGCGCGCACTACCCGGTGGCGCTCGAGGGCGCGCTCAAGCTCAAGGAAATTTCCTACATCCACGCCGAGGGGTATCCGGCCGGCGAACTCAAGCACGGCCCGCTCGCACTCGTCGACGCGGACATGCCGGTGATCGCGGTCGCGCCGAACAATCAGCTGCTCGAGAAGGTGAAGTCCAACCTCGAGGAGGTGCGCGCGCGCGGCGGCGAACTGTTCGTGTTCGCCGATACCGACGCCCCGGTGGTGCAGGACGGCACGCGCGGCGCGATCATCAAGGTCGCCTCGGGCGGCAACCTGATCGCGCCCGCGGTATTCACGGTGCCGCTGCAGCTGCTCGCGTACCACGTCGCGGTGCTGCGCGGCACCGACGTCGACCAGCCGCGCAATCTCGCCAAGAGCGTGACGGTCGAGTAGGCGACGACCGCGTTGGCCGTCCGCGCTCGACGCCGGCAGCTCGCGCTGCGCCCTGCGTGACCGCAGCGGGGACGTCCAGGTGAGGCGAGGCCTTGCATGGCTGTCGCGCGCGATGCTTGCGTGCTGCGCGCTGCTGCTGCTCGTTGCGGCGATCGCGTACAGCCTGCCGATCCGCCCGACGGTGCCGGCGCTGCGCCCGCGCGCCGACACGCAGTATTGGCCGATGCAGGGCGGCTACCGCATTGCCTACACCAAGCGCGAACCTGCACCCGGCGCCCCCGCACGCCTGCCGGTCGTGTTCGTGCACGGCGGGCCCGGCGGCTACGTGCACACGTCGCTGATCGAGGCGCTCCAACCACTGGCCGCGGCGGGACACACGGTCTACTTCTACGACCAGCACGGCTCGGGCCTGTCCGATCGCCTGCGCCGACCCAAGGACAGCGGATTCAACGACCAGGTCGACGACCTGCACGAGATCGTCGAGACTCACCTCGGCGCGGGCCGCGTGAACCTGATCGGGCATTCGCACGGGGCGCGCATCGCGGCGCACTACGCGGCGCGGCATCCGGAACGCGTGGCGCGACTGGTCCTGAGTTCGCCCGGGAACCTCGAGCCTGCGTTGCAGGACGACAGCGGGCATTCGCTCGCGGATTCGCGCTATCCGGTTCCGCGGGGACTGGAGTTCCGCTCCCCGGATGCGGAGCAGTACCGGAGCGACACCGCGTTGTCGGCGATGCCCGCGAAGGTGATCCTCGCGCAGGCCATCGCGCTCGCGTTCAACGTGAAGACCGCCGCCGACTCAGAGGTGGACGCGGCGCTCAACACGCTGGCCGCGCGCTTCACGCGCAACATGGTCTGCGATCCCGCGCGCGTCCAGCCCGAGGAAGGCGGCGCGGGCCTGTACGTGCGCACCGGTGCGAACTGGTTCGGCGACGTCGCCGATCCGCGACCCGCGATGCGTCGCTTCCGCGGCCGCGTGCTCGTGCTGCAGGGGCAATGCGACTTCATGCCGTACGCGGACGCCTACGAGTATGTCGACACATTCGCGCACGCAAGCTACCGCTTCATCGCGGGTGCCGGGCACATCCTCTGGTGGGAACGACCGGAGGTGTATGCGCAGGCCGTCAGGGACTTCTTCACGGCAGATCCGCAGGAGACTTCCGGTGGGCAATGACGCAACGACGCGTCACGCAGTCCGCGAAGCCCCGGCCACGGCCAGCGCATCGAGATAGAGCTGCCAGTTGCGCGCGTGGTCGCGACCGAGCGCATGCAGCAGTTCCCACGAGTAGAGCCCGGACGCGTGGCCATCCGAGAAGCGCAGCAGCGCCGCGTAGTGCCCGACCGGCTCGACCGCGTCGATGTTGACGTCGCGTTTGCCGGTGACGAGCACGCGCTGGCCGGGTCCATGGCCCTGCACTTCAGCGCTCGGCGAATGCACGCGCAGGTATTCCGCGGGCAGCCGGAAATGCGTGCCGTCATCGAAGGCGACCTCGAGCACGTGCGAGGCGCGGTGCAGGGTGATCTCGGTCGGGAACATGGGTGGAGCCGGGAATGGGGAATGGAGAATGAGGTGTGGAGCGCGGCGCAGCAGGGTGCGCCTGAAATGCTCGCTCAGTGGCGTGCGTGGCTGCGCGCGGACCGCGCCGACACTCCGCGCCTCGCCTTGAGCGCCCGCGAGTGCGTCAGTGCAGGGTATCGGTCGCGGGTGCGCGTGGCGCGAGCGGGTCTGCGGGCGAACCCGCGACCTGCCACAGCGCCTCGAGGTAGCCCGAGCCGAAGCCGATCGAACCGATCGCCTCGAACTCGTAGGCGCCGGTATCCGGATACCACTGCGCGTTCGGGTCGAGTTCGCGCAGCACCAGCGCGTCGCGTTCGACATCGGTGAGCTGGCCGACGTAGCTGATCTCGCCTTCGTCGTCCTCGATCATGTTGACCGAGATCAGCGGCGCGCAGGCCATCGCGGAGCGCGCGATCGCGGCCCAGTCGTCGAGGCCGAAGCCGTCCGGCACGCGCAGTTCCTCGCCACGCAGCGCGAGCGCGCGGTCGACGAACTCGCGCGAGGGATCGGCCTCGATCGCGCTGATGTCGGCGATCGCGAGCGCGACGTAGCCGTCGAAACGGATCGAGTCGCCGACCTCGGCCACGAGGCAGTACTCGCGCGACAACGCGATGACGTAGCCGTGGATCACGCCGGGCTGCAGCTGCTCGCGGCGGATGCGCAGCGGGATGCGCTGCTCGAGCGCTTCGCGAAGTTCGGCGCGCGCGCCGCGCGCCTTGAATGGAACGACAGTGGTCATGTGCGTATGGTCGGCCACAAGGGGAGCAGGTGCAAGGCATGCCCCACCGGGCATGCGCGGATCGAATCGCAGCCGCGCAGGTGCAACGCACGGAGTTTCCACCCACCGTTCGCGCTGAGCGCAGCGGCGACAGCCACGGAGTCGAAGCGTCCGCACGCGACATCCCGGCCAGCTGGCCCTTCGACTCCGGCCTTCGGCCTGCGCTCAGGGCGAACGGCAAGGGTGCGCCGCAGGAACTTCCGTTCGCGCTGAACGCAGCGCCCGCAGGACGCGGAGTCGAAGCGCCGCGCTGGTGACGACCTCACGATCTTGCCCTTCGACTCCGGCCTTCGGCCTGCGCTCAGGGCGAACGGCTTGGAGGGGCCCGTCAATCAGAGAATGTAACGCGACAGATCCTCGTCGCGCACCAACCCGCCGAGGTGTGCATCGACGTACGCCGCGTCGATGCGGTAATGCTGCCCGCCCTTGTCCGATGCCTCGTAGGAGATCTCGTCGAGCAGGCGCTCGAGCACCGTGTGCAGGCGCCGCGCGCCAATGTTCTCGGTGCGCTCGTTGACCTGGAACGCGATCGCCGCGAGGCGCTCGATGCCGTCCTCGGCGAACTCGAGCGTGACGCCCTCGGTGCCGAGCAGCGCGGTGTACTGCTTGGTCAGCGCGTGCTGCGGCTCGGACAGGATGCGGCGGAAATCGTCGGCGGTGAGCGCCGCGAGTTCGACGCGGATCGGGAAGCGGCCCTGCAGCTCCGGCACGAGGTCGGACGGCTTGGCCAGCGAGAACGCGCCCGAGGCAATGAACAGGATGTGGTCGGTCTTCACGATGCCGTACTTGGTCGAGACGGCCGAGCCCTCGACCAGCGGCAGCAGGTCGCGCTGCACGCCCTCGCGCGAGACGCCAGCGCCGCTCCACTCGCCGCGCTGCGCGATCTTGTCGATCTCGTCGATGAACACGATGCCGTTCTGCTCCGCGTTCGCGATCGCCTGCGACTTGATCTCCTCGTCGTTGACGAGCTTGCCGGCTTCTTCCTCGACCAGCAGCGGCCGCGCCTGCGCGATGCTGAGCTTGCGCACCTGGGTCTTCTGCCCCGCGAGCGACTGGAACATGCCGCGCAGCTGGCTCGTCATTTCCTCCATGCCCGGCGGTGACATGATCTCGACGCCGAGGTTCATCGCGACGTCGAGTTCGATCTCGCGCGCGTCGAGCGCGCCCTCGCGCAGCTGCTTGCGCAGCTTCTGGCGCGTGTCGGCCTCGCGCGCATCGGGCACGTGCGGTTCGTTCGCGAAGCCGACGCCCTGGCGGCGCGGCAGCAGCGCATCGAGGAGGCGGTCCTCGGCGCGGTCCTCGGCCTGCGAGCGCACGCGCGCCTTGGCCTGCTCACGCGCCATCTTGACCGCAGCGTCGGCGAGGTCGCGCACGATCTGCTCGACATCCTTGCCGACGTAGCCGACCTCGGTGAACTTGGTCGCCTCGACCTTGATGAACGGCGCGTTCGCGAGCGCCGCGAGCCGGCGCGCGATCTCGGTCTTGCCGACGCCCGTCGGTCCGATCATCAGGATGTTCTTCGGCGTGACCTCCTCGCGCAGCCCGGGGTCGAGCTGCATGCGCCGCCAGCGGTTGCGCAGCGCGATCGCGACCGCGCGCTTGGCCGCGTTCTGCCCGATGATGTAGCGGTCGAGTTCGTTGACGATTTCGCGCGGGGTGAGTTCGCTCATGGCTGCGCCGGGAATAGGGAGTGGGGAATCGGGATGGCTGAAGCGGATGTCGGGACGATGGCCTGGACGATTCCCTATTCCCCATTCCCCGTTCCCAGCTCTTCGATGGAGACGTTGTGGTTGGTGTAGATGCAGATGTCGCCCGCGATGCCGAGCGCCTTCTCGACGATCGCGCGCGGATCGAGTTCGGTGTGTTCGAGCAGCGCCTTCGCGGCGGCGAGCGCGAACGGGCCGCCCGAGCCGATCGCGATCAGGCCGTTCTCGGGTTCGAGCACGTCGCCGTTGCCCGAGATGATCAGCGAGGTGCTGCGGTCGGCGACCGCCAGCAGCGCTTCGAGGCGGCCGAGCCGGCGCTCGGTGCGCCAGTCCTTCGCGAGTTCGACCGCGGCGCGCGTGAGGTTCGCGCCGTGCTTCTCGAGCTTCTGCTCGAACAGCTCGAACAGCGTGAACGCATCGGCGGTCGCACCCGCGAAGCCCGCGAGCACCTGGCCGTTGCCGAGGCGACGGATCTTGCGCGCATTCGCCTTCATGACCGTGTTGCCGAGCGTGACCTGGCCGTCGCCGCCGATCACGACGCGATCGCCGCGGCGTACGGACACGATGGTGGTGGCGTGGAAGCTGTCCATGGGCGGCCCTGCGTGGCGGAATGGCCGAGATAGGGCCCGCGCGACCCGAATGCAACCCGCGTGCATTCCTTGCAACCCGGCCCTTCGACGCCGGCCTCCGGCCTGCGCTCAGGGTGAACGGCACGGGTGCGCCGCATGGACACTGCCGCATGGAACTTCCCGTTCGCGCCGAGCGCAGCGGCCGCAGGCCGTGAAGTCGAAGCGCCCGCCCGCGATACGCGCGATCCGCGCGCTACGCGCGAACACGGCTACTTCCGCCGCGCCCGCGGATGCGCCGCGTCGTAAACCTTGGCGAGGTGCTGGAAGTCGAGGTGGGTGTAGATCTGGGTGGTTCCGATGTCCGCGTGGCCGAGCAGTTCCTGCACCGCGCGCAGGTCGCCCGAGGATTCGAGCAGGTGGCTCGCGCAGGAATGGCGCAGCAGGTGCGGATACACGCGCTTCCAGACCCCCTGCTCCTGCGCGCGCTTGCGCAGCCTCGCGCGCACGCCGTTCGGCGTCAGCGGCGCGCCGCGGCGGCCGCGCACGAGCGGGTCGTCGTCGCCGCAGCCATCGTGCGCGCGCAGGGCCGCGAGCGCTTCGAGCGCCTTCGTGCCGACCGGCACGATGCGTGTCTTGTTGCCTTTTCCGGTCACGCGCAACGTGCCTTCGTGCGCATCGAGGTCGCGCCAGCGCACGCTGCACAGTTCCGCCACGCGCAGGCCGCTCGAGTACAGCAGTTCGAGCAGCGCGCGATCGCGCACCGCATCGGCGTCGTCGCCGGGCACTTCGACCAGCTGCGCCATCTCGTCGGCATCGAGCACCTGCGGCAGCTTGCGCTTGAGCCGCGGCGCACGCAGGCCGACCGCGGGATTGGTGGCGACCTCGCCTTCCCGCGCGAGCCAGCGGAAGAAGCTGCGCCAGGCCGATGCGGTCGCGCGCAGCGTCGCGGGTGCATGGGCGTGACGACGGTGGAGTTCGGCCAGCAGCGACTGCGCCTGGTCGGCGCGGAAGTCGCGCCAGTGCGCGAGCGCTGACTGCTCCGCGTGCGCCGAGAGCGCCGCCAGCGCGTGAGCATAGTGTTCGACCGTGCTCGGCGAGCAGCGGCGTTCGTCGCGCATCCACGCGAGGTAGCGGTCGACCGCGCCGCCGAGCCCGTCGACGCCCGCGGCCGCGCCCATCTCAGCCCGGCGCGAAGCGCGCGAGCGCGGTCGAGATCGCCTCGCCGATGAGTTTCAGGAACACCGTGCCCATGCCCGGATGGAAGCGGTTCGGATCATGGCTGCCGATCGCGAGCATGCCCGCCGTGCCGATCGGCAGCAGCACCGCCGACTGCACCTCACCGGACGACCCACCGAACAGTGCATCGAGCTTGTCCTGCTGCAGTCGCCCGCACAGGGGCTCGGCGCGCTTGAGGAATTCGCTGAACGCCGGGAACGCGGGCGCGCCGGCCGGCTCGGCGATCAGCCATTCGGCGGCCGGCAGCTGCGGATCGGCGCGGAACAGCACGAGGCGCACGAGATCGGTGTGGAAATCCTCGGTCAGCGCGGCGACCACTGCGCTCGCGGTTTCCGGCAAGGAGTGCGCGCGCATCAGCGCGAGGGTCAGCGTGTGCACGCGCACCATCAGCGCCTCGTTCTCGTGCGCGATCTCGACCAGCTCGTGCAGGCGCCGCGCGAGGTCGCGGTTCTTGTCGCGCAGCACGTCGAGCTGGTAGCTCGCGAGCGACGCGGCCTGGCCGTGCTCGCGCGGCAGCACGAGCGCGATCGCGATGTCCGGGAACTCGCCGAGGAATTCCGGGTGCTGGCGCAGGTAGCTCGCGACTTCCATCGCGTCCAGGCCTTCCCTGATGCTGAGTTCACTCATGACGGCTCATCCTCGCGGCTGCGTTCAGCGCTGCGCGCCATTGTCGCCGAACTCGCCCTCGAACACGAAGGTCGCCGGACCCGTCATCCAGACCGGCGCGCCGGGTCCCTCCCACTCGATGCGGAGCGCGCCGCCGGGCAGCGCGACGCGCACCTCGGCATCGAGCCTCCCGCGCCGACGCAGCACCGCGACCGCGGCGCAGGCGCCGCTGCCGCAGGCGAGCGTCTCGCCGACGCCACGCTCCCAGACGCGCAGGCGGATCGCATCGCGCGCGAGCACTTCGGCGAAACCGACATTGCAGGATTCGGGAAACGCGGGCGCCGTTTCGATGCGCGGCCCGAGCTCGGCGACTGCAGCCTGCGCTACGTCGGCGACCTCGAGCACCGCATGCGGATTGCCCATCGACACCGCGCCGACGCGCAGCGGCATGCCGCCGGCCGCGATCGTGTATTCGTCCTGCGCATCGGGCGCGCCGGCGAGCAGCGGAATCGCGGCCGGCTCGAAGCGCGGCTCGCCCATGTCCGCGCGCACGTCGCCATCGGGCAGGAGTTCCACCGTGACCGGTCCGGATGGACTCTCCAGACGCGTGCGACCGACCCCGATCGCACCGTCGCGCGCGAGCCAGCGCGCGACGCAGCGCAGGCCGTTCCCGCATTGCCCCGCGCGCGTGCCGTCGGTGTTCCAGATGCCGTATGCGTACGCGCAGGCATCGTCGCGCGCTCGCTCGATCGTCAGCAACTGGTCGAAGCCGACGCCGAAGTGGCGGTCGCCGAGCAGGCGGATCCCATCCGCGTCGAGCGGCAATGCACGCTCGCGGCAATCGACGACCACGAAGTCGTTGCCGAGTCCGTGCATCTTGCTGAAGCGCATCGCGCGTCAGCCGGTGGCGGCGGCCGGGGGCGTGTCCGGCGCAGGCCGCACCAGCGGACCCTTGTTGCCGCAGGCCGACACCAGCAGCGCAGCCAGCAGCACGAGCGCAATACGCGCGGACAACGTAGGGGTGGCGAAGGGGGACATGCGCGGCTCCGGACGTTCCGGCGCGAGTATAGCGGTCGTTCACGCGCGTAGCCGGTATGCTCTGCGCATGTCCCTGACTCCATTCCTCGCGACCGCGTTCGGCCTCGCCGCCCTGCTCGTGCTGTGCGCGCTGCTGACGATGCGCGGTGCGTCACGCTCCTGGCGAGCGCGTCACCGCGCGGGCGCGACGGGGCGGTTCATCGTCGGCCTGGTGCTGGTCGCCTGCGCGGGCTTCGCGGCGATCGTCGGCACCGCGCTGCTCGGCTACCGCCGGCTCGCGGCGGAGGCGCTGGTTGCGACGCTGGACACGCGCGCGCTCGATGCGCAGCGCTTCGTCGTCGGCGTCGCGTTGCCCGACGGCACGCGGCGCGAGGTCGAGATCCGGGGCGACGACTGGCAGCTCGATGCACGCGTGATCAAGTGGAAGACCACCGCAGTCGTGCTCGGCGCGCCGCCGCTGTACCGGCTCGAGCGCATCGGCGGGCGCTGGCGCTCGATCGAGCAGGCGCAGTCGGGACCCTACACCGTGCATGCGCTCTCGGATCCCGCGACCTCGATCGACCCGTGGCTGCTGCTGCGCGGATTGCCGGACCGCATCGACATGATCGACGCAGACTACGGCAGCGCCGCCTGGCTGCCGATGGTCGACGGCGGTCGCTACACGGTTACGCTCGCCGCGAGCGGCGGCCTCGTCGCGCGCCCGGCCGATGTGCCCACGGCCGAGGCGCTGCGCGCGGCGGGCTGGTTCGCGCCTTGAGCGCGCCCGAACCCGATCCCGCGCCGGCATTGCCACGTGCGCGCCTGCGCTGGGCGTGGTGGCTGCTCGCGTGGGTCGCGCTCGCGCTCGCTGCGATCGGCGTCGTGCTGCCGGGCCTGCCGGCGGTGCCGTTCGTGCTGCTGTCCGCATTCGCCGCGGCGCGTGGCTCGCACCGCCTGCATGCACGCCTGCTCGCCGACGCGCGCACGGGTCCGATGATCCGCGACTGGCAGGCGCATGGCGCGGTCAGCCGGCGTGCGAAATGGCTCGCGACGGTGATGATGGCAGCGAGCGGCGCGCCGCTGCTCGCGTTCGCGTCGCCCAGGTGGGCCGCGATCGGCATCGCATGGATGGCCGCCGTCGCGCTGTGGCTCTGGCTCCGACCCGAGCGCCCGACCGCACCAGAAGTTCCGGAACCCGATGCGGAAGCGGAAGCGGAAGCGCTTTCGACGCGGGGCACACGGAGAACAAGCCCCTCAGTCGATTAGCTGTTGCCCTTCTCGGTGTGCTCGGTGTGCTCCGTGTCGAAAGCGCTTCGTCCTGACGTTTCGTGGCCCACTCCCTCGCCGTGCGCGCGTCACGCGAGAGGCTTCTCGTAGCGGATCGCGTCCTCGCCGTCTTCGTAGTAGGCAGGAATTTCGGCGATGCGTTGGAAGCCGCTGCGTTCATAGAGGCGTTGCGCCGCACGGTTGTCGCGGCGGACTTCGAGGCGCAGGCGGTCGCAGCGGCGACGGCGCGCGATGCGCTCGACCGCCTCGAGCAGGCGCGCGCCGAGTCCGTGGCCGCGTTCGCGTTCGGACACCGCGATCGAATAGAGGCGCGCGACGCCGCTGCCGCTGCGGAAGAACACGACCGCGGCGCCCGCGATCCGTGGCCCGTGCGCGCCGACCAGCACCCACGCGCTCGCGCTGTGCAGGTGATGGCGCCACTGGCGCAGGCTCAGGCGATCGCCCGCGAAGCTCGCGTTCTCGAGTTCGACCAGCGCCGCGAGATCCGCGGGCGCTGCGCGTCGCACGAGCAGGCTTTCGCTCGCGGCGGTCGCAAGGGTGGATTCGGGCGCGGGCACGGCCGCGCAGCGTAGGCCCTCGCGCCGCATGCGGCAACGGATTGCGCGCGCGCCGTTCACGCCGGCTTCATCCGCGCGCGACGCCCTGCCCGAACGCGCGCGAACGTGGCAGACTCCGCCGCCACGCCATGCGCCCGCACGCCTTCCATCCGACCGACCCACGCACGCGCGCACCGCGCTCCACCGACGGTGTCCGCACATGAGCCGCCTGCTGATCGTGGTCGAAAAGGCGTCGGACTGGGGTTCCTACTACCCGTCCGACAATGTCGTCACCGCGCAGGACTACCTCAAGGAACCGATCGGCAACGAGGATGAGCGCACGCAGGTCATCAACCTGTGCCGCAGCTACAAGTACCTCGGCACCGGCTACTACGTGTCGCTGCTCGCGGAGGCGCGCGGACACAAGGTGATCCCGTCGGTGCGCGCGATCAACGACCTGCGCCGGCGTTCGCTGTACGGCCTCGACATCGAGGACCTCAACGCGCGCCTCGGCAATTTCCTGCCGGCCGGCGGGCGCGACACCACCGATCTCGGCATCCTCGTCTATTTCGGCGAGACCTCGTATCCGTCGCTCGAGGACCTCGCGCGCCAGGTGTTCGAGCTGTTCCCGTGTCCGATCCTGCGCATCGAGTTCGAGCGCGAGCGCGTCTGGCAGATTGCCGCGATCAAGCCGACCGGGTTGCACACGTTGTCCGACGAGCAGGAAGACGCGTTCGCGCAGTCGCTCGACAAGTTCTCCAAGAAGCTCTGGCGCAAGCCGCGCGCGCGCCGCAAGTTCCGCTTCGACCTCGCGATGCTGGCCGACCCGGCCGACCCGATGCCGCCATCGAACAAGCGCGCGCTCAAGGCGTTCGTCGAGGCCGGAGCCGAACTCGGCATCGAGGTCGACCCGATCGCGAAGAACGACTACAGCCGGCTCGCCGAGTACGACGGCCTGTTCATCCGCGAAACCACTGCGCTCGACAACCACACCTACCGCTTCGCGAACAAGGCCGAGAAGGAGGACATGGTCGTCATCGACGACCCGGGCTCGATCCTCAAATGCACCAACAAGATCTACCTGCACGACCTCATGAAGTCGCGCAAGCTGCCGACGCCGCGTACCGAGATCCTCTACCGCGACGACGCGAAGAAGCTCGCGGGCCTGCCGGAACTGCTCGGCTTCCCGATCGTGCTGAAGATACCGGACGGTTCGTTCTCGCGCGGCATCGTCAAGGTCGAAGACGCGGCACAGCTGCGCAAGGCGGCCGATGACCTGTTCCAGCACACCGCGCTCGTGCTCGCGCAGGAGTTCATGTTCACCGACTTCGACTGGCGCATCGGCATCCTCAACCGCGAGCCGCTGTACGCGTGCAAGTACTACATGTCGCGCGGGCACTGGCAGATCTACAACCACGGCGCCAAGGGCACCGCGAAATCCGGTGGTTTCGAAACGCTGCCCGTGCGTTCCGTGCCCGCCGAGGTGCTCAAACTCGCGCTGAGGGCGACCGCGCCGATCGGCGACGGCCTGTATGGCGTCGACCTCAAGCAGGCGGGCGAGCTCACCGTGATCATCGAGGTCAACGACAACCCCTCGATCGATGCCGGCGTCGAAGATGCCTACCTCGGCGACGACCTGTATCGGC
The DNA here is from genome assembly GCA_004143945.1 of Lysobacteraceae bacterium. GTDB lineage: Bacteria > Pseudomonadota > Gammaproteobacteria > Xanthomonadales > Rhodanobacteraceae > Dokdonella_A. The sequence goes on from SEHB01000002.1 coordinate 72,617, forward strand.
GCATCATGGACGAGTTCCTGCGCCGCATGGAGCGCAAGAGGCTCGGACTTCGCGCTTGAACGCGCGCAACGAAACCGACGCCGCGTTCGTCTAGACTGCGCGCCCCTGCAGTTTCGCCGAAGCGACGCATGACCCGCACGACGCTCGTTCCGGTCGCGATCCTCCTGTCGTGCGCCGCAGCCTTCATCGGCGTGCCCGCGTGGCAGTTGCTCGCCCACGGACCGTTTTCGTGGCACGTGCAGCAACCCGCCGCGTGGCAGGGCGCGCTCGAGGGTGCGGTGGTCGCCGCGATCGCGGCGACCGCGTTCGTGTTCGCACAGCGCAACCGCTGGCTGCTCGTGCTGCCGGCGCTCGCATTCGCGCTGTATCTGCGCCGGCACGCGGTCGACATCCCGCTGCTGCTGGATCTGTTCTACATCGAGGTCATCATTGGCCTCGGCGCGTTCATCCGGCGCCGCTTCAGGCTGACGCCACCGACGGATGCCGCGGGCTACCTGCAGGCGTTCACGCTTGGATTCCTCGCATGGAGCCTGCTCGCGTGGAGCGCGTCGGCCTGCGGTGCAGGCTCGATCGGTGCGCTGCGCGCCCTGACGCTGCTGCTCGCGCTGCCGGCGGCGTCCGGCGGCCACGCGCCGTTCGTCCTGCATGCATGGCGGAGCCTGCGCGCTGCCGCACCCCTGGATCGCGGCTGGTACGCGCTGTTCGCGACCTGGTTCGCGATGCTGTACGCACGCAGCAAGGTCGCGTTCGGCCACGACTCGCTCTGGTACGGACTGCGCGCGGAAAGCGTGCTGGTCCCGGGCTACTCGATCTTCGAGCCGCTCGGGCTGGTGTCGCCGGTGCACTATTTCCCCAAGCTCCACGAACTCTTCACGCTGCCGATGGCCGGCATCGGCGATGCGAGCGTGGTCTCCGGCCTCACGATCTGGCTCTACGTGCTCGTCCTGCTCGCCTGCGGCGTGCTCGCCACGCGCCTCGGCCTGCCCGCGCGCGCGCGGCTGCCGACGTTGCTGCTGGTCGCGACGCTGCCCGCGCTCGCGAATGCGACGACGCCGAAGCCCGACGTCGCAGCACTGCTGTTCGTGCTGCTCGCGACGCTCGCCGCGGGCGCGTTCGCACGCACGTTCGCGCTGCGCGACGCCGCCTGGCTCGTCGCCTGCGGCGCGCTCGCCTGCCTCGCCAAGCTCACCGCGATCCCGTATGTCGGCGTGCTCGTGCTCGCGACGATCGTCGCGGCCTGGCGCCTGCGCGGCACCGCGCCGGCCGCCGCGATCGACCTGCGCGAAACGCGCCTCGCGATAGCAGCCTGCGCGGCGGCGCTCGGGGTCGCCGCGCTGGTCACCGCGCGCACCGGGTGGCTCACGGGCATGCCGACGATCGGTCCGGACGCGTTGTTCAGGCTCTGGACCCGACTCGGGTTCGAACTGGCCGAACCCGCGGGCACGCTCGAATGGACGTATCCGCAGGTCTGGAGCGACATCCCCGCACTGCTGGCCGACTGGTGGTTCCGCCCGCAACGGATGCCGCACATCGTGGTCGGTTGGACCGGCAACGTGTGGCTGTGGGCGGCGCTCGGCGCACTCGCGTTGCGGCTGACCGCGCGCCGCGACGCGGTGCGGCCGCCGCGTGGCGATGGGCCGACGACGTGGCTGCTGCTGGCGCTCGCCGGGACCGGCGCGGTGCTCGCGATCGGTGTGCGCTACCACGCGCGCGGCAGCGACGGGAACTATTTCCTGTATGCGTTGCTGCCCGCGATGCTGCTTTCGCTCGCCGCGTTGTTCCGCGCCGGCGCATCGCGACCGCGCGTGCTGATCGTGGCGCTCGCGTGCCTGCCCGCGTTCGCTGCATTTCAGGCCGGTTACGCGTTCGTCAGCGGCGGCTGGACGGCGGGCACGCGCGCATTCGACTTCGATCTCGGGCGCAACTGGAAAGGCCTGCGCAAGCAACGCCCCGGCGTGCTCGCCGCGGCCGGCCTCGGCGTGATCGGCGCGCGGCTGCAGGCGGAACCCGATTCCGCGCGCAGTGTCGGATACGCGCGCGAGCCTGCGAGCTTCTGGCTCCCCGGGCGATTCGAGCACCTCGTGACGGTCGGGTTCTCGCGTCCCGAATACCTCGCCGATCGCGACGCGTTCACCGGTTTCCTGCGCGCGCAGTCGATCCGCTTCCTGATCCTGCCGCTGCCGGGCGCACGCGCGTCCGATGAGGAGGTCGCGCCCGCGGCGCGCGCGGCATGGGACCTGCTCGCGGCGCAACCCGGGGTCGAACGCATCGCGGACCGCGACTACGCGATGCTCGACCTGCGCGACTGGCTCGCGGCCGAGCCGCCAAGCGATCGCGCCGATATGCGCCGCGCGCCACTGCGCTGAATCCGCGCCTGCGCATGCAGGCGCGTCGCGACCCGCACTGAGGCGCCAGCCACCTGCCGCCGCAGCAACCACGCAAGGTTCAGCAGGGGGGCGCCGACGAGCCAGAAGGGCAGCGTCGCCCCGAGTTCGAGGCCCGCGGGTGAAGCCGGGAGCATGGCGAGGGCGAGGCTGCCACAGCCGAGCCAGCCCAACAGGCCGACCAACGCGAACGGGGCGGCGGGCGCCGTAGCGGGGCGTGGCGCGGACGCGAGCGGTGCGCGCACGGGCGCGCGGGGCGAGGACGGCGGAACGACGAGGTCGGCGACGAACATGGTGGACTCCGGGAGTGACTCGCTTGCGGCGTACGGGGCCGCGTCGCGGGCCACGATCCGGTGCACGCATCTCAGCGGCTGCGACCGCGCGCAGCGCGCGGCCGTGTCCGGCCTCGCATGCCATAATCGGCGCGATTCGATGGAGCACGCGTGGCACACCAGAGCCTCCTGCACGCCGGCCCGCGCGCGACGACCACGCACGCACGCGCGGGCCTGCCCGGACCGCAGCGCACCACCCGCGCCATGCGACGGGCCGCCGCCAGCGCGGCCAGTCCGCGATGACGCGCGCGAGCGACGCGCGCGGGCACGCGGTCGCGCGCGTCGAACTCGAAAGCTTCGATCGCCAGGTTCGCGCCGCGTGCGAAGTCCAGCATCCCGACCGCTATCGCCTGCTCGATGCGTTGCGCGCGGACGAACCGCGCATCGCGCGGGGTGGCGGCGTGTCGTATGTCGCAGCGAGTTTCGGTGACGGGGCGACCACCCAGCACCTCGCGGCCTTCGATCGCCTGCTCGGCTTCGATGCGGAGCACGGCCGGCTCGTGGTCGAAGCCGGCGCACGCGTTGGCGACGTGCAGCGCTTCGCGCTCGCACACGGCTGGTACCTGCCGGTCACGCCGGGCCATCCGCGCGCGAGCATCGGCGGCTGCATCGCCGCGGACGTGCATGGCAAGAATCCCGCGCGTGACGGCACCTTCCGCGCATGGGTGGAATCGATCGCGCTGCATCGGCCCGGTCGCGGCATCCTGGTCGCCGATCGCACGCGCGAAGCGCGCCTGTTCGAGGCGAGCTTCGCGGGCTTCGGCCTCACCGGCACGATCGTGCACGCGACGCTGCGGCTCGCGCGGCCTCCCGCCGCGCTGGTGCTCCGTCGCGTGCCGGTGGCCAGCCTCTCCGACGCCGCGCGCGTGTTGCGCGAAGCCGGCAACGCGCCGGTGCTGTACGGATGGCACGACGCTCGCGCCACGCAGTTCGGCCGCGGCGTGATCCGCATCGGCCTCGCGAGCGATGGCGCGGATGTCGACAGCGAGGACGTCGACGCCGGACGTGCGCGATCGCGCGTGCGCGACCTGCCCGAACGCATCGCGCCGCTGCCGTTCGCGCTCTGGAACCGCGCCGGCATCGCGCTCGCGAACGGTTGGTTGCGACGGCGCTGGTGCCGCGCCGGACAGGCGCCGCTCGCGCTGGTCGACGCACTGTTCCCTCTCAACGATGCGCGCACGTATTTCGCGGGCTACGGGCGCGCAGGCATGGTCGAGGCGCAGTGGCTGCTGCCGCATGCGCGGTTCGAGCCGTTCGCGGCGGCGCTCGCCGACGCCGTCGCGCGCGCGCAACCGCGGATCGCGCTGGTCGCGAGCAAGCTGTTCGCGGGCGAGGCGAGCGACCTTCGCTTCGACGGCAGCGGCATCGCGCTCGCGCTGCACCTGCCGGCGCCGACCGAATCGCGCCAGCGCGCGTTCCTCGAGACACTCGCGACGATCGCGACCGCGCACGGCGGACGGCCGAACCTGATCAAGGATTCGAGCCTCGATGCCGATGCAACGCGCGCCGCGATCGCGGGCTTCGAGGAGGCGCGCGCTCGCCTGCGCGCGCATGACCGCGCAGGCGTGTACCGCTCCGAGCTTTCGCGCAGGTTGCGCCTGTGACCGCGCTCGTCGTCGGCGCATCCAGCGGCCTCGGGCGCGCGCTCGCGACCGAGCTCGCGCGCAACGGCCACGACCTGCTGCTGGTCGCCTCGGACCCTCGCGACGTCGAAGCGGTCGCGGCCGACCTGCGCCTGCGCCACGGCATCGATGCGCGCGCGCTCGCACTCGATCTTGCGCGCGAACCCGACCCGGTCGCGCGCATCGCGACCCTGCTCGACGCGATGCCGCGGCCGCTCGACGCGCTTCTGCTGCCGATCGGTTGGTCGAGCGCGGCCGACGACGGCACGCTCGACGCCGCGCGCATCGGCGAACTGGTCGCGATCAACCTGCACGCGCCGCTCGCGATCGTGCACGGTTTGCTGCCGCGGATGCGCGAGGCGCGCGGCGTGGTCGTGCTGTTCGGCAGCATCGCGGCCGCGCGCGGGCGCAGCCGCAACATCGTCTATGCGGCCTGCAAGCGCGCGCTCGAATCGCTGCAGGAAAGCCTGCGCCACGCGCACGCGTCGGGCCAGCTGCGCGTGCACCTGTACCGACTCGGGTTCCTCGCGACGAACCTGACCTGGGGCCTGCGCCTCCCCGCCGCGGCGGTCGAACCCCACGAGGTCGCACGCATCGTCATCGCGCGGCTCGGACGGGGCTCGGCGAGCTGGTACCTGCCGCGGCGGTTCGCGCTGCTCGCGGCGGTCGTGCGCGCGCTGCCGTGGCCGATCTATCGGCGCATGAAGTCCTGACGCACCGCGCTCAGTCGGGCGCGCGCGCGGGTCGGCGCAACGTCTGGCGCACGCCCGGCACGCGACTCGCCGGCATCAGGCCGAGCTCGCCCGCGACGTCGACATAACCCAGCAACGCCGCGACGTCGGCCGCGCTGCGACCGAATGCATCCTGCGCGTCGATGCTCGCACCGTGCGCCTTGAGCAGGCGCGCGCAACCGAGCAGTCCGTGCAGCGCGCAGGCATGCAGCACGCCGACGCCGCGCCGGTCCTGCGTGTGCACGCTCGCACCCAGTTGCAGCAGGTATTCGGCGAGCGAACGGATCTGCTCCGCATCGCACGCGGTGCCCGGCTGCGCGCGCGCCCCGAGCAGCACGAGCAACGCGTCCTGGCCCTCTTCGTTGCACGCGTCGAGGCGCGCACCGGCCTGCAGCAGGCGTTCGAGCACCGCGCGCACGCGTGCGCCGTCGCCGCCGCCGAACGCGTGCTGCGCGAGCGCCTGCAGCGGCGTCACGCCCGCTTCGTCGGCCGCGTCCGCGCGCGCGCCCGATTCCAGCAACGCATCGACGATCGCGGGTTCGCCGAGCGCGGCCGCGAGGGTCAGCGCGCTGCCGCCACCCGCGATCGGCAAGTCGGCCGGCACGTGCCGTTCGAGCAGGGTGCGCACGACCGCTTCGCGACGCGCCGCCACCGCGGCAGCGAGGCAGTGCATGCCAGAGCGCGAGACGCAGCGCGTGTCCGCGCCCGCGTCGAGCAGGTGCACGACCAGCGCCGCGTGGCCGGAACCGGCCGCACGGATCAGGGCCGTCGCGCCCTGCGCATCCGTCGCGTCGATCGGCAGGCCGAGTTCGAGCAGGCGCGCGACCGCTTCGAGGTCGCCGGCGGTGGCTGCTGCGACGAGATCGGAAGGTTGCAGGCGGCGGCGCGGCAGGCGCCAGCCGGTCCAGCCGAGCCAGCGCGCATGTGCGGGATCGGTTCCGAGCGCGAGCCCGAGTGGCGTCTCGCCGACCGCGGTCGCGAGTTCCGGATCGGCGCCCGCGGCGACCAGGGCCTGAAGCAGCGGCACCGCGACGGCATCGGCGCGCACGACCGCCAGATGCAGCGCGCCGCGGCCGTGCGCATCGCGCGCATTCGGGTCCGCGCCGCGATCGAGCAGCGCGCGGACCAGCTCGACGTCGCCGACCGCGACCGCGAGGTGCAGCGCGCTGCGGCGCTGGTCGGCGCAGCCGCACCAGTCGGCGCCGCGCTCCAGCAGCTCATGCGCGAGCGTGCGCGTGTGCGCGTCGTTCGGGTCGCCGCCGCCGGCGAGCACGCGCGCGAGCAGGCCTGCGCCGCCGGTCGGCGCGCCGCGCGCGAGCAGTTCGCGCAGCGCGACGCGACTCGCGGGCAGGCGTTCGACCAACGCATCGAACAAGGTCGATCCGTTCGAGACGCGCGCGGCCGGATCGAGGCCGTGATTGGCGAGCCAGTCACGCGCGGCCGCATGCCCGGGGTCGGAGAGGTCGAGCCAGAGGTCGGCGAGCGCCTCCGGGGGCCACTGCGCGAGTACGCCGACGAACTCCGCCGCGACGTTCCAGTGGCCGAAGCGCAGCGCATCGAGCAGATGGTCCGCATGCGCTTCCTGGCCCGCGATGCCCGCGCCACCGAGCGTGCTCGGCAACGGATACTCGGGATCGAGCAGGGCGACGATGTGCCAGCGGCCCGCGCTGGCCGCATGGTCGAGCGCACGCTTGCCGTCGCCGCCGACGCAGGCGCGATCGGCGCCGAGCGTCAGCAATGCGCGCACCGCGTCTTCGTTCGACTGGCGCGACTGGCACGCGATCATCAACGCGGTGCGGCCGCTGCCGTCGATGCGGTCGAGTTCGGGCTTGCGCCGGCCGATCGCGTCGATCGCGGCGACCACGCCCGAGCGTGCCGCTTCCATCAGCGCGGTGGTGCCGCGATCGTCGGCAAGGTCGACCGAAGCACCTCCGGCGAGCAGTGCCTCGACGATACGCGCATGACCCGCGAGCGCGGCGGTCATCAGCGCGGTGCGCTCGAGCGGGGCGCGCGCGTCGACCGCCGCGCGCCGGCGCAGCAGCAGCTTGACGCCCGCCGAGTCGTCCTCGGCGACGCCCGCGGCCTGCACGATCGCGGGTTGCGCCGACGGCGGATGCGGGTGCGCGCGGCGCTCGAGCAGGAATTCCGCGATGGCCCAGTTCGCGTTCCCGCAGGCGATCGCGAGCGGCGTGCAGCCGGCCGCGTTCACCGCATCGATGTCGGCGCCCGCGTCGACGAGCAGGGCCGCGATGACCGCATCGATGCCGCGCGCGGCGTGATGCAGCGGCGTATTGCCTTGCGCATCGGCGGTGCGCGGGTCGGCGCCGTTGGCGAGCAGCGTCGTGACCGCCTCGGGCCGGCCTTCGTAGCTGTCGCGCGTCGCCGCGACCAGCGGCGTGACGCCGCCGACCGCGCGATTCACGTCGACGCCGCGTGCGATCAGCGCGCGCAGCAGGCGCAGGTCGGGCAGCGTCGCGGCGACCAGCAGCGCGCTGCGCTGGTCGCGCTGGCCCGGTGGCGGCAACGCGTTCGGATCGCCGCCGCGCTCGAGCGCGGCGAGCGCGAGGTCGACCTGGATCGAGTGCACCGCGCACAGCAGCGTGCCGTCGAGCTCGCGCTGGCTGATGCCGGTCGGGAGCACCGGCGCGGCGACCGGTGCGATGTCCGGACCCGCCTCGTCGCCGGGCGCACGCGCGCGCCGGCTGCGCGCATCCGCGAGCAACGCGCGCAGGCAGCGGTTGACGAGCAAGGCGTGCGCGAGCGGCGACAGCACGAGCGCGTACAACGCGAGCAGCGCGAGGCGTGCATCGGTATCGAGCACGATGCCGAAGCCGGCGAGCGAGAGCGCGCCGAGCGCGAGCAGCAGCAGCGCGATCCCCGCGGGCAGGCCGTAGGCGAGCAGCAGTTCATGTTCGCGCGTGAGGTGGCGCGCGAACGCGAGCGAGCGCCGCAGCACGGCCGAGAGCCACGATGCGCGCGCGCTGTCGTCGGGGTAGGCATCGTCCCACACGAACGGCAGCGCGAATGCGGGCCAGATGCGCCATAGCACGAACAGGCTCGCCGCGAGCGCGGCCGACAACGCGAGCGCGGCCGGCAGCGAGCCGTCGTGCGCCAGCCACCAGACCGGCGCGAACAGGATCGCGGCGACCAGCGCGCAGGCTGCGGTCGACATCACGAAGTACGGGGTGCCGCGCAGCGCGGCCGTGCGCCGCGCCGATGCGTCGGGATCGAAGCCCGCGGCGCGCGAGACCGCGACCATCACGAACATGTTGGCGCCGAGGATCGGAATCAGCGCGAGCGCATGCGGAACCAGCGCCGCGAGCGCGAACAGGACTGCGGCCGGTACGAGCGGGGGCAACATCGCCGACAGGGTGTTGCGCACGGAACCGCGCTTCGGCATCACGTCTCTCGTTCAGGCGGCCACGATCGCACCGGTCGAGTATAACGAGGGTCGCCACGCTTGCACGAAGCCGCGCGCCGGCGTTGCCGATGTCGCGGCCGCGTTGCAGTTCAGCCAACCACGAAGGCGTCGGGCGAACCCTGGCGCGGCGGGAACTGCACGTGGAACCCGCGTTCGACGAGCGCGTCGCGCAGTTCGTCCGCGCCGATGCGCGCGAGGCGGCGGCCGGGCACGAGTTCGAGTTCGAGCACGAACACCAGCGGGCCGAGCGCGGCCGCGAGCTCGCGCGGCAGAACCCCGCTGTCGTCGCGCCCACGCAGGAACACGTAGGTGTCCGCGCGGGCGCTGCTCCTGTAGACGAAACACTGCATGCATCGCGACCGATCGGGGACCGGTGGCGACCCTAGCATGCACGCGGCGCTACGGCTCGAATCCGTCCACGAAGATGCGGTCGTCGGGACCGGCGGCCGGATCGATGCCGGGCAGCGTGGTGGCGCCGGTGGAAGCCGGGTCGAGCCAGTCGCGCAGGCGCGTGGCCGCACTCGCACCCTGCCACGCGACCGAGAACTTGCCGTAGCAGTCGTACCCCGCATTCGGCACGCTGCCCGAGCACGCCGCGCTGCCACCGGACAGGGTGCCGAGGATCAGGTTCTGGTGGCCGCTCGCATCACCCGCGGGCACGAAGATCGCCGAGCCGGACGAGCCGCCTTCGGTGGTGCCCTGCGCGTACGGCGATCCCGTGCGCCAGTGGCTGCTGGTGCCGCCCGAGCCGATGCAACTGTTCATCGTGGTCAGGCCGTTGTCGTCTTCGGTGATCGCCTTGACCCATCCGCTCGGATGGTGGATGCCGATGCTGCCTGCGGGCGTGATCCCACTCGCGTCCCAGCCCGCGTAGTAAACCTGGTAGGCGGTCGGCGGCAGGCTGTTGAGTTCGACCAGCGCGACATCGACGTCCGCGCGATGCGCACGCAGCGTCGCGCCACCCGATTGCGTCTGCGCGGTCGAACCGCCCCCGTGCTGGTCGCAGGTCGGCGACTGGTAGTTCCAGATCAGCGACATCGACGTCGCTTCCGATTGGGTGCTGATGCAGTGGTTGGCGGTCAGGAAGTAGGGCTTGAGGTCCTGCGCGGTGTTGTTGACGAGCGTCCCGGTGCACAGGTAGGTGCCGCCACTCTGGAAATAGAACTTCGCGACCGCGCGGATCTCGTCGCGATAGTCGTCGCCGAGCGCGCAGACCACGTCGATGTTGCAGGTGCCTGACGGACCCGCGCCGAACAGTTGCGTGCCGTCGGCCGCGTCGACGTTGCGATAACCCGTGCCGACCGTCGACAGCACCAGCGCATCATGCGCCAGCGTCGCGCCGGCGGGCACGTGCAGTTCGAGCGCAAGTTCGGAACCTGCGATCGGCGCCAGCCAGAGCTGGCCGTCCGGCGTGCGGTCGGCCGCGCCGTAGGCACCGTCGTAGCGATGGCGGCCTTCGTCGATCACGTGCAGCGTCGCGCCCGCGGGCAGCTCGAAGCGCGAAAACCCGAAGCGCAGGTCGGTCGCGTTCGGAGAATGCACCACGAGGCGCCAGAGCCGGCTGCCGTCGGCGAGCTCCGCCCATACGCCATCGCGCGTGCTCGAGGCCGTGACCGCCTGGCCGACCGCAACGCGCAGGCGCTTTTCGGCGGCGCCGTTGGCGGCGCGCTGCGCGTCCATCGCGCGCGCATCGGCCGCGAGCTCGCGCGCTGCATCGACCGCCGGCAGCTCCAGCACCGGCGCCGACGCGAGCTGCGGCGGCAGCGCATGCCCGAACGAATACGGAGGCTGCGTTTCGCGTGCGGGCAGCGGCGACATCGAGAGCAGCAGCATGGCCGCGGCGCATGGCCCGGCCCAGCGAAGGAAACGACGTGACATGGGAACCTCCTGCCTGCGCCGGACGGCGAACGCGGGAATGTATTCGTCCGCTCGCGACGCGGCATCCGGCACACGGACTACGGCATGCCCGCCCCGGGTCGGGCCGGTGCGTGCGCATCCGGCGCATGCCCGTCGGCGGCGAGGCGCGCGGTGTCGCGGCCGGCCGCCTTCGCATCGTACAGCGCGTGGTCGGCGAGCTGCATGAGCTCGGCCGGCGCGAGCGCGCCGCCCTGCACGACCGCGACGCCGATGCTCGTGCTGACATCGCGCGGCCCCGAGACGAGGTCGAATGGCTCGCGAATCGCGCGCACGAGGTCCATCGCGAGCGCATGCGCCGCGTCGGCACCCGCAACGCCCTCGAGCACGATCACGAATTCGTCGCCCGCGAGCCGCGCGACGAAATCCTGCTTGCCGACCCCGTCGTGCAGGCGCCACGCGAACTCGCGCAGCACCTCGTCGCCGCCGGCATGCCCGAGCGTGTCGTTGATCGCCTTGAAGTGATCGACGTCGATGAACATCAGCGCGAGCGACTGGCCCGACGCGCGCGCGCGCGCGATCGCCTGCGGCAGGAACTCGTCGAACTGGCGCCGGTTCGGCAGCGCGGTCAGCGCATCGAATCGCGCGAGCCGGTGCAGCTCCTGCTCCACGCGCCGGATCGAGGTCATGTCGACGGTCAATGCGTAGAAGCCGTCGACGCGCCCGTCGCGATGGCGCTGCGGCACGTAGAGCGCGTGCGCGTTGCGTTCGCCCTCGGGACCGGCGAGGTCGAAGTCGAATTCGACGCGCTCGCCCGCGAGCGCCGCGCGGAAGCACCCGAGTTGTCGGTCGTAGGCGGCTTCACCGAGCATTTCGCGCAGCGGGCGGTCGATCAGTTGCGCGACCGGCCGGCCGAGCCAGGCTTCGTGCGTCGCGTTGCAGAAGCGCACGATGCCATTGGCGTCCACGAAGGAAATCAGCACCGGCAGGTTGTCGGTGATCGTGCGCAGGCGCGCCTCCCCCTCGGCCTGCTGGAGTTCCGCCCATTTGCGCGCGGTGATGTCCATCACCATCGCGTAGAACCCGGTCACCTCGCCGGACTCGGCGCGGTCCGGCACGAAGCTGGCCTGGAAATACAGCGGGACGCCGTGCTCGAAGTGCTCGCCGTCGAAGCGCACCGAGTCGCCCGCGAGGGCCTGCGCGACCGGCCCGCGCATGGTCGCGTACATGGAGGGATCGAGCGACTCGCTGAGGGTCCTGCCCAGCAGCGCGGCCGGCTCCACGCCGAGCGCCTTGCGGAAGTACGCATTGGTGAACGTGAAACGCTCCGAACCGTCGACGCGCGCGACCAGCGCGGGCAGGCTGTCGGATACCGCGCGCAGCGCGCGCTCGCTGTCCTGCAGCGCCTGCTCGGCCTGCTTGCGCCGCGTGATGTCGCGGATCACGCGCACGATGCCGTCGCTGCCGCCGTCGGTCGCGGGAACGCGCCGCGTGAGGCTCTCGACCCAGACGTAGTGGCCGTCCTTGTGCAGGCAGCGATAGGTGAGCCGGCTTGCGGTGGCGCCCGCGGCCACCGCGGCCAGCTCGTGCTCGAACGCAGCGCGATCGTCCGCATGCACGATGTCGCGCGGCTCCTCGCCGACGAGTTCCTCCGGCGTCCAGCCGAGCATCTCGGTGACCGACGGCGACACGTACAGGCGCGTTCCATCCGGGGATGCGCGCACGATGATGTCGCTGGAATGGTCCGCGAGTGCGCGATAGCGGCGTTCGCTGTCCTGCAGGATGCGTCGCAGCTTGCGCCGCTCGGCGAGCGCGACGCCGATCGGAAACGCGGTCATTGACGCGACCGCGACGAAGAACTGCAACGCGAGCACGCGCCCGTGCCCCGGAATCTCCGCGAGCGTGAACGGACCGTGACCCGATACCGTAGCGATCACGCCGGTCACGCTGACGAGCACGACGCCGATCGCCGCGCCCGCGAAGCCGAGCTTGAACACCACGTAGAGCAGCGGAGGGAAGATCGCGAACAGCAGCGGCGCGCGGTGCACGAGGAAGACCCCCGCGCTGACGCTCGCGAGCAGGCCGAGCGCGAGCAGCGTGGTACGCAGCCGTCCGCGCGAAAGCATCCGCGCGACCACCTTGCGTTGCGCGACCAGCACCAGCGGCGTGGCGATGATGATCCCGAGCGCGTGCGCGGCATACCAGGTCGCGAATTCCTCCCACGGCGGCTGCGACTTGACCACAAGGAACGCGATCGCGGCGAGGATGCCGGAAGCGAGCGGCGAGAGCACCGCCGCGAGCACGCCCGAGCGCGTGTGCAGCATGAGTTTCTCTGGATCGAGGTCGGTGCCGGCCACGCGGCGGATGCCACCCGCGCCGAGCAGCAGCTCGACGAGGCTCGCGAGCACCAGGCCGCTGGCCAGCGCCGGTGTCTGCCCGACCAGAAGTCGCGCAGCGAGCATGCCCAGCCCACCCGCGAGCACGACCCGCCACCACCGTTGCGTCGGGGTGCGCAGCAGGATGCCGAGCAGGATTCCGTTCGCGTACCAGATCGGCGCGACGCTCAAGCGATCGGACGCGAGCGCGAGGCCGGCGAACGTGGTCGACGCGACGAGGACGACGAGGGCCGCGAGTCCCGCGATCGCCGGAGCGACATCGAACCTGGTGTCCTGCGCCTTCATCGTTCGGCGGTCCCCTGCGTCGGTGCGGCCATCGGCGGCCATGCGTTGCGAACGGATCGCCCGCGCGGCGCGCCTCCTGTGGCGCCGCTCGCGGGTCGCAGCACAAGCTTAGCCGTTGCGGCGCGCGATGACGAAACGGGCGATGAACGCCGGCATCGGCGCGCGGCGTGCATGGCGTCACGCGACGGCCCTCGATGACGTCGGCCGAACTCACGAGGCGCGCGCGGGGCTGGCCCGCTAGGATGCACGTTCGCGCGAACGCAAAGGACCGGGGTGCAGCACGCATGGCCATCGACGATGCAGGCTCGGCAGGCGATCCGTCCCGACTCGAGGCACTGCACCCCCGGTTGTACGAACACCTGCGCGAACTCGCTCGCCGCGCGCTCGCCGGCGAGCGCGCCGCGCAGACGCTCGGCACCACGGCCCTCGTGCACGAGGCGTGGCTCGGATTGGGCTCGACCGACGCGGGATTCGAGAGCCGCGCGCACTTCCTCGGCTACGCGGCGACCGCGATGCGCCACATCCTGGTCGACCATGCGCGGCGCAAGTCTGCGATCAAGCGCGGCAGCGGCGCGGTTCCGCTCGACCTCGATGCGATCGACATCCCGGTGGAACAGGCGGCGACCGAGATGCTCGCGCTCGACGCGGCCCTCGATCGCCTGCAGGCGCTGGAGCCGCGTGCCGCGCGCGTCGTCGAGCTGCGCTTCTTCGCCGGTCTCTCGATAGAGGAAACCGCCGACGCGCTCGGCGTGGTGCCACGCACCGTCGTGCGCGACTGGACGCTCGCGCGCGCGTTCCTGCATGCCGAGCTCGGATGATGACGCACGCGATCGAACGTCGATGGGCCGAGCTCGTTCCGTTGTTCGAACGTGCCGGTGCGCTGCCGCCGGAGCAGCTCGACGCATTCCTGGATGGCCTGGACGACGCGGAGCTGCGTGACGCGCTGCGTGCACTGCTGTCGGGCACCACGCGCACCGGCGCGCTCGACCGCGACAGCGGCGCGTACGCGGCGCGACTCATCGATGCGGGCGGCGGCCTCGAGGGCAGCCTGCTCGGCCCGTGGCGCGTCGGCGCCCTGATCGGAAGCGGCGGCATGGCGAGCGTGTTCGCGGCCACGCGCGCGGATGGCGCGTTCGAGCAGCAGGTCGCGATCAAGGTGCTGCGGCACGGCCTGCACGACGCGTGGGAGCGCGAGCGCTTCCTGCGCGAGCGCACGCTGCTCGCGCGCCTCGAGCACCCGGGTATCGCACGCGTGCTCGATGGCGGGCTGACCGCTCGCGGCGTGCCGTGGTTCGCGCTCGAGTTCGTCGATGGCGAGCCGGTCACGCGCCATTGCGACCGCCTGCGACTCGGTGTCGACGCGCGCCTGCGCCTGTTCGAAGGCCTGTGCGCGGCGGTCGACCACGCGCACCACAACCTCGTCGTGCATCGCGACATCAAGCCTTCGAACGTGCTCGTCACGCGCGAGGGCAGCTACAAGCTGCTCGATTTCGGCATCGCCAAGCTCATCGACGAGGCGGGCCGCGACGACGACACGCGCACCGGCCTGCGTCGCCTCACGCCGGCCTACGCGGCGCCCGAGCAGTCGCAAGGCGGCGACGTGACCACGGCGACCGACGTGTACGCGCTCGGGGTTCTGCTGCACGAGTTGCTCGCGGGTACGCGGCCGCTGCGGCGCGCCGACGGCACGCTGCAACCGATGTCGGGCGCGATCGCCGGCACGCCTGCGGACGCCGCCGCGGCGGCGCGCTCGAGCAGCGCGCGCGGGCTGCGCTCGCGCCTCGCCGGCGAGCTCGACCTGATCGTCGCGAAGGCGCTCGCGCACGGCCCCGCGCAGCGCTACCCCGATGCGGCGGCGCTCGCAGATGACCTCGTGCGCCACCGCGAGGGGCGACCCGTACGCGCGCGGCCGGATGCGCGCGGCTATCGCCTGCGCAAGTTCATTGGCCGCCATCGTCGCGGCATCGCGGTCGCCGCGATGTTGCTCGCCTCGCTGCTGGGCGGGCTCGCGGCGACCCTGTGGCAGGCCGGCGATGCACGCCGGCAAGCCGCGCGCGCGGACGCCGCGCGCGGGTTCGTGCTGTCGCTGTTCGAGGGCGTGACGCCCGACGAGGCGCGTGGTCGCACGGTGTCGGCACGCGAGCTGCTCGACCGCGGTGCCCAGCGACTCGCCGCGAGCTTGAGCGACGAGCCGCGACTGCACGCCGAACTCGCGGCGCAGCTCGCGGCGGCGTATCGCCAACTCGGCGACTACGCGCGCGCGGCCGAGCTCGCCGGCCAGGCGCGCGAGGCCGCGGACGCGCCGGCCGAACGCGCGCGCGCGCTGCTCGAACTCGGCCGCGCGCATGCGGCGCAGGGCCGGCCCGATGCCGCCACGCGCGACCTGCGCGACGCGCTCGCGTCGGCGCCGCCGCAACTCGCGTTCGAGATCCGCCTGCGCCTCGCCGAACTCGCGGCCGACAGCGGCGACGCGGACGCACTCGCGCTCGCCCGCACGACCCTCGATGACGCGCGCGCGGCCGGTGATGCGGCGCAGGTCGCCGACGCGCTCGCGGTGCTCGGCGGCATCCATTTCCGCCTGAGCGAACTCGACGCCGCGGCCGCCGCGCTGCGCGAGGCGCTCGAACTGCAGCGCGCCGCGCGCGGCGAGGCGCACACCCGCGTCGCACAGGCCGGCCACGATCTCGGCGTCGTGGTGTTGCAGCAGGGCGATGCGAAAGCCGCGGCGACCTTGTTCGAACGCGCGCTCGCGCTGCGCCGCGAATTGCTCGGCGACGAGCATCCCGATGTCGCCGACAGCCAGTTCAACCTCGGCATCGCATTGCGCCGGCTCGGCGAGGACGCGCGCGCGGATCGCCTGGTCCAGCAGGCGGTCGCGATGCAGCGCCGCCTGCTCGGCGATGCACACCCGCTGGTCGCGAGCGGGCTCAACTCGCAGGCGTTGCATGCGTTCCAGCGGGGCGATACCGCCGGCGCGATCGCGCGCCTCGGCGAGGCGCTCGAGGTCGCGCGCCGCGCCTACGGCGACACGCATGCGACCGTGGTGACGATGCGCAACAACCGCGCGGCGATGCTGCGCGCGTCGGGCCGCCTCGACGAGGCGCTGGTCGAGGCGCGCGAAGCCGCGCGTGCGGCGGGCGCCGGGCTCGGCGAGGCACACCACCTGACCGGCGTGGCGCGCCTCGGCCTCGGCGCGGTGCTGGCCGAACGCGGCGAACGCGACGCGGCACTCGAGCAGTTCACGCTCGCGCATCGCGTGCTCGTCGCCGCGCTCGGCGCCGGTCACCAGGACAGCGTCGTCGCTCAAGCGGCGCTCGCGGACGGATTGCACGCGAGCGCTCGCATCGGGGAAGCCGCGGCGCAGGCCGAGGCGGCGCTGGCAGCGGGCGTCGTCGCTTTCCCGGCCGGCCACCCGCGCGTCGGCAAGTTGCGCCTGGTCGCCGCACGGATCGCGACCGCGCGCGGCGACTGCGACGCGGGCCGCTTCGCCACCGCCGCGACCGAACTCGCGCGCGGCGGAAACGCGCTGCGCGCGGACCTCGCGTGGGCCCGACTCGGCGAGGCCGCCTGCCTCGAAGCGGCGGGTCGCGCGGACGATGCGCGTGCGCGGCGCGCCGATGCGCGCGACCTGATAGCGGGACTGCCGTACGTGCCGCCTGCGCTGGCTCGGGCGGCCGGGGATCGCGAGGCGGGTCCTTGATGTCCTGAAAGTCCGCCGTCCTGCGCCTTGCACGGACATCCACCTCCGGATGCCACCTGCGAAGGCGCCCCATGACATTGCGAACCCGGTTTCTGCTCGGCTGCGCACTCGGCCTGCCCATGGTCGCCGACGCGGCGACCCGCACCTGGCCCGGCGATCCGGGCTGCAGCGGCACGCTGCAGGCGTGTGTCGACGCGGCCGCCGACGGCGACCGAATCGAGATCGCGACCGACGTGCCGATCACCGAGTCGATCGCGCTGCACGCGCGCAGCCTCACCCTGACCGCGGCGGACGGCTACAAGCCGCAGTTCCTCGGCGTCGGCATCATCGCGAACGACTCGGGCGGTGGCGGCGCCGACATCGACGTGCGGCTGAGCCGCCTGCGCTTCACCAACGGCTACGTGACCGCCACCTACGCGAGCCCGGGCCACGCGAACTTCGAGTTCCGCGAGCTGGTGCTGACACGCGCGCCCGGCGCGACTGGAGCCGGCATCACCGTGATCGCGTACGAAGGCACGGTCGAGGCGATGCTCTACGACAACCGCGTCAGTGGCCTGCCACTCGGCATCAACGGCGCGCTCGTCGAGCTCGCGGCGCAGGGTGGCACGCTCGATGCGCGTGCGTACTACAACCACGTGTCGAGCACGGGCCCAGGCACGGTCGAAGGGGCGGGCCTGTTCGTCAACGTCGCGCAGGGTGGCGGCGGCAGCGTGAAGCTGCACGCGAACCAGGTCCGCGGCAGCTTCATGCGTTCCGGGATCTTCATCTCCGAGGGGCTGTTCTCCCCGACGCCGAGCAGCTTCGATGCGCGCGTCTACAGCAACGTGGTGATCGGCACCGGCGGCGGTCGCGGCATCGACGTGACGCCGTCGAACGGCAGCATCGACGTGCAACTCGTCAACAACACCGTGACGCGCGTGCAGAGCGCGATGTCGTTCACGAACTGGGATGGCGGCGCGAGCCCGGTCGTCGACGCGCTGGTCAGGAACAACCTGCTCAAGGCGCCGACCGCGATGTTCGTGAATCCCTCGCTCGTGGCCGGCGTCGACGACGACTACAACCTGCTCGACGGCGCGACGGTCAACTTCACGCCGGGGCCGAACTCGCTGGCCGGGCCTGCCGGGCTCGTCAGCGACCAGCAGCCGCGGCCCGCGCCGGGCTCGCCCGCGATCGATGCAGCCGATACCGCGACGCTCGGACTCGGGATCATCTTCAACGCGCTGCCCTCGACCGACGCGGACGGCCTGCGCCGGATCAAGCGCGTCAGTGCGAGCGCCGCCGACATCGGTGCGTTCGAGGCGGGCGACGTGATGGTGCTGCACGCGGCCACGCCCGACACGATCGGCGCGCACATCAGCCGCATCGACCACCCCGCGCTCAACGGGCGGCCTGCCGCGGACCTGTTCGCGACGCCGAACTTCGACGGCGACGGCAGCAACCCGAACGTGACCCACCCGCATCCCTACGGGAGCTGGTACGACGGCACGCGATGGACGCTGTTCAACGAAGACCTCGCGCCCATGCCGGCCTACGTCGACTTCAACGTGTTCGTTCCGGCGACCGGGAGCGGCGTCTTCCGCCACGCCGCGAACGCGGCCAACACGTCGGGCTGGGCCACCCAGCTCGACCATGCGAGCGTCAACGACCTCCCGGACCGCATCGTGCTGGCGACGCAGAACTTCAGCGCAGGACCCGCCTACAACGCGCACCCGATCGGCGTGTTCTATTTTTCCCTCGGTGGTCCGGGCTCATGGCTGATCGCCAACCTCGACCTCCTGCCCGCCGTCGACATGACCGAAGGCGCCGGCTTCAGCGTGTACGCGCAGGAGCCGAGCCCGAACGCGTTCCGCGTGACCGCGAGCCCCGGCAATCTCGACGGGGCGGCCCTGCGGCTGGACCACCCACTGCTCGACGGCATGCCGTGCGCGCGCCCCGTAGCCACGCGCATGTTCGACGGCAGTGCAGTGACCACGCACTTCGACCTCGACTATGCCGAGGGCCACTGGCACGTGTTCGGCTTCTCGCCGATTCCGGCGGGAACGCAGTTCAACGTGCTCGTCGATCCCGCACAGGTCGCGGCCTGCAGCGACATGATCTTCGCGGACGGCTTCGGCGACTGAGGCCCGCCGCCGCGGGTCGCCGGCAGGCCGGTGGCCCGCAGTCCGCCCGCGTGGCGCCGCGAGTCGTACACTCGACGCTTTCGGAGCGGCGCCCATGCGGATCTGCGTCTACTGCGCTTCCAGCGAGCATTGCGACCGCGTCTACCACGACGCCGCGCACGCGCTCGGCCGCGCGCTGGCCGAGGCGGGTTGCACGGTGGTGTACGGCGGCGGGGCGGTCGGGCTCATGGGCGCGCTCGCGAACGGCGCGCTCGAAGCGGGCGGCGACGTGGTCGGCGTGATCCCGCGCTTCATGACCGAAGTCGAGTGGCAGCATCCGGGCGTCGCCAACCTCGAGGTGGTCGAGGACATGCGCGAGCGCAAGCACCGGCTGCTGACCGGCTCGGACGCGGTGGTCGCGTTGCCCGGTGGCTGCGGCACGCTCGAAGAGCTGTTCGAAGCGATGACGCTCAAGCGACTCGCGCTCTACTTCAATCCGATCGTGCTGCTGGACACCAACGGCTTCTACAAGCCGCTCGATGCATTCCTGTCGCAGGTCATCGAGCAGCGCTTCATGAATCCCGAGCACCGCGCGTTGTGGACGATGGTCGAGCGCGTCGAGGACGTGTTGCCGGCGATCCGGCGGACGCCGCGCTGGAGCGAGGACGCGCGCGATTACGCGGTGGTCAGGCGCAGCCGCTGAGGCTCAGTCGAAGCGGCTGAGTTCGCGCTCGCCGTCACCGAAGCCGCTGCTGCCGGCGTCCGCGTCGGGGTCGTCGAACAGGCTCATCGGCGCCGACTCGGCATCGATCGTCGCGTCGGTTGCGCGCGCCGCGGGCTCGCTCGCGGCCTTCTGCTTCTCCCAGCGCGTGCGGATCGGATTGGCCGATTCGGCCGACTCGAGCGCCGCGAGCAGTTCCTGCTTCTGGTCCTCGGGAAGGTCCGCCCAATGGCAGTCCGCGAGTGCACCGGCCATCGAATAGAGCAGGTTCAGGCTCGGGCGGAAGCCCGCGCGCTTGACCTTGAGGAAGGCCTCGACCGGGCCGAGGCGCGCGAGGTCCTCGGTCGTGCGCACGCCGACCTGGCGCAGCCAGGCCGCCGACTTCGGGCCGACATTGCGGATCTTGACGTCGCGTGAGCTCATCGTGTCCTCCGGATCGTGTGGAACGCGCGATCGAACCGCCGGCCCTGGCCGCCGGCGCCGGGTGCGAAAGGCAGGGCATGACCGCACCCATGCGCGCTCGTGCTCATGCTCATGGCTGCGCCAGCGAATCCATGAACACCGCGCACAGCTGCTCCATGCCGGCGCGGTCGTCGGCATCGAAGCGCGCGATCGACGGACTGTCGACGTCCCAGACGCCGAGCAGGCGCCCGCCGCGGTCGACCAGTGGCACGACGATCTCCGATTGCGAGGCCGCATCGCAGGCGATGTGGCCTTCGAACGCGTTGACGTCGCGCACGACCTGCGTCTCGCGCGTCGCCGCCGCGGTCCCGCACACGCCCTTGCCGATCGCGATGCGCACGCACGCGGGCTTGCCCTGGAACGGGCCGACCACGAGCTCGCTGCCGTCGAAAAAGTAGAAACCGCACCAATTGAGGTCGGGCAGCGCGTGCCAGACCAGCGCGGCGAAGTTCGCCGCGTTGGCGACGCGATCGTGCTCGCCCTCGAGCAGGCTGCGCGCCTGGCCCGCGAGTTGCGCGTATTGCTGCGGTTTGCCGCCGGCGAGCGTGATGGTTTCGAACATCGCGCGAGTTTAGCAGCCGCGCGCGCTACCATGTCGGCCGGGAGTTCGCGGGGGAAACCATGGCGACGACGATCGAACGCGCGGCCGACGGATTCCGGCGCCGCGGGCAACAGGTCACGCGGCTGGAAACCTTCGTCGACGCCGCGTTCGCGTTCTCGCTGACCCTGCTCGTGATCGTGTTCGACGACCTGCCGGACAGCGTGGCCGAGTTGCGCATGGCGCTGCGGCACGTGCCGACGTTCGGGTTCTGCTTCGTGATCCTCGCGATGTTCTGGTCCGCGCACAACCGCTGGAGCCGCCGCTTCGGGCTCGACGACGCGCGCTCGACCCTGCTCAGCCTCGGCTTCGTGTTCGTCGTGATGATCTACGTCTATCCGCTGCGCATGGTCGCGTCCGGCGCGATGGCGTTCTTCACCGGCGGATGGGCGCCGACCGGATACGTGCTCGATCCCGCGCGCGCGATGCTCGACCTGCAGACGATGTTCATCGTCTACGCGCTCGGCTTCGGCACGCTGTCGCTGCTGCTGTGGCGGCTCAATGCGCATGCGCTGCGCGTGGCCGACCGGCTCGGCCTCGACGCAATCGAACGCCACGAGACCGGCAACGAGATCGGCGTGCACGCGATCCTCGCGCTGAGCGCGCTGGCCAGCCTCGCACTGAGCCTCGCGATGCTCGCGCTGTTTCCGCCGGGTCGCCCGCCGGGCTGGATCGCGTCGCTGCCCGCGTGGGTATATGCGTTGATCGGCCCGGCCATCGGCCTCTACATGCGGCGGCGCACGCGCCTGCGGCCGGCGGCCGCCTGAATGCACGGCGTGTTCGTCAGCGGTACCGACACCGGCATCGGCAAGACCTGCGCGAGTGCGGCGCTGCTGCATGCATTGCGCGCGCGCGGCCTGCGCGCAAGCGGGATGAAGCCGGTCGCGAGCGGCTGCCGCGCGACGCCGCAGGGCCTGCGCAACGAAGACGCGGAGGCGCTGCTCGCCGCGAGCGACCCGGCCCCGCCCTACGCCGACTGCAATCCGTACGCGCTGGCGGAACCGATCGCGCCGCACATCGCCGCGCGCCTCGCCGGCGTCGAGATCGACATCGGCGTCGCGCGCGCGGCCTGCGCGCGCATCGCCGCGAATGCGGATCGCGTCGTGGTCGAAGGCGTCGGGGGCTGGGCCGTGCCGTTCTCGGCGCAGTCGATGCAGGTCGACCTCGTGCGTGCCCTCGCCCTGCCGGTCGTGCTGGTGGTCGGGCTGCGGCTCGGATGCCTCAACCATGCGTTGCTGAGCCACGCCGCGATCGCCGCCGACGGTTGCGTGCTGGCGGGATGGATCGCGAATCGCATCGATCCGGCGATGCCGTTCGCGGAGAGCAACCTGCATGCGCTGCAGGCGCGCATCGATGCCCCGCTGCTCGGCGTGATCGAGCATGCGCATGCGTTCGACGCGCGCGTGGCCGCGCGACTGCTCGACGTCGATGCGCTTTGACGCTTCGCGCGGCTGGCCCTGGCTGCTCGCCCTGGCCGGCTTCGCATTCGATGTCGCCGCATCCTGGCCCGGCCAGGTCTCGTTCGATTCGGCGTACGCGTGGTGGCAGGCGCGCGGCGGCGAGAGCAGCACGCTCGTTCCGCCGGCGTTCGTGCTCGCGTGGCGCGCGAGCCTCGCTTTCGCCGATGGTCCTGGCGGCATGCTCGCGCTGCAGCTCGCGTTGTTCTGGAGCGGGCTTGCGCTGGTCGCGCAGGCGCTCGACGCGCGCGCGTTGCGCGGCGTCACGTGGTTCGTGCTGGTCGGCTTCGCGCCGGTGGTGCTCGTGCTGCGCGCGCACGTCTGGACCGACGTCGCATTGTTCGCGGCGCTCGCGTTCGCGAGCGGCGCACTTGCACGGGTCGCCGCGGGCGGACGCCGCCACTGGTTGCTGCCGGCTGCGCTCGCGCTCGGCTGGGCCACGCTGTTGCGCCACAACGCGTTGCCCGCGACGGTGCCGCTGATCGCATGGGCCTCGGTACTCGCGCTGCGCGGCGAACGCGCCCGATGGCGCGTGTTCGCGTTCGCATCGACGCTGCTGCTGGTGTTCGTGGCTGCCGGGCGTCTGCTCGATGCACAGGCGGCGCGGTCGGTGCCGGTGTGGCCTTCGCTCGCGCAGTTCGACCTCGCCGCGATCTCGGTCGCGACCGATCGCCTCCACCTTCCTGCGTTCATGCACGGGCCCGCGCTCGACGTGGCCGACCTGGCGCACGCATTCCGGCCCTGGAGCAACACGCCGATGCTGCAAGGCACGCACGGCGGGCTGCGCGATCCGTTCGATCCGCCGTTCGACGCGGCCGAACTCGCGGCGTTGCGGTCGGCCTGGTTCGATGCGATCCGCGCCGAACCGCGCGCATGGCTCGCGCACCGCTGGCGCCTTGCGCGCGCGCTGTTCGGCCAGCGCGCGCCGGAGTGGCCGCGCGAGCTCGCATTCGTCGACGGCGTGGTCCCGTTCCGCGACAACCCGCCGGTGCACGCCAACGATGGCCCCGTGCATCGGCTCGTGGCCGCGTTCGCACGGCGGCATTACGCGGGTATCGGCCTCGCCGCATGGCCCTGCCTCGCGGCGGGCCTGCTCGCATTCCCGTTCGCGTGGCGCAGGCGCGCCCGGATCGACGGGCGCCTCTGCCTCGTGCTGCTCGCGAGTGCGTGGCTGTATGCGCTGCCGCTCGTCGTGCTCGCGCCGGCGGCGGAGCTGCGCTACCTCGGGTGGCCGTGCGTCGCGAGCCTGATGGCCGCGGGATCGGTGTTGATCGGGTCTTCAGCACGCGCTGCTAGACTGCCGCGAGACCCATGCGAGGATCGCCCATGAGCGTGCAACGCTACATCTTCTCGATCGACGACCTGCCCCGCGCGCGCGGCGAGTCGCACGAACTCTCGTTCCAGGGAGGGTCGCCCGACACGTTCGCCGAACTGCTCCAGCAGTCGCTGCGCGAGCCGTCGCTGTGGCAGCGATGGCGCTCGATGCAGGCAGATCCAGACGCCGTCGATCCGGCGCTCGGCGCGAACGATCCGGCGGCGACCGTCGAGGCGCATCAGTCCGACGTGCACGTGACCGTCCATGTGCGCACATCCCTGCCGCACGCCATCATCCAGCACCGCATGACCTTGCTGATCGGCAAGCACTGGACGCTGCGCGACGTCAGCGCCGGCTGACGCGCCCACCCGATCGCCGGCCGCACGCGCGCACGTGCCGCACCCGCGCCGGGTGCGGCATCGCGAGAGGCCACCCGTCGACTCCGAATCCCTCGCGAGCCATGCGGGGCGCGGCGCTTTTTGCTGTCGCGCCACCCATGCGCCGCCGTATGCGTGATGCGCCCCGCGTCGGGACCATGGGATGGGTTGTATTCCGCCCGTGGGCGTAGTACACCTCAGGCTTCCGTCAGTCACGATCCGGCAGGCCAGGTGCCTGCAGGGTCTCTGCGCGGATGCGAAAACCTTCGGTTCCACCTGGGGAGTCAACACAGATGAAGTTGCGCAAGACATACGCCGCGCTCGCGTGCGGCATCCTGCTCGCGCTCGGCGCGGGCCAGAGCATCGCCGCGGGCGCCGCGGATCCCAAGCAGGAAGACCCTGCCGTCATCGTGCAGTCGCGCGGTGTCGATCCTTCGGTCGACTATGCGAGCCTGGTCCGCTTCGGACCCTGGGACGACCGCAATTACGCGCTCACTGCAGCCGACCTCGCGCTGCTGCCGGAGAACGATCGACCGGTGCGCGGCGTGCCGGCGTTCTACAAGGTGCAGAAGCGCAAGGAAATGGCCGCGGAAGGCAATCCGATCGAGAAATACTATCCGCGCGAGACCGACAAGGAATTCGTGCACCGCTACGGCGGGCTGATCCAGAACGGCAAGCTGATCCGCCGTGGCCTCGGCGTCTACACGCATCCCGATGCCGAGAACCCGCCGCCGAACCTGATCTACGCGACCGATCCGCTGCCGCACGCGGTGCCGATCGAGGGCGAAGGCCCGATGGCGATCGGCAACAACGAGACCGGCATCGAGTACAACCCGGTCGATCCGGACATCGTGATCGCCGGCTCCAACGGCCCCGGCGGCCAGAGCATGAATTACTCCAATGACGGCGGCGTGACGTGGTTCTCCGCCGGCACCTTGCCGAGCAGCTGCTGCGACCCGGCGTCCGACTGGTCGTCGGACGGCACCGTCGCCTATACCGCGACGCTCGGCGGCAGCGGCAGCTTCCGCAACGTCGTGTACCGCTCGACGAACTTCGGCCAGAGCTGGGGCTCGCCGGTCACGGTGTCGGCGGGCAGCTCCGACAAGGAATACATCCACGTCGACCAGTCCGCCTCGTCGCCATACCAGGATTACGTCTACACGACCTGGCACCAGGGCAACGTGATGTACTTCGCGCGCTCGACCGACCGCGCGCTGACGTTCCAGACGCCGATCGCGTTCTCCTCCGCTGCGCGCGGCATCGGCAGCGACATCACGACCGACAGCGCGGGACGCATCTACTATGCGTGGCCGAGCACGAGCAACCATCCGACTTCGGCCGTCTGGGTCGTCACGTCCAATGACGGTGGTGCGACGTTCTCCGCGCCGGTGCAGGCGTATGACCTGCATGGCGAATTCGACTTCGCGATCCCGTCGATGGAATCGCGTCGCGCGTTCATCTACGTCTCGGCCGACGTCGACCGTTCCGGCGGCACGCACGACGGCCGCGTCTACCTCGCGTTCACCGACGAAGCGCCGAACAGCCCGGGCAACGGCAACGGCTCCGCGGCCAACTCGCACGGCTGGGTGCAGGTGGTCTATTCCGACGACCAGGGCGCCACCTGGCAGGTCGCGGCGACGCCGCATTCGACTGCCGACCAGGCCACCGTCGACCGCTACCACCCGTGGCTCGACGTGGATGACAACGGCGTCGTGCATATCGGCTTCTACGACACGCGCAATTCGACCAACCGTACCGGCGTCGACTTCTACTACGTCTACTCGGCCGATGGCGGCGCGACCTGGACCAACGAGACGCGCGTCTCGGCGATCGTCTCGCAGAACATCACGAACGGCCAGGAGTGGGGTGACTACAACGGCCTGTCCGTCTCGCGCGCGAACACCGTCGCGATGAGCTGGACCGACAACCGCATCCCGTCGGGCGGCAGCTCGCCGCAGCAGAAGTCGTTCGTCGGCCGCGTGACCAATGTCGCCGGTGGTCCGAACTACCAGCTCGGCGTCACCGCTGCGGGCCTGTCGGTCTGCGCCGGCCAGCCGGTGCCGCCGGTTCCGTTCACCGCGCGTGCGTTCGGCGGCTTCTCCGATCCCGTGATGCTGAGCTTCCCGGGCATCAACGCGACCGTGTTCCCGACCTCGACGGCGACGCCGAACCCGATCACCCCGGCCGACCCGGCCGCGGCCGGCACGATCAACCTGAGCACGTCGCCGTCCGCGACGCCGGGCACCTATTCGGTCACGCTGTTCGGCACCAACGGCGGTGGCAGCGCGGTCGAGCGTTCGGCCGAGTTCGACGTCACGGTCGCGAGCGGCATTCCGGCCGCGGCGACGCTGACCGCACCGGCGAACGGCGCGACCGGCGTGCCGACGCTCCCGGCATTCTCCTGGAGCGGCAACGCGGCTGCAGTGACCTACACGATCCAGGTCGCGACCGACGCGGGCTTCACCAACATCGTCGCCACCGATACCGTCGAGGAGACGAGTTGGACGCCGACGGCGGTGCTGGTCCCGATGACGCAGTACCACTGGCGCGTGCGTGCGAACAGCCCGTGCGGCGACAGCGGCTGGTCGTCGACGTTCTCGTTCACGACCGGCGTGACGTTCCCCGAGCCGTACTGCGACTGGGACGTGACCCAGGACATCGAGCCGATCACGCGCGTGACCTACGCGGGCATCAACAACGCGTCCAGCGCGGCCGTGAATGGCTCGCCTGCGCTGGAGGACTTCACGGCGATCGTGGGCAACGTCACTGCGGGTTCGAGTGCGTCGATGGCGGTGCAGGGCAACACGGCGGGCAACTTCACGACCGTGGTCACGACCTTCATCGACTGGAACCGTGATGGCGACCTCACCGACGCCAACGAGTCGTATCCGATCGGCAACATCGTCAACTCGACCGGCAACGACGGCCAGCAGGCGGTCAACACGATCGCGGTCCCGGCCGGCGTGACCGACGGCCCGGTGCGCATGCGCGTGACCAAGAAGTACAACGCCGCCGCGACGCCGTGCAACACCGACGGGTACGGCCAGGCCGAGGACTACACGTTGATGGTCGGCGCCGGCGGCACGACCTACACGGTCGGCGGCAGCGTCACCGGCCTCACCGGCAACGGCCTCGCCCTGAGCCTCAACGGCAGCGAAAACCTGCCGCTGGTCGCCGACGGCGTGTTCACGTTCTCGACCGCGCTCAACACCGGCGCCAGCTACGCGGTGACGATCGCGAGCCAGCCCGCGGGCCAGACTTGCTCGGTCGCCAACGGCAGCGGCACCATCGCGGGCGCCAACGTGACCAATGTCGCGGTCACCTGCATCACGACGGTCGGCGACGTGATCTTCGCGGACGGCTTCGATGGCGAGGTGGTCACGGTGTGCGAACCGCTGCAGCTGTTCCAGGACACGAGCTTCGAAGCGACCTCGGTCAGCGGAGGGTCCAACACGTTCTGGGACTCGGGTTCGACCACCGGCGACAGCGTGTTCTGGAACTCGGGTGAAGTGCGCACCGGCACGTACGCGGTCTGGATGGGCGGCTACGGCGGTGGCGCACCGGAGACGATGCACGCCGAGCAGTCGGTCGTGTTCACGGGCGCGACCCGCCACCTGAACTTCTGGCGCATGAACGCGCGCCAGGGCGGCGGCGTGAGCGAGGTCAAGTTCATCGTCGACGGCACCACCGTGCACACCGACTCGACCATCGCGCTGCCGGCCGAACTCGATTGGGTCAGCCAGTCGGTGGACCTCAGCGCGTACGCGGACGGCCAGTCGCATACGGTGCGCATCCAGTACGACCACAACGGTACCGGCCAGGATGCGAACTACTTCCTCGACGATGCGACGCTCGACTGCGAGGCGGCTCCGGCCGGCCTTCGCAGCGCGGCGCGCGGGGCGGGCGCGGTGCAGAAGCAGCACTGATACCCACCTGACGGTGTGAAGACAGAGGCCTCCTTCGGGAGGCCTCTTTTTTTGGCCATCCGATGGCCTTGCGTTGCCGGCGCACCCAGCCGGCGTTGCGCGTCGGGCGATCGACGCGCTCGCGCGGGCGCGGCACGCGGCACGCGGCAGGCTGCCGCACGGCATCGCCACGCGATCGAGCGTAGGATCGAGGAGGCGCGGCAGACGGAGCATCGGCATGCGTTTCCGCACCTGGCAGGCCCCCCTGGTCCCGGCCATCGCCAGCTACGCGGTGGTCGCGGCGGCCGTCCCCGCGGCGACGTGGTGGTCGACGGCGACGCTGAGCCTCGCGTGCGGTGTCGCTGCGCTCGCGCTGATGGCGACCGCCGCGATCCTCGCCGCGCGCTGGCCGCTCGTCGAAGGCGCGTTCGGCGGTCTCGACCGCGTCTACCTCGCGCACAAGTGGATCGGCATCTGGGCGCTCGGGCTCGCATCGGTGCACCTGGTGCTCAAGGCCGGGATGCCCGCGTGGCAAGCCGCCGCGATCGTCGCGCTGCCGCCTGGCGCGACGCGCTTCGTGCGCCAGCTGTCGTACGTCGCCCTGATGTTCATCGTCGTGCTCGCGCTCAACCGCAACATCCCGTACGGGCGCTGGCGCGGGTGGCACAAGACGTCGGGGCTGCTGTTCCTGGTCGTGGTCGCGCACGCGTCCAGCATCAAGTCGCCGATCACGCTCGCAAGCCCCGCAGGCACGTGGATCGCCGTGCTCTGCGCGCTCGGCATCGGTGCCGCGCTTTACAAGCTGCTGCTGTATCCGCTGTTCGCGCGCCACGCGGCGTACCGCGTGATCGCGGTCTCCGCGAGCGACAACACGCTGCACATGACGCTCGCGCCCGTGCGCGAGCCGATCGCGTTCGCCGAGGGCCAGTTCGGCTTCCTGCGCATGAACGAGCAGGGACTGCGCGAACCCCATCCCTTCACGATCGCGAACGGGCGCAGCGCGGACGGCCACGTCGAGTTCGTGATCCGCGCGCTCGGCGACTACACGAACACGCTCGTGCAGTCGACCCGACCGGGCATGGTGGCGGACATCTACGCGCCCTACGGCCGCTTCCGGCGCCGCACCGGCGCGGTCCGCGAGGCCTGGATCGGTGGCGGCGTCGGCATTTCGCCGTTCATCGCGTGGTTGAAGGACCCCGAGGCGACCGGTTTCGAGCGCGTGACGCTGTTCTATTTCTACACGCCCGGGCGCGAATTCCCCGCCGTGGACGTGCTGCAGCAGATGGCGCACGCGCGGGGCGCGGAATTCGTCGCGGTCGCGGGCGGACCGCTCGATCCGCGCTTCACGCATCGTTTCGCGCAACTCGCTCGCGATGCGGGTCCGGACGGCATCGACATCGCCGCATGCGGACCCGCCGGCCTGCTCGACGCGGTTCGACGGCAGATGCGCGAGCAGCGCATCCCCGAATCACGCCTGCAGCACGAGTATTTTTCTTTCCGCTGAGCGGAGCGACGAGACCGCACGACGCCGTGATCGCGATGGACCGTCAGCGGATCGATCGCAGCCGGCGTCAGTACGCGAACTCGCGGAATACGCGATCGATGTCGCCGTTCCATTCGCCATGGAACAGTTCGAGCTTGCGCTCCGCCGGGGTCTGGTTCGCGTCGACGATCTGCAGCAACGCATCGAGGAACATGCGCTCGTCGATGCCGGCCGGGCTCAGCCGCGCGCGGCGCTGCAACCCGTGTGCGGCGATGGCGAGTGCCTCGCCCGCGAGGTCGCGCACGCTGCCGCCGCGGAACGGCAGCTTGAGGGCCTGGCGCGGCACGCCATCGCGCAAGGCATGGCGCTCCGCGTTGCTGAAATCCTTGACCAGGTCCCATGCAGCGTCGAGTGCGGTCGCATCGTAGAGCAGGCCGACCCAGAACGCGGGCAGTGCACAGAGCCGGTTCCACGGTCCGCCATCGGCGCCGCGCATCTCGAGGAACTTCTTGAGGCGGACCTCGGGGAATGCGGTCGTCGTGTGGTCGGCCCAATCGCGCAGCGTCGGCTGCTGGCCCGGCAGCTCGTCGAGTCCGCCCGCCATGAACGTGCGGAAGGAGCGCCCGGCGAGGTCGACGTAGCGACCATCGCGGTAGCTGAAGTACATCGGCACGTCGAGCAGGTAGTCGACCCAGCGCTCGTAGCCGAAGCCCTGCTCGAACACGAAGTCGAGCATGCCGGTGCGATCAGGATCGGTATCGGTCCAGATGTGCGAGCGGTAACTCTGGTACCCGTTCGGCCGGCCTTCGGTGAACGGCGAGTCGGCGAACAGCGCGGTCGCGATCGGCTGCAAAGCGAGCGCGACGCGGAACTTCTTCACCATGTCCGCTTCGTCGGCGTAGTCGAGGTTGACCTGCACCGTGCAGGTGCGCGTCATCATGTCGAGGCCGAGCTGTCCGACCGTGGGCATGTAGCGGCGCATGATCGCGTAGCGGCCCTTCGGCATCCACGGCATCTCGTCGCGCTGCCACTTCGGCTGGAAGCCCATGCCGAGGAAGCCGAGCCCGATTTCGTCGGCGACCTGCTTGACCTCGGCCAGGTGCGTGGCGACTTCGCAGCAGGTTTCGTGGATCGTCTCGAGCGGCGCCCCCGAGAGCTCGAGCTGCCCCGCGGGTTCGAGCGTGATCGAGGCGGCGCCCTTCGCGAGCGCGATGAGCTTGCCGTCCTCCTCGACCGGCTGCCAGCCGAAGCGCGTCATGCCCTCGAGCAGTACGCCGATGCCGCGCTCGCCTTCCCAGGTCGGCGGACGCAGGTCGTCGAGACGGAATCCGAACTTCTCGTGTTCGGTGCCGATGCGCCATGCGGTCGCCGGCTTTTCGCCGGACGCGATGTACTCGACGAGTTCGGCGCGTCCGCCGATCGGGGTTTCCTTGACGGCGGACGGTCCTGACACGGGGTTGCCTCCTGGGGGAGGCAGCACTATGGGGCCTTGGTCGGGCGCTTCAAAGGGTGGCGTTGCGGGTTGCGACGGCACTTGCGCCCCGCGCGGCAGGATGCCGTGCGGGGCACGCGCGTCATGCATCAGAGCCCAGGCAACTCGAAGCCGTCGGCGAAGATCAGGTCGCCGAGGGCAACTGTCGTCGTGATCGTCGCCGTCGCCTGCACCAGCGGATCGCCCAGGGACGTCGCGGTCACCGTCATCACATCGCTGTCGCCGAGTTCCGCACTGATCGGCGCCCCGTGCCCCACGTCGAACGTGGCGCTGCCGCCCGCGGGCACGACGATCATCGTCACCGAGGGGGTTGCCGACCAGCTGCTGCTGGTCGGAACGGCCGTGATGTCGTAGGTGTCGTCGGTCAGGCCCGTGTTCTCGATCGTGACCGGATAGATCAAGACCATCCCAGGTGAGGTGGTGCCTGCTGCCGGCGCGTCCAGCGTCACGGCGAAGTCGACGGCTTGCGTAACCGATATGTCGTCGTAATACACCGGCGACGCACCATTCGCGAAGAGGTCGATCGCGCCGATCTCGAGCGTGCCTGCGCCCGAGACTTCCTCGGTCCAGGTACCCGAATACAGCAACTGGTCGTCGTAGTAGAACGACTGGGTGTCGGCGTCGAGATCGATCTCCACGCGGATCGGAACCCACGCGTCGGTGACGAACGGCAAGCTGCCACCGGACGCGCCGCCGTCGTTGATGAGATTTCCGGTCGCGCTGTCGAACTGCACCTGCACCGACCAGTTGAGGTTGGTGCCGGCGTCGTTGTAGACGTTCTGGATGATGAAGTACGACTGCCCCGTGAAGCCGGTCGGGATGTACTGCATCGCACGGACCACCCAGGCTCCGCTGGCCTGGTCGAATTCGTGGACCACGTCGCTGGTGGCCGTCACGTTGAGCGAGTTGGACGGGCTCGAACTGAACGCGTCATCGACGAATGCGCCCGCATTCGGATCGTTGGCCCAGCCCTTCCAGCCGTTCTGGCCGTGCACGTTGCTGCCGACCGTGTAGCTGTCGAAGTTTTCGAAGAAGTCGCTTCCGCGTGGTTGCTCGCCACGTAGCGCAGGCAGGCTCCGCGAGATGCCGTCCCCGTCGTGGTGGCCGGTCGGGCGTGCCTTTGCGTGCGGGATGCAGAGGCCGGCGCTCGCGACCAGGGCTGCGACGAGCAGGCCATGAACCAGGGTGTGCTGCGATGCCATCGTCTTGTCCTCCGAGGGAGTTCAACCGTTGGATACCGCCGCGCCGGGCTCCGGGCCGTGCAGGCCGTGGGTCGATCGACCGGGTGCGAGGACACCGGCGGCCCGACCTGTATAGCACCCCGCGTGCCTCGACGCACGCCCGGTCAAGTGCCGGAAGGCACCCCCTGGTCCGTGGGCGAGCGGGTGGCGCCGAACAGCCACTCCGCGAGCAACGCGCGCGCCTCGTCGAGTCCGGTCTTCGCGGTCGCGGAGAACAGCTGCGCGCTCGCGCCCGGGAAGTGCGCCTCGAGGTGCCGATGCACCGCCGACAGCGTACGCAGGCCTTCGCTGCGCGAGAGCTTGTCGGCCTTGGTCAGCAGGCAATGGCAGCGCCGGCCGCTGGCGGCGCCGAACGCAAGCATGTCGAGGTCGAATTCCTTGAGGGGATGGCGCGCGTCCATCACGAGCACCAAGCCCTGCAATGACTCGCGCGTGCGCAGGTAGGTGTCGAGCACGCCGCGCCAGTGCAGGCGCATCGCTTCGGGGACCTTCGCATACCCGTAGCCCGGCAGATCGACGAGGCGCCGCGCGGGATCACCGACCGGAAACACGTTGAGCAACTGCGTGCGCCCGGGCGTCCTCGAGGTCCGCGCCAGGCCATGCTGGTCGCAGATCGCGTTGATCGCACTCGATTTGCCCGCGTTGGATCGGCCGGCGAACGCGACTTCGGCGCCGCGGTCGGGCGGCAACTGGTCGAGCCGGTTGGCGCTGGTCAGGAATTGCGCCTGGCGGAACGGATGGTTCTTCATCGGAAATCCATGTCGGTGCGGCTCGCTGTCGCGGCTGCGCGGGCGGGCGGGGGCGGCGCGCGTTCCGCGCGGGCGGCCAACGGCGGGTTTGACCGCTTTTGGGCGCGCGGGGGATAATTCCGCGATTGCGCAGACGGCGTATCCCGCGCCGCCATTGCAGCCGCCATCCCAAGAATCTGCGGAGCGAGTGTATGAGCTTTCGGCGCGTCCATGTTCACTGTCTGCTGGCGCTGTGCGCGCTGGTCTCCGGCATGGCGTTCGCGCAGGCGCCCGCAGATCCTGCAGCGCCCGCCGCGGATCCCGCGACCGCGCCGGCGGATGCGGCCGTCGCTGCGGCCGCACCTGCACCGGTCCCGCTGGATCCGGCCGACGCATTGCTCGTCGGAGACGCGGCCGCGGGCGAAACCAAGTCCGCGGTCTGCGCCGCTTGCCACGGCATGGACGGCAATTCGACCGATCCGCAGTATCCCAAGCTCGCAGGCCAGAACGAGGCGTATACCGCGCGCCAGCTCTCGCTGTTCAAGCACATGCATCGGCAGAATCCAATCATGCTCGGATTCGCGAGCACGCTGAGCGCGCAGGACATGCACGATCTCGGCGCGTTCTACGCGACCAAGTCGCCCTCGCCCGGCGTCGCCGACGACGCACTCCTCGCGCGCGGGCAGGCGCTGTACCGCGGCGGCGATGCGGGCCTCGGCGTCCCGGCGTGCATGGCCTGCCACGGCCCGGCGGGCGGCGGCATGGCCGGCGCGGGCTATCCGCACCTCGGCGGCCAGTGGACCGACTACGTGTCGGCCAAGCTTACGGAATGGAAGAACGGCACGACCTGGGGCAGCGACCTCAAAGCGAAGATCATGCCGGACATCGCGGGCCGCCTCAGCGAAGCCGACATCGCCGCGGTCGCATCCTACGTCGAAGGCCTGCACGCGGCGCAGTCGGGAACCCGCACGGCCGCTCCGTGATCCAAGCCCCGGGTTGCGACCGCATTCAGCGGCCGCGACCGAGACTGCGCGCCGCCTGGTGCGGCGCGCGCCCGCGATTCGACCGGAGATCCTGATGTCCAAGCGACTTGCCGCCCTGCTGTTCGGGCTTTCCCTGGCCGGCGCAGCCAGCGCCGCCGACTCCTTCGTGGCCGGTACGCACTGGTTCCCGGTCGAGCCGCCGCAGCCGACGACGACCGGCGACAAGGTCGAGGTCGTGGAGGTGTTCTCCTACGCCTGCCCGGCCTGCAACTTCTTCGAACCGACGATGCGCAAGCTCGAGGCTGCGCTGCCGGCGAATGCCGCGCTCGTGCACCTGCCCGCATCGTTCCGGCCCGACGAGGACTGGCCGGTGTTCCAGCGCGCGTACTACGCCGCCCAGGCACTCGGCATCGTGGAGCGTTCGCACAAGGCGATGTTCGGCGCGGTCTGGAACGACGACGGCGCGTTGCGCATTTCGGATCCGAAGACGCGCCGGCCGCTGAACCCGATGCCCTCGATCGAGGACGTCGCGAAGTACTACACGCAGTACGGCGTCAGTTACGAGGACGCGCTCGGCGCCGCCAATTCGTTCGCGGTCAACGCCAAGATGAAGCGCGCCGATGCGATGCTGCGCGCCTATGGCGTGGATTCGACGCCGACCCTCGTCGTCGCCGGCAAGTATCGCCTGACCGCGCAGTCGGCCGGCGGCGCCGACAAGATCGTGCCGCTCGTGCTGTTCCTCATCGAGAAGGAAAGCGCGGCCAAGTGACCGCGTCGAACCTCATCCGCCACCTGGCCCACGGGAAGACGACCATGTTGAAGCACCTTGCCATCCTGCTCGCCGGCGCACTCGCCGCGACCTCCGCGCTCGCGGCCGAACCTGCCGCTGCCCCGGCATGGGAGGCGGGAAAGCACTATTTCCCGATCGAGCCCGCACTCGCGACCGCGAGCGGCGACAAGATCGAGGTGCTCGAGGTGTTCTCGTACGCGTGCTCGCATTGCGCGAACTTCCAGCCGTATGCCGAGCGCCTCAAGCAGTCGCTGCCCGACTACGCGAGCTTCGAATACATGCCCGCGATCTTCAACGCGCAGTGGGAACCGTACGCGCGCGCGTTCTACACCGCGCAGTCCCTCGGAGTGCTCGACGCGACGCACCAGGCGCTGTTCGATGCACTGCACCGCGACCATGCGCCGATCCGCTCGCTCGACGACCTCGCGGTGTTCTATTCGCAGCATGGCGTCGAGCGGCCCAAGTTCCTCGCGGCCTCGGGTTCGTTCGAGGTCGAGAGCAAGCTGTCGCGCTCGATGCAGGTCGTGCGCGACGCGGGCGTGGACGGGACGCCGACGCTGATCGTCAACGGCAAGTACCGCACCAGCGGCGCGAGCGCCGGCGGCTATGCGCAGATGGTCGACCTGGTGGGCTGGCTCGTCGAGAAGGAACATGCGGCAGCCGCCAAGGCGGCGAAGGCGAAGTGATGCGTGGTGGCGCGCGGCGGGCGGCGCGTGCCGCCGCCACGCGCGCCTGCACGCCGGCCGCTCGCGACGTGCGCGCGCGCAGATGCCGTCGAACCGCCGTCTGGCGGCTGAGCATCTGCTCAGGAAGCGCATGCTAGCCTCGTCTGCATGAGCCAGACCGGCGTCCCGCCCGATCCCGAACTCGGCAGCAGCTCGCGCAGCCTGCAACTCCTGAGCTGCAACATCCTCGCGGGCGGCAGCATGCGTGGCTACCGCGATTACGTCACGCAGAGCTGGAAGCACGTGTTGCCGCACGGCAAGCGCGAGAATCTCGACGGACTCGCGCGCGTGATCGGCGCATTCGACCTCGTCGGGCTGCAGGAAGCCGACGCGGGCAGCCTCCGCTCGGGCTTCCTCAACCAGACCCAGTACCTCGCGGAAGCGGCCGAATTCCCGTACTGGACGCACCAGCCGAACCGGCGCGTGTCGCGCCTCGCGACTTCGAGCAACGGCCTGCTCGCGCGCTGGCAACCGAAGGAAGTGCTCGACTATCCGCTGCCGGGCCGCATTCCGGGACGCGGCGCGTTGTGGACGCGTTTCGGTGACGGCGCGAACGAACTCGTCGTCGTGATCGCGCACCTCTCACTCGGCCAGGCCGCGCGCGCGCGCCAGCTCGCCTTCCTCGCCGAGCTCATCGACAAGCATCCGAACGTGGTGCTGATGGGCGACCTCAACTGCGCCGCGCACGGGCGCGACCTCGAACGCCTGTACGAGCGGACCTCGTTGCGCCCGCCCGACGATTCGCCCGCGACCTTCCCGAGCTGGCGACCCACGCGCGCGCTCGACCACATCCTCGTATCCGACTCGATGCAGGTCGAAAAGCGCTGGGTCGTGCCGCACCCGGTCTCCGACCACCTCCCGATCGCCGCGAGCGTGCGCCTGCCGGAATCCCCGCCTGCAGCCGACCCCGGACGCGAGGCCGACGCTGCAGTGAAACCGCAACGCAAGGACTGAAGCACGAGGCGCAGCAAGCGTACGAACCCAGGACGTTTCGAATGCGGGCGCTTCCACTTCGCGTGCTTCGCGTGCTTGATGTTTCAGTCTTGCCGCTTCTGCTTCGGCCACTGGTTCCGCTACAGCGTCTCGCAAAAAAGGGGGCCGCCGAAGCGGCCCCCTCCCCCCCCCTCCCCGATCGTTGCGCGTCCTCAGAAGCGGATGCTGGCCTCGACATAGCTGAAGCGGCCCGGCAGGTCATAGGTCGACGCGTCGTAGCCGTTGAGCGAGCAGCTCAGGCACAGCGGCGGCTCCTTGCCGAACACGTTGTTGATGCCGCCCGCGATCGTGAGCTTCAGGTCGGTCGGCGCGGTCCAGCTTGCGCGCAGGTCATGGTAGGTCGTCGCACCGAGGTGGTGGGTGTCACCCGGCCCGTCGCACACGGGGAAACCGGTGGCGCCCGCGCACTGCTCGGTGAGATCGGACAGGTAGCGCACGGCCCAGCCTGCCGACCAGCCCGCGAGATTCCAGTTCAGCCGTGCGGTCGCGCGCCACTCGGGCATGCCGCTGTCGGCGACCTCGATGCCGGGTTCGCGCGGCTCGGCGAGGCCCGAGTCGGTCGCGACTGCCCGGAAGCTGTCGAGCCAGGTCAGCTGCAGGCCCGCACCGAAGGAGCCGATGCCGGTCTCGTTGCCGAGCCAGTTCACGCCGAAGTCGATGCCCCGGGTCTCGACGCGCCCGAGGTTGAACAGCGTGTTGTCGAAGTGGTTGATGTTTCCGCCCGAGGAACGCCCGATGCCGTCGCAGAACACCGGATCCAGCGTCGCGACGCAGCGCTCGAGCTGGGTCTGCGCATCGGATGCCTGGATCGCATCCCTGATGCTGATCCTGTAGTAGGTCAGTTCGAGATCGAGCTTCTGCGACCACGAACGGTTCGCCGCCCAGTCCGGGCTGTAGATCGCGCCCGCGGTGAAGCTGGTGGCTTCTTCGGGTCGCAGGTTCGGGTTGCCGCCGGTCACGACCGAGATCTGCGAGTTGGCCTGTTCGAAATTCTCGGGATCGGGCACGCCGAGCGCCGCGCAGTTGGTCGCGGTCTGGCCGGTGGCCGCGTTGCAGGGGTCCTGGATCTGCGCATCGAAGCGCGAGAAGGTTCCGAACAGTTCGCCGATCGACGGCGCGCGGAATCCCTCGGCCCAGGTGCTGCGCAACGTGAAGTCGTCCGAAACCTGCCAGCGCAGTCCGAACTTGTTGTTGGTGGTGCCGCCGAAGTTCGAATAGTCCGAGTAGCGCGACGCGATGCTGAGGTCGAGGCGCTTGACCGCGGCCATGTCCGCGAGCAAAGGCACGTTGAACTCGAGGTAGTACTCGTTGACCGAATACTCGCCTTCGGTCGGTCCCGAAGGCACGCCGTTCGACTCGCCCGCGGTCACGATCGAATCGGGCGTGTAGTAGCCACTCTGCTTGCGATGCTCGTAGCCAGCCGCGAACGCGAGCGCTCCGGCCGGCATCTGGAACAGGTCGCCCGAGATGTTCGCGGTCCAGTCGGTCAGCTTCTGCTGGCTGCGATCGGTCTCGGTGAACAGGATGTAGTCGAGCATTTCGCGCGTGATCGAACCCGGTCCGCCGAACAGGTTCAGCGGCACGCAGGGCGCGGTGCATTCGTCGACCGGGCCGAGCGCGCGCTGGATGTGCGCGATGTTGTAGGTGCCGTTGACGGTCTGCGTGGCCTTGTTCTCGGCGCTGACGAAGTTGGCGTCCCAGAAGAACAGGCGTTCGCCGACGTTGAAGTCGCCCTTGAGGCCGGTGCTGAAGTAGCTGGTATCGACATCCTGAGCGAACACGCGTGGCCCGCCCTCGACGGGACGGCGCGTGATGAACGAACCTTCGGGCGCGATCGTCCCGAACGGGTTGTACGGATTGCTCGCGTCGATGCCGACGAAATCGGCGAGACCGCCGCTGCCCGCTTCGGAGCCGAGGAAGATCGGCTCGGGCGCGGCCTGGTTGACCGACTCGCGCCGGGTGTAGGTGCCCTTGAGGTTCCAGCTGATGCGGTCGGTCAGGCGATAGGTGCCCTGCGCGAACAGCGACTTGCGCTCGGATGGCGTGAGCAGCAGGTTGTACGGCGCGAAGTTGAAACGCTCGGCGTTCGACCACGGACGGAAACCGCCCTGGCCGTCGCCGGAGAGGTTGCAGAAGGTCGCGCCGCCATCTTCGGGACACAGGCCGCCGAAGTCGTTGGTCGGGTCTCCCGGCGCGAACGTGAAGCGTCCATTCGGCGTCGCCGAACTCCAGCTGCCCGGATTCACCTGGCCGCCGATGCCGGGGGTCGCGTAGCGCGAGTTTTCCCAATCACCCGAACTGATCCCGTCCTGGTCGTAATAGCTGACGTCGACGAAGAAGTCGTAGCGCTCGCCCTGTCCGCCGAGCGACACGTTCGCCTGCTGGGTCGAGCCGTCGCCCGTGGAGTAGTCGCCGAAATAGAGGCGCGCGGCGCCGCCGTCCTGGCTCTTCTTCGTGATGATGTTGATCACGCCCGCGATCGCGTCGGAACCGTACAGCGAGGATGCGCCGTCGGTGAGGATCTCGATGCGGTCGACTGCGCTCGCGGGCAGTGTGTTGAGGTCGACCGCGGCGGAAACGCCCGAGGCCGACGACTCGCTGACCCAGCGCAGGCCGTCGACGAGGATCAACGTGCGCTTGGCGCCGAGGTTGCGCAGCGAGACCGTGGTCGAACCCGATCCGACGCCGCCGCCGTCGGGCGGGAAGCCGAAGTTGCCGGCCGAGTTGAACTTCGTGTTGATCGAGGAGCCGCTGACCGAGAGACGCTGGATCACGTCGCCGATCGAACCCAGGCCCGTCGCTTCGATATCCGCCGCGGTGACGACCTGCACCGGCGACTGGCCTTCGATCTCCGCCTTCTTGATTCGCGACCCGGTGACTTCGATCGCTTCGAGCATCTGGGTGTCGTCGCCGGCCCGGTCCTGCGCCAGCACCGGAGCGGAGAGGGTGACCGCACACGCGAGCGCGAGCGCGCGATGCAGCGGGTTGAGCTTGCCGGGGGCGTGCATGAAACGAACCTCCTCAGGGTGGGAAGCCATTGCCAGCCACTCCCTTGCGGCGGGAGTGTCAAGAAAATGTAAAACATTGGTTGAAATTTCGCTAGCTTTGTTGTTCGATCCTGCGCGCTGGCGCGCAATCGGCTGCGCCGAGGGGCTGGCGTTAGACTGGTCACCCCTTCCCCACAGCGCACCCCTGCATGCCGTTTGCCCGAGGTCGTTTTCGCCTGGCCCCCGCGCTCGGCGCCGTGCTGGTCGTGTTCGCCGCCGCGGCGCCGCCGCTTGCGGCGTCCGACCGCGCGAGCGAGCGCAACGCGTTCCGCGCCGCGCTGGCGGCCGCCACGCGCGGCGCGGACTCCGACTGGCGCAAGCTCGCCGCGGCCGTCGACAGCGACTACCCGCCCTACCCGTACATCGAACTCGCCGCGCTGCGCAGCGACCTCAAGCACGTTGCGCCGGAAGCGATCGAGCGCTTCCTCGCACGCTGGCCCGACACGCTCGCGGCCGCGGACCTGCGCTCGGCCTGGCTGCGCGAACTCGCGCGACGCGGCGACTGGACACGCGTGCGCGCGACCTACGCCGGCAGCGAGGAACGCGACCTGCAGTGCCACGCCTTGCAGGCTCGGCGCGTCGCCGGCGAAACGCTCGACTTCGCGCGCGACCTCGAACCCGTGTGGCAGGGCAGCCAGCGTCTTCCCGACGCCTGCGCCGCGGTGATCGCAGATGCGCGCGCGAGCGGCCTCATCGATGATGCTCAGGCGTGGGCGCGACTCGCGCGCGCGGCCGAGGCCGGCCAGGCCGACGCGGTGGCCCAGGTGGCCGGATGGCTCGACGGCACGGTTCGCGTCGAGGCGGACCGCGTGCTCGCGGCGCTGCGCGATGCGCCCGCGAGTTTCGCCAAGGCGAAGACCTGGCCCGACACGCCACGCACGCGCGATGCGCTGGCCTGGGGCCTCGCGCGCCATGCACGCCGCGACAGCGCCGCGGCCGAAGCGGCATGGGCGGATCTCGCCGCACGCTTCAAGTGGGACGGAGCCCAGAAAAACCGCATCCTCAATGCGATCGCGCTGTATCGTGCGACGAGCTATTCGCCCGATGCGCTCGCACGGCTGAAGGCGCTGCCGCAGGAGGCCGATGACGACGCGACCCGCGAGTGGCGCGTGCGCGGCGCGCTCGCATCGGCCGATTACGCAGGCACGCTCGAAGCACTCGAGCGGATGTCCGACGGGCAGAAGGCCGACCCGCAATGGCGCTACCTGCGCGGGCGCATGCTGATGAAGCTCGGCCGCGACGCGGAAGCGACCGCGCTGCTCGGCGAGGTCGCGCGCGAGGCGACGTTCCACGGCTTCCTCGCGGCCGACTGGGTCGGGCGCCCGTACGCGATCTGCCCGGACACGCTCGCGGCCGACGCGCCCGCGGTGGCGCGACTCGAGCGCCAGCGCGATCTCGCGCGCGCGTTCGAATTCCGAGAACTCGGCATGCTGCGCGAAGGCCGGCGCGAGTGGGACTTCGCGATGGCCAAGCTCGATCCCGCGCAGCAACGGCTCGCGGCCGACCTCGCCTACCGTCGCGGCTGGTACGACCGCGCGGTGTTCGCGTTCTCGGCCGCTCCCGCGACGCGCCGGCTGTACGAACAGCGCTTCCCGGTCGCGATGGAACACCAGGTTCGGCGCGACGCGCGGGAAGCCGGCATCGATCCTGCGTGGGCCTACGCGATCATCCGCGCCGAGAGCGCCTGGATGGCCGACGCGCGCTCGCACGCGGACGCTTACGGCTTGATGCAACTGCTGCCGGCCGTCGGCAAGCAGGTCGCGAAGTCGGCGGACGTCGCGTGGAGGGGCGTCAATGGCCTGTTCGATCCCGAATACAACGTCAAGCTCGGCACGCGCTTCCTCGGCCAGATGGCGCGCGAGTTCGACGGCAGCCCGTGGCTCGCGAGCGCGGCCTACAACGCGGGTGCGCGGCCGGTGCGGCGCTGGCTCGACGCGCGCGCGAATCTGGAACCGGACTTCTTCATCGAGACGATCCCGTATCGGGAGACGCGCGAGTACGTCGCACGCGTGCTCGCGTTCGCCGTGATCTACGACTGGCGCCTCAACGACACGGTGCTGCCGCTGTCCTCGCGCATGCCCAGGATCGGTCAGCCGACGCGTTCAACCAGCCCCGCGGCGCCGCGCAAGCGCGTGGCATGCGAAGCAGACCCCGCTTCGCAGCAACCGGCAACGGCGACGAGCGCGACCGCTCGCGGCGAGCGATGAGCGTGTCACCAGCGCTGCAACTCGCCGCGCTTGCAGCGCTCGGCTTCTGTGCGCAATGGCTCGCGTGGCGCATGCGCCTGCCCGCGATCCTGTTCCTGCTGCTGCTCGGGCTCGTGCTCGGCCCCGGCCTGGACTGGCTCGATCCGGACGCGGCGATGGGTCCGCTGCTGTTCCCGTTCGTCACGCTCGGCGTCGCGATCATCCTGTTCGAAGGCGCGGCGAGCCTGCGTTTCGACGAGCTCGCCGGCGTCGGCGGCACGGTCTCCCGCCTCGTGACGGTCGGCGCGCTGGTCACCGTGCTGGTGCTTGCGGCGGCCGCGCACTGGATCGCGGGACTGCCGTGGGAACTGGCCGCGCTGTTCGGCGCGCTGACCTGCGTGACCGGCCCGACCGTGATCATGCCGATGCTGCGCAGCGTGCGGCCGAACGCGCGCATTTCGAACGTGCTGCGCTGGGAGGGCATCGTCATCGATCCGCTCGGCGCGCTGTTGGCGGTGCTGGTCTACGAGGCGATCGTGTCGCATCAGGATGGGCATTCGCTGCGGGTTTTCGGTTTCACGATCCTCGCCGGCGCGGGCTGCGGCGCGGTCGGCGCCGCGGTGCTCGCATTCCTGCTGCGCCGCAACTGGCTGCCCGAATACCTGCAGACCTACGGCACCTTGTCCGTGTTGCTGCTGACGTTCACCACCTCGAACGAGCTCGCGCACGAATCCGGCCTGCTCGCGGTGACCGTGATGGGCATCGTGCTGGCCAACCTGCGCGGCCTCGCGATCGAGGAGATCCTTTCGTTCAAGGAGCACCTCAGCACGTTGCTGATCAGCGCGCTGTTCATCCTGCTCGCGGCGCGCCTGCGATGGCCGCTGCCCCCCGGTGCCTTGCTCGCGGGCGTGTTGATCCTCCTCGTCGCGCAGATCGTCGCCCGGCCGCTGGCGGTGCTCGCGAGCAGCGTCGGTGGTTCGCTGTCCTGGCGCGAGCGCGCGCTGGTCGCATGGATCGCGCCGCGCGGCATCGTCGCCGCGGCGGTCTCCGCGCTTTTTTCGCTGCGCCTCGAGTCGCAAGGCATCGAAGGTGCCGACATGCTGGTGCCATTGACGTTCGCGCTGATCATCGGCACGGTCGTGCTGCAGAGCGCGACCGCGGGCCCGCTCGCGCGTTGGCTCGGTGTCGCAGAGCCGGAGCCGCGCGGCGTGCTCGTGATCGGTGCGAACCGCGTCGCGCGCACGGTCTCGCAGGCGCTCGTCGAGCAGGGTGTGCAGGTGCTGGTCGCGGACGACGACTGGCCCGACATCCAGGCTGCGCGCATGGCCGGGCTGCCGGTCTGGTATGGCGATCCGCTCAGCGAACACGCCGAACGCACGCTGCCGCTCGATGGACTCGGCCGGCTGTTCGCGATGTCCACGCGGCGGGAGCACAACAGCCTCGCGTGCGTGCGCTACCGACCCGAGTTCGGGCGTCACCGCGTCTACCGCCTGCGCGTGCTCGAGGTGGCCGCCGATGGGGATCGGCGTCGAGAACAGTCCGAGACGATCCGCGCCGACCGCCTGTTCGGCAAGGATGTGACGCTCGGCGCGTTCGAACGCAAGCTCGACGAAGGCTGGCGCATCAAGAGCACGCGCCTGTCCGAAACGTTCGGAGTCGATGCGTTCCGCAAGACGCATGGCGCGGATGCACTCGTGCTGTTCTGCGTCGATGAACAGGGTCGCCTGCGTGTCGCGAGCGAAGCGCGCAAGCTCGAGGCGAAGCCGGGTTGTTCGCTGACCGCGCTCGTGCCGCCCGCAGCGGCGACCTGAGAACCGCGCACGCGCGGGATCCGGCGCGACGCGCAGCGTGGGTCGCCGCCGCACCGCAGCGTGACCCACGATCCTCGTTCATGCGAACCCGCGCATGCGCGCGGCGCCTGCCTCAGTTCCCGTACAAGCCCGCCGCCTGCGCGTGCGCCGCGATCTGCGCTTCGCTCAGCGCCTGACCGTAGAACAGCGCGACGTGGCCGAGCGTTGCATACACGAACGGGCGATCGGCGCCGGGTTCCGATGCGACGTAGACCTTCGGGTTGGACAGCGCGAACGGGAAGCCGAACATCGACTGCACCTGCAGCAGCCGCGCGTTGATGTAGAAACGCACCTGGTTCGCGCTGGCGTCGAGCACGGCCGCGATGTGGTAGGCCTGCCCCGCAGTCAACCCGGAAAGATCGACGCGCGTGTCGTTGCCGACCTGCAGGCGCGGCTGCAGGTTGGACACGCCGAACACGACGAACGGAATCGCGGGCGCGTCGTCCCCGATGAAGAGGATCGGCTGGAATCCCGCACCATTGGTCTGCGGGCTGTACACCGCCTCGACCGTGAGCGAGCCGATCGGGTTCGAGAGGCCGGTCGGATTGCCGACTGCCGATGCCTTGCCGTTGCCCTCGTTCATGCGCAGGTAGTTCGCGTTGCTGGTCGGGAACAGCCGACTCCAGCCGGGCCGCAGCGTGAAGCTGGAACCGCTCAGCGTGACGTCGATGTCGGCCGATCCGATGTCGTCGAACACGGTCGCTGCAGGCGACTCGTCGAGCTTGTAGTAGAGGGTCGGGTTGTCCGCGAGGATCATCGATTCCAGGCTCGGCGCTGCGCCGCCCGGCGCAAGCGCGACCCAGGTGTTGTTGTAGCGCGCATAGAGCTGGCCATCGGCAGGCGCGTCGGCGAAGGTGCCTCCTGCAGGCCCCTGCGGTCCTTCAGGACCAGGGTCGCCCGGCACGCCTTGCGGACCCGGATCGCCCTGCACGCCTTGCGGACCCGGGTTGCCCTGCACGCCTTGCGGACCTGGATCGCCCTGCACGCCTTGCGGACCCGGGTTGCCCTGCACGCCTTGCGGACCTGCATCGCCCTGCACGCCTTGCGGACCTGCATCGCCCTGCACGCCTTGCGGACCTGGATCGCCCTGCACGCCTTGCGGACCCGGATCGCCCTGCACGCCCTGCGGCCCCGGAATGCCCTGCGGTCCGGGGTCGCCCTGCGGACCCGGCGGACCCGCATTGCCGTCGAGCGCGAATTGCGCCACCGGCGTCGTCGACACCGCCTGGCGCGGCGACAGCGGCACGCCGTTCACGCGCACCTCGAGCCAGCGCTGGTCGCCCGTGAACGCGCCCGGGAAGCTCAGGCTCACGGTGAACAGGCCGTCGGTGACCGGGAACGCGGGCTCGCTGATCGGAGACCCGACCTGCGACCCGCCGGTCTCGGCGTCGTACAGCATGAACATGAGGTCGACCGCGCCGTTCAACGGCTGGCCGTCCTGTTGCAGCCGGGCCTGGTACGTGAAGTCCGGCAACTGCGCGACCTGCGCGAGCGTCGGCG
This sequence comes from Lysobacteraceae bacterium, assembly GCA_004143945.1. Lineage (GTDB taxonomy): Bacteria > Pseudomonadota > Gammaproteobacteria > Xanthomonadales > Rhodanobacteraceae > Dokdonella_A. The sequence goes on from SEHB01000002.1 coordinate 117,294, forward strand.
CCGCGAACACGGCCAGGCAACCCCACAGTGCGATGCGCAGCAGGCTCTTCATGGTTGGCAGTCCTCGAATCCATTGCGGAACAGGCGGTCGCCGGCGACGGGCATCGCGAGGAAGCCCGCATCGAGCGCGTAGCCGCCCCCGGTGGCGCGACCGGCGACCGGCTCGGCGACGGTTGCGTCGAGCAGGAAGCACGGACTGGCCGCGCGCGTGACGCCACCGCCCGCGATGACGTGCTGGGATACGAGCACGGGTTGGCCTCGCCGAGGCGCATTCGTGTCGGCCGTGCTCGTCGCGGCCGAGGCCACGCCGAGCAGCAGCAGCGCAGAAGCGATCGCGCGATGGCGCGAGACGCTCGCGCGCGTTCGGATGTCAGGCATCGATCGAGCCCCCTGTGGACCCCGGCTGATCGTCAACGATACCGCTGTTCGGCCGGCTTGTCGCTTCGGCGCACTCAGGAATGCGCCGCCGCGCGTTGCAGCAGCAACGCGCGCTCGCGATCGTTGCGCGCCATCGCGGCCGCACGTTCGAATTCCGTGCGCGCCTCCGCGCGCCGACCGAGCCTGCCGAGCAGGTCGCCGCGCACGCTCGGCAGCAGGTGGTAATCCTTGAGCGCGGGTTCGCCGAGCAGGCGATCCACCGCATCGAGGCCCGCCGCCGGCCCCGAGTGCATCGAGAGCGCCACGGCGCGGTTCAGTTCGATCACCGGCGACGGCGCCACCTGCGCGAGCGCGTCGTAGAGCGCGACGATGCGCGCCCAGTCGGTGTCCTCGGCGCGGCGCGCGCGCGCATGGCAGGCCGCGATCGCCGCCTGCAGCGCGTACGGACCGGGCGCGCGACCGATGCGCTCGATGCGCTCTAGCACACCGAGGCCGCGCCGGATCAGCAGGCGGTCCCACTGGCTGCGGTCCTGTTCGAGCAGCAGCACCGGCTCGCCATCGGGTCCGCGGCGCGCGCCGAGGCGCGAGGCCTGGATTTCCATCAACGCGACGAGGCCGAGCACTTCGGGTTCGCCCGGCGCGAGGCCAGCGAGCACGCGACCGAGCCGCAACGCGTCTTCGCACAGCTGCGGACGCGTCCAGTCGGCGCCGGTGCTCGCCGCGTAGCCTTCGTTGAAGATCAGGTAGATCACGCCGAGCACCGCAGGCAGTCGCTCGTCGCGTTCGGCGCCGCGCGGAACCTCGAAGGGCACGGCTGCGTCGGCGAGCGTCCGCTTCGCGCGCACGATGCGTTGCGCGATCGTCGGCTCCGGCACGAGGAACGCGCGCGCGATCTCGGCCGTGGTCAGGCCGCCGAGCATGCGCAGCGTCAGCGCGACGCGCGACTCGACCGGCAGCACCGGGTGGCACGCGGTGAACACGAGCCGCAGCAGGTCGTCGCCGATGTCGTCGTCGAGCATGTCGGTGGCATCCGCCGGGTGCGCGGCCTCCAGCCTGTCCGGGTCATGGCCGAGTTGCTCGTGCTTGCGCACGATCAGCTGTTCGCGCCGCAACCGGTCCACCGCACGGTGCTTCGCGGTCGCCATCAACCACGCGCCGGGATTGTCGGGCACGCCGGCCTTCGGCCAGTTCTCGAGCGCGGCGACCAATGCGTCCTGCGCAAGGTCCTCGGCCAGTCCGACATCGCGCAGCATGCGTGCGAGCGCGGCCGTCACGCGCGCAGCTTCGATGCGCCATACGGCTTCGATGGTCCTTGCGATGTCCGGCGCCATGGGCACGGATCACACCATTGCGTGCGCGCGTGCGCAAGCCATGCGGTTGCGCATTCACGTGCGCGCCGGCGGCGCATCGCCGGTTTCCACGAGCGGGCGGACCACGATGCGGGGCTGCGCGTCCGCGAATGGGCCGATGCAACGGCGTGCCCATTCGATCGCCTCCTCGAGCGATCGCACCTCGACCAGCCAACAGCATTCGACGACGCCGTCGCTCGGCGCTGGCCCGGCGTCGACGCGCGCGCCACGCGAATCCGACAGCCACACGGTGGCCCCGTGCGCGGCCGGCCGCAGCCGTGCGGTTTCGAGCAGCACGCCTGCATCGAGCAGCCGCGCGCCGTAGCGCGCGAGCGCGGCAGTGGCGACGGCGTCGTCCGCGCGGTCGCGCGCGGCGGCGTCGCCCGCTTCCAACATCAGCATGAATCGCATGGTGCCGGTTTCCGTGGCGCGGCTGCGCGCCGTCGATGCGAGCGACGAACCACGGTGGCTCGATTCGACATCCAGCGCGTTCGAGACGCATGTCGGCGCGTGCTTTCCGCATGCGGCATGCGGGTCGCGGCGCGCGTTGCCTGAACGCTTCACACGTAAAAAAAGCATTGTTCATCGCGGGGTTGGGCGTGGATCGCCAATCTGGTCCCACGTGGTCACCGGACCACCGGCGCTCGCAGCGCCGTCAACTGGAGGAGAACACCATGACGACCCGTACCACGAACCTCACCACCCTGATGCTCGCCTCGGCGCTTTCCTTCGGCGCGGCGTCGTTCGCGACCGCGCAGCAGCCCACCGCGACGCCGGTGAACAACGACACCAACGTCGATTCCGAGCAGCCCGTGACCGATGCGTGGATCACGACCAAGGTCAAGACCGAGCTCGGCATCACCGAAGACGTCAAGGCGATGGACATCGACGTCGACACCAAGGACGGCATGGTCACGCTGACCGGCGTGCTCCAGGACGAGACGGCCGTGAAGAAGGCCGTTGCCGCGACCAAGAGCGTCAAGGGCGTGCGCAGCGTCGACGCAAGCGGCCTGAAGGCTGCGGCGCACTAACTCCGCAACATCCCATCCACGGCGGTTCCATCCCGGAACCGCCGCAGCAGGAGCAGACCATGAACGAAGATCGCATCAAGGGACAGTGGAAGCAGCTCGCCGGCCGCATCAAGGAGAAGTGGGGCAAGCTGACCGATGACGACCTGACCATCGCCGAGGGCAACAGCCAGTACCTCGCCGGCAAGGTCCAGGAACGCTACGGCGTGGCCAAAGACGAGGCCGAGCGGCAGGTCAAGGAATTCGACCGCACGCTGTAAGCAAGCGACGTGGCGCGGCGGCACAGCCGCCGCGCTGGCCAGGGCGGGGGCACGCGGTCATCGCGTGTCCCCGCCGACGTTCACCACACGGATGGAATGACGATGATGTCGACGACCACGCTCGAGAATCTCGGCTCCCGCCTCGCCAGCGCGCGCGGGCTGCTGGGCGAAGCATTGCAGGAATCGCGTGAAGCGGCGCTCGAACACGGCAGCCGCGGTCTGGACGGCGCGCGCGAGCTCGGACTGGAAGCGTGGCAGGGCGCACGCCGCGGCGGCAAGGCCGCCGAGCGCGCACTTGCGGCGCACCCGTGGGAAACGCTCGTGCTCGCAGGCGTCGCCGGCATCGCGATCGGCTGGATCGTGCGCTACGCCTGGCCCGCAAGAACCGCACGTCGCGTCCCGGCCGTCGCCAAGCGCCGCAGTGCGGCCAACGGCGCGCGTCGCAAGACCTAGGACAGGGCCGAGAGCGCGTCGCGGACGCCTGCGAGGCGTTCACCGTACGCGGCGCTGCGCGACGCCGCCGGCTTCAGCGGCTCGCGTACCTGCGCGGCGCTCGGCGTGCGGATCGCCCGCGGCGCCTCATGGAATGCGAGGCATTCGGACGCGAACGGCAATCCGCACGACGCGAGCAACTCGGCGATCTGCTGCTCGGGCGCGGCCTGCAGGTGCTCGAGCGATTGCACGCGCAACCGGTTCGGGGTCCGCGCCGCCCATTCACGCATGAATCGATCGTACTCGCGCCAGTACGCGGCAAGCTCGCCGAGGTCGTAGGTGTAATCGGCGAGGCCCGGCGCGAACAGCTGCGTGTAGCAGGACCAGCAGGTGTCGACCGCATCACGCCGCGCATCGATGATCTGCGCGTCCGGCAGCATCGCGCGGATCGCGCCGAAGTAGAGCCAGTTTCCCGGTAGTTTGTCGGTGCTGCGCGGCCGCCGCTCGCGCCAACGCGCGGTGCGCGCGAGATAGTCGGCGCCGAGGCGCGTCCAGTCAGCTTCCGTTGCCTGCGTGCACCACCGCGGGAACGGGATGCCGAGGCGCGCGGATTCCTGCGCGAGCACCGCGGGCAGGTCCGGCAGTTCGCTCGCACCCTCGACTGCCGGATGCGCCGCGAGCACCTGCTCGACGAGGGTCGTGCCCGAGCGGGGCATCCCGACGATGAAGATCACTTGCCCACCCTGCGGCTTCGCGCTCGCACCGGGCACGGCGAACGCGGCGCGCATCGCCTCGACTTCGAGGCTGAAGCGCGCGGCCTCCCACTTCGCGCTGCGCCGGCGCCAGGCGTTGGCGGCTTCGAACGCGCGCCAAGCCTGCGGGTAACGCCCGGCCTGCTCGAGCGCGAGGCCGAGCGCGAAGCCGAGCACACCCCGCGCTTCGCTGCCTTCGGGTGCAGCCGCATGCGCGCGCTCGAGCGCAATCATCTCGCGCGGATCCAGCCGCACGGTCTTGAGGTCGACGAGGCTGAACCACGCTTGCCATGCGCGCGGACCGCCAGCCGCGATCATGCGCCGGTAGTGGCGCGCGGCCTCCGCGGTCCGGCCGGTCGCCGCGAGGCCACGCGCGAGCAGCAGGTGCACGAGCGGATGCGCGGGCTGCAATGCGAGCACGCGCATGCCCGCGGCGATCGATGCCTCGTGCAGCGCGTGGCGGTCGTACTGCACGCCCGCGCGCATCCACGCCTCGGCATCCTGCCCTGCGTGCGCGCAGGCTTCCTCGAGCATCGCGACCGCCTCGCGTCCGCGTTGCATGTCGCCAAGCAGTTCGGCCAGTTGCACCCGCACGATCGCGTCCTCGGGTCGCGCCTGCAGCGCCGCGCGATGCGCGGCCTCGGCCGACGCGAGGCGCCCGCGCCGATGCTCGACCAGGCCGTGCAGCCGCAGCGTCTCGGGGTGCACGGGCGCGAGCGCGAGTGCGCCCGCCATCCCGCGCTCGGCCGCATCGAGGTCGCCGCGCTGCAGGTGCAGCGCGACGTCGCGCAGGATCGCCGCCGCGCTCGCGGAAAGACCTTGCAGCCGCTGCGCCTGCTGTTGCCTGGCCGAGTCGCCCATGCCTGCGTCGATCCTCCGCACGGCGATGCGCCGCGCGAGGAATTGTGCGCGAAGCCCTGCGTGTTGGCGACCACCCGCCCGGGCGGCCCCGGTGTCAGATCGCGTAGTACATCTGGAACTCGAGCGGATGCGTGGCCGCGCGGAAACGCGTGACCTCGGCCATCTTCACCTCGATGTAGGCGTCGATGAAGTCGTCGGAGAACACGCCGCCGGCCTTGAGGAATGCACGATCCTTGTCGAGTGCTTCGAGCGCCTGGTCGAGCGAGTGGCACACGGTCGGGATGTTCTTTTCCTCTTCCGGGGGCAGGTCGTAGAGGTCCTTGTCCGCCGGCGCGCCTGGGTCGATCTTGTTCAGGATGCCGTCGAGGCCCGCCATCATCAGCGCGGTGAACGTGAGGTAGCCCGACTGCATCGGATCCGGGAAGCGCACTTCGATGCGGCGAGCCTTGGGGCTGTGCACGAACGGGATGCGGCAACTGGCGGAGCGGTTGCGCGCCGAATACGCGAGCATCACGGGCGCCTCGAAGTGCGGCACCAGGCGCTTGTAGCTGTTGGTGGTCGCGTTCGCGAAGGCATTGATCGCGCGTGCATGCTTGAAGATGCCGCCGATGTAGTAGAGCGCGGTCTGCGACAGGCCACCGTAGAGTTCGCCGGAGAACAGGTTCTGGCCGCCCTTCGCGAGCGACTGGTGCACGTGCATGCCGGAACCGTTGTCGCCGACCAGCGGCTTGGGCATGAAGGTCACGGTCTTGCCGTGCAGGTGCGCGACGTTGCGCACGACATACTTCATGTTCATGAGCTCGTCGGCCTTGCGCACGAGCGTGTTGAAGCGCGTGCCGATCTCGCACTGGCCCGCGGTCGCGACCTCGTGGTGATGCACTTCGACCGTCATGCCGACGGCTTCGAGCACCTTGCACATCTCGCTGCGCAGGTCCTGGAACGAATCCACGGGCGGCACCGGGAAATAGCCGCCCTTGATCCCGGGGCGGAAGCCCGCGTTGCCGGCTTCGAAGCGCTTGTTGCTCGACCACGCGGCCTCTTCCGATTCGATCTCGCAGGACACGCGACCCATTTCGTTCTGGTAGCGCACCGAGTCGAAGATGAAGAATTCCGGTTCCGGGCCGAAGAACGCGGTGTCGGCGAGGCCCGTCGACTTCAGGAACGCCTCGCCACGCTTCGCGATCGAACGCGGATCGCGCGAGTACGCCTGCATCGTGCTCGGCTCGAGCACGTCGCACTGCAGGACCAGCGTGCGGTGGCTCATGAACGGGTCCACGAACGCGGTGGCCGGGTCGGGCATCAGCACCATGTCCGATTCGTTGATGCCCTTCCAGCCGGTGATCGAGGACCCGTCGAACATGCGGCCGTCCTCGAACAGCGATTCGTCGATCGAATGCGCGGGGTAGCTCACGTGGTGCTGCACGCCGAGCATGTCGGCGAAACGCAGGTCGACGAACTCGACCTCATGCTCCTTGATCAGGGCGAGGACATCGGCGGGACGGGTGGCGGACATGGCGACCTCGAGGCGGTAAGGGACGCGAAGGCTCGAGCAACCCGCGTGCCAACCCGTCCCGCCCGAGCGGGCGCGCCCGGGCGCGGCGGGAGGCCGGGCGGACGCGGCGCTCGCACCATGATGAGGCACTTGCGTGCACCATGATGGCGCATGCAGGTCGTGCGCACTCGCGAGTCTCGTGCAGGGGCTTCAACCCCGAGCCCGCGGCCCCGATCCTCGCGCAGGCAAGCGTTCGCGGGAACGGGCGAATCCCGACCCACCGGCGGCTCCGCCACCCTGCGCCCGTACAATGCGCGGTCTCCGGCGCAGCCACGCGCCCCCGGAAAACACCACGTGGACGACCTGATCAGCACGATCCTGCTCGGCATCATCGAAGGCATCACCGAGTTCCTGCCGATCTCGAGCACGGGCCACCTGCTGATCGCCGAGCGCTGGCTCGGTCGCCGCTCGGACCTGTTCAACATCGTGATCCAGGCCGGCGCGATCCTTGCGGTCGTGCTGATCTACCGCGAACGCCTCTGGCGCCTCGCCACCGGTCTGCGCGAACGCACGCAGCGCGACTACGCGCTCAAGCTCGCGTACGCGTTCCTCGTCACCTGCGTGCTGGGGCTCGTCGCGGTCCAGTTCGGCTTCGAACTGCCCGAATCGACCACGCCGATCGCGTGGGCGCTCGTGATCGGCGGCTTCTGGATGCTCGGCGCGGAATGGCTCGCAGCGCGGCGACCCGAGCACACCACGATCAGCTGGAACGCGGCGCTGCTGGTCGGCATCGCGCAGGCCGTCGCGGGCGTGTTCCCGGGCACCTCGCGCTCGGCTGCGACGATCTTCATCGCGATGCTCGCGGGCACCGGCAACCGCGCCGCTGCGACCGAGTTCGCGTTCCTCGTCGGCATCCCGACGATGTTCGCCGCGAGCGCGTACGAACTCGCGAAGACCGCGCGCAGCGGCGCCGCGCACGAGGACTGGGGCGCGCTCGGGATCGGCTTCGTCGTGTCGGCGGTCACCGCGTTCGTCGCGGTCAGGTGGCTGCTCGGCTACATCCGCACGCACCGCTTCACGCCATTCGCGATCTACCGCATCGTGTTCGGACTGATCCTGCTCGGGCTTCCGGACTAGGGAGCCGGTCGCCGCGATGGGGCATGGCAGGATCGGGCACGGTCTTCCGTGTCCGGATGCGTGCGCCGATCACGGCGCGAGATCCGGAGCCCCCATGCACGCTGCACGTTCGATCCAGATTGTTTCCGCATTCGCCGCGCTGGCCTTGGCGCGGCCGGCCGGCGCCGTCGAGTTCTTCGGTCCGACGCCGTACCTGTCGGCGGCCGACACGCCCGCGGGATTCCCGTCCGGCGTGATGGATGTCGAGGACTGCGAGGACGGCGTGCTGGATCCGCGGCTGATCGTGTTGACCGCGACGATCTTGCCCCCGGGCGGGATCACCGACTCGGTCGACGCCGACGACGGCGCGATCGACGGCTCCGGCACGGCCGGCTACTCGCTGTTCGGCTTCCCGCCATTCGAAGTCGAGTTCGTGCCCCCGCTGCCGACCGCGGCGGGCCTGGTCTGGACCGATGGAGGCACGCCGACCGACGTCACGTTCGAGGCGTTCGGTGCCGGCGGGCAATCGCTCGGCAGCATCGGGCCGTTTCCGATCGGCGACAACAACAACGGCGGCGGCACCGACGAGGACCGCTTCTTCGGCGTGCGCGACGACGCAGGCATCCTGCGCCTGCGCGTCATGCACACGAGTGGCGGCATCGAGATCGACCACATCCAGTTCAATGCCGGCGATCGCATCTTCGATGACGGCTTCGAGGGTGCGCCAGAGGGCAGTCCTTCCGGCGATCGAAAGACGCGTCGCTGAGCGGCCCGCGAGGTCGGCGCCGGCGCGCGCTACGGGATGCGTCGCTTCGCGGGCGGCAGACGTTGCAGTACCGCGGCGCGCAGCTTCGCCGCGAGCAGGTGGAAGCCCGAACTGGTCGGATGCAGTTCGTCGAACCACTGCTCCTCCGAGGCGAGCGTCCCGCGCAGGTCGACGTAGTCGAACAGTCCGCGCGACGCGGGCTCGTCGCGGAGCACGCGCAGCACGCGCAGCTCGAAGCCGTCGATGATGCGGCGCGCGAACGCGCGCTGGTCCGCGATCGATGGCAGCACGTGCGCGACGTGCGGCGCGATCCACGGTCCGACCTCGCGCTTGAGCAGCGCGATCGCGCCGACGCCGGCGACACCGAGCGCGCCGGCGCGGCCGAGCGCGAGCGGATAGTCGTAGGTATGCGCGAGGATCGGCGTGCGCGGTCGCGCCGCGACGAACGCGGCGACCACGCGGCGGTACGCGGCGAGCACCTGCTCGTAGCGGCCGGTCGCGACGACGCGGTCGAAGGCCTGCGCCACGCCCATGCGCGACTCGCGCGCGAACGTGCGCTCGAGGAACGCGCCGGTGCAATCATTGCCACCGGCGCTGAGCAACGCGATGTCGAAATCGAAGCGCCCGTACCAGCCGGCAAGTCCGCGCACCTTCGAGGCCGTGAAGATGCCGGTCGCGCGATCGCCGCTGTGCTCCCTGCGCAGGAACAGCCCTCCTGCGCCGAACACCGGCACGCCGCGCCGCTCGTCCTCGGGCGTGGGGAAGACGAGCCAGTCGACGAGGTTCATCGCGAGCGGCGTCGAGAACCACGAGTCGCCTTCGCAGAACACGATCGGCGTCGCGGCGAACAGCGCGGGCTTGCGCTTCAACGCGCGGTGGATCTCGCGGAACTGGCCGACGCGCGTGGTGATGACGGACTGGCCGGACACGGCGTTTCCTCCTCGTCGTCGGGCAGCGCGCCAGGTGCGCGCGCGCCTACAACCCCGCCTCGCGGTTGAAGTCGCCGATGCCTTCGGTCAGCGCGGTGACCGCCTCCCGCTCGACCTCGGTCAGGTGCGGGTTCCAGACGTCGAGCAGCACCACCACGCGCGTCTCGCCGCTGCGGTTCCAGGCTTCGTGCTCGAAGGTGTCGTCGAAGGTGAAGCAGCGCCCTTCCTGCCAGCGCATCGTCTCGCCCGAGACCTGCAACGCGAGGTCGCCTTCGGGCACGACCAGCGGCAAGTGGGTGACCAGGCGCGTGTTGGTGACGCCGCGGTGCGGCAGGATGTGCGAGCCGGGGGTCAGTACCGAGAAGCACACTTCGGGCGAATGATCGCGCACGCGGCACAGCGGCGCGGCTTCGAGCGCCGCGGCCGTGCGCGGGCAGCGCGCGGCATTGGCGTCGTTGCGCACGCCGTGGCGATGGAAGAAGAACGCGTTCCATGCAGGTTCGCCGCGCTCGCCGCGCAGCAGGTCCTGCAGCGCGCCATGGTCGTCGACGTGGCCGAGGAACGGTTCGAAGCCGCTGTCTTCGGCGAGCACCGCGCGCATCTCCTCGCGGATCACCGCGGTTTGCGCCTCGAGCGCCGCGTACCACGGGAACAGTTCGCGCGCGAAGAAGCGCGTGGTCGGAAGGTCCGGGAAGTAGAGGAATTTCGGCCGCTGCGCGGGATCGGCGTAGCCCGGCGGGATTTCCTGCAGGTAGATCGCGAGCGCCTTCTCGACGCGCAGCAGGGGCGCGGCGCCATGGCGCTCGCGCAGGGGATCGAGCAGCGTGGACAGCAGCACGCGGCGACCGCCTGCGACCACGCGCATCGCGTGCTTGACCAGCGGCCGCAACGGCAGCGCGGTGGTCGCATCGCTGAGCCAGTGGCCGCGCTGCTGCGCAATCGTGATCGCGCCGAAGTAGGCAGCCACCGCGCCCGAGTCCCCGCGCGCCTGCAGCGCTTCGCCGAGCCGCAGCCGCGCGACGTACAGGGTCGGATCGATGCGCAGCGCGTCGCCGAGCGTCGCGACCGCCTCGTCGAGCCGATCGCGTTCGCGCAGCAGCACGCCCGTGTTGACGAGCGTGGTCGCATCGCGAGGGTGCGCGGCGCGCGCGCGCGCGAGCACCTCGAGCGCCTCGTCGGGCCTGCCCGCCGCATGCGCGCGGATCGCGAGGAAGTTCAGCGCATCGACATCGTCGGGGACTTCGACGAGCAACGCATCGAACAGGCGCCCGGCTTCCTCGAGGCGGCCCTGGCCCGCGAGCTCGATCGCCTGCGTGCGGCGTGTCGCGCGTTCATCCGCCACGTTGGCACCCGGGTTGGTCATCTTCGTGTTCCGCCGAAAGGTCCGCGCGATGCTAGCAGCCCGGCCCGTACGCGAGGATGCGGTTCGCGGGCGCAGCCGGTGCGCATCAGCGCCGCAGTGCCGCGACCAGCGTATAGGTGCCGATCAGCGCCGCTTCGGCGAGCACGTGCCCTGCCATCGCGGTGCGCACGTCCGCGAGCGTGAAACGGGCGTCGAGGCCGAGGCGCTCCACGTCGAGCGCATGAAGGCTGAAGCGATACCGATGCACCAGCTCGTCGTTCCACGGCGGGCACGGCCCGTCGTAGCCGAACCAGTCGCCCGCCATGTCCGGGTCGCGCGCGAACCAGTGGGTGTAGTCGTTGAGGCCCTGCCGCGAACCCGATGGTCCCGGCGGCGCCTGCTTGCCGTGCGCGACGATGCCTTCGCCGCAGGCACCCGCAGCGAGCTCGCGCAGCTCGGGCGGCAGGTCGACCAGCAGCCAGTGCGTGAACTCCGCGCGCGGCAAGCTCGCCGCGACGCGCCGGTCGGCCTGGTTCACGTCGTCCGCGCGCGTCGGCGCGTCGCCGTCGACGCAGAGCAGCGCGAACGAGCGCGTGCCGGCCGGGACGTCCGACCACGCGAGATGCGGGCTGCGGTTGGTCGAGAGCACGCAGGCTTCGCCTGCATCACCGGGACGGCCGAACGCGAACTGCTCGGGAATCGGCTGCATGTCGCGGAAGCTTTCGCTGTGCAGGCGCATCGGATCCACCTCTTTCGTATGGCGCGGCGCGAGGCCGTAGCCGCGTTCAGTCCACGAGCTGGGCGAATTCGCCGGACAGCGCTTCGCTGTACTTCGTCCAGTGGCCCGCGGGGAAGCGCACGGGCAGGCCGCCGAGGCCGATCGCCATCGACTGCGCGTGGCGACCGGGCTCGATCGCGTCGAGACCGAGGAAGCGCGCGAGCTCGTCACCCGCGTCCGCGCGCCCGTCGAGCAGCGGGTCGGCCGCGACGACGAGATGGCGCGGATCGTCGAGCGCGAGGCCGTGCCGCAGGTGGCGACGCGCACGCGCAAGCCACGCAACTGCACCTTCGAGGTCGCCGCACGGGAAACCCGGCGCCCAGCCGAACGCGAGCCAATTGAGCAGCGCGTCGCGCGGATCGCGCTCGACCACGACGATGCGCGTGCCCGGCATCGCGCGTCGCACCAGCGCGAGCTGATGCGCATCCCAGCGCGGCAACCAGTCGACGACGGACCGTCCGCCGACGTCGGCCCCGCGCAGCGGCGCTTGCCAGCGCTCGCGCAGCACCGCGCGCGCGGCCGCGTCGAGTTCGCCGCACCAAGCCTGGAAATTCGGCTGGCTGAAGCCATCCTCGCGCGAGCGCGCATCGATGCGGTCTCGCAGCACGAGCAGGCCCGGCTGGTCGGCGAGCAGCGCGGCGACGCGTTCGACGCCGCTGCCCGGCGTTCCGAGCAGCAACACCGGTGCGTCGGTCCAGGGCTCGCCCGCGGTTTCTGCCAGCGCCGCAGCGAGTTCGGGTCGCGGATCGGCCAGCGGCGGCACCGCGGCCGCAATGCCGGCCTGCGCTTCGACGAAACAGCGCACCGCTTCGGCCGGCTCGCCGCGGCGATCGTGCACGCGACCGAGGTAATTCGAGCGCAGGCGACGCTGGCCCACGCTCAAAGGGCGTTGACCGAGTGCATCGAGCGCCGCGTGCGCGGCGTCGAAATCGCCGGCGCGCAGCAGCGCGCGCACGCGCACGAGCTGCATTTCGGCGTCGTTCTGCACCTGCAGCGCGAGATCCGCATGCGCCTGCGCTTCGCCGACTTCGCCGAGGTACTCGGACACGATCGCGAGGCGCGAGCGCGCGAACACGTTGGCCGGATTGCGTTCGAGCAGTTCGCGCCAGCCCGCCGCGGCTTGCGGGAAGCGCCCGACCAGCGTCAGCAAGTCGGCACGCGCACTGCGCAGTTCGTCGTCGCCGGGGGCGCGTTCGAGCGCTGCGTCGTAGGCCGCGATCGCTTCGTCGTGGCGACCGAGCTGCGCGAGCGACCACGCGAGCGCGCGCGCGGCGACCGCGTGCGAGGGCTCGCGCGCGAGCACTGCGCGGTAAGCGGATGCCGCTTCGTCGAAACGCTGTCCGGCGCGCGCCGCATCGCCGAGCCCGAGCAGCGCGGTCAGCTCGAAGCCGTCGATCGGCAGCAGCGCGCGGTACTGCTCCTCCGCCTCGGCGACGCGCCGCTCGCGGATCAGCAGCGAGCCGAGCCAGTGGCGCGCGGCGTGCAGGTCGGGGCGCAGTCGCAGCGCGTTGCGGAAAGCCTGTTCGGCGAATGCGGGCGTGTTGCGCCGCGCGAACGCCTGGCCGAGTGACATCTGGATCATCGCATCGTCCGGCGCGAGCTCGGCCGCGCGACCGAGGTGGCGCAGCGCGCCTTCGGCATCTCCGCGCTCGAGCAGCAGCGAGCCGAGACCGGCCAGCGCATGCGGCTCCTCGGCCGCGCGCAGTGCGACGCGGAAGTGCTGCTCGGCCTTGTCGCGCTCCTCGCGCATCAGCGCGAGCTGGCCGAGGCCCGCATGCGCCCCCGCGAGGTTCGGATCGAACGCGAGCGCCTCGTGGAAGCCGCGGCGCGCGCCTTCGTGGTCGCCGTCGCGAAAGCGCATCGACGCGAGCGTGAGGATCACGCCCGGGTGCTCCGGCGCGAGTTCGCGCGCGCGCTCGAGCAGGCGGCGGCCTTCGTCCGAGTCGCCGAGCTGGTAACGCAGCATGCCGAGCAGCTGCAATGCCTCGACGTCGTCGGGCTCGTCGGCGAGCCGGGCACGATAGCCCTGCTCGGCCTCGCCGAATCGGCCGAGGCGGTGGTGTTCGATGGATTGCTCGAGCATGCGCGGTGTTCCGGGAAGAGTCGTGCGCGGGCGCGGACGACGCGCCGGCGCGAAAGGCGGAATTATGCCGCATCCGCCCGTGCTAGGCTTTGCGCGGCCCGCCGCCGTGAACCCCCGAGCCGTGCCCGGAAACCAGGATCTCGTCACCCTGATCAGGGCACACACGCCGCTGATCGTCATCGAGTCGACCGAAGAAGCGCCCGTGATCGACGGCTTCCGCCATGCGATCGCGCAGGTGCTGCGCCCGCTGTTCCGCTGGACCATCACGGGCGGTCTCGAGCGGATCGACCTCGACCTGCGCGACGACGACGACGGCGAGGAACGCATCGAGGAAGCGCCCGACGCGACGATGACGCTGCACGCGATCCAGCGCCATCGCGAGGCCGGCATCTACCTGCTGCTCGATTTCCAGCCCTACCTGCGCTACCCGATGACCCTGCGGCTGCTGCGCGAGATCGTGCTGCGCCACGAGGTCGCCGAGCACACGCTGGCGCTGGTCGGCGCGACGATCGAACTGCCGGAGGAACTCGCCGCGGTCGCGACGCGCTTCCGCTTCGCGCTGCCGGACACCGCCGCGCTCGAAGCGCTCGTCCGCGAGGAAGCGTTCCGCTACTCGCGCGGCCACGCAGGCCGGCGCGTCGAGATCGATGCGGAGGCCGCGCGCGCGGTCGTGCGCAACCTGCGCGGCCTCTCGCTCGCGGACGCGCGCCGAATCGTGCGCAAGCTGATCCACGACGACGGCGCGTTGAGCGCGGCCGACCTGCCCGAGCTCGCGAAGGCCAAGCACGCGCTGCTCGACCGCGGTGGCATGCTGCATTTCGAGTACGAAACCGCGCAGTTCGCCGACATCGGCGGGCTCGCGCGCCTGAAGCAGTGGGTCGCGCTGCGGCGACCCGCGTTCCTCGGCGAGAACCTCGCGGTCAAGCTCGACCCGCCGCGCGGCATGCTGCTGCTCGGCGTGCAGGGCTGCGGCAAGAGTCTCGCGGCGAAGGCGACCGCGGGCGGCTTCGGCGTGCCGCTGGTGCGGCTCGACATCGGCACCCTCTACAACAAGTATCACGGCGAAACGGAGCGCAACCTGCGCGACGCGCTGCGCAACGCCGAGCTCCTCGCGCCCTGCGTGCTGTGGATCGATGAAATCGAGAAGGCGTTGTCGACGTCGGGATCCGACGACGGCGTCTCGCGACGCGTGCTCGGGTACCTGCTGACCTGGATGGCCGAGCGCAAGGCGCCGGTGTTCCTCGTCGCGACCGCGAACGACGTGCAGCAACTGCCGGCGGAGCTGCTGCGCAAGGGGCGCTTCGACGAGACCTTCTTCGTCGACCTGCCGGATGCGTCGACGCGTGCGCAGATCTTCGAACTGCACCTGTCGCGGCGCGGGCTCACCGCCGATGTCGACCTCCACGCGCTCGCGAACGCGAGCGACGGGTTCTCCGGCGCCGAGATCGAACAGGTCGTCGTCGCATCGCTGTATGCGGCGGCCGCCGCCGGTCGCCGCCAGCCCTCGCAGGCGCAACTGCTCGCGGAGATCGCCGGAACACGACCGTTGTCGGTGCTGATGGCCGAGAAGGTCGCCGCGCTGCGCGCATGGGCGAGCAGTCGCGCCGTGGCCGCGGACTGAACATGCAGTGCGCGCGTTCCGCCACCAGCGCCGACGCGGCATCGCCCGACGCGATCGAGCGCGTGGTCACGTTCCTGCGCGGGATCGGCCTCGACATCGAGCCGGGCGTGCTCGACGCGCCCTGCTTCCTGCCCGGCGTATGCATCCGTCGCGGCGCGATCGTGTTCGATCGCACGCGCCTGCTCGCGGCGGGCGACCTGCTGCATGAAGCCGCGCACCTCGCGGTCACGCCCGCGCGGCATCGCGACGCGCTCGACGGTAGCGTGCGCCCCGACCAGCACCATCCGCATGGCGGCGAGCCCGAAGCGATCGCGTGGTCGTTCGCCGCGGCACTCGCGATCGACCTCCCGCTCGAGGAGCTGTTCCACGCACGCGGCTACAACGGGCAGGCGCAGGCGCTCGCGCTGACGTATGCCATCGGCGTGTACCCCGGCGCTGCGGGCCTCGTCGAGGCGGGCATGGCCGCGGCTACGCAAGCCCGCTGCGATGGCGTCGAACCGTATCCGCGGATGCTGCGTTGGCTGCGCGAATAGCGTTCCCCATCGCAATTCCCACCTGACTCATGCGCGCGCGCCGACGACAGGAGTAGCATCCGCGCGGCGGACGGCATGCGGCCGCCCGGATGGCCGGAGGAAGTCCATGAAGCCGACGTGCATCGCACTCGCATCCCTGCTCGCCGTGATCGCCATCGCGCCAGCGCACGGCGCGGAACCGCCCGCGGGGCGCGACCCCGAAGCCCTGCGCCAGGCGCTCGCGGCCGCGCAGGCCGGCGCCACGCGGCCCGGGGACGACGCCCTCGATTGCGCCCAGCTGCAGCAGGAGCTGATGACCACGACCACCGATCCGGCGCTGCAGGCGCAGGTGCAGTCGATGGGCGCGCAGGCGCAGAAGAACATGGATGCGATGCAGGCCGCGCAAGCCGATGTCGCGCGCGGCACCTCGACCACGGCCGCAGGCGCGATGGTTCCCGGCGCGAGCGGGCCCGCGTTCGCGGCCGCGGTCGCCGACGCCGAAGCGGCCAAGGCGCGCGGCGCGGCGCGCATGCAGGAGCGCATCGCGAGCACGGACCAGATCACCGCGATGATGCCGCAGATGATGCGCGGCCAGCGCGTGATCGACCTGGCGCGCGCGCGCAGGTGCGACTGGGTCGAACAGGTCGACGGCGGCGCCGAGCCGGTTCCCGCGCGACCTTGAGATCCGCGCGCGCCGCGTGCTCAGGCGAGGCGCGCGCGCATCCGCTGCACCACGTAGTCCGCGGCGAAGCTGCGCAGCGAAAGGTCGCGGATGAAGCCGCAGTGCCCGCCCTGCATCGCGAAGTCGAGTTCGACCTGCGGCGGCAGCTCGAGCGCGCGGAAGTCCTCCACCGGGATCACCGGATCGTCGATCGCGGTCAGGATCGTCGCGGGCACGGCCAGCGCTCGCAGGCGTGCGCCCGCGATCGAATAGCCCTCGAGGTAGTCTTCGAGCGAGCCGAACGCGGTATGGCGCAGCACCAGCGCGCGCGTGAGCCCGCGCAGGTCGGCATCGAAGTCGCCTTCGCCGAACCAGTCGACGTCGGGGAACAGCGCGCGCTTGCGCCGCAGCGAGCCGCGCCACTTGTGCAGGAAATAGCGCTGGTAGAACCACGGTCCGGCCTCGAGCCCGAACAGGCCCGCCGCCGGACTCACCACCGGGCACACCGCGAGCGCATAGCGCACCGATTCGGGCGCGCGCAGCGCGACGCGCAGCGCGAAGTTGCCGCCGAGCGAGTAGCCCGCGAGCGCGACCGGCACGTCCTCGCGCGCCTCGCGCGCGATCGCGCGCACCGCGCCGACGACCTCGTCGATGCGGCACGAATGGAACAGGTCGCGATTGAGGTGGTGGGTGTCGCCGTGGTCGCGGAAATTCAGCCGGAACACGTCGAATCCGTCGGCGAGCAGTCGCGCGCCGGTATCGACGACGTAGGACGAGCGCGCGCTGCCTTCCCAGCCGTGCAGCAGCACCACGAGGCCGCGAGCGCGCGGCACGACGCGTTGCGGGCTCAGGAATCCCTGCAGGCGCACGCCGTCGCCGCAGTCGAGGACGCGTTCGACCGCCTCGCGCTCGAGCGCGCGCTGCGCGCGCAGCAGCAGCAGGCGCCGCAGCGGGCTCGATGCGAGCACCGACTGCAGGTGCGGATTGGCGAGCAGGCGCGGCGGACGAAAGTCCGAGCCGCGCAGCGCGGGCTCAGGCGTCGCCATGGCCCAGCGTGCGCATGATGCGCGCGCGGCTTTCCTCGGCCATGCGCCGGCGCGCATCGGGCGTCGCGGGCACCGGTTCGAGGAAATGGACCTCGGCATCGAGCGACGGACCGCCGAGGAGGCGCAGGAAGTTGCCGAGGAAATGCTCGCCCGGCCCGAACGGCACGCCGGGATCCTGGCGCCCGTCGCGGCCGTAGCGCAGCGCGACCGGCTGCACGGCCGCGCCCGCGTCGAGCGCGGTCTGGAAGATCCGCGCATGGAACGGACCGACGCGGTCGCCGCGGCCGCTGCCGCCTTCCGGGAACACGCCGACCGGTTCGCCCGCGCGCAGGTGCTCGACCACGCGCGCCATCACCGAACTCATCGAATCGCTGTTGCCGCGGCGGTGGTAGATCGTGCCCGCGCGCGAAGCGAGCCAGCCGACCAGCGGCCAGCGCGCGATCTCGCTCTTGGCGACGAAGTTGACTGGCCGCGCGCTGTGGATCAGCAGGATGTCGAGCCAGGAAATGTGGTTGGCGACGTTGAGCACCGCGCCCGGCAGCGGCGTGCCGAAGTGGCGGATGCGGAAACCGAAGCAGCGCACGATCACCGCCGACCACTGCCGGATCACGAATTTCTCGAGCGTGGTGCCGGCGACCGGGATGCGCGCCGCGAGCGGATTGAGCACCGACAGCGCAAGGACGGGTGCGATGAGCACGTTGAGCAGCAGCAAGGGCCCGCGCAGCAGGTAGCGCAGCGGGCGCATGCGGTCGACGCGGCGCCGTTCGAGCGCGGTGCGGGCGGCTTCATCCATAGACCCGCGATAGTAACGGAGGATTGCCGCAGTGCGGCAATCGGGGCCACGTCGACCCGGCGACCGCGCGGCTCAGCCGGCCTCGAGCAGCACCTGCGCCTCGGCGAGGTCGTTCAGGTGCGACTCCCACCAGCGCGCCTCGCCGACGTGCGCGAACGCACGCGGGAACGCGGGATCGTGCCAGCGCGCGGCGACCCAGCCGGCCCAGTGCACCTGGCGCATCATGCGCAGTGGTTCCACCAGTTGCAGCTCGCGCCAGTCGAAATCACGGAACTCGCCGTAGCCCTCGAGCAGCGCATCGAGCGCCGGCTGCGACGGCGCGAGCATCCACAGGTCCTGCACCGCGGGTCCCATGCGCGCGTCGTCGAGGTCGACGAAGTGCGGACCGCCATCGGTCCACAGCACGTTGCCCGCATGGCAATCGCCATGCAGGCGGATCGGCTGCAGCGGCGCGAGCGCCGCGAAGCGCGCGTCGATCGCCTGCGCGAGCGCACGCGTGCGTGCGCGGTACGCGTGTTCGAGGTGCGACGGCAGCAGGGCCGAGGCGAGCACCGCGCGCGCGGCGTCGCGGATGAAGGTGTCGGTGTCGATCGCGCCGCGCTCGCGGAAACGCGCTCGCGCGCCGATGCCGTGCATGCGCGCGAGCAGGCGTCCCATCCATTGCAGGTGGTCGACCGACTCGAGTTCGGGCGCACGCCCGCCGCGCCTCGGATACAGCGCGTAGCGATAGCCCGCGTGTTCGAACAGGCTGCGTCCGTGCACCGCCAGCGGCGCGATCATCGGCAGTTCCGCGGCCGCGAGTTCGAATGCGAACGCATGTTCCTCCGCGATCGCCGCATCGCTCCAGCGCTCCGGGCGATAGAACTTCGCGACCAGCGGCGGCCCCCCGTCGATGCCGACCTGGTACACGCGGTTCTCGTAACTCGCGAGCGCGAGCAGGCGCCCGTCGGTCGCGAAGCCGGCGGCTTCGACCGCATCGAGCACGCAGTCCGGCGACAGCGCATCGTAGGGCGCGAGCACGCTCATGCCGGTGCGCTCACCGACGCGGTACCACCGCGAGCGTCAGGCGCGAGACGCAGACCAGCCGCGCCTGCGCGTCCTCGATGCGAATCTCCCACAGCTGCGTCGTGCGACCGACGTGCAGTGCACGCGCGGTGCCGACCACCTCGCCCGCGGTCACCGCGCGCACGTGGTTCGCATTGATCTCCAGGCCGACCGCGCTCTCGGTCTCGCCGAGGCAGAGGTTGCCCGCGAGGCTGCCGAGCGTCTCGGCGAGCGCGACCGATGCGCCGCCGTGCAGCAGGCCGAACGGCTGCTTCGTGCGCGCGTCGACCGGCATCGTGCCGCGCAGCCAGTCGTCACCGACCTCGGTCACGCGGATGCCGAGGTGTTCGACCATGCAGCCGCGGCCCGAGGCATTGATCGCGGCGAGGTCGGTGGTCTGCTTCCAGATCGGCACGGGGGGCTCCGGCGGGAGGGCGGGCCGGCGACTATAGCCGAGTGCATGCCGCGCGCCCGCGGCGCGGCGCGGCGATGCCGTGGACGAGCCCGTACAATCGCGCAAACCCCGCAGAGCGCGCCGTGCCCCATACCGTCACCTTGCAGGCCAGCGGCAAGCGATTCCGCGTCGGGGACGGCGAGACCGTGCTCGAGGCTGCGCGTCGCGAGGGCCTCGCCCTGCCCTATTCGTGCCTCGCCGGCGTCTGCGGCAGCTGCAAGGCGCAACTGGTCGAGGGCGAATGCCGCTATCCGCGCAATCCGCCGACCGCGCTGAGCGCGGGTGAGCGCACGCGCGGGCGCGTGCTGCTGTGCCAGGCGGTGCCGGCCACGGACCTCGTGATCGCCGCGCGCGAGGTCGCCTCGGTCGCCGACATCCCGCGCCGCGTGCTGACCCTGCGCCTCGTCGACAAGACCCTGCTCGGCGAGGACGTCGCGAAACTGACCCTCGTCAGCGCGCGCGGCGAACGCATGCGGCGCCTGCCGGGGCAGTACCTCGACGTGCTGCTCGACGACGGCCGGCGCCGCGCGTTCTCGATCGCGAACGCACCGCACGAGGACGACACGATCGAGCTGCACGTGCGTCGCGTCGCCGGAGGCGGCTTCACGACGCAGGTGTTCGACGCGATGCGGCCCGGCGCCCGCCTGCGCGTGGAGGGCCCGCTCGGGACCTTCGTGCCGCGCGAAGACAGCGAACGGCCCTTGCTGCTGATGGCGGGCGGCACCGGCTTCGCGCCGATCAAGGCGCTGGTCGAACACTTCCTGCACCTCGGCACGCGCCGGCCGATGACGCTGTACTGGGGTTCGCGTGCGCCGCACGACCTCTACCTGCGCGGCCTGCCCGAGCGCTGGGCGCGCGACGTCGACACGTTCCGGTTCGTCCCGGTGGTATCGGACCCCGAACATGCGGGCGCGATGCGCATCGGCCTCGTGCACGAGGCGTTGCTCGAGGACCATGCGCGACTCGACGCGTTCGACCTCTACATGAGCGGTCCGCCGACGATGATCGACGCGGGCCGGCATGCGTTCGTCGACGCGGGCCTGCCCGAGGAGCGCCTCTACTACGATTCGTTCGACTATGCGCCCGACGTCATCGCACAGATCCTCGCCAGCCGCGCCGGCATCCACGACCTGTGACCGCCGCGGCGTCGCGCCGGGTCAGCGGGCGCGACGCGCGGCTGCGGAACCTCGCGCGCCCGCGCGACTCCCAAGCGGTGCCCAGGCAGTCCGCTTCCCCTCGCGACCCGGAAACCCGATGCGCAGCTCTTCCACCGCCCGTCGTCTCGCCCTGCTCGCACTCGGCCTCGCGATCGCGAGTCCTTCGGCGCAGGCCCTGCGCTGCGGCAACCGGCTCGTCTCCGACGGCGAGCACGACTCCGACGTGCGGGCGCGCTGCGGCGAGCCGTACTGGGCCGAGCGCTCCACGCGCATCGAGATCATCGGCCGCGACGCGCCGGTCGAACTGCAACGCGAAGTCGAGTTCGAGGCGTGGTACTACAATTTCGGGCCGCGCCAGCTGCTGCGACGGCTCGATTTCCGCGACGGCCGGCTGGTGCACGAATCGACGCTCGGCTACGGCGTCGACGAGATCGGAAGCGACTGCAGCCCCAACCGGTTCGCCGAAGGCATGGATGCGGGCGAGCTCGTCGCGCGCTGCGGTGAGCCCGTGTCGAGGCAGCGCCTGACGGACACGATCGTGCGGCGCCCCGCGCCCGGCATCGAGCAGTGGCAGGGCGTGCGGCGCGAGCAGTGGATCTACGAGTTCGGCGCCGGACGGCTCACGCGCAGCGTGCAGGTCGTCGACGGGCGCGTGATCGAGGTTTCGCTCGAAGCCGACTGAGGTGCTCGGCGCTGCGGTCAGCGCGACGCGGGCAGGCGCGGCACGCCGTGTTCGCTGCGTTCCTCGAACGCGATCGGGCGCGTGTCGAGCGGACCGCGCGGCTGGTACGCACCGACCGCGCTGGTGCGCTCGCCGCGCGCGAAGCGCAGCGCGTTCGCGTAGCTGATCGCGGCCCCGGCGAGGTCGCCTTCGCCGCGCCTGCAGTCGCCGAGCGCTTCCCACGCGGGCGCCGATTCCTCGAGCGCGAGCGCGCGCTCGAGCACGTCCTCGGCCTGCGCCCACTGCGATTGCAGCGTCTTCAGGCGCCCGAGCGTGACCAGCAACGCGGCGCTGTTCGGCGCGAGCGCGAGCCACTCCTCCGCGCGACGCGTGCGCGCGGCGAGCTCGGCATCGCCGAGTTCGCCGTAGCTGCGCGCGATCAGGTCGCTCCATTCGCGTCGCTGCGCCGATTCGATCTCGTCCATCGCGGCGAGCGTCTCGCCGAGTGCCGCCGCGCGCTTCGCGAACGCCCCGATCAGCTCGGGGCGGCGCCGCTGCGTGCGCGTGGCCGTGCTCCAGAGTGCGTTCAGGCGGGCCGTGTCGGGCGCGGCCGCGAGCGCGGCGCCGAGCACGCGCATTTCGATCCCGGCCAGCGTGTCGGGCGTCAGCGACTGGCTGCGCGCGAGCACCGGCAGCGCGTCGAGTGCGGCCTGGGTGTCGCCCTCGGCGAGCGCCGCGTCGACGAGCAGGCGCCAGCCACGCAGCGACAGCTCGTTGCTGCCGGCCTTCGGCTTCAGCAACGCAAGCGCTTCCGCGTGCTGGCCGTGGTCGATCAGGAAACGCGCGCGCAACGCATCGGCGGCGCGCTGGCCCGCGACGTCGACTTCGGCGAGTGCCTGCGCGGCCCGCTCGTCCGCGCCGCGTTCGTGCGCCGCACGCGCGATCACGAGCTGCGCGGGCGTGCGGAATGCGTCCTGCGCGGCGGCCTTGCCGAGCTCGCGTTCGGCTTGCGCGTAGTCCCCTTCGGCGAACGCGGTCAATCCGTTCGCGAGCCGCTCGCGCCCGCGCCGGCGCATCGAGCGGCCCCAGGCGCGGAACGGCCAGCGCAGCAGTCGCCATGCGATCGTCAGCAGCAGCCAGGCGAACAGCAACGCGGCGATCAGCACGACCACGCTGGTTTCGACCGTGGTGTCGCGCATGCGCAGCTGCACGTAGCCCGGATCGGCCGCGAGCCAATGCCAAGCGAACGCGGCCGCGAGCACCACGAGGACGAGGATCACCGCACTGCGCCAGGCCCTCATGCGTCCTCTCCCGTGGCGGCCGGCGCATCCGGCAGCGGCACGCTCGTCGGCACGGGCGGCGGCGGCTGCGCGAGCGAACGCGTCGCGCGCAGGTTGCGCAATTCCTTCAAGGCATTGCCGAGCTCGGGCAGCGCGGGCGCGAGCGGCGCGGCGGCGAGGCGGTCGAGATCGGCGAGCGCGGCCCTGACCGGCTGCGCGGCGACGTCGAAGCCGCTCTCGAGGCCCGCGCGCGCGCGCTGCAACGCGGATTTCCAGGCCTCCGCGTCGCGTGCGAACAGCGCGGCCTCGGCCATGCGCAGGTCGAGCGCGCAGAGCGAGCGCGCGAGCGCGACGTCGCGGTCGCCGAAGCTGTCGCGCTGGGCACCATGGCGGATGCGCACGAACTGGTCGATGAATGCGCGCCAGCGCGACGCCGGCTCGGTCGCCGGCGAGGGGGTGGCCACGCGCGGCTGCGGCATCCCCGCGAGCTCGCCGCGCAGGCGTTCGAGCGTCGCGAGCGCGGCACGCGTTTCTACCGGCCGGCTCGCCTCGAGCGCCTGCAACTCGGCACCGATGCTCTGGCGTACCGATGCGAACACCGGGTCTTCGGCCGCAGCCAGCGCGGAGTCCGCGAGCCGGTAGGCGATGATCGCGGCCTGCGCGTCGCGAAACAGGCCGAGACGCTCCTTCGCCTGCTGCAGAAGGAACTCCGCTTCGTTCATCGCGAGCGCATCACGCGCCCCGAGGCGCTGCTCGGCGAGGTTCGCGATCGCGTCCTCGAGGTGGCGCGAGCGTTCGGCCAGGCTCAGCAGTTCCTCGCGCAGGCTGCGATTCACGCTGTCGGCGTCGCCGACGCGCGCGCGCAAGCCCTCGACGTCGCGCTTGCGCTGTTCCGCGCCGCGCGCGATCTCGTCGATGCGTGCGTCGAGCTGCGCGCGCAGCGCGGACTCCGCCGCGGCCTGCCCGCGTTCGAATGCGTGCACGCGCCACACCGCGTAGGCGCAGGCGCCGATCGCGGCGAGCGCGAGGATCGCGACCAGCCAGGCGCTGCCGTTGCGCGCGCGCGCGGGCGGCTCGCCGGCGCGCAGGCTGAGGTCGGTCGCGGGCGAAACGGGTCCTGTGTCTTCGCTCATGCGTGCATGCTAGCGGAATGGCGTGTCGCCGGCAGCAGCCGCGAGCGCGCGCGCGCGGCTCCATGCGCGCTGCGCGGCCGCGAACAGGTCGCTCGCGCTGGCGGAAGCCGCGACTTCGATCGCCTCGAACCCGGCCTCGCGCGCGAGCGCGGCGAGGCGCTCGCTGCTCGCGACGAGCCAGCCGGCGCGCAGGCGCTCGAACACGTCGGCGGGCAGGCGTCCGGCGAGGTTCACGAGCGCCTCGCCGCTCGAGACCAGGGCCAGCAGCGGCGCGGGTGCCCCGCGCACTGCCTCGATCTGTCGCGTCGACCAGCGCGGCGGCACGCGTTCGTAGACGTGCAGCGCAACCACCTCGGCACCGCGTCGGCGCAGCTCCGAGTCGATCAGGCCGCGTCCGCCCGGCGCACCGACCAGCGCAATGCGCTGGCCGCGCACCGAGGCGAGGCCCGGCAGCGCGAGCAGCCCTTCGCTGTCGGCGCGCTGCGGTGCGACCGCCGCGATGCCGTGGCGCGCGAGCGCGCGCCGCGTGCCTGCTCCGACCGCGAACGCGGCGACGCGCGCGTCGGGCACGAGGCGCGCGCTCGTGAACGCGTGGCGCACCGCGGCCGGGCTCGTGAAGATCCACGCCCGGCACGGCGGCTCGGGCGTTGCGAGCGCGCCAAGCGCACGCAGTGCGGTGCCGGGCAGTCGCAGCGCGAGCGCGCCGAGGGAGCGAGCGCGCCGCACGAACGCGGCCGCATCCGCGGCGGGTCGCGTCACGACGATGCTCGCGCCCGCCAGCGCGCGCGCAACCGTGACCGCAGGCGTAGGGTTCATCCCTGCAGGATGCTACGTCCGGTCCGCGCGCGTCCATCCAGCCTCGGCGGAGCATCCATCGCGGGGGCGCCCATCGGCATCTGCGGGGCTGCATCGAAGCGGAGCGGCCCGCTACCATGCAACGATGACCTCGACCCCGCACGCGTCCGCTCCCGATTCTCCCGCCACCGCGCTCGAACGCGAACTCCTCGTGCAGATCCCGCTCGCCCGCGCGATGGCGCTGCGCATCGCGCACCACGATCGCACGACGCTCACGCTGGCCGCGCCGCTCGCACCGAACCGCAACGACAAGGGCTGTGCGTTCGGCGGCAGCCTCGCGAGCGTGATGACGCTCGCGGGCTGGGGGCTCGCGCGCCTCGCGCTCGAGGCGGACGGACTGCACGCCGACATCTACGTGCAGGACAGCGCGATCCGCTACCTGGCGCCGGTGTGGCAGGACTTCGAAGCGATCGCGCAGCCGATCGCCGATGCCGATCTCGATGCATTCCGCGCGACGTTCGCCGCGCGCGGCAAGGCGCGCCTCGCGGTGCACTGCCGCGTGCCGCTGCCGGACGGCGGCGACGCCGCCACGCTCGACGCGCAATTCGTCGCGCTCGCGCCTGCACGCGCGGGACCGGGACCGGCCTGACGCGCCGCGCGCGTTGCTGCACAATCCTCGCGCCGCCCCGACTGGAGACCGCCATGCCTCGCAGCACGACCGGATTCGCCCTCGCCGCCCTGCTCGCGCTCGGCGGCTGCGCGAACACCGAGATCCGTTCGCGTGAGACCCTGCTCGACGAAACGCTGCGCTCGTATGCGGCGACCGTGCGCTGGGGCGACATGGAGCAGGCGCAGGGTTTCATCGAGCCGGCGCGGCTCGCGTCCCATCCACCGAGCGCGATCGACCTCGCACGCTACCGCCAGGTGCAGGTCAGCGGCTACGAGGCACAGGAACCCGTGGTCGTGAACGAGCGCGAGGTGCGCCAGGTCGTGCGCATCGACCTCGTCAACGTGAACACGCAGTCGGCACGCAGCATCGTCGACCGCCAGACCTGGACCTGGGACGAGGCATCCAAGCGCTGGTGGCTCGCCTCGGGCCTGCCCGACATCTCGCGCCCGGACTAGGCGTCGCGGCGGTCGGCATCCCGGACCGGATCCCGCGTTCGATCTCCCGCTACGCGAGCGACAGCCGAAAAGCCGCAGCCTGAAACACGGAGCACATCGAGAACGCGCATCACAGCGTTCCGAAGTGAGGAGCCGTTCCTCTCCGTGTTCCGCGTGTGCTCGGCAGGCCCGGTGTGCCCTGTGTCGAAAGCCTTGCGCTCGGGCGCGGGCGCGGGTCCTCGTCCGAACGCCGCTTTGCCTGCGCACCCGTGCTCGCCGATAATCCGCGACCGGGCGCGCTGCGCCATCGACGCCGACCTCCATGTCCGAATTCCTGCAACGCCTGCCCGAGTTCCTCGGCAACCACCTGGTCCTGACGCTCGCGCTGATCGGCGTCGTGATCGCGCTGATCGTGACCGAGGCGCAGCGCTTCACGCGCGGCTACGTCGCGCTGACGCCGGCCGGCCTCACGCAATTGATCAATCGCGACAACGCGCTGCTGCTGGACCTGTCGAGCACGCAGGAGTTCGAGAAGGGCCACATCCCGGGCGCGCGCAGCCTGCCGATGGCGCAGTTCGATCCGGAATCGAAGGAACTGGTCAAGGCGCGCGAGCTGCCGGTCGCGCTCGTGTGCCGCAGCGGCCAGGCGTCGGCGCGCGCCGCGCAGCGCCTGCGCAAGGTGGGCCACGCCAAGGTCTACTGGCTCGAAGGCGGCATCGGCGCGTGGCAGCAGGCGCAGATGCCGCTGGTGTCGGGTCGCGCCTGAGTCGCGCGCCGGCAGGATGCGCCCGGGCGCCGGTCCATGGGATAATCGCTCCCCTTTACCTCTCAACTCGCGAGCACAGACATGGCAGAGAACACCAACGGCGCGGCCAACGGCCAGCAGAATCCGGATGCCGGCCAGGCCCAGCTTTCGCTGCAGCGCGTGTACGCCAAGGACGTCTCGTTCGAGGCGCCGGGCGCGCCGCAGATCTTCCAGCAGCAGGGCCAGCCGAACATCGAGCTGAACCTGAGCCAGCGCGTCACCACGCTCGGCACCGACGTCTACGAAGTCGTCCTCAGCGTCACCGCGACCTGCAAGATCGAGGACAAGACTGCCTATCTCGCCGAGGTCCACCAGGCCGGCATCTTCGGCGTCTCCGGTTTCGATCCGGCCAACCGCGACGCGGTACTCTCGACCTACTGCCCGAACGTGCTGTTCCCGTATGCGCGCCAGGTCGTGTCCGACCTCGTGCAGAACGGCGGCTTCCCGCCGTTCCTGCTGCAGCCGATCAACTTCGAGGCGCTCTACGCCGAGCAGCTGCGCCGCCGCGCCGAGGCCGGCACGGCGCAGGGCGCGAACGCCTGACGCGCGTGCCCGCGCGATGAGCGATCCGCAGCCGGTCGCGGTACTCGGCGCCGGCTCCTGGGGCACCGCGCTGGCCGTGCAGCTCGCGCGCAACGGCGTGCCGACCACGCTCTGGGGTCGCACGCCGCAGGCCGTCGTCGAGATGGCGAGCGCGCGCCGCAACGCGCGCTACCTGCCCGACGTCGAACTGCCCGACGCGCTGCAGCTGTCCGCGATGATCGAGCCGACCGTGCGCGACGCGGGCAGCCTGCTCCTGGTGGTTCCGAGCCACGCGTTCGGCGCGCTGCTCGACACGATCGCGCCATGGGTCGGCGATCACACCGGCATCGCGTGGGCGACCAAGGGCTTCGATCCGGGTTCCGGGCGCTTCCTGCACCAGCTCGTGGCCGAACGACTGCCGGGTCGGCCCGCTGCGGTCGTGACCGGCCCCTCGTTCGCGCGTGAAGTCGCGCTCGGGCTGCCGACCGCGCTCACCGTGCACTCGGACGACGATGCGTTCGCGCTCGGGGTCGCGCAGAAGCTGCATGCACCGACGTTCCGCGCGTATACCGGCAACGACGTCGTCGGCGCCGAACTCGGCGGCGCGATGAAGAACGTGCTCGCGGTCGCGACCGGCGTCGCCGACGGCATGCAGATGGGACTGAATGCGCGCGCCGGACTGATCACGCGCGGCCTCGCCGAGATGCTGCGCCTCGGCGCCGCGATCGGCGCGCGCCCCGAAACGCTGATGGGCCTCGCCGGCCTCGGCGACCTCGTGCTGACCTGCACCGGCGACCTCTCGCGCAACCGCCGCCTCGGCCTCGCGCTCGGCCGCGGCACGCCGCTGCGCGAGGCGCTCGCGCAGATCGGCCAGGTCGTCGAGAGCATCGAGACCGTCGACACCGTGATGCGGCATGCGCGTGCGCACGACGTCGAACTCCCGATCAGCGCGCTGGTGCAACGCGTGCTGCATGGCGAACTCACGCCGGTCGAAGGCATGCGCGCCCTGCTCGCGCGCGAACAGAAGCCCGAGTTTCCCGCCTAGCCGCGTGTCGCCAAAGGCGCGGAGCCGGCGAAGCCGAGCTGGCGCCAGGCCTCGTAGGTGACGACCGCGACCGCATTCGAGAGATTGAGGCTGCGGTTGTGCGGGCGCATCGGCAGGCGCAGGCGGTGCGCGGGTTCGATCGCATCGAAGACCGCCTGCGGCAGGCCGCGGGTTTCGGGACCGAACAGGAACGCGTCGCCTTCGGCGTAGGCCACCTCGTCGTAGCGCACGGCGCCGCGGGTGGACAGCGCGAACAGCCGTCGCGGCGAAACCGCCGTGCGGAATGCGTCGAGGTCTTCATGGACCGAGAGGTCCGCGTACTCGTGGTAGTCCAGCCCCGCGCGGCGCAGCCTGGCGTGGTCGAGTTCGAAACCCAGCGGGCGCACGAGATGAAGCGCCGCGCCCGCGTTCGCGCACAGGCGGATCACGTTGCCGGTGTTCGGCGGGATCTCGGGCTGGAACAGCACGACATGCAGCATGCCCCGATTATCGGTCGCGCGCGGCCCGCCGCGCGAGCCCGGGTCCGGCACCGCGCATGCGGCACCGGAGCATCATCGTGTCAGCGCGCGCTCGCGCAGGTCGGCGGCACGCATTCGGGCTGCGGCCCGACCATCGCGAACGCGAACGGCGAGGCTTCGACGCCCGCGTACTCCGCGATGCGCGCATGCACGTACACGGTCGGGAGCAGCGTCACCGACAGGGCTTCCTCCGGCGCGACGGCGAGGCGTTCGCTACCGGCGGCGGCGGCCACGACGTGCACGGTCGGCAACAGCGTGGCTTCGAGCGCGGGACGTTGCTGTACCGACATCGAGACCGGGGCCTCGAACGCGATCGCGGTCAGCGTCGCGACGGGGAGCATCAGCACGAAGGCGGAGCGGATCAGGGGATTGCGGCGTTTCATGGTGTTCTCCTGGCGAGCGTCCTGGTGGCGGGAACCCGGCTTCGGCCAAGCGGGCCCCGTTCCGGGCGGAGCGGCGGATTCGCCGTACCGTTCCCGGTGTCCTGTGGCAATCAGATGCACGGTGGCTCGATCCGGTTGCATGACGATCGTCATGCTCCGCTGCACCGCGTGTCACATCACGTACGACTCCGGCTCCGGATCGAGCAGGCCGGCCGCGGTCAGCACGCTTTCGTGCTGCGCATCGATCCAGGTCGGATGCTTCTGCACCGCGTCCATCAGCAGCACGCGTTGCACCTTCGATGCGCCCGCGTAGGTGCAGGCGGGTTCGGGTTCGAGCCAGGCGAGTGCGGCCGCGACCAGCGCGATCGCGAATGCGACATGTGCCAGTTGTGTACGAAGTTCCATCGCCGCCTCCGGATCAGTGACTCGAGCTGGACTCTGCAAGCAGCGGGCCAGGCCTGTCGTCGCCGCGCGAACGCTTGGATGGCGCGGTCGCGACGCAAGTTTCCATGACCAATGGCAGGGTCCGGCGCCTGCGCAACGCGCGACCGCGGACACGCGCGGACACCCGCGCAGTGTCCGCTGCCCCGCGGACGCGTGCCGCCTGCGCTGCGGATCGCAAGCGAACGCGGCAAGGGCTTCACCGCGGACCCGTGGCGCGCGGGCGGCCATGACGATCGTCCGTTGCATGGGCCGGCGCCGGCCACTAGCCTGCAAGGTCCTTCGCCTGCGCCCACGAGGCCATCCATGCGCATGTTGCTTGCCCCCGCCGCGGCCGCCGTGCTCGCGCTCTGCCCGATGCCCGGCGTGCACGCGGCCGGCGCCGACGCGATCGACATTCCCTACACCAGCGAAGTGCTGCCGAACGGCCTCACGCTCGTCGTCAGCGAGGACCACAAGGCGCCGGTCGTCGCGGTCAGCGTGTGGTACCGCGTCGGCTCGGCCGACGAGCCCGCGGGCAAGACCGGTTTCGCGCACCTGTTCGAGCACCTGATGTACCAGGGCTCGGAGAACCACCGCGACGAGTTCTTCCGCCCGTTCGAGCTGGCCGGCGCGACCGACCAGAACGGCACCACCTGGTTCGACCGCACCAATTACTACCAGACCGTGCCGACCACTGCGCTCGACATGGCGTTGTGGATGGAGTCGGACCGCATGGGGCACCTGCTCGGCGCGATCGGCCAGAAGGAGCTCGACGAGCAACGCGGGGTCGTGCAGAACGAGAAGCGCCAGGGCGAGAACCAGCCCTACGGCCGCGTCGACGAGCGCCTGCTGGCGCACGCATTCCCGGCCAACCATCCCTACCACCACGACACGATCGGCTCGATGGCCGACCTCGACGCCGCCTCGCTCGCCGACGTGAAGCAGTGGTTCGGCGACTGGTACGGCGCCGCCAACGTGACGCTCGTGCTGGTCGGCGACATCACGCCCGAGCAGGCGAAGGCGAAGGCGCTCGAATACTTCGGCGACATCCCGGCCGGCCCGCCGGTCGCGCGCCAGCAGCCCTGGACCGCCGAGCGCACGAGTTCGACGCGCGACGCGATGCAGGACCAGGTCGCGCAGGCACGCATCTACCGTGAATGGAACGTGCCGTGGCTCGGGGACGCCGATTCGGCGCAGCTGCAGCTCGCGGCCGCGGTGCTCGGCGGCGGCAAGACCTCGCGCCTGTACGAGCGCCTGGTCTACCGCGACAAGCTCGTCGATTCGGTCTCGGTCGAACTGCAGCCGTTCGCGCTGGTGTCGATGTTCCAGCTCACCGCCGACGTCAAGGCCGGCGTCGATCCGGCGAAGGTCGAGGCCGCGATCGCGGACGAATGGAAGCGCTTCCTCGAGGGCGGCCCGACCGTCGACGAACTCGAGCGCGTCACGATGGACATGCGCGCGGGCTTCATCCGCGGCCTCGAGCGCGTCAACGGCAAGGCCTCGATCCTCGCCGAAGGCCAGGTCTACCGCGGCGATCCGGGTGCGTGGAAAGTCGACCTTGCGCGGCTCGAGGCGGCGACGCCGGCGAGCGTGCTCGCGGCGTCCAGGCGCTGGATCGCGCGCGGCGACCACACGCTGGTCGTGACGCCGGCGCCGGCGGGCACCGACATGGCCACGCTCGACGCGCAGAAGCTCACGGGTCGACCGGCGATCGACGGTCGACCGCAGCCCAGGCGCGCGCCCGCGCGCGAACATCGCACCGCGAAGTCGACCGTCGACCGCAGCACCGGCGTGCCGGTGGTCGATGCGTTCCCCGACCTCACGTTCCCGACGCTGCAGCGCGG
Organism: Lysobacteraceae bacterium; assembly: GCA_004143945.1. Lineage (GTDB taxonomy): Bacteria > Pseudomonadota > Gammaproteobacteria > Xanthomonadales > Rhodanobacteraceae > Dokdonella_A. The sequence continues at coordinate 148,661 of SEHB01000002.1, forward strand.
ACGCCTCGCGAACGGCATCGAGATCGTGCTGGCCGAGCGCCACGCGATCCCGGTGGTGCAGCTGCAGCTCCAGTTCGACGCGGGCTATGCCTCGGACCAGGGCCGCGCACTCGGCACCTCGGCATTCACGATGGCGATGCTCGATGAAGGCACGAAAGAGCTGGACTCGCTCGAGATCGCGCGTCGCGCCGAGCGACTCGGCGCGGTGATCTCGGCCGCGTCCGGGCTCGACAGCTCCAGCGTTTCGCTCGGCGCGCTGAAATCCGAACTCGATGCGTCGCTCGCGCTGTACGCGGACATTGTGCGCAACCCCGCGTTCCGCGCGGCCGACATCGAACGCATCCGTGGCCAGTGGCTGGCCGGCATCGCGCAGGAAAAGACGCGCCCGTCGGGGCTCGCGCTGCGCACGCTGCCGCCGCTGCTGTACGGCGACGGGCACGCCTACGCGATCCCGTTCACGGGCTCCGGCACGGAAGCCTCGATCGCCGCGCTCGACGCCGATGCGTTGCGCACCTATGCACGCGACTACCTGCGGCCGGACAACGTGACGATCCTCGTCGCGGGCGACACCACGCTGGCCGAGATCACGCCGAAGCTCGAGGCCGTGTTCGGCGACTGGAAATCGCCCGCACAACCGTTGCCGAAGAAGAACATCGCGACCGTCGCCGCCCCCGGCAAGCCGCGCGTGTATCTCGTCGACAAGCCGGCCGCGCAGCAGTCGCTGATTCTCGCGGGCGTGGTCGCGCCTTCGACGCGCGCGCCGAACAACCTCGAGATCCAGACCATGAACGGCGCGTTCGGCGGCAGCTTCACCTCGCGCCTCAACATGAACCTGCGCGAGGACAAGCACTGGGCCTACGGCGCCTTCAGCTTCCTGCAGAACGCGGTCGGCCAGCGTCCCTTCATGCTGTATGCGCCGGTGCAGACCGACAAGACGGCCGAATCGCTCGCCGAAATCCTGCGCGAGTCGCGCGAAGTGATCGGCAAGCGTCCGCTCGAGGCGGCCGAGATCGCGAAGATCCGCGCGGGCGACGTGCGCAGCATGCCCGGTGAATACCAGACCACGGGCGCAGTGCTGTCCGCGCTCGCGGGCATCGTGCTCTACGACCGCCCCGACGATTACGTGCAGACGCTCAAGGGCCGCATCGAGGCGCAGACCGACGCCGCCGTGCAGGCCGCCGCACGCGAGGTCGTGCGTCCCGACGCGCTGACCTGGGTCGTGGTCGGCGACCGCTCGAAGATCGAAAAGCCCGTGCGCGACCTCGGCATCGGCGAAGTCACGATCATCGACGCCGACGGCAAGCCCGTGAAGTAAGGGCCGTGGGCTGAGGCCTCAGCAGCAGGCGGGTCGCAGCCGCGCCAGCGGCGAGATCCGCCGGCCCGAAATCGACGAACGGATCCCGAAGACGCCGCATGCAAGGACACAGCTTTCGACACGGAGCACGCCGAGCACACGGAGAGGGCGCGATGGCAGGAAGAGCCCTTTCTCGATGCGCGCGGTGTGCTCCGCGTCGAAGGCCGTGCGCTCACGCCTCGGACGAGGCGACTCGCATCCGGGCGCGTCGTCATGCATCGGAATCGCCTGCGGCAGCCCTGCGTTCAGCCGGCGCGCGCTAGGCTGCGGCCCCCGTGCCGACGGAGTTGCAATGAACAAGATCGCGATCGCCGCCCTCCTGCTGCTGCCGCTCGCTGCGTGCAGCTGGGGCATCAAGCTCGACTCGGGTGGCAACAAGGTGCGCACCGCATGGAACGACGACGTGAGTGCGTGCCAGGGCGTCGGCACCGTCACGGTGTCGGTGCTCGACCACGTTGGGCCGCTCGACCGCAACAACCTCAAGGTGCGCGACGAGCTCGAAGTGATGGCGCGCAACGAAGCCGCGGGCCTCGGCGCCGACACGGTCAAGCCGAAGGGCGAGCCGCGTGACGGCCAACAGGCGTGGGGCGCGTACCGCTGCGGTCCGGTCAACGCGGAGCGCTCGCCGACGCGGTTGCGCGAGCGCGATGCGCAAGGCCGCGAGGTCGAGACGTTCCCGATCAAGCAGTAATCACGATCACGGCATCGACGGCGCCGGCGCACGCACGCGCGACGCCACGGTGCCGGCCGCCGGCATGCGCGCCCGGACCGGCGGATCGACCGGCGAAGGCTGCTCGCGCGGACGCACGAGGCTGTCGAACGGCGCGAGCTCGGCATCCGGATCGAAGCGGCAGGGACCCTCGGCGCCGAGCGCGACGATGCCGCCGCAGAGCGCCTGCAGGTCAGCGACCGCGGGCTTGGGCGCGCCGTCGATCCAGCCGCGCAGCGCCTCCCAGCCCGCGATGCCCTCGGCGTCGCTGAAGCCGCAATGGCTCGGCTCGTCCTCGGCCACGATCGCGCTGACGAGCTGCGCGGGCGGCACCCGCTCACGCAGGAACTCCTGGTTCGCGGCCACCACCAGCTGGTCGCCGCTCGTGTGCATCGAGAGGACCTTGGCGCTGCCGATGTCGCCGGTGAAATCCGACGCGCGGCGCAGCAGCGCGGCCGCGGCGGGATCGGCCACGATGCGCTCGATGCCGGCTTCGACGTCCGGCAGGTCGCCGTAATCGACCCCGAGCGTCGTGAACGGATTGCCGCCGGCCAGCGCGTCCGGCGCGCGCACGAGTTCGCTCAGCACGAAGATCGCATACGCGACCTGGGTCACGAGGAAGTCCTCGTCGTCGACGCGCGCGACCTGCATGAGTTCGGCCAGGCGCTCGCGCATCGCGTCGTTGCGCAGGGCGGGCGGAAGATTCACGCCGGTGCAGCGGTTCAGCGCGACCAGGGCTTCGAGCACGCGCACGCGGTCGCCGAGGTCGCCGAGGTCGAGCGGGATGTCACCGAGGTCGAGCGCCCACTCGAGCGGTTCGCTGCCGATCGGCAGGTCACCTGCGCCCGCGCCTTCGCAGACCACGTCGAACGCGAGGCGCAGGTCGATCGCCGCGTCCCACAGGCGCGAGCCGGCCGCTGCGGGGCACAGCGCAAAGACGCCGCGCACCGGCGGGAAGCCGCGCGCCTCGGCGAGCCGCAGTGCGACGAGTCCGCCCATCGAGCCACCGAACGGCAGGATCTCGCCGGGTTCGCCGACTTCGCGCTCGAACACCTCGAGCAGGTCGCGGTTGTCGGCGACTGCATGGAACAGTGCCCATCCGCGCTGGCGGAAGCTGCTCGCCGCGATCGCGTAACCCTCCTCGAGCATGAGGTCGCGCAACGGGCCGAGCCCGGGCCTCTCGCGCGTCGGCGCGAAATCGAGCCCGTGCTGGTACATCACGAGCGCGTCGCCATCGCGCCAATCGTCGGGCGCGACGATCCGGTAGCGCGCGCCGGCCGCGGTGCTGCCCTCCCACTCGCGCACGGCGTGTGCAGGCAGGCACGCGCAGGCCAGTGCCGCATACAGCCCCAGGATCATCGTTCGCATGGCCGCTCTCGTCGCTATCGTGTGCGTGCACGCTAGCGCAGGCTGGCTGGCCGCGCGCTGAGCGGACGCGCACCACGGCCACACGCGAGCGCGACCGATCGCCGGGGGCACAGCAGGTAGAATCGGCGGCATGTCCGCCCTGCCCGAGTCCCGCCGACCCCACCCCGTACTGACGCTGCTCGGCCGCGCGCTCGAACGCGTGTTCGAGCAGCTGCTCGCGCTCGACCCGGACACCCGCGCGCGCTTCGCGGCGTTCGAGGGCCGCGCGGTCACCGTCGATTTCGCAGGCCCGGAGCGACGCGCCCTGCCCGCGATGCGGCTCGTGGTCGAACAGGGGCGCCTGCGCGTCGGGCCCGCGTTCGCGGCGACCAGCGCGCTCGAGGTGCGCGCGACGCCGTCGAGCCTGCTCGCGTTCGCGCTGGCACGCGAGGGCGCCGGGACGCCCGGCAGGGTTTCGATCAGCGGCGATGCCGACCTCGCGCGGCGCCTCGAACAGCTCGCGCACGCGTTCGCGCCGGATGTCGACGAGGCGTTCGCACGCGTATTCGGCGACATCGCGGGGGTGCCGCTCGCGCGCGCGTTCCGCGGCGCGCTCGCAGGTGCGCGTTCGTCCGCGCGCGCGCTCGCGGCCGATGCGGCCGAGTTTCTGACCGAGGAAGGCCGCGACCTCGTCGCGCGCGCCGAGCTCGACGGTTTCCTCGACGACGTCGATCGCGTGCGCGAGCGCGCCGAGCGTCTCGAGGCGCGCTTCGCCCGCGTCGCCGCCGCGCGCCGGTCCCGCGCATGATCGCGTTGCGCCAGCTGCCGCGCCTGCTGCGCATCGTCCGGATCGCCGCCCGCCATGGGCTCGAGGACCTGCTGCCCGGCACCCGTCGGCCGTGGCCGCTGCGGTTCTCGCGCATGTTCGCGCGACCGGACGCGCGCATCGCCGCTCTGCCGCGCGGTGAGCGCCTCGTGCTCGCGCTGACGCTGCTCGGGCCGATCTTCGTCAAGGCCGGCCAGATCCTCTCGACGCGACGCGACCTGCTGCCGCCCGACGTCGCCGATGCGCTGACGCAGTTGCAGGATCGCGTCGCGCCATTCCCGGGCGAGCAGGCGCGCGCGGCGGTCGAAGCCGCGTTCGGCGCGCCGCTCTGCGCGCGCTACGCAACCTTCGACGACACGCCGCTGGCGTCGGCATCGATCGCGCAGGTGCATGCAGCGACCCTGCATGCCGACGACATGCGCGCCGCGCGTCTCGCCTCGCCGGAAGTCGTGGTCAAGGTGCTGCGGCCGGGCATCCACGAGCGCATCGCGGACGACGTCGCGCTGCTGCGCGCGCTCGCGGGCTTGGTCGAACGCACGCATCCGAAGGCGGACCGCATCCGCCCGCGCGAGATCGTCGCGGAAGTCGCCACCACGCTGGTCAACGAGCTCGACCTGCAGCGCGAGGGCGCGAACGCCTCGCTGCTCAGGCGCAACTTCGCGGGCTCCGACGATCTCTACGTGCCGGCGGTGGCCTGGAGCCACACGCATGAAGGCGTGCTCACGCTCGAACGGGTGCGCGGCATCCCGGTCGACGACCTCGCGGCGCTCGACGCCGCGGGCATCGACCGCATCGCGCTCGCCGAAAAGGGCGTGCGCCTGTTCTACACGCAGGTGTTCCGCGACAACTTCTTCCACGCCGACGCGCACGCGGGCAACATCTGGGTGGATCCCGCGCGACCGCGCGATCCGCGCTTCATCGCGCTCGACTTCGGCATCATGGGCGCGCTGCCGGAACGCGACCAGTACTGGCTCGCCGAGAACTTCCTCGCGCTGTTCAACCAGGACTACGCACGCGTCGCCGAGCTGCACGTGCGCGCGGGCTGGATGCCTTCGACGACGCGGCTCGACGAACTCGAGGCGGCGGTGCGCACGGTCTGCGAACCCTACTTCACGCGCCCGCTCAGCGAGATCTCGCTGGCGGAGGTCGTGCTGAAGCTGTTCCAGATGGCGCGCCGGCACGACCTGACGCTGCAGCCGCAGTTGATCCTCTTGCAGAAGACGCTGCTCAACATCGAGGGAGTCGGGCGCCTGCTGCATCCGCGCATCGACATCTGGGCGACCGCCAAGCCGGTGCTCGAACGCATCTGGCGCCGCCGCAGCGGACCGCGCGCGATGCTCAAGGCGCTGCGCCGTCGCGTGCCCGAATGGATCGCGGCCGCACCCGACATGCCGCAGCTGCTGCACGGCTACCTCGCGCAGGCGACCAGCGGCACGCTGGAACTTCGGATCGCGTCCGATGATCTGAAACGCATCGAAAGGCGCGCCGCGCTCGGCCAGCGCGTCGCCGCGTGGCTGGCGCTCGCGGTCTCGCTCGGCGTCGGCAGCGTGCTGCTGGCCCTCGCCGCGCCCGAACCGCGCTGGCTCGGACTGCCGGCGCTCGCATGGGCCGCGCTGGCCGGATCGGCTGCCGCATTCGCGGTCGCCGCGCGTCACCGCTGATTCTGTTTCGGAGGATTGCTGATGAATGCTTGTGGATGGGCCCTGTTGGGTGGTGCGCTGGCCGTGGCCGGATGCGCGAAACAGCGCGTGCCCGAGGATTTCCAGCTCAGCGCGCTGCTGCAGCGCGAAGACGCGAAGGCCGCTGGCAGCCCGGCGCTCGACGCGCAGGCGGTCGGCTGCCTGCGCGCATGGTCGGGCGACGCGGAACTGGCCAAGGGCCTGACCGTGCTGGTCGCCGGAGAAGACGGACGCAAGCGCTGCCACGACCGCTTGCAGGGGTGGCTCGCGGACAGCTCGCGCAATCCCGCGAAGTTCACGTTCGAGGAAGTCAGCACGCCCGAGGTGGCGCGTCGTGCGAAGGCACTGCTCGATGCGCAGGCCGGGGAGGTCCGCGCCCCCGGCAGCGGCGGCGTGCCCGAAGCGCTGCGCAAGCCGGTCGCGGTGGTCAAGCCGCGCGCGCCCGATCCGAGCGTGAACCTCGGCGCCGCCGGTGCCGAACTCTCCGAGGCGGAGGCCCTCTGCACGCAGGCTGCCGAGAAGGCGCAGGCCGACGGTGGCGGCCCGCGCAGCAGCCTGCAGCGCTTCGCGGGTTATTGCGGCGGCCGTCTGCAGAAACTGCGCGCGACGATGGAAGCGGCGGCCAAGGCGGGGCGCAAGCCCGAAGATCTCGAACCCTACGCAACGAGCGCGCGCGGGCTCGCGACGACGGCGCGCGAGCTGCTCGCCGCGCCGCCGGGGTGACGTCTGCACCGCGTCCGCGTGCGCACGGCTGCGGCTAGAATGCGCTGATGCTCGAGATCGACGGCCAGCTCGCGATTCCCGACGACGAACTGGTCGAGAAGTTCGTGCGTGCCGCGGGCCCCGGTGGCCAGAACGTCAACAAGGTCGCAAGCGCGGTCGAACTGCGCTTCGACATCGCGCGTTCTCGCGCATTGCCCGAACCGCTGCGCACGCGCCTGCTCGCGCGGCGCGACCGCCGCCTGACCGACGATGGCGTGCTCGTGATCCAGGCCAACCGCTTCCGCGACCAGTCCAAGAACCGCGATGACGCGCGCACGCGCCTCGCCGACATCCTGCGCGCGGCGCAGGTCGTGCCGAAGCGCCGCGTCGCGACGCGTCCGACGCGCGCGTCGAAGGAGCGCCGCATCGAGGCGAAGAAGTCGCGTGCATCGGTCAAGCGCAACCGCGGGCGCGCCCCGTGGCAAGGCGAATGACCGCGGAGCGCGTGCTGCCGCTGCCACTCGGCGCGACGATTCCCCAGTTCGCGCAGGACCCGAGGCGCCGCCTGTGCGGCTGGATCCTCGAACGCTGCGGCTGGCGCATGCAGGGCGCCTTGCCCGACGTCCCACGCGCAGTCCTGATCGCTGCGCCGCACAGTTCATGGTGGGATGGCGTCTGGGGTCTGCTGTTCAAGGTCGCGCTCGGCGCCGACATCGCGTTCATGGGCAAGCGCGAACTGTTCCGCGGTCCGCTCGGCTGGCTGCTGCGCGCGCTCGGCGGCTTCCCGATCGAGCGCGCCGCCGCGCACGGGATCGTGCAGCAGGTCGCGGTCGCGTTCGCGCAGCGCCCGCGCTTCTGGATCGGCATCGCGCCCGAAGGCACGCGCAAGCCGGTCACGCGCTGGCGCAGCGGCTTCTGGCACATCGCGCGCGCGGCGCGGGTACCGATCGTGCCGGTCGCGTTCGACTACCCCTCGCGCTCGATCGTGGTCGGTCCGATCTTCGTGCCGGGTCCCGATCTCGATGCGGACCTCGCGGCCTTGCGCGCGTTCTACGCCCCGTTCCGCGGGCGCCATCGCGGGGTGTGACAGGGGCCGCCGGCCGCAGGCGCGATGTCCACCACGCGGTGAACCGCCAGCCGAAAGATCGGGTACCGGACACACGGTGACAGCACGGGCCCTTATCGCAGGAAGCTCTTCCTCGGCGTGCTCGGTGTGCTCCGTGTTTCAGGCTTTCCGCTTTTCGCCCCGGGTATCGCGCGCACCGATGCCGGCGACGACGACGGCGAGCGACGCGAACAGCCATGCGAGCGCGGCGTTGGTCACGAGGTGGCCCTGCTTGGCGACGTCGGCGAGGCCGTCGCCGAGCACCGTGACCGCGAGCGTCGCGAGCATCACGATCGCGCAGAGCACCGCATATTCGAGCGCGCGGCTGCCGCGGCGAAACGTGATACCCCACGGCAGCACGAGGACGGCGGCGAGCGGCGCCGCGAGCACGGCGAGGTGCAGCGTCGGCGCCGCGTGCAGCGCGCGGTCGAGGCTCGAGCGCATCGCGGGCGCGAGCTCGAACGTTCCGCCTTCGACGTGCCCGATCTCGCGCGCGAGCCAGGGATCGAGCGCGCGCACGCCGCGCCACGCGAGCGACAGCGCGATGCGCGGATGGCGCGCGAGCGCGAGCAACTGGTCGCCGCGGCCGAATCCGGCGAAGCCCGCGCACGCCTGTTCCGGCATCGCGGGCAACTCCCACGCATGCAGCCCGCCGTAGCGCGCGCACTGCGGATCGACGCCGAGTTCGACCAGCAGCGCCTGCGGATCGCTGCTCGCCGGCAGCAGCGCGGTGAACAGCACGTCGGCACGGTTGTATTGGTCGATCGCGTCCATCATCGCGTCGTCGCGCTGCAGTTGCACGAACTGCAGCCAGAATCCCGCGAACGCGCCGAACGCGAGCGCGATCGCGCGCCAGCCGGTGCGCCCGAGCCGCGCGCGATCCAGCGCGAACAGCGCGAGCGCGATCGCGCCCGGCAGCAGGAGGTGCTGGATCTTCGCGGTCGCGAGCGCGAACGCCGCGAGCGCGAGCAGTGCGAAGCGACGACGCGCGAACGGCGCGTCGCGCCACAGCAGGATCGCCGCGACCAGCGCGTAGGCCGCGAGCAGCGCGGTCCATTCCGCATAGAAGGTATCGAGGAACAGCGTGTTGGCGGGGTCGGCGAACAGCAGCGGCACCAGCAGCGCGTTCGCGAGCGCGGCGCGCGGTTCGCCGCGCCGCCACCAGGCGAGCGAGAACGCGACCGACAGCGCGAGCAGCGCTGCCCAGCGCAACACGCCGACCAGGCGCACGTCGTGCGGCCCGGCGGATCCGAATGCCTCGCCGATGCGCCAGGCGAGCGCGCTCGCACCGGTGAACGCGAGTTCGCTCGACCAGTAGCACATCGGGTCGCCCGACTCGATGAAGCGGAACTTCGCGAACGGTGCCTGCGGATTGTTCTGCTGCGGCGGCACCTCGGGGGGGCGGTCCGGATGGAAGCCGAAGCAGTTGGTGTAGCGCGTCTGGTCGTAGCTGTTCGCGTACGCGTGGAGAGGTTCGTGCGACCACAGCGCGAACACGCGCAGCGTGCCCGCGAGCCAGAGGAGCGCGAACACCACGAGCCATGCGCGCGTGGCGTGCTTCACCGGTTCGCTCCTGCGTCGAGCGCGCGCCGCAGCAGCGCCGCGAGCACGAGGCCGAGGCTCGCGAGCGCGAAGTTCGGCGCGAGCTGCGCGTGCTTGGCGAAATCCACGTCGCCGTCGCCGAACAGGGACACCAGCGCGACGGCCGCGCTGCCGACCGCGCAGGCCAGCGCGAAGCCGATCGCCGCGCGTTCGCGCCGCCGCCACGCCGCGGCCGCCACCAGCCAGGGCAGCAGCAGAACGCCCGCGGCGACGCCGGCGCGGTCGCCGAACACGCGGTTCCAGCTCGGCTGGTGCGACGGCAACGCGCCCCACGTCGCACCTTCGACGACGCCGAGTGGAGGGATCCACGGCAGCAGCAGGCGCGGAACGTGCAGCAACGCGCGCGCGGTCGCCGGGGGATCGGACAGCAGCAGCCACCACGGTTCGAGGCGCGCCCAAGTCCCGACGCCCGTGCAGACGCGCTCGACCGGCAGCGGCATCGCGTAGATGCTGCGTCCGGCATACGCGGTGCACGCCGGTTCGAGGTCCAGCGCCGCGGCGACACGCGCGGGATCGCTGCTCTCGGGCAGCAGCACGCTGAGCACGAAGTTCGCGCGGTTGGCGCGATCGATCGCCTGCGCGACCGGCGTCGCGCGCGCGAGATCGGCCAGTTGCAGCGTGAGCCCCGCGAGCCCGCCGACCAGCAGCGCGAGTGCCGCCATGCGTCGCGCGCGTCCGGCGCCCACGAGCAGCGCGAGGCCGAGCAGCAACGGCAGCACGAGGTGCTGCTGCTTGCTGCCCGCGAGGATCGCGGCGCCGCCCGCGGCGACCACGAGCGCGGCGCGCGTCGGGCGCAGCAGCGCGACCGCGACGCCGGCCAGGCACGCGTGGAAACCGAGCAGCGCGCCGGCTTCGGCGTAGAAGGTCGGGAAGTACAGCAGGTTGGCCGGATCATGGCCGAACAGCGCGAGCCAGCCGAGGTAAGCGGCCGCGACCTGCGGCTGCCCCGCGCGCAGCAGCGCACGCACGGTCCAGCCCGCGAGCAGCAACCACGCGAACAGGCGCCACTCGGCGAGGCGATGCACGGAGTGGATCGCACGCGCACCGGACGCCTCGGACATGCGCCACGCGGCGGCGACCGGTGCGGTGAACAGCAGGTCCGAACTCCAGACGCACAGGCCGGGCGGGGTCGGCTGGAATGCATAACGCGAGAGCGGCGCCTGCGGGTGGCCACGGTCGGCACGCTCGCCGGGCCGCCACGGCGCGAGGTCGAGGCAGGCGCTGTAGCGGATCTGGTCGTAGTTGTTCGCGTACGCGAGCAGCGGCCGGTGCAGCACCAGCCCGAACGCGCGCGCGAGCGCCAGCAGCGCGAGCACGGCGAGCAGCAGCCGGAACCAATCGGGCAGGCGGGCGTGCTCGGGCATGAAGGACCAGGGGACGCGGGAACGCCCGAGTGTAGGCGGCGTCCATGTCGGTCTCAATCGCGCCGGAACGCGAACCGGATCACATCCGGACCGCGACGCGTGCACCCCCGGCGCCGCCAAGAGGGTCCGCGCGGGCGCCGTCGGCGCAGGTGTAGGATGGCTTCGAATCGCGGGGATCCGCCCGCAGGGGAGCTGTCATGAGAACGCGTCTTGGCCACTATGACATCGTCGCCGAACTCGGCCGCGGCGGCATGGGCGTCGTCTACAAGGGCTACGAGGCCTCGCTGAACCGCTACGTCGCGATCAAGGTGCTGGCCGACTCGCTCGCGCACGACGAAGCGATCAAGGAGCGTTTCCTGCGCGAAGCGCGCAGCATGGCCTCGCTCAACGATCCGCACATCATCCAGATCTACTTCATCGGCGAAGACGAAGGCCAGACCTACTTCGTGATGGAGTTCGTCGAGGGCGAGTCGCTCGGCTCGATGCTCAAGCGCGACCACCGCCTCACGGTCGAACAGGCCGCGAAGGTGATCCACCAGACCGCGCAGGGCCTGGCGACCGCGCATGACCACGGCGTCGTGCATCGCGACATCAAGCCCGGCAACCTCATGATCTCGAGCCGCGGCGCGGTGAAGATCGCGGACTTCGGCATCGCGCTGTCGAACCAGGACCTGTCGAAGAAGCTCACTTCGACCGGCGAGTTCGTCGGCACGCCGGGCTACCTGTCGCCCGAAGTCTGCCTCGGCCGCCCGGTCGACCAGCGCTCGGACATCTTCTCGCTCGGCATCGTGCTGTTCGAGATGCTGACCGGCAAGATGCCGTTCAACGACGAGTCGCCGCTCGGCCTCATGCTCGAAGTGGTCAAGGCCGAGATTCCCGACGTGCGCAGCCTCAACCACGACGTCGATCCCGATGTCGCGCGCATCCTCACGCACATGATCGCGAAGGAGCCGGCCGACCGCTACCAGAACTGCCACGACCTCGTCGCCGACCTCGCGCGCCATCCGCTTGTCGCGAAGGGCGGGCCGATCACGGTGCAGACGAAGCTGTCGCCGGCCGCGGCCACGCTGATCGGCCAGAAGACGCCGGTGTCGGGACAGGTGCCGTTGCGCAGCACGCCGGCGACGCCGATGCGTGCATCCGGCGCGCAGACGCGCATCACCGCGAGCGGCCAGCCCGAACCGCCGACCGCGCCGGGCGCCGTGCGTCGCGGCGTGCTCGATCGCCCGACCGTTCCCGCGGGTAGCCAGGCCCATGGTCGCTCCGCGCTGCCATGGGCGATCGCCGCGGTGCTGCTGCTCGCCGTTGCGGGCGGCACCTGGGCGATGCGCCACCAGATTCCCGCGCTCGGCGGCCTGTTCGGCGCGCCGCAGGTCGCATCGACCGAAGCGGACGCGCCGCGCGCGACCCCGCTGCCGCCGTCGACGCCCGCGTCCACGCCGGGCACTGGCGAAGTCGCCGCGAGCGTCGCGCCGAGTACCGCACCGATCGAAGCACCGGGCGCGCCCCCGCTCGCGACCGAAGCGAACGTCGCTACGGCGACGACCGACGCCTCCGCCACGGTGGCCGCCAGCGAAGATCCGGGCGCGCCGGCGGCGCGTGCCTCGCAGGCCGGCATCGATGCGTTGCGCGACCTGCCTGCGGCGAAGGCCTCGGCCGAGGTGGTCGAACCCGCGCCGGCGCCGCGCGTCGCGAAGGTCACGCCGAGCGAGAAGCCGAGCGCACCCGCGAAGCCGCGCGTGCCGACGATCGCGGTCGTGTCCGCGGGCGACGACGTGATCTCGTCCCCGGCCGAAGACGCGCTGGTCGACCTGCTGCAAAGCCGCGGCTTCCGCGTGATCGAAGGCGGGCGTGGCAGCGGCAACGGCCCGAACCTGCGCGCATTGCGCGGCAAGGCCGACGCGGTCGTGTTCGTGCACGCGCGTCCGGTCGGCACGCAGGAGCTGACCTACTACGGCCAGGCATCGACGTTGTACACGGTGCAGCTCGGCGTGAAGGCGTATCGCGTGTCCGATGGCAGCGTGCTGTGGACCAGCGGCGCCGAACAGGTCAACTTCACGAGCCTCAACGCGGCCGAAAAGGCACGCGAGGCGGTCGAGCCGATGCTCGACCGCGTCGATGGCCGGCTCGCCGAGTTCCGCCCGCGCGGGGGGCGCGGCTGACATGCGCGCTGCCATCCTTTCCGCGACACCGACGGTGCGAGCCGAGCACCCCGCCGCCGCGGGCGACATCACGCGGCTGCTGCAGGCGGCCGGCGGCGGCGACCAGGCGGCGTGGAGCCGCCTCGTCGACCTCGTCTATCCCGAGCTCAAGCGGCTTGCGCGCGGTGCCCGCGGTCGTCCGCGCGACGACACGCTGTGCACGACCGCGCTCGTTCACGAGTGCTACCTGCGCCTTTCGCGTGCAAACGGCCCTGCGCGCGACCGCGACCACCTGCTGTCGCTCGCGGTGCGCATCATGCGCCAGGTGCTGACCGACCATGCGCGCGAACGCCTCGCGCTCAAGCGCGGCGGCGGTGAAGCAGCCACTGCGCTGGACGCGGTCGATCCGGCCGACCGGCGGCAGTTCGAGCAGCTCATCGAGATCGACGATGCACTGAGCCGTCTCGCGCGCGAACAGCCGCGCCAGGCGCAGGTGTTCGAGTGCCGGTATTTCGGCGGCCTGAGCGATGACGAAACCGCCGAGGCGCTCGCGATCTCGCCGCGCACCGCGCATCGCGACTGGCACGCGGGCCGCGCGTGGCTCGCGCGCGAACTCGGAGCGGCGTCGACCCACTGACGCGCGCGGCGTCGTTCGGAATGTCGGGCTGCTGCCGCGATCGGACCGTCGCGCGTCAGCGCCGCGCCCGCAGCGCATCGCGCGCCGCCAGCGTCTTCACGGTACGCACGTGCGTGGCGCCGAGCGAGCGTGCGAGGAGGGCCGCCGCGCGCGTGTATTCGGCCTCGGCCTCTTCGTCGCGCCCCGCGAGTTCGAGCGTTTCGGCGAACGCCGCGCGCGCGGCGCCACCCTGCCACGCGTCCGGCCCCATCTCCGCTTCGACCCCCGCCAGGACGCGCAGGTGCATCGCCAGCGCCTCTTCGTGGCGGCGCTGCGAGCGATACAGCCGCGCGATCGCGTTCATCGACGCGAGCGTTTCAGGGTGGCGTTCGCCGAGCAACCGCAGGTCGAGCGCGAGCGCGCGCTCCAGCAACGGCGCGGCGCGTTCGGGTCGGTCCAGTTCGAGGTAGAGCTGCCCCAGGTTGCCCATCGTGACGCGCGTGGAGGTGTTTTCCTCTCCGAGCACGCGCAGCCTGCGCTCGAGCACGTCGGTATAGAGCGCCTCGGCGCGCGTGAAATCGCGCGCGTCCCGATGAGCGCTCGCGAGCACGTTCGCACTGCGCAGCGTGGAGGGATGGTCATCGCCGAGCACCGAGCGTGAACGCGCGAGCGCGGGCTCGAGCCAGCGCAGCGCCTCGTCGACGCGACCCATGTCGCGCAGCAGGACGCCGATGTTGTGCGCGGTCTCGACGGTCTCGGGGTGATCCTCGCCACGCAACGCCACGCTGCGTGCGTACGCGGGTTCGAGCAAGGCCCAGGCCTCCGCAGTGCGGCCCATCGTCTGCAGGTTGGCCGCGCGCATCCCCGCGATCGCGAGCTTGAGGGCATCGTCCTTGTCGAGGTGGCGCTCCGCCTCGTCGGCGACGCGCGCGAACACCGCCTCGGCCTCGGCGTGCTCGCCGCGATCGTTCAGCAGGTAACCGGTACTGAAGCGTGCGTCGATCGCCTCGCGCGAATGCGGGCGGCCGATCGCCTCCCATCCGGCGATGACGGCGGCGAGCGTGTCTCCGGCCTCGTCGTATCGGCTGGAGGACGCGAGCGCGTCGGCGAGGGTCGCCTGCGTGCGCAGCTGCTGCTCGCGCGGGAGCGGCCCCTGCGCGTCGATCGCGAGCGCCAGGCGCGCCTCGCGCTCGGCATCGGCATGGCGGCCGAGCTTGTAGTACAGCCGCGCCAGCGTGCTGCGCACTGCCGCGAGTTCGACCGGCAACTGCGCGAAGCGCTGGCCCGCGGATCGCGACGCGAGGTCGAGTGCCTCGTGCACGGTCACCTCGCGGCCGCGCGTCGCCGCCGGATCCGCGGCCGCGAGCAGGTCGTCCTGCAGGAAGTCGAGCACCGAGGTCGCGACCCTGGCCTGGTAAGCCGCCGCGTCGCGCTCGATGCCGAGGCGCCAGGTGAATGCGCCCGCGCCGCCGGCGAGCAGCGCGAGTGTGAGCGCGGCCGCAGCGGTGCCGAGCGGGTGCCTGCGCAGGTAGCGCGCGGCGAGGTAGGCCGCGCGACGCGGTCGCGCACGCACCGGGCGGTGCTCGAGGAATGCGCGCACGTCGTCAGCGAACGCGTCGGCGCTCGCATAGCGCTCGGCGGCGTCGCTCGCGGTCGCCTTGCGAAGGATCGCGGCGAGATCGGCGGGCATCGCGGTCGGCAGCGGCAGTTCATTGGCCGCATCGGTCGCGGCCAGTTGGGTGCGCGCGACTTCGGCCAGGCGTCTGTCCTGCGCCTGCTCGTCTGCACAGGCCAGTGCACCGAGCAAGAGGCCGAGCTGGTACACGTCGGACGCGATCGTCGGCCGCTCGCCGCGCAACTGCTCGGGGCTCGCATAGCCCGGCGTGCACGCGTGCGCGGCCGGACCGTCCTGTTCGCCGAGCAGTTGCGCGATGCCGAAATCGAGCAGGCGCGCGCCGCCGTCGGCGTCGACGAGCACGTTGGTCGGCTTGATGTCGCGATGGATGAGTCCGCGCGAGTGCGCGAACGCGACGGCCGCGCAGACTTCGAGGAACAGTCCGAGGCGCCGCGCGAGCGAGAGCCCTGCCCGCACGCAGTGGCGATCGATTCGCTCGCCTTCGACGAGCTCCATCGCGAACCACGGGCGACCGGCGGCGTCGCGGCCGCCGTCGAGCAGGCGCGCGATGTGCGGATGGCGCAGGTCGGCCAGCGCCTGGCGCTCGCGACGGAACAGCGCTGCACCGACTTCGTCGTCGCGCGCATCGAGCATCCACTTGAGCGCGACCCGCTGCTCGTACTCGCCATCGGCGCGCTCGGCGAGGTAGACGAACGCCATGCCGCCGCGGGCGAGCTCGCGCAGGATGCGCCAGGCACCGACGCGATCGCCTGCGGCGAGGCCCGCGCGCCGTTCGCGCTCGCGCAGCAGGGAATCGGCGACTGCGCCGTGCAGGCCGCCGCCGGTGCGCAGCTCGTTCGGATCGATCGGCATGGCTCCCCTCGTGGCGGCGAGTGTACCGTCGGCGCGGTCGGGGTTCGCGCCGGGCGACGCGTCGCGTTGCGCCGGATCGCGTCGCGCTACAGCGGCGCGAGGTTGGCGTAGGCCAGCACGAGCCGCTTGCGGCCGGCATCGGCGAAGTTGACTTCGACCAGCGTGTGCGCGCCCGCGCCCTCGTACGACAGCACGACGCCTTCGCCGAAGCTCGCGTGCGACACCCGCTGGCCGAGCTTGAACGGCGTCGTCGCCTCGGCGAGCGTCGCGCGACCCGCGAACGCAGGGCGGCTGACCTGCACGCGCGGGCGCACCTCGCGCAGCAGCGCGGGCGGGATCTCGGCGAGGAAGCGCGACGGGCGCGCATAGCTCTCCGAACCGTGCATGCGGCGCGATTCGGCGCAGGTCAGCACGAGGCATTCGCGCGCGCGCGTGATCCCGACGTAGGCCAGCCGACGCTCTTCCTCGAGCCGGCCCGGTTCCTCGGTCGACTTCTGGCTCGGGAACAGGCCGTCCTCCATGCCAACGAGGAAGACGTTCGGGAATTCGAGGCCCTTGGCCGAGTGCAGCGTCATCAGCTGCACGCAGTCCTGCCAGGCCTCGCCCTGCCCCTCGCCGGCCTCGAGCGCCGCGTGCGCGAGGAACGCGGCAAGCTCGGTGAGTCCCGCCTCGAGATCCTCGGGCGTGCGGCGGAAGCGCGCCGCGACGTTGGCGAGTTCGTCGAGGTTTTCGACGCGCGACTCCGCGCTGCCGCGGCTGTCCTTCTCGTAATACTCGCGCAGCCCGGAGCGCGCGATCGCGTGCTCGACCTGCTCGGCCATCGCGAGCGAGGCCGCATCGTCGTCGCCTGCGTCGACGACCCCGCCGGCACGGCAATCGTGCGCGAGCGCTTCGACCAGTTCGAGGAAGGTGCGCAGCGCATTCTTCGCACGCGACGCGAGCGCGCCGGCGCCGAGCTCGGCCAGCGCGGCCTCCCACAGCGACGCGTCGTCGCGCCGGCCGCGCTGGCGCAGCAGGTCGAGCGTGCGGTCGCCGATGCCGCGCGGCGGCGTGTTCACCGCGCGTTCGAACGCGGCGTCGTCGTGGCGGTTCGCGACCAGGCGCAGGTAGGCGAGCGCATCCTTGACCTCGGCGCGGTCGAAGTAGCGCAGGCCGCCGTAGACGCGGTAGGCGATCGCGTGCTGGCTGAGCTGTTCCTCGAAGTTGCGCGACTGCGCGTTGGAGCGGTACAGGATCGCGTGTTCCGAAGGTCGCGCCCCGGACTGGATGTTTTCGTGGATGCGCTCGACCACGTAGCGCGCCTCGTCCTGCTCGTTGTAGGCCGCGTACAGCTCGATCGGCACGCCTTCCTCGCCGGCGGTCCAGAGCTGCTTGCCGAGGCGATCGGGGTTGTGCGCGATCACCGCGTTCGCTGCCGCGAGGATGTTGCCGGTCGACCGGTAGTTCTGCTCGAGGCGGATCGTGCGCGCACTCGGGAAGTCGCGCAGGAAGTGCTGCACGTTCTCGACGCGCGCACCGCGCCAGCCGTAGATCGCCTGGTCGTCGTCGCCGACCACGAACGCCTGTCCGCTGGTTCCCGCGAGCACGCGGATCCACGCGTACTGCAGCGTGTTGGTGTCCTGGAATTCGTCGATCAGCAGGTGCCGGTAGCGCTCGCGGTAATGCGCGAGCAGCGCATCATCGTGCAGCCACAGTTCGTGCGCGCGCAGCAGCAGCTCGGCGAAATCGACGAGGCCACCGCGCCGGCACGCGTCCTCGTAGGCGCGGTAGATGTCGATCAGCACGCGGTGGCTGCCGTTGTAGCCCGCGTCGAGCGCATCCGGGCGCTTGCCCTCGTCCTTCGCGCCGTTGATGAACCAGCTCGCCTGGCGCGGCGGGAAGCGCGCCTCGTCGAGGCCGAGCCCCTGGATCGTGCGCTTGACCAGGCGCTGCTGGTCGTCGGCGTCGAGGATCTGGAACGTTTCGGGCAGCTTCGCCTCGCGCCAGTGACGGCGCAGCAGCCGGTGCGCGATGCCGTGGAAGGTACCGATCGTGAGCCCGCGCGCGCCGCCCTCGACCAGCGCCTCGGTACGCGCGCGCATCTCGCCTGCGGCCTTGTTCGTGAACGTGACCGCGAGCACCGACCACGGCGACACGCGCTCCACCTCGAGCAGCCAGCCGATCCGGTGCGTGAGCACGCGCGTCTTGCCCGAACCCGCGCCCGCGAGCACGAGGTAGTGGCCGGCAGGCGCGGTCACCGCCTCGCGTTGCGCTTCGTTGAGGCCGTCGAGCAGGTGGGAAACGTCCATCGCGTGATTGTAACGGCCGGGCGCGCCCGCCCACCCGCGTTCAGCGCGGCGGCCGCATCATCGACGCGTGACCGCGCGCGCCTTCGCCCTGTGCCTGCTCGTCCTCGCGCTGGATGCACGCGCGGCTGGGGCGCCGCGCTACGCGCTGCGCTACGACGAGGCCACGCGTTCGATGCAGGTCGAGGCCTGCCTCGACGCGGCGGCCGCGCAGGTCCGTTTCGCGGGTGACGGCTCGGCGACGCGCTCGCTCGCGCGGTTCGCGCGCACGGGCGGCGGCGCGATCGCACGCGAGGGCGCTGCCTGGGTCGCGCGCGACTGGCGCGCCGGCGAATGCCTGCACTACCGGGCCGATCTCGGCGCGCTCGCGGCCGCGCAGCCGCGTCGCGGCATCGACGCGCGCGGCGATGCACTGGTCAGCGATCCGGCCAGCTGGCTGCTCGAGCCGGACGACGCCGACGACGTGCTCGTGCGCGTCGAGCTGCCGGACGGCGTCGCGTTGTCGGCGCCGTGGGTTCCACTCGCGCCCGGCGACGGGGCCGCGCGCTACCGGATTCCGCGCACGCCCGATGCGTGGATGGGCCGCATCGCGCTCGGTCGTTTCCAGACGCGCGCGTTGCGGCTGCCAGGCGGAACGCTGCATGTCGCGCTGCTCGGGCATCCCGATGCGACGCAGCGCGAACGTCTGCTGGCCTGGCTCGGCCGCGTCGGCGACGTGGCGGTGCGTGCGTTCGGACGGCTGCCGATCGGCGACGTGCAGGTGCTCGTCGCCCCGGTCGGCGCGCAACGCGATGCGGTCGTGTTCGGGCAATCGCTGCGCGGGCAGGGCAATGGCCTCACGTTGTTCGTCGACGTGGCGCAGCCCTCGTCCGCGTTCGAGCAGGACTGGATCGCGCCGCACGAACTCTCGCACCTGTTCCATCCTTCCCTCGGCGAGCGTGGCGCCTGGCTGGCCGAAGGCCTCGCGACGTATTACCAGAACGTGTTGCGCGCACGCGCGGGGCTGATGTCGCCCGAGCACGCGTGGCGCGCGTTCGAGGCGGGGTTCGCACGCGGTCGCGACGCGAGCCGCGGCTCGGCGCTGCCGACGCTCGAGGCCGCGTCCACGCGCATGGGCGAGGACCGCGCCTACATGCGCGTGTACTGGTCCGGCGCGGCGTTCTGGCTTGGGGCGGAACTGGAGTGGCGACGCCGCGGCCTGCCCGCGCTCGACGCGCGGCTGCAGGCGTTCGCGCAGTGCTGCCTCGATCCGCCGCGCTCGTGGACGCCGCGCGACTTCGTCGGGCGGCTCGACCGGCTCGGTGGCGGCGACGTGCTCGCGCCGATGTTCGAGTCCTGGCGCGTGCGCACCGATTTTCCGCGGACCGACGCGCTCCATGCGGCGCTCGGGCTGCGGCACGCGGGCGATGCGCTGCGCCTCGACGACGGCGCAGCATTCCGGCAGCTCCGGGAAGCGATCATGCATCCGTCGGCGAGCGCTTCGCGCTAGCATCGTGCTGCCCGCCGCCATGCCGGACTGCGCCATGCACAAGAGCCGCCTCGCCGGTTTCATCATCGATTGCCACACCGACGACCTGCCGGCCGCGGCCGATTTCTGGGGCGCCGCGCTCGGCATGCCGGTGCGCCGACTGCCGGCCGAAGAAGGCGAGCGCTACGTCGCGCTGGATGACCCGGAAGGCCGCCTGCACGTCGAGGTGCAGTCGGTCGACCACGCGAGCCGCGTCCACCTCGACATCGAGACCGACGACGTCGAAGCCGAAGTGCGCCGGCTCGAGGCGCTCGGCGCGAAGGCGGTCGGGCGCGTCCACACCTGGTGCGTGATGGAGGCGCCGACCGGCCAGCGCTTCTGCGTGGTGCGCGCGAAGGCCGCGTCGTTCGACGCGACCGCGAACCGCTGGAACGGCTGACGCGCGGCTACTTGCGCATCGCGCCCGCGACGACCAGCCCGAGCCCGACCAGCACGCCGACGCCGCCGATCCATTGCGGCACGCTGCGCTCCTGCTTCACCGAAGCGGACAGGCCGCCGATCTTCACGACTTCCTTGCGCTCGGTGAAATTGAGCTGGCCGGTGAATGCGGCGAGTCCGACGCCGGCGAGGATCAGGCCGGCGAGGATGAGTCCGATGCGCATGCGATGTCTCCCTGGTGGTCGGGCGGCGGGGGCCGCCGCGCGTCCTAGTGTGCCGCGCCCGGGCGCTCGCGGTGTGAACCGTTCGCCATCAGGCGGTCGGTCCATGCGATGCCGATCGCCGAGGCGATGAACACGCAGTGGATGATGGTCTGCCACATCACGCCGGCATGCGTGAGCGTGGTACAGGTCTTCTTGCTGCTGAGGACGAGCTCGGACGCCTGCGCGATCACGTTCGGGTCGCAGAACGGCAGGCCATTGAGCGCCCCGACCTCGATGAAGCTCTTGAGCAAGTGGATCGAGCTGATGCCGATGATCGCCATCGCGAGCTTGACCTTGAGCACCGAGGCGTTCACGTGGCTCAGCCATTCGGGCTGGTCCGGGTGGCCTTCGAGGCGCAGGCGCGACACGAACGTCTCGTAGCCGCCGACGATCACCATGATCAGGAGGTTCGAGATCATCACGACGTCGATGAGGCCGAGCACGATCAGCATGATCGCCTGCTCGCTCAGCGTGAACGCGTCGTGCAGCAGGTGCCACAGTTCCTTGATGAACAGCACGACGTAGACGCCCTGCGCGGCGATCAGGCCGAGGTAGAGCGGCAGCTGCAGCCAGCGCGCGGAGAAGATCAGCGCCGGCAGCGGCGACAACGGGGACTTGGAAGCTTGCATGGAAGGACCGGAAGAAGGGACCGGCGGATTCTAGGGGCAAAGAAAGCGGACCGGGGCGATCGACGGTCGTCGACGGCGCGCCCGGCCGTCAGTCGACCGCGTCCCCTTTCCTGCGCGGGTCGGCATAGAGCTGCTCGGCGCGCTGGAACAGGATCCACGAGGTCGCGATGTACTTGTCGGCACCGCTCGGGCGATTGCCGCGGTGCGTGTGCGTGAAGCCCGCGGGCGCGATCAGCAGCGATCCGGTCCTCGGCACGATCTTGCGACCCTGGTAGAGGAACTCGGTCTCGCCGTCGCCGAATCCCTCGTTGAGGTAGATCGTCCACAGCAGCACCCGGTGCAGGTTCTCGTCCGTATCGACCTTCGGCGAGATCTCGCTGTGCCAGTACGGGTAGCCGCCGACATCGGCGAGATAGCGCTGGATGTTGATGCTGCCGGGCCGGAACAGCTGCACGAGCAGGTTCTGCATCTGCGTGTCGTCCATCGCCCGCAGGTCGTCGATGCCGACGGTCTCGAGCGCCCCTTCTTTCGGGTCGGTCCGGCTCAGCGCGACCGGCGCGAGTGCGAGATAGGTGTACTTGCGCACGTAGGCGATCAGGCCGCGCATCACCGCGCTGTTGAGGATGTTTTCGCCCTGCTTCCATTCGGGCAGGCGGCTGATGCACAGGTCCCAGCTGTCCTTGAGCTGGACGTTGACGCCGCTGCCGGTTTCGCCGCGCGCCACCTTGTCGCTGGCCGAATAGGCCGCGATGAATTCGGCGCAGACGCGCGGATCGAGCGCGTCCTCGTAGACCTCGACGAAGTCCTGCACGCTCATCCGGCCTGCCCCGCCTCGCGATGGTAGGCAGTCACGCGCTCGACTTCGTTGCGCGAGCCGAGGAACACCGGCACGCGCTGGTGCAACTGGGTCGGACGCACGTCGAGGATGCGCTCGAGCCCGGTGGTCGCGGCGCCGCCGGCCTGTTCGACGATCATCGCCATCGGGTTCGCCTCGTACATCAGGCGCAGCTTGCCGGGCTTGGACGGGTCCTTGAGGTCGCGCGGATAGATGAAGATGCCGCCGCGCGTGAGGATGCGGTGCACGTCGGCGACCATCGAGGCGACCCAGCGCATGTTGAAGTCGCGTCCGCGCGGGCCCGTGCGGCCGGCCAGCAGTTCCTCGATGTAGCGCTTCATCGGCGGCTGCCAGTGGCGGATGTTGGACATGTTGATCGCGAACTCGGAGGTCTCTTCCGGGATCCGCAGGTGGGAGCCGGTCAGGATGAAGCTGCCCTGTTCGCGGTCGAGCGTGAACATGTGCACGCCGTCGCCGAGCGTGAGCACGAGGATCGTGCTCGAACCGTACACCGCGTACCCGGCCGCGACCTGGCGCGCGCCGGGCTGCAGGAACGCCTGCTCGTCCGGGTCGCGCACGCCCTCGGGGCAGCGCAGCACCGAAAAGATCGTGCCGACCGAGATGTTGACGTCGATGTTGGACGAGCCGTCGAGCGGATCGAACACGAGCAGGTATTCGCCCTTGGGATAGCGATGCGGGATCGGGTGCGGGTCGTCCATTTCCTCGGACGCGAGCGCCGCGAGGTGGCCGCCCCATTCGTTCGCCTCGAGCAGGATCTCGTTCGACAGCACGTCGAGCTTCTTCTGCGTCTCGCCCTGCACGTTCTCGGTGCCGGCGCTGCCGAGCACGCCGCCGAGCGCGCCCTTGCCGACCGCGATCGAGATGCGCTTGCACGCGCGCGCGACGACCTCGATCAGCAGGCGCAGGTCGCCGTTGATGTGCGCCTTGTCGCGCTGTTCCTCGATCAGGAAGCGGGACAGGGAAACCGGTCTATCAGGCGACGGGGACATCAGCACTCCGCGGCGGGATCGGAAACCGCCATTGTGGTGCGGATTGCGCGCGCGGGCCAGCCCGGGGCGCGCGGGGCGGGGCGCGCGCTGCTTCGTCGGCTGCGCACGCACACGGGCTGCACGCCGACGGCGCGATCGGGCTCGATCCGGGCGCACGCGTCGCCGGTGCTGCCGCGCAAACCGCAGGATCGTGACAGCGCGCGCGCGGCGCGCTGCGTACCGTGCCTCGTCGGCGTGCAGCGGCGCGCCGGCGATACCTGCGGCGCCCTGCCGCGCATCCAGAACCGAGGAAATCCGTGAATCCCTTCCTGCTTCCTGCGTTCGTCGTCTCGATCGGAATCGCCGCGGCAGCGTCCGCCGCGCCCGTGCCCGCGCCCGAACTCGCCGCCGCCCAGCTGCGCGCGATCAACCACCGCTTCGTCGAGGCCAGCATCCATCCCGACGACGCCTACATGGAGGCGCTCGCCGGCGAGGACTTCCTCGCGCTCGCGAGCAGCGGCGCCTGGCACGGGCGTACCGAGTTCCTCGCCGGCATGCGCGAAACCGCGCGCTACGAGGGCGCGTCCTACTCCGACATCGACGTGCGGCTGTACGGGCCGGTGGCGATCGTGCAGGGCGTGTTCGAGGCGCAGCGCGCGGGGTCCCGCCCCGCGCGCGTGCGCTACACCGACGTGTACGTCTGGAGCGGCGAGTCCTGGCAGCTGCAGGGCGGCGCCAACACGCGCCTCAAGGACGGCACGCCGGTGGGGATGCAGACCGCCGCGGTGCCCGCGTTCGCGCCATGGCGAGGCGAGGATCCGCAGGGCGACGACGACACGGTCCTGCGCGCGCTCAACGCGAACTACGTGAACGCGTTCCGCGAAGCCGACGTGGCCTGGTACGACGCGCACCTCGCGCCGGACTACAACGTCGTCTACGGCGATGGCTCGTTCCATGACCGCGCGGGCGCGCTCGCCGACTTCGCCAGGCCGGTGTTCGCCGAGCAGATGCAGGCGTTTCCGGTCGACAACGTGCGCATCCGCCGCTTCGGCGACGTGGCGCTCATCTCGGCCGAGAACGCGTACGTGCGCAAGGACGGCCGCACGGGCGAGAACCGCTACACCGACATCTGGCTCAAGCAGGACGGCCGCTGGCGCTGCATCCAGGCGCACATCACCGTGCACAAGGCGCCGGCTGCATAGCCGGCACCGATCACGCGAGCAACGCGTGAAGTCCACCGAGGTCGCCGCCGAGGCTCCTGCGGATCTCGGTCGGCGTCGTCCCGAACAACGCGCGGAAACGCGCACTGAAATGGCTGTGGCTCGAGAACCCGAGGTCGCTCGCGATCGTCGCGAGGTCCGCCTCGGACGCGAGCAGCCGGCGCAGCGCGAGGCCGAGTCGCAGGCGAAGGAGGTACTGATGGATGGACGTCCCGGTCGATTCGCGGAACACGCGCGCGAGATGGTAGGGCGAGGTGCACGCGAGTTCGGCCAGCAGGTGCAGCGACCACTTGCGCTCGGGCGACACCGCGACCGCTTCCTTCACGCGTTCGATCTGTCGCTGCCGCGCCGCGCCGCGCACGCTGCCGCGCCGGCGCGCGCAATCCGCGTCCGACGCACGCAGCACGATGTCGAACAGGCGCATGCAGAACTCCTCCGCGCCGAGCGCATCGGCTTCGTGCAGGGCGAGCCGACGCCAGAACATGTTCCTCGCGAGCATCACCGACGGCGGCAACAGCATGCGGAAGCCGAGCAGCGAGCGCTCGATGCCGCGCCGCGCGTGGCGGCCCGGCAACACGGCTTCGAGCGCCTCGGCCGACAGGCGCAGCGTCAGCGCATGGTCGCCGATCGCAGTCGGGAAACTGATCCGGTACGGCGCGTCCGCTGGAACGAGCACGGCGTGGTTCGCGGTCACCACGCGTCGGTGCTGCGGCCGGTCGTGCAACGCGAACACGCCCGATGTCGGCAGCACGAGCAGGAACGACTCTTCGCGTTCGACCGGGCCGATCGCATCGTTCGCCGGGCGCACGGTGAGGTCGCTGATGCGCACGAGCGGACCTTCGAGGAACGTGCGGCGGAGGGTTCTGGGCGCGGGGGCTGGCATGGCGTGTCCGGAGTGGCCCGCCGTCACATCTGTCTGGATGCGGCCCTTGTCGTGACTCGCAGGCCGGATCCTCCCGCGGCGCGTCCGACGCCGCCGGAAGATCGCGTGGAACTCCTCGCCTGACTGCGTGACGCGGAGCGGTCCTCGCAAGCATCGCTTCGGGTGCCCGCGTCGGCGTTTCGCCCTCTCCCCTTGCCCTCTCCCGCGAGCGGGAGAGGGGAACCCGTCGTGTCGCGCTTGCGCGCGACGGCGACTTCACCTAGAAGCACCGGATGCGGCGTGCCGACCGGTTGTTCCTCATCATCCACGCGTTGCGCGGACGGCGTTCCGCGCTGCAGGCGCGTGCGCTCGCGGAGACGCTCGCCGTGTCGCTGCGCACCGTTTATCGCGACGTGGCCGACCTGCAGCGATCGGGCGTGCCGATCGAGGGCGAAGCCGGCGTCGGCTACATGCTGCGCAAGGGCTCGGACATCCCGCCGCTGATGTTCAACGCCGACGAAATCGAGGCACTCGTGGTCGGTTCGCGTTTCGTCAAGGCGTTCGCGGGCAAGCGCCTGAGCCAGGGCGCGCAGGCAGCGCTGCTCAAGATCGAGGCGGTGCTGCCGCCGGAGCTGCGCGAGCGCACGCGGCAATCGTGCATCTTCGCGCCGGCTGCCTGGTACGAGGTCGAAACCGGCTTGATCGACCGTCTGCACGAGGCGATCTCCGCACGCGAGGTCCTGCGCCTCGAGTACCGCAATGAATCGGGCGCGGCGAGCCAGCGCGAGGTCGAACCGCTCTGCCTCGCATTCTGGGGACGCGTGTGGACGCTCGGCGTCTGGTGCCGGTTGCGTCGCGACTTCCGCAGTTTCCGCCCCGACCGCATCGCGGGCATCGAACCGACCGGCGAAGCCTTCGTCGAAACCGCCGAACGCGGGCTCGCGGCCTATCTCGCCGCGGCCGGCGCACCCGGTCGCGCCGACATGCGCTGATGCGCACTCAGCGTTGCGCGTCGCGTTCCACCTCGAACATCACGCGCCCATCGAACGGCGTGCCGAGCGGCGTCGCGCGGTAGCCGAGCGCGGCGATGCGATCGCGGACCGCGGGCCACGCCTGCGCCTTGGCCACGTAGAGGACGCCGGTTTCGGTCGCCGATTCCTCGAGTTCGCGCGACAGCGGCTCGTCGTACTCGGGATTGAAGCGCGGCTGCGGCGGCGCATCCAGCGACAGCTTCTCGATCTCCGCGTCGAGATGCAGGTGCAGGCCGTAGCGCGCCATGTCCTCGACGAACACGACTTCGCGCACGGGCCCCGTCGCACGTGCGCGGATCGCATCCGCCCACGCCGAGGCGTCCTTGTGCGTCGGGAATGCGGCAGCCGCGAGGCGCAGGCCGAGCAGCGCGACCACCCACGCGGCGAGCCAGCGCGGGCGCGGCAGCGCGACGCCGTCGGCGGCGCGGCGCATCGCGACCGCGATCGCGATCGGCACGAAGATCGGCAGCAGGTACAGCGGCAGGCGCGAGCGCGCGATGCAGAACACCAGCAGCGGCAGCAGGACCCACAACGCGACGAGGATCGCGCCCGCGTGCCGTTCGCGCACGTGGCGATCGCGCCACGCATGCGCCTGCGACGGCAGCGCGCGCGCCCAGCGCCAGAGGCTGCGCGTCCACGGCAGCGTGCCGAGCAGCAGCGTCGGCAGGTAGACCACGATCCATCCGTACCAGTGCCCGTTGCGCCCGAAGCGGTTGGTCGCGAGGCGATCGACGACTTCGGCGCCGAGGAAGTACTGCAGCAGGCCTTCGTGACGCAGCGAGACCGCGAGGTACCAGGGGAGGGCCAGCGCGAGGAACAGCGCGACGCCGGCGAGATGCCAGCGCGCGCCGGGCGCAGGTCCACCGGGCACGAGCAGGCGGAACGCGACGATCGCGGCCAGCGGCAACAGTGCCGGCGGTCCCTTCACCATGAATGCGAGCGCGAACGCGGCCCACATCGCGAGCAGCCAGCCACGGCTCGCGCGCGGAACGCCGAACCGGTGTTCGACGAACGCATGCATCGCGAGCGCCTGCGCGGCCGCGAGCGGAAAGTCGGTGGTGACCAGTTGCGACGCGCCGGCCGGCAACAGCATCGTCAGGTAGAGGACCGCGGCAACCGTCTCGGTGCCGGGTTGCAGGCGCCGCGCGGTGCGCCATGCGAGCCATCCGCAGGCGAGGAACGACAGCGCGATCGGCAGGCGCGCGGCCCAGGTGTTCTGCCCGAACGCGTCCACGCTCGCGGCGATCAGCCAGTACGCGACCGGCGGCTTGGTCCAGTGCCCGATGTCCTCGTTGCGCATCGGGTCCAGCCAGTTGCCACTGTCGAGCATGACCAGCGCGACATTCGTGTAGCGGCCCTCGTCGGGATCCCAGATCCCGCGGCTGCCCAGGAAGCCGAACGCGAGCACCAGGCCGAGCACCGCGAGCAGCCAGGGTCGTCGATCGACGAGTCGTTCCACGGCTGCTCCGGCGCTAGATGATCGGCGCGGACAGCGGCGGGAACGCGACTTCGACGCGCAGGCCCTGGCCGCCTTCGGCGGTCGCGAGCACGAGCCGCGCGCGGTGCAGCTGCACCACGCGCGCGACCAGCGACAATCCGAGCCCGCTGCCTTCCGCGGTGGTGGTGCCCCCGCGCCGGAAACGCTGCAGCATCGCTTCGCGCCGTGCCGGATCGATGCCGGGGCCGTTGTCCTCGACCGCGAGCACGCAGCCCTGCGGCGTGTCGCGCAGTTCGAGCGTGATGCGCCCGCCATGCACGTTGTAGCGGATCGCGTTGTCGAGCAGGTTGCGCAACAGGCTGCGGATGCCGGGCTCCCAGCCCTGCACGAGGTGCGCGGCGGCGTCGCGCCGGACCACGATCTCGATATCCCGGTCCGACGCGAACAGCCCGACCTGCTGCAGCTCGTAGTCGATGCTGCGGTCGAGGTCGACCGGCTGGAGCTGCCCGGGCTTCTCGGCATCCCAGCGCGCGAGTTCGAGCATCTGGTTCACGATGCGGCTCAGGCGCACGAGGCCGCTGCGCGCCTCGTCGAGCGAGGCGCGCGCGCCTTCGCTGGTCGCGGCCGCGCGCGCATTCTCGAGATGCACGAGGGTGCCCGCGAGCGGCGTGCGCAGTTCGTGCGCGGCGTGCGCGGTGAAGCTGCGCTCCTGGTCGAGCGCGGCGGCGAGCCGCGCGAGCAGCGCGTTCAGCGCGGCGACCACCGGCACCATCTCGCCCGGAAGATCATGCAGGCCGATCGGTTCGACGCTGTCGGCCTTGCGCGAGGCCAGCCGTTCGGCCAGTTCCTGCATCGGCTCGAGGCCGCGCCGCACGGCCCAGCCGACCACCAGCGCGAGGATCGGCAAGCCGAACAGGATCGGCACGAGCGCCTCGGCGGCCATCGCGCGCCCGATCTCGCGCCGGCTGTCGTAGCGTTCGCCGACGCGCACCCAGTGGCCTTGCGCGTCGAGCAGGGTGAATACGCGCCAGTGGCGCTTGCCGACGCGGATGTCCGCATAACCGACGGGCGCCGCATCCAGCGGCACTTCGCGGAAATTCGTCGTTGCGAGCGCGAGCGTGCTCGAGGACGTCCAGACCTGCAGGCCGATCTGGGTTTCGTAGCGGTGCCCACGCACCGCGGGCGGCGCTCCGTAGTCCTCCTGCCAGGACGCGATCTCGAGCAGCCGGCCGGGCGCGATCGTGCCGCCCTGCGCGACCAGCGCGCTGACCGTGCGCGCGCTCTGCGCGAGTCGCGCTTCGAACAGCTCGTCAATCTCTTCCATCGTGAGCAGGTAACCGAGCGCGCCCAGCGGCAGCATGATCGCCGCGAGGCTCGCGAGCACCAGCCGGATGATGCGCGTGCGCAGCGAGCTCACGCGGGTTCCTCGGTGCCGGCGAACAGGTAGCCGAGTCCGCGCACGGTGCGGATCGCGCGCGCGGAGGTCTTGCGGCGCAGCGCGTGCACGTGCACTTCCAGCGCGTTGCTTTCGACGCGATCGTTGCCGTACATCGCCTGTTCGAGCGCGTCGCGCGCGACCACGCGCCCGGCGCGTTCGGCCAGCGCGCGCAGCAGCAGGAATTCGGTGCGCGAGAGCGGCAGCGGACGACCCTGCCAGTGGGCTTCGCCGCTGTCGGTGTCGAGCACGAGCGCGCCGGCCTCGACGAGGTTGCGTGCATTGCCCTGCGCACGCCGATGGACCGCGCGCAGGCGTGCCGCGAGTTCGTCGAGGTGGAAAGGCTTGACGATGTAGTCGTCGGCGCCGGCATCGAGGCCGTCGACGCGATCGGCGATCGCATCGCGCGCGGTCACGATGATGACCGGCAGCGCGAGCCTGCGACGGCGCAGCGAGCGGATCAGTTCGAGGCCGCCGAGCCGCGGCAGGCCCAGGTCGACCAGCGCCACGTCGTAGGACCCCGTGCGCGCGGCCACCAGCGCGTCGGCGCCGTCACGCGCCCAGTCCGAAGTGTGCGACCAGCGCCCGAGCGCGCCCTGGATGCCGCGTGCGAGCGACTCGTCGTCTTCGACTATGAGCACATGCATGATCCGTCGGCCCTCGGCGAGGGGGTGGCCGTGCATCGATGGTGGCGTGCCCAGCTTAGGTGAATCTTAAGACGGGTGCCGCGTGGCCGGATCGATGCGATGATCGCGCCTCCTCCCGATCCACGGATGCGCAATGAACGCCTGGTCCCTGCTCGCCCTGCATGCCGGCCTCGTGCTGGCCGCGCCCGCGCATGCCGCTTCCGCCGACCAGCGCTTCGAGGCGCTCTACGCGAAGGAATGGGCCTGGCGCCAGGAGCAGTTCGCGGGCTACGACAACGAAGACGCCGCCGCGAGCGCGAAGGACGACCACCTGCCCGCGGTCGACGCGGCTTCGCAGCAGAGGCGCCTCGCGTACTGGACCGACGTGCTCGCGCAACTCGACGCGATCGCGCCAGGCGAATTGTCCGCCGACAACCGCATCAACCTCGCGGTGTACCGGCCGCAGGTCGAGAACCTCGCGGCCGAAGTGCGCTTCCGCAGCTACGAAATGCCGTTCAACAGCGATTCGCAGTTCTGGTCCGACCTCGGCTTCATGGCGCGCCGGCCGCTCAAGGACGCGCAGGCCGCGCGCAATTACATCGCCAAGCTCGACGACGTTCCGCGCTACTTCGAGGAGCACGTCGCGAACATGCGCGCGGGCCTCGCGCGCGGCTTCAGCGTGCCGCGCGCGGTGCTCGACGGGCGCGAGGTGTCGATCGCGGGCGTCGCCGACACCACCGATCCCGTGCAAAGCGAATTCTACGCGCCGCTGAAGGACCTGCCCGCGACGATTCCGGCGGCGGAGCAGGAGCGCCTGCGCGCGGACGCGAAGCGCGCGATCAGCCGTCGCGTGGTACCGGCCTACGCGAAGCTGCTCGCGTTCTTCCGCGACGAGTACGTGCCGCGCGCGCGCACCACGCTCGCGGCCGAGGCGATGCCCGACGGCAAGGCGTGGTATCGCCAGCAGATCCGCGAGTACACGACGCTCGACCTCGAGCCGCAGGCGATCCACGAGATCGGCCTCGCCGAAGTCGCGCGGATCGAAGCCCAGATGCAGGCGACGATGCGCGAAACCGGCTTCAAGGGCGACTTCCCCGCGTTCCTCGCGTTCCTGCGCACCGATCCGCAGTTCTATGCGAAGACGCCCGAGGAACTGCTGATGCGCGCGGCGTGGATCGCCAAGCAGGTCGATGCGAAGCTCGATCGCTACTTCGGCCTGCTGCCGCGCGGGCGATTCGGGATCGAGCCGGTGCCGGCCGCGATCGCGCCGTTCTGGACCGCGGGCCGCGGCAGCGCCGACACTTACTGGGTGAACACCTACAACCTGCCCTCGCGTCCGCTCTACAACCTGCCGGCGCTGACGCTGCACGAGTCCGCGCCGGGCCATTCGCTGCAGGGCGCACTCGCGAAGGAACAGAAGCAGCAGCCCGACTTCCGCAGCCACAACTACATCTCCGCCTACGGCGAGGGCTGGGCGCTGTACTGCGAGAAGCTCGGCAAGGAGATGGGCGTCTACGCGACGCCGTACGAGGAATTCGGTCGCGAGACCTACGAGATGTGGCGCGCCGCCCGCCTCGTGATCGACACCGGCGTGCACCACAAGGGCTGGACGCGCGAGCAGGCGATCGACTACCTCGCCTCGCGCACCGCGCTCAGCGAACACGAGGTCACGACCGAAGTGGATCGCTACATCTCGTGGCCGGGCCAAGCGCTGAGCTACAAGCTCGGCGAGATCCGCATCGTCGAGTTGCGCAAGCGCGCCGAAAAGAAGCTCGGTGCGGACTTCGACCTGCGTGCATTCCACGACACCGTGCTCGCGCTCGGATCGGTGCCGCTGCCGGTGCTCGAGCAGCAGATCGACGCCTGGATCGCGCAGCACGCGAAGAAGGCGTGATGCCAAACAACGGTGAGCAAGGCTGCCCGGTAGCCCGGGCCAGGATCATGCCGCGGGCGTGGTGATCTCGTCGTAGCCGCGACCGAGGAACTGCAGCACGCACAGGCCGTGCCCGAACGGATCGACGAGCGTCGCGATGCGGCCCCAACCGGCCGTGCGCACCTCGCCTTCGCGCCGCGCGCCGGCCGACTCCGCGCGCGCGAGCGCGGCGTCGAGGTCGTCGACGACGAAGTCCAGGTGCACCGGCGTCCAGTGCCGGGCGTAGTCGCGCACGGCGCCGCGCGCGGGCGCGGGCACGTCGCAGGCCAGGCTGCCCGCGGGCTTGCGCAGCAGGTACAGCGGCACGGCGGCGCCGGCGAGTTCGACGCCGTCGAAACCGAAGCGGCGCGTCGCGCGGAGGCCGAACGCGCGCGTGTAGAACGCCTCGGCGAGCGCGAGGTCGTCCACGTCGATGTTGACGAGCACGGCCTGCGTCACGGGACCGGCGTCGGCTTCGGCGGCGTGCCCTTCGCCTTCTTCGCTTCGTCCTCGGCGCTGCGCCGCCACTCCTCGATGATCGCGGCACGGCGCGCGGCTTCGCTGTCGACGCCTGCTGCCGGTGGCCGCGCGGGCGGCGGCTCGGGATCGCCGCTCTCGATGTAGCGTTGCAGTCGCGCGAACTGCAGTGCGAGCACGCCGTCGACGTTCGGCGCGAACGCGTCGAGGCCACTCGTGCTGGCGCCGTTCACGCGGTACTCGAGTTCGAGCCGGTGGCTGTCGCCGTCGGCGTCGCCGATCCGGTAGGTCAGGACGCCCTTCAGCGCGAGCTCCTGCAATGGACCGAGCGCAGCCTCGAGTCGCAGCATCGTGCCCGGCACGGCCATGATCACGCGCCCGTGTTCCGCACTGCCTTCGGCCCAGCGTTCGCACCAGCAACCGCCTGCGTTCGCATCGAGGCGCAGGTTCGCGGCCTTGCCGGACCAGGTGTGCTCGCTGCTCCACCAGTGCGCTGGCTGCACGAGCGCGGCCCAGATGGCGTCGGACCGGGCCTGCACCGCGGCCGACATCTGGAGCACGAAACCATCCGCGCTCGCCTGCTTCACCTCGGCCTGCGCGGAGCCACTCGCGCACACTGCGAACGCGACCCGCGCGAATCCGATCCTCGTCATCACGGCCTCCTTCGATGCACGCGCGCGGTCGCGCTTCAGACGTCGCCTTCGCTGGCCCAGCCTTCGCCGCTGCCGCGCTGGAAAACCCGGTCGGACGACTGCACCTCGCCCGCGGGGATCGACGGCTGGTGCGCGAGTTCCGCGTAGATCGGGCGGAAGTCCGGGCGCGTCGCGTCCATGAGCTGGTCGAAGCTGTCGATCACGAAATAGGTCTTCTGGTAGGTGTCGATGCGGTAGCGCGTGCGCATGATCCGGCGCAGGTCGAAACCGATGCGGTTCGGCGCCGCCGACTCGAGGCTGTGGATCGATTCGCCCTTCGAACTCACGATGCCCGAGCCGTAGATGCGCAGGCCGCCGGCTTCGCGGATCAAGCCGAACTCGACCGTGTACCAGTACAGCCGCGTGAGGTTCACGAGCGCCGCCGCGTCGACGCCGTGCGCCTTCACGCCACCGCGGCCGTAGGCCTGCATGTAGTCGGCGAACACCGGGTTCAGCAGCAGCGGCACGTGCCCGAACAGATCGTGGAACAGGTCCGGTTCCGCGATGTAGTCGATCTGGTCGGGCCGCCGGATCCACCAGGTGACCGGGAAACGCCGGTTCGCGAGGTGCTCGAAGAACGTGAGTTCCGGCAGCAGGCCTTCGACCCCGATCAGCTGCCAGCCGGTCGCCTTCGCGAGCACCTCGTTGAGCTCGTCGAAGCGCGGGATCGCGTCGGGCGTCATGCCGAAGCGCTGCTGGTTGTCGAGGAATTCGCGGCAGGCGCGATCGCGCAGCACCTCGCGCTGGCGCTCGAACAGCGTCGCCCAGGTCTGGTGGTCCTCGCGCGAGTAGCTCGACCAGCGCTGTTCGACGACGGCCGTGGTGTAGACCGGCACGTAGCCCTTGTCGGTCTGCTGGTGCTCGACGCGGCGCGGTTCGGGGGTGTTCATGGCGGGCATCCGTGGATCGATGCCGACAGCTTAGCGCGCCCGCGCCGACGCGGTGCAGTGCCGCCGTCCGCGTTCAATGAAGGGTCGGGCGCGAGGGGTCCGCGTGCGCATCGCGCGGGCGCAGCTCGACCACGCGTGCGCGGGATCCGGCATCGGGGTTGCGGTGCCAGAGCACCGGCACCTCCTGCGCGCGCGGCAACTCCAGTTCGGCGTCGGCCGCGGGTTCGAAGTCGGGCTCGTCCTCCCAGCTGTAGCGCTTGCGCGGCGGCAACGGGTCTCGCTGGCGCAACACGATCGCCGCGAGCACGCCGGCGATGGCGCCCGCGAGGTGGTACTCGAAGCTGATGCGTTCCTCGCCCGGCAGCACCGAGACGAGCATGCCGCCGTAGAGGAAGAACACCGCGAGCGAGGTCACGACCGCGAGCCGGTCGCGCCGCAGCAGGCCGATCACGAACAGGAAGAACATGAGCCCGTGCGTGATGCCGCTCGCGCCGACGTGGTTGGCGTCGCGCGCGAAGAGCCACACGCCGACACCGGAGAGCACCCAGATCGCGGGCAACGCGATCCGCGCGGCGCGCGGATAGCAGTAGAGCGTGAGGCAGGCGAGCACGCCGAGCGGCAGCGTGTTGGACATCAGGTGCGCGAACGACGCGTGTGCGAATGGCGCCGCGAGGATCCCGGCCAGTCCGTCGAGGCGGCGCGGCCGCAGCCCGAGTTCGCCCGGCGGCCAGCCGAGCAGCCACGCGCCGAGCCATGCGATCCAGATCCCCGCGATCAGCGCGCCCGCGCCGATCGCGGCGTATTGCAGGCGCTTGCGATCGCGCGCAAGCGCGACCGGCGTCGGATCAGGCAGCGGAGGCGCAATATCCATCGAGACGAGGTTGGGGCTGGCCGCGCGGACGCAAGGCGCGCGTCATCGCGGCCCCGGTGGTCGCGCCTCAGTCGCCGCCGGTGCCACCCGGCTGCGCCTGTTCGCGCGGCGGGAACAGCAGGCTCGCGGTGACCGAACCGACCAGCACCAGCGCGACCACGCCGAGCGCGATGCCGATCGGGATCTTGTAGAAGCCCGCGACCAGCATCTTGGTGCCGATGAACAGCAGCACCAGCGCGAGGCCGTGGCCGAGCAGGTGGAAGCGGTCGGCCATGCCCGCGAGCAGGAAGAACATCGCGCGCAGGCCGAGCACCGCGAACACGTTCGAGCTCATCACGATGAACGGATCGAGCGTGACCGCGAAGATCGCGGGGATCGAATCCACCGCGAAGATCACGTCGGTGACCGCGATCAGCGCCATCACGACGAACAGCGGCGTGTACCAGCGTCGCCCGTGCTCGACCACGCTGACGAGGCTGCCGCGGAAGTCGCGCGTCAGCGGCAGGTGCTTGCGCATCCAGCGCAGCATCGGGTTGTCGTCGAGGTCGGGCTCCTGGTTCGCCGCGAACAGCATCTTGACGCCGGTCAGCAGCAGGAACGCACCGAACAGGTAGAGGATCCAGTGGAAGCGCGCCACCAGCGCCGCGCCGACCACGATCAGGATCGCGCGCAGCACGATCGCACCGAGCACGCCGACCATCAACGCGCGTTGCCGCTGTTCGGGCGGCACCGCGAAATAGTTGAAGATCATGAGGAACACGAAGATGTTGTCGACCGCGAGCGACTTCTCGATCAGGTAACCGGTCAGGAACTCGAGCGCGACCTGGTTGGCCACCTCGCGCCCGCCGTGCAGGTCGACCCACCACCACAGGCCCGCGTTGAACGCGAGCGCGAGCGCGACCCAGGCGAGGCTCCAGTAGACCGCCTCGCGGAACGACACGCGGTGCGCGCCCGCGCTGCGCAGCACGAGGAAGTCGACCGCGAGCGCGGCGACGAGGACGAGGAGGAAGGCCGCCCAGATGCCGGGCGTGGCGATGCTGTGCATGGGAGATACCGTATTGGCAGGACCGTTCGGACCACCCATGCGCGGCACGCCCGCGGACGGGCGTACGCCTTGCATCGGCGGCGAAGGTCTTGCTCGCGGCGCGTGCGCCACCCACCGGACCGGAGCCATGGGGCTCGTGCTGACGATCGCGGCGGCGGGAGCTACTCCCCTTCTGCGGGCGCGAGCCTACGCGGTGCGGGCACCCGAGGGCAAGCGCACGCGCGGCCGCGCTTCCGGGTGCTGCGCCGCACCAGCCGCGACCGCTTCGCTATGATGGCGGCATGAAATCCGACCCTGCCGGCGCGCTGCCGCTGATCCAGCTCAAGACCGAACGCCGTTCCAACCATCCCTGGATCTTCCAGAAGATGGTCGAGAAGCCCGCCGTGAAACCCAGGCCCGGCACGATCGTCGACATCGTCGACCGCGAAGGCAGCTTCGCGGGACGCGGTTTCTACAATGGCCATTCGCGCATCGCGCTGCGCGTGCTCACGGCCGATGCCGGCGAGGCGATCGACGAGGCGTTCTTCGCGCGCCGCATCGGCGAAGCGCTCGCGCTGCGGCGCGACACGCTCGGCCTCGATGCGATCACCGATGCGTACCGACTCATCCACTCCGAAGGCGACGGCCTGTCCGGCCTCGTCGTCGACCGCTTCGCGGGCACGCTCGTGATCGAGTACTTCTCGGCCGGCATGTTCCGCCAGCGCGACCTGATCCGGCGCTGCCTGCTCGAGCATTTCCCCGGCGCGGACCTCTACTGGTTCGCCGAGGAGCACGTGCAGAAGCAGGAGAGCTTCGACTGCGGGATTCCCGCGCCGCCCGAGCCGACCGTGATCCACGAGCACGGCGTGCAGTTCCATGCGGCACCGGGCACCAAGCACAAGACCGGCTTCTTCGCCGACCAGCGCGACAACCGCAAGCGGCTGTCGGCGTTCTGCGCGGGCAAGCGCGTGCTCGACCTCTGCTGCAACTCGGGCGGGTTCGGCATCTATGCGAAGACGATCGGCGGCGCGACCGAGGTCACCGGCATCGACCTCGACGAGGAGATCCTCGCGATCGCGGAGAAGAACGCGCGCCTCAACAAGGCGAAGGTGCGCTTCGTGCAGGCCGACATCTTCCACTGGCTGCGCGACGGAAAGAAGGATCCGTACGACGTCGTGATCCTCGATCCCGCGAAGATGACGCGCGATCGCGAGCAGGTGATCCCCGCGCTCAAGAAGTACCTCGACATGAACAAGCTCGCGATGGGCGCGGTCAAGCCCGGCGGCATCCTGCTCACGTGCTCGTGCACCGGGCTCGTGAGCGAGGAGCAGTTCCTCGACATGCTGCGCCGCGCGGCGTTCTACGCGGGCCGCACGGTGCAGGTGCTCGAGGTCAGCGGCGCCGGTGCCGACCATCCCTGGCAGGCGCACGTGCCCGAATCGCGCTACCTCAAGGCTGCGTTCTGCCGCGTATTGTGACGACCGCCCAGCGCGCGGGCTCCGGCGCGCTTCGAATGCGTTAGACGACTCGCAGGTGGGTCTCGCGCCTGCGGCGCTGCGACCCACCCTACGCAAACGCGGCGACCACGCGCAGGCGTAGGGTGGGACGCAGCCGCGTAGCGGCGAGCCCCACCGGCGCGTTCGATCAGTCCTTCTCCGGGTTCGCGTGCGCGACCTGCGCAATGCGATCGGCGAGCACGAGCTCGGTGCGCAACGATTTTCCCGCGCGCTCGTACTCGATCGCGAGGCGCGTGCCGGCCGGCAGGTCGCGCAGGCGCTGGCGCCATGCCGGCAAACCGCGCGACGACACCGGCTGCGCGTCGATCGCGGTGATGCGGTCGCCTTCGCGCAGGCCCGCGCGCCGCGCCGCGCTCTCGGCGGCCACGTCGGCGACCTCGAGTGCGCTGCCCGCGCCGAGCAGCCAGAGGCCGCTGCGGTCGAATTCGTCGGCATTCGCGAACGCGGCGTTCGGCGCGAGGTACATGCGCCTGGCCTCGTAGTCGAACGCGACCGTGAAGCGCTCGAGCACGCCGCCGCCGATGTTGCCGGCGACGTCCGCACTCGCGAACGCGCCCTTGTTGCCGACGTACAGGTCGCCGGCGATGCCGTCGATCTCGATGTTGCCGAGCCGCAGCGTGCCGAAGCGCGCTGGGCGGCCGCGCGAGGGACCGCCCACGCCCCAGCCGACGACCGCTTCCGGCGCAGCCACGTACTTCGCGACGAGTCCGTGCTCGCGCACGAACGGCGAATGCAGGGTCAGCGACACGCGCGAGCCGGTATCGATGCTGAGCCGCGCCGGCAGTCCATCGAGCGTGCCCTGCACCACCGGTATGCGGTCGGCGAGGTCGAACGGCACGGCCTGCGAACCGGCGGGCGCGACGAACTTCGCGTGCTCGACCAGCACGAGCTGCTTCGCCGCGTAGTCGATCGTGACGCCGAAGCGGCGGAACATCTCGTAGCCGACGAGGCCGTCGCTTGCGTGGCCTTCCACTGCGGCCAGCCGCCCGAGGTCCATGATCACGAACACCGGCTGGTCGAGCACCGCGCCGCCGAGGCGCACTTCCTTCGCATGCGTGAACGCGACGTCGACGAGCTCGTCGCCGACGCCGCGTCCGGCGAGCTTGCCTTCGCCCTCGAGCCCGAACTTGCGCGCGGCGGCCGGCGTCAGCAGGTTCATGCCGCCAGTGTCGACGAGGAAGCGCGCGGGCTTGCCGTCGATCGACCCGTTCGCGTAGATGTGGTTGTTGACGAGGTCGAACGGCACGCGCGTGGCGCCGTCGGTCGCGTCGATGCGCGCGGTCGCCTTCATCGCGGGCGGCGCGAAGTCCGCATCGGCGATCGCGACGTCGAGCGCATGGCGGTCGATGACTGTTTCGACGCGGTTGCGCGCGTCGGTGCGCCCCGCGGTGTCGACGAGATCGGTGACCGCATGGAACGGCAGGCGCAGGCCCTCGACCTCGCGCCAGTCGCCGAAGCGCGTGATCGCGGTATCGGCGCCCTGCTTCTGCTCGGTGCGCACGAGCAAATGGGTCTGCGCGTCGAACCACAGCGTGAGCGCGTCGCCACCTTGCGGCGTCACCGTGACGACGTCGTGCGCGCGGCCTTCGTGCACGCGCCGTTGCGGCGCGGAAACGGTCGCCGGGTGGCGCCCGGGATACCAGTAGCCGCGCGCGTCGAGCCAGGCCTGGCTGCGCGCCGCGCGCAGCGCTTCGGGCGCATCGCGCCGGGCCACTTCACCGCCGGGGTCGCGCGACCACGTGACGAGGCCATCATAGCCCTGCGCGCCGTCGATCGGGCCGAGCGTGTAGTGGCTCACCGAGCGACCGTCCGCGACGTCCACGGTCGCGTCGTACGCGCCTTCGAGACCGCCCGCCTTCAGCGTGCCTTCGGCGCGCAGCGCCTCGACGCGGTCCCAGCGCGCGCCGCCGCTGGCGGCCTTGAAGCGCACGAACACGTCGCCCGCTTCGCCGGCGCGCGCGCCGACCACGAAAGCGAGCAGCAACAGTCCGACCGCCATCACGTTGCGATGCATCCAGGTTCTCCTCGTCGATGGCGCCCGCGCTTGCGGTGCGCCTGCAATGATTGAATAATTGCATCGAATTTCAACAGAGGCAACCCAACCGATGGCACGGACGAGGCGCGCGGCGGAGATCGAGGACGCTCGCGAGATCGCACTGCTGGCCTCGCCGACGCGGATCGAGATCGTCGACACGCTGGAATCGCTCGGCGACGCGGTCAGCGTGGCCGAACTCGCGGCTGCACTCGGGCGTCCCGCGGACGGGCTCTACTACCATCTGCGCCAGCTCGCGGCGGGCGGACTGATCGAGGAGGAGGCGTCGCCGGAGGGCCGGCGCTATCGCACGCGTTCGCGCGCGGGCGATCGCCTGCGCCTGCGCTACCGCCCGGGCAGGAGTGCGAATGCGCGCGAAGTCGGGCGCGTCGCCGCGAGCGTGCTGCGCGTGGCGGGCCGCGATTTCGACCGCGCGATCGCGGACCCTGCGACCGTGGTCGAGGGCGCGCAGCGCGAGCTCTGGGCCGCACGCGGCAAGGGCTGGGTCGGCGCGGTCGAACTCGCCGAGATCAATCGCCTGCTCGCGCGCCTGATCGACCTGCTGCAGCAACCGCGCAGCACGAAGCGCGATCGCCTCGTCGCCCTGACCTGGCTGCTCGCCCCCCTCGAACCCCGCCCCGCCCGCCGCGGCCGCACGACGGACTCCTGACTTCGATTGTCGCGCCGGAAGCCTTCACCACGGAGCACACCGAATCCAACGAGAAGAGGTCGATCGACGTCCTGCGGCGTCGATGCAAGACAATTCTCCGTGTGCTCGGCGTGCTCCGTGTTTCAATCGTTCCCGCAACGCCCCTCAGTCGAAACCATCCGCGAAGATCACGTTGGCGTTGTCGCGCCACCAGAGCAGCAGGTCGCGCAGCGCGAGTGCGTTGTTCTGCGCGGGCGGATCGCCGGCCTGGTTGTCGCGATTGATGCCGTGGCAGCCGTCGCAGGCGCGGATCTCGCCGGGTTGCACGTTGATCCAGTAGCGCTCGCGCACGACCGGATCGCCCGCGGGCGTGAGGCTCTGCCAGCTCATCGCGCGCTGCGCGGGCACGAGCGCGGCGATCGATCCGTCGCTGCCGATCCTGACCGCGCCTTCCGGCGCGCCTGGCGCGGGTGGCATGAACGCGAGCGCGGACGCATCGTGCAAGGGACGCGCGAGCACGCGGCGGCCGTTGCGCGGATCCTCGGTGCCGCCCATGCCGCGCAACAGGTCGGCCTGGAAGAACTGCATCCACGCGATGTCGCGCGGCGGACCCGCGCTGCCGACGGTCTGCACGCCGCCGGGCACGCGCAGGTTGTAGGGCTGCTGGCGGTCGGCGTCGTCGCGCGCGGTCACGTTGCGGCTGACCAGCACGCCGAGCCCGCGCGCGCGCAGGAACGCGCGGAACGCCTCGGGATCGACGCCCGCGTCGGCGAACACGTCCGCCTCGGCCGGCAGCAGGGCCGGTTCGGCGGTCGACGGCGGCGCCGCGCGCGAACGCACTTCGACCGCGGACAATTCCCACAGCGGCCCGTCGTAGCTGACCAGCACGTCGGGATCCCAGTACGACACGCTCTTCGCGATGCCCGGCGTGAGCGCCTCGACCGGCGTCGCGGTGCCCGCGCCGAGCTGCAGCCGCTGCAGGCGGAACGCGTAAGGCGAGAGCGGATGCTCGCGCGTGCCCGCGTTGTAGGCGTACTGCCACGCATCGGTCCATGACGCGACGAACTGGCCGTCCGACAGCGGCAGCGGATCGCGGTAGCGGCCCGGGAACGCAGCCGGCGCGCTGTCGTAGAGCCCGCGCGAACTGCGCGGCGTGTGATAGGTGATCGCGAGGTCATCCGCGTTCGCGCTGGGCGGCGCCTGGATCGAGACGAGCTGCCCGGATGCGTGCGTGTAGAACTCGGGCGCGTCGATCGCGTAGTAGCGCCCGGGCTGGGTCGGATCCTCGGCGAGCTGCAGCATGTTCTCGACCGGATTCGGATTGGTGCGGCCCGAGACGTCGTCGATGAACTCGTCGAGCGTCGGGTCGTCGAGGAAGCTTTGCGGAAAGTAGTCGTGCAATTCGTGGCGGCCGACGTGGTCGAGCGTTTCCTCGACGCTGCCGTCCTGGTTCAGCATCCATGGGAAAAAGAAGTTGAAGCGATGGCCGTTGAGGCCCGAGCCCGGTACCGCGGTCAGTGCCTCAGGGTAGACCTCGGGCGCGCGCGGGCCGCGCGCGGCATTCTGCGCTTCGCTCGCGTAGTCGAACGTGCCGTACACCGAGGGCTGGCCCTCGCCTTCGGCCTCGGCGTCGGCGGCGGCCTGCTGGTCGGTCTGCAGGTGGTCCCAGCGCGTGAACAGCACGCGCCCGAAGCTGTCGACGAAGGGTCCGAACGAACCCGAAGGGGAGTGCTGCAGCAGCGTCAGGCCGCCGTCGGGGGACAGCTTCCAGAGGCCGCTGGTCGAGTGCGTGGATTCGTACTCGTCGAGCTGCGGATACAGGTGGCGACGGCCGTCACGCGGGCGATCGCTGGCGAACACGAGGCTGCCGTCCGTGGCATATGCGGGCTCTACGTTGTTGTAGTCGACCGGCTGGCCCTCGACGCGCGTGATCGCGACCGTCTCGCCCGGGCCGAAGCCGGTGACCTCGTACAGCTGCCAGTACCACTCGCCGACCTGGTACTGCGCGGTCGGCGCGCCGACCAGCATGCTGAACACCGCGGTGTCGCCCGCGAAGTTCACGGCAGGATCACGCACCGCGATCGCATTCGCACCCTGCTGGCCCGCGTTGCCGTAGCCGGCTTCCTGGGTCAGGTTGCGGCGGCTGCCGTCGGGATAGCGGATCCACAGGTCGCCGCCGCGCGCGACCGACTGCATGCCACCGTGATGGTTCGCGAACACCGAACCGATCGTCGCGAAGTCGCCCGGCACGGGTACCTGGGTCACGAACAGGATCGGGTTCGGCAACAGCGCGGGGGCGCCGGACTGTGCCGACAGCGGCGCGGCCGGCCACGCCGCGAGCGCGCAGAGCAGCGCGAGCGCGCAGGTCAGGCGTGGATCGAACCGGCTGGAACGCTTGGACATGGAACCCCCTGGGTGGCAGATCGGATACAACGCGCGCGGGCGGAACAACGAACGCAACCGCGGCGATGGTCAACGCACGTAACGAGGATCGCGTGGAAATCGGGACAGTTTCCCGAGTCGGGTCTACGCAACCGTGACGGCGTTCGCGCCACCGGCGTGCGGGTGGTCACGATCGCATCCTCGGCGCGGGCCGCTACACTGGGCGGCCGCCGTGCCGGAGAGCGCCATGACACCCGAACCGCAAGCCCCCGTGACCGCCGCCGAGGCCGAGCAGGCCGTCCGCACGCTGCTGCGCTGGGCCGGCGAGGATCCCGCGCGCGAGGGCCTGGTCGACACGCCCGCGCGCGTCGTGCGCGCCTATCGCGACTGGTTCTCCGGCTACGACATCGACCCCGCGGAGTACCTCGGCCGCACCTTCGAGGAAGTCGCGGGCTACGACGAGATGATCGTGCTGCGCGACATCCCGTTCGAATCGTTCTGCGAGCACCACATGGCGCCGATCATCGGCCGCGCGCACGTCGGCTACCTGCCGACCGACAAGGTCGTCGGGATCTCCAAGCTCGCGCGCGTCGTCGATGCCTATGCGCGGCGGTTCCAGGTGCAGGAAAAGCTGACCGCGCAGATCGCGCACTGCATCGGCCTCGTGCTGAAGCCGCGCGGCGTCGGCGTCGTCATCGACGCGGTGCACCAGTGCATGACCACGCGCGGCGTGCACAAGCGCGGCGTCTCGATGGTCACGAGCCAGATGCTCGGCACGTTCCGCGAGGACGCACGCACGCGGGCGGAATTCCTGCGCTTCATCGACATCGACAATGGCCGGTGAGCCGAGGGCTGAGGGCTGAGGGCTGAAGGCCGAGATCCGGGGACCCGGAAGAGCGGCACCCGGCGTGCACCGGCACGACGAGATCCCCCCATTTCCACTCCCTGTTCTCGATTCCCCGTTCCCGGTATCGTGCGCGCCGCAGCCGCGGCGCAGGATCAGCGTGAATCCGTCCATTCCGACCGGTCCGCGGCGCGCCGCGGTCGTCTTCATCTTCATCACGGTGCTGATCGACGTGCTGTCGTTCGGCATCATCATCCCGGTGCTGCCGCACCTCGTCGAACAACTCGCGGGCGGCGGGATCGCGCTGGCCGCGATGTGGGTCGGCCTGTTCGGCACGCTGTTCGCGGCGATCCAGTTCGTCTGTTCGCCGATCCAGGGCGGCCTGTCCGACCGCTACGGGCGGCGACCCGTGATCCTGCTTTCGAACCTCGGCATCGGCCTCGACTTCGTGTTCATGGCGCTCGCCGACACGCTGCCACTGCTGCTGATCGGGCGCTGCCTGTCGGGCATCACCGCCGCGAGCTTCACGACCGCGAACGCGTACATCGCCGACGTCACGCCGCCCGAAAAGCGCGCCGCGAGCTATGGCCTGCTCGGCGCCGCGTTCGGCATCGGCTTCATCGTCGGACCCGCATTCGGCGGACTGCTCGGCGACTTCGACGTGCGTGCGCCGTTCTGGGCCGCGGCGTTCCTAGCGCTCGCGAACTTCTGCTACGGTTACTTCATCCTGCCCGAGTCGCTTCTGCCCGAACGACGCAGCGCGCGCTTCGACTGGCGCCACGCGAATCCGTTCGGCTCGCTGCTGATGCTGCGCCGCTACCAGGGCGTGTTCGGGCTCGCGAGCGTGGTGCTGCTCGGCAACCTCGCGCACTACGCGCTGCAGAGCGTGTTCGTGCTGTATGCGGACTATCGCTACGGCTGGGGCGCGCAGAAGGTCGGCTACACGCTCGCACTGGTCGGTCTCTGCAACGCGATCGTGCAGGCCTGGCTCGTGCGCAAGCTGGTGCCGCGCATCGGCGAGCGGCGCACGCTGCTGACCGGACTGGTGTTCGGCGCGCTGTCGTTCCTCGTGATGGCGTTCGCCGGCAACGGGCCGCTGTTCCTCGTCGCGATCCCGATGCTGGCTCTGTGGGGCCTCGCAGGTCCGGCCACGCAGGCGCTGATCACGCACCGCGTCGACCCGCACGAGCAGGGCCGCCTGCAGGGCGCGGTGTCGAGCCTCGCGAGCCTCGCGGGGATCTTCGGGCCGGCGCTGTTCACGCAGGTGTTCGCGCTGTTCATCAGCGACCACGCGCCACTGCAGTTGCCCGGCGCGCCGTTCCTGATGTCGACCGCACTGCTCGCGGTCGGCCTCTACGTCGCCGTGCGCGTGACCGCCTCGATGCCGCGCCACATCCATGCCGCAGCACCCGCCTCCGCCGGCGAGGCCACGGTCGACCCTGCGATCGCGCGCGAATCGCGATGACTGCGCCGGACGGTGGCGCCGGTCCGACCGACGCCGCGCGCACGCGGCCCGGCGCGGCGACAATGGCGACTTTCCCTGCGAGAACCTGATTGCGATGCAGACCATCGGCCTGATCGGCGGCATGAGCTGG
This sequence comes from Lysobacteraceae bacterium, assembly GCA_004143945.1. Taxonomy (GTDB): domain Bacteria; phylum Pseudomonadota; class Gammaproteobacteria; order Xanthomonadales; family Rhodanobacteraceae; genus Dokdonella_A. The sequence continues at coordinate 192,998 of SEHB01000002.1, forward strand.
GAGTCGACGCTGCCGTACTACCGGATCGTCAACGAAGCCACGCGCGAGCGGCTCGGCGGGCTGCATTCGGCGAAGGTCGTGCTCGTCAGCGTCGACTTCCACGAGATCGAGCGGCTGCAGCACGCGGGCGACTGGGTCGCAGCCGGCGCCTGCCTCGCGGACGCGGCGCGCGCGCTGCAGTCGGCCGGTGCCGATTTCATCGTGCTCTGCACGAATACGATGCACAAGGTCGCGCCCGCGATCGAAGCCGCGGTCGCGATCCCGTTGCTGCACATCGCGGACGCGACGGCTGCGGCGATCCACGCCGACGGACTGCGCCGAGTCGGCCTGCTCGGCACGCGCTTCACGATGGAGCAGGCGTTCTACCGCGCGCACCTCGAACAACGGCACGGCATCGAGGTGATCGTGCCCGACGAGACCGACCGCGCGTTCGTGCACACCGTGATCTACGAGGAACTCTGCGCAGGACGCGTGCTCGATGCGTCGCGCGCAGGCTATCGCCGCGTGATCGCCGACCTCGTCGCGCGCGGTGCGCAGGCCGTCATCCTCGGCTGTACCGAAATCGGCCTGCTCGTGGGCGCCGGCGACGCCACGGTGCCGCTGTACGACACCACGCGCCTGCACGCGCTCGCTGCGGTCGATCGCGCACTGACCGGATCCCGTTCGCGCTGAGCGCGGCGGCGGCACGCCGCGGAGTCGAAGCGCATGCGCGCCGACGATCCGACGCGATAGGGCCCTTCGACTCCGGCCTTCGGCCTGCGCTCAGGGCGAACGGAGATGGGGAGCGCGAGGCGGCCTCTTGCGTCCGTTCGCATCAGCCGCCGTACTTGACCGAGCAGCCGTAGGGTTCGGACGTCGCCACGCTGACGGGCTCGCCGGCCGCGATTTCCGCCAGCGCCTGGCGCGCGTATTGCGTCGCTTCCTTGATGTCGTCGACGTCGGCGCTCGGGATCGAATCGATCGCGCCGTTGTAGCGCAGGATGCCGTCGCGGTCGATGATCGCGATCTGCGGCGTGGTCTTCGCCGCGTATGCCCGACCGACCGAACCGTCGCCGTCGAGCAGGTAGGCGGCCGGCGCGGCCTTCTGCTCGGCGACGTACGCCTTCGCGGCCGCGGCGTCGAGGTGGCCCTGCTTGCCCACGGCACCCGAATTCACCGTGAGCCACATGACCCCCGCTGCCGCGGCCTCTGCCTGCTGCGCCTGCATGTTGCCGGCGCCATAGTGCTTGCGCACGAACGGGCATTGCGGATTGTTCCATTCAAGAACGACGACCTTGCCCTTGTAGTCCGCGAGCGCCTGCGTGCGACCCTCGCTGTCGGTCGTGCTGAACGCGGGCGCAGCCTCGCCGATCACGGGCCTGGCGAGCGCGGGGACGGTGAAGGCGAGCAGGGCGCTCGCGACGAGGCAGGTCACGGTGTTCATGGCGGTCTCCTTCAGCGGGGTGGGGAGGAAGGTGCAACGGCGCGATCGTGCAGCGGCAGCGATACGGTCCAGCCGCGCCGACCGCTCGCGCCGGGCACGGTCAGCACGAGGTCGAAGCGCTCGGGCGCCTGGCTGAAATATTCGCTGCGGCCCGCGTCGATCACGAGCACGTCGCCGTCGCGCCGGAACGTGGGGCGTCGGTTGTCGAGCAGCTTGCGCTGCACCGCGTGCGCATCGAGCGCATCGGTCGACGGAAGGTCCGCGCCCTGCAGGCGGATCTGCACGCGCTCGCCATCGAGTTCGGCCCGGCCCTGCCATTGCACAGGGCGTGGCCGCTCGCGCTCCGCACGGTCGAACAGCGCGGACCAGCGTGGGTCGACAGCGGGCCGAGCCTCGATCGGAAGCTCGAGTTCGACCGACTGCTTGCCCGGGATGCATTCCTCGCGGCAGGCGAGCCATTTGACCTCGGCCTTGATGCGCACGCGCGTGCCGGCTCGCGCGTCGGCCGGGACCGTCAGCGCCACCGGCAGCACGATGTCGTTTTCATAGCCGAAGTTCTGCAGGCTCCCGACGACGAAGCGCTTCGGCAGTGGCCATTCAAGTTCGCCCGCGGCGTAGCCGGGGGGCAGCGCCCATGCGACGCGAGTCGGCAGTCCCGAATCGCCCGGATTGATCCAGTAGCTGTGCCAGTGTGGCGCATGGCGCAGGCGCAGTCCGAGCTGCGCGTCGGCGCCTGGCTGCAACGCAGTCGTACGCGAGACGAGGTCGACCGCGAGCGGCCGGTCCGCATCGGTCGTCGACGTGGACGCCTGCGAGGCGCAGGCCGACGTGGCGAACGCGGCAGCGGCGATCGCAGCCACGAAGCGGCGCGCGGAGCGGGGGGCGGGCGTCATCGGGGTCCTCATTCGGCCAACCTGGGGGTCGAGACCGCGGGAGGCAGCGAAAGGTTGCACGCCTGCCCGCGCCCGCGCGATGAACGGTGCGGCGACCGCATGTCACGCGCCATCGAACAGCGCGCCCTGCCCGCCGCCGTACTGCGGAACCCCGTCCACGAGGCGAGCCGGTTCGCGGAAAGCGTGCGCGACGACGTCGGTCGCGAGGATATGGCGCACGCGCCAGCCGTGCAGTTCGAGATCGTCCGCGATCAGCGAGCGATGGCAGCGCCACCAGAGCAGCTCGGCGCACATCAGCGCGCAGCGGCGCTCGCGCGCGAGCGCGCAGAGCGCGTCGAAGGCAACGCGGTAGTCGGGGTCGGCGAGGTGGTCCGCATAGCCGCGGAACGCCTCGTTGCGCCATACGCCGTTCGGCGAGTCCGCGCGCGGCCGTCGGCGGCCACCGAGTGCGACGAAGTGCCGGTAGTCGATGCCGGCGCTCGCGAGGCCATCGGCGAGCGCCTCGGTGCCGAACTGCGGATGCCGGCGCGAGCCCGGAAAGCGCCGCACGTCGGCGACGAGTTCGATCCGCTCGGATGCCAGGCGTGCGACGAAGGCTTCGAGCGACAGCGTCGAGTGGCCAATCGTCCAGATCGTCGGTGCAGCTGCCATCGCCTCGCCTCGTCGCGGTGGGTCCCTTTCGGCACTGGCCGACCGCCCCCATCTGACCGAGCATGACCCCGCCGAACTGAACCGGCGGTTGCCTGGAGGCCTCGATGCTCACGTTCCTGCTCTGGCTGCTGCTGCTCGTGGTGTGCTGGCCGCTCGCGCTGGTCGCGCTGCTGCTCTATCCGCTCGTGTGGCTGGTGCTGCTGCCGTTTCGCCTGCTCGGCTTCGCGGTCGAGGGCGTGCTCGGCTTCGTGCGCGCGCTCGTGATGCTGCCCGCGCGCGTGCTCGCCGGGCGCCCGGCTTGAGCGGCCACGACACGCTCGATCCTCGCGCAAGGCAGGTGCTTGCGTTCTGGTTCGACGAAGCGGCGACCGCGGCCGAAGCAAGCGCGCGCTGGTTCGGCCACGACGATGCATTCGACACGGCGATCCGCGCGCGCTTCTCGGCACTGCGCGAGGAGGCGATCGCCAGCCGCCTCGACGCGTGGCTCGCCGATCCGCACGGGCGCCTCGCGCTGATCCTGCTCGTCGACCAGTTCTCGCGCAACCTGTTCCGCGGTGATCCGCGTGCGTTCGAGCACGATCCGCTCGCGCGCCGCTGGAGCGTCGAAGGCATCGACGCCGGCGCCGACCGAACGCTGCAGCCGATCGAACGCGTGTTCTTCTATCTGCCGCTCGAGCATTCCGAAGCGCTCGCCGACCAGCAGCGCTCGGTGGCGTTGTTCACCTCGCTGCGCGACGAGGCGCCCGCCGCGCGACGCGGCGAGTTCGACGTGTTCCTCGACTACGCGCGCCGTCATCACCACGTGATCGCGCGGCACGGGCGCTTCCCGCACCGCAACGCGGTGCTCGGGCGCACCTCGACGGCCGAGGAAGCGGCCTACCTCGCGCAACCCGGCGCGGGCTTTTGATCGATCGGCGCATCGATCGTCCGGCGCGCGCTGACGTGCTCAGGGCACGCCTTCGAAGCCGTCCGCGAACAGGCGGTCGCCGGGACCTGCGCAGGTCAAGCGGCTGCAGCGCGCGAGCTTGATGTCGAGCAGCGACTGGTCGAAGTACGCGATCACGACCGCGCCGTCGTCGTCGATCGCGAGGTCCGCATCGATGCCGGTATGGAGCCCGTCACCGGAGCGCTCGATCCGCACCCGTTCGACGGCCTGGCAGCTCGGCTCGCCGCACTCCGCCACGTACAGCTCGGTGAACGTCGGCACGGAAGCGCTCTGCCGCTGGTAGGCGATCACCGGGCGACCGTCGCTGCGCACCCCGATCGACGTGCTGTCGTCGAACCCGATCGCGAAATCGCCGTCGTCGATGACCGTCGACGACACGTTGCCATCGCAGTCCGGATCCGCGCAGCGACCGAAGCGCAGTACGGGTTCGGCCACGCCGAGGTGCGAGAACACCGGCAGGTCGTCGGTCCCGATCGCCATGTCCTGCCCGACGCCGGCCGGCGTGTTGGTCTGGTAATAGAGCGTCTGTTCCGCATCGGCGCAGGGCACGATCGAGCAATCGAAGCCGTTGACGCCGACCAGGTCCTGCGCCCCCGTGAGGTTCTCCCACTGGCTGGACACGAACGGGTCGTTGCGCCCTGCGAAGGCGAGCGAGGCGAAGTCGCCCGCCGTGATCTGTCCGCCACCGTTCAAGGTTTCGATGTCCACGGCCGAACAGGCCGGCATGACGCAACGCGCATACATCAACGTGCCGGCGGTGAAGTCGCGGTACGCGAACGCCGCGCGGTTGTCGGGCCCGAACGCCCAGTCGACGTAGGCGCCGACGTCGTTCGGTCCGGGGTCGATCGTGAAGAAGTCATGGCCGCCGCCCGTGCAATCCGCGGTGACGCAGCGCACGACGTCGAGCCGGCGTTCCGCATTGTCCTGGAACGCGATCGCGGGGTTTCCGGCCGGCGTGATCGCGAGCGCGAAGTGCGCCGAGGTCACGTAGGTGCCGGTGAGCTCGATGATCGCGACGTCGCTGCAGTCCCAGTTGTTGCACTTGGCGACACGCAGCTTGTTCTGCAGCGTGCGGTAGGCGACCACCGGCAGGCCGTCGGCGCCGATCGCGAGCGAGGGCTGGCCGGCCATGCTGGTGTCGTCGATCGTGGTCACGGTCGCCGCATTGGCGACGGCTGCACACAGCGCGAACACGACGCAGGCGCAGGCGCGCCAAGGCTGGCGCGAGCCGCGGTCGCGCGCGCGGGGGCGGAAGGAGACGATCGGGGGATTCATCGGGTTGTGCTCCGGAGGGGACCGGCACAGCCTCGCGACCGTCGCGCGGCGAGTCTCATCAAGCGCGTGCGATTTCGATCCAATTTGGATGCGAGCGTGCGGGCCGCCGCATGTCCGAAGGCTCCGCCGAAAAGTTCGGGGCTGAAGCCCCTCCCACGAAGAGCGCCTTGTGGGAGGGGCTTCAGCCCCGAGCTTTTTCCGCACGGAACCGCATCGCTTCAATCGGCCGCGGGCAGCCCGAGCTGCGCCGGCTCGAACGCCATGCGCCGCGCACCGAGGTCCGCTTCGGCGATGACGCGCTTGCGCGTGACCTTCACGAGCCAGGTGTGCTGCTCGAGCGGCGCCTTCGACCGGAACGCGTTCGCCGACAACACCGCGAGGCAGGCCCGATGCTGCGGATCGCGCACCGAGCGATAGCGGATCAGCGCGATCCCCGCTTCACGTGCTCCGCGCGCGAGCGCCTGCGTCGCCGCATAGGACGATGGATCCTCCCAGTCCGCGCGGCGCGGCGCGAACGGTGCATCCGTCAACGCGAAACCGGTTCCCGCGACGTCCGCGCGGAACGCGGTGTGCGGCACCGGCGGCAGGTCCGGCGTGCCGGGCGAGTCGGCGAGGAAGCGCAGGCGCCAGTACGCGACTTCGGCGAGCGCGGTCTCGAGCGCGCTCGCGCCATACCAGACGCCGGGATCACCGATGCCACGAAAACGCGACCCCGCGGGCGGCGGCGCCGGATAGCGGAACGGCGTCGCGAGCAGGTAGTGCAGCGGCGTCGCGTCCGCGGGCAGCGGCGGCTTCGCCTGCTCGAGCAGGTCCTCGAGCAGCGCCTGCTCGGCGAGCGTGTCGACGAGGCGCATCGTCGATGCGCGATGCTGCACCTCGACCACGCGCCAGGGTTTGGCCGCGAGGCGGCGCGCAGCGCCGCGGAGGGTGTCGATGTCCATCTTCAGTCAGGCGTGGCGGGCAGGGGTCTCGCAGCCTCCGCCGCACGCGTCGCAGGTGACGCGATGCGACGCCGGCGATCCGTGCGGATCACAGCCGCGCGCGCGCGCTGTCGAGGTAGTGCAGCACGTGGACGAGTCCCTCGGCCGTGCGTAGCCGGTCAAGCGGCCGTGCGCCACCGAACGCGAGATTCGGCGATTCGAGCCAGGCGCGCGCGGCGGCGTCGTTGGATCCGACGATCGCGTCGAGCGAACGGAACACGCGGATCCAGAGCCGCGCGAGTTCGCCGGCCTTGCCGTCGGGATCGATCGGTGTCGAGCGCGCACGCGAGATCGTAGAGGCGCTGACGCCGATGATCTCGGCCAGCGTGCGCTGCGGCACGCCGAGCACCTCGGCCGCGCGCAGCGTCGCCTTGGTCAGCACCGCGGCCGCATCGGCTGCCTGCGCGGGAACGCCATTCGGGGAAGCGGTCATCGAGTGACTCCCGTTGCACCTGCAATCATCCTCCGTCGAACGTGCAGGTGCAACAGTGGCGGTGCCGCACGGATTCCCCTCGCGCGCCGCGTGCTGCACACTGGGGCATGGACCCGAAGCCGCACTCATCCGCAAGCGAGCGCAACCGCGATCCGATCCTCGGCGTGCTGCAGGGCTACTTCGCCGACCGTCGACGCGTGCTCGAGATCGGCAGCGGCACCGGCCAGCACGCGGTGCATTTCGCGCGTGCGCTGCCGCGGCTCCACTGGCAGGCCTCCGACCGCGACGGCAACCTGCCCGGCATCCGCGCGTGGCTCGACGAGGCCGCGCTGCCGAACACGCCGCCCGCGGTCGAACTCGACGTGACCGGCGCGTGGCCACCGCAAACGTTCGATGCGGTGTTCAGCGCGAACACGCTGCACATCATGGCCTGGCCCGAAGTCGAGGCGATGTTCGCCGCACTGCCCGGCGTGACCACCGCCGACGCGAAGCTCGCGATCTACGGACCGTTCAACGTCGATGGTCGCTACACGAGCGACAGCAACGCCGCATTCGACGCCTCGCTGAAGGCGCGCTCCGACGCGATGGGGATCCGCGACATCGCCGCAGTCGACGCACTCGCGCGCAGCGCGGGATTCGATCCCGTCGACGACATCGCGATGCCCGCGAACAACCGGATCCGGCTGTGGCAGCGGAGCCGCTGAGCGCGGCGACGTGCACGCGATGACGACGCGGATGTCGATCCGCGGCCTGCCCGCTCGTCGGGATCGGACAGTGCGCGCCCGCCGTGGGCGCGCGATCCGCGGAGGCGATCGATGAAGACGTTCCTGGCCGTATACCTCGGCAGCGACGAGGCGATGTCCGACTGGAATGCCCTGCCCGAGGGTGAACGCGAGCGACGGCAGCAGGAAGGCGTCGCGCGCTGGCGCGCGTGGGCCGAACGCCACGCGGCGTCGATCGTCGACCACGGCGGGCCGCTCGGGCGCACCAAGGCCGTTTCCGCGACCGGCATCGCCGACGTGCGCAACGCGATGGCCGCATACGTGATCGTGCGCGCGGACAGCCACGAGCACGCGGCGCGGATGTTCGAGGGACACGCGCATTTCACTTTGCTGCCGGGCCACTCGGTCGAGATCATGAAATGCCTGCCCATGCCCGCGCAGGCTTGAGGGGAACCATGCCCGCGCGCCGGCTGCACCTGCGCGCCGTCATGCGGCGGGCGTGCGATCAGCCTGGATGACCGACGACGCCTCCAATGGATGGGAAGCCGTCGCGCGCGCATTCATCGCCGCACGTTCGGGCGTCGGCGCGGACGTCGTGCGCAACTGGAGTCGTTCGCTGCCCACCGGCGCAGCCGTGCTCGACCTCGGCTGCGGCGCCGGCGTGCCGGTGTCGCGGGTGCTCGCGGAGCAAGGCTGCCAATTGCACGGTATCGATGCGTCGCCGACGCTGGTCGAGGCGTGGCGGCACCGGTTCCCGCAAGCACCGGTCGCATGCGAGGCTGCCGAGGCGTCGGCATTCTTCGACCGCGCCTTCGACGGCATCGTCGCGATCGGCCTGCTGTTCCTGCTCGAACCCGCGGCGCAACGCGCCGTGATCGCGCGCGTCGCGGCGGCGCTGGTTCCCCGCGGTCGCTTCCTGTTCACCGCGCCGGAGCAGGCGGTGCGCTGGAACGACCTGCTCACGGGACGCGCGTCGGTGTCGCTCGGCCGCGATGCGTACCGGCGCCTGCTCGCCGAAGCCGGCCTGCAGCTCGAACGCGAGTCGATCGACGGAGGCGGGAACCACTATTTCGATGCGGTGCGCAGGCGCGGTGGAGCGGTGCCCTCGCACGCGAGCGTCCGCCCGCTGGAGTCGGATTGATGCCGATGCTCGAGGCTTCACAATCCTTGTTGCCCGTGTTGTAGGGCGGGTCGATGTAGATCACCCGCACACGTCCGGCATGGGTGGACTTGAGCAGGCGCAAGGCATCGAAGTTGTCGCCCTCGATGATCAGTTTGCGATGCGGCGCCTCGGCCGCCATGTCCTCTGGCCGATGGCTCCACTCGGCCACCTGACGCGGGAGCACCACGTCTGCATTGAGCGCGACATCGCGGGCGATGGCGTCGCTCTCCCAGTTCAGGCCGAGCTTGCGTTTGGTCAGGTGCTCGACCAGCAGGCGACGCAGTTCGGGCGCGCCCAACGCCTCCAGGCGGGCCATGAGTGATTGGGCGTTGGCGTTCGTCATGGCGGGCTGATGATGTCCAGCTTCGGATAATAGGTGCGATACCGCTTCGCATCCCGCGTCAGCAACACCATGCCCTCGATGGCGGCATGGGCGCCGATGTAGAAATCCGGGAGCGGAGAGGTCCGGGCGCCCTTGGCTCGGCGGTACTGCAGGAAGGCCTTCCCGGCGAGAAAACCCGCTTCCCAAGGCAGCTCCAGCCGGGTGAAGGCGTCGGCCGGGAGCGCGTCGTCCAGCTCCTCGATGCGCTCGAACCCCACGGAGACCTCGGCGTAGACGATGGGATTGATGCACAGCTCGGCCTTGGCCGCGCAGTCATCGAGTTGCGCCGCCGACCATTCGTACCAGTCAGGATCGTCGGTCAGCACGTCGAGCAAGACATTGGCGTCCACCAGGACGCGCCTCGTCGCGGCAGGGCTCACGGCGCGTGCCTCATGCGCCGCGGGTCAGCTTCATGATCTCGTCGGTGCCCATGTGCGCGGTCGCACGGCCGCGCAGGCGCGCCGCCAGGCTGCCGCGGCGGGTCTTCGGCGGATGGGCGATGGTCGTCTCGGCCTCGCGCAGCGCGGCTTCACGCACGAAAGCGGCCACCGGCAAGCCGTGCAGCTTGGCGGCGCGGCGCAATCGGTTCTTGTCCTCGACGCTGAGGCGCAGATCGAGGCGGTCGGCGCTTTCGGCCATGTCGGGCCTCCTTGTACGGTAGCCTACCGTACCGGCAGCCGACTCGCCAGCCGGGATGAAGCGTTGGCTGAGGGCCGGGGCTTTGCCTGCCAGCAGTCGCCCGGTGCGTCCCGCATCACAACGGCGCGAACAGCTCGGCGACATCGCCTTCGTCGAAGCTCAGCGCCTTCGTCGTGCCACCTTCGAGCACCGCCTGCGCGAGTTCGGCCTTGCGCTGCTGCAGCGCCTGGATCTTCTCCTCCACGGTGCCCGCGCAGATCAGCTTGTAGACGAACACCGGCTTGTCCTGGCCGATGCGGTGCGCGCGGTCGGTCGCCTGCGCTTCGACCGCGGGGTTCCACCACGGGTCGTAGTGGATCACGGTGTCGGCGGCCGTGAGGTTGAGGCCGACGCCGCCGGCCTTGAGGCTGATCAGGAACAGCGGCACTTCGCCGTCCTGGAAGCGCTGCACGAGCGCCGCGCGCTGCGTACCGGGCGTGTCGCCGGTGAGCTTCTGCCAGGGGAGCTGGCGCTCCTCGAGCGCGGTCTCGATCAGCGCGAGCATCTCGGCGAACTGGCTGAACACGAGCACGCGCCGGCCTTCCTCGACCAGGCTTTCGAGCAGCTCGAGCAGGTAGCTGAGCTTGGCCGACTCGCGCACCTTGCGCGCGCCTTCGAGCTTGACCAGGCGCGGATCGCAGCAGGCCTGGCGCAGCTTCAGCAATGCGTCGAGCACGACGATGCCGCTCTGCGCGAGGCCGCGCTTGCGCATCTCGCCGAGCACGCGCTCGTGCTGCGCGAGCCGCAGCGCTTCGTAGAGCTCGCGCTGCGTGCCTTCGAGTTCGATCCGGCGCACGATCTCGGTCTTCGGCGGCAATTCGGACAGCACGTCTTCCTTGCGCCGGCGCAGGATCAGCGGCGCGATGCGGCGGTTGAGGCGATCGCGCCGTTCGACGTCGCCGTGCTTTTCGATCGGCGTGCGGTAGAACCTGGTGAAATGCTTCTCCGTGCCGAGCAGGCCAGGCTCGACCGCGTCGAGTTCGGCCCAGAGCTCGCCGAGGTGGTTCTCGAGCGGCGTGCCGGTCATCGCGATGCGCTGGCGGGCATCGAGCTCGCGCACGGTCTTCGCGGCCTGGCTCTTCGCGTTCTTGATCGACTGCGCCTCGTCGAGCACGAGAACCGAATACGACTGCGCGACCAGCGCGTCGCGGTCGCGCAGCAACAGCGGATAGGTCGTGATCACGATGTCGTGGCCGGCCATTTCCTCGTGCAGGCCGTGGCGTCCCGGCCCGTGCACGACGAGCACGTCGAGGTCGGGCGCGAATCGTCGTGCCTCGTCGCGCCAGTTCGCGACGAGGCTGGTCGGCGCGACCACGAGCGCGGGCTGCGCGAGCCGCCCGCGCTGCTTCTCCGCGAGCAAATGCGCGAGCACCTGCACGGTCTTTCCGAGCCCCATGTCGTCGGCGAGGATGCCGCCGAGGCCGGCGTCGGACAGGAACGCGAGCCAAGCGAGTCCGTCGCGCTGGTAGCCGCGCAGCGTCGCGCCGAACCCCTCGGGTTCGCGCGCGGGTTCACGCGGCGCGGTCCGGCGCGCAAGTTCCTCGCGCAGGCGCTCTCCGCCCCGCCAGGGCCGTTCGATGCCGCCTTCGATGCGCTCGAGTACCTCGGCCTGCGCGCGGCGCAGCCGCAGCGCGCCATCGTGTTCGCGCAACGGGCCTTCCAGCCACTCGAGCAGCGGCGCGATCAGGCCGCGCAGTTTCGCGAGCGGCAACGGCACGCGCCGGCGCGCATCGATCGGCACCATCCAGACCGCGTCTTCGGCCTCGCCCTTGCGCGGCGCGAGCGGGAACAGCGGATCGGACAGCAGCCGATGCAGCACCGGCAACAGGTCGATGCGCTCGCCGCCGACGTCGATGCCGAGGCGCAGGTCGAACCACGGGTTGCCCGCGGTCTCGTCGACCTCGGCGTACCACGCCGCCGGCTCCTCGAGCAGTTCGAACGGAAAGCCTTCGTCCGACTCGAGGCGGAAACCGAGGTCGCGCAGGCGCGGCGTCAGCCCGAACAACTGATCCGCGCCCGCGAGGTGGCGGCGACCATGTTCGATCACGAAATCGCTGTCGGCGAGCGCGCCGCGCGCGATGCCCGGCACGCGGCCGAGCATTTCGGCCGGCACCAGGCCGACCTCCTCGAGCCGATCGAGCGCGGCGACTTCGCTCGCGCGGTCGCGCCGGATCTCGAGCACGCGATCGCCCTGCCGGCGACGGTCGCGCGCGGGCGCGGGGAACAGCGGAAGCCGCACGCCGTCGTAGTCGTAGGCGAGCCGCACGACACCGGCCTGGTAGCGGTCGCCGACGCCGGCCGGCACGGCACGCAGCGTCAGCACCGGCACCGGCTTGGCCTCGATGCGTTCGACCCGCGGTTCGGCCGGCAACGGCAGCGCGGCGAGCAGCGGCGTATCGCGCCAGCGTTCCATCAGCAGTGGCACCTGCTCGGGCAGCAGCGACGGCGCGCGCAGGACCGCTTCGGCCAGGCGCGTATCGCCGTCGACGCGGCCGAGCTCGCGCGTGCCGGGATCGAAGTACCAGAGGCCGCCGATGCGCAGCAGGCGCGTCTTCGCCGAGGTCGCGTCGACGCTGAGCGCGAGCTTCTGCGTGCCGTCGTCGCGCGCCTCCCAGCCGATGCGCAATGCGCGCAAGGGTCCGGAGACGAGCCGGCCGGCGGATGCCTTGTCGAAGAAGCACGGCAACGCGCCGAGCAGCACCTCGAGCAGCGGCTCGTCTGCATGGCTCGCGAGCTGGAACCATCCGTTCGCGCCGAACGCGGGCGCGCGCATGCGCAGTCCCGCGACGAGCTGGAAGGTGTCGGCGTCGAGTCCGCTCCACGGCGCCGGATCGGCCCATGACGGCTGCAAGGGTTGCGGCGTCGCATAGCCACCCCGTTTGCCGGCCTTCACGCGCACGACTTGCGCCTGCAGCCTCGGCAACGGATGCGTGCCGTCGGTGCGCAACATGATCGCGCACTCGGAGGTGTCGGGGACCGGCGTCGACGCGGGCGCCTGGCTCGCCGGCGGCGGCGTGCGCAATCCGTCGAGCCAGTTCTTCCAGGCGCCCAGTTGCGGCAGCGAAGGAGCGACTTCGGCGCGTTCCTCGCCCGGGGTGCGCCCGTGCAGTTCGTACAGCACGGTCGCGGCGACGTGCTTGCAGCCGGACTCGAGCGGGCAGGTGCAGTAGCTGTCGAGCTTCGCGCGGCGACCGTCCCATTCGATGCGCACGCCCGCGGCGTACGGATCGCGCGCGGTGCCTTCGACCATGCCGATCAGCGCGCCCTCGTCGCCGACGGCCTCGAACTGCGTGCCGAGCACGTGCCCGCGGCGCAGGTAGTCGACGCCCTTCTCGATCGTGCGCTGGTCGAACAGGCCGGTCCAGTGACGGGCCAGCAGTTCGCGGAATACGGTCTCGTCCACGCAGTCAACCGCAGCGGTCCAACCTTGCATGGTGCACGCACGCGCGCACCGGCGTCCAGTTCCGCGCAGGAAACCCGTTGCACGACGTCACCCGGTTCGTGCGATCGCGCACAGGGTGCGCTCCTACACCGGGGTCACGCGGCTGCGAGCGCGACTTCCGGGTTGCGCCACGCCGCGAGCAATTCGTCCTGGCGCTTCATCGCGACCGCGTGGTGGCGTTCCTTGACGTGGCCGTAGCCGCGAATCAGTTCCGGCACCGAGGCGATATCGACCGCGAGCGCGAGGTTGTCGGCGCGAACGCCCGCGAGCAGCTCGTCGATCGTGCGGCCGTATTCCGCGATGAGCCGGCGCTCCATGCGCCGCTCGGCGGTGTGGCCGAACGGATCGAGCACGCTGCCGCGCAAGCCGCGCAGTTTCGCGAGCAGGCGGAACGCGCTGAACATCCACGGGCCGTACTCGGCCTTCCTGAGGCGTCCTTCCGCATCCTTCTTCGCGAACAGCGGCGGCGCGAGGTTGAAGTGCAGCTTGAAGTCGCCGTCGAACGTGTCGCGGATGCGCTGTTCGAAATCGCCGCTCGTGTACAGGCGCGCGACCTCGTACTCGTCCTTGTAGGCCATGAGCTTGAACGCGTAGCGAGCGACCGCTTCGGTCAGCGCGGTCGAACCGGGCACGCTCGCCTGCTCCGCAGTGCGCGCCTTGTCGACGAGTGCGCGGTACTTCGCGGCATACGCCGCGTTCTGGTAGTCGGCCAGGAAGGCGACGCGACGCGCGATGCGTTCGTCGAGCGAGGCGCTCAAGCTGGCGTCGTCGAGCGGCGACGGCATCGCGCCCGCGGGCGATTCCATGGTCCCGCCGTTCACCGCGGCGCGCACCTGCGCGAGGTCGTGCGCGGCCAGGCGCCCCCAGTTGAACGCAGCCTTGTTCATCTCGATCGCGGCCGCGTTGAGTTCGATCGCGCGCATCAGCGACTCGCGCGACAGCGGCACCCAGCCCTTCTGCCAGGCATAGCCGAGCATGAACAGGTTCGCCGCGATGGTGTCGCCGAGCAGCGCGGTCGCGAGTTCGGTCGCGTCGACGAGTTCGGGCTCGGCGCCGTCGAGCGCGGTGCGCACCGCCGCGACGATGCCTTGCGCCGGGAACGCGAGGTCGGGCTTCATCGTGAACGTGCCCGACATCGCCTCGTGCGTGTTCAGCACCACGCGCGAACGGCCCGCGCGGATCTTCGACAATGCCCAGTAGTCGTTGACGACCACCATGTCGCAGCCGAGCACGAGGTCGGCCTCGCCCGCGGCGATGCGCACCGCGTGGATGTCGGCCGGCGTCTTCGCGATGCGCAGGTGGCAGGTCACCGCGCCGCCCTTCTGCGCGAGGCCGGTCTGGTCGAGCACGGTGCCGCCCTTGCCTTCGAGGTGGGCGGCCATGCCGATCAGCGCGCCGATCGTGACCACGCCGGTGCCGCCGATGCCGGTCACGAGGATGTTCCACGGCTGCGCGACGTCGCTCGCGAACACGGGATCGGGCAGCGCGTCGAAATCGACCTCGGCCTTGCCCTTGTTCTTCCTGAGGCGGCCGCCGACGACCGAGACGAAGCTCGGGCAGAAGCCCTTCACGCAGGAGTAGTCCTTGTTGCAACCGCTCTGGTCGATCTCGCGCTTGCGCCCGTACTCGGTGTCCTTCGGCAGCACCGAGACGCAGAACGACTTCTCGCCGCAGTCGCCGCAGCCTTCGCAGACCAGCGAGTTGATGAAGATGCGCTTGTCGGGATCGACCATCTTGCCGCGCTTGCGGCGCCGGCGCTTCTCGGTCGCGCAGGTCTGGTCGTAGATCAGCACCGACACGCCCGGCACCTCGCGCAGGCGCTTCTGCACCGCGTCGAGTTCGTCGCGGTGGATGAACTCGACGCCGTTCGGGAAGATCTCCGGGCGCGACCATTTCGCGATGTCGTCGCTCATCACGATGATCACCTGCACGCCCTCGGCGCGCATCTGGTGCGCGATGTCGGGCACCGTCAGCGTGCCGTCGACGGGCTGGCCGCCGGTCATCGCGACCGCGTCGTTGTAGAGGATCTTGTAGGTGATGTTGACCTTCGCCGCGATCGCCTGGCGCACCGCGAGCGAACCGGAATGGAAGTAGGTGCCGTCGCCGAGGTTCTGGAACACGTGCTTCGTTTCGGTGAATGGCGCCTGCCCGCACCAGGTCACGCCTTCGCCGCCCATCTGCGTGAAGGTGTCGGTGCGCCGGTCCATCCAGGTGACCATGTAGTGGCAGCCGATGCCACCGAGCGCGCGCGAGCCTTCCGGCACCGCGGTCGAGGTGTTGTGCGGGCAGCCCGAGCAGTAATGCGGCACGCGCGGGAAGTTCGCGCGCGGCAGCGTGAGCTCGTGCTCCTTGGCCTCGATCCAGCCGACGCGCGCGGTGATCGCCTCGCTCGTGAAGAAGCGGCCGAGGCGCTTCGCGATCACGAGCGCGATCATCGCGGGGGTGAGTTCGTTCGTCGACGGCAGGATCCAGTTGCCCGCCTCGTCGTACTTCCCGACGATGTGCGGACGACGCTGTTCGGGCCAGTTGTACATGTACTCCTTCATCTGCGACTCGATGAAGGAGCGCTTCTCCTCGACCACGATGATGTCTTCGAGGCCGCTCGCGAATTCGCGGATGCCGACCGGCTCGAGCGGCCAGGTCATGCCGACCTTGTAGACGCGGATGCCGATCGCGCGTGCGTCGGACGCGCTGATGCCGAGGTACTCGAGCGCCTGCAGCACGTCGAGGTAGCTCTTGCCGGTCGTCACGATGCCGAGTCGCGCGTTCGGCGAGTCGAGCACGACCTTGTCGATGCGATTCGCGCGCGCGAACGCGGTCGCCGCGAGCACCGCGTACTGGTGCAGGCGCATTTCCTGGTTCAGCGGCGGATCGGGCCAGCGGATGTTGAGTCCGCCCTCGGGCAGCGCGAAATCCTCGGGCAGCACGATGTCGAGCTGGTGCGGATTGACGTTCACGCTCGCGCTCGACTCGACCGTCTCGGCGATCGTCTTGAAGCCGACCCAGCGCCCGGTGAAACGCGACATCGCCCAGCCGAGCAGGCCCATGTCGAGGATGTCCTGCACGCCGGCCGGGTTCAGGATCGGCATCATCGCGGACACGAACTCGAGTTCCGATCCGTGCGGCAGCGTCGAGGAGCGGCACGCGTGGTCGTCGGCAGCGAGCGCGAGCACGCCGCCGTGCCGGGCGGTGCCAGCCGCATTGCCGTGCTTGAACACGTCGCCGCAGCGGTCAACGCCGGGGCCCTTGCCGTACCACATCGCGAACACGCCGTCGTACTTCGCACCCGGGAACAGGTTCGCCTGCTGGGTGCCCCAGACCATCGTCGCGCCGAGGTCCTCGTTGAGGCCGGGCTGGAATTCGATGCTCGCGGCGGCGAGGTGCTTCTTCGCCTTCCACAACTCGAGGTCGAAGCCGCCGAGCGGCGAGCCGCGATAGCCCGAGATGAAACCCGCGGTGTTGATGCCCGCGGCGCGATCGCGCATCTGCTGCATCAGCGGCAGGCGCACGAGCGCCTGCACGCCCGACAGATAGATGCGGCCTTCGGCACGCGTGTACTTGTGCTCGAGCGTGTAATCCCGATCGATCGCGGGCGTGGGCGAAATGGCGGGAACGGACATGGCGGCTACGGGTCGCGGGCTGCGGGCAAGAGCGGAATTGTAGCAGCCGGGCCCGAACCCGGACGCGCGTGCCCTGCGCCGCCGCCTGCTTCAGTCGAAGCCGTCGCGGAAGATCACGTCATCGAACGAGGTCTCGAGCGTGATCCCGTCGAACCAGCCGTCGGGGCCGCCGAGCGTCGCGTCGGGCAGGTGGGGGCCCGGTCCGATCGGACTGCCGTTCTGGACGACGAGGTAGATCGTGAGCGACGTATACGGACCCCAGACCCCGGGCTCCACCTCGATCGCCGCAGGCACCGGTGGCCGCGTCCAGTCGTTGCTGCTCGCGAGCGCGAGCGAGCCGGTGAGTGCAGGCGCGGAGTCGGTGCAGCCGTCCACGGTCGCGGTGCTGTAGCGCAGTTCCCAGTCGAGCCACGCCCGATGACTCGGCATCGCTTGGGTGACGCGGCCCCAGCCGTTGAGGGTGTAGGTGCCAGGTCCGGGCAGGTGGATGCACTGCCGACGCACGGCTTGCCGCGTCGCGTCGATCGCGATGCTGCCGCGCAGCGAACCCGACGCGGGTGCGCCCGACGCGTCCTGCGTACCGTCCCAGGTCGAGGTCGCGAGCACGTCCCACTGTCCCGCGTCGGTGTCGAAATCGGAGTTGAGGACCAGCGGTTGCAGGGCCTGGCGTTCGAGGGCGCCCGCATCGGCGATGCCTGACTCGTTCGGGTTGACCGGCAGGCCGACGATGCGCGGACGCGACAGGAGATCGGTCGCGATGGCGCCATCGGGCGGCGCGAAATCGACCGCGCGCGAACCGGCCCGCGGCAGGTAGTCGCCGTTCGCCGGATCGACGAAACGCGGCGGCGCCAGCGTGGTCCCGCCGGGCAACGTGCTGGTGTTCGCGATCGTGTACTGGATGTCGTGGGCTCCGCCGGTCGCGCCGACATCGGTCGCGATCAGCGCCTTGCCGGGCTGGTCGACCAGGCTGCGGGTCAGCACCATGTCCTCGTTGATCGACAGCACGCCGTTCGCGCCCACCGTGTTGCCGGCGATGGTCAGGTAGTTCAGCACCACGTACGCCGTGTCGCCGTCCTCGTTCTGGTCGTCGCGGACCAATGCATGCTGCATCGTATTGCCGGTGACCAGCGTGTTGTCGAGGAAGAGCCGCGTGGCTTCTTCGCCGGACAGGTAGACGAGCCATCCGCCATCGTTGTCCTGGATGACGAGCCTGGACACTTCCAGCCTTGCGTCTTCGGACAGGTGCGCGACGGCCCCGGTGAGGTTGCCGGTGCTGTTGTCGCGGATGTAGCCGCACGGCTTGCCGACCGGGCACGGCGCGGCCTCGGGCCGCACAGCGTGGAAGCCCGTGCTGGCGTTGAAGTAGGCGCCGCCGCCCATCGCCTCGATGCCGAGGGGGCCCCAGTTCACGTGCGCGAGATTGAGCGCTGCACCCACCGGCGCGAGGTTGCCGCGCAGGTCGACGTTGCGCAGCTTCGCGCGCGCGGTCGACTCGCTGCCCGGGAAACCGATCAGGTCGACGTCGTAGTCGGGCTGCACGTCGATGCCGCCACCGCGTTCGGTCGCGGTGTTGCCCGCGACGAGCACCGGCTCGCCGTCGAGGCTGTACACCTGCACTTCCGCATCGAGCGCTTGCGGTCCCGTCTGCACCGCGATGCCCCCGCCCCGCGCCGCGGTGTTGCCCTGCACACCGAACAGTCCGCCGGTGATGTAGGCGTACGACGCGCGATCGCCGCTGCGCACGAGCAGCCCGCCGCCGCTGCCGCCCGCGGAGTTGAACATCAGCGCGCTGGCCACGCCGCGCATGGTCATCTCGATGCCTTGCGCGACCGCGCCGCCGCCATGGTTGCGCGCGGTATTGAACGAGACCACGCTGTCTTCGAGGATCAGTTCGGCGAGCGCCGTGGTGCCATGGGCGTACACGCCGCCCCCTTCGTCGGCGCTGTTGCCCGTGATCAGCGAATCGACGATGCGCACGATCCCGCCGCCCTGGAAATGGATGCCGCCGCCGTCGTCGTCGCCGGCCTGGTCGCCGCCGGTGATTTCGAGATTGCGCAGCGTGAAATTGCCGTTCCCGCGCAGGGCGAGGACCGATCTCGCCTGCCCGCCGGCGCCGCTCAACGTCGTCCTGCCGCTCGGCGCGGCACTGGTGCACGCTTCCCACCCACCGACGATCTCCACGTCCTGGTTGCTGTCGGTACTGACCTGGATGCCGGTCCAGGCCGCGCTGCGCACGATGCGCACGATGTCGGCGCCGCTGTTGCCCGCGGCCGAATCGAGCGCGGCCTGCAGCGTGGTATGCGTGCAGTCCGGCGCGGGGCCGACCGAGAACGTCGCGGCGTGGGACGCGGGCGCGGCGCAGAGGAGTGCGCTCGCCACCAATGGCCTGAACGCGGGGATTCGCATGCGCATGAGATTGCCTCGTCGTGGAGTCCCTGAGCAGAACACCGCCACGCGGTGATCGGGGACATCGCGAAGTCCGTCCGCAGGATGGCGACGCGCCGCGGCGGCGCCGGAGTACCATCGCCGTCATGAGCGAGACGGCCGCGGACCCCGCCGCTGCGCAGTCGGCCGAAGCCGGCGGCGATGCCGTGCGTGGCGTCGACGAGCTGTTCACCGAGGTGTATGCGCGCCTCAAGGCGATGGCGAGCCGCAAGGTCGGCTCGCGCGGCGCGACGCTCGACACGACCGCGCTCGTGCACGAGCTGTACCTGCGCATGCAGCATGCCGGGGATTTGCGCTTCGAGGCGCCTGCGCAGTTCTTCGGCTACGCCGCGCGCGCGATGCGGCACCTCCTGGCCAATCGCGCGCGCGACCGGCTGCGCCTGCGCGCGGGCGGCGACTGGGCGCGCGTGACGCTTGACGCGCACGACGAGCGGCTCGCCGTCGAACATGCGAGCGAGGCGCTGACGCTCGAGGAAGCACTGCAGTCGCTCGAGCAGCGCAATGCACGCGCCGCGAAAGTGATCGAACTGCGCTATTTCGCGGGCCTGCCGGTCGAGCAGGTGGCCGACCTGCTCGGCGTCGATCGCCGCACCGTGCATCGCGACTGGCGTTTCGCGCGCGCGTTCCTCAACGCGCGCCTCGGCTGAGAGACGAGGCATGTCCCCTGGCCGCACCGGACGGAGTTCCCGCTGAGATGCCGCCCGCGCCCGACCCCGCCCCGTTCGATTCCGATCGCGCCGCCCGTCTGCAGGCGGCGTTCGACCAGGCGATCGAACTGCCGCCATCGGCGCGCGCTGCGTGGATCGAGGCGCATCTGGACGACGTCGACGACCGCGCCGCGCTGCGCGCGCTGCTCGACGCCGACGGGCGCGACGGTCCGCTCGAGCATCCCGTCGACGAGCGCATGCAGTTCCTCGGCCACGACGATCCGTCGCCCGCGGCCGACTGGCTCGGGCAGCGTGTCGGCGCGTTCCGGCTCACACGCCTGCTCGGCGAGGGCGGCATGGCCATCGTCTACCTCGGCGAGCGCGATGCGGGCGGTTTCGACCAGCAGGTGGCGGTGAAGCTGCTGCGGCGCGGCCTGTGGTCGCCGCTCGAACAACGCCTGTTTCGTCGCGAGCAGCGGGCGCTCGCGTCACTGTCGCATCCGAACATCACGCATCTGATCGACGGCGGCATCAGCGAGGGCGGCACGCCCTACCTGATCCTCGAGTACGTTCATGGCGTACCGATCACCGACTACGCCGCTGCGACCGGGTGCGGCGATCGCGAGCGTCTCGCGCTGTTCGTCGTCGCCTGTCGCGCGGTCGCGGCTGCGCATCGCCAGCTCATCGTGCACCGCGACCTCAAGCCGGCGAACATCCTCGTCGACACCGCGGGACAGGTGAAGCTGCTCGACTTCGGGATCGCGAAGCTCCTCGCCGACGATGGCGATGTCGCGCGCACGGAAATGACCGTGCTCACGCCCGGCTACGCCGCGCCCGAGCAGTTCGCAGGCGGCAGCGTGACCACCGCGACCGACGTCTACTCGCTCGGCATCGTGCTGCACGAGCTGCTGCACGGCGAACGCCCCGCGGAGACCGCATCGGAACGCTCGGGCCGTGCGCGGGCGACCGCGGCGATCGAAGCCCGGCAACGCACCGGGCGCGCGCTGGAGCGGGATCTGGCCAACATCCTCGGCAAGGCGCTGGCGACCGAGCCCGACCGCCGCTACGACTCGGCGAGTGAACTCGCCGACGACATCGAGCGCCACCTCGAAGGCCGCCCGGTGCACGCGCATCCGCCGTCGAAGTGGTATCGGACGCGCAAGTTCGTGGGACGCCACCGCCTCGGCGTCGCGGGGGCGACCGCGGCGGCAGTCGCGGTGCTGGCGGCGTGCGCGGTGTCGATCTGGCAGGCCGGGCATGCGCGCCACCAGTCGCTGCGCGCGAATGCGATGCACGACTTCATCATGACTGCATTCGGCCAGGCGTCCCCGGGGTCGCCGCGCGAGGGACCGCCGCGGATCACCGAGGTCGTGCAGGAAGCGATCGCGAAGGCGCGCGCCGACGCACGCATGGAGCCCGGCGTCAGGATCGAGCTGCTGACGCGGCTCGGCGGCGTGCTGCGCGAGCAGGGTGCGCTGCAGGAGGCCGCGCAGACGCTCGAGTGGACGCTCGGCTCCGCGCGCGAGCACCTCGGCGCGACCGACGAGCTGACGCTGCGCGCGGAACTCGAGCGCCTGCGTGTCGCGGTCGAGGCGCAGGAAGAGGACGCGCGCGTGCGCAGCGAGCGGCTGCTCGCGGCGATCCCGCGCGAGCGGGAGGACCTGCGCAGCCTCGCGCTCGTGCAAGCCTCGATCGTGGGCTTGCGCGAACGCAATTTCGCGCGGGCGCTCGCCGATGCGATGCGATCGCTCGAGCTCGCACGCGCGCAGACGCAGCCGTCGCTCGTCGGCGAGGCGCTCGGCAGCGTGTTCCAGGCGCGGCTCTCGGGCAACGACCTGCAGGGTGCGCTCGCGGCCGGCGAGGAACTGCTCGAGGTCCAGCAGGCCGCATACGGCCCGAACCATTGGCGCGTCGCCACCGTGCACGACCACCTCTCGCGCGTGCTGCGTCGCCTCGGCGACCTCGAGCGCGCCGAGGCGCATGCGCGCGCGGCGCTCGCGATCGACGATGCGGTGTTGCCGCGCGACGACTGGCGGCGTGCCGGGCACCTCAATGCGCTGTTGATGGTGCACCGCGAGCGCCACGACTACGCCGCCGCGGCAGAGGTCGCGCGCGAAACACTGCGCATCAGCCGGCTGGCGTTCGGCGAGGACAACACGAAGACGCTGCGCGAGGCGGCCAACCTCGGCAGCCTGCTGATGCGCCTGGACCGCCCGGACGCGGCACTGCCGCTGCTGCGCGGCGTCGCCGACGTGTTCCGGCGCAAGTCGGGGCCGCATGCGTACGAAAGCGCGGTCGCGCGATCCAATGCGGGCCTCGCGCTCGGCATGAGCGGCGACGTCGATGGCGGTCTCGCCGAGCTGCGCGCCGCGATCGCCGATTTCGAGGCGATGCCGAAGCCGGAGTACGACGGCCTCGCCGAGGCCTGCGAGCGGCTCGCCGACCTTGCACTCGGCCGCGACCGCATCGACGCGGCGCACGGCATGCCCGACTGCATCGAACGCGCCCTCGAGCACCTGGAATCACCCGATGCGTACTGGCTCGGCCGTGCCGACGTGCTGCGCAGCGAACTCGCGCTGCGCGAGGGTGACGCGCGAACCGCGCTCGCGCACCTGGACCGAGCCGCCGTCGTGAACGCGTCGGCCGCTCCCGACGCCGTGCTGCAGATCCAATGGTGGCTGCTGCGCGCGCACGCGCAGCAGCAGCTCGGCGACCGGACGTCCGCGGCCACGTCGCTCGCCGAAGGGCGACGCCGCATGAACGCCTTGAAGAACCCACCCGGTCGGCTGCGCGCGCTCGCGGCACTTCCGGGCACGACCTGACCCGACGCCACCGCGACCGTTCGCCGCGGCAACCCGCCGCGCGAGTTGACCGTTGTCGCCTGGCGTGGCTGCATGCGCCGCGACAATCCGGTGCCCACAGCCCGGAACCGGACCCATGTCCATCGAACTCTTTCGCCAAGGCAACCATGCCTGCTATGTCTTCAGCGATCTCGTCCGCGGGGACGAGGGCGTGCAGGCCAACCAGTTCCTGATCGTCGACGGCGGCGACTCGGCGCTGATCGATCCCGGCGGCGCGCTGTTGTACACGCCGCTGAGCATCGCACTGAGCGCGCATGTGCAGCCGCGCGACCTGACCTGGATCCTCGCCTCGCACCAGGATCCCGACGTCATCGGCTCTGTCGACAGCTGGTTGCTCTACAGCGGTGCGCGCATCGTGTGCTCGCGCTTGTGGGGCCGGTTCATCCCGCATGGCGTTCCGCATTACCAGAAGGACGCCGGGCGCGAGCGTTACCTCCTGCTCGAAGACGAAGGCGGGCGCATCCCGCTCGGTGGGGGCCATGTCGAAGCCGTCCCCGCGCATTTCCTGCACAGCGTCGGCAACTTCCAGTTCCACGACGCCGCCAGCCGCATCCTTTTCAGCGGTGACCTCGGCGCCTCGATGATGCCCGCAGGCACGCCCTACGCGCCGGTCGAGGACTTCGACGCACACCTGCCGCGGATGGCCGCGTTCCATCGCCGCTACATGGCATCCAATCGCGCGTGCCGCTGGTGGGCCCGACGCGCGCGCCAACTCGACCTGGCCATGATCGTGCCGCAGCACGGCCTCCCGATCGCCGGCGCCGCGCATATCGCGCGCTTCATCGACTGGATCGAACAGCTCGAATGCGGCGTCGACCTGTTGCCCGGCGCGGCTGGCACGTGATCGATCGCGGCTCAGCCTTGCGGCGGCGCGATGCGCTCGCCTCGCTGGCGCATCAGCGAGAGTGCGCGCAGTCCGTCGTCGTCGACCGGCGTCCAGCGACGTGCCGGCGCGTCCGCGCGCCGCAACCGGTCGAGCACGTCGAAGAAGCCGCCGTCTGCGATGCCGGCGCGTTCGAGCAGCAGCGAGGGCAGATAGAACGATGCGGTATCGACCTGCGACGCGGTGCGGTCTGCGGTGTCGTAGAGCAGCCATGGCGCGGGTTGTTCGCCCGGCACCTGCGCGTCGTCGAAACCCGCCTGCGCGTACACGTCCGGCAGCGCCGGCAGGTGGTCGCCGTAGAACAGCAACAGGCTGCGACGCGGGCGTCGGCTCAACGCGTCGGCCAGGCGTCCGAGGGCGCGGTCCGCATTCTCGAGATGGTGGAGATAGCCCTGCAGGTCCCGGGCAGCGTCGGCGTCGAGGCCGGGCGGCAACGGCTGCGCGGCGAGCCGTGCGGGATCGGCGTTCGGATAGTCGTGATATGGGCCGTGGTTCTCCATGCTGATGGCGAACAGGAACTGCGGTTGTCGCGCGCGTTCGAGCTCGCCCAGGACGTGGTCGACCAGCGCCTCGTCCGCGACGTAGTAGCCCACGCGCGCGGCTCCGCCGAAATGCTCGACACCCTGGAACGCCTCGAAGCCGAGGTTCGCGAACGCGGCCGCGCGATTCCAGAAGTCGCGCTGGTGCGGATGTATCGCGAGTGTGCGGTATCCGCGCGCGCCGAGCACGCGCGCGAGGCTCGCGATCGGCCGCGTGGTCAGGCGGAAATAGGGGTATTGCACGTCCGGGAAGTAGCGCATCGCGAGGCCCGTGAGCACCTCGAACTCGGTCCGGATGGTGCCGCCGCCGTACGTCGGGACCCAGAGGTTCCCGTGTCGCGAGCGTGCGGCCAGTCGCCCGAATGCGGGCAGCACCTGGTTGGACTCGAGGCCGCGCAGGCGCGCGGCGTCGAAGAATGATTCGCTCTGCAGCACGATGATGTCGGGCCAGCCTCCAGGTGGCGGCGCGCGTGGCTCCGCGGCATGCGCGACGCCGGGGTATCGATCGAGCAGCGCGCGCGCCTCGGCGCGGTCGGGTTCCGGCAGCGCCAGCTTCAGATCGCGCGCACGGCGCACCAGCGTCGCAGGCAGGCCGATCCGCCGCGCCGAAGTCGACGGTGACCAGACGAGGAAATCGTCGCCCTCCTTCGCACGTACGGAGGCCCAGGGCGGCGCGTCGAGCAGGAGGGTGCCGGCGAGCAGAAGCGAGGTCGCGAGCAGCAACCCGCGTGCGAGGCCGCGCAACGGTCGCCACGGCCGCTCGCGCAGCGCGATCAGCGCGACCGCGCCGACACTGGCCACGAGGATCATCTGCACGCGTCTCGGCATGTAGCGCGCGATCAGGGCGCCGCCGTCGCCGAGGTGCGCCAGCAGCACGAAATCGGCCGGCAGCAGCGGCGTGTCGAGGTGGGCGAGCTTGGCCGCGTTCGCGACGTACAGCACGTACAACAGCAACAGCACGAGCACCGCGGACAGCAGCGGGCGACGCGTCAGCGCGAGCAGCACGAGGCAGGTGAGCACAGGCGGCAGCGCATTCGCGAGCAGCAGTGCAGGATCGAGCGCGGCCGTCGCGGCCGTCCGCGCGGGCAAGGCGCACGCGGGATCCAGCCACGCGACCATCGCCGTGCACGACAAGCCGACGAGCGACGCGTAGGCAGCCAGCGCCGCCGCGAGTGCCCCCGGGGATGGCGCTCGCGCCAGCGCGTCGGCGCGAGCGCCGGATGCAACCTTCTCGCCCATCCCCTTTTCTGCCGGTGCCCGGCGGCCCATGATGCGCCCGAACATGCCGAGCATACGCGATCGGGCAGCCGCGTCCCGTGCCGCCACCCGTGGCCAGCCGCCTTGCGCCGCGCTTCGACGCTGCTCTACGCTCACACGTTGGGGACGCAGGGGAAAAACCACATGCTGCAGGCCGCTGGAAGCGTCGCATTCGGGTTGTTCGGGCTCGCGGTGCTGGTGGGCATCGCGTTCGCGTTCTCCAACAACAAGCGCGCGGTCGACTGGCGGCTGGTCGGCACCGGCGTGCTGCTGCAGATCGTGTTCGCCGCGCTGGTGCTGAAGCTCCCGCTCGGGCGCGACCTGTTCGACGCGATCGCGACCGGCTTCGTGAAGCTGCTCGGCTTCGTCAACGTCGGCTCGAGCTTCATCTTCGG
This sequence comes from Lysobacteraceae bacterium, assembly GCA_004143945.1. Taxonomy (GTDB): domain Bacteria; phylum Pseudomonadota; class Gammaproteobacteria; order Xanthomonadales; family Rhodanobacteraceae; genus Dokdonella_A. Next base: position 218,632 of record SEHB01000002.1, read on the forward strand.
CAGCTTCATGGACGTGTCGAAGTTCGGCTTCGTGTTCGCGGTGCAGGTGCTGCCGACGATCATCTTCTTCGCCGCGCTGACCGGCGTGCTCTACCACCTCGGCGTGATGCAGCAGATCGTGCGCGCGATGGCCTGGGTCATCACCAAGGTCATGCGCGTGTCCGGCGCCGAGACCACCAGCGTCTGCGCGAGCGTTTTCATCGGGCAGACCGAGGCGCCGCTGACGATCAAGCCCTACATCGAGCGCATGACGCAGTCCGAGCTCATGACCGTGATGATCGGCGGCATGGCGCACATCGCGGGTTCGGTGATGGCCGCCTATGTCGGCCTGCTCGGCGGCACCGATCCGGCGCAGCAGCAGTTCTTCGCCAAGCACCTGCTGACCGCGAGCATCATGGCCGCGCCGGCCACGATGATGCTCGCGAAGATCCTCGTGCCCGAGACGCAGGAGCCGCTCACGCGCGGCACCGTCAAGCTCGAGGTCGAGAAGACCACCGCGAACGTGATCGACGCGGCCGCGACCGGCGCGGCCGACGGCCTGCGCCTCGCGCTCAACGTGGGTGCGATGCTGCTCGCGTTCATCGCACTGATCGCGCTGATCAACGGTCCGATCGAATGGCTCGGCACGCGCGCCTGGGGCGGCGACCCGGACGCCTCGATCAACGCGTGGCTGTCGGCGAGCTTCGGCCACCCGGTCGCGCTGTCGCTGCAGACGATCTTCGGCTGGGTGCTTGCGCCGGTCGCGTGGCTGATCGGCGTGCCCTGGCACGACGCGACCCTGGTCGGCAGCTTCATCGGCGAGAAGGTCGTCATCAACGAATTCGTCGCCTACGTCGACATGGCCAACAACCTCGACAAGCTCGACCAGCACAGCCAGCTGATCGCGACCTACGCGCTGTGCGGCTTCGCCAACTTCTCCTCGATCGCGATCCAGATCGGCGGCATCGGCGGACTCGCACCCAGCCGCCGCGCCGACCTCGCGCGCCTCGGCCTGCGCGCCGTGCTCGGCGGCTCACTCGCGACGTTCATGACCGCGACGATCGCGGGCGTGCTCGAGCGACTCTAGGGCCGCACTGGTCGAGCGACGACCAGGACCGCGACCCGGCTCTCGTGCTCGACGCGGGCGCGCTGCAACGCCAGCTGAGCCGGGCGGTGCAGGTTCCGTGGGTGTTCACGTGCGCGGCGCATAGTCCTTTCCCTGTCGCTTGGGCGGGGGATGGAGGCGAAGATGCTCCGACATCGATGGCTGTGGGTTGCGCTGGTCGCGTGCGCGGGCAGCGTGCATGCGGCGGAGCGCGAGGATGCGGAACTCGCGATCGCGCAGGCCTCGGCCGCGGTGCAGGCGGCCGAACGCAATGATGCGCTGCTGCACGCGGCACCCGAGGCGAACGCCGCGCGCGAGCACTTGCTGCTGGCCGAGCATGCGTTCACGCGCCGCGACTGGCTGGACAGCACGCAGGCCGCCGAAAAGGCGCGGCTCGACGCCGACCTCGCCAGTGCATTGACGCGCGAACGTCGCGCGACCGCTGCGCGCAACGAAGTCGAAGCGGGCGTGCGCGAACTGCGCGCGCGCAGCGGACTGCCGGCCGGAGGTGCGCCGTGAAGACGCTGGCCGTTCCCGCGATCGCACTCGGGGCCTCGCTGCTCGCGAGCTGCGTGGTGTCCCCGCCGCGATCCGATCCGCAGCTCGTGCGCCTGCAGGACGAGCGCGCGCGGCTGCATTCAGACCCGCGCATCGCGATGCACGCGGGGACCGAGCTGCGCATCGCCGATACGGCGGTCGACCTGCTCGTGCAGGAGCGGCCGCGCCTCGACGAGCGCGCATTCCGCCATGGCGCCTACCTCACCGAGCGCCGCCTGCGCATCGCGGAGGCGAGCGCACTCGCGCGCTACGAGGAGCAGCGCACCAACGAACTCGCGCGCGAACGCGAGCGCCTGCTGGCGCAGGCGCCCGCGCGCGTCGATCCGGTCCGCACGGCGCCCGGCAGCTATCCGCCGGCGACCTATCGGGCCGCCAACGACCATCATCGTCGCCTCGCGGCGCTGCAGGCGCAGTTGAGCGGCATCGAATCGCGCCTCGATGAGCGCGGCCTCGTCGTGACGCTGTCCGACTACCAGTTCGAGAACGGCCGCGGCGAGCCGCGCGCGACCACCCAGCGCGCGCTCGATTCGCTCGCCAATGCGATGCGCACCGATCCCGCCACGCGCGTCGCCGTCGTCGCGAGCGAACCCGGCGACGCGCTCGAGACGCGGCGTGCGGCGGCCGTGCGCGCCTATCTCGCGACACGTGGCATCGCGCCGGAGCGCGTCAATGCCGACTACGCGGCACCCGCGGTGCAGGCGCCGCGCGGCGGCGTGCGCCTCGTGGCGCGCATCGACGACGCGCACTACGGCCTCACGGATCGCTGAATGACGCGCGTCGCGCGCAGCCGGCGCGGCTACGGCGCGCGGCTGCGCGCTTGCTAGACTCCGCCGATCGCTCGTTGGTGGAGTTCCGCATGCAGCACGCGCAGGTCGTCGTCGTCGGTTCGTACATCCAGGACCATGCCTGGCTGACCGACCGCTTCCCGCAGGTCGGCGAGACGCGCCTCGCGCTCGGGTTCAACACGGGTCCCGGCGGCAAGGGCTTCAACCAAGCGGTCGCGTGCGCGCGCCAGGGCGTCGGATGCACGTTCATCGGCGCGATCGGCGACGACCACCTCGGCGCGATCGCTCAGCGCTTCGCCGCCGACGAAGGACTGCCCTGTCGCTGGCAGGTGCGCGGCGACGTGCCGACCGCGGCCTCGAGCATCGTCGTCGACGCGAACGGATCGAACCTCATCGTCGCGAACCTCGCCGCCAACGAACACCTCGATCCGGCCTTCATCGAAGCGCAATCGGACGCGTTCGAGCACGCACGCGTGTTGCTGCTGCAGCTGGAGAACAACCAGGACGCTGTGGGGACCGCGCTCGCGCTGGCCGCCCGCCACCACCTGCTGCGCGTGCTGAATCCGGCGCCGGTGGCGCCCGCGTTCGACGTCGCGCTGCTTGCGCAATGCGACCTCGTCACGCCGAACGAAACCGAGTTCGCGCTGCTGCTCGAGCGCATGCACGGCACGCCGGTCGATGCGGCGTCGCTCGCGGCGCGGGAGGACGCGGACCTGCATGCGCTGTCGCGCAAGCTCGGCGTCGCGAGCGTCGTGATCACGCTGGGATCGCAGGGCTGCTTCGTCTCGCATGCCGATGGCACGCGCCGCGGCGATGCAGCGCCGTACTACCGCCTCGCGCCCGCGCGCGTCGCCGCGGTCGATTCCACCGGCGCGGGCGATGCGTTTTCCGGATCGCTGGTCGCCGCGATGCTGCGCTTCGAGGGCCGCCCGTTCCGCGTCGCGGTCGAACACGCCAACCGCAGCGCCGCGATGTCGACCGAGATCGTCGGCACCGCGCCCGCGATGCCGCGCTTCGATGCGGTCGTCGCGCGCTTCGGCGTCGCTCGGGAAGCTTGAAACACCGGGCCCAGGGAGCTCGCCGGGTCGCGCTCCGGCGGGAACTCGAAGCATGCCGAGCGCAACGCAGAAGCCGCGAAATGGATGGGCCGGCGCATCCCCGGCGCGCTCGTGTGCTCCGTGTTCCAGCCGCCTGATCCGTCTGCTCGTCCTTCGCGGTGCAGTCCGACGACGTCAGCGGCTCAGCCGCACGAGCGGCGGCTCGCGCGGCGGGCGCGGTGCAGGCGCAAGCGCTCGTGGCGAGTGCGTCCGCGTCGCCAGAAGAACCAGGCGACGAGCGCGATGAGCACCGCCGCTGCGACGAGGATCGCGCCCTGCCCGCGGTGCACCCATTCGAGCAGCCACTCGCGGTTCTCCGCGCCGACGTAGCCGAGCCAGACCCAGATCGGCACCGAGATCGCGGCGGCGAGGCCGTCGAGCGCGATGAAACGCAGGAACGACACGCGGTGCGTCATGCCCGCGGTCAGGAACACCGCGGAGCGCAGCCCTGGCAGGAAACGCGCGACGAACATCAGGCGGTTGCCGTAGCGGTCGAACTTCGCCTGCACCAGTGCGTAGCGTCGCGGCGTCAGCAGGTGCGCGATCCAGCGCACGCGCATCGCGCGCACGCCGAAGTGATGGCCGATCAGGAACATCGTCGAATCGCCGACCAGGACGCCCGCGAGCCCGACCAGCATCATCATGCGCACGTCGGCGAAGCCGAGTCCCGCGATGATGCCGCCGGCGACCAGCGAGATGTCCTCGGGGATCGGCACGCCGAAGCCGCTGACGAGCAGCACGAGGAACACCGCGAGATAGCCATTCTCGGCGAACAGGCGGATCAGTTGGTCGAGGAATTCCATGCGACGTGGTGCGGCCGATCGACAACGCTCGTGCGGGACGGGGAAGTCTAACCGCGCGCGCGGGGCGGTAGCTGATTCCCCGCTGTCGCAGGGTCGCGGGCTGCGATCGCAGCGTCAGGCCGCGTAGACCTGCAGCGCGCTGCGCACGGTCGCCTCGTTGACGCGCGCCACGTCCAGCGCGGACTGGTAGCCACCGGCCACCACGAACACGATCGGGATGCCGAGGCGACGTGCCATGCCGAAAACGGCGAGGTCGCGCTCGACGAGCGCCTCGTCGCTGAATCCCGACAGGCCCTTCGGGTCGCGTTCGTGGCTGTCCGCGCCGGCCTGGTAGACGATCAGGTCGGGCGCGTGTTCGACCACCAGCGCCTCGATCCGCGCGAGCGCGCGAAGATGCGCATCCGCGCCGTCGCGCGCGAGGCGCACTTCGAACGGCCATGATCGCGCGTGGCCGATGCAGCCGAAGCGGGTGCCGAACATCGAGGCGTTGAACAGGTTGGGCAGGCGCGCCGCGTACTCTTCGGTGCCGTTGCCGCCGTGCTCGTCGCAATCGATCACGAATACGCGAAGGTGCGGCCACGCGTGCGCGAGCAACGCGAGGCCGTTGAGCGCGCAGAAGCCCGAACCGCGCTCGAACACCGCATGGTGGAAGCCGCGCGCGAGGTTCATCGCGATGCCGTGCGCCTGCGCATGGCGCGCCGCCGCGAGCTGGCCCGAGAGCATCGCGTAGGCGGCGTCGCGCACGACAGGGCTCCACGCGATGCCCTGGCTCGAGGCAAGCGGCTCGACACCCTGGTGGAAGGCCTCGAGGTAGTCGTCGGCGTGCAGTCCGCGCAGCACGCCCCGGTCGAGCGGCGCCGGCGGGTGCGTTTCGACGAGGCCGGCAGCGTCCAGCGCACGCGCCGCGACCGCGAGCCGGGCGAACAGCGCTACCCCACCGGCCGCGTAAGCCGGTTCATAGGACATGTGCAGGCGCATCATGCGGGCGCTCCTGCTTCGCGCGCGGCAAACGCGCGCAGCTCCGCGAGCATCGTGGTAGCCGGTGACAGCATGCCTCCGCGAAGCTCGGACTCGAGCTGCGCGGAAAATGCGCGCGCGCGATCGCGCGGCTCCACCGCGAGCGTGGTCAGGCGCAGGAACCTCGCCTGTGAGATCGCATCGATCGGGAGGCGTCGTCCATGCGCGATGGTGCATCCGGGCGCGTCGTCGACATGCGCCAACGCACAGAGCGAACCCGGTGGAATCTCGACGCCGTTGAGGCGGACAGTCTCGAGCACAATGGCGGAATGCGATTCGCCGAGGTTCATCTTCTCGACCAGCAGCGGTCGCTCCTGCTCGTCCACGAACACGTTGACCGAGCCGCCGCGGCGCACGCGACCGTGCGCGAGTTCGAGGAAGAACTCCTCGGCCTGCGAGCAGCTGCCGATCTGCGGCTTCTCCGGCATCGGCGGCAGCGCGCAACCGCGCGCGCCGTCACGCATCAATACATGTTCGATCATGCGCACGAGCAGGCGGCTTTCCGGCAGCGCGAGCGCGCGCAGCGCGTCGTGGATTCGCCGGCGCAGGCCGGCGAGCCGTTCGACGAGCTCGGCGTACTGCGCGGCCACCGCGACGCGCCCGTCGCCGATCTGTTCCGCGCGGCGCCAGCCATGTGGCCAGCCTGCCGCGATCAGTGCGGCCGTCGCGAAACCCGTGTCGCGAGTCGGCCAGTCCTCGAAAAGGTCGAGGTCAGCGACCTCCTCGGGCGGCCCCGGGGCATTGATGAAGCCGGACAGGAAGCGCGTCGCCTGCGTGTAGCCGCAACCGCGTCGCTCGGTGCGGTGGGACGGATGCTCGTCGAGCATGTCCTCGAGCGTTCGACGCAGTCGCAGTCCATGCGCACGGAACTGCTCGACGATTTCGTGGGCCATCGCCCGGCTACTGCATCGTCGTCAGCAACGCGCGCACCAGGTGGTGCGTCTGGGCGCGATCTCGCGCGTCGAACGTGAAGATCGGTACCGGCGGCCCGATCCGCCGGATCGCCTCGCGCACGGGACCGAGGGTGAACGCCGGGGCCTGGTCGGTGTGCGTGATGCCGACGACGATCGCAAGCTCCGGATGGGTCGCGCGGATCTCGCGCAGCCAGTGCTCGCATTCGTGCGCGACGTCGCGCGCGCTCCCGTCGAGCACGACGACGACGCCGAAAGCGCCTTCGAATACGATCGAGCGCATGAAGGCGAAGCGCTCCTGGCCGGGGAGGCCGTACACGAGCAATGGCGTACCGTCGTCGAGCGTCGCAGTCGAGAAATCGAGCGCGACCGTCGTCGTGGTCTTGTCCCCGATCGCGCCGTCGCTGAGCGGCATGTCGGTTGAGATCGGTTCGTGATCGGTGACCGCGCGGATCGCGGTGGTCTTGCCCGCCCCGATCGGACCGGCGAACACGAGTTTCGCGACGCCCGGGGCCGCGGAGCCGCTGGTGGTGGACATCGTGTCGGTGCTCATGGGCGGCGCAACCCGAAATGCGCGGCAAGCCGCGAGAACAATCCGCTCGAGGGAGAGGACACAGCGGGCACCGCGGCGGGACGCCCGTCATGCAGCAATCCCGAGGCAGCGAATGCCCACAGGCAGGCACCCACATCACTGTCGGCGACGCCGGTACGACGCGCAAGTTCGGCCGGCGTCGACGCGCCGCGCTGCAGTGCACGCACCACGGCGAGCGGCTCGAGCAGCGTGGCCGCGGCACCGAGGTCGGGCCAGTCGCGCAGCATGACCGCCGTGGCGGGAAACGCAGGCAGCTGCGCGCGCACTTGCCAGGCCGCATGCAGCAGGAACGCATCGAGGCTCGTCGAGATTTCCCCCGGTGGCGCCCGGCGTGGGGGGTCCTCGAGCGCGCCGAAGGTCCAGTCGCCGTCGCTGCCGAGTCGCTCGCGCGCACGCAACTGGTCGCTGACCGTCGCGCTGAGCACGCGACCGGTCGTCGGCAACAACCAGACCGTGACGTTGCGCCATCGCGCTTCGATGTTCTTGCCCGCCAGCCCGCCGGTGTTCACGAGTTTCACGATGCCGCATGCGGAAGAGCGCGACGCGGCGGCGTGTTGCGGCGTCGCCTGAGGTTCGTTCGGGCCGCACAGCAGCTCGAACAACGCGCGCGTCAGGCGCGCGACGGACGACCCCGGTTCCGCCGTTCCGACTGCCGCACCGATCTCGAGTGCGGGCGTACCGCGCCGGCGCGCGATCTCGAGCACGCGGCGGCCGTATTCATCGTCCGGATCGGCGGCCACGACGTCGCATCGCGTGCCGTCCCACTCGGTCGCGCGCGCCTGCACGCGGTGCGCGGCGAGTGCATTGGCGGCGAGGCGAAAACGCTGCGCCGTCGCGGGGTCGAGACCCGCATAACGCAGATCGAAGGGCATGGCGGTGGGTTCCTTGCGGATCAGGCATCGCGCGCGTCATGCGACGCGCGCGAAGACAGGCCGGTTCCGGCTCAGGAGAAGTCGAGCGACTTCTCGAACGTGCGCAACTCGTGGCGCGCCATCGCGAGGTTCGACTTGGCGCGGTCCAGCACGACATAGAGGAACAGCTTCTGGTTCGACTCGAGCGGACGCAGCACGTGGTACTGCTTGGTCAGGCTGATGAGGATGTCCTCGATCGTGTCGTTGAGCTTGAGCGCATTGGCGACCTTGCGCTTCGCCTTCACGACTTCGGTATTTCCGGCGGCCGCGAGTTCGAGGTTCACTGCGGTACCGTCGCCGGCGAGGAGCATGCCGCTGTCGGCATCCACGAGTGCGGAGGCGACGTAGCCGTCGAGGCTGCGCAGCGGTTCGAGACTGATCTTTGCCATGGTGCTTCACCCTGTTTGAAGTATCCGAGCGGGAACCGCGCTCGACGGGGCTGGACCACCAGCCGTGTGAGATGGGGCCTTCAGCCGGCGCGCCGCGCGAGGATCGCCGCGATGCGCGCGGAGGTATCGAGGGCGGCGCGCAGCGTCGATGCCAGCACCTCCGTACCGTCCGAGCCGATCGACAGCATGTAGCCGGTGCCGTGGTGAGGCAGGCGCACGATCACGATCGCGCCCGCCGAAGTGGAAATGACCGCATAGTCGCAACGGCCGCCGAGCGCATCGCGCGCGAACGACTCGCCGAGCGCGAGCATCGAACTCGTCATCGCGGCGAGGCGGTCTCCGCTGCCGGCGCCGACGCTCGCGAGCAGGCGCCCGTCAGCGCTGCCGACGCAGGCGAACTTCAACGCGGGCGCGCGTCGCAGCAACGACTCGAGGTCGGCGTGCACATCGCCGCGCATGGATCCGGTCAAGGCGCCGGATCGGCTTTCCATGGTGTGTGCTGTGCCTGTCACGACGTGCTGCCTGCGCTGGACCCGACCCGGTACGTGTCTTGCATGCTGCTTCCACGCGTCATTCCGGTCCGGCGAACTTAGCAAGGCTGCGTCGATGCAATGAGTTAGTCTGCATTCTTAGATCGACTGAACGGCGTCGCCATCGGGGATTCACCGAGACCAGACTCACACGCTGACTGAAGATCCTGTACCAGGATGTGCGCAATGCATTGAAGGACAAGGCTTTTGTTGGGGTTCGCCACGGTACGGACAGCGTGACGGAATTCACATTTCTTGACGAGGCGGAGAGTGGCTCGCTTGGCTACGACGACGCACACGATGACGTTGGCCGCCGGTTCCCTGCACCCGGTCTGGCTGCGTGGCTTCCTCTCCCTGCTCCAGTCGGTCGACGGCATCGACGTCGTCGGCCACGCGAGCGACGCACCGGGTCTGCTTGACCTACTCGCGCGACAGCGCCCGGACATGCTCGTCATCGATTCGACGATGCTGCAGCCGGTCCAGTCGCTCGCGGGGCCGGGGGACCCGCTGCCGCGCGTGCTCGTCGTGGGCCGTGCGACGCACGCGGGCACGCGACCGCTGTTCGGGCCTGACGGCTGCTGCGGCTACGTCAGCGAGCGCGAGTCGGAATCGACGATTGCGGAATTGATTGGCCAAGTCGGTCGCTGCACGCTGGCGCGTCCGGCCCCGGGCGGCTGCGCCGATTGCCCGGTTCCGAGGTCGTTCCGGCCGCCCTCGCTGCCATTCAGCGAACGCGAGCGCGAGGTGTTCGAGCGCATCGGCTGGGGCCTTGGCCCCAGCGAGATCGCGGCCCAGCTCGGGGTGCACGTGAAGACCGTCGAGACGCACCGCGAAGCGATCAAGCGCAAACTCGGGCTCTCCTCGTCCACGCAGTTGCTCGATGCCGCGTTCAAATGGCGAGACGGGGAGCCTCTGGCCAGCGCGTCGTCGAGTGCGCCGCCGGAACGTGGGGCCGCCTGATGCCGCCGCAGGCCGCGATGCGTCCTGCGCGATGGCAGAAGCGTTAAACGCGTCGATGGCGTTGCCCGGCGCGCACTACAATGTACCGATGCGCATCGGCCCCCACCTGATCGACCCGCCCGTCGTGCTCGCGCCGATGGCCGGCGTCACCGACAAGCCGTTCCGCCAGTTGTGCAAGCGGCTCGGCGCAGGCCTCGCCGTGTCCGAGATGACGACCGCCGATCCGCGCCTGTGGACCACGCGCAAGTCGCAGCGGCGCATGGACCACGTCGGCGAACCCGACCCGGTCAGCGTGCAGATCGCGGGCTACGACCCGGCGATGATGGCCGAGGCCGCGCGCTACAACGTCGCGCACGGCGCGCAGCTCGTCGACATCAACATGGGCTGTCCCGCGAAGAAGGTCTGCAACGTCTGGTCCGGCAGTGCACTGCTGCAGGACGAACCGCTCGTCGCACGCATCCTCGCGGCCGTGGTCGGCGCGGTCGAGGTACCGGTCACGCTGAAGATCCGCACCGGCTGGGACCCGGCGCACCGCAACGGCGTCGCGATCGCGCGCATCGCCGAGGACGCCGGCATCGCGGCGCTCGCGGTCCATGGCCGCACGCGCGCGGAGCATTACCAGGGCGAGGCCGAGTACGAGACGATCGCGGCGATCAAGGCCAGCGTTCGCATCCCGGTGCTCGCCAACGGCGACATCGATTCGCCCGCGAAGGCGCGCGAGGTGCTCGCGCGCACGGGTGCCGATGCGGTGATGATCGGGCGCGCCGCGCAGGGACGGCCGTGGATCTTGCGCGAGATCGCGCACCACCTCGCGACCGGCGGGACGCTCGCGTCGCCATCGCCGCGCGAGGTCGGGGCGATCCTGCTCGGCCATCTCGACGATCTCTACGCGTTCCACGGCGAGCTGCAGGGCGTGCGCATCGCGCGCAAGCATCTCGGCTGGTACGCGAAGGACAGACCCGAGAATGCCGCGTTCCGCGCGGTCGCCAATCGTGCCGAAGACGCGCTTTCGCAGCAGCGTCTCGTGCGCGAATACTTCGACGCGCTCGAGGCCGGGCTCGCCTGCGAGTTCGCGGCCGCTGCCTGAACGAAAGCGCGCCTCGCAGCGCGCGGCATGCGACCTGGTCAGGTTCGCGTCACCGGCCCGCAGCAACGATGGCGGCTCCACGTATGGCTGGAGGTCCGTGATGAACCGACTCGTGCTGTCCGCTTCGCTGCTGCTCGCTCTCGGCATGTCCGCCTCGGCGCTGGCCGAGTCCTCGAACAAGTGGCGCATCGAGATCGATGACGCCGCGCGCGCGAGCGGCGAGGTCGAACTGTCGTTCACGCCTTCCGGGACGGCCGCGACCTCGATCGTGGTCGCGATCCCGGCCGGCACCGGCGAGGACACCGCCGCCGCGCTGATCCGCACCGCGATCAGCGAGCGTTTCGGCGAAGACGTCTATGCAACCGAGATCGACGACGGCGAAGACGTGCTGGTCAAGGCCAACGGCAGCACGCCGGACTTCGACCTCGTGCTCGTGCGCAACACCGCCGAGGGCCTCGAGCTCGAGCTCGAGCGCGAGTAGGCGCCGTCTCGCTGGTGGGAGGGGCTTCAGCCCCGAGCTGTTCGCCTGATCGATCGGGACTGAAGTCCCTCCCACGAGGTACCGAGCTGGCGGCTCTGGCCGTCCAGCCTACAGGAGCGGCGCGAGCAACCAGGCGAGCAGCGCGAGGCCGATCGCGATGCGTCCGCCGCGGTAGACCTGCGGATGCGCCCGCTTGAAGCGCTTCTTCGCCTCGCCGATGCGATGCGCGAGCGCGTACAGCCGGTTCACCGCGCCGACCTCTTCGGTCGCGACGTTCTGCGAGGCGGTGGCCTGGCCGAGCACGCGGCTCACAACGCGGTTGAGCGCGCGCATCGGCGGCGTTCGGAGCGGGCGCTCCACGTCGCAGAAGAGGATCACGCGCGTCTGGTCGGTGCGATTCTCGGCCCAGTGCACGTAGGTCTCGTCGAACACCACGTCCTCGCCGTCGCGCCATGCGTATGCCTCGCCGTCGACGAAGATGCGGCAGGCGTCCGAGTTCGGCGTCACGAGCCCGAGGTGGTAACGCAGCGAACCGGCGAACGGGTCGCGGTGCGGGTTGAGCTTCGAGCCCGGCGGCAGCAACGCGAACATCGCGGCCTTGACCTCGGGGATCTTCGCGAGCAATGCCACCGTGTTCGGGCACAGCGCCTGCGCCGACGCAAGCGGCTCGCCGTACCAGGTCAGGTAGAAGCGCTTCCAGCCTTCCTTGAAGAACGAGGCGAAGCTCGCGTCGTTGTGCTTCTCGGCCGCGCGGATGTAGCCCTCGTCGAACAGGTGCAGCGCCTCCTCGCGGATGACCTGCCACTGATCGCGCAGCGGATCGAGGTGGCCGAACGCGCTGCGGTCGAGGTAGGGTTTCGCGGGCACCGCCGAGAACGCGTACATGAACACGTTGTAGGGCGCGAAGAAGCCGGAATGATCGAGCAGCTGGCGACCGAAACGCAGGCGCGCACGTCCGCGCAGGTGCACGACGAGCACGCTGAGGACGTAGACCGTGGCGAGGATCAGCAGGGCGAGACGCATCGAGGAGCCGTGATTCGTGATTCGGGTACGGGACGAGGATACGCCGCCCCGTGCTTTCGTAGGAGCGCACCCTGTGCGCGATCAGCAACCAAGGGCGAACCGCCCGGCGCAACGCGCGCCACGACTCGACGCGACGGCTATCCCGATTTCACCCGATCCTTCGCGACCTTCTCGGCCTTGAGGGCAGCCAGCGCCGCGACGATCGGCCCATGCGCAAGCGCACGTTCGTCGGCCGGCGCACACTCGCGCAGCAAGGTCTCGAGCGCAGCGGCATCATCGCCCGCATCCACGAGTGCGGCGACGAGGCGCCCGGCTTCCTTCGGCGAATCGAACCCGCGACTCTGCAACAGCACGTCGCCGCTGCCGTTCGCAAGCTTGAAGTAGAAGCGACCGTCCGCTTCGCGATAACTCTTGAGCTGCGGCAGCGCAGCCGCGACCGGTCCATTGACGCTCGCCGGAGCCGCCGGCCTTGCGTCCAGCGAACGCACGCCGACGGCGTGGCGCAGGCGCGTGATGAACGCGCGACTGCGCTCGCGCGCCCTGGCCGCGCCCGCGAGCAGCTGCTGCTCGATGCGCGCCGGATCCGCGACCAGCGCCTCGTAGCGTTCGCGCAGCGGCGCGAGTTCGGCATCGACGCGCTCGAACAGCGCCTGCTTGGCTTCGCCCCAGGCGATGCCATCCGCGAACGCGGTGCGCATTGCAGCGGTTTCGTCCGCGTTCGCGAAGGCCTGGTAGATCGCGAACAGGTTCGAGCTGTCCGGATCCTTCGCCTCGCCCGGCGCACGCGAGTCGGTCATGATGCCGAGGATCGCCTTGCGCAGCGCGTTCGCGGGCAGCCACAGCGGGATCGTGTTGTCGTAGCTCTTGGACATCTTGCGCCCGTCGGTACCCGGCAGCGTCGCGACGTTCTCCTCGATGCGCGCCTCGGGCAGCGTGAAGAAATCGCCGTCGTAGAGATGGTTGAAACGCTGGCCGATGTCGCGCGCCATCTCGATGTGCTGGATCTGGTCGCGCCCGACCGGCACTTCGTGCGCATTGAAGACCAGGATGTCGGCGGCCATCAGCACCGGATACATGTAGAGGCCCGCGGTGACGCCGGCGTCCGCGTCTTCGCCCGCCCCCGTGTTCGCGTCGACCGCGGCCTTGTACGCGTGCGCGCGGTTGAGCAGTCCCTTCGCGGTCACGCAGGTCAGGAACCAGGTCAGCTCCGGGATTTCCGGGATGTCGGACTGGCGGTAGAACAGCACCTTGTCGGGATCGAGCCCGCACGCGAGCCAGCTCGCGGCGATCTCGAGCGTTGACTGCTGCACGCGCGCGGGATCGCCGCATTTCACCAGCGCGTGGTAGTCGGCGAGGAAGTAGAACGACTCGGCGTCGTCGCGGCGGCTCGCCGCGATCGCGGGACGGATCGCGCCGACGTAGTTGCCGAGGTGCGGCGTGCCGGACGTGGTGATGCCGGTCAGGATGCGGCGCTTGGACATGGTTCGGGTTCCGGGCAGGCACGCGGCCGGCCCGCCAGGATCGGGGAAACGCCAAGCATAGCGCGTGGCGCCCGCGCCGATGTTCGGCGCGCGCCTGCGCGGGGTTTTCGTTCCGGCGGCTGAATGCGCTGGGCGGGCGAACCCCGCGCGCCGCCTGCGCGCGTTGGATGCGTTCGTCCACCCGAGGAGAACGCCATGCGTACCCTGCTTTGCACCGCCCTGCTCGCCGCCGCCACGCTCGCCGCGCCCGCGCGCGCGGGCAACCTGATCGACCTCGCGGTCGTCGACCGCGACACCGGCACGACCCTGCCGACCTGGAGCCGCCACGGCAAGCTCTACGTCGCGGGCACGCCCGGCCATCGCTACGCGGTGCGCATGACCAACCGCAGCGGCGGGCGCGTGCTCGCGGTGCTCAGCGTCGATGGCGTCAACGCGGTCAGCGGCGAAACTGCCGACACGAACCAGGCCGGCTACGTGCTCGATGCCTGGGAGTCGACCGAGATCGCGGGCTGGCGCAAGAGCCTCGACGAGATCGCGCAGTTCAACTTCACAGCGCTGCCAGAGAGTTACGCGGCGCAGACCGGCCGGCCCGCGAACGTCGGCGTGATCGGCGTCGCGGTGTTCACCGAACGCGCGCCCGCATGGCGTGGGCGTGACGAGATCGCGCGCGAGAAATCGATGCCGCCTCCCGCGGCCGCGCCCGCGCCGGCCGAAGCCGAAAGTCGCGCCGACAGCAGCGTCGGCGGCGCGACGCTCTCGACCACGCAGGCACCCAAGCGTGCACGCGAGGAACGCCTCGGCACCGGCCACGGTGAACGCGAGTACGCGCGCGTCGACACCACGACGTTCCAGCGCGCATCGCGTCGCCCGGTCGAAACCGTCGCGATCTGGTACGACAGCTACCGCAACCTCGTCGCCCAGGGCGTGATCCGCACGCCGCCGCGCCCGCACGAGCCGCAGCCGTTCCCGAACGCGTTCGTGCCGGATCCGCCGCGTCGCTGATTCCCGGGTCGCAGTCGCGAGCCGCCTGCGGACGGACGACGTTCCACCCCGGGACTTAAGCCGATCCGCACTTCCGCAGGGCATGGAAGCCCTGCGATAACAAGCGGTGGCGTCCATGGGGGCCGCCGCCATCCGTCCCGAGGATATCCATGAAGCCCACAGCCGTCGCCATGGGCGCGGTCGCGTTCGCGATCGCGTGTTGCCCCGTCCAGACCCCGCATGCGCAAGACCCCGATCCGCAGGCCGAACGCACCGAACTTCCGAAAGTCGAAGTGCGCGAACGCCGCACGCAGGACGACACGCGACCCAAGCTGCAACACATCATGCGCGAGGTCGACGGGCCGCTGATCACGGTCACCAAGAAGACCTCGATCACGAAGCTCGACGCGGTCCCGACCGTCGTCGACAACAACCTGCGCAGCCTGTTCGCGCAGACGCCGGGCCTGTTCTATTCCGAGCAGCAGTCGCCGGGACAGGTGAACCTCGGCTACCGCGGCATCGGCAATCCGCAGGAATCTGAGTTCGTGACCGTGCTGCTGGATGGCATCCCGCTGATGTCCGACTGGATCGGCTATCCGACGATCTACACGTTCCCGTTGCCGCAGCAATTGTCCGAGGTGCAGCTGATCCGCGGGGGCAGCTCGCTGTTGTACGGGCCCGAGCCGCCACCGGTGGTCAACCTCGTCAGCCGCAAGCCGGTCGCCGACCGCGCGCTCGCGGGTTACAGCGAGAACATCGTCGGCAGCCACGACCTGTTCGCGAGCTTCAACCAGCTGTCGGGCACTTCGGGTGCGTGGGAGTATCTCGTCGACGCGCACTACCGCCGCAGCGATGGCGAGCGCGACAACGGCGATTCAACATTGAAGGGCGCTGACCTGCACATCGGTTACCGGCCCGACGACATGAGCCTTACCGCGCTCGACCTGCGCGCATCGCAGCTCGAGACCGGTGATCCGGGCAAGCTCTCGTACCGGCAGTTCGTCGAGGACGCAGGCCAGGACACCACGCCGTACAACCGGCTCTGGACCGACCGCTACGTGCTGAGCCTCACGCACGAGCGCCAGTTCGACGGCGACAACGAGCTCGTCGCGAAGGCCTGGGGCGGGTATCAGGACAACGCATCGCGCGCGCAGGACCGCGGCAGCCCGCCGACCACCGCGACGCTGCAGGACGACCAGTTCCGCTTCGCCGGGCTCGACGTGCGGATGCTGCACCGCTGGGGTCGCGGCAACGCGTTCACGCTCGGCACCACTGCCTACCGCTCCGACGCGCCGTTCCGGCAATGGACCGCGGACAACCTCGCGCCGTCGCGTTACGCGCGCCACGGCGAACCCTGCGGGTCGCCCGCCGACACGCAGTGCGCGCGCCTGCGCCAGGCACGTTCGACCGACTATGCGGCGGTGTTCGCGGAGAACGTGTTCCGCTTCGAGGGCGGCTGGCACTTCGTGCCGTCGGTGCGGATCGAACGCGAGAACGTCGAGATCGAGGAAACCGTGAAACCGCCGACGCTCTCGCGCGGACTCGTGGATCGCGAGGTCAGCCATACCGTGCCGCTGTTCGGGCTCGGCTTCGGCAACGACTTCGGCCGCGGCAACGAAACCTATTTCAACGTCTCGCAGGGCTGGCGCCCGGTGCGCTACTTCGACATCGGCTCGCCGTTCGGCAATACCTCGCCCGACCCGATCAATAACCCGGATCCGACCCACGTGCTGTCATGGGAAGCCGGCGTGCACGGCACGCCGCGCGACGGCTTGTTCTACGACGCGAGCGTGTTCTGGATCGACGTGCGCGACCGCATCGAGTCGCAGCAGATCCCCGATGCGCCACCCGGCAACACGATCAACGTCAACAGCGGCAACACGCGCCATCGCGGCTTCGAGGGGCAGGTCGACTACGACTTCCTCGCCGCACGTGATCCGAAGACCACGCGCCACCTGTCGCTATTCGCGAACCTGAGCCTGCTCGATTCGGAGTTCACCGCGTCGCAGCGCGGCTTCGAGGGCAATGAACCCGCATTCTCGCCGTCGTATCTCGCGCGCGTCGGCGTGGTCTGGCGCGAGGACCACCACTACAAGCTCGCGCTGTCGGCGGTGACGGTCGCGGCGCAGTACTGGCAAGACTCGAACCTCGCGCTCGGCACGCCGGACGCGCCGAACTACATCCCGGCCAAGGTGCCCTCGCACACGGTCGAGGATTTGTCGGGCGACTGGTGGGTGCTGCCGCATCTTCGCCTGCTCGGTGGCGTCTCCAACCTGACCGACCGCACCTACTACGCGCGCGTGTTCGGCGGTGGACTCGAGCCCGCGGGCGGGCGCACGGTTTATCTCGGCGGCGCGGTCGAATTCTGAGCGCGGGAGCGCGCGGAGCGCTGCTCCGCGCGCCTGGAGGCACGCGCGGCGCGGCGCGGCTCGCCGCGCTGCCCGGCGGCGCAGGTCAATCGCGCATCAGCGTCGACTTCCCGAACAGGCTCTCGACGAGGTCGACGGCGAGCAGCGCGGTCTGGTTGCGCACGTCGAGCGCGGGGTTCAATTCCATGATGTCGAGCGAACCGAGTCGGCCGCTGTCGGCGATCATTTCCATGCACAGCTGCGCTTCGCGGTAGTTGGGGCCACCCGGGATCGTCGTGCCCACGCCCGGCGCGATGCCCGGGTCGAGGAAGTCGACGTCGAAGCTCACGTGCAGGTGGTCCTTCGCTCCGATGTTCTGCAGCGCCTCCTCCATCACGCGCTTCATGCCGACTTCGTCGATGTAGCGCATGTCGTAGATGTCGAGGCCGACGTCGTGCACGAGCTTCTTCTCGGCCGCATCGACCGAGCGGATGCCGATCTGGCGGATGCGGTCGGGCGTCAGCGCGGGCGCGTCGCCGCCGAGCGTGGTCAGTTCGTGCGGGCCGAAGCCGCACAGGCACGCGACCGGCATGCCGTGGATGTTGCCCGACGGCGTGATCGCGCTGGTGTTGAAGTCCGCGTGCGCGTCGAGCCAGAGCACGGTCAGGCGCTTGCCGCGCTCGCGGCAGTGGCGTGCCACCGCGGTGATCGAGCCGATCGCGAGGCAGTGATCGCCGCCCATGAGGATCGGCAGGCGGTCGCGCCCGAGTTCGCCCGCGACCGCGTTCATGACCGCGCGGTTCCATTCGATGACCTGGCCGAGGTGGCGATAGCCCTCGCTCGGCGGCAGCCACGGATTGGTCGGGCCGACCACGTTGCCGCAGTCGGAGACCTCGAGGCCGCGCGCGCACAGCGCCTCGGCGAGGCCGGCGACGCGCAGCGCCTCGGGACCCATCAACGAGCCGCGGTGGCCTGCGCCGATGTCGGTGGGTGCGCCGATCAGTGAAACCGGGGGATAGGTCTGCATCGGGAGCCTGCGTGGGTGACGGGATCGGCGGCGACGGTGTCGCACGGCCGGAAACCGCGCATTCTCGGCCAAATCCGCCGCCGCGTCACGGCGCCCCGGTTGGCCGCGCGCCGGATTCGGCGCGTTCGAGCGCGCCGAGCACCGCGCGCACGAGGTCGTCGCAACGGTCGAGCTGGGCGCGGTCGAAGTCGACGATGCCGCCGTGTTCGCCCACGACGGCGTCCGCTTCGCCCGCGGCCGTGCCGATCGCCTCGTAGCCGTACGCGCCGGCCGAACCCGACAGCCGATGCAGCTGCATCGAGAGCTCGCGGCGCAGCGCGCGATCGCGCGGATCGGCCGCGAACGCCTGCCAGGCCTCGGCCAGCGCCGCACGCTTGTGCACGAGCGACGCCGTGTAGCGTTCGTGCAGCAGTTGCAGGCGGGAATCGAAATCGCTGGTCGACATGCCGGTGTCCATCACGCAGGACTATAGTGTGCGCGAGGCTTCGCGTCGTGGCCGCGGCGCCGATCACGAATGTCGCGCGCGCACGCGCACGCCGCTGCCGCCACGCACACCGGGAGATCGACATGAGCGACTTCACGCAGCAGGTACTCGGCCAGTTCGACGCCGATCGCATCGGATCGATCGCATCGCAGCTCGGCATCGATCCGGCCCGGGCCGAAGCCGCGATCAGCCAGGCCGTTCCGCTGCTGGTCGGTGGCCTCGCACGCAACGCGCAGAACGGCGACGGCGCCGCGGCCCTGCACCGCGCGGCCAGCCAGCACGCGGGGTTCGACCTCGGATCGGTGCTCGGCAGCGTGCTCGGCGGCGGTGGCGACGGCGGGGCGATCCTCGGTCATGTGTTCGGCCAGAGCCGCGACCGCGCTGCGCAGGACCTCGGGCGATCGACCGGACTCGGCGGTCAGGGTGCGGCGCAACTGCTCGCGATGCTCGCCCCGATCATCCTGTCGATGCTCGGCAACCGCACGCGCAACCAGGACCTCGACGCGGGCGGCCTCGGCGGCATGCTCGGCCGCGAGTTGCAGGATCTCGGCCGTCGCGGCCAGGGCGGCCTGCTGTCGAGCGTGCTCGACCAGGACGGCGATGGCCAGCTCGGCCTCGGCGACCTGCTCAAGGCCGGCGCGGACATGCTGGGTTCACGCGGACGGCACTGAGGCGGACGGGCGCGATCGGGGAAATGTCGAACCCGGTGACGCGACGACCGTGCGACGGGACGGTCGCGGCCTTGCCGCTCCTGCAGCGCTCGCGGCTGTCTCCGTGCGTTCGCGCGATGCGGCACCATCCTCGCGAAATCGCGGCCCGCTACCTGTAGGAGCGCCGCAGGCGCGATCGGCGACACGTCGACACCGAACGACGCGACGAGAGTGCAGCAGGACGGTCGCGGCTGCGCCGCTCCTACAGCGTTCGATGCAGAATCGGTGCGGGCCGTGCGATTCGCGCGATGCCGCACGGTCCTCGCGAATCGCGGCCGCTACCCGTAGGAGCGCCGCAGGCGCGATCGACGAAACGTCGAAGCCGCATGGCGCGGCGAGCGGGCAACATCACGGTCGCGGCTGCGCCGCTGCTACAGCGCTCGATGCGGAATCGGTGCGGGCCGTGCGATTCGCGCGATGCCGCACGATCCTCGCGAATCGCGGCCCGCTACCTGTAGGAGCGCCGCAGGCGCGAACGACGAAGCCACGAAACCGAATGACGCGGTGAAGTCGCAAACCGTGTAGCACGCGCGATCACCGCGCCCAGCGCCAGTCGACCCCGACCACCAGCGTGCGGCCTGCCGCAGGTTCGAACCAGCGCCCATTCCCGTCGTTGACGATGACCGATCCGACATGGCGGTGGTCGAACAGGTTGTCGATGCGCGCGAACGCGTCCATGCGGCCCGCTTCGAGCCCGAACGCGTAGCCGACGCTCGCGCCGAACACGGCGTGCGCGGGCGCCGCGTCGCTACCGAGGTCGTCGACGACGACATCCGACACGTAGTCGCCCTGCACAGACGCACGCCAACCCGACTCGCCGCCATGGCGCAGCGCGACGGCGAGCATCGAGGAGGGCGTGCCCGGAATGCGCGCAGCCGCGGCAACCGGCACGTCGGGCTCGGTGCAGGGCGTGCCCTCGCAGGCGAGGAACCCCGTGCGGAAGCGCGCGTCGAGGCGCGTCCACGCGAGCTGCAGGTTCCAGTCGCGCGCGAGCTGCATCGACATCGCGGCCTCGACGCCGCGTCGGCGCGCCTTGCCGATGTTGCGATACGTCGTGCGCCCGCCCGCGCTGCTCGCGACGCCGATCTCGTCGCGGGTATCGGCCTCGAACAGCGCGAGGTTCGCTTCGATGCGATCGGACGGGCGCAGCTTCGCGCCGATCTCCGCGTTGTCGCTGCGCGCGGGATCGAGGTCGAATGCGAGTCCGGCACCGCCGTCGGCGCGGTAACCGAGTTCGCTGAAGGTCGGCGTCTCGAACCCCTTGCCCCAGGATGCATACAGGTGCGCGCGCGGATGCGCGCGCCAGAGCAACCCGGCCACCGGCGTGGTCGCGGCGTGCTCGACGCGACCGCTGTCGTCGGGATTGGCCGCCGTCACGTAGCGGTCGCGTGCATCGAAGCGGACTTCGCTGTGGCGCAGGCCGGCGTTCAGCGACCACGCATCGACAAAGCGCCAGCTCGCCTGCACGTACTGGTCGGCATTGCGCACCGTGTCGATTTCGTCGCGACGCAACGCGCCGCGCACGCCGAGCACGTCACCGATGAAGTTCTCGAAGCCGAGCCGGTGCTGGCGCTGGCGATCCGCCGACAGCCCGGCGGTGAGTTCGAACCGTTTCGCGGCGAGCTCGCCGCGCCAGGTCCAGCGCAGGTCGCTGCCCGCGTAGTCGCTGCCGAGGTCGATCACGCCACCCGAATGCAGCGGGTTGCCCTGCGCGCCGACCGGCACCGACAGGAACTGCTCGATCTCGCGCTGCCCGCCATACGCGAGCAGCCGCAGCGAATGGCCTGCTGCGAGCGTCTGTTCCCAGATCGCGCCGAGCTGCTGCTGACGCACGCTCTTGCGCGTGGCGTAGAGCTCGGCGACCGACGCGACCTGGTCGGGATCGGCGTCGAACTGCTCGTGCGTGAGGCCGAGCGGATCCTTCGCTTCGGGAATCGACAGGGCGTTCGCGACGAGCGTCAGCCGCGCGCCGTCTCCGATGGTCCAGCCGAGCTTCGCATTGCCCGACTCGCGGCGCACTTCGCTGTGCGCACGCCAGCCATCGGTCTGGAAGTGCGTCACGCCGACGTTGTAGTCGAACACGCCTGCCGCGCCGCGCGCATTCGCGCTCACGCGCGAGAAGCCATGGCCGGCGCCGACGAGGCCGAGGTCGACGCGCGCAGGATCGCCGCCGTCGGCGGTGAACAACTCGATCACGCCGCCCGAGGAATTGCCGTACAACGCCGAGAACGGACCGCGCAGGATCTCGACGCGCTCGGCCGTGCCGAAATGGAAATGCGACACCTGCCCCTGCCCGTCCGGCATCGTCGCGGGTATCCCGTCGACATAGAGCCGCACGCCGCGCACGCCGAAGGTCGAGCGCGCGCCGAAGCCGCGGATCGACACCTGTTCGTCCTGCGCGTAGTTGCCGCGGTTGCGCGCGAGCACGCCGGGGACCAGGCCGAGGACCTCGGACAGGTTCACGCCCGCGGCATCGCGCTCGGACTCGATTTCGACCACGTCGACCGAAGCGGGCACATCGTACGCCGCTTGTTCGGTGCGGGTGGCGGTCACCACGACCACGGGCAGCTCGGCATCCGCCCACGCGGACGGCATGCCGACGCTCGCCGCGCACGCTCCGACCACCCCGACCCAACAACTGCAATGCCCCCGCATACCGCCCCGCCCCCGGCAAAGTGCGCATCCTACGTCACCCTCGCCGAGCCTGCGGTGCGCGCGCTGCGCACCGTGGCGCGGGCGCGTTTCAACCGGTCCTGGCGCGATTGCGTCGCTCGGCGCCCTGGTGGCGGGCTGGACTACGGTTCGGGCGAGGGCGGGACCAGGCTTTCGGTATGCACCACGCATTTCCACGCGCCATCGATGCGCACCCAGGTCGACGAATCGTGGGCCTCCATCTGGACCTCGCGCCCTTCCATCCGGACGGTCTGGCTCGCGTGGTAGGTGGCGACCGCCACATCGTCGCGGGGAAACGTCACGTCCATGTCCGACAATTCGAATCGCAACAGCTTGAATCGGTCATCGCTCGCCATCTTCTCGTAACCCGCATGATCGAAACGGTTCGAGCCGTGTCCGCTGACCATCAGGGCGGGCTCGGTCAACATCGCCGTTGCCGCCTTCGAGTCGCCCTCCAGGATCGATTGCCAGAAGGCGCGTTCGAGCTTCTCGATGTCCTGCATGCGCGCTTCACTCATGACGTACTCCCGTGACGGATGAGCGTGCACGGTTACCATTTGCTGCTTGATGCGCGCGTGAACAGCGCGCTTCACCCGCGGTTCACCCCCCGGACGCCCGCGGGGTTCGACTACGCGCTCCGCGCAGATTCGAACGCGAGCGCCGCCCCGTTCATGCAATAGCGCTGTCCGGTCGGCTTCGGTCCGTCGGGGAACACGTGGCCGAGGTGGCTGTCGCAGCGCGCACAGCGGATCTCGATCCGCGTCATGCCGTGGCTCGTGTCGGTGATCGATCGCACGTGCGCGGGATCGAACGGCTGGAAGAAGCTCGGCCAGCCGGTACCCGATTCGAACTTGCTGTCGGAGCGGAACAGCGGCAGCGCGCAGAGCCGGCACGTGAACACGCCCTCGCCGTGCTCGTCGAGCAGGCCGCCGCAGAACGGACGCTCGGTGCCGTGGTCGATGAGGATGCGGCGTTGTTCGGGCGTGAGCTTCGCGGCGAGGCGGTCGCGTTCCTCCGTGGTGAGCGGCGTAAGGTCGTGGCCGGAGGCGGAGCGGCTGCTGGTTGGCGTCACCATGGTGTTTCTCCGAGGGTGGTGTGTCTTCGTGTCGTGCGTGTGGGGTCGGCTTGCGTTGCGGTCGCGGCGCCCCTCCTTCTCCCGCTTGCGGGAGAAGGTGCCGAAGGCGGATGAGGGCGCTCTTGATGTTCGCGCGGAGTCCGGAGGCCGAAGGCAAGATCAAGAGCGGCCCCCATCTGCCCCTGCGGGGCATCTTCCCCCGCAAGCGGGGGAAGGGAGTTGGTCACGAATGCTCCGCGCGATCCTTGAGCATCTGCGCAAACTGCTTGCGCAGCTTGGCGACCTTCGGTGCGGCCACCGCGGCGATGTAGGGTTGCGCGGGATTCCGCGCCGCGTAGTCCTGGTGGTACGTCTCCGCTTCATGGAACGCGACCAGCGGCTCCAGCGTCGTCGCGATCGGGCCGCTGAACACCTTCGCCGCGTCGAGCTGGCGCATGTAGCGTTCGGCGATCTCGCGCTGCCGTTCGTCGGCGAAAAAGATCGCAGAACGGTACTGGCTGCCGATGTCGTTGCCCTGGCGGTCGCGCTGGGTCGGGTCGTGCGCGACCGCGAAGAAGAGTTTCAGCAGGCGCCCGTAGGAGATCACCTGCGGGTCGTAGCGCACCGCGATCGCCTCGGCGTGTCCGGTGGTGCCCATCGACACGCGCTCGTAGTTCGCGTCACGCGCGTCGCCGCCGCTGTAGCCCGAGGTCACGTCGAGCACGCCCTCGAGAGCGCGGAACACGGCTTCCGTGCACCAGAAGCAGCCGCCCGCGAGCACCGCGGTCGCGCTGCGCAGCGATGCATCGGCCGGCGGGTCGTAGGCGGGATCGGGAATCTGGTCGCGTGCGGCCGCGAGGCCGGCGCCGGGGAGATCGCAACTCATGCTCATCGGGAGTCCTCGTGGGGGCTCGGCAGAAGACAGCGCGCCGGCGGGATTCCTTGCAGATGGCGACGAATCGCCCCGCGGCAAGGCGCCGCGATGCAGGCGCCCGCATTCGGGACGCACCCGGGTCTGTAAAGACATATTTACGCCGTTGCGCGCCGCGCGTCGCGTGCGCGGCTGCTAGCCTTCGTCGCACGGGCGCAGGCGGCGCCCGGACTCCGCTCGCAAAGGACCTTTCCATGTCGCGCTGGAAAATCGCGCTCCTGCTCGTCGTCGTCATCGTGGCCGCCGTACTGGGCTGGCGCTGGTTCAGGCCCTCCGCCGGGGGGCCCGGCCAGGGACCTGGCAAGGAGCAGGCCGCAGCACCGGTGCCGGTCACCGTGGTCGAGGCGACCACGCAAGACGTGCCGGTGCACCTCGATGCGCTCGGCACCGTGCAGGCGCTCAATACCGTCGCGGTCGCGGCGCAGGTATCCGGGCAGCTCAAGGCGCTGCACTTCGAGGAAGGTGCGGCGATCTCGAAGGGCGACCTCATCGCCGAGATCGATCCGCGCACCTACCAGGCCGCGCTCGACCAGGCACTCGCGAGCCGCGCGCAGCATCTCGCCCAGCTGTCGGCCTCCCGCAGCACGCTCAAGCGCTACGAGGAGCTCAGCCAGAAGAACTTCGTGTCGGCGCAGGACCTCGAGAACCAGCGCCAGACCGTGCGCCAGCAGGAAGCGCAGATCGCGGCCGACGACGCCGCGATCGCGAGCGCGCGCACCTCGCTCGGCTTCACGCGCATCACCGCGCCGATCGACGGCATCGCGGGCATCCGCCAGGTCGACGTCGGCAACCTGCTGCAGGCGAACGCGGGCACGATCGTCGTGCTGACGCAGGTGCAGCCGATCAACGTGATGTACACGCTGCCGGCGCAGGACCTCGACAGCGTGCGCGCTGCGCGCGCGGCCGGCGCGGTGCCGGTGACCGCGCTCGACCGCAGCGACAGCCACGCGGTCGCGAGCGACGGCGTGCTCGCGGTGGTCGACAACCAGATCGACACGAGCACCGGCACCTTCCGTCTCAAGGCCGAATTCCCGAACGCGGACAAGGCGCTGTGGCCCGGCGCGTTCGTCAACGTGCGCATGCAGGTGCGCACGGTCGAGGACGGCCTGGTGGTGCCGACGCAGGCGGTGCAGCGCGGCCCGGACGGCGACTATGTCTACCTGCTCGAAGCCGGCGACAGCGTGAAGATGCAGCCGGTGCGCGTCGCGGGCGAGGTCGATGCGAGCCACGTGATGATCGCGAGCGGCCTCGAGGCCAGTCAGAAGGTCGTGACCGAGGGCCAGTTCCGCCTCAAGCCCGGTGCGAAGGTCACGCCGATGGCGCCCGGCGAAGTGCCGAAGGCGCCGAGCGCGGAGGAGATCCGCAAGGCCGCGCAACCCGGCCAGCGCCGTGGCGGCCGCGGCTGAGCGCGACGCGATGAACGATCAGCCCGCTCGCGGCACCGGTTTCTCGACGCTGTTCATCCGGCGCCCGATCGCGACCACGCTGCTGATGATCGCGGTGCTGCTGCTCGGCGTGATCGGCTACCGCCAGTTGCCGGTATCGGCGCTGCCCGAAATCGATGCACCCAGCCTCGTCGTGACCACGCAGTACCCGGGCGCGAGCGCGACCACGATGGCGACGCTCGTGACCACGCCGCTCGAGCGCGAGCTCGGGCAGATCTCGGGCATCACGATGATGAGCTCGGACAGTTCGGCCGGCCTGTCCACGATCATCCTGCAGTTCGCGTGGGACCGCGACATCGATGTCGCCGCGCAGGACGTGCAGTCGGCGCTGCGCTCGGCGCGCCTGCCCGGCAGCCTGCCTTATCCGCCGGTCTACAACCGCGTGAATCCCGCCGATGCGCCGATCATGACGCTGGTGATGACCTCGAAGTCGCTGCCGCTGCGCGAGGTCAACAACTACGCCGATTCGATCCTCGCGCAGAAGCTCTCGCAGGTCAGCGGCGTCGGCCTCGTGTCGATCGCCGGCAACGTGCGTCCCGCGGTGCGCGTGCAGGTGAACCCGGCCCAGCTCGGCAACCTCGGCCTGACCCTCGAGGACGTCCGCAGCGCACTGACGCAGGCCAACGTCAACGCGGCAAAGGGCACGCTCAACGGCGCGGTGCAGACCTATTCGATCGGCACCAACGACCAGCTTTCGAGCGCGCAGGAGTATCGCGAGACGATCATCAGCTACCGCAACGAGGCACCGGTGCGGCTCGGCGACGTCGCGCGCGTCGTCGACGGCGTAGAGAACGACCAGCTCGGCGCGTGGGCGAACGGCGAGCCCGCGGTGCTGCTCGACATCCGGCGCCAGCCCGGAGCGAACATCGTCGATACCGTCGCGAGCATCCGCGCGATCCTGCCGGAACTTCGCAGCGTGCTGCCCGCGGACGTGACGCTCGACGTGTTCGCCGACCGCACGCTGACGATCCGCGCCTCGGTGCACGAGGTGCAGTTCACGCTGGTCCTAACGGTCTGCCTCGTGGTCGCGGTGATCTTCGTGTTCCTGCGCCGGCTGTGGGCGACGATCATCCCGTCGGTCGCGGTGCCGCTGTCGCTGATGGGCACGTTCGCGGTGATGGCGTTCGCGGGCATGTCGCTCGACAACCTGTCGCTGATGGCGCTGGCCGTCGCGACCGGCTTCGTCGTCGATGATGCGATCGTGATGATCGAGAACATCGTGCGCTACATCGAGCAGGGCAAGGACGGGCGCGAGGCCGCCGAGACCGGCGCGCGCGAAATCGCGTTCACGGTGCTGTCGTTGACGGTCTCGCTGATCGCGGTGTTCCTGCCGTTGCTGCTGATGCCCGGCGTCACCGGCCGGTTGTTCCACGAGTTCGCCTGGGTGCTGTCGATCGCGGTCGCGATCTCGATGCTGGTGTCGCTGACGCTGACCCCGATGATGTGCGCGTGGCTGCTCAAGCCCGACCAGCTGCCCATCGTTGATGAGGTGCGGGGCGACGATGCGCACGAGCGGCACGCGGCGGCGGGCCGGCGCACCTGGTGGTCGCGGCTGGTCGCGCTGTACGAACGCACGCTCGACTGGGTGCTCGCGCACCAGCGCGTCACGCTCGCGGTGGCGACCGCGTCGGTCGTCGCGACGGTGCTGCTCTACCTCGCTATCCCGAAGGGCCTGTTGCCCGAGCAGGACACCGGCCTCGTCACCGGCGTCGTGCGCGCCGACGACAACATCGCGTTTCCCGCGATGCAGGCGCAGGTGCGCGCGGTCGCAGAGGCGCTGCGCGCGGACGCCGCGGTCGCGGGCGTCGCCGCGTTCGTCGGCACCGGCTCGATCAATCCGACCTTGAACCAGGGCCAGCTCAGCATCGTGCTGAAGGAGCGCGGCGAGCGCGACGGCCTCGACGTCGTGCTGCCGCGCCTGCAGCGGGCGGCCGCGCACCTGCCCGGCGCCGCGCTGTTCCTGAAGCCGGTGCAGGACATCACGCTCGACAGCCGCGTCGCGCCGACGGAGTACCAGTACACGCTGTCCTCGGTCGACCCGACCGAGCTCGCGCGCCAGGCCGAACGCATGACCGAGGCGCTGCGCGCGCGGGCCGAACTCGCCGACGTCGACAACAACCTCGCGGACAAGGGCAATGCCCTGCAGCTCACGATCGACCGCGACAAGGCGAGCCGGCTCGGCGTGCCCGTGCAGACGATCGACGACACGCTCTACTCGGCGTTCGGCCAGCGCCAGATCTCGACGATCTTCACCCAGCTCAACCAGTACCGCGTGGTGCTCGAAGTCGCGCCCGAATTCCGCACCGGTCGCGACCTGCTCGACAAGCTCACCGTGCGCAGCAATGGCGGCGGCGCGCTGACCGGCAGCAACGCGACGAGCCTCGGCATGTTGCGCTCGGCCAATTCCTCGACCGCGACCGGCGTCGGCGCGTCGAACACCGGCATCCCGCTCGGCGGCGGCGGCACGATCCCGATCTCGGCGCTCGCGAAGGCCGAATTCGGCAATGCGCCGCTGATCGTGAGCCACCAGGACCAGCTGCCCGCGGTGACGATCGCGTTCAACCTCGCCCCGGGCCATTCGCTCTCGGACGCGATCGCGGCGTTCGGCGAGGTCGAGGCCGCGATGGCATTGCCGCCGCAGGTGCGCGGCGAATTCATCGGCAAGGCCGGCGAGTTCTCGTCCTCGATCGGCGACGAGGTGCTGCTGCTGCTCGCCGCGGTCGTGGTGATCTACATCGTGCTCGGCGTGCTCTACGAGAGCTACATCCATCCGCTCACGATCATCTCGACGCTGCCGCCGGCCGGCGTCGGCGCGCTGCTCGCGCTGATGGTCTGCGGCATGAGCCTCTCGGTCGACGGCATCGTCGGCATCGTGCTGCTGATCGGCATCGTGAAGAAGAACGCGATCATGATGATCGACTTCGCGATCGACGCGCGCCGCCGCGGGATGGACGCGCACGGCGCGATCCGGCGCGCCTGCCTGCTGCGCTTCCGGCCGATCATGATGACGACCGCGGCGGCGCTGCTCGGCGCGCTGCCGCTCGCGCTCGGCACCGGCATCGGCTCGGAGCTGCGCCGACCGCTCGGCATCTCGATCGTCGGCGGCCTGCTGCTGTCGCAGCTCGTCACGCTGTACACGACGCCGGTGATCTACCTGTACATGGAACGCTTCGCCGAGTGGCTGCGCGCGCGACGCGAGCGCGCGTCGTTGCGCGAGGCGGCGGCATGAGGCCAGCTGCCGCATCCCTTCGGTTCGCGCCGAGCGCAGCGGCCGCAGGCCGCGGAGTCGAAGCGCATGCGCGACGTCGTGCCGACGCGACCGGGCCCTTCGACTCCGGCCTTCGGCCTGCGCTCAGGGCGAACGGGACTTCGGAGCGCGGAGCCTTCTCGGGATCGATCGCGCGAGGTCGCGCGTGAACCTCTCCGCGCCGTTCATCCGTCGCCCGATCGGCACCTCGCTGCTCGCGGCCGGGCTGCTCGTCGCGGGCGCGATCTGCTATTCGCTGCTCGGCATCAGCGCGCTGCCGCAGATCACGTTCCCCGCGATCTTCGTGACCGCGGCGCAGCCCGGCGCCGACGCGACCACGATGGCCTCGACCGTCGCCGCGCCGCTCGAACGCCACCTCGGCCAGGTGCCCGGCATCGACCGCATGCGTTCGTCGAGTTCGGAAGGCGGCAGCTTCGTGTTCATGATCTTCGAAGGCGGCATCGACCTCGATGCGGCCGCGCGCGACGTCGAGGCCGCGATCAACGCGGCCGCGCCCGACCTGCCCTCGGGCCTGACCTCGCTGCCGACCTGGCAGAAGGCGAATCCGAACGACGATCCGGTGATCCAGATCGCGCTGACCTCGGACACGCAGTCGCTGTCGGCGCTGTTCGACCGCGCCGACAACCTGCTCAAGCCGCGCCTCGCGCAGTTGCCCGGCGTCGCGTCGGTCGACGTCGCCGGCAGCTCGCAGCCGGCGGTGCGCGTCGACGTGAACCTGCACGCGCTCAACGCGATGGGCCTGTCGACGAACGAACTGCGCAATTCGCTGACCGCGGCCAACGTGAGCTCGCCGCTCGGCTTCCTCAGCGACGGCCGCACCACGCTCGCGGTCAGCGCGAACGACCAGTTGCGCAATGCGGCCGAGTTCGCCGACGTCGTCGTGGCGGTGCGCAACGGCGTGCCGATCCGGCTGCGCGATGTCGCCGACGTCTACGAAGGCGCGGAGGACAGCTACCAGGCCGCCTGGTTCAACGGCCAGCGCTCGATCGAGATCGCGGTCTACAAGCGCCCCGACTCGAACGTGATCGCGACCGTCGACGGCGTGCGCGCCGAACTGCCCGCGCTGCAGGCGCTGCTGCCGCCCGGCACGCGGCTGACGCCGTTCTTCGACGGCACCCCGACCGTGCGCGACTCGGTCAACGAGGTGCAGATCACGCTGCTGATCAGCCTCGCGATGGTGGTGCTGACGATGGCGCTGTTCCTGCGCCGGACCGCGCCGACGCTGATCGCCGCGACCGCGGTGCCGCTGTCGCTCGCCGGCGCGTTCATCGTGATGTACGTGCTCGGCTACACGCTCGACAACCTGTCGCTGCTCGCGCTCGTGATCGCGCTCAGCTTCGTCGTCGACGATGCGATCGTCGTGATCGAGAACATCATCCGCCACGTCGACGCGGGCATGCCGCGGCTCGAGGCGACGCTCGCGGGCGCGCGCGAGATCGGCTTCACGATCGTGTCGATCACGGCTTCGCTGGTTGCGGTGTTCATCCCGCTGCTGTTCGCGCAGGGTCTGATCGGCATGTTCTTCCGCGAGTTCACCGTGACCCTGGTCGCCGCAATCACGGTGTCCGCGGTGGTCTCGCTGACGCTGACGCCGGCGCTGTGCGGACGCTTCCTCAAACCCTTCGCCGAGGCGAAGCCGAGTCGCATCGGCACGCTGCTCGATCGCGCGCATGCGCGCATGCTCGCGCTCTACCGCGGCTCGCTCGACTGGACGCTGCGGCGGCCGTGGCTGCTCGCGCTGACGCCGCTCGCGCTGATCGTCGCGACCTTCTTCCTGTTCGGCGCGATCAAGGCCGGCTTCTTCCCGCCGCAGGACACCGGACTGATCTGGGCGCGATCGAGCGCGGGCTCGACGCTCTCGTTCGCCGACATGCAGCAGCGCCAGCAACGCGTGACCGAGCTGCTGCTCGCCGACCCCGCGGTCGAGTTCGTCGGCGCGCGCCTCGGCAGCGGCCGGCGCGGCACCAGCGGTTCGTTCGCGATCCAGCTGAAGCCGCTCGGACGGGGTCGCGAACAGTCCACCCACGAGGTGCTCGCCCGGCTTTCGGCGACCGCCGCGCATTTCCCGGACTTCCAGTTGCGCCTGCGCCCGCTGCAGGACCTGCCGAGCGGCGGGGGCGGGGGCAGCCAGGGCGCGCAGTACCAGGTGTCGCTCAAGGGCGACGATCCCGCGCGCCTGCAGGAGTGGTTGCCGAAGCTCGCGGCCGAACTGCGCCGGAACCCGATGTTCCGCGACGTCGGCAGCGACGTCGACGAAGCCGGGCTGCGCCAGAACATGGTCATCGACCGCGATGCGGCGAGCCGGCTCGGCGTCAGCGTCGCCGCGGTCGACGACGCGCTCTACAACGCGTTCGGCCAGCGCCAGATCTCGACGATCCGCTCGGACATCAGCGAGTACCAGGTGGTCGTCAACGCGCTGCCGCAGCAGACCGCGACGCCGGCGGCGCTCGAGCGCATCCACGTGCGCTCCAGCTCGGGTGCGATGGTGCCGATCACCGCGATCGCGCGCCAGCAATCCGGCCTCGCGCCGACCCAGGTCCAGCACGAAGACCAGTTCACGGTGATGGACCTCAGTTTCAACCTCGCGCCCGGCGCGAGCATGGGCGAGGCGACCCAGGTGGTCGCACGCACGATCTCGGACATGCGCATGCCCGGCGACATCCGGCTCGACTTCGGCGGCGACTTCCGCAGCTTCCAGCAGAGCGGCGCCGCGATGCCATGGCTGCTGCTGGCCGCGGTGGTCGCGGTCTACATCGTGCTCGGCATCCTCTACGAGAGCCTGATCCATCCGGTCACGATCCTCTCCACGCTGCCGTCCGCGGGCGTCGGCGCGCTGCTCGCGCTGATCGTGACCGGCAACGAGCTGTCGATCATCGCGATGATGGCGATCGTGCTGCTGATCGGCCTCGTCAAGAAGAACGCGATCATGATGATCGACTTCGCGCTGGTCGCCGAGCGCGAGGGCAAGTCGCCGCTCGAGGCGATCCGCGAAGCCTGCATCGCGCGCTTCCGGCCGATCATGATGACGACGATGGTCGCGATCCTCGCCGCGCTGCCGCTCGCGATCGGCGTCGGCACCGGCGCGGAGCTGCGGCGCCCGCTCGGCATCGCGCTGATCGGCGGCCTCGTCGTCTCGCAGGGACTGACCCTGCTGTCGACCCCGGCGATCTACCTGCTGTTCGCACGCGCGGGCGCACGCCGGCGCGAGCGGCGCGCGCAGCGCCGGCTGCGCCGCCTCGCCGGCGCGCAGCGCTGAGGCGCCGAGCATGCCGCGGTCGAGCAGGCCTGGGCGAGCGCATGGGGCGAGATGGCCGAGGCAATGATCGCAGCGGTGGCCTCTCCGGCGACGCGCTAGCGCGCGAGCCCGAGCATCGCGGACGTGAGCATGCCCACTCCGCGCGGCCGTGTGTCGAAGCGCCGCGACGCAGGCATCGGCGCACCGTCGAGGTGCGCCGCGATGTCATCGAGCGCGGCGTATGCGTACGGAAGCAGCGGCACGTGGCGGGCGCCGAGCGCGCCGAACGACAGGAACGCATCGAAGTGCTGGGCGTGCGGGATGCGCCAGTAGGCGGGCGTGCGGCCCGCCGCCTGCAGCGCTGCGACGTAGGCGCCCGCGCCGAACGCGATCGGCAACAGGCCGTCGGCTTCGCCGTGCGCGACGAGCACCGGCAGGTCGCGTCGGCGTGTCCGCCCGACCAGGCTTCGCGCAGCGCGATCGCGGTCGCGCCGTCCGCATCGGCTGTATCGTCGCGGCCGCCGAGCAGCATGACCCCCGCGCCGGGCGGAAGACCGCTTGCGTCGGACCACCACGCGGCGCGCGGCGCGGCGCGCGCGGGAGCGCCATCGACGGTGCCGTAACGCAGTCCCTGCGGCATCGTGCCCGCACCGCGGCGCAGGTACGCAGACGCGTAGGCGGCCGTCAGCGCGCGCCAGAGATCGAACGCGGTGCTGCTGGCCGCGCATTCGAGCGCGGGCACCGACCAGCCTGCGGCGTCGAGGCGTGCGAGCGCCTCGGCCGACCACTCGGCAACGTCTGCGCCCCCGAGCAGGCCCCGGTCGTGCAGGTGCGCGCAGCGCGCGCGCCAGGCCGCAGGTGGCTGGCCCTGGTCGCGTGCGAACGGCACCGCATCGAAACGCGCATCGAGCAGCGCGCACGGCAGCAGCATGGCCGCTTCGGTCGCGTAGTCGTACAACGGGCGGCCGTGTCCCTCGACGTGCACGTTCGGCGCGAGCGCGACGACCGCGGACAGCAGCCCGGTCGCGTCGAGACCGGCCGCCTGCAGCACGGCGCCGCCGCCATTCGACAGGCCGACCGCGATCACGCGCGTGTCGCCCGCGGTGAACGGCGCTTCGGATGGAAACGCGCGATCGAGCATCGCGAGTCCGAACCGCACGGCTTGCAGCACGTGGCGACCCCAGTCCGCTTCGGGATGGTCGCCCGAATGCGCATGCTTGATCGCGATCGCGCCGCCCGCGGCGTCCACGGGTTCGAACTCGAGCATCGCGTCGCCGCGCGCCGCGCGCGTGCCGTCGAGGGCGACGCCGGTCGCGCTCGACCCATCGAAATAGCCGGTGCCGGTTCCCTTGTCGGTATGGACCACTGCGCAGCCGCGCGGCAGTCCCCAGGCACCCGCGAGCGCGAGCGCGCCGTACACGCCGCGCGAACCCGAAGAGGGCGCGACGAGCAGGCAACGCGCCTTCGTGTCGAACGCATCGGGTACCTGCAGCAACACGCGATGCGGCGAGCGCGCGCCGAGGACGCGCGCGAACGCCGAGAACTCGCGGCCGGGCACCGCGGGGACGCCGCCGTAGACGCGCCCGTAGCCGCCGGGCGGCCCGAGGTCGGCGATGCCGTTCCAGTTCACATGGATCGCGCGACGGCGCAATTCCGCGGGCGACGGTGCGGCCGGATCGGCGAATGCGGGTGGCGCAGCGCGCAGGCCGTCGAGACCGAGTCCCGCGCTCAGCAGGTCATCGCTGCCCTGGTGGAGCGTGACGCGCACGGGTTCGATCCAGCCCACGGTCGGGTCCCTCGTCGGGCGCGGCGGCGCGCAGGTCCGGCAGGCTAGCAGGAACGCGCGCGACGAAGGCGTGTCGCGGCGCCCGCGTCTTCGCGCGATCCATGCGCCACGCCAGGCGAAGCGCGCCCAGCGGGAGGACGGTTGTCGGCGATTCGACCACACGCACCGGCCGCGGCGCGCTGCTACGGGCAATCCACGCCTGCGGCCCGATTCGCCGCTCGTCGACATCGGCATCGATGCGCCCGACGGCGGCATGGGCACGTTCGATGCCGACGGCCTCGCGCGCGTGCGCGGCGTCGCGGTCGAAGTTGGCGCGTTCGAGCGCGAACCCGATGCGTCCGAATACGACCTGCTCTTCGCCGACGGGTTCGAATCGACTGGTTGATCGACGCGGCACGCGCGCGTCGGCGCAGGTTCATGCCGCGCGGTCCAGGCTGTGCGCGCCGCGACGCACCGCCACCGGAGGACACATGCAGGATCGACGAAGCAAGTGCGCACATCGGGCCTGCCTGTGCCTGGTCGCGGAAGGGCAGGACTGGTGCTCGGGCGAATGCGAGGAAGCACAGGGGCAGGACGGCGATGCGGCGGTCTGCGAATGCGGACACGCCGATTGCGACCGCTCGATCGGGCTCGACGCGTTCGCGCCGGCCTGATCCACGTCGGCGTGAGGCGGCAGCGATCGTCCGCGTGCATGCCGAGCGCGCGTGGCACGCCGGCGGACGAAACGGCGTTCCCCGAGGAGCATCGCACGCGATCGTGCAGTCCCGGAAACGTCATGCGTCCACGCCTGATCCTGCTCGCGCTGCTCGCCCTGCCTGCCGCGCGATCCGGCGTCCCGCAC
Source organism: Lysobacteraceae bacterium (assembly GCA_004143945.1). Classification (GTDB taxonomy): domain Bacteria; phylum Pseudomonadota; class Gammaproteobacteria; order Xanthomonadales; family Rhodanobacteraceae; genus Dokdonella_A. The sequence goes on from SEHB01000002.1 coordinate 253,124, forward strand.
GCTGCCCACTCGGGCGGCCAGGTGCGCCTGCCCGTCAGCTGCAACGCGGCTTCGCAGGCGGGGTTCGACCGCGCGCTCACGCTGCTGCACCACATGACCTATCCGCAGGCACGCGAGGCGTTCGCCGAGGTGGTTGCAGCCGAGCCGGACTGCGCGATGGCGCACTGGGGCATCGCGATGACGCTGTTCCAGCCGTTGTGGCCGACGCGCCCGGGTCCCGAAGCGCGAGCGCGCGGCTGGGAGGAACTGTCCAGGGCACGGGCGCTCGCGCCGCCGACGCCACGTGAACGCGCCTTCATCGCGACGGCCGAAGCGTTCTTCCGGGATCCCGCAGCGGAAGACTACTGGGCGCGCATCCGGCGTTGGTCCGATGCGGCGCAGGCAATGCACGCGCACGACCCGGACGACGAAGAGGCCGCGGTGTTCGCCGCGCTCGGCCTGCTCGCGACGACGCCGGCCGACCGCAGCTCGCGCGCGAACGCGGACCGCGCCGCGGCGATCCTCGCGCGCATGCTTGCGCACGACCCCGAACATCCCGGCGCGATGCACTATCTGGTGCATGCGAACGACGTGCCCGGGCGCGAGCGCGAATCGCTCGCGGTCACGCGCCACTACGAATCGATCGCGCCCGACAATCCGCATGCACTGCACATGCCGACGCACATCTACACGCGGCTCGGCGACTGGGACGGCGTCGTGCGCGGCAACCTGCGCGCGGCCGACGCGGCGCTGAAGCACCCCGCCGGCGAACAGGGCGAGTACGTCTGGGACGAGTTCCCGCATGCGATCGAATACCTCGTCTACGCACTGCTGCAGCAAGGCAGGGACGACGAAGCGGCGGCGCAGGTGCGACGACTCCAGGCCACTGCGCGACTGGAGCCGAGCTTCAAGACCGCGTTCCACCTCGCCTCGACGCAGGCGCGCCTCGCGCTCGAACGCCGCGACTGGGATGCGGCCGCGGCGATCACGCCGCGCGAACCGACGCGAATCGACTGGAAGCGCTTCCCCTGGCCCGAGTCGGTCGCGTGGTTCGCGCGCGGCCTCGGCGCAGTCCACACCGGCGACATCGACGCTGCACATGCGGCGGTCACGCGCCTGGCCGTGCTCGAAGAAGCGGGCACCGCGGCGGGCGAGACGCTGTTCGCGCGCAGCATCCGCGTCTCGCGGCTCGAACTCGAGGCGTGGCTCGCGCAGGCGCGAGGCGAGCACACGTACGCGCTCGCGCGCATGCGCGAAGCGGCCGAACTCGAAGCCGCGACACCCAAGCACGCGGTGACGCCCGGGCCGACGCTGCCCGCAGGCGAGCAGCTCGGCGACCTGCTGATCGCGCAGCGCCAGCCCGCCGCCGCACTCGAGGCCTACCGCGCGACGCTCGCGCGCCAGCCGCGACGCTTCAACGCGCTGCTCGGCATGGCGCGCGCTGCGGCAGCGGCCGGCGATCGCGAAGCCGCGCGCGCGGGTTACCGCAGCCTGCTCGAGGTCGCGGGGAATGGCAGGCGCGGTCCTGCGCTCGAAGAGGCTCGCCGCGCACTTGAGGAACGCTGATCCGGCCCGACCTTGTGCGCACGGCCTTCGTGACGGCCGGTCGCGGGGACGACCTCGCGCAGCCTGGTCCAACGGGGACGACCCCGCGCTCCGGAGCCGCTCATGAACTGGATCCTCCTCGTCGCCGCCGGCCTGTTCGAAATCGGCTGGGCGATCGGCCTCAAGTACACCGAAGGTTTCACGCGCCCGTGGCCGAGCCTCTTGACCGTGCTCGCGATGATCGTGAGCCTCGGCCTGCTCGGCGCCGCGATGAAGTCGCTGCCGGTCGGCACGGCGTACGCGGTCTGGGTCGGCGTCGGCGCGGTCGGCACCGCGATCCTGGGCATCGTGCTGTTCGGCGAGCCGGCGAATGGCGCACGGCTGCTGAGCCTCGCGCTGATCCTGGCCGGCATCATCGGACTGAAGCTCGCCACTCCCGCGTGAGCGGCCGACGCCCTCCGAACCGGTGCGCGCGGAAGGGAACCCGAGCCATCCTCGCCCGCCGATCGGGCGGCGCGAGCCCGTCGCGGCAGCGGCTCAACAATGGGCCTGGCGAGCGCGGATGTACTCGGTGGCTTCGTCGAACGGCATCGGTCGGCCGATGAAGAAGCCCTGCATCTGGTCACAGCGCAGCAGGCGCAACATGTTCGCCTGCTCGCGCGTTTCCACACCCTCCGCCACCACCTTGAGACGTAGCGAGTGTGCGAGCGCGATGATCGTCGAGACGAGCGAAGTCTGGTCCGGATCGTCGAGCATCGTGTTGATGAATGATTGATCGATCTTCAGGACGTGCGCCGGCAGCTTGGACAGATACGTCAGCGACGAATGCCCGGTGCCGAAGTCGTCGATCGCGATGTTGACGCCCAAGGCGTACAGCGCGTGCAGCTTGTCGATGGTGCCCGCGATGTCCTCCATCGCGGTCGTCTCGGTGACTTCGATGTCGATCTCGGGCGTTTCCTCCGCGGCATCCAGGATGTCCCGAAGGGTGGCGACGAAGTCCCGGCGGCGCAGCTGCACCGCCGAGACATTGACCGCGATGCGCGGCGGAAACAGGCCCTGCGCGAGCCACGCGAGGTAATCGCGCACCGCGCGGCTGCAGACCCAGGCGCCGACTTCGACGATCAGCCCGGTCTTTTCGAGCAAGGGAATGAATTCCAGCGGCGGCACCAGGCCGCTTTCGGGGCTGTTCCAGCGGATCAGCGCTTCGAAGCCTTCCAACTGGCGATTGTCGATGTCGACTTTGGGCTGGTAGTGCAGCACGAACTCCTCGCGTTCCAGCGCCCGCCGCAGTCGGCTCTCGAGTTCGAGCGCCACCCCGACCCGATCGCTCAATTCACGCGAGTAGAACACGTAGGGATCGCTGCCGGCCTTCGCTTCGCCGAGCGCCGTTTCGGCATTGCCCGCGAGGGATTTCGCATCGACGCCGTCGCGCGGGAAGAGCGCGATTCCCGCGCGCCCCGAGCAGTGCAGCTCGGTGCCGTCGACGCTGAGCGGACCGCGCAAGGTGCCCAGCAACTGCTCCTCGACCTGCCTGGACAATGCCTCCGGCTCCGGGGCGTCCTCGATCATCAGCGCGAAGTTGTCACCGCCGAGCCGCGCCACGACGGTCGCGTCGCCCGCGCATCCGACAATGCGTTCGGCCACCTGCTTCAGCACGCCGTCGCCGATCTTGCGCCCGAACGCCTTGTTGATGATGTCCAGACGCGAGATGTCCACGATCGCGAGCGCCAGCCTGCGCTGCTCGCGCGCGGCGATCGCGAGCCGCTCGTCGAGGCGGTCGAGGAACAGGTTTGCATTCGCCAATCCGGTCAAGGCGTCGAAGTGCGCGAGGTAATCGAGACGATCGGCCTTTTCGATGTGTTCCAGCGCGAACGCGAGATCCCCCGCCAGCTCGAGCAACAGGCGCATTTCGTCCGCATTGAAGAAGTCCCGCTCGCGCGCATGGAGGACCAGCACGCCGGTCGTGCGACCCGTGACGACCAGCGGAAGCCACACGAGTGCGCGCGAACCGGAAGCGAGCGCGTGTTCGCGAAGCAGCACGCCCGGGTCGTGCTCGAGATCGTTGAACACCAGCGGCGCGCCGGAACGCAGCCGCATGGCGGGCTCGCCGTATTCGGCCTCCGACCGGGTCGCGAGGATCACGCCCAGCTTCTCGAAGTAGTCCGGATCGTCTCCGCGGAACTCGCGCATGAGCAGGCGATCGGTGTCGGGGTCGAGGGCGCCGATCCACGCCTTGCAGAACTTGCCTTCGTCGACCGCGATCTGGCACGCACCGTGGAACAGTTCCTTTTCGCTGCGGACGCGGACGATCAGCGCGTTGACCCCGCTCAGGACGGCATAGACCCGATTGAGTCGCTCGATGTTGGACTGCTGGTGCCGCCGCTCCATGAACTGCCCGATCTGCCCGGCCAATGCGTCGAGGGTCTGCATGAGCTGCGGGCTGAATTCGCGCCGCTTCGTGTCGAACAATTCGAGTACGCCGACGATGTTCCCATGGCTGACCACGGGCACGAACACCGCGGAGCGCAAGCCTGCATCCGCTGCAGCGGCGGCCCGCACGAACCGCTGCTCGCTGCAGAGTTCGGCTGTCGCGAATGGCCTCGCACTGGTCCAGACCTGGCCGATCATGCCCTCTTCACGGCCGAAACGCGTATTGGCCGAGCACGCGGCGAATGCCTCGAGCGCGGGCGAGCCCTCGGACCAGGTCGCGATGCAGGCGGCCACGCCGGACGGCGGCTCGACGCGGAAGATCGATCCGACCGGAAACGAGAGATGGTCGTGCAGGATGCGGAAGAACTCGAAGGACGCGCGCTCCCAGTTGCGCGCATCAGCCAGCGCGAGCGCCACCGCGTGCTGCACGGCAAGCTGCTTCTGCGCAGCCTCGCGAATCGCGACTTCCAGCTCCAGGTGCGCGGCATGCCGCTGCACCTTGAGATAGAGGCTGCCGTTTTCGTAGATCCTGCCTGCCTGTGCCGCATGGATCGACAGCAGCCGTTCGTCTTCGTCGCCGAACCCCGACGAGCCGAGCTTGTCGACCAGCAGGATCCATCCGTGCACACGCTCGAGCGAGGCGATCGGGACCAGCAGCGCGGACTGGACGGGCCCGAAGGCGCATGCAAGCTCCATGGGCGGAACCGGCGAGGTTTCCGCTGCAGGCAGCCGCCTGCACTTGCCGTCGCGCAGCAACTCGCCGAACACGCCCGCGTCGATGCGCGTTTCGCCGACGCGCGCAGCCTCCGCGGCCGCCATGCCCGCGGTCGCGAAGTGAGTGGTGTCCCCGTCCATCTTGTCGCGCGCCGCGAGGATGGCGCAACGCGCGCCGAAAAGGGCACGGGCGCCCTGGCAGAACTTGTCCAGCAGCCCGATCGGATCGCGTTCCGAAGCGAGCTGGAGATTGAGCGCCGTCAAGGCGGACAGGCGCTGGTTCGCGGCCTCGAGTTCCTCGGCCTTCTGCAGCAGCTTGTCGCGGATGACGCGCGCGTGCCTGCTCTCGAAGTGGTCGGCCATCGCGGTACCGACGGCGGTGCGGGTGAGTGCGCGCTCGACCGCTTGCAGGATCTCTTCGGGATCGCACGGCTTCGTCAGCACGTGCATGACGCCGCAGGACTCGGCCAGGCCGCGCGCCTCGCGTTCGAGGAAGGTCGCGGTGCAGAAGATGACCTCGGTGTCGGCGATCGCGGGCTCCTGCCGCACCTGCCTGACGAACTCGTAGCCGTCCATCGTCGGCATCAGGATGTCGCAGATGACGAGGTCGGGCCGCTCGAGGCGTACCTGGCGCAGGGCTTCGGAGCCGTCGGCGGACTCGATCGATTCGTGACCGGCATAGTGCAGGATCGTCGCGATCAGCGATCGATTCTCGGCGCGATCGTCGACGACGAGGACCTTAGCCATGGTCGGGCGCTTCCGCCGCAGCCGCCTCGCGCAACGCGGGCGGCAGGAACGCCTCCATGCGCGCGACGAACGTGCCCGGATCGATCGGCTTGGACATGTACCCGTCGAACCCGGCCGTCAATACGCGGCTTTCGTCGCCGCGCATGGAGAACGCGGTCACGGCGACGATCGGCATGGTGCCGAGCTCAGGTTCGCCGCGGAGCCGCTCCAGCAGCCCATAGCCGTCGAGCAGCGGCATTTGGAGGTCGCACAGCACGAGGTGCGGGCGCACCCGCAGTGCGGTTTCGACGCCTGCCTGTCCATCCCGCGCCAGGAACACGCCATGGCCGGCGTGCTCGATCAGGTACCGCATCAACTCCAGGTTGGCTTCGTTGTCTTCCACGACGAGAATGCGGGCGGGCATCGTCAATCCATCGGAATCGATATGCTGAAGCAGCTTCCGCTGCCGCGCGCACTCACGCAAGTCACCGTTCCACCCAGGGCGTGCACGAGCTTGCGACTGAGATAGAGGCCGAGGCCCGTCCCTTCGGTGGGTTTCGAGGGATCGGCTTCCACGCGGCTGAACGCGTCGAACAGCTTCGCCTGGTCCCGCTCGGAGATGCCGACGCCCGTATCGACGACGGATATCTCCGCGCAACGCCCCCCGGCGCCCGGCGCTCCGACCGCGGCGACGCTCAATCGCACGTGGCCGCGTTCGGTGAACTTGATCGCGTTGCTGGCCAGGTTGATGACGATCTGGCTGAGCGCCCTGTGGTCGGAGTCGAACAGCAACGGCGGCGCGGGCAGCTCGAGCAGCAGTTCGATTCCCTTGCTTTCGGCCTGCGGCCTCAGGGTGGCCGCGATGTCTTCGACGAGCGCGTTGCAGTCCACCGGTTCGCGACGCAGTTCCACCTTGCCCGATGCGATCTTCGCGACATCGAGCAGGTCGTTGATCAGCGCGAGCAGGTGCTTCGCGCTGCCCTGCACGGTCTTGAGCTGCTTCTCCTGGTCCGCGGTCAGCGGGCCTGGAAGCTTCATCAGCAGGATGCCGGTGAAGCCTATGATCGCGTTGAGCGGCGTGCGCAGCTCGTGGCTCATGCTCGCGAGGAAGTGGTCCTTGGCCTGGTTCGCGCTGGCGAGCTCGGCGTTGGTTTCCTGCAGCGCCCGCTGGATCTGCTTGCGCTCGCTGATGTCGCGGATCGCGCTCAGCACGAAGGACCCGTCCTCGGTGTGCAGCGGACTGAGGCTGATCTCGAGCGGGAATTCCGTTCCGTCCTTGCGCAAGCCCGACAGGTCGAGCCCGCTGCCCATCGCGCGCTTGCGCGGTTGCAGGAAGTACTGCGAGCGGTGGCCCACGTGCGCGCGCCGCAGCGGCTCGGGCAGCAGCATGTCCACCGGCTTGCCGCGCAGGTCGCCCGCATCGTATCCGAACAGCTTCTCGGCCTGGCTGTTGGCGAGCACGATGAAGCCGGTCGCGTTGGTCATGACGATGCCGTCAGGCGTCGATTCGAGCAGTTCGCGGAAGCGCGCTTCCATCACCTTCGCGTCGCGCAGCACCTTGATGTGCGTCACGTCCTTTTCGACCGACAGGACCAAGGGTCCGCGTGCGTCGATCGCCGGCAGGGTCGTGTTCGAGATGTCGACGCACAGCAATGACCCGTCCTTCCTGCGACGCACCGATTCCCGGATCGCCGAGCCTTCGCCGATGACATCGCCGAGGATCCGGCGTTCGACGGCCTGCTGGTCATCGGGGACGATCAGCTCGACGATCGAATGGCCCAGCGCTTCATCGGTCGCATAGCCGAACAGCGAGCGCGCACCTTCACTCCAGTGGATGATCGATCCCTCGGCATCTGCCACGATCACCGCGTCCGGGATGCTCTCGAGCAGCAGTGCTGCGACGGCTTCGTTCATGCGGCGCGCGACTCCCGGATTGCCCGGAGCCGCGGAGACGCTCCAGGTCTGTGCGAGCCGAGTATGCGCCTTCCGCACGCCGCGCCGAAGCGTCGCCCGTGCGGGGCCGCTCGGCCACGTCGGGCGTGCGCCGGCGAGCGATGCCTCCGGGCCCGCGGCCGGCCCTCCGACCCCGCCGGGGGCGCCGGCTCGTCGCAATGAGGGTCGCGTTTGGCTACGCTCGCGATTTCCGGCCGATCGTGCATGCAAGCCAACCCCTTGTCCAACCGGCGCGGCATCCTCGCGATGCTCGCCGCGGTGCTGCTGTTCGCGTTGATGGACAGCTGCATGAAGCTGCTCGCGCCGCACTACCCGGCGATGCAGGTGACCGCGCTGCGCGGGCTGTGCTCGCTGCCGCTGGTCTGCGCCTGGGTACTGCTCGACGGCGGCGTGCGACCGCTGCTGCGCGTGCGCTGGCCGCTGCACCTCGTGCGCGGACTGCTCGGCGTCTTCATGCTTGGCGCGTTCGTGTTCGCCCTGAAGTACATGCCACTCGCAGAGGCGTATTCGCTGTTCTTCGTCGCGCCGCTGCTGATCACCGCGCTGGCGGTGCCGCTGCTTGGCGAGCGCGTCGGCTGGCGGCGCTGGGCCGCGATCGCGGTCGGCCTCGCCGGCACCGTCGTCGTGCTGCGCCCGAGTGGCGCCGGCATGGCGTCGCTCGGCGGGCTCGCGGTGCTCGGCGCGGCGTTCGCGTACGCGCTCTCGGCGATCGCGGTGCGCGTGCTCGGGCGCAGCGACAGCACGCAAAGCATGGTGTTCTGGTTGCTGCTGATGCTCGCGCTGTTCGCAACGGTGCTGGCGTGGCCGCACTGGCAGCCGGTGCAGCGTGCGCACTGGCCGCTGCTGGGTGCGCTCGGGCTCACCGGCGCGCTCGGCCAGTGGGGAATCACCGAGGCGTTCCGGCGCTCGCCCGCTTCGGTGATCGCGCCGCTCGAGTACACGGCGCTCGGCTGGGGCCTCGGCCTCGACTGGCTGCTCTGGGGCACGCGACCCGACCGCACGATGCTGGTCGGTGCGGCGATCATCGTCGTCGCCGGCCTGTACCTGCTGAGGCGCGAGCGAGAGCGCGGCGACGCACGCGATTGAAGCCGGTCAGCCCGCCGAGCTCAGGCGCGGTCCGCCACCTCCCGACGCGCGCAATGGTTCGGGCGAGGCGTCGCCGCCCGAGTCGGTGTCCTCGAGCAGGTGCAGCAGGTCCGCCTCGCTCATCGGCCGCCCGAAGTGGTAGCCCTGTGCCTCGTCGCAGCCGTTGCGCAACAGCCAGTCGTGCTGCACCGGATGCTCGACGCCCTCGGCGGTCGTGCGCATGCCGAGGTCGCGCGCGAGGCCGATCACCGAACGGATGATCGCAGCCGCATCGGCATCGATCGCGAGGTCGCGCACGAACGACATGTCGAGCTTGATGCGATCGAACGGGAACGCGCGCAGCGACTGCAGCGAGGAGTAGCCGGTGCCGAAATCGTCCATCGACAGGCGCACGCCGAAGTCGTGCAGGTCGTGCAACGCGGTGCGCGTGGCGAGGTCGCTCGCGAGCAGCGCGCTTTCGGTCACCTCGAGATCGAGGCGTTCGGCCGGCAGCCCGGCCTGGTGCAGCGCGCTGACCACGTCGACGACGAAGCCGGGCTTGCGGAACTGCAGCGGCGACAGGTTCACGTTGACCTTGAGCGGCAGCGGCCAGCGCGCGGCGGCGCGGCAGGCTTCGCGCAGCACCCAGTCACCGAGCGTGCCGATCATGCCCATCTCCTCGATGATCGGCACGAACACCGCCGGCGACAGTGCGCCATGCACCGGGTGCTGCCAGCGCAGCAGCACCTCGACCGCGCACAGCGCGCGATCGCCGAGCCGCACGATCGGCTGGTAGGCCAGCGTGAACTCGCGCTGGTCGATCGCGACGCGCAGGTCGTGCTTGAGCGCGCGGCGAGATTGCGCGGCGGCCGCCATCGCGGGCGCGAACACGCGCCAGCCGCCGCGACCGTCGACCTTCGCTTCGGCGAGCGCCATGTCGGCATGGCGTGCGAGCACGGTCAGCGGCATGCGCGGCGTCGCGTTCGCGATGCCGACGCTCGCACCGATCCGGATCTTCTGCGATTCGATCTCGAACGGCTCCTCGAGCGTCGCGATGATCTGCTGCGCGAGCAGCGTGCCGTCGCCACTCGCCGGGTGCCCCTGCACCACCGCGAACTCGTCGCCGCCGAGGCGCGCCGCGAACACGCCTTCGCCGATGCAGGCGGCGAGCCGGCGCGCGACGCATTCGAGCAGCAGGTCGCCGGCCGCGTGGCCGAGCGAGTCGTTCACGCTCTTGAAATCGTCGAGGTCGACGTAGAGCAGGTTCAGCGACTGGCCCGGCTGAAGCGATTGCAGCCGGGCTTCGGCGCGCTCGCTGAACTCGGCGCGGTTGGGCAGGCCGGTCAGCGTGTCGAAGTAGGCGAGCTGGTGGATGCGCGACAGCGATTCCTCGTGCTCGATCGCGATCGCGCACAGGTCCACGCATTGCTCGACCAGCGCGCGCTCGAGCTCGGCCGGTCCGCGCGTGGTGCGGTAGTAGAACGCGAAGGTACCAACCACGCGGCCATCGCGCGCGCGGATCGGGCTCGACCAGCAGGCCTTGAGGCCGGTCGGAAGCACGTCGCGGAATCCCGCCCACAAGGGGTCGGCCGACACGTCGATGGTTTCGACGGCCTCGCCGCGCCACGCGGCAGTCCCGCAGGCACCGGCGGCCGGACCGATCGAGACGCCCTCGATCGCTTCGCGGTAGTGCGCAGGCAGGCTCGGCGCCGCGAGTTCGCGCAGGTGCCCTTCGGCGTCGACGCGCAGGATCGTGCAGAGCGCGGCCGGCGCCAGCCGCTCCGCCTCGACGCAGATGCGGTGCGCGACCTGCTGCAACGGCTCGCCACGCGCGATCGCGACGAGGGTCGCCCGTTGCAGGCGTTGCAGGTTGGAGCTGGTCGCCGCATCAACCATGCGTGGTTCCCGACGCTTCCGCGTACCGGCATCCCGGCCCATCGGTCGCCACGATACCCTTCCCGGCGATCGCATGCACCCATAGTCCGACTGAGCGCGGCGGATCGTGCAGGTGCCGGCGACACGGAAGTGCGCTGCACGCGATCGATCGCCTCGCGGCAATGGGTGCGGTCGGTGTCATGGCGTCCTCTCGGTGGCCGGGCCCGGTCCCGGGGCGCGCGGTGGCCGACGATCCGTGCGGCGGATCGCGCTCGCATGCGCGCCACTTCACCCATACGCAGTCGGCCGGTGAATCCTGTCACGCGACGTGACTGCAGCTCGTGACGGGCGGCGCAGCGACCGGGATGACCCGGCCGCCGCCAGCGCGTGCGTCAGGCGTCGCGCTCGCCGCCGTCCTCGTCCGTGGAGGTGCCGTCGACGGGAACCGTGCTGCGCCCGCTGTAGGGATTGGGCGCCGGATAGTTCGGCCCCTGGCGAACGCGCGCCTGCTTCGCGCGCAAGGCTTCGCGGAAGTGCTCGATCGCGACCTCGGGCGTGACCTCCGAGTACGGCGAACTCTCGTCGTGTGCGTCGGCCGCGCGGGTGTCCGCGCGCTCGGCCGCCGGCCTCGCCGATTCTGCTGCGCGCACGCGTTGCGCATCACCCGATGACGCGACCGCCTTGCGCGAGGCCTGCGCGCGTTGCGGCGCCGCCGCCCCGCGCACGATGGTGCCACCCGCAGGGCGCTTGCTCACCATGCCTTGACCTGCATTGCGCGCGGTGGCTGCGGTCGATGCAGCGACGCGTGTCGTCGAAGGGCTGGCGGGCGTGTTGCGCGCGGGCGCAGCGCCCGCAGGCCTGGCCGGCGCGGATGTCCGCGCGGGCGCCTTCTTCGCCGGCGCCTTCTTCGGCGCTGGCGCCTTCTTCACGGGTGCCTTCTTCGACGCGAGCTTCTTCACGGCGGGCGTGCGCGCGCCCGTCTTCTTCGCGCCGGCTGCCTTCGCGGCGCCCTTCCTCGCGACGGCTTTCTTCGCCACCGGCTTGCGCGCGATCGACGGCTTCTTCGCGACCGACTTCTTCGCCACCGGCTTCTTCGCGGTCGACGCACGCGTCACACCGCGTTTCGACGCGGCCTTGCGCGCCGCCGAGCTGCCGGTGGCGCTCTTGCTCGCGACCGTCTTGCGCGTCGGCGCCTTGCGGGCTGCCGTCGCCTTGCTGCCGGCCGCCGGCTTGCGCGCGGCGGGCTTCTTCTTCGCGGTTCGCTTCATCGTGCACCTCGCTCAAGTCAAGCGCAGCCGCGCGGGTGCGCGGCGCTTCGTGGTAGCAGGACCAGGCTTTACGCCACCCGAACCGGCCGTGCCGGCAGCGGGCATACTCGCCGCATACCCGCCTCGAGGACCGTGATGAAGATCTGGGTCGACGCCGATGCCTGCCCGCGCCCGGTCAAGGACATCCTGTACCGCGCGGCCGAGCGCAAGCGCATCGCGCTGACGCTGGTCGCGAACATGCCGCTCGTGGTGCCGCGATCGGAATGGATCCAGAGCCGCACGGTCGCGGCCGGCCTCGATGCGGCCGACCGCGCGATCGCGGGATGGGCCGAGCCCGGCGACCTCGTCGTGACCGCGGACATCCCGCTCGCCGCGATCGTCGTCGACAAGGGCGTGACCGCGATCAATCCGCGTGGCGAGCTGTACACGAGCGAGAACGTGCGCCAGCAGCTGTCGCTGCGCGACTTCATGACCGACCTGCGCGCGGCCGGCGTGCAGACCGGCGGCTTCGCCGCCTACGACCAGCGCGACCGGCAGGCGTTCGCGAACCAGCTCGACCGGCTGCTCGCGCGCGTCGCGGAGTGAGATCGCGATTGGGTTCGCGCGTGCGCGAAGATGGAAACACGCCTTTCGCCGTGCGCATCACGCACGTTGCGGTGCGGCGTGGACCATCCCCGCACCGGCCCGCTGCGTCGGGGCAGGCAGCTCGCGCGTCGCATGCGGATCGATCGAGTAGGGCCAGGTGCGGGCGAGGTGGCCCGGTTGCGCGCGCACGCGCTCGAGCCAGCGGCCGAACGCGGGGTAGTCGGCGAGGGCGAAGCCTGCTTCATCCGCACGGCTCGCGTACGCGAAGATCGAGATGTCGGCGATCGAATAGGCATCGCCGGCGATGAAGTCGCGCGTCGCGAGTTCCGCGTCGAGCAGCGCGAGCGCGCCGAGCGCGGTGGACCGCTTGACCGCGACGAGGTCGGCAGCGCGCCGCGCGAGCTTGCCGGTCAGGCTCCAGTGGCGCAGCGCGCCGATCGTCGACTCGACGCGTTCCTGCTCGAACGAGAGCCACTGCAGCACCTTCGCGCGACCGAAGCGATCCGAAGGCAACCATTCGCTGCCGTCCGCGAGGAACGCGAGGATCGCGTTCGACTCGGCCAGGGTGCGTCCATCGTCGAGTCGGATCGCGGGCACCGTCCCGGTCGGGCTGATCGCGAGGAACGCGCCGCTGCGCCCCTCCCCCTCGAACAGCGAGATCGACTCGGTGCGGTACGGCAGGTCGAGGTGCGCCAGCAACTGGCGCACTTTCCAGCCGTTCTGCGACGGCAGGTAGTCGTACAGGGTCAGCATGCGAACGCTCCGCGGGATCGGGCGGCCAGCATGCCGCGGACCGTGCGGAGCCGGCCATCCGGCGTTTGCGCTGCATCGCCGCGGCAACGGCGCAAGCGCCGGATGGCCGTGCGCCTTGCACCGCGCGAGCATGGCCCCATCCAGCCACCGGAGCATGCAATGAACGACGACGCCAAATGGCAGGCGGTGCAGCGACGCGACGCCGCGATGGACGGCGCGTTCGTCTACGGCGTGCTGACGACCGGCGTCTACTGCCGGCCTTCGTGCGCGGCGCGACGCGCGCTGCGCGGGAACGTGCGCTTCTTCGACAGTCCGGCGGCGGCAGGCGAGGCGGGACTGCGTCCGTGCCGGCGCTGTCGTCCGCTCGAACACTGGCAGGGCGATCCGGAGATCGAACGCCTGCTCGCGCTGTGCCGGCGCATCGAGGCCGATCCCGAAGCGCTGCCCGATGGCGCCGCGCTCGCGCACGCGGCCGGGATCGATGCGTTCAGGCTCAACCGCCTGTTCAAGCGCTATCTCACGATCACGCCCGGCGAGTATGTCGAGCAGGTGCGCGTCGCGCGGATCAAGCGCGCGTTGCGGCGCTCGGCCTCGGTGACCGACGCGATCTACGATGCGGGACTGGGCTCCAGCCGCGGCCTCTACGAACGCGCGCCGCGCGCACTCGGGATGACGCCGCGCGAGTACCGCAGCGGCGGCGCCGGACTCGTGATCTCGCATGCGACCGCAACGACGCCGCTCGGCCTCGCCTGCATCGGCGCGACCGATCGCGGCATCTGCTTCCTCGAGTTCGGCGAGGACGAATCACGCCTCGTCGCACGGCTCGCGCGCGAGTACCCGGGCGCGACGCTCGCGCCGATGCCCGCATCGGCGCGCCCCGCGTTCGATGCGTGGATCGCGGCGCTGAACGCGAACCTCGAGGGCCACGCACCGAGCCCGGCGCTGCCGCTCGACCTGCGCGGCACCGCGTTCCAGGTGCGCGTCTGGAACTACCTGCGCGGGATCCCGCCGGGCGAGGTCGTCTCCTACGCCGAAGCCGCGGCCGCGATCGGCTCGCCGCGTGCGACGCGTGCAGTCGCCTCGGCCTGTGCGCGCAACCGCGTGGCGGTGCTCGTGCCCTGCCATCGCGTGATCCGCGGCGACGGCGGGCTCGGTGGCTACCGCTGGGGCCTCGTGCGCAAGCGCGCGCTGATCGATGCCGAGCGGCGCGCGGCGACGCGCGGGACGGACGACCCGCGCGCCCCTTGATCGCGCGGCTCCACGCCGGCGCGCTCATCGGCGATTAATCGCCCGCGCGCGAACCTGCGCAATGCGTTTCCCGCCACGAGGCCAGCCGTGAAGATCGGACAACAGGCCACGGTCGAGCTGCGCAAGCTCGGCGAGCTGCTCGAAGGGATCGAAATCGCGATGCTGACGACGCGTGCGCCCGACGGCTCGCTCGTGAGCCGTCCGCTGCAGACGCTCGCGTTCTCCGACGGGGAGCTCGTGTTCTTCACCGCGGCCGACAGCGGCAAGCTCGCCGAACTGGAAGCCGATCCGGACGTCAACCTCGCCTACGCCGACCCCGCGCGTCACCGCTACGTGTCGGTGCGCGGTCGCGCGCGCGTCACGCGGAGCCGCGCGACGATCGAAGCGCTCTGGTCGGTCGCGCAGCGCGTGTTCTTCCCGGGTGGCAAGGATGACCCGAACCTCGTCGTGCTGCGCGTGCACGTGCGCGACGCCGCCTACTGGGAACCATCGGGCAACTTCGTCGTGCGCGCGCTCGAGTTCGCGCGCGGCCTGCTCGACGACGAGCCGAACGACCTCGGCCGCCAGGGCATCGTGCACGGCGATGCGGGTTCAGCGTCGCGTGATCGCGGCCGCTGAGACCGCGCGGCGCATAATCGCGCCGATGACGCCCGGCCGCACACCCGAAGACCCGATGCGCCTCGATCGGCCCGCGCGGATCAAGGGTCGCGGCGCCGCGTCCAATCCCGAAGGCCGCTTCGAGTCGACCGCGAAGACGCGCGAGGACGACGGCTGGCATCGCGACGAGGAGGAGGCCCCGCGGCCGCCGACGCAGGTCACCGAGGAACGCGCGCGCTCGATCATCAGCCGCAACGACTCGCCCGACATCGCATTCGAGCAGTCGATCAATCCGTACCGCGGTTGCGAGCACGGGTGCGTGTACTGCTATGCGCGGCCCTCGCATGGTTACCTGAACCTTTCGGCCGGGATCGACTTCGAAACCCGCCTGTTCGCGAAGACCAATGCGGCCGCGCAGCTGCGCGTCGAACTCGCGCGCCGCGGGTATGCGTGCACGCCGATCAACCTCGGCGCGAACACCGACCCGTACCAGCCGGTCGAGCGGCGCTACCGCATCACGCGTTCGGTGCTCGAGGTGCTCGCCGAGTGCGCGCATCCGTGCACGATCATCACGAAGAACGCGCTGGTCGAGCGCGACCTCGACCTGCTCGCGCCGATGGCGCGCGCGAACCTAGTGCACGTGTTCGTGTCGGTGACGTCGCTCGACAACCGCTTGTCGAGCACGCTCGAGCCGCGCGCGAGCGCGCCTCACCGGCGCATCGAGACGGTCGCGAACCTGAATGCCGCGGGCGTGCCCTGTGGCGTGATGGTCGCGCCGATCATCCCGATGGTGACCGACCGCTGGATCGAACGGATCCTCGAACAGGCCGCGCAAGCCGGCGCGAAGCGCGCGGGCTATACCGTGCTGCGGCTGCCGTGGGAGCTCAAGGCGCTGTTTCGCGACTGGCTCGCTCTCAATGTGCCCGAACGCGCGGAACACGTGATGAGCCTGATCCGCCAGATGCGCGGCGGCAAGGACAACGAGGCTGCGTTCGGCAAGCGCATGCGTGGCGAAGGTCCGTTCGCCGACCTCATCCGTCAGCGTTTCCGGCGCGCCTGCCGCGAGTTCGGCTTCAACGAGTCGCGCGACCTCGTGCTCGACACGACCCGCTTCAGTCCGCCACGCGCGCCGACGCCGCAGGGCGAGTTGTTCTAGCGGGTGCAGGAGTTGGGTGCAGGGATTGAAACACGGGGCACACCGAGCACACCGAGGAAGAGCTGTAGGATGGTTCAAGCGGTCCCGGCTGCGCCGCGGCGAACTCCACTGGCGGGTCGTGTGTCCAGGCGAAAGAGTTGGAATAACCAGCGTGGGCTCGGCACTGCCTTGCGACCCAATGCGTCTCGTGCCGTGCTGGTTGTCCGTGTGCTCCGCGTGCTCCGTGTTTCAGTCTTTTCCGTCCCCGCCCGCACCTCGGCCGCGGCTACGCGGAGATCGCGAGTTTCTCGCTGCGGTAGACCTGGGTGGTGACGAGGTAGACCGCGAGCGCGGCGAGCGCGGTGCAGGCGAAGCAGGTCCAGAGGCCCGAGGTCGGGACCACCTCGCCGCGCAGCAGGCGCGTGATCACCACCTGCTGGCCCATCAGCGGCACCGCGTACATCCAGGCCTGGGTCTTCAGCGGGAACAGCGACAGCAGCAGGGTCGGCACCGCGGGCACGAACATCAGCAGCGAAAGGTAGGTCTGCGCCTCGCGGTAGCTCTTGGCGAACGCGGCCGCGAGCGTCTGCAGGCCGGTCAGCACGATCACCAGCGGCAGCATCGTGAACAGCGTCAGCAGCGCGAACCGCGGCCCGATCTGGAGGCTCATGCCGAGCTTCTCGGTCGGCATGAACTGGCCCGCGATCGAGAACGCGACGATGCCGAGCAGCAGCGAGGTCAGCGCGAACAGGCTGGTCGCTCCGAGCTTGCCCGCGAGCAGGCGCTCGCGCCCGACCGGATTCACCAGCAGCGGTTCGAGCGACTGCCGCTCGCGTTCGCCCGCGGTGGTGTCGATCGCGAGCGCCATGCCACCGACGAACACGCCGAGGATGAAGAAGTACGGCAGCATGCCGAACAACGTGCCGCTACGCGCCTGTGCGGTCGACTGGTCGCGGTCGGCGACCACCACCGGCTGCAGCACGCTCGGCGAGATGCCGCGTGCGACGAGGCGCAATGCGCCGGTCCGCTGCGCATATGCATCGAGCAGGCCGCGCAGGCGCTTGACCGAGCCCTGCGCATCGCGTTGCGAATCGTCGTGGATCAGTTCGACCTGGGCCGGTTCGCCCGCCCGCCAGGCCTCCGCATACGCGGGTGCGATGCGCAGCACGAGGTCGACCTCGCCCTCGCGGACCGCACGCTCCGGATCCGCGGGTGCCTCCTTGATCTCCACGCCGTTGCGGCGCAGCGCGTCGACGAGGTTCGGCGCATGCGCGGCGCCGATCACCGGTACCGGCAACGCCTTCTCGGCCTTGTCGAGCTCGCGCGAGACCGCCGCATTGATCAGCAGAACGAACATCAATGGCGCGAGCAGCGGGCCGGTCAGCAGCGTGTTGAGCACGGTGCGACGGTCGCGCAGGTTCTCGCGGATCTCCTTCCAGAACACGGTCAACACGGCGCTCATGCGGCGAGTCCTTCTTCGGAACCGATCACCTTGACGAAGGCATCCTCGAGGTTCGCGCATCCGGTCTGATCGCGCAGTGCATCGGGTGCGGCATCGGCGACCACGCGGCCGCGCGCGATCACGACCACGCGATCGCAGAGGGCACCGACCTCCTGCATGATGTGGCTCGAGAACAGCACGCAGCGGCCCTCGTCGCGCAGGCGGTGCATGAACGCGCGCATCGAGCGCGTCGCCATCACGTCGAGGCCGTTGGTCGGCTCGTCGAGGATCACGTTGCGCGGGTCGTGCACGAGCGCGCGCGCGATCGCGGTCTTGACGCGCTGGCCCTGCGAGAAGCCTTCGGTGCGCCGTCCGGCGATGTCGTGCATGTCGAGCGCGTCGACGAGCGCGTCGATGCGCGTGCGCCGCGTCGCGGCGTCGAGTCCCTGCAGGCGCGCGAAGTAGTCGATGTTCTCGCGCGCGCTGAGGCGCTTGTAGAGCCCGCGCGCATCGGGCAGTACGCCGAGGCGCCTGCGCACCGCGTTCGCGTCGGCCGCGGCGTCGATGCCGTCGACGCGCACGCTGCCCCGGTCGGGCCGCATCAGCGTGTAGAGCATGCGCAGCGTCGTGGTCTTGCCCGCACCGTTCGGTCCGAGCAGCCCGGTGATCTCGCCGTCGCGGGCGAGGAACGAGACGTCGTCGACGGCGACGACGTCGCCGAACGCCTTGCGCAGTCCGCTGGCTTCGATCATGGCGCCGCTCCGTTGAAGTCGAGGAACGCCGGCAGCGGCCCGAAGTCGGCGACGCAGCCCGCGTCGAGATGCGCGGGGTCGAGGTCGGCGACGAACTCGCCGACGAGCCGCGGCAGGCAGCCGCGTCCCATCACGCTGTGGCCCTGCCCCTTCGCGACGAGCACGCGGCTGTTCGGCAACGCGGCCGCGATGCGTTCGGCGTAGCGGGGTGGCGTGATCGGGTCGAACTCGCCCGCGAGCAGCAGCACCGGCGTCTCTCCGCGCGCGGGTTCGGCGAAATCGGCGGCGCGCTCGCCGCGTGGCCAGACCGTGCAGGTCTCGCGGAACACGTCGGAGAGCGTCGAGCCGAGCAGCGTGTCGGCGTCCGCGGCGCGCGGCTCGAGCCAGGGCGCGTCTTCCGCGCAGGCGACCGAATACTGCATGACGTTCTCGCCGAGCGACTCGAGGTCGCGTTCGAGCATGCCGAGCTGGCCGAGCATCGGCGCCGCGTCACCGTCGCGCGCGCGTGCGACCGTGAGCGGCAGCAGCGCCGCGGTTTCCGGCGCATACGCGTAGAGGCGTGCGAGCATCGCGAGCGTGAATGCGTCGAGGCGCGCCTGCCGTGGCGCGTGGCTGACCGGGTCGCGGTATGCGACGTCCATCGGTGATTGGCGCAGCGAGGCCTGCAGCGCGCGCAGGTTCGCCCACGGACCGCCGAATGCCTGCGCGCATGCCGGCGTCGCGCTGCAGGCGCCGAGCTGCGCGCGCAGCGAGTCATCGAGGTTGGACGCGAATTCGCTGCCGAGCACGAGGTCGTTCGGCACCGCGCTGTCGAGCACCACGCTGCGCACCGCCGCGGGATGGCGCTTCATGTACTGCTGCGCGACGCGCGTGCCGTAGGACACGCCGATGAGGTTGAGCCGAGGCGCTCCGAGGGCTTCGCGCACCGCCTCGAGGTCGCGCAGCGCGGCCGCGGTGGTGTACTGGCGCGGATCGGCGTGCGTGGATACGGACGCGAGGCATTCCCGTGCCTGTGCGCGCACGCGCGCCGCATCGAACGCGCGGTCGAACTCGTCCGCGGCGCGTGGACACGCGAGCGCGTTGGAACCACCGGTGCCGCGCTGGTCGAGCAGCAGCACATGGCGATGGCGCAGCAACGGCGCGAATGCGGCGGCGACCTGCGGCCAGCTCTCGACCGCGGACTGGCCCGGCCCGCCTGCGAGCAGCACGACGGGATCGGGCTCCGGCGCGGCCGCGTCGCTCGCGACGAGCGCGAGGCGCAGGCCGATGCGCCGACCCGTCGTGGCGGCGTCCGGATCCTCGGGCACCTCAAACGGCGCGCACCACGCGGCGGTCGTCGCCGAGCCCTGCGGTTGCGGCAATTCGCACGCGGTGAAGTGCAGGCGTCCATAGTCGAAGCCGCCCGCGCGCGGCTGCACGACGACGCCGGCTTCGCCGCCCGCGGAGGCCTCGTGCATTCGGTGCCTCCATGCGAACGCGGCGGCGAGCGCGAGGAGGACCACGCCGGCGCGGATCAGGGTGCGATGGTTCAAGCGGATGCCTCCCCGGGGTCGAAGATCGATTCGATCGGCGCGCCGAACAGCCGCGCGATGCGGAACGCAAGCGGCAGGCTCGGATCGTAGCGCCCGGTCTCGATCGCGTTGACGGTCTGGCGCGACACGTCGAGCTGTTCGGCCAGCTGGCCCTGCGACCAGCCGCGCGCCTCGCGCAGGCCGCGCACGAGATTGTTCATCCGCACTCCGAGCTGCCGTAGCGCCGCGCGAGCACGCTGCGCGCGATCGCATAGGTGACGCACGCGACCGGGAACACCCAGATCAGCACGTCACCGCCGAACGTGGCCACCTTCGCGGCGGCGAGGAAGCCACCGACGAGGCTCAGCACGCAGACGATGGCCGCCGCGATGCCGAGCGCGTTCATGTGCAGCCGCTGCTCGAGTTCGTCGCCGGACAGCACGCGCCACGCGATGACCACCGCCACGCCGATCACCGGCAAGGTCGGCAGCAGCGCGAGCATCGCACGCAGGGACAGCGAGGCCTCGGACTTCGCGTGCGGCCACACCACCAGCAGCAGCCCGACGTAGATCGCCATCAACACCGTGACCCAGGCGTTGTAGCGACGCGGCGCGAGGCGTTTCACGGAACCGGCCTGCGCACGCGGCACCGCGGCCCGCCCGGTCGCGTCCACGGCGCATCGAGCACGAAGCCGATGGCGACGCCGAGCGCGAGCCACTCGGCGATCGCACCGGTGGCGCTGCCGATCGCGGCGCCGATGCCCGCTCCGATCGTGAACCACGAGCCGCGCGGCTTGCGCGGAACGGGATGCGGATTCATCGGAGGCTCCTGTCAAGTGTGCTTGACAGGCATTCTGACGGTGGCGGCCGGGGCTGTCAAGCCTGCTTTACAGGCCGACGCACGTGCGCACGATCAGCGCGACGAGACGTACTTCTCGCGCCGGATGTCCTTGACCGCCAGCCCGGCTTCCTTGAGCTGCGCGAAGGCTTCGTCGACCATGTCCGGATTGCCGCAGAGATAGGCGACATCGCGCGCGGGATCGGGCGCGAGGTCGGCCAACGCGACGTGCACGCGTCCGTTGCGGTCATTCGCGCGCGGCACCGCGCGAGGCACGCGGCTGAAGCAGGGATGGAACGAGAACGCCGGCACCTCGCGCGCGAACGCTTCGAACTCCTCGGCGTACAGCAGCTCGGCCTCGCTGCGCGCGCCGTAGACGAGCGCGAACGTCGAGCCGCGCGCAACGCTCCAGTCGCGGATCTGCGGCAGCATCGCGCGATACGGCGTGACGCCGGTGCCGGTCGCGACGAGCAGGTAGCGGCGGGCGTCGGCATCCGCCTCGTTGAGGCAGAAGCGTCCATAGGGGCCGCTCGCGTCGACTTCGCCGCCTTCGTCCAGCCGCGACAGCAACTCGGTCGCGGCGCCGCCGTCGACGTAGGAGACCGCGATCTCGAGCCGCTGCACGGGCTCGCCGGCGCATTCGCCCACGGTCCCGACCGAATAGCTGCGCTTGGTCGGCTTGCCGTCGGCATAGTGGAAGTGCACCTGGATGAACTGCCCGGGCACGAACCGGAACGCCGCGCCGTCGCTGCGCTCGAACGCGAGGTGGCGGACCGAGGGTGCGAGCATGTGGCTCGCGGCGAGGCGAAGCTTGAAATGTTCCATCGCGGCGACCATTGGATCGGGACTGCGGGGCAGCCCGCTATACTAACAGGCGCCCACGCCCGCCCTTCGCACGCCTCCCGATGAACGCCACCCCCGCGCTCGATGTCGTCGAGCTCAAGAAGACCTATGCCACCGGCGTCGAGGCGCTCAAGGGCATCTCGCTCGTCGTGCAGCAGGGCGATTTCTTCGCGCTGCTCGGTCCCAACGGCGCCGGCAAGTCGACGCTGATCGGCATCGTCAGCTCGCTCGTCAACGCGAGCAGCGGCAGCGTGCGCGTGTTCGGCATCGACCTGCATGCGCAACGCTCGGCCGCGATGCGCGAGATCGGGCTGGTGCCGCAGGAAATGAACTTCAACCTGTTCGAGAAGCCGTACGACATCCTCGTCAACTACGCGGGCTTCTATGGCATCCCGCGCGGCGAGGCCTGTGCGCGCGCGGAGCAGGAGCTGCGTCGCGCGCAGCTGTGGGACAAGGCGCAGACGATGTCGCGCACCCTCTCCGGCGGCATGAAGCGGCGCCTGATGATCGCGCGCGCGATGATGACGCGCCCGCGGCTCCTGATCCTGGACGAGCCGACCGCGGGCGTCGACATCGAGATCCGCCGCGGCATGTGGCGCACGCTGCGCGAGGTCAACGCGGCCGGCACCACGGTGATCCTCACCACCCACTACCTCGAGGAGGCGGAGAACCTGTGCCGCAACCTCGCGATCATCGACCATGGCCGCATCATCGAGCACGGCCCGATGAAGGCCTTGCTGGCCAAGCTCGACGTCGAGGGCTTCATGCTCGACATCGACGGTGAACTGCCGGCCGAGCTGCCGTCGATCGAAGGCACCACCCTGCTCGCGGCCGACGCGCACACGCTCGACCTCGACATGCCGCGCGCGATGGACCTCAACCGCGTGTTCGCGCGCCTCGGCGAGGCCGGCATCCGCGTGCGTTCGATGCGCACCAAGACCAACCGGCTCGAGGAACTGTTCGTGCGCCTGACCGGCAACGAAGGCAAGGCCGCATGAGCACTTCGACGACCCGCCCCAACCTGGTCGCGCTGTACACGGTCGCGCGCCGCGAAGTCGTGCGCATCCTGCGCATCTGGGCGCAGACGCTGGTGCCGCCCGCGATCACGATGACGCTGTACTTCCTGATCTTCGGCCAGCTCATCGGCAGCCGCATCGGCGACATGGGCGGCTTCGACTACATGGACTTCATCGTGCCCGGGCTGGTCATGATGTCGGTGATCCAGAACAGCTACGGCAACATCTCCTCGAGCTTCTTCGGCGCGAAGTTCGGGCGCCACGTCGAGGAACTGCTGGTCAGCCCGATGCCCAACTGGGTGATCCTCGGCGGCTACGTCGCGGGCGCGGTGCTGCGCGGCCTCATGGTCGGCGTGATCGTGCTCGCGCTCGCGATGCTGTTCACGCGCGTGCGGCTGCCGCATCCGTGGGTCACGCTGTCGACGGTGGTGCTCGGCGCGACGATCTTCTCGCTCGCGGGTTTCGTCAACGCGGTGTATGCGCGCAAGTTCGACGACGTGACGATCGTGCCGACCTTCATCCTGACGCCGCTCACCTACCTCGGCGGCGTCTTCTATTCGGTGCGCCTGCTGCCGGATTGGGCGCAGGCACTGACGCACGCCAATCCGATCTTCTACATGGTCAACGCATTCCGCTACGGCCTGCTCGGCGTCACCGACGTTCCGCTCGCGACCGCGTATGCGTTGATGCTCGGGTTCGTGGTCGTGCTCGCGGGGGTCGGGTTGTTCCTGTTGCATCGGGGGATCGGGCTGCGGTCCTGACCGCAGCGCTTGTGGGAGCGGCTTCAGCCCCGATCGGACGTGCGAAAGCCGCGCGGCTGCAGCCCCTCCCACGGGACCGCGCAGCGCCGGACACACCGTTTCCCGCGCGCGACTGGTGTGCACGCCGCGCAGCCGCATATCGTGGAACACCCCCACTGCGGAGCACCCCATGATCGACATCCGCCCCTTCGGCGCGCTCGGTGGCGCCGACCACGGCTGGCTCAAGGCGAAGCACCACTTCTCGTTCGCGAACTACATGGACCCGACCCGCATGGGCTGGGGCGCGCTGCGCGTGTGGAACGACGACGAGATCGCGCCGGGCAGCGGGTTCCCGCCGCATCCGCATGCGGACATGGAGATCATCACCTACGTGCGCGACGGCGCGATCACCCACGAGGACAGCCTCGGCAACACCGGCCGCACCGTGGCCGGCGACGTGCAGGTCATGAGCGCGGGCAGCGGCATCCGCCATGCCGAGTACAACGCCGAAACCGAGGCCACGCGCATTTTCCAGATCTGGATCATTCCCGATGCGCGCGGCGGCGCACCCTCGTGGGGCGCGCGCCCGTTCCCGAGGGGCGAGCGCAGCGGACGCTTCGTCGCACTCGCGAGTGGCCAGCCGGACGACGGCGATGCATTGCCGATCCGCGCCGATGCGCGCGTGCTCGGTGCGACGCTCGCGGCCGGCGAATCGTCCACCTACGCACTCGCCACCGGGCGACACGCGTACCTCGTACCCGCGCGCGGCACGGTCGAGGTCAACGGCCTCCGCGTGGAAGCACGCGACGGCGTCGCGGTGCGCGATGTCGGCACGCTCGAGGTGAGGGCGCTCGAGGATGCCGAACTCGTGCTCGTCGACACGCTGTAACATGGCCGCCCCTGCATCCGCGAAGGTTGCAGGGGCTGCGGGCCTGCCGTCCGAAGGCGCCGCGGTTCACTGCGAATTCACCACGCCGCGGCGATGCTCGCGCGGTCCACCTGATGGGGAAACACGCATGACCACCCTGACCCGCCTGACCTTCGCGCTCGCCGTCGGCGCGTTCTGCCTGCCCGCGATCGCCGCCGAGCGTCGCCCCCTTTCCGCCGACCAGGCCAGCGTGCGCGCGACCTCGGTCGCGTCGCTCGGCATGGCGCCGCGCCTCCGCGCCACCGGTCCGAAGGACGCAGCGGCGCCGAAGATTCCCGGCGACCAGCGCCGTCCCGGCACGCCGATGGCGAATGCATTCCGCGCGTATCCGCCGAGCTGCGCGGCCGATCCGCTGCCGACCCAGGCGAGCGGACCGACCTGGACCGCCGTCGTGCCGCTGTACGCGCGCGATGCGGACGGCGTGGACTATGTCGAGGAAGTGACCGTAACGGTGTGGCGCATCGCATGCAGCAGCAGCGGCGCCGAGACCGACTACAACCCGACCGGCGCGCACAATGCGATGACGCTGTTCCGCATCGACCGTGATGCGGAGTACGAGGGGGACGCGGTGATCTTCCCGACCTTCCCGGTCATCCGCGTGTCGCAGGGCGGCGGCTTCGATGGCCTCGAGAGCATCCCGCGCGTCGCGCTCGAGCCGAACACGATCCTGTCCGAAGTCGTGTTCGACACGCCGATCGTCGACAGCACGACCTACGTGCTGGAGAACTACGTTTACCAAGGCTACGGCTACTTCACCTACAGCGACGGCTTCACGCTGCAGGTCGATCCCGTGAACGACGAGGCGCCGGTCAACATCACCGTGCCGGCGTACGAGCCGACGCCGGCGAGCTACGCCGACGCGTTCGCCCCGCGGCCGCTCGACGGCTATTCGGCCGCGCAGTGGGTGAACTACGACCTCAATGAAGGCCTGCTCGTGCAGGTGACCGAACAGGTGCAGCCGAACGGCACGATGGTGCGCCAGGTCGTGTTCGACCTGCTGCTCGAAGACCTCAACGGCGATCCGCTGTGGCTGATCGGCAATGCGGCCTTCCCGGTCAACGCGCGCAGCCTCGAGATCGATCTCGCCTACCTCGGCAACGGCCTCGCGCAGATCCCGTGGGGCACGGCGACGATCGAGGTCGCCGACTGCAACCACCTCGAGGTCGATTTCGACGGCATCGCGGGCCTGCCCGCGCCGATCCCGACCTTCGACGGACTGACCGTCTACGAGCGCCTGTTCACGCCGAACGGCATGACCTGCGAGTAATCCGCTTCACGGGTGGAATCGATGGCGCGACCGTCAACGGTCGCGCCATTTTTCTTGCCCCGCTCGCGCGGGGACTCCATGCCTTGTGGGAGGGGCTTCAGCCCCGAGCTCTGCGCGCAATGTGTCGTGCCTGGCGACCCGCCCGCAGGAGCATGTCGCCTAGAGGCCGAAGAACGCGCGCGCGTTCGCGCTGGTCAGCGCGGCCGTGGCCGCGACGTCCTCGCCGCGCGCCGCCGCGACCGCCGCGCAGACATGCGCGAGATACATCGGCTCGTTGCGGCGGTGCGAGGGTTTCGGGCGCAGGTCGCGCGGCAGCAGGTACGGCGAATCGGTCTCGATCATGAGCCGCTCGGCCGGGATCAGGCGCACGAGGTCGCGCAGGTGCGTGCCGCGCCGTTCGTCGCAGATCCAGCCCGTGATGCCGATGGACCAGCCACGGTCGAGGTAGTCGACGAGCTCCGCACGCTCGCCGGTGAAGCAGTGCACGACCGCGCGACCGATGCGACCCGCGACGCGGTCCATGCACGCGAGGAAATCCGCGTGCGCATCGCGCTGGTGCAGGAACAGCGGCTTGCCGGAATCGGCGGCGATCGCGAGCTGCCGCTCGAACGCGTCGACCTGGGCCGCGTGCGGGGAGTAGTTGCGGTGGTAGTCCAGTCCCGTTTCACCGACTGCGCACACCAGCGGGTCTGCGACGATTTCGCGCAGCAGCGCGTCCGTACCGTCGTCGTATTCGATTGCGTGGTGCGGATGCACCCCGGCGGTCGCGTAAAGCAGGCCCGGATGGGCGCGGGCCAGCTCGCGCGCCGCACGGCTGCCGCCCGCGCTCGCGCCGGTCACGAGCATCTGCGTGACGCCCTGCGCGCCCGCGCGTCCGAGCACGGCATCGAAATCGGCGCGGAACGACTCGTGGGTCAGGTTCGCGCCGATGTCGACGAGGTCGAGGGCCTGCTGCATGGCGTTCGGCACTTCATCCGGTTGCGCAAACGCGCGATCATGCCACCCCCGCCGGGATCCTGCACCGGTGCGGCCCCCTTTCCGATCCACTTCCTGCGCACCCACGCTCGCGCGCCACTCTCGGGGTACACGATGACGTTTCTTTCCAGGCTGTCGCTTTCACTGATCCTCGTCGGCGGGGGCATCGCCGCCCATGCCGCCGTCCCGACCGCGCTGGTGCCGGACGATCCGGCTGCGCGTGGTAGCGCCATCGCGGAGTTCGAGTCGGCGCGCATGCATGCGCTTGCCGCCAAGGTGGCCGGAACCACTACGGGCCCCGGCACGCCCAAGGCCAATCCGTTGCGCGCATATCCGCCCAGTTGCGCGGCCGCGCCGCTGCCGGACAAGCCCAGCGGCCCGACGGTCACCAAGCGGATGCAACTGTGGAAGACGAACTACGCCGGCAGCATCAACCTGCGCGAGGACGTGACCATCAGCGTCTGGCGACTGCCCTGCAGCAGCAGTGGGGCCGCCACGCGCTACAACCCGGACGGCGCCGCAAATGCCATCACGCTCATGCGCATCGACCGCGATGCCGCGAACGAAGGCGTGGACGTCGCCTTTCCGACCATGCCCTATGTGCAAGCATCGCAGAACGGCAGCGACATGAACGACTACAAGAGCCTCGTGCGCACCCCGCTCGAGCCGAACACGGTGGTGTCGGAATCGCCGTTCAATGTTCCGCTCATCAAGAGCACGACCTTCGTGCTCGAGAACTATGCCTTGCCGAACGTGCGCTACTTCACCTTCAGCGATGCCTTCAAGCTGCGTATCAATCCGGTGCTGGGAGTGAGCGCCCTGGTCGACATCGACGTGCCGGCCTACGCGCCCACCGCGCAGGACTATCCGAGCGCGTTCGAACCCCGCGAGATTGACGGCTACGCCGCCGCGCAGTGGGTCAACTCCGAATTGAACGAGGGCCTGCTGCTGCAGGTGACCGAAGCGATCGGCCCGAACAACGCGCTGCAGCGCCAAGTTGTTTTCGACCTGCTGGTCGAGGACACCAACGGTGACCCGCTGTGGCTGGTCGGCAATGCCGCATTCGCGGCGAACGCGCGGAGCGTCGAGATCGAGCTCGGTTATCTCGCGAACGGACTGCAGCTGCAACCGTGGGGCACGGCGACGATCGAGGTTGCGGACTGCAACCATCTCGAGGTGACCTATGTGCCCAATGACGGCCTCGCCGAGCCGATCCCGACGTTCAGCGGACTCACCACCTATGACCGCCTGTTCACGGCGAACGGCATGACCTGCGAGTAGCCCTCGCACGATGTGCATGAAGGCGCGGTCGGCGGCGACCGCGCCTTTTTCAGGGAGCGCGGCGGCCGCCGCCTGAAACCCCGCCAACGACGAAGCCCGCTCGCGTAGGCTGGACGACCGCAGGTCGGCCGGCGCTCTTGATCCGAAAAGGCGCCGGCCGCGCTGCGCGCGTCCAGCCTACACGGCGAGTCGCCGCGCCGGTTGCGAGCGATGGAGCCGGCGCGGCTCCTACAATGCGCGGATGCCCGCGCCGCCCCGCCCCGTATTGCCGATCGATGCGATCCTGCCCGAGGTGCTCGCGAGCCTCGCCGCGCATCCGCGCCTCGTGCTCGAGGCGGCGCCCGGAGCGGGCAAGACCACGCGCGTGCCGCCCGCGCTGCTCGACGCGCCGTGGCTCGCAGGGCGCAAGCTGCTGATGCTCGAACCGCGGCGCATCGCGGCGCGCGCGGCAGCCGGGTTCATCGCGGCGGAACGCGGCGAGACGGTCGGCGCGACAGTCGGCTACCGCATCCGGCACGAATCGAAGGTGTCGGCGGCGACCCGCATCGAGGTCGTGACCGAAGGCATCCTCACGCGCATGATCCAGGACGATCCCGAACTCGCGGGCGTCGGCGCGATCCTGTTCGACGAATTCCACGAACGCCACCTGCACGGCGACCTCGGCGCCGCGCTCGCACTCGACGTGCAGGCGACGCTGCGGCCCGACCTGCGCCTCGTGCTGATGTCGGCAACGCTCGACGGCGAGCGCGTCGCGCGCTGGTTCGATGCACCGCGCATCGCGAGCGAGGGGCGCGGTTTCCCGGTGCGCATCGAGCATCCGCCTGCGCGCGCAGGCGAGGCTTGGCCCGAGCGCGGCTGGACCGCGCAGCTGCGCCGCGCGGTCGAGCACGCATTCTCCGACAGCGACGGTGACGTCCTCGTGTTCCTGCCGGGCAAGCGCGAGATCGACAGCGCTCGCGACGCGCTCGCGACAGCCCTCGGCCCTCAGCCCTCAGCCCTCGTCCCGCTGCACGGCGAACTCACGCTCGCCGACCAGCAGGCCGCGCTCGCGGCTGCGCCCGCAGGTACGCGCCGCATCGTGCTTGCGACGAACGTGGCCGAATCGAGCCTGACCCTGCCCGGCGTGCGCGCGGTCGTCGACCTCGGCCTCGCGCGCGAACCGCGTTTCGATCCGAACTCGGGGTTCACGCGGCTCGACACGACGATGATCTCGCAGGCATCGGCCGACCAGCGCGCAGGGCGCGCGGGCCGGCTCGGGCCCGGGCTCGCGCTGCGGCTCTGGCCGGAGAGCCGTCGACTCGAAGCCGAGCGTCGAGCGGAAATCGGCCAGGTCGAGCTCTCCCAGCTCGCGCTCGAACTCGCGGCCTGGGGATCGGACGCGCTGCGCTGGCTCGATGCGCCGCCACCCGGCGCACTCGCGCAGGCACGCGAGCTGCTGCAGCGGCTCGGCGCGCTCGACCCTGCGAACCGCATCACGCACGAGGGCCGGCGCATGCTCGCGTTCGGTGCGCAGCCGCGACTCGCGGCCGCCGTGCTCGGCGCACGCGCGGATGAACGCGCACTCGCCTGCGACCTCGCCGCGCTCGTCGAAGCGCGCTCGCCGCTGCGCGGCGGCGCTGCGCGCAACGACGACTTCCGCGTGCGCGCCACGGCGCTCGCTGCCTGGCGCCAGGGTCGCGCAGGCGTGCGCGAGTCCGGCGCGGATCCGCGTGCGCTCGCCGCGATCGCGCAGGCCGCGGATGCGTGGGTACGCCGGGCCGGAGTCGCGCGCAGCGCGGCCACCGCCACGCCCGCGACGCGACTGACCGCGGTCGGCGACGTGCTGATGCATGCGTTCCCCGATCGCATCGCGCGCCAGGATCCGGGCAATCCGCGCCGCTACCAGCTCGCGAACGGGCGCGGCGCGCGGCTCGCCGACGACAGCGCGCTGTACGGCGAACCCTGGCTCGTGATCGTCGATCTTCGCCAGGAGCTGCGCGACAGCCTCGTGTACGCGGCCGCGCCGGTGGATCCCGCGCGTGTCGCGCAGGCGTTTCCGCATCGTTTTGCGAACCGGCGCAGCGTGCGCTGGAACCGCGACAGCCGCGCGGTCGAGGCGTTCGACGAACGCCGCTTCGATGCGATCGTGCTCGAGCGTCGCAGCGTGCCCGCGCGACCCGAAGACAGCGTGCCCGCATTGCTCGCGGCCGTGCGCGAACTCGGCCTCGACGTGCTCCCGTGGAGCGACCACGCGCGCAGCCTGCGCCTGCGCGTGCAGGCGCTGCGCGGCTGGTGCCCCGAACTCGGCCTGCCGGATTTCTCCGACGAGGCGCTGCTCGCGTCGCTCGAGGACTGGCTTGCGCCGCATCTTTCGGGCAAGCGGCGCCTCGACGCGCTGCAGGCCGCGGAACTGTCGGAGGCGTTGTCGGCGCGCCTCGAGCATCGCATGCGCCGCGCACTCGACGAGCAGGCGCCCACGGCGATCCGGGTGCCGAGCGGCACGGAACGTCGCATCGAGTACGCGGCGGACGCGCCGCCGGTGCTCGCGGTCAAGCTGCAGGAGCTGTTCGGCCTCGCCGACACGCCGCGGATCGCGAACGGGCGCGTGCCGCTGACGCTGCACCTGCTCTCGCCGGGCGGCAAGCCGATGCAGGTGACGCAGGACCTGCGCAGCTTCTGGCAGCGCACGTATCCCGAGGTGCGCAAGGAACTCAAGGGCCGCTATCCGAAGCATCCGTGGCCCGATGATCCGTGGTCCGCGACCCCGACCCATCGCGCCAAGCCGCGACCTTCACGCTGAAGTCGCGCAGGGCTCGCCGAAGGCGCGCCCGCGCGCTTCTTCGCCGCTGTTTCGTGTATTCGGCGTGCCTGGTGTTTCACTCTCCGCCCCTGCACCGGTTCGGCGGAACCATTTGCGCATGCAACCGGTCGCAGTCCGGACGCATCCGATACCTGGAAACGGAAGAAGCCGATGAGCGATCCCCGACGCGTGTTGCCCTGGATGCTCGCGTTCCTCGCCGCGGTCGGCGTGCTCGGCGCGCTGCTCGCGCCGCGGCTCGCGGGCATCTTCCTCGCCAACCCGTTCTTCAACGGCGTGATCCTCGCGGTGCTCGTCGCGGGCGTGCTCGTGAACCTGCGCCAGGTGTTCGTGCTGTCGCGCGAGGTCGCATGGATCGAGTCGTTCAAGCGCTCGCCGCCGGACCAGCGCGTGCACGGCAAGCCCCGCCTGCTCGCACCGATGGCGCGCATGCTCGACGGCCGCGAGCGCGGTCGCGCGGCGCTGTCGGCGCCATCAATGCGCACGATCCTCGATGGCGTGTCGTTGCGCCTCGAGGAGTCACGCGACCTCTCGCGCTACCTGATCGGCCTCGCGATCTTCCTCGGCCTGCTCGGCACGTTCTGGGGCCTGCTCGTCACGATCCGGTCGGTGTCCGAGATCATCGGCACGCTCGACGTCGGCAACGACGCGGTGGCGATGTTCGGCGCGCTCAAGCAGAACCTCAGGGAGCCGCTCGGCGGCATGTCGACGAGCTTCTCGACCTCGCTGTTCGGCCTCGCGAGTTCACTCGTGATCGGCTTCCTCGACCTGCAGGCGGGGCACGCGCAGAACCGCTTCCACAACGAGCTCGAGGAATGGCTGTCGGGCATGACGCGGCTCTCGTCGGGCACCGCGCTGGAGGCGGATGCGTCGGTGCCTGCCTACGTGCAGGCGCTGCTCGAGCAGACCGCCGACGGCCTCGACCGCATGCAGCGCGCGGTGGTCGAATCCGAGCGCGAACGCCACGGCACCAACCAGCAGCTGGGTGAACTCGGCGCGCAGCTCGGCCGGCTCGCCGACCTGCTCGGGCGCGATGCGCGCGAACGCCAGGCCGCGGCCGAGGTGCAGGATGAACTCAAGGCGGTGCTGCGCCAGCTCGCCGCGCAGGCGCCGGCTTCGGCGTTTCCCGACGAACTGCGCAGCGAGCTGCGCCTGCTGTCGCGCACGATCGCGGCCGCGCTCGATGGCCAGCGCGCGCGTGCGCCCGCGCCGATCACGGCCGAGCGCGAGCCGCGCCGATGAGCGCATCGTCGCGGCGGCGCCGCGCATTCGACATCTGGCCCGGCTTCGTCGATGCGCTGACCTCGTTGATCATGGTCATGGTGTTCGTGCTGATGCTGTTCGCGATCGGCCAGTTCGTGCTGTCGGACACGCTGTCGGGCAAGAACCGTGCACTCGACGCGCTCAACGCGCGCGTCGCCGAACTCGCGCGCACGCTGTCGCTCAGCGAAGACCAGAAGCAGGCGCTCGATGCACGCGTGGCCGAGCTCGCGGCCTCGCTCGGCACGGCGGGCAGCGAGCGCGACGCGTTGAAGGTGCAGCTCGATGCCGCGAGCGCCGAGGCGTCGAGACTCGGCGCCGACGTTGCCGCGCTGTCCGAGCTCAAGCGCCAGCTCGAGGCCGAGGTCGCGCGCCTGGGTGCCGAACTGGACGGCTCGAAGCATGACCTCGTCAAGCAAACCGACCTCACCGCGAGCGCCGCGGCGCAGGTGGAACTCCTGAACCGCCAGCTCGCGGCGCTGAACCAGCAGCTCGCGAAGATCCAGGGCGCGCTCGACATCGCCAACGAGGACATCGCATCGAAGGACGCGCGCATCGCCGATCTCGGCAAGGAACTCAATCTCGCGCTCGCGAATCGCGTCGGCGAACTCGAACGCTACCGCTCGGAATTCTTCGGCAAGCTGCGCGCCGCGCTCGGCGACCGCACCGACCTCAGGATCGTCGGCGACCGCTTCGTGTTGCCGACCGACATCCTGTTCGACTCGGGCTCGGCCGACCTCGGCGCCGATGCGCAGGCGCGGCTCGCGGCGCTCGCGACGAGCGTGCGCGAAGTCGCCGCAGAGATTCCCTCCGGCATCGACTGGGTGCTGCGCATCGACGGCCATACGGACCGGCGCCCGATCCACACGCCGCAGTTCCCGTCGAACTGGGAACTGTCGACCGCGCGCGCGCTCGCGCTGGTCAAGTTCCTCGTCGTGCAGGGCATCCCCGCGCATCGCCTGTCGGCCAACGGATTCGGCGAATTCCAGCCGCTCGATCGCGCCGATACGCCCGACGCCTGGGCGCGCAACCGACGCATCGAGATCCAGCTCACCAACAGGTGATGGGGCGTGATTGGTGATTGGTGGTTGATGATGGGTGATGCGCGACCGCCACGAATGCGACGGGCGGGCCGGACGCCATCGCACGAATCACGGATTGCGAATCACCAATGACGAATCACCGCTCGTCCTATTCCCTGCTGCTCATCACCACGCACCCGAGGATCAGCGCGCCGGCCGCGAGCATCGTCGAGGTCGGGGTTTCGCCGAGCAGCAGCCAGCCCCAGAACACGCCGAACAGCGGCACGAGGTAGGTGCAGGTGCTCGCGCGCGCGGCGCCGACGCGCTGGATCAGCCGGAAGAACACCGCGTAGGCGATGCCCGTGCAGAGCACGCCGAGCAGCGCCGCGCAGAGCCAGGACAGCGGCGGCGGCGGCGCGCTCGGCCACGCCAGCACGGCGAACGGCGCGACCATCAGCGCGCTGCAGCCGAGCGTGCCCGCGACCGCCGCGAGCGGCGGCACTTCGGCGAACCAGCGGCGCGTGAACTGCGCGGCGAAGCCGTAGGTCAGCGATGCGATCGCACCCGCGATCGCAGCCGCCGCGACGTTGTCGCCCGCGGTCTTGCCGCTCGCGAGCACGACCACGCCGACGAATCCGCCCGCGATCGCGGCGACGCGACGCGCGCCGATGCGGTCGCCGTACACGAGCAGTCCCACCAGCGCAGTGAACAGCACGGTCAGGCTGTTCGCGATCGCGCCGACGCCGGCCGGCGCGCGTTCGGCGCCCCAGGCGAACAGCGTGAACGGGATCGCCGAGTTCAGCGCGCCGACGATCGAGAATCGCAGCCAGAGCCGGGCATCGATGCGCGCGCGGATGCGCCAGAGGAACGGCAGCAGGAACAGCGCGCCGAGCACGATGCGCACCTCGACCAGCGCCAGCGGTCCGAAGTGGGGTGCCGCCACGCGCATGAACAGGAACGAGCCGCCCCAGATCGCACCGAGCGCGAGCAGTTCGAGCGGCGTGCGCCAGTCGACGCGCGGCGGCGCGACCGGCAAGGCGAGCGTCTGGTTCATCGGTGCGGCCTCGGAAGCGGCGGCGGTCTGAGCCGGCAAGGCGAGCAGTCTACGAATGCAATGGCCTCGTGGAATATCCGGTTGTTGCGCCATGCATGGAGCCACTTGCGGCGGAGCATGCTGCAGCCGCGCAGCTCCTCGCTCAGTCCAGGCGCCCGCAGCGCAGGTGGAAACGCCAGCGCACCGCGCGCCGGCGCGCGGGATCGCGCCAGGCCCAGCGCAGCTCCGGCTCGACCAGCGCAACCGGGTCCTCGCCCTGTTCGCGCAGGTAGCGCTGCGTCGCCGACCATGAGCGCAGGTAGGCGAGGAACTGCATGAGGTCCCAGTGCGCGCCCATCTCGAACGGCGGCGCGGCGATCGGCGTGTACGGGAACGGCAGGTCGCGATAGCCGCCCTCGACGTGCACGCGTTCGGGCGGCCAGTACGGGCCGGTAAGGTCGACATAGAGCCGGTTCTTCGCCGCATCGACCGCGGGGTCGACGCTGCAGTCGGCATACGTCCACGCTGCGAACACGCCGTGCGGCTTGAGTACCCGCCGCACTTCCGCGTGGAAGCGCGTCTGGTCGAACCAGTGGAGCGCCTGCGCGACCGTGACGAGGTCGGCGCTCGCATCGGCGAGCGAGCAGGCTTCGGCGGGCTCGACGCGATAGTCGATGTTCGCGCTCGGCTCCGCGGCCGCGACCTGCGTCGCGCTCGGATCCGTCGCATGCACGTGCGCGAAGCGTGCCGCGAGCGCGACGCTGGCCTGGCCGTTGCCGCAACCCGCGTCCCACGCGAGCCCGCGCGTCGGTGCCTGCGCCGCGAGCCAGTCGAACAGCGCATCGGGATAGTGCGGACGTGCTTCGCGGTAGAGGCCTGCGTGGGCGGAGAAGTGGTCGTGGAACGTCATGGGAGCCGGGACTGGGGATTAGGGAATGGGGAATGGGGAGTCGGGATTCGTGCGCAGGCGCAGGAAGTCTCCTGGTCGGGGCGAGCGCGCGTGATTGTCGCGCGGATCGCCCGGCGGGACGCTTCGGCGCGGCGCGCGCCGGAGGCACGCTGCGAGGGTTCCTGCCCGATTCCTACGGCGCTACGCGCCACGCACCGGGCGCGAGGTCGTCGAGCGTCCAGGCGCCGACGCGCTCGCGCACGAGCCGCAGCGTCGGCAGGCCGACCGCGGCGGTCATGCGCCGGACCTGGCGGTTGCGGCCTTCGCGAATCGTCAGGCGCAGCCATGCATCGGGCACGCTCTTGCGGAATCGAACCGGCGGATCGCGCGGCCATAGCCACTCGGGCGCGCGCGCGAGCAGGTCCACTTCGGCCGGCAGCGTCGGGCCGTCCCTGAGCATGATGCCCGCGCGCAGCGAATCGAGCGCATCACCCGATGGCGTGCCTTCCACCTGCACGAGATAGGTCTTGGGCTGCTTGTGGCGCGGATCGGTGAGGCGGTGCGCGAGCGCGCCGTCGTCGGTCAGCAGCAGCAGGCCTTCGCTGTCGTGATCCAGCCGTCCGGCCGGATAGACGTCCGCGTGCATGATGTAGGCCGCGAGCGTGCGGCGCGGCGGATTGCTGCGGTCGCTGAACTGGCTCAGCACGCCGAACGGCTTGTTGAACAGGACCAGCATCGGGACAACGGCGCGGCGGAACACCCGCCGCGCCGGTGCGTTGCTCAGTCGCCGGCGGGCTCGGTCGCGGCGGCCGGGTCGGCCGGCTGGCTGTCGCCCTGCTGGAAGATCGCATCGGCCTTCGGCTTCACGAACTTCAGCGTCATGCGGTCGGACTCGCCGATCGCGACGTACTTCGCGCGGTCCTGCTCACCGAGCGTCAGCGTCGGCGGCAACGCCCAGACGCCCTTCTCGTAGTCCTTGGTGTCCTTCGGGTTCGCGTTGACCTCGCTCTGGCCGGCGAGGCGGAAGCCGGCGTCAGTCGCGAGCTTGATCACGTACTCGGTCGGGATGTAGCCCGATTCGTCGACCTGGTCGGCCGGCGCGCCCGCGGCCGCGCGATGGTCGGTCACGCCGAGCACGCCGCCGGGCTTGAGCACGTCGTGGAACGCCTTGAACATCGCCGGCGCGGTGCCCGCGCGCGCCCAGTTGTGCGCATTGCGGAAGGTCACGACGACGTCGGCGGATTCGGGCGCGCCGAACGAAGGCGCCTTCGGATCGAACTCGACCAGCGTGACGTCACCGAAGTCGGCCGCGTTCGCCTGCAGCTTGGCGCGGTACTTCTCATTGTTCTTGCGCGCGTAGTCCGAGCTCGCATCGGCTGCGATCGCCGCGATGTAGCGGCCCGAGCCCTTGAGCAGCGGCGCAAGCACCTCGGTGTACCAGCCGCCGCCGGGCGAGATCTCGATCAGCGTGTCGCCGGCCTTCACGCCGAAGAACTCGAGCGTCTCGCGTGGATGGCGCCACGCGTCGCGCGCGCGGTTCTCTTCCGAGCGCCAGCTGCCGGCGAGCACGGCGGCGAGGCGCTCGCCGGTGACGTCGGCCGCGCTCTGCGGCGGGACCGCCTGCGCGGGCTGGTCGGCCGGGGCCGGCGTTTCGACTGCGACCGGGGCGGCCGGGCCGGCACCTTCGCCGCCGGCGCCGCAACCGGCGAGCAGGACGGCAAGACCGAGCGAGATCGGCAACTTCTTCATGGATGGTCTCCGCGGGGCGATCCCCGGTTCAGGTTCAGACGGGCTGCGAAGCCTAGCACAGCGACCGCGCCGCGCTGGCCGGCGCGCGTGTCGTTTCCCGCTCGTTCGCGCGTAGCAGCAGTGACCCCACCGACGGAGCCCGCCATGCACGTTTCCACCCCGAGCCGAGCCGCCGCGGCGAACCGGCGCCGCCTCGCAGCGGCCTGCGCGTTGTTGCTCTGCGCCGCGTTGCCCGCCCGGGCCGCGGTGTTCACGGTCAACAGCGAGGCCGACGTCCCCGACGATGCGATCGGCAACGGCGAATGCCATGCCGAACTCGGCCTGCCCGGCGTCTGCACGTTGCGCGCGGCGATCCAGGAAGCCAATGCGAATCCGGGCCTCGACCAGATCTGGCTCACCGCCGGGCAGGTCTACACGCTGACGCGCGCGGGCCAGGATGCGACCGCGGCCAATGGCGACCTCGACATCCTGGACGACGTGCAGGTGCTGTTCCTGGCCTCGGGCGAGCGCCCGGTGGTCGATGCGAACGGCCTCGAGCGCGCGTTCGAGGTGCACGAAGGCCATGCGACGCTGCTCGGTTTCGACCTCGTGGGTGGCGACGCGAGCCTCGCGGGCGACCAGACGGGCGGCGCGATCGCGGTCGCGTTCGACGCAGGGGTCGTGCGGCTCTCGCTGTTGCGACTGCACGGCAACCGCGCGAACTTCGGCGGCGCGCTCTACAACGACGGCGCGCAGACGACCGTGAGTGCGTGCGAATTCTTCGACAATGCGGCGCTCGACGACTTTACCGACAGCGGCGGCGCCGCGATCCTCAACCGCGGCACGCTGCTGATCGAGAACAGCAGCGTGCTCGACAACGGCGGCGTCGACGGCCTCGGCGCGATCGCGGTCGAGAACACGCCACCGTTCTCGGGCGAACCGGTGCTGACGCTCGTCAACAGCACGATCGCGCGCAATGTCGGGTTCGGCGTGCTGAGCCGCGACGCGGCGACCCTCGTGGTCAGGAACGCGACGATCGCGGGCAACAGCACGGTCGGCGTGC
The DNA here is from genome assembly GCA_004143945.1 of Lysobacteraceae bacterium. Lineage (GTDB taxonomy): Bacteria > Pseudomonadota > Gammaproteobacteria > Xanthomonadales > Rhodanobacteraceae > Dokdonella_A. The sequence continues at coordinate 290,380 of SEHB01000002.1, forward strand.
GCATCGCCGGCGCGGGCGGCACGTTCCAGATGCGCAACAGCGTGATCGCGCGCAACGGTGACGAGGACTGCGTGATCTCGGTGACCGCCACGCTGAACCTCGACCGCTACAACATGGACTCGGACGACACCTGCGAACTCTCGAGCGGCAGCTCGAACTACCCGGGCGTCGAACCCTGGCTCACGCCGCCGATGCGGCGCGGCGGTTTCACGCGCGTGGCGTGGCCGCTCACGCGCAGCCCGGTCATCGACCAGGCGCATCCGGTGATCGGCGCGATCGGCTGCGAGGAGGAAGACCAGGACTTCAACGAGCGGCCGGTCGATTTCGACGGCGACGGCAATGCGCGCTGCGACGTCGGCGCGGTCGAACTCGACGACGACGTGATCTTCCACGACCCGATGGAACGGCTCTGACGGCACCGGCTGAGCGGAACGTGACCGTTCACGCGCGAGTCCAAAAAAGCTCATGCGGCATTCACCGCGCAGGCGCTTTCCTTGTGCGACGCGGATGTCGCGTACCGGCGCCACCAGCCGGACAGCCAAAGGAGGGTTCGCCATGCTTCACTATGCCATCGTGTTCCTCGTGATCGCCCTGGTCGCCGCCGTGCTCGGTTTCGGCGGCATCGCGGGCGCCGCGGCCGGGATCGCGAAGATCCTGTTCGTCGTGTTCCTCGTGTTGTTCGTCGTTTCGCTGATCATGGGGCGGCGCGGGCGCGGACCGGTCTGACGCGCTGCCGGCCGGAATGACGCGCGCATCACGACGTCATTCCGGCAGGCGTGCCGCGGCGGGATACGGCGGCACGTCCAGGGTTTCTCCCGCGAGGAAGCGCTCGCGCAGCCCGTTCCACCAGTCCGGATCGAACAGATGCGCGTAGCGCTGCACCAGCGCCTCGCGCAGGTTGGGCGCAAGTCCGAGGAACTGCGGGAACTGCGCCGGGAACACATCGTTCGGTCGCACGCTGAGCCAGTCCTCGACCGGGCGCGATTCCTCCCCCTCGGGCGCGTCCGGCAGATGCCTGAAACGGCACTCCTCGACGAGGCAGAGTTCGTCGTAGTCATAGAACACGACGCGGCCGATGCGTGAAACGCCGAAGTTCTTGAGCAGCAGGTCGCCGGGAAAGATATTGACGCGCGCGAGGTCCTCGATCGCCTGAGCGTAGTCGAGCACGGCGCGCAAGCCCGCGGCGGCGTCGACTTCCCGCAGGTACAGGTCGAGCGGGCGCAGCCGGCGCTCGACGTAACAGTGGCGGAAAACGAGGCCGTGCGCGTCGGCCTCGATGCTCGACGCGCACTCCGATTCGATCTCGGCGAGCACCTCCGGCTCGAACGCCGCGCGCGGCAGGCGCAGGTAGCGGAACTCCTGTGCATCGATGAGGCGGCCGACGCGATCGTGGCGAGCGACCAGCCGGTAGCGCCGTTCGACTTCCGCACGCCCCCCTTCCTTGGGCCAGGCGAAGCGATCGCGGATCAGCTTGATGACGACCGCGTGCGAACGCGGCGTGACCACGAGCATGACCATCCCGCGCGCGCCTTCGGCGCGCATGACGCGGTCGTCGGGCGCGCGCGCGAGGTGCGCGAACAATTCGCGACAACGTTCGGTCTTGCCCTGCTTGATGCGCCCGAGCACGGTGTAGAGCTCGCCACGTGGCCGGTGCGGCAGCAGTGCGTGCAGGAACGCCACCGCGGCCGATACCACGGCGAGATCGGCCTGGAACGCGCTGCGCGCGTAGCCGAACAGTTGCGACACCTGGTGCAGGTTGGTCAGCACCGCGTCGGCGCGCACGCCCGCCGGCGTGCTCACGAACGCCACCACCAGCGGCGTGCAGGCGTCGACACCGACGAGGCGGCCGACGAGGTAGGCACGCTGCTCTCGATAGAACACCGTGCGCAACACCTGCATCGACTGCCAGGCCGCGCCCTCCTCCAGCGCGCGCTCGGCGAGTTCGCGCGCGATCAGCGCGGCGCTGTGCGCGGGATCCTGGTAACCGATCGCGAACGGCTGCGCTTCGAGCAGGCGCCTGCATGCATCGACCGGATCGCGCAGGTTGTGGCACTCGACCACGGCGGACGCGTCGTCGACCGCGGCGACTGCGTGCAGATCGACGAACTCGATCGCCTCGTCGACGCCGCGCGTGCGGAAGAAGCGGCGCGAAAGCGTATTGAAGAACGTTCGGAACAGTTCGCGATCCGCGTGCGGTTCGACCAGCCGCGCATAGGCGTCGCGCATCGCGGCCCACAGCGAACGCGAGCGCACGCGGTCGTCGAGCAGGAGTTCGAGCCGCGTGAGCGTTTCGGCGATGCAGGCATCGTAGAGGTCGATGCGCGCCGTCGCGTCTGCCTGCGCGGCGCGCCAGTCGCGGCGCTCGAAGTGGCGCCGTGCGCGCCGCGTGATGTCCGAGTAGCGGCCGTTGTAGTCGAGGAACGCATCGAGCACCCGCGCCGCTGCGCGGGCCGGCATCGCTTCGCTTGCAGCGTCGGGCGGAGTCGGCGGCATTGCGCCGAGTCTAGCCGCGCGGCCCGGGTCAGCGCTCGTGACCGCCGGCGAGAATCGGCGGAGCACATGTCCAGCGTCGCACGCGGAAGCTGTGCGTGTATACGACGCGATTTGCTCCCGCGCCCATGCGCGCCGCGCGCCGCGCGCCGCGCGCAGCGCATCGACGCCGCGTTACTATAATGTCGGCGCAGCAATGACTTGCCGCGCGGGAATGGCGGGGGCGTCGGATGGCCACCAGATCAACGAACGTGTGCGCGCTGCTCGCGGCGTTGGCAATGCTGGTCCTGGCCGGACCTGGACAGGCCGAGGCACCGGTCGTTGGTCCGCAATGGACCGCGCCGTTCTGGCGCGACGTGCCGGCGCAGGACGGAATCGCGCCGAGCGAAGCGCCGACATGGCAGCACCTGCCGGATGGTTCGACCGCGCTGTTCACGACGCCCGGCGGACTCTGGTTTCGGCGCTTCGCTCCCGACGGCATCGTCGCCGCATTCGCGCGCCTGACGCCGCAGCAGGCCGGCATCCCCGCGAGTGACCTTGGCCATGTCCGGATCGGAACCGATCCGATCGATGGGGGCTTCCATCTGCTGGTCAACGCCGGCGCACAATCGTCAGGGTGCTGGCTCGTGCATGTGGACGCCGGGTTCCGCATGCGATGGACGGTCGCGGCGCCCGGCAACTCGACCTCCCCGCAGGGCTGCCTGGGGTTCCACGTGCTGCAGGACGGGTCGATGTTCGTGCTGCAATCGTCGACGCTCGCGCGGCTCGGCCGCGACGGGCAGACGCTTTGGGTGCGCGGACAGCCGGAGAGCAGTGATGTGCGTGCCAACGCCTTCGCGGTCGATGCGAACGATGTCGCGTGGGTCGTGGGCCGCGGCGGCAACGAGGCAGCCGTCACGCGCTACAGCGCGGCGGGGGAGCTGCTTTCTTCCGATACGCTCCTCTGCGGCACCTGCGTCGCCAGCGTCGCCGACGCGATCGATGTCCTTCCGAACGGCGATGTGCTGGTCGGCGGTCGCTCGGGCAGTTTCCAGCCCGGCTTGCTGGTTCGCTACGACAGCTCCGGCGCGCGCCGCCTGTGGGTCGACACCGAGATCGACGTGGGTTACTCGCGCATCACGCACGATGATGACGGCGCCGTGTACGTCGGCGTGCACACGCCGTATGGATCGCACGAGATCCGGCGCGTCGATCCCGTTTCGGGAATGGTGCAGTGGAACGTGGAGGCGGATGGGTTCGGCGCGGCCGCACACGGCATCATCACGCTCGAGCGCCGGGCCACGGGCCTCTTTGCGAACGCGATCGATGCGGCCGGTGCGACGACCTGGTCCACGCTGTTGTCGCCGTACCCGACCGCGACGTTCAGTCGTCCGTTCGCTGGAGAGGGCGGTGGCGTGGAGCTGCTCGTGCGCGAGCCCGAAGCCTCGTCGACACCCGCGTGCGGGAACTCGCCGCGACTGCTGCGGCTGGATGCCTCCGGCGTGATCACTGGCGAGTTGCAGGCGTGCACCCAGCCCGTGGCGAAGGACCTGTGGGATATCGATGCACTGCCGGGTGTAGGCGCCCTGGCCAGCATCGGATCCGAGCTGGTGGCCTTCGATCCGGTCGGAGACGAACGCTGGCGCGTCGTGGCCTGCGCGAGTTGTCTGGAAACTTCGGCTCATCACTGGCAAGTCAGTGCGCTGACCGCCGATGGCGGCGCCTGGGCCGTGCGTTCGTTGCACGGGAAGGATGGGATCACGACCACGCTCGAGCGGATTACACCTGACGGGCACATCGCTTTCACGGTGCCGGCGGTGGGTGGGGTCTGGGGTGCATGGGGCCATTCCGCAATGCGCCTGTTCATCGAGCACGATCGGGTCATCGCGTTGACCGCTGGCACGCGACGCTTGGTTTGGCAGTCCGTCGGCCTCGACGGCAGCCCTCTCGGCACGCACGATATTTCGATGCCAGACGACAACTTCGATATCCGCAGTGCGCGACTGAATGCGGACGGCAGTGTCACCGTCGTCGCGCTCGGCGAGATCTTCTGCGGCGTCGGCTGCAATCCGTTCCACCTGAGCTTCCGTCGCATCGCGCCGGACGGTGCGCTTTCGTGGGGACACGATTTCTACTACGTGGATTGGCCCGCGATGCCGATGCCGGATGGCGGCGCGATGATGGTGCTGCCTGATTCCGACTCCGGGGCGGACCTGGTGATGCAACGCTTCGATTGGCAGGGGTGGGCGCTGGCCCCGGTCCCGCTGGCTGGCGTGACGCCCAACAGCCGTCCCGTGTCCGTGTCCGGCCCGATCGATGGGCGTTGGTTGCTGCACACCCTGGCCTACGACGATTCGGAGCAGGCACTCTGGAGCATCGGCGAAGACGGTGAGGTGGGCGCGGCGCGAATGGAATCGTGGAATGCGCCGCACGCGTTCGGCAGCAGCGGCTACCTGGTACCGACAGCGACGCCTGCGGGGGTGCGCATGCAGCTACTCGACCCGCTGACGCTGCAGGAGCGCGCGATCCTGCCCTTCGGATCGAGCGGGGACGAAGACTTCGACTACGGACCCTGGCACTGGCGCATGCTCGAAGACGGCAGCGTTTACGGAACATGGCTGTCGCCGGACAACCGTACCGGGCTTGCGCGCTATGCGCTGCCCTGGGGTGCACCGCAGGATCGGATGTTCCGCAATGGCTTCGAATGACGCGACAAGGCGGCTGATCGCGCATCTGCATCGCGTGCGGCGCGTGCGATGACAGCGTCCCGCTTCGCTGCAACGCACCGACTCGCGCGCACATCTGCGATGTGCTTGCGCATGTGGCGGTCGCTTGTCGCTGCCTTGGCCACGCCGCTCGCCCTGCAGCCTGTGCACGCGGGCGAGCCCCCGCGCATCGGCCCGCAATGGGTGACGTCATTCTGGCGCGAAGTCATCGCCCGGGACGACCTCGCATCCGCAGACAGCCGCTCGTGGTTCCGCACCGAGGACGGTGGCGCCGTCGTTGTGACGCTCGACCGTAACCTGCTGATGCGCCGGTTCTCTGCCGACGGCAGCGTGCGCCAGGCGCAATGGCTGCGGCCGCAGGAGATCGGTCTCGGTGAAGGCATCGATCGCGTGGCGGTGGCGGCCGATCCTTCCGCGGCCGGGTTCTACATGCTGGTCCGCTCGCACCATTGCCGGCTAGTGCGCACTTCGCCGGAGTTCAGGCCGCGCTGGTCGGTGCCGGTTCCCGCGCTCGTGTCCGATTCGGAGTCGTGCGAGGACTTGCACGTGCTGCCCGACGGTTCGGTGCTGACTTTGCGCACGTCGACGCTTGCGCGCATCCGCGCCGATGGCACCGTCGCCTGGACCGCGCGCGGCGGCCATGCATTCGTCGTCGATGCGCAGCACGTGGCCTGGGTGGCCGGTCGCGGTGAAGGCGCGACGAGCACGAGTGCGGCCGTCTCGCGCTTCGATCTCGATGGCCAGCTGCTGTCGAGGGACGAGTTCCTTTGCGCGAACTGCAGCGCGAGCACGGCGCTCGCGATCGACGCGTTGCCCGGCGGCGACGTGATGGTCGGCGGAGGCTCGGGTTATCTCGAGCCAGGATTCCTCGCGCGCTACGACGCGAGCGGCATGCGCAGGCTCTGGATCGACAGCGATGTCGGCGTGCGCTATTCGCGTGTCGTCCACGACCTCGAGGGATCGGTCTACGTGATGGCCGAGAGCGAGGGCCAGGCGAGCCGCGTGCGTCGCGTCGATGCGGTCTCGGGCTTGGTCCAGTGGGAAGTCCCCGCGAACGACGTCGTCGCGTTGCCGGACGGCATCGCGGTGATCCGCCGCTCGGCATCGGGCGTGCTGGCGGTCGGCGTCGGCCCCGCGGGCCAGACGCGCTGGACCTCGACCGTATCGACTCATGCAGGCGCAAGCGTCAGTCGTCCGTCCGCCCGCGACGGCGAGTTCGACCTGCTCGTGCAGGAACCCGTCCGCCTGTCTCCCGCCTGCGGCACTGCACCTCGACTGCTGTCGTTCGATCTGGACGGGAAGCCTGGCGCGGCGATGCGCGCATGCACGATGCCGCTGTTGCGATCGGTGCTCGCGTTCGACTTCGCACCGTCACTCGGCGTGCTCGCGCGCCTCGAGACCGAACTCGTGAGGCTCGATGACGGCGGCGCGGAACGCTGGCGCGCGAGCACCTGCAACCCTTGCAGCGGCACGTCGAGTGACGATGCCTGGGCCGCCGGCGTGCTCGCACCCGACGGCGGTGGCTGGGGTGTGCGCGTGCCCGGGCGACCGCTCGCAAGCGCGGATCGGCGCCCGTCGATCGAACGCATCCATGCCGATGGCACGTCCGCATTCTCGATTCCGATCGAACCGGCGACGTCGAACGAGCCGTCCACGCGCGTGTTCGCGATGCCGGATCGTGCGCTCGTGCTGGTGGCCGCGACGCAGCGCCTGGTCTGGCGCTCGGTCGGCGACGCTGGCGAGGTGCTCGGGCTGCACGAGCATCCGATGGCTGACGATGCGTTCGAGATCCTCGCAGCGCAAGCGCATGCCGACGGCAGCGTTTCAGTGATCGCGTCGGGCGAGACGCCCTGCTACGGCGGGTGCACGCCGTTCACGCTGAGCGTGCTGCGCATCGCGCCGGACGGGCAGCTCGCATGGCGCCACGATTTCCCCGACGCGCACTGGAAGGCGGCACTCGCGCCGGATGGCACGAGCATGCTGGTTTCGCCGGGCGACCACGACGGCGACCCGCTGTTGCTGCGACGCATCGATGCCGATGGCACCCTCGCCGCGCCCATGCCGCTGGGCGGCGTGCCGCCGTTGCACTTCGCGATCTTCTTCGTGGGTCCCGCATCCGGCCAGTGGTTGTTGACGACCGGTGGAGCCGAGCCGTGGGAACTGGCGCTATGGAGCCTCGACGAACAGGGCGAGGTCTCGGCCGCGCGCTTCGACCTGCCCGAGGAGTCACGCGGGTACGGCGAGGACGGCTTCGTGTTTTCGGTCGTGCACGATGAGGGGCCGCGCATGCATCTGCTGGATCCGCGCAGCCTCGCGCCACGCGTGCAGTTCCCGCATGGAGGCGGCGAGCCGTACGGCACCGAGGTGTTGCCGTGGGACTGGCGTCAATTGCCGGACGGTACGGCCTACAGTTCGTGGACGCTGCCCGGCTACACGCTTGGTCTTGCGCGCTATGCATTGCCCTGGGGCGTGCCGCAGGACCGGCTGTTCCGCAATGGCTTCGAGTGAAACGTGCGCCACGGCGATCGCGGCCTGAACCAGGCGCTGCGCCTTCCCCCGCCCCGCGGGGGAAGGCATGCAGGCGTCACATCGCGGCGATCAGCGCGTCGCCGAACTCCGAGCACTTGACCTCGGTGGCGCCTTCCATCAGGCGCGCGAAGTCGTAGGTGACCCGCTTGGCCGCGATCGCCTTGTCCATCGCGACGATGATCGCGTCGGCGGCTTCGGTCCAGCCCATGTAGCGCAGCATCATCTCGCCTGAGAGGATCACCGAACCCGGGTTGACCTTGTCCAGGCCCGCGTACTTCGGCGCGGTGCCGTGGGTCGCCTCGAACACCGCGTGGCCGGTCACGTAGTTGATGTTGCCGCCGGGTGCGATGCCGATGCCGCCGACCTGCGCGGCGAGCGCGTCGCTGAGGTAGTCACCATTGAGGTTCAGCGTCGCGACCACGTCGTACTCGGCCGGGCGGAGCAGGATCTGCTGCAGGAACGCGTCGGCAATCGCATCCTTGACCGTGATCGTCTTGCCGGTCTTCGGGTTCTTGAACGTCATCCACGGGCCGCCGTCGAGTTCGACCGCACCGAACTCGGACTGCGCGAGCGCATAGCCCCAGTCGCGGAAGCCGCCCTCGGTGAACTTCATGATGTTGCCCTTGTGCACGAGCGTCACCGAAGAGCGGTCGTTTTCGACCGCGTATTTCAGCGCCGCGCGCACGAGCCGCTCGGTGCCCTCCTTCGAGACCGGCTTGATGCCGAAGCCCGAGGTCGCGGGGAAGCGGATCTTCCGGTAGCGGTCCGGGAAATGCTCCTGCAGCAGCGCGGCGAACTTCCTCGCTTCCTCCGAGCCTTCCTGGAATTCGATGCCGGCGTAGATGTCCTCGGTGTTCTCGCGGAAGATCGTCATGTCGACCTTCGACGGATCCTTGACCGGCGACGGCACACCCTTGAACCAGCGCACCGGGCGCAGGCAGGTGTAGAGGTCGAGCATCTGGCGCAGCGCGACGTTGAGCGAACGGATGCCGCCGCCGACCGGCGTGGTCAGCGGACCCTTGATCGAGACGAGGTACTCGCGGCAGGCCTCGACGGTTTCGTCGGGCAACCAGTTGCCGGTCTGGTTGAACGCCTTCTCGCCGGCGAGCACTTCCATCCAGTGGATGCGCCGCTGGCCGCCGTAGGCCTTGGCGACCGCGGCGTCGAGCACGCGCACCGAGGCGCGCCAGATGTCCGGGCCAGTACCGTCGCCCTCGATGAACGGCACGATCGGCTGGTCGGGCACCGTCAGCACGCCGTCGGCGATGCGGATGCGGGAGCCGCCGGCGGGCGGCACGGGAACGGTTGAAGTCATCGGGATCTCCGGGTGGACGGAACACGCGGCCGCGAGGCGGCAGTCGCCCATTGTCGCGCGTTCGCGCCATTTCATGAAGCCGACGCGTTCGCTGCAGCGCAAGATCGCGGCCGCGGCGCGCGTGGTAACGTTCCGCCCGTCCTGTCGGCCGCTGGAGGGCCGGCGCAGCACGGGGTTGTGGCGATGCGCATCGGCATCGTGGTGGATTCGGCCTGCGATCTTCCCGATCGCTTCCTCGCGGCGCATGCGATCACGGTGCTGCCGATCGTGGTGCGGCTCGATGACCAGACCCTCGTCGACGACCGCGATCCTTCGACCTGGCGTCGCTTCCTCGACGACAAGCTCGGCGCGCGCGGCCATGACGCCGAGACCGAGCCCTACACGGTCGAGCAGGTGCGCGACCTGTTCCTCGGCAAGCTCGTGATCGATTACGACTGCGTGTTCTGCCTGACGATCACTTCGACGCGCAGCCCGATCCACGCGCATGCGAGCCAGGCGAGCTTCGCGATCCTCAAGGATTACCGTCCGATCCGCCGCGACGCGGGCGTGACCGGGCCGTTCCTGATGCGCGTGATCGACACCGGCAACCTGTTCGCCGCGCAGGGCGTGACTGCCGTGGAAGCGGTGCGCCTGCGCGAAGCGGGCCAGAATCCCGGCCAGATGCGCGAGCGGCTCGAGTTCCTCGCGCGCAACACCTGGGGCTACATGCTGCCGCGCGACCTCTACTACCTGCGTGCCCGCGCGCAGAAGAAGGGCGACCGCAGCGTCGGCTGGGTCAGCGCGGCGCTCGGCACCGCGCTCGACATCAAGCCGCTGCTGCGCGGGCACTGCGGCGAAACCGGGCCGGTCGCGAAGGTGCGCGGATTCGAGCAGGGTGCGGAGATGCTGTTCAACGCGACCGCGCGGCGCGTGCGCGCAGGCCTGCTCGCGCCGACCTTGTGCGTGAGCTACGGCGGCGACCTGTCCGAACTCGCCGCACTGCCGGGCTACGCGTCGCTGCTCGCGACCTGCGCCGAACACGGCATCGAGGTGTTCGAATCACCGATGAGCATCACCGGCATGATCAATGTCGGTACCGGCGCGATCACGCTCGGATTCGCGGCGGAGGAACACGAGTTCGCGGCGTGACGCGTCCAATACCGGGCAGACGCAGAAGACTGAAACACGAAGCACGCGAAGAACGGCGAACAGATTGAAACACGGAGCGTACCGAGCACATGGAGACGGCGACGAGATCGAGCTCCCCTGTTTGAAGTCTGCTCTCGGTTTGCTACGTGCTTCAGGCTTTGCTTCGCCCCCACGTCGGCAAAAAAGAAGCGCGGATTGCTCCGCGCTTCCGGGGGTGCATCGCTCGCGTGCGCGATCGGTTACTTCACGCTGAAGTCCTTGCTCGCGACCGGGCGGCCATCGAGCGAGATCTCCACCTTGTAGTTGCCGGCGGGCCAGCCGTCGGGCTTGCTGATGTGGAACGTCGTCACCGCCGGGCCGCTCGGCGCGATCGTCTGGCTCGACTCGTTGACGGTCTGGCCGTCCTGGTAGGTCCACTTCGCATTGAGCACTGCGTTCGACGCGCTGCCGGTCGTCGAGACCGCTGCGTAGATCGTGTCCTGCGGCGTGAACGAGGTCGCCGCCGTCGTCACGCGCTGGTCGGCGCCGACCGCGTTGCCGAGGTCGACCGAAGCCACGGAGACCGGCGCGGGCGCGGGGACTGGGGCCGGCGTCGTCACCGGCGGCGGCGTGCTGGTGGTGGTCGGCGGCGTCGAGGTCGGCGGAGCCGTGTGTTCCTCGTTCTTGCCGCACGCGGAGAGCGCGAGCGCGCCGGCCATCACGGCGATCAGGCTGTATTGCGGGCGTAGCTTCGTCATCGTCATACCCTCCGTTGCGTCAATCGTTGGAATCGGTGTCGGCCGGGATCTTCAGCACCTGGCCGGGCTTGATCAGGTCCGGATCGTCGAGCTGGTCGCGGTTGGCCTCGAAGATCGCGCGCCAGCGGTTCGCATTGCCGTATTCGCGCTTGGCGATCTTCGACAGGCTGTCGCCCTTCACGACGGTGTAGGTCTTCTGCTGGTGGACTTCGGTGTCGGTGATCGTCGGCGCCGTCGATGCGGTGCCGGAGCGCACGTTGCCGAAGTCGGCCTTCGGCGCGGCGGGTGGAGCGGACGAGCGGGCGCCGCCCTGCACGTTCGAGAAGTCCGGCTTCTTCGGCTCGTTTGCCATCGTCCCCTCTCCTCTGTCTGCGGGAACGGCACATTACACCCAGCCCGGCTTAACGGCGAATGAGTCCCGATGCCTGCCTCGCCTACTGCCGCGCGAGTCGCGGATTGCCCACGTCGGCGCCGGCGGTGCCGCGCCAGGGATTGATGTCGAGGCCGCCGCGGCGCGTGTAACGCGCGTAGACCTCGAGCCGGGTCGGCGCGCACTGGCGCAGCACGTCGCAGAAGATGCGTTCGACGCACTGCTCATGAAAGCCGGCATGGTCGCGGAACGACACGAGGTAGCGCAGCAGCCCGGCGCGATCGATGCGCGGACCTGCGTAACGCAACTGCACGCTGGCCCAGTCAGGCTGTCCCGTCACCGGGCAGTTCGACTTCAGCAGATCCGACACGAGGCTCTCCTCGACGACCTCGCCCCCCGAGCGAAGCAGCGCGGAATCGGGTGGCCCATGCGCGTCGATGTCGATTGCGAGCGTGTCGAGCGTCTCGCCTTCGAGCCGCGCGATCGCGGCGACGCCGGAGAGCGGGGCGAGCGCGACGTCGACGGCGGAGCCGGTCGCGACCGCGAGGTCGCGTGCGAGTCGCGCGCGCACCTGTTCGACGTCCGCGAAGCGCTCGCGGTTGTACCCATTGAGGTAGAGCTTGAACGACTTCGACTCGATCAGGTTCGGCGAATGTGCAGGCACGCGGAATTCGCCGAGCGCGACCACCGGCTTGCCGCGCAGGTCGAGCCAGGACAGCTCGTACGCATTCCAGATGTCGACGCCGGCGAACGGCAACGCCTCGCCGATGCCGAGCTCCGCCCGTCCGGCCGCGCGCGCGATCGGGAACAGCAGCGCCGGGTCGTAATGATCCGGATAGCGCGTGTCCTTGCCGAGACTCGAGTCGTATGGAGTGGCCATGGCATGTCTGGCTGGAGGGCGGTCACCGCGGGTTGGGCGACGAGTGCGATCGGGAAAGCAGGTGCAGCGTCCCGGCCCGAGCCGGGACGACCGCTTGCCAATTGCCTATTCCCTATTCCCTGCACTCAAGACGCCACCGCCTCGACGAGCCCCTCGTCCGGATGCTTCGCGGCTTCCGCATGATGGTCCTGCGCGAGCAGCATGTAGAACGCGGGCACCACGAACAGCGTGAACAGCGTGCCGATCGTGAGGCCGGTCGTGATCACGAGGCCCATGTTGTAGCGACCCGCGGCGCCGGCGCCGCTCGCGATCACCAGCGGCACCACGCCGAGCACCATCGCCGCCGTCGTCATGAGGATCGGGCGCAGTCGGGTCGCGGCAGCCTGCTCGATCGCCTCGCGCTTGCTGCGCCCCGCGCGCTGCAGTTCATTGGCGAACTCGACGATCAGGATGCCGTGCTTGGAGATCAGGCCCATCAGCGTGACGAGACCGACCTGCGTGTAGATGTTGAGCGAGGTCGCCCAGCGCGTCGAGAGTGCGCCCATGCCGACGAAGCCCGGCAGCAGGTTGATGAACACGAGCGCGCCGAACAGCGCCATCGGCACCGACACGAGGATCACGATCGGATCGCGCAGGCTGTTGAACTGGGCCGCGAGCGCGAGGTAGACGATGATCACCGCGAACAGCAGCGTGATCGCGAATCCGCCCGATTCGTTGATGAACTGGCGCGCCTGGCCCGAGTAGTCCACGCCGTAGCCCGACGGCGCGAGCTCGCGGATCGTGTCGCGCAGGAAGCCGATCGCTTCGCCCTGCGAGACTGCGGGCACGCCCTGGAACGTCACCGAATTGAGCTGCTGGAAACGCGTCAGCGCCTGCGGCACGACGGTGTCCTTGATCGTCGCGACCGTGGACGCCGGGATCACGTCGCCCGACGGCGTGCGGATGTAGTTGTCGAGCACCTGGTCCGGGTTGAGGCGGTCGGCCTGCAGCACCTGCGGGATCACCTTGTAGGACCGGCCCGCGATCGAGAAGTAATTGACGTAGCCGCCGCCCATTGCGGCGCCGAGCGAGCTGCCGATGTCCTGCTGGGTCATGCCGAGCGTGGCGACCATGTCGCGGTCGACCTCGACCGTGCTCTGCGGCTTGTCGATCTTGAGGTTCATGTCGACGAACCAGAACATGCCGCTCGACTGCGCGCGCTCGAGCACGCCCTGCGCGACCTCGTAGAGGTTCTCGAACGGTTCGGTGGTCGACATCACGACTTCGACCGGCATGCCCTGCGCGCCCGGCAGCGGCGGGAACTGGAACGCGACCGCGTTGACGCCGGCCATGCCCTGCCACTTCTGCTGCAGTTCCTGCTGGATCGCGTTCGCGTTGCGGCTGCGCTCGGACCACGGCTGGAGCTGCGCGCCGGTGAACACCGAGTTCGGACCGGAGAAGCCGGTGAACTGGAACGTCTGGCGCACCTCGGGGATGCTCTTGGTGATCTCGTGCATCTGCTCGAGGTAGTCGCGCACCTGCGCGGGCGACGCATTCGGCGCGGCCATGCCCATGCCGAGCACGATGCCCTGGTCCTCTTCCGGCGCGAGCTCGGTGCGGGACGCGCTGAACAGGTAGGCGGTGCCGCCGAGCAGCATCAGGCCCATCACGACCGGCACGATCCAGGTATCGAGGGTGCCGTGCAGCCGCCGCTGGTAACCGTGGTGCAGGCGATCGAACACGCGGTCGATGAAGTTCACGAAGCGATTGCCGCCGTGCTCCATGCGCAGGAAGCGCGATCCGAGCATCGGCGACAGCGCGAGCGCGATCACCGCCGACACCGTCACCGCGCCCGCGAGCGTGAACGCGAACTCGGTGAACAACGCACCCGTGAGGCCGCCCTGGAAGCCGATCGGCACGTAGACCGCGACCAGCACGATCGTCATCGCGATGATCGGTCCGGCCAGCTCGCGCGCTGCGATCAGCGCCGCGTCGAACGGCTTGCGTCCTTCTTCCTTGATGTGGCGGTCGATGTTCTCGACCACGATGATCGCGTCGTCGACGACGAGGCCGATCGCGAGAACGAGCGCGAGCAGCGTGATCAGGTTGATCGTGTAGCCGAGCATCAGCATCACGAAGAACGCGCCGATCAGCGACAGCGGCATCGCGATGACCGGGATGATCACCGCGCGGAAGCTGCCCATGAACAGGAAGATCACGAGCGTGACGATCAGCAATGCCTCGACCAGCGTCTTGACCACTTCCTCGATCGAGGTGTTGATGAAGTCGGTTGCGTCGTAGGCGATCTGGCCGGTGATGCCGGCCGGGAGTTGCGCCTGGATCTCGGGAAACGCATTGCGCACGCGCTCGGCGACGTCGAGCACGTTGGCGTCGGGCGAGGTCTTGATGCCGAGGAACACCGACTGGTTGCCGTCGAACGCGACCGCCGAGTCGTAGTCCTCGGCGCCGAGCACGACATTGGCGACGTCCTCGAGCCGCACCAGCGCGCCGTCCTTCTGCTTGACCACGAGCTTGCGGAATTCCGCCACCGTGTGCAGGTCGGTCGCCGCGGTCAGCGCGACGGTCACCGTCTGGCCCTTGGTCGCACCGACCGCCGCGAGGTAATTGTTCGCCGCGAGCGCGGCGTAGACGTCGGCCGCGGTCACGCCGTGCGCGGCGAGGCGCGCGGGATCCATCCATGCGCGCAGTGCGAATTGGCGTCCGCCGAGCAGTTCGGCGGTCTGCACGCCGTCGATCGAGTCGAGCTTGGGCTTGACCACGCGCACGACGTAGTCGGTGATGTTGTTGGCGGGCAGCGTCTCGCTGTAGAAGCCCATGTACATCGACGCGGTGGTTTCGCCGACCTGCACCGTGATCACCGGCTGCTGCGCCTGCTCGGGCAACTGGTTGGTGACCGCGCTGATCTGGGTCTGTATCTCGGTCAACGCGCGGTTGGAGTCGTAGTTGAGCTGCAGCGTCGCGGTGATGATCGACACGCCCGTGCTCGAGGACGAGGACAGGTAGTCGATGCCCTGCGCCTGCGCGATCGCAGCCTCGAGCGGCTGCGTGATGAAGCCCGCGACGGTGTCGGCGTCCGCGCCGTAGTACGCGGTGCTGACGGTGACGATCGCGTTCTCGGTCTCGGGATACTGGCGCACGGTCAGGTCGGTGACCGAGCGCAGGCCGAGCACGAGGATCAGCAGGCTGACGACGATCGCCAGCACCGGCTTCTTGATGAACAGGTCGGTGAATTTCATCGGATTGCGCTCCAGCGGCGCCGAGCAGGCGCCGGCACGGGTTCGACAGCGGCGGGCCGGCTCAGGATTCCTGCGGCTTCGGGTCGGCGTCGGCCTTCGGAACGCGCGCGTTGTCGATCACCAGTGGCGTGCCGTTCTTGAGCTTGAGCTGCCCGCTCGTGACGACCTCGGTGCCCTCTTCGATGCCGCTCAGCACCGCGACCTGGTCGCCGCGCGTCGGGCCGGTCGTCACGAACACCTGCTGCGCGGTCGGCAAGGCGGGCTTGCCGTCGGCGCCGGTGCCTTCGCCGGGCTTCACGACGTACACGGTTTCGCCGTACGGATTGAACGTGATCGCGGTCTGCGGCAGCGTGAGCTGGCGCTTCTGCTCGCCGACCTCGATCGAGACGTTCGCGAACATGCCCGGCATCAGCACGCCGTCGGCATTCGGCAGCGACGCCTCGACGCGCGCATTGCGCGTGTCGCCATCCACCTTCGGCGCGATCGCGGAGACCAAGCCTTCGAACTCGCGATCGGCGTAGGCGTCGAGGCGCAGCACGACGCGTTGGCCGACGCGGACCTGGCCGAGGTCGCGCTGCGGCACGAAGAAATCCGCGTGGATCGGGTCGAGCTGCTGCAACGTGACCACCGGCGCGCCTGCGTTGAGATAGGCACCGGGGCTCAGCGTGACGATGCCGATGCGCCCCGCGAACGGCGCGCGCAGCTGCTTCTTGCCGAGCATCGCCTGCGCCTGCTGGACCGCCGCACGCCTGGCCTTGAGGTCGGCCTGCGCGTTGTCGAAGGTCGCGCGCGGAATCGCCTTGACCTCGAGCTGCTTCTGCGCGCGCTCGAACGTCACCTTCGCCAGTTCCGCCGCGGCTTCGGCCTGTCGCAATGCGGCGACGTCATCCTCGGAACGCAGCTCGACCAGCAGCTGGCCCTGATCGACTTCGTCGCCCGAGCCGACTTCGATTTTGGAGATCACGCCGGACGCGTCGAAAGCGAGGTCGGCGCCGCGCACCGCGCGCAGCGTCGCAACCGCCGCCTGCATCGGTTGCCACTCGTCGAAGCCGACGGTGGTCGAGGTGACGGTCTGGGGCGGGACCGGCATGTTGGCCATCGCCTTCTTCATCATGACCTGGCCCATCACGTTCCAGCCGATCAGCAGGAACAGCAGCAGCCCGATCGAGAGCAGCATGATGATCATGCGCCTGGTCGTGCTGGGCTTGCGGTCGGACTTGCGGTTGTCGCGCGTAGCCATGCGGATGGCTCCTCGGGTTTTTCGATTCGTTGGCGCGGCACCCGCCACCGACCCGCTTCGGCGGCCGACGTGCGGCGCCTTCGACAGACGATCAGGAGGGACGCGATTCGACGGGACGCGGATGTGGCCGCGACCGTCGCGGGGAAAGCTCCGGTTTATCGTGTCGCCTCTGCGACGTGCGATCGGTACGAAAACCAGGCGCAGCCCGCATCGGCCGGATTCGACGGGCATCCGCGCCGTCTCCGCGCGCGGCAGCGCTGATCAGGCTGAACTCAGCAGTTCAATAATAGCGATCCGCCTTGGGCTGGGCAAGCGCCCGCCGGATCGAGCGCGCAGCGTACACCAACCTCCATGCTGTCCGCAGTGCCATTGGTTGCGGTTCCGCGTGGCCATTCACTGCATCCGCCGTCAGGGACGATGCGCTCGCGCGAGGTAGTCCTCGCTCTGCATCTCGATCAGTCGCGACTCGGTGCGCGCGAACTCGGCGCGCAGGCGCTCGCCGTCGTACAGCTCGACAATCGGCGCCGCGGCCGACAGCACGAGCTTGACGCCGCGATCGTAGGCCTCGTCGACGAGTTCGATGAAGCGGCGCGCGGGGTCTTCCTGTTGCGGCGTGAATTGCGGGACATGCGAGATCACGATCGTGTGGTACTCGCGCGCGAGTTCGATGTAGTCGGCGACCGCGCGCGGCCCTTCGCACAGTGCGTCGAAATCGAACCAGGCCACGCCCTCGGCGACGCGCCGGGCCTGGATGCCGCGACCGTTGACGATGAGTTCGGCGGGTTGGCCCGCGGCGCCACGCGCGACGCGGCCGAAGATTTCCGCGAGGCGTCGTTCCGAAGCCGCATCGGGCGGTACCACGAAGACCGGCGCCTGCTTGAGCGCGCGCAGGCGCCAGTCGGTGGCCGAGACGAGCTCGACCGTTTCGCAATGCCGTTCGATCAGGGCGATCGCAGGCAGGAAGCGCTCGCGCTGCAGGCCATCGCGATAGAGGCCCTGCGGCCGGGTGTTTGAGGTGGTCACGAGCACGACGCCGCGGTCGAACAACGCGCGCAACAGGTTGCCGAGGATCATCGCATCGCCGATGTCGCCGACGTGGAACTCGTCGAGCACGAGCACGCGCACCTCGTCCGCGATGCGCGCGGCGACCTCGACCAGCGGATCGGGGCGCCCCGCGAGCTCGCGCAGCCGCGCATGCACGTCCTGCATGAAACGATGGAAATGCACGCGCTGCCTGCCCGCGGGCGGCAGCGACTCGGCCAGCAGGTCGCACAGGAAGGTCTTGCCGCGCCCGACCGAACCCCACAGGTAGAGTCCGCGCGGCGGCGGTGGGCGCGTGCCGGTGAGGCGCTGCCAAAACGTCGTCGGCGCAGCGGACACGATCTCGCGCCAGAGCCGGTCGAGCACCGGCAATACCGCCTGCTGCGCAGGATCGTCCTGCCAGCGGCCCGCCGCGACGCCCGCGCGGTAGCGATCGCCGGGAGACTGCGTGGTCGCGTCCGCGCCGACGCTCATCCCGCGCGCGGCGGCGGCAGGTTCGGACCGAGTGCGTTCTTCAGCACGCCGCGCAGGTCCATCAGGCGGCGGTGGAAGAAATGCCCGGTTTCGGGCAGGCGCACGAGTTGCGGCGCGGGATCGAGCGAATCGACCCACGCGTACACCGCCGCGGGGTCGACGACCTCGTCCTCCTCGCCCTGCACGATGAGCCACGGGCACGCCGGCGGCGCCACCATCGAGAAGTCCCAGCGCCCGGCCGGCGGCGCGACCAGCACCAGTTGCACGGGTTCGACACGCGACGCCGCGCGCAGCGCGACATAGGCGCCGAACGAGAAGCCGCAGAGCCACAACGCATCGCCGGCACGCTGCGCGCGCAACCACTCCGCGATCGCGGCGACGTCGTCGGTTTCGCCTTCGCCGTTGTCGTGCACGCCCTCGGATCGACCGACGCCGCGGAAATTGAAGCGCACGGTTGCGAGGCCGAGTTCGAGCAGCGCGCGCTCGGTGATCGTCACGACCTTGTTGTGCATCGTGCCGCCCTGCAACGGATGCGGGTGGCAGACGATCGCGACGCCCGCGCGCGCGGCCGCGGCGTCGGGCAGCGAGCAGTCGAGTTCGATCGCGCCTGCGGGGCCCGGCAGCAGCAGGCTGCCGGACGTGGCGGGAAAGGCGGGCAGCGGCACGGTCATGCATGAATGATACGGGACCCGCGCGGGTGTCGTCGGGCGTGCCCGATTCCGTAGCGCTTGCACGATGCCACCGCGCAGGCCCCGCCATGCCGACCCGATCACCATGCCGCTGACGTCGCGGCCGCACGCACCCGACGCCACGCCGCCGCGGCCGGCCACTGCCGCGGACCGTGCGCCGGTGCCGCGCGCGGACGATAATCGCGCACGGGTCGTGCCGCTGCGACCCCGGGAGTCCGCCGCGATGGCCGTGACACCGACCGAGTTCGCCCGCCAGCTCGAGCGCGAAGGCTTCGCGCCCGCGGAGGAGCTCGACGTGCTGCTGCCCGCGGTGTATGCCGACCTCAAGCGCATTGCGCACCGCCAGTTGCTGCGCCACGTGCCGGGCGCGACGCTGTCGACCACCGTGCTCGTGCACGAGACCTGGGCGCGGCTCGCGGCGCACGGCGAGGGACGCTTCACGCGCGCGCACCTGCTCTCGCTCGGCGCGCGCGTGATGCGCCAGGTGGTGGTCGACCACGCGCGCGCGCGCAGCGCGGGCAAGCGCGGCGGCGGACTGCATCGCGTCGAACTCGACGCCGACGATGCGCGCGACGATGCGCAGGGCCAGGCGCTGCTGCTGCTCGGCGAGGCACTCGACGCGCTCGCCGAGGCGGACCCGCGCCTGCTGCGGCTGGTCGAGCAGCACTGGTTCATCGGGCTCGAGCCGGACGAACTCGCGCTGCTGCACGAGGTCAGCCTGCGCACGATCCAGCGCGAGCTCAAGCGCGCGCGCGCCTGGCTGGCCGAGTTGCTCTCGGCATGATCCGGCACCGCGACCGCGAATGGTTCGGCGAACTCGATGCGCTGCTGCGGCACGCGCTCGAACTCGCGGACATTGCGCGCGACGCGTTCCTGCGCGTTCTCGAGCTCGAGCGGCCCGCGCTCGCGGCGCGCCTGCGCGCGATGCTCGCCGCGGCCGATGCGGACCCCGCGCAGGATCCGCTCGCGGCCGCGCTCGACGCGCGCATCTGGGCCGCGCTGGCCGAGGATCCCGCGCGCGGGCAGCAGTTCGGCGCGTGGCGCGCGCTCGGCACGCTCGCGCACGGCGGCATGGCGCGCGTGCTGCTGGCCGAACGAACCGAGGGCGGATACCAGCAGCACGCGGCGATCAAGAGCCCGTGGACCGGGCTTGCGACGCCCGAACTCGTCGCGCGCTTCGCGCAGGAGCGGCAGATCCTCGCGCGGCTCGACGACCCGCGCATCGCACGCCTGCTCGATGGCGGCGTGCGCGCGGACGGCGTGCCGTGGCTCGCGCTCGAGTACGTCGCGGGGCGGCCGATCACCGCGCATTGCGACGCCCTGCGGCTCGACCTCGATGCGCGGCTCGCGCTGTGGGACGAAGTCGCGGCCGCGGTCGCGAGCGCGCACCGGCACCTGATCGTGCATCGCGACCTCAAGCCCGCGAACGTGCTCGTCAGCGCCGAGGGCGCGGTCAAGCTGCTCGATTTCGGCATCGCCAAGCTGCTCGATGCGGAAGGCTTTCCGCATGCGGCACCGCCGACGCGGCTGGACGGGCGCGCGCTCACGCGCGAGTACGCGAGCCCGGAACAGCTGCGCGGCGATCCGGCGACCACCGCGAGCGATGTCTACCAGCTCGCGCAACTGCTGTACGAACTCGCGAGTGGCGTGGCGCCGTTCGCCGCGCGCGGCGAAGGCGCCGCGGAACGCGAGCGGCGCCTGCTCGAGGACGACGCGCCGACGCCGTCGTCGACGCTGCGCGCCGGTGGCGACGCGGAAGCGCGCGCGCAGGCGCGGTCGAGCAGCCCTGCACGGCTCGGGCGGCGCCTGCGCGGCGACTTCGACGCGATCGTGCTGTGTTCACTCGCGAAATTGCCGTCGGCACGGCACGGGTCGGTCGACGCATTGCGCGAGGACCTGCGGCGCTGGCGCCAGGGCCTGCCGGTGCATGCGCGTCGCAGCAGCCGCCTGCGCCGCGCGGGCAAGTGGCTGCGCCGCAATCGCCTGTTCGCGGGTGCGACCACGATCGTGCTGCTGACGCTCGGCGCCTACGCGGTCACCAGTGCGTTGCAGGCGCGCGCGATCGAACGCCAGTCGGCGATCAACCGCGGCGTGCGCGACTACCTCGTCGGCTGGTTCCAGGCGGCCGATCCCGGCGGCACCGCAGGCCGCGATCCGCGCGCGAGCGAGATGCTCGCCGGCGGGCTCGAACGCGCACGGCGCGAGCTCGGCACGCAGCCGGGCCTGCAGGCGCAGGTGTTCGGCATCGTCGGCGAGGTGTACATGGCGCGCGGCGACTACGCGCGCGCCGAGAGCGTATTGCGCGAGGCGCACGCGCTCGAGCGCGAGGCCAGCGCGATCGATCCGGTCTACCGCGGCGCGAGCGCGGCGAGCCTCGCCTCGCTGCTGCACTATACCGGTCGCTATGCGGAGGCCGAAGCCCTGATGCGGCATGCGCTGGACGAACGCGTGCGCGCGCTCGGCGAGGACGGATTCGGCGCGCTCGTCACGCGCCAGTTGCTCGCCGACGTGCTCCACAGCCGCGGGCGCTATGCGGAATCGGAACGCGAACTCTCGCATGCGCTCGAGCGCGCGCGCGCGACGCTCGGCGCCGACGACCCGCTGGTGCTGAACCTGGAACGCAACCTCGCCGACGTGCTGCGCGACGACGGTCGCGGCATCGAGGCACGCCCGCTCTACCTGCACGCGCTGCAAGGCCAGCGGCGCGCGCACGGCGAGCTGCATCCGAATACCGCGGCGACGCGCATCGGCCTCGGTCGCCTGCTGCTCGAGCTCGGCGAGTTCGATGCGGCAGCGGCCGAGATCGAGCCCGGCATCGCGGCATATCGGCAGGTCAAGGGCGAGGACGCGCCGGCGACGCTCTACTACGAGCGCGCAGCGACGCAGTTGCTCGAGGCGCGCGGCGACCTTGCCGCGGCGCGCACGCGGCTGGACCGGCTGCAGGCCGCGATGCGCGACTGGGGCATGCCGCCGACCCATATCGTGTTCGGCTATGTTGCGCTCGACGCGGGTTTCGTCGATCTCGAACTCGGCGACAGCGAACGTGCGCGCGGACACTTCGGTCGCGCGCGGAAGGTGTTCGACGCGATCCAGCCCGCTGGACATCCGCGACGGGTCGAGATCGGGCTCGGCGAGGCGCTCGTCGCGCGCGCGGAAGGGAATCTGGAGGAGAGCATGCGCGCGCTGCGCCAGGTCGAGACCGATGCACGGCGGGCGCTCGCTCCGACCCATCCGCTCGTCGGTGCGATCGCCGCCGCGCGTGGCGCGCCGGCTGCCGCCGGGCCCGCGAGCCTCGCGCTGCTGCGCGTGCAGCGCGCGCTCGCGGCGGCGCCGCGATGAACGTCCTCGCGCATGCGTTGCTGGCCGCGCCGCGCGAGGACGAGATGTTCGGCAGCCTCGTCGCCGACTTCCACCCGCGCGGCGCGATCGACCCGTCGCTGCCACGTGGCGTGCGCAGCGGCCTCGTGCTGCATCGCTCGGTCGACGTGTACACCGACGCGCATCCGGAGGTGCGCGCCGCGCGCGCGCTGTTCGAGCCGCCGTTCCGGCGCTACGCGGGCATCCTCATCGACATCTGGTTCGACCACCTGCTCGCGCGCGACTTCGCCGCGCATGCACCCTGGCCGCTGCGCGACTTCTCCGACACCGTGCAGCGCCTGTTGCGCGAACGCGAGTCGGAACTGCCGCCGCGCATGGGCGGCTTCGCGCGGTACATCGCGCGCAACGGGTTGCCCGCCGCCTACCGCGAGCCGGCGATGATCGAGCGCGTGCTGCACGGCATGGCCGGTCGCCTGTCGCGCGCGAACCCGCTCGCCGAGGCGTGGCCGGAACTGCTGTCACGCGAGGCCGCGTTGCAAGGACATTTCGAGCGCTTCTTTCCCGAGCTCGCCGCGTTCGCGCAGGGCGAGCTCGCGCGCATCGACGGCGGCATCGCGCGCTGACGATGGGGCGAACGCCCGCGTGGGGCAGCGGAATCGATCGCTGGAACGCAGACGCCGCCCGAAGGCGGCGTCCATTCGCACAGGCGTGCCGCGCGTTACTTGACCTGTTCGACCATCCACACGACCGTCGCGCGCATCTGCTCCTCGGTCAGCGCGGGATTGCCGCCCTTCGCGGGCATCACGCCGGTGCTGCCGGTGAAACCCTCGATCGCGTGCTTGAGCAAGGTGTCCATGCCCTGCGCGACGCGCGGCGCCCACGCGGCCTTGTCACTCAACTTCGGCGAGCCGGCGACACCGGCCTCGTGGCAGCTGTGGCAGAGCTGGCCGTAGATTTCCTTGCCGTCGGTGGTGCCGCCGTAGGCGACTTGGGAGGCAGCGGCCTTCGCCGCCGCCTCGGCTGCGGCGGCCATCGCCGCGCGCCCCGTGTCACCCGCGTAGACGCCACCGACCGGCGCGATGCGCTGCTCGACGATCTTCTGCTTGTCCGGATTCACCGGGGGCGGGTTGCGCCCGTAGATGAGCAGGGACAGCGCCCCGAGCAGGATCGCGACCACGACGAGGAAGCCGATCAGCATCGCGAAATGCTTCAGGAAGACCGCATCGGTCTTGGGAACGGGATTGGTCACGAATCCACCTCGGGGAAGGCGTGCCCACGGTCGACCCACCCGTGAACGACGCAAAAAAGTCCCGGGATTATAGCGGCCGGCCCGCGGAGGCGGAAGGGTGAGCCGGGCGTTCGAGCGATGCCGCCGGGCATCGCGAGCCGGCGAACGCCCGCACACGGACGTGCGGGCCGGGCGTTGCGCCACGGACGGCTGCTCGCGACGCAACGTGTCGAAGATGGCGTGCGCGGCGGGATTCGAACCCACGACTCCAGCGTTCGGAGGGGTGAGCCGGACGTTCGAGCGATGCCGTCGGGCATCGCGAGCCGGCGAACGCCCGCACACGGACGTGCGGGCCGGGCATTTCGCCATGGACGGCTGCGCGCGACGCAACGTGTCGAAGATGGCGCGCTCGGCGGGATTCGAACCCACGACCCCAGCCTTCGGAGGGCTGTACTCTATCCAGCTGAGCTACGAGCGCGTAAGACCGATTCTCTCACGAACCTGACGGCGCGCCCAAGCTCACGAGATTCCGGCGTAGCGCGCCCTCACCCCTCCCGCGCCAACCGGCTATGCCGGATCCCGTACGCGAAGTAGACGACGAGCCCGACCGCGACCCAGGCCAGGAACACGAGCCAGGTCAGCGCCGCGAGTTCGGTCAGCAGCCAGATCGAGAACCCGATGCCGACCACCGGGATCAGCGGCACCCACGGCGTGCGGAACGCGCGCGGCAGGTCGGGCTTGCGCCGGCGCAGCAGCACCACCGCCGAGCAGATCACGACGAAGGCCGAGAGCACGCCGATGTTGACGAGCTTGGCGACCTCGTCGAGCGGGAACAACCCGGCGACCAGCGCGGTGAACACGCCGAGCGCGAGCGTGGTCCGGTGCGGCGTGCCGTAGGTCGGATGCACTTTCGCGAACCAGCCCGGCAACAACCCGTCGCGCGCGAGCGCGAACCAGATGCGCGAGGCGGCGAGCATGAACGCGAAGATCACGCTGAGGATGCTCGCGATCGCGGTCACCGAGATCGCCGCGCCGATCCACTTCATGCCGCGCGCCTGGAACGCTTCGGACACCGGCGCATCGTTGCCGAGCTGGGTGTAGGGCACCATGCCGGTCAGCACCAGCGTCATCGCGATGTAGAGCACCATCGAGATGCCGAGCGAGAGCAGGATCGCGCGCGGCAGGTCGCGCTGCGGGTTCTTCGCTTCCTCGGCCGCGGTGGTCAGCGTGTCGTAGCCGAACACCGCGAAGAACACGACCGCGGCCGCGGTCACGACGCCCTGCATGCCGAAGTGACCGACGCCGTCGGCGTCGACGATGCGCTCGGGAACGAAAGGCGTCCAGTTGGCCGGATCCACGTGCGCGATGCCGACCGCGATCACCACGAGCACCGCGAGCACCTTGAACGCGACCACGACGGTGTTCGCGCGCGCGCCCCATTCGGTGCGCATCGTCAGCAACACCGCGACCGCCATCGCGACGAGCGCCGCGACGAGGTTGAACACGCGGCCATCGCCCGAATGCGGGGCGCCGCGCAAGGCCTCCGGCAGCTGCAGCCCGAATGCGTCGAGCAGGTTCAGCACGTAACCGGACCAGCCGCTCGCGACGGCCGCGACGATCAGCGCGTACTCGAGCAGCAGGTCCCAGCCGATCAACCATGCGACCAGTTCGCCGAGCGTCGCGTAGCTGTAGGTGTAGGCGCTGCCGGTGACCGGGATCAGCCCCGCGAACTCGGCGTAGCAGAGCGCGGCGGCCGCGCTCGCGATGCCTGCGATGATGAACGACAGCGCGACCGCGGGGCCCGCATTGGCGGCGGCCTGCTGGCCCGCGAGCACGAAGATGCCGACGCCGATGATGCCGCCGAGCCCGATCGCGGTGAGCTGCCAGACCCCGAGCACGCGCCGGAAATCGCGGCGCGTGCCGAGTTCGGACTGCAGCTGTTCGACCGACTTGTGGCGCGTCAGTTGCGCGGTCAGGCTCATGCGACGCTCTCCCCGGGAAAGCGCGGATCATAGCCGCAGCCGCGGCGATCGCTCAGCGGCGGTGCAGCACGCGGCCACGAGGGGAAGCCCGCGATCGCCTGCACCCGATGACTGACGCATCGACCCGGCGGGCTGCAGGAGCGCCGAGCGCGCGATCGGTGGACGTCGAAACCGCAGGCGAGGTGCGCGCGTGGATCAGGACGGCGGCGGCCGCGCGGCCGCTACGGAAGCCACGCACTGACCATCACGCGGTAGCCATCCGGATCACGCAACGCGAACTCCATCGTTCCCGTATTCGGATTGCGCGCCGGTTCCTCGTCGAGCGCTGCGACGAGGCTGCGCGCGCTCGCGAGCGACTGCTCGTAGTCGTCGACGCGGAAGAACAGCAGCAGGCCGTTGCCGGGTCGCGCGGTGTCGGGGCTCGCGAGCGAGGGATGCTCGTGCGCGCCCCACGCATGCAGGCACAGCAGCACGGTGCCGTCCGCATCGAGCAGCTGGGCGAAATGGTCGTGCGCGGGCGCGCGCGCGGGCAGGCCGAGCAGCGACTGGTACCACGCGCAGCTCTTCGCGACGTCGGCAACCCCGATGATGGTCCAGGTGCGTTTAATTGGCGCAATTCTCCAGCGGTCGGATCGAGTGGAAGTTCGACTACTGCAGCTCGTCGCGTACTTCCTCCGCCATGTCCGCGATCATGCTGTCTGGCGAGCTGAAGTTTGTCTTGGAGGCGCGGACATCGCTATACGCTGCAGCGACTTCTCCGGTATCTACTCGTAATAGGCGCACGGACAGACCGGCACGATCAGGGCGGAACGTCATGGGTGCGACGCGGTAGAACTGGGTGACCTCGCCATTGATGACGAACGCCAATCCCTGTTCTTTGGCTGTATCCACTGCGACCGCGTCGGAAAGCTCCATTCGTGCGCCAACTGGTCTCGAAAGTAGGACCGCGCTGAATCCTTCTTCCGAAAATATGCGCGCGAAGATGGAGCCTGCGACGCCGCCGGAACCGTCGCAGTCCTCTTGAGAGTCGATGAGGCAGTCGCGGAATGGAACCACACCGACTTTGGCTCCGGGCGGTACGTCCGATTGCTTAACAAATTGGGGGTCGACTCCGCATGCGGAGAGGAACAGGCAGGCCGCGGCCACTGAAGTTCTTTTCATTTCACCTCCTCGATAAGCTGCTACTGCAGCGGTCGTCCAGACAGGTTTCATCGCCTCCAGATTGTCGATCCATTAGTCGTTCCACCCAGACGTCCCCCTTGCGCCTGCCGTAGGCTAGCGTGACTTGCTCGCGCGCCGCGCACCGAGCTCGGCCGGTGGCGCGAACGAGTCGGCGCGCGCGCAGTCCCAGAAGCGCTCGAACACGACGTGTCCCGCGGGCACGCCGTGCAGCAGCTCGCCGGGTTCGAGGAACGGATACAGCGACGCGAGCGAGCGCACCTGGTTCGCCGAGACGCGCCGGATCACGTGTTCGGGCCCGAGTTCGCACGGATGGCCGAGGCCGGTGGCCTGGATCAGTTCCTTGAGCGCATGCAGGGTGTTGCGATGGAACGCAGCGACGCGCGCGGCCTTGTCGGGCACGTCGAGCTTCTTCCAGCGCCCCGCATCCTGCGTCGCGATGCCGGTCGGGCAGCGGTCGGTGTGGCAGCTCTGCGACTGGATGCAGCCGAGCGCGAACATGAAGCCGCGCGCCGCGTTGCACCAGTCGGCGCCGAGCGCGAGCGTGCGCGCGAGGTCGACCGCGGTGATGATCTTGCCGCTCGCGCCGATGCGCACCTGCTCGCGCAGGTCGAGCCCGACCAGCGTGTTGTGCACGAGCATCAGCGCCTCGCGCAGCGGCGCGCCGACATGGTCGAGGAATTCCATCGGCGCCGCGCCGGTACCGCCCTCGCCGCCGTCGACGACGATGAAATCCGGCAGGATGCCGGTCGTCTGCATCGCCTTCGCGATGCCGAACCATTCCCACGGATGGCCGATCGCGAGCTTGAAGCCGGTCGGCTTGCCGCCCGACAGCTCGCGCAGGCGCGCGACGAAGCGCAGCAGGCCTTCGGGTGTGTCGAATTCGGAATGGCGCGAGGGCGAGATGCAGTCCTCGCCCATCGGCACGCCGCGCGTGGCCGCGATCTCGGGACTCACCTTCGCCGCCGGCAGTACGCCGCCGTGGCCGGGCTTGGCCCCCTGCGAGAGCTTGATCTCGATGAGCTTGACCTGTTCGAGCGTCGCGCGCTCGACGAAGCGCTCCTCGCTGAACACGCCCGCGCGCGAACAGGCACCGAAATAGCCCGAGCCGAGTTCCCAGCAGATGTCGCCGCCGTTCTCGCGATGATAGGCCGACAGCGAACCTTCGCCGGTGTCGTGGTAGAAGCCGCCGCGGCGCGCGCCTTCGTTGAGCGCGCGCACCGCGTTCGGCGAGATCGAGCCGAAGCTCATCGCGGAGATGTTGAACACGCTGGCCGAGTACGGTCGCGCGCACTGCGCGCCGCCAATCATGATGCGGAAGTCGGCGCTGTCGATCAGGTTCGGCGCGAGCGAGTGGTTGAGCCACTCGAAGCGTTCGGCGTACATGTCCTGCAGGCTGCCGAACGGGCGCACGTCGGGCGCGTCGAGCGAGCGCTGCTTCACGATGCCGCGCTGCGAATGCGAGAACGGCACCTGGTCGGTATCCGACTCGACCACGTACTGCCGCAGCATCGGCCGGAAGAACTCGAACAGGAAGCGCACGTGCACGCTGACCGGATAGTTGCGCCGCAGCGTCGAGCGCACCTGCACGAGGTCCGCGAGCCCGAGCGCGACCAGCGCGCCACTGGCCAGCGCGAGGATGCGCGCACCGATCCCGCTGTTCCAGGCTGCAAGCGCGCACACGCAGGCGAGCACGCAGAGCGCGAAGGGCAGGTAGCGGGTCCACGGCAAACGGGGCATCGGCGAGATTCCGGCAGGCGCCGCGCGCGGGCGGACCGCCAGCATAACGGACGTCAGCGCGGGCGCTTGCCGCTAGACTGCCCGCATGGAAGAGAACGAAGGCCCGAAACCACCGCGCAAGCGCGCGTCGGGCAGCAAGGCCGCCGATGCGGGGCCAGCCAAGCCGCGCGCGCGGCGCGCGTCCGGGACGCACGCCGCGGCGCCGCGCGCCGCGAAGCCGGCCGATCCCGCGGCGAATGTCTCGCCGCAGGCAGCGGTCTCCCGCACGCGCGAGCCCGCGCCGCGACGCACGCGCAAGAGTGCCGACGCGTCGCTGCCGTCCGCGGAAAAGGCGACGCCGCCGGTGCGAGCACGCGCGTCCCGCACGCCGCCGGTAGGCCGGCCGCCGCCGGCTCCGCGTTCCGCGACCGGCGCGCCAGCGCCGGTCGCGGGCCACGCCGAGCCACGGCCGCACCGCGTCGCGCCGAAGGCGCCGCCGGCCGCGGCAGGCGCTGCGTCATCGCGGGTCGATCCTCCATCGCGCGAGAGCACCCCCGCGGTGCCCTCGTTCGCGCGCACCCCGCTGCCACCGCCGCCGCGCGCGCCGTCGTCCGCGCATCCGGCCGACGCCTCGACGCGCTCGCTGCGCGTGATCGACGCGCTGCTCGCCCGCCTGCCACCGCCGCACCGCGCGCGCATCCGCGAGTACCTGGTCCTCATGCGCATGGACCGGCCGGTCGGGGCCCTGCTGCTGCTGTGGCCGACCTGGTGGGCGTTGTGGTTCGCGGCCGGCGATTTTCCGCCGGTCCGACCGCTCCTGGTCTTCACGCTCGGCGTATTCGTGATGCGCAGTGCGGGTTGCGTGATCAATGATTACGCCGACCACGCCTGGCTCGACGCACACGTCGAGCGCACGCGCGCGCGCCCGATGGCGGCCGGACGCGTTTCCAGGCGCGAGGCCCTGCTGCTGTTCGCCGGTCTGCTCGCGTTCGCGTTCGTGCTCGTGCTGTTCACCAACGCGCTGACGATCAAGCTGTCGTTCGTCGGCGCGGCGCTGGCGGCGCTGTATCCGTTCGCCAAGCGCGTGACGCACCTTGCGCAGGTCGTGCTCGGCGCCGCGTTCGGCTGGTCGATCCCGATGGCGTTCGCCGCGGTGACGGGAGCGCTGCCGCCGCTGTGCTGGCTGCTGTTCCTCGCCAACGTGCTGTTCTCGGTGATCTACGACACCGAGTACGCGATGGTCGACCGCGACGACGACCTGCGCGTCGGCGCGAAGTCGACCGCGATCCTGTTCGGCGACGCGGACCGCGCGATCATCGGCGTGCTGATGGCCACGTTCCTGCTCGCGATGACGCTCGCGGGCACGCGCGCGGAACTTGGCTGGCCGTGGTTCGCGGGCGTCGCGGTCGCCGCGGGCCTGTTCGGCTGGCAGCAATGGCTGATCCGCACGCGCGAGCGCGCGGCGTGCTTCGCCGCGTTTCGCAACAACAACGGGGTCGGCTTCGCGCTCTGGGTCGGCCTGCTGCTCGCGCTCGCGTTGCGCTAGTGCGCCACGCACGCGCGCTTCAGCGGGCCGGCGCGCGCGCGAGCACCCACGCATCCACGCGCGCGACGCCGTGACGGCGCAGCACCCATGCCGCCTCGCGCAGCGTCGCGCCGGTCGTCATCACGTCGTCCAACAGCGCGACGTGTGCGGGCAGCCGCGCATCCGGCGCGAGCTCGAACGCGGCGCGCAGGTTCTTGCGTCGCGCGGCCGCATCGAGCCCGGTCTGCGCCGGGGTCGCGCGCACGCGCCGCAGCAGGTCGTGGCGCAGCGCAATCCCGCTCGCGCGCGCGAGCGGGCGCGCGAGTTCGAGCGCCTGGTTGTAACCACGCTGGCCGAGCCGCGTGCGGTGCAGGGGTACGGGCACGATCAGCTGCGGGCGCGCGGGCGCGTCGGCTGCGAGTCGATCGACCATCAGTGACGCGAGCACGCGCCCCGCGGCGAGATCGGCGTGGAACTTGAAGCGCGCTTCGAGCAGATCGAGCGGGTGCGCATAGCGGAACGGCGCCCACGTCGCCGTGAACGGCGGCTCCGAGGCCAGGCATTCGCCGCAGGCCGGCGCGGGTGCCTCGAGCGGCAACGCGCAGCGCGGACAGGCGCACCGATTCACGGTCAGGTCCGCGCGGCAGCCCGCGCAGAGGTCGCGGCCGGGGGTGCCCGGCGCGCCGCAGAGCAGGCAGCGCGGCGGCCATGCGCGCCGTGCGACCCAGGTCGCGATCCCGTCAACCGTCGCGCGTCGATCCAAGTTGACAGTCTCCTCCATGGCCCCGAGACTTTCCCGACGCCGCGTTCCTCGCCGCGTCGCCGCCACTTTACCCGGACCCGCGCATGACTGCCCTTCGCCACGACTGGACCCGCGCCGAGGTGCTCGGCCTGCTCGAACTGCCGTTCGCCGACCTCGTGGCGCGCGCGCAGGCCGTGCACCGCGCGCACCACGATCCCAACGCGGTGCAGGTGTCGACCCTGCTCTCGATCAAGACCGGCGGCTGCCCGGAGGACTGCGCGTATTGTCCCCAGGCGGCCCGCTACGCCACCGGCGTCGAGGCCGAGAAGCTGATGTCGCTCGACGCGGTGCTCGCGAAGGCACGCGCGGCGAAGGCGGCCGGCGCGACGCGCTTCTGCATGGGCGCGGCCTGGCGTTCGCCCAAGGACCGCGACATTCCGAAGGTCGCCGCGATGATCGGGGCGGTCAAGTCGCTCGGCATGGAGACGTGCGCGACGCTCGGCATGCTGAGCGAACCGCAGGCGCAGGCGCTCAAGGGCGCGGGGCTCGACTACTACAACCACAACCTCGACAGCGCACCCGAGTTCTACGACGAGATCATCCACACGCGCGTGTTCCAGGACCGGCTCGAAACGCTCGGCCACGTGCGCGAGGCCGGACTCAAGACCTGCTGCGGCGGCATCGTCGGCATGGGCGAATCGCGCGCGGAACGCGCCGGGCTGCTGCAGGCGCTCGCGAACCTGCCGGCGCATCCCGATTCGGTGCCGATCAACCGCCTCGTGCGCGTCGCCGGCACGCCGCTGGCCGACGCGAAGGAACTGGACCCGTTCGAGTTCGTGCGCACGATCGCGGTCGCGCGCATCCTGATGCCCGCGTCGATGGTGCGCCTGTCCGCGGGCCGCGCGGAAATGAGCGACGAACTGCAGGCGCTGTGCTTCCTCGCGGGCGCGAACTCGATCTTCTACGGCGAGAAGCTCCTGACCACGGGCAATCCGGACACCGCGCGCGACCTCGCGCTGTTCGAGCGCCTCGGCATCCACGCGCTGCAGGTGGAAGCGGGGTCGACCACGGTTCACGCCGACATCGTGGAGTCCGGCATTGCGGCGTGCCTCTGATCCCGGTCGGTCGCGTCGCGCGCGAGCATCAGTACGCCGCGGCCTGGCGCGCGCATCGCGACCCGCGGGACCCCGCGGGGGCAGCGTCGAAGCCCGCCGATCGGACCGGCGCTGATGCGCGAAGACCTGCTCGAGCGCCTCGCGCACGCGCAGGCTGCGCGCGCGCGCGACGCACTGCTGCGCCGTGTGCGCACGGTCGACTCGATCGAGGGCGCGCACGTCGTCGTCGATGGGCGGCGACTGCTGGACTTCGCGAGCAACGACTACCTCGGCCTCGCACGGCATCCGCGCCTGGTCGAAGCGATGGTGCGCGCCGCGCGCGAATGGGGCGTCGGTGCATCGGCCGCACACCTGCTCGGCGGCCATCGCGAACCGCATGCGGCACTCGAAAGCGCGCTCGCGCGCTGGACCGGTCGCGAACGCGCACTGCTGTTCTCCACCGGCTACATGGCCAATCTCGGCGCCGTCTCGGCGCTGCTCGCGCGCGGGGACCTGTGCGTGCAGGACCGCCTCAACCACGCGAGCCTGCTCGACGCCGCGCGACTGGCCGGCTGCACGCTGCGCCGCTACGTGCATGCGGATGTCCACAGCGCCGCGCGTCAGCTCGCGACCGAAGCACGCGCGCCCGCTCTGCTCGCGACCGACGGCGTCTTCAGCATGGATGGCGACGTCGCGCCGCTGCGCGCGCTGGCGGCGCTCTGCAACGCGGAACGTGCCTGCCTCATGGTCGATGACGCGCACGGCCTCGGCGTGCTCGGTGCCGAAGGCGCGGGCAGCGTCGCGGAGGCCGAACTGTCGCAACGCGAGGTGCCGGTGCTCATGGGTACGCTGGGCAAGGCACTCGGCGTCGCGGGTGCATTCGTGGCCGGCAGCGCCGCGCTGATCGAAGCGCTCGTGCAGGGCGCGCGCAGCTTCGTCTACACGACCGCGATGCCGCCGGCGCTCGCGGCCGCGACCGTCGCCGCGATCGACACGGCGCGCTTCGAGGGCTGGCGACGCGATCGCCTGCGCGCGCTGATCGCGCATTTCCGCTCCGGCGCGGCCGCGCGCGGCATCGCGCTGTTCGAATCACGCACGCCGATCCAGCCGGTCGTGGTGGGCGACAGCGCGCGGGCGCTTGCGATATCCGAGCGGCTGCGCGACGCAGGCCTGCACGTGCCTGCGATCCGCCCGCCGACGGTTGCGCGCGGCCATGCGCGCCTGCGCGTCGCGTTGTCGGCGCAGCATGCGGAGTGCGAGGTCGAACGCCTGCTCGATGCACTCGCGCATGCGATGAACGCATCGGGTGCGCGCGACGAGACCGCGCTCGCGGCTGCGCGTGAATCCGATGCCTGCGTGGAGCGCGACGACGAGTGAATCCGCATCCGACCCTGCACATCGAATCCACCGGCAGCGGCCCCGACCTCGTGCTCGTGCACGGCTGGGCCATGCACGGCGGCGTGTTCGCGTCGCTGGTGGACAGGCTGCAGGCGCATTTCCGCGTGCACGTGGTCGACCTTCCGGGCCATGGACTCAGTCGCGGCGAACCGCGCTTCGACGTCGCGGAGAGCGCACGCCGGATCGCCGCGGCGTGCCCGCGCGCGCTGTGGGTCGGCTGGTCGCTCGGTGGACTCGTCGCGCTCGAGGCCGCGCTGCGGACTCCGCCGCGCGTGCGCGGCGTCGCGCTGCTCGCGGCGAGTCCGCGCTTCGTCGCCGCGCCGGATTGGCCGCACGGCGTCGCCGCGAGCGTGTTCGCGGAGTTCGCGAGCGAGTTGCGCCTGCGCTACCGGCATGCGATCGAGCGCTTCGTCGCGCTGGAGACGATGGGCTCGCCGCACGCGCAGGCGGAGCTGCGCGAGCTCAAGGCGCGCGTGTTCGCGCGCGGCGAACCTGCAGTCGATGCGCTCTGCGACGGACTCGCCGCGCTCGACACCACCGACCTGCGCGGCGCGCTCGCGCGCCTCGAGGTGCCGAGCCTGTGGATTGCGGGGCGACGCGACCGGCTGGTGCCGCCCGCGTCGATGCAATGGTCCGCGCGCCAGTCCCCGCGGGGACGCTATCTCGAGTTGAACAGCGGCCACGCGCCGTTCCTCGAACATGCCGACGCGGTCACGGACGCGCTGGTCGCATTCGAACGGGAGCTGGCCGCATGAGCGCAGGCCTCGACCAGTCGCACGTGCGGCGCGCGTTCGCGCGCGCGGCAGCGAGCTACGCCGAGCACGCGGTGCTCCAGCACGAAGTCGGCGAGCGCCTGCGCGAGCGACTCGAGCTTGCGCCGGCGCTCGCTCCGCGCCGGATCCTCGACGTCGGCTGCGGTCCCGCAGGCGGCGCGCCACTTCGGCGGCGCTATCCGCAGGCGCAGGTGATCGGCCTCGACCTCGCGCTGCCGATGCTGCTGGCCGCGCGTGGCGAAGCGCCCGCCTCCGGTTTCGTCTGCGCCGACGCGCAGGCACTGCCGCTCGCGGACGCGAGCATCGACCTCGTGCATTCGAGCCTGTGCCTGCAATGGTGCGAGGACCCGGGTCTCGCGATCGCCGAGTTCCGACGCGTGCTGCGGCCGGGCGGCCTGCTGCTGTTCTCGACCTTCGGGCCGGACACGCTGAAGGAACTGCGCGCCGCGTTCGCCGAGGTCGACGACCGGCCGCACGTGAGCCGCTTCGTCGACATGCACGACATCGGCGACGCGCTGCTCGTGAGCGGTTTCCGCGATCCCGTGCTCGAGCGTGAAGACTTCGTGCTGACCTACGCGGACCTGCCGCGGCTCATGCACGAACTGCGCGCGATCGGCGCCACCAACGCGGACTCGCGGCGCCAGCGCACGCTGACCGGCAAGGGCCGGCTGGTGCGCGCGGCCGCCGCGTACGAGCGGTACCGCGAGGACGGCGTCTTGCCGGCGACCTACGAA
Organism: Lysobacteraceae bacterium; assembly: GCA_004143945.1. GTDB lineage: Bacteria > Pseudomonadota > Gammaproteobacteria > Xanthomonadales > Rhodanobacteraceae > Dokdonella_A. Next base: position 324,906 of record SEHB01000002.1, read on the forward strand.
GTGGTGTACGCGCATGCGTTCGCGCCGGAACCGGGGCAACCGCGGCGCACGCCGCAGGGCGACGTCGCGAGCTTTCCGCTCGAACGCCTGCGCGGCAGCCGCAGGCGCTGAGCGATGTCGCCGCGCCGCATCGCACTGCTCGCGGTCCTGATTGCGCTGGCCTCGGCGCTGTTCTTCACCGCGACCTACGTGCTCAATCGCGCGATGGCGGTCGCGGGTGGGCACTGGGCCTGGTCGGCGGCGCTGCGGTACCTGCTGACGTTGCCGATGCTCGCGCTGGTGCTGCGCGTGCGCGGCGGCTTCGCGCCGGTGTGGGCGGCGCTGCGCGCGCATCCGTGGATCTGGCTCGGCTGGAGCGCGATCGGATTCACGCTGTTCTGCGTGCTGCTGACCTGGGCCGCGGAGCACGCGCCCGCGTGGCTCGTGGCCGGCACGTTCCAGCTCACGGTGATCGCGGGCATGCTGCTCGGGCCGCTGCTCTACAGGGACGAACGCGCGCGCCTGCCGCGCGCGGCGCTCGCGCTCGGCGTGCTGATCGTCGCGGGCGTCGCGCTGATGCAGGGCGCGCATTTCGGCGGCGACCTGCCGCGCTCGGCCTGGCTCGCGCTGTTCGCGGTCGGCACCTCGGCCTTCCTGTATCCGCTCGGCAACCGCGCGATCCTGCTGCACCTCGAACGCAGCGGCGAAGCACTCGATGCGACCCAGCGCGTGTTCGGCATGACGCTCGCGAGCCAGCCGTTCTGGCTCGTGGTCGCGGTCTACGCGGGTGTCGTCGCAGGCGCGCCGTCGCCTTCGCAGGTGCTGCTCGCGGCCGGCGTCGCGCTGTCGGCCGGCACGATCGCGACGATCCTGTTCTTCCAGGCCACCGCGATGGTCAAGGACGATCCCGGCGCGCTCGGTGCGGTCGAGGCGATGCAGGCGGCCGAGCTGATCTTCTCGACCGTGCTCGGCGTCGTGTTCCTCGGCGAACCGGTGCCGCGCGGCTGGGCCGCGGTCGGCGCCTTGCTCGTGATTCTCGGGATCGCAGGACTCGGACTGCTCGTCGGCCGCCGCTCCGCTGGCGACGAACGCGCGACGCGCGCGTTGCGCACCGATCGCGGCGCGTGAAACGCGCTGAGCGCGCTGCGTCAGGCCGCGTGCAGCGGCGACACCAGTTCGGCGCCTTCGTCGGCCGCGATCGCGCGTGCGAGTTCGAAACCGAACAGCGACATCCGCAGCGGCGGGCGCGCCGCGAGCGTGCGCAGCCATGGCAGGCGCCGCAGCTGGAACGCGAACACGCGCGCGCGCCACGCGCCGCCGAGCCGGGCGAACGCACCCCGCAGGAACGCCGCATGGGGCTGCCAGTGCGGACCGGGCGCGCAGGCGCGCGTGACGCGGTCCGCCGTCATCTCGTCCCACGCGAGGTAATCGCTGTCGGGCAGCAGGAACATCTTCGCGAGCGTCGCACCGGCGTCGTCATCGAAGCACAGCCATTCGCGCGGACCGTTCGGCGTGACCGCGCAGCGCGCGGTCACCGACGCGCAGCGCATCAGCGGCGCGAGCGCGGGGTGCTCGACCATCAGCACGCCGTGGCCCGCGCGGGTCGTGATCCGTGCCGCCGCGTGCGCTCGTCGTTCGAGCCAGAGCACCGGCCCGAGCCGCGGCAGCGCGTCGACGACCTGCAACGGGTCGATGCGTTGCAGACGCCCGTCCGGCCCGTCGCGCGTCGCACGAGGATCGCTCGCATCGCTGCACGCGGCCGGCGCGGTGACGAAGTCCGTGCCTGAGTCGTCGATCATCGACGCGCGGCCCGGCTCTTCCGGCGCAGGCGAGCGACGGGCGCCTGTCCGGCACGCTCGCCGGGACCCTGATTGAATTGCATCGGGGACTGCATCGACGCCTACTTGGTCAGGATCAGCTTGTCGTTGCGCGTCAGGCGCAGGCGGTACGCCTCGGTGCCGTGCCGGATCAGGAGTTCGCGCGCTCCGCCGAGCAGACGCCGGCTGTCGACGCTCGGGGTCTCGAGGCGCGGCGCGGGGGGCGCGTGGTCATCGCGGGTCGGGGTGTACGGCGTGGTCGTGTCGAACATGGCGAAGTCCCGCATCGGAGGTCGAGCAGATGATAATGATTCTCATTACCGAGTCAACCTGCTTGGCGTGCCGCGGTCGGCCCGCGCAGGCGGCGCCCGCGTGCTGATAGACTGGGCGCGCTCCATCGGGGAGTAGCCGACCGCCGCGAACGCGCGCGGAACGCGCGTCAACATGCTTGGCCACCCTGGCCATGGCGCGCGTCGGAAGCACAGCGCTTCCAGTGGCAAGACCTTTGGTTCGTGCAGGCGACACCCGGGCCGGGATCGCGTGTGCGTACCACTGCGTCCATTGCCCGGCCCCGGAGTTCCCATGCAGACCCTGCTCGTAGCGACCGCCGCGGTCGCGATCGCCGAGATCGGCGACAAGACCCAGTTGCTGTCGCTGATGCTTGCCGCGCGCTATCGACGACCGTGGCCGATCTGCCTCGGCATCCTCGTCGCGACCTTGCTCAACCATGCGCTGGCCGGCAGCGCGGGCGCGCTGATCGCCGGGTTGCTGTCGCCGCGCGTGCTCGAATGGCTGGTTGCCGCGAGCTTCTTCGCGGTCGCGGCGTGGACGCTGGTACCGGACAAGGTCGATGACGAAGCGGCCGGCCAGGGCGCGGGCCACGGCGTGCTGCTCGCGACGACGTTCGCGTTCTTCCTCGCCGAGATGGGCGACAAGACGCAGGTCGCGACGGTCGTGCTCGCTGCGCAGTACGCGCCACTCTGGCAGGTCGTCGTCGGCACGACGATCGGCATGCTGCTCGCGAACGTGCCGGTGGTCTGGTTCGGCGCGCGGTTCGCGGACCGCCTGCCGCTGCGCGCGGCGCGCATCGGCGCAGCGCTGCTGTTCGCGGCACTCGGAGCATGGATCCTGTTGCGGTGAAGGTGCGACAGCCCGGTGACCGAACGGCGGTCGTGCCCGGCCGGCGTCTACAGCGCGTCGGCGTCGAGTTCACCGGTGCGGATGCGCACGACGCGATCGAGCTGCCAGACGAAGATCTTGCCGTCGCCGACCTTGCCGGTGTTGGCGGCCTGGCAGATCGCCTCGACCACGCGTTCGAGCTGGTCGTCGGCGACCGCGACCTCGAGCTTGATCTTGGGCAGGAAGTCGACCACGTACTCGGCGCCACGGTAGAGCTCGGTATGGCCCTTCTGGCGTCCGAACCCGCGCACCTCAGTCACCGTGATGCCCTGCACGCCCGCGTCGGCGAGCGCCTCGCGCACGTCGTCGAGCTTGAACGGCTTGATGATCGCCATGACCATCTGCATGCTGCGGCTCCGCTGCGTTCCCCTGCGCACGACTATAACGGATCGCGTCGCGTAGGATTTTTCCTACACGCGCTTCCGAATTCGCCGGCTGGCGCATCCGCGTGCAAGCCCTAGACTGGTCGGCACGGGAGAGAGCGTCGACGGAACGATGCTGCAGGGAGGCTCCGGTCGGTGGCGAGGCGCTTGCCTTCGCCACCGGCCGCCCCACGGAAGGCGCGTCGCCCGCTCCGCGGGCCGGCGCGCCGCATTGACCCGAACGTTGCTTCCGCGGTGAACCCATGATCCACGCCCAGACCATCGAATCCCTCGCCCAACGCCTGTCCGCGCTCGTTCCACCCGGGCTGCGCGAGGCGCGCGAGGACCTCACGGCGACGTTCCGCAGCGTGCTGCAGGCGGGACTGCGCGACCTCGACCTCGTCACGCGCGAGGAATTCGACGTGCAGCGCTGCGTGCTGCTGCGCACGCGAGAGAAGATCGAGGAACTCGAACAGCAACTCATCGCGCTCGAGCGCGCGGTCGGAGCGGAATCGCCGAAGACCTGACGCCGACGCGCAGCGCCGCGGGATGCGGCATCACCCGTCGGCACGGAGGCCGCGGCATGCGCACGTATTGTTTCCCGGGACGCCTGCTGCCCTGCGCAGTTCACCCCATGGTGGGGCAGCGGGCCTTTTCCGGCGCCATCGCGTGAGCCTCGCGGTCGTCTACACGCGCGCACCCGACGGCATCGACGCACCGCTCGTGACCTGCGAGGTGCATCTCTCCGGCGGCCTCCCCTCGACCTCGATCGTCGGACTGCCCGAGACCGCGGTGAAGGAGGCACGCGACCGCGTGCGCGCCGCGATCCTCAATGCGCACATGGACTACCCGCACGGCCGCGTCACGGTGAGCCTCGCGCCGGCCGACCTGCCCAAGGACGGCGGTCGCTTCGACTTGCCGATCGCACTCGGCGTGCTCGCCGCGAACCGGCTGCTGCCGCGCCCTGCGCTCGACGATTGCGAATTCATCGGCGAGCTCGCATTGTCGGGCGAACTGCGCGCGGTGCGCGGCGTGCTGCCCGCGGTGCTGCAGGCGACGCGTGACGGCCGCCGCGTGATCGTGCCGCGCGGCAACGGAGCGGAAGCCGCGCTGGTCGAAGGGGCCGACGTGCGCGTGGCCGGCTCGCTGCTCGAGGTCTGCGCGCACCTGTGCGGGCGTGCGAACCTCGCGCCCGCGACCGCCGCGGACGCGGGACCCGCGGCGGCCGATGCGAACGCCGCCGATCTCGCGGACGTGCGCGGCCAGCCGCAAGCACGGCGCGCACTCGAGATCGCAGCCGCGGGCGCGCACAACCTCTTGCTGGTCGGACCGCCGGGTACCGGCAAGACGATGCTCGCGAGTCGCCTGCCCGGCATCCTGCCTCCGCTCGGCGAGGACGAGGCGCTCGAGCTCGCCGCGGTGCGCTCGGTCGCGGGCCACGACACGCCGGTCGGCGCGTGGAAAGTCCGTGCGTTCCGCGCGCCTCACCACACCGCTTCCGCGGTTGCACTGGTCGGCGGCGGCTCGATTCCGCGCCCGGGCGAGATCTCGCTCGCGCACCACGGCGTGCTGTTCCTCGATGAGCTGCCCGAATTCGACCGCCACGTGCTCGAAGTGCTGCGCGAGCCGCTCGAGTCGGGCCGCATCGCGATTTCGCGCGCGGCGCGCCAGGCCGAGTTCCCGGCTGCATTCCAGCTCGTCGCCGCGATGAATCCCTGCCCCTGCGGCCATGCGGGCGACAGCTCCGGCCGCTGCCGCTGCACGCCAGAGGCGATCGCGCGCTACCGCGCGCGCCTGTCGGGTCCGCTGCTCGACCGCATCGACCTCAAGCTCGAAGTGCCGCGCGTGCCGCAGGCGGAACTGCGTGGCGGACCCGGCGGCGAGTCGAGCGCGATGGTGCGGGCACGCGTCGTCGCCGCGCGCGCGCTGCAGCTCGCACGCGCGGGCAAGCCGAACGCGCGGCTCGGCAATCGCGAAGTCGAGCGCGACTGCGCGCTCGACGCTGCGCAGCACGCGCTGCTCGACCGCGCGACCGACCGCCTCGGCCTCTCCGCGCGCGCCTACCACCGCGTGCTGCGCGTCGCGCGCACGATCGCCGACCTCGCGGGCAGCGCACGCCTCGACGCCGCGCACCTCGCCGAGGCGATCCAGTACCGGCGACTGGACGCGAACTGACCGCTGCTTCGCGGGTTTGACAGCGTTCGTGCCCCGGCGGCCCGGCGAAGCCTGTTGCGTGATGCGCGCCGGGCGATGCAAGCGAAGCGCGAAGGCCAAGGACGAAGGATCGAAACACGGAGCGCGCAGGGCACGCGAAGGATGGAAGCGCGAACGGACGAACGACCCTTTTTCTCCGTGTGCTCCGATTTGAAAGCTCTCCCGCTTCCGCTCCGGGTGCCCGAACCTGGCGAGCGCACGGGCGTCCGCGCTGACGCCCCCGCCGCGACGCGGTCAGGCGTCGAGCGATGTCGCGTCCTGCATGCGTCACGCAAGCGCCTGCGGCTATGATCGAAGCCGGAGCGTCGACCGATGAACGCGATCCACAACGTCTACTGGCTGCTCGCCGGCGCCGCTGCCCTGGTGCTGGTCGGCATCGCCTCGAGCCTGATCGCGCGCCGGTTCGGCGCGCCGTTGCTGCTCGTGTTCCTCGTGATCGGCATGCTCGCCGGCGCCGACGGCCCGGGCGGGATCCGCTTCGACGATTACGCCGGCGCCTACCAGCTCGGTTCGCTCGCGCTCGCGATCATCCTGTTCGACGGCGGCCTGCGCACGCGCCTGTCGGTCGTGCGCGCGGTGCTCGCGCCGACGTTGCTGCTCGCCACCGTCGGCGTGCTGCTGACCGCGCTGCTGAGCGGCGCCGCCGCGCGCTGGCTGCTCGACCTCGAATGGCCGGTCGCGTTCCTGATCGGATCGGTGGTCGCCTCGACCGACGCGGCCGCGGTGCTGTTCCTGCTGCGCGCGGGCGGGCTGCGCTTGCGCGAGCGCGTCGGCGCGACGCTCGAGATCGAATCCAGCGCAAACGACCCGGCCGCGATCCTGCTGACGATGCTGCTGGTGGAATACATGCTCGCGCCGCAGGGCCTGTCCGCGCTTGCGCTCGCGCAGGAGCTCGTCGTGCAGTTCGGGATCGGCGGCGCTGGCGGCGTGCTCGGGGGATTTGCGATCGCGCGCGGCCTCAACCGCCTGCCACTCGGCCATGCGTTGTCGCCATTGTTCGCGCTCGCCGCGGCCGTCTGGCTGTTCGGCGTCGTCGGCTACCTCGGCGGCAGCGGCTTCCTCGCGGTGTACGTGGCGGGACTCGTGGTCGGCAATCGCGTCTCCTCGGGTCTCGGCAACCTGCTCGGTACGCTGGATGCGGCGACCTGGCTGTGCCAGATCGCGATGTTCCTCGTGCTCGGGCTGCTCGCCTCGCCGAGCCGCCTGTTCGATTTCCTGCTGCCCGCGCTCGGCATCGCCGCATTCCTGATGCTGGTCGGGCGGCCGCTCGCCGTACTCGCCTGCCTCGCGCCGCTGCGCCGCTTCGGCAAGCGCGAGATCGCGTTCATCTCGTGGATCGGGCTGCGCGGCGCCGTCGGCATCTTCCTCGCGTCGATCCCGATGCTCGCGCAACTGCCGGATGCGGCGCTGGTGTTCAACGTCGCGTTCGTGGTCGTGCTCGCCTCGCTGCTCGTGCAGGGCTGGACACTCGGGCTCGCCGCGCGCGTACTCGACGTCGCGCTGCCGCACCGCGAACGCGAGGTGCGACGCGTCGAGGTGAACCTGCCGGGCGCGCTCACGCGCGAGCTCGTCGGCTATCCGGTGTCGGCCGGCGCGCGCGTGCTCAGCGGTGCGCCGCTGCCCGCGTGGGCACCACTCACGCTGGTCGTGCGCGACGGCGGCATCCTGCCGCGAGACGCCGACGCCGCGTTGCACGCGGGCGACTACGCCTACCTGCTGACGCCGCCCGATCGCCTGCACCGGCTCGACTGGCTGTTCCTGCCGCCCGAGGAAGCCGGCGTTGCCGAGCGCGAGATGTTCGGCGAGTTCAGTTTCGATGCCGGCGTGCGCCTCGCCGACATCGGCGGCTTCTACGGCTTGCCGGTGCGCCAGCGCGATGCGCCGCTCACGCTTGGCGAACACTTCGCGCGCCGCTACGAGCACACGATCGAGGTCGGCGACGAGGTTCGCCTCGGTCCGGTGACGCTGGTCGCGCGCGAACTCGGCGATGACGGCGTCGCGCGCGTCGGGCTCAAGATCGCGCGCGGCAGCGCGATCATGCGGCGCAGCTGGCTCGGTACGCGCATGCTGCGCCTGCTCGGGCGACACTGAAGGCCACTCCGGGCCGCGCGCGGGTCTGCCGCCGCTCAGCGACGGCGGTCGCCATCCCAGACCTGCGCGAGCGGATCGAACTCGACCACCTCGCGTCGCGCCGCGCGCACGCCGAATCCGCAGACCGCGACCGCGTCCTCGGCCAGCGGGTCGAGCCCGAGCGCCTGCGTGATGTCGAGTTCGTTGATCGCCGCGGTCACGTAGGCAGCCAGCCCGAGCTCGGTCGCCGCGAGGTAGAGGTCCTGGGACACGTGCCCTGCTTCGAGCAGCAGCACGCGCCACGCCTTGGCATGGTTGCGGTATTTCCAGAACAGCCGATCGAAGCGCGCGACGATCACGAGCTGCGCCTGCGCCGAAGCGAAGTAGTCCTGGCCCGCGACGAAGCGCGCCGCGAGCGCGAGCGCCGCGGGCGCGTCGACCGCCGTGAGCGGTTCGAGCGCATGCGCGCTCGCGTGGTAGTGATAGAGCCCGGGCACGAGTCCTTCGACCGCGCGCACGAGCACGTAGGCCTCGAGCGCGTGCAGGCCGCCGCCCGAGGGATGCGCCTTCTTCAGCACGTGCACGCCGGGCAAGGCTTCGCTCGCGGCGTGGCAGCCGAGCGCGCGTTGCAGCAGCGCATCGAAGTCGGCGCGCGCGAGCTGCGCGTCGGGATCGAAGTTCCGGCACGTCGTGCGCGCGCGCAACAGCGCATCGAGCGGCGACGGCGCGCTCTTTGCGAGTGCGAGCCGCGCGGCCGGCAGGACGCGTTCGGGCTGGTGCGTCGGCGGTGGACCGAACTCCTCGACGAGTTCGGCCAGCGTGCGGTCGCGGGGCACGCGCGCGTCGTCGGCGACGTCGGCCGCCGACCAGCGCGTGAACGCGTGCGCGACCGCCGACAGCGGCTTCCAGTGCAGCGCGCGCACCGCGTCGTCGCGCGCGCGCGTCGCCGCATGCGCCCCGTCGTCGCCGATCAGCAGGCCCTTCGCGAGCAGGCGTTCGAGCAGTTCGGGCGTGGCCGCGGCCGCGAGTTCCGCGGCGCGCAGCCACGGCGTCTCTCCGATGCGCCCGAGCGCAGCGAGCTCGTCTTCGTCGATCTCGACCTCGTGGCCGAGGTGCGGGGCGAGCGCGATCCAGCGACAACGTGCGCGCACCGCGCTGCCGCCCGCGAGCAGGCCCGCGACGTCGAGCTCCAGCGTTTCGCGCGCCTCGAACAGCACGATCGCGCAGCGACGCATCCGCGGCAAGGTATTCAAGCGGCGACCCGGTCGTGGCTGGAGTTGGGCCCTCGCACGCCATATGCTTGGGCGATACCGGATCCACCACGCGAAGGGAGAGGGCACATGGGCAAGGGCATCGCGACATCCGAACAACTGGACAAACTGCTGGACCGCCTCGGTTCCGACGATGCGTTCCGCGAGAAATTCCTCGGCGATCCGGCCTCTGCGCTGGCCGAACACGGCGTCGAGGTCGACCCCGCTTCGGTGCCGGCGGTGCGCAACCTGCCATCGAAGGATGCGCTGCGCTCGCAACGCGACGCGATCAAGTCCAAGGTCGACGGCAAGCTCGGGATGGGCTGGTTCCTACTGAAGTAATTCACCGCGCAGACGGCGTGCCCGCTGCAGCAGCGGCGGGTCGCCTTCAGCGGATTTCCACGCCGCCAGCAGCCGGTCCAGCGCGGCGACCGCCGCATCCTTGCGGCCCGCTCCGCGTTCGAGCTCGGCGATGTCGAGCAGCGAGGCGTCGCTCGCGAGCAGGTTCGGTACCTGGCCTGCGAATTCGGCGAGGTATTCCGCACTGGCACGGCCACGATGGTCCGCGAGCCAGCGCGCGGTCGCGAGCGCTTCGTCCGACTTGCCCGCGGCGCGATAGGCGCGTGCCAGCGCGACACGCGTCTGGTAGTAGGCACGGTCGTCGAGCAGTGCTTCGAGGCAGCTGGCCGTCGCCGTCGCGTCGCGCGTGATGCGCGATTCGCAGTCGGCGATGCGCCAGGGTTGTTCGAGGCTGTGGTAGCCGCTGTTCGCCGACGTGCGGGCGAGCGCGCCGAGCGCGCGCTCGGCGACGTTGCCCGCGCCGTTGCGCAGCGCGAGCATCGCGGCGAGTGCAAGATGGGTATGGCTGCCGAGGTCATGGCTCGTGGCGGCCATTTCGAGCCGGGCAAGTTCGGCGTCGACGAAGTCCGCGAGTCGCGCGCGCGCGTCCGGTTCGCCGGCCGCGAGCGCGATCGCGACGCGCGCGAGGCGCGCGCGCTGGCGTGTCGACTCGAGGTTCGCGCGCGCGGCGATGTCGGTCGCGGCGTCGGCCGCGCGTGCGGCCGATCCGAGCTGTCCGCGCACGACGTGCAGCGCCGCGGCACGCAGCTGCTTCTCCGCCTCGAAATACGGGAATCCGTTGGTCGGCTCGTCCGCGAGCGCCGTGGTCACGGACTCGAACTCGCGCGTCGCGAGCGCGAGGTTGACCGGATCGAGGTAGACCTGCGGGGTGCCGACCTGGCGCGCGGTCACGTAGCTCTTGCGCGCCTCCGCGTAAGCCTCCTGCGCGACCTGGACGTCGCCGAGGAACAGCCAGGCGTAGCCGCGCCGTGGATGCTGGCTGCTGGTGACGAGCTCGAACTGGCGCCGGGCCTGCGCGAGGTCGTTGTCGTACTGCCACAGCACCAGCGCGAGGTTCTGCGCGCCGGCGAGGTCGTCGGGGTACAGCCGCGCGAACAGCGACCACTTCTCGCGCATCTGCGCGGGCGTCGTGAACAGCGCGGCGTAGCCCTCGGCGAGCAGGCGCTCGCGCACGCTGAGGCGCTTGGGGTCGCGCGTCGCGTGGTCGACCGCCTCGCGCGCCTTCGCCTTCTGGCCTGTCGCGTAATAGATGTTCGCGAGCCCGAGCCAGGCCTGCGCGAACGCCGGATCGAGGTGGATCGCCTGGTTGAACAACGTGGCCGCCTCGCCGCCCTTGCCCGCGGCGATCGCCTGCAGGCCGATCGAATAGGCCTTCAGCGCATCGAGGTCGCGCGTGGTCGCCTCGGCCAGCGGCGTGCTGGTTTCGCCGATGCTCGCCATCGATTCGCCGAGGCGCCCGCGCATCTTGCCGAGCAGTTCGTCGATGCCGGGCAAGACCGATTCGCTGCCGGCGCCGTCGACCGAATCACTGTAGACCGAAGCCTGCGTGTGCGGATCGATGATCTCGGCGGTCAGGCGCACGCGTCCGCCGACTTCGGCGATCGTCGGCAGCACCAGCGCGCGCGCGCCTTCTCGCAGTGCGATTTCCGATCCGGTCGCGCGATCGACCGGCGTCGAGGCGGGATCGCGTTCCATGCGTTGCAGCGCCGCGTTGACCTGCAGCTCCGGCACCACGTTGACGTAGCGGGACTGCTCGAGGCCGATCCGGAACGCGGCCTGCAGCGATTCGTCGAAGACCTGCTGGCCGGTCAGGTTCTTGAGATCCCCGAGCACGACCCAGTCGCGCTGCGCGAACGCGATCGCGGGCGCGGGTCGCGTGAGGTACCACACCGGTACCGCGACCAGCAGCAGCAGTGCGAACAGCTCGATGCCGATCGCGACGGGCCGGCGCCAGACCGGCATCTCGCGATGCGCCTTTCCGGACCAGGTCGGCGCGCGCAGCGGCGCGAACCCTTCCTCGCCGACCTCGAACACGGGCACGAGATCGGGCACGCCCTTGAAGCGGTAGCGTCCGTGCGTGCGCCAGCGCACGCGCGTGAGTGCTTCGCCGAGTTCACCCTGCGCGCGATGCGCGATGTCGTAGGCGGTACCCGACAGCAGGATCTGTCGCGGCAGCGCGAGCCCCATCAGGCGCGCGGCGACCGGCTTCACGAGCCCTTCGACTTCCACCGGCTTGGCGCCGCGCTCGATGTCGCCGATCTCGTTGTCCCAGACCACGACGTCGCCGACATGCACGCCGATGCGTGCGGCGAGGTCGACCTGCTCCTGCGCGCCGAGCGCAGCGAGTTCGCGCTGGTACGCGAGCGCGAACGCGACCGCCTGGATCGGCCGCTCGAAGATCAGCAGGAAGCCGTCGGTCTTGTCGATCTCCTTGCCGCCGTGCGAACGGATCAGCGCGCGCGCGAGGCGATCATGCTTGCGGAACAAGTCGGCCGCGCGCTGGTCGCCGAGTCGCTCGACCAGCGCGGTCGAGTCGACGAGGTCGCAGAGCACCAGCGTGCGCAACACCGAGGTCGGGCTGCCATCCGGTTTCGCGATCGCGTTTGACGTGTCGGCAGTCACCGGCCGTACAACCCCCTGCCCCAACCCCGCGCCATTCTGCGCCGTATGCGCAGGGCTCGCCAGTGCTGCGGCGCAACGCGCATGCTCAGGCGGCCGGCCATGCGACGCCGAGCGGATCGAATTCCACGTCGCGGCGTTCGGTGCCGCGCAGGCCGAACCCGCAGACCGCGAGTGGTCCCTGCTCGAGCGGATCGAGCCCGAACGCGTGCTCGATGTCGACTTCGTTGATCGCGGCGGTGATGAATGCGGCGAGCCCGAGTTCGGTCGCGGCGAGGTACATCGCCTGCGACAGGTGGCCGACGTCGAGGATCAGGGCGCGGTAGGCCTTCGCATGGCTGCGGTATTTCCAGAAGTTGCGGCGGAAGCGGCTGGTCGGGATCACCATCACCGGAACGTCGACGAACCACGCCTGCGCGGCGACGAAGCGGCGCGCGAGGGCGGCGGCATCGGCTGCGGCGAGGCGGCGGATCGGCTCGAGCGCGTGCGCGACCGGGTGGTAGTGGTAGAGACCCGGTTCGACGCCCTCCACGCGTTGCACCAGCAGGTAGGCCTCGGTCGCATGCAGTCCGCCGGCCGAGGGCACGCCCTTCTTCAGCAACTGCACGCCGGGCGCGTAGTCGTCGACCGTGCGTGCGCCATAGGCGCGATACAACACCGAGGAGAACGCCTCGAGCCCGAGCACGTGCGCGCGATCGAAATTGCGGCAGGTCACGCGACGATCGAGCAGCGCATCGAGCGACGCGGGAACGGCCGCGGGCAGGGACTGCCTCTGCTGAGCCGGCGCGCGTTCGTGCACCGCGGGCGGCGCGGCGCCGAGCAGGTCGAGCAGGCTGCCCGTCGCGAGCTCGGTGAATTCCCGCTGCAGCGCTTCGGTGTCGACGCCGCTCCAGCGCGAGGCGTAATGCATCGTCGCCGCGGTCGCGTGCCAGTGCGTGTCGCGCAGCGCGCGGTCGCGCGCGTCGGCTTGGCTGTCTTCCTGCACAAGCAGCCCGTGCTCGAGCAGGACTTCGAGTTCGCCGCGTGCATGCTCGCGTTCGAGCTCGGCCAGCTCGCACCAGCGCGAGGGCGACAGCCGCAGCAGGAGCGCGGCCGCGTCATCGGGCAACACGACCTCGCGCGCGAGGTGCGGCGCGATCGCCACCTGCTCGAGCAGGTGGCGCAAGCCGTTGCCGCCGCCGGCGACCAGCGCGAGATCGAGCGCGAGTCGCTCGCGCGGCTCGACCACGACGATGGCACAGCGTCGCACTCGCAAGGGCAGGCTCCGGAAGCGGCGTGCGCGAGCGTAGCACGCTGTTTGCGCGGCCCCGGCCGCGGGCGCCCGCTGCGTCCGCTTGCGCGCGTGATGCTGTAGTCTTGCGCGGCACGGCGCGGAGTCAGGGGCAAGGCGCCCGCCGGTTGCCGATCGGACCCGGGCGCACGCCGTGCATCCCTGCTTCGAACCGCCACTCGGGGGAGTCATGAGCAACGATCTGGTGCTGCAGAAGGAAACCGCGCTGGTGCTGCTGCGCAAGCTTGCGGACGACGACGCATTCCGTTCCGCCTACGAGCGCAATCCGGTCGAGGCATTGCGCACGGTCGGCGTGCCGGACGCGGTCCTGCAGGGCCTGCCGGCCGGGCATGCCTCACCGCTGAAGCTCGCGCCGAAGGAGACCTTCCGCGACGCGCTCTCCCAGCTCATCGACGACGCCGCGCAGGTGTGCATCTGCCAGACGCCGCCGCAGGTGAGCCTCTCGTTCGGCGGGCGCCCCGCTAAGGCTTCGTTCGAAGCGCGCTGATCCGCGCCGCGAATGTCGGATCGGCGTTCGCGCCAGGCCATGCCGTTTCGAATGCGCGCAAGGCCGCGTCCGGGTCCTGCCCGAGCGCATGCTGCAGCTCGGCGGTGCGCAGCAGCGCGAGCGTCGATTGCGCGACGTTGTAGGGGATCATGACCGAGGTGCTGAACTCGGCATAGGCGCGGCCGCGATGCGTCGCCAGCCACTGCGCGCGCGCGAGCGCAGCCTGCGCGTTGCCGGCCGCCGCGTGCGCCTCCATCAGCGCGACATGCGCGAGCCAGGGTTCGCTGCCGTCGAGCGTCGGTTCGATCATCCGCACGGCCTCGCCCGGACTGCCGTCCACGCGCGCGGCTTCGGCCCGCACGACGGTCGCGAGCCGGCCGAGCACGGGGTATTCCGCGGCGGGGAACAGCGTCGCGACGCGCCCGGCTTCGTCGCGCGCGAGCGCCGCGTCACCCGCGCGCGCGGCGAGCCAGGCCGCGAACAGCAGCTGCGCCGCGACCGCAGGCCGGTCGGCCTCGGTCACGCTGCCGAGCTCGGTCGCGAGCGACGTCACCCGCGCGCGCAGGTCCGGCGTCGGTTCGCCGGGTGCTGCGACCAGCGTTCGCAACGACAGCACCATGCCGGCGAACTCGCGGGCACGCGGCGTCCCCGCGACACTCACGGTGCGCAGCGCACGATCGAACATGCGCCGCGCACTCGCCCAGTCGCCGCGATCGAACGCGATCGCGGCTTCGGCGAAGTCGCGCTCCGCATCCGCGCCCGGTGCACCCGTCGACTGCACCTGCGCGAGCGTCGCGTCGACCCGCGCGAAGTCGCGCCGAGCGGCGTCGACGAGCAGGTAGTCGAGGTGCCAGGCGAAACCCGCCGAACGCGCCGCGGCGAAATGGCGTTCGGCTTCGGCGTAGCGCTCGTTGCCCAGGTGCAGCATGCCGAGCAGAAGTTCGGTGGCCGCCACGCGCGCATTCGGCGGCGCCGCCGCATGCTCGGCGATGCGCACGATCTCGTCGTCGTAGCGGTTCGCGTACAGCCAGCCGAAGTAGGCATGCAGGGCCGCACCGGTCGGGAAGTCCGGGTACAGCGTCGACAGCAGTTTCCACTTTTCCAGGGCGGCGCGCGGCGTGCGGCCGAGGCTCGCTTCCCAGGCATCGACGTAGAGCTGGTCGCGCGAGGTCAGGCGATCGCGCTGGCGCGCCGCGGTTCGCAGTTCGGCCAGCGCGCCTGCGCGGTTGTCGATCGCGAGCAGCGTGCGCGCGAGCCCGATGCGCGCGAGCGCGAAGTCGCCGTCGATCTCGAGCGCCTGCCGGTGCAACGCGAGCGCATCGCGGTACTTGCGCACGCCATAGGCATCCTCGGCCAGCGTGTAGGCGCGCAAGGCGTCGAGATTGCCGGTGGTGACCTTCTCCAGCGGCAGCGATTCCTTCGACACCGTCGCGAGCGCCTCGCCGAGCCGCAGGCGCAGCTTCTGGTTGACCTGGTCCAGCGACGGCAGCACCGAAGACTCGCCGACGCCGTCCGCGGATTCGGAGTAGACGGTCGTCTGTGTGTGCGGATCGACGACTTCCGCGGTGATGCGCACGCGGCCACCGATCTCGGCGACGGTCGGCAGGATCAGCGCGCGCGCGCCGTCGCGGATCGCGATTTCGGAACCGATCGCGCGGTCGATCCCGGTCGAGTCCGGGTCGCGCTGCATGCGCTTGACCGTCTCGCGCGTCTTCAGCGCGGACAGCACGTTGACATGACGCGATTGCTCGAGGCCGATGCGGAACGCGGTCGCGAGCGAATCGTCGAACGCGGTTTCGCCGGTCAGGTTCGCGAGATCACCGACGACCACCCAGTCGCGTTGCGCGAACGCGATCGCGGGTTCCGGCTTGAGCAGGTACCAGGCCGGCAACGCCAGCAGCATGAAGAGCGCCACCGCCTCGACCGCGAGCGTGGCCGGACGGCGCCAGAACGGCACTTCGCGATGCGCCTTGCCCGACCACGGCGGCGCCTTCAGCGGCGCGATGCCTTCCTCGCCGACCTCGAACACCGCGATCGGATCCGGGACGCCCTTGAATCGGTAGCGCCCGTGCGTGCGCCAGCGCACCTGCTCGAGCTGCGCGCCGAGTTCGCCCTGCGCGCGGTGCGCGAGCGCGTGCGCGACGCCGGACAGCAGGATCTGGTTGGGCAGCGCGAGCTGCATCAGGCGCGACGTGATCGGCTTGACCAGGCCTTCGACTTCGACCGGCTTGGCGCCCTTGGAGATGTCCTCGGGGCTGTTGTCCCACGACACGATGTCGCCGACGTGGATGCCGACTCGCACCGCGAGCGCAGAGCCCTCCTGCAGGTTGAGCTCGCGCAGCGCGCGCAGGTACGCGAGTGCGAAGCCGACCGCCTGCACCGGGCGATCGAACATCAGCAGGAAACCGTCGGTCTTGTCGATCTCGCGCCCACCGTGCACCGGCAGCAGCGCGCGCGCGACGCGATCGTGGCGGCGCAGCAGTTCGGCGCCACGACGGTCGCCGAGACGCTGCACCAGCGCGGTCGAGTCGACGAGGTCGCACAGCACGAGCGTGCGCAGCAAGGCCGAGCTGGCGCTCGCTGCGCTGGTCGGAATCGATGGTGCGAGTGCATTCATCCCTGGTCGCTCCCAGTGCCGGCCCCTGCAGCCTGGCCGAATCGGAACGGCGGACGGCGCGGCCGCGCCGGCGGTGCCTCAGGCCACGCTGTGCAACGAACCGTGCGGCATCGCCTGCGCCGCCGCGAGGTGGTAGCCGTCGCCGCCGCGTCCCTTGCTTTCGTACAACGCAGCGTCGGCGTCGCTGTACCAGACCGCCCAGTCGGCGGTCTCCGAGCACAGGCTGCCGCCGATGCTGACCGTCACCGACAATCCTTCATTGCAGCCGCTGAAACGCAACGCGCGCACCGCGCTGATGACCTGGGTGGCGCGCGCGCGCATCTCCTCCTCGCCCGTGACCTGCATCAGCAGCGCGAATTCGTCGCCGCCGAGGCGGCACGGCACGTCGGAAGAGGACGCCGCATTCTGCACTTCCTCGGCGATCGCGCGCAGGACCTGGTCGCCGACGAGGTGGCCGCAACGGTCGTTGATCTGCTTGAAACGGTCGAGGTCGACCAGCAGCAGCGCGAGTTCGGTGCCGGGCAGGCGGTGTTCGGACAAGCGCTCGAGGAACATGTAGAGCCCGCGCCTGTTGCACAGTCCCGACAGTTCGTCGGTCTGCACGAGGCGTTGCGCGGTCGACAGCTGCGTGCGGGTCTGGCGCAACGAGTCGAGCGTGACCATCAGGTCCTCGTTGCGTCGCTTGAGGCTCTGGATCAGCTGCTGCTCGCTCGCGACGAGGTAGGAGAACGAGCGGCGCATGAACTGCGCGAGCAGGCGCGGTTCGCTCGCGATCAATCCCTCGAACACTTCCTGGTCGATGATGCGCAGCCGCGCCGGCGTGAACGCGACCGCGTTCGCGACGCGCGTGTGGCTGCCGATGAACAGCACGAGCTCGCCGAAGAATTCGCGCGGCCCGATGATCTTGTCGGGCAGGCCGTCGCCGAACTCGAGCTGCACTTCGCCCGATTCGACGATGAACATCGCGCGGCCGAGTTCGCCGCGGCGGAAGATGATGTCGCCGGGTTCGACCGATCGGCTCGCGCCCGCGCGTGCGAACAGCGCGGCTTCGTCGTCGGAGAGATGCCGAGGCAGCAGCGCCGGTGCCGGCGGAACCGCTGTCAGCGCATGGGCGAGCTCGCTCGCCGAGCCTGGCTTGCCGCTGGACACTCGAACCTCCCCTCTGGGGCCCGACCGGATGGCCGATGGTACCCCAGTTCGCGCGCGGCGGGCAGCGCACGGCCCGCCGCGCTGCGCGAATTCCCCTTGTGGGCATGTAGGAAAATTGCCACTCGAGGCACGCGGCACCAGGCGATTGCGTCCGGTCGCGGCGGTGCCATGCCGCGGTGCGGATCGCGGGTCCCGTCCGGCCTCCCGCGTCTACCCGACCTTCGCGTTGTGCCGTCCCGCAGCCCGCTTCAGGCCGCGCGCGTCGCCGTGAACTGCTCCTCTTCGGTCGAGCCCTTGAGCGCGACGGTCGAGGACTGGCCGCGCTGGATCGCCTGGGTCACCGCGTCGAAGTAGCCGGTGCCGACCTCGCGCTGGTGCTTGACCGCGGTGAAGCCGAGGTCGGCGGCCGCGAACTCCGCCTCCTGCAGTTCGACGAACGCGCTCATCTGGTTGCGCGCGTAGCCGTGTGCGAGCTTGAACATCGAGTAGTTCAGTGCGTGGAACCCGGCCAGCGTGATGAACTGGAAGCGGTAGCCGTAGGCCGCGAGTTCGCGCTGGAAGCGCGCGATCGTCGCGTCGTCGAGGTTCTTCTTCCAGTTGAAGCTCGGGCTGCAGTTGTAGGCGAGCAGCTTGTCCGGGAACTTCGCATGGATCGCCTCGGCGAACGCGCGTGCGAACGCGAGGTCCGGCTTGCCGGTTTCGCACCAGACGAGGTCCGCGTGCGGCGCGTACGCGAGTCCGCGGCTGATCGCCTGGTCCAGACCGTTGCGCGTGCGGTAGAAGCCCTCGACCGTGCGCTCGCCGGTCGTGAACGGCTGGTCGTTCGGATCGACGTCCGAGGTCAGCAGGTCGGCCGCTTCCGCGTCGGTGCGCGCGACCACGAGCGTCGGCACGCCGCAGACGTCGGCCGCGAGGCGCGCGGCGTCGAGCTTCTCGATCGCCTCGCGCGTCGGCACCAGCACCTTGCCGCCCATGTGGCCGCACTTCTTGACGCTCGCGAGCTGGTCCTCGAAATGGACCGCGGCCGCGCCGGCTTCGATCATCGCCTTCATCAGCTCGAACGCGTTGAGCACGCCGCCGAATCCGGCTTCGGCATCGGCGACGATCGGCTGCAGGTAGTCGATGCGGTCGTCGCCTTCGGCATGCGCGATCTGATCCGCGCGCAGCAGGGCGTTGTTGATGCGCTTGACCACCTGCGGCACCGAGTTGGCCGGATACAGCGACTGGTCCGGGTACATCTCGCCCGCGATGTTGGCGTCCGCCGCGACCTGCCAGCCCGAGAGGTAGATCGCCTTGAGCCCGGCCTTGACCTGCTGCATCGCCTGGTTGCCGGTCAGCGCACCGAGTGCGTTGACGTAGGGCTCCCGCTGCAGCGCGGCCCAGAGCTTGTCGGCGCCGAGGCGCGCGAGCGAATGCTCGACGTGCACCGACCCGCGCAGGCGCACGACGTCGGCCGCGGTGTAGCCACGCGTGACGCCGGCCCAGCGCGGGTTGTCGGCCCAGTCGCGCTGGAGTTGGTCGGCGGTGGGAAGGGGCGTCGTCATGGCGGGGCTCCTGGGCTGTGGCGGGGGATTGGGACGCGTGGCGGAAGGCGTGGGGATCAGTGGCCTGGGATCGATGGCGCGGGGTGGGTCGGTTCGGGCGAGGGCATGTGCTCGACCCTCTCGTCCCCTACCCCTCGAGCAGTGGATACGCGACGAGCGTCAGGAAGTCGGCGAGCTTCGGCGCGTGCGTGAGTTGGTCGAGCAACACAACCGCGGTGTCGAGCTGCGAACGGCCCGGCATCGACGTCGCGGCGAGCGCGTTGCGCGCGTCGGCGAGCGCGGACTCGAATGCGGCGGAATCGATCGCGCTGCCGTCGTCGAAGCGGGCCGCATGGCGCACCCATTGCCACAGCTGCGCGCGCGAGATTTCCGCGGTGGCGGCGTCTTCCATCAGGTGGTGGATCGGGACGCAGCCCTGGCCGTCGAGCCAGGCCGCGAGGTAGCGCAGGCAGATCACGATGTTCGCGGCGAAGCCTTCGCGCGTGATCGTGCCGGCGCTCGGCGCGAGCAGCCGATCGCGATCGGCGACGACATCCGCGCGCGCGACCTGCAGCTGGTTCGGCGTCGGCATGTGCTCGTCGAACGCCGCCCGCGCGACCGCGACCAGCGCCGGATGCGCGACCCAGGTGCCGTCGTGGCCCGCGCGCACCTCGCGCAGCTTGTCCGCGCGCACCTTGGCGAGCGCGGCCTCGTTCGCGGCTGTGTCGTGGTTGATCGGGATCTGCGCGGCCATGCCGCCCATCGCGAACGCGCCGCGGCGATGGCAGGTTCGCACCAGCAACTGCGAATAGGCCTCGAGGAACGGTACGCCCATCGTTACCTGCGCGCGCTCGGGCAGCACGCGATCCGGATGCGCGCGCAGCGTCTTGATGTAGGAAAAGATGTAGTCCCAGCGACCGCAGTTGAGGCCGGTGATGCGCGTGCGCAGCGCATGCAGGATCTCGTCCATCTCGAACACCGCCGGCAGCGTCTCGATCAGGACGGTCGCCTTGATCGCGCCGAGCGGCAGCCCGAGTTCGTGCTCGGCGTGCGCCATCACCTCGTCCCACAGCGCGGCCTCGCGGTGGCTTTCGAGCTTGGGCAGGTAGAAGTAGGGCCCGCGATCGCGTTCGTGCAGCGCGCGCGCGTTGTGGAACGCGAACAGGCCGAAGTCGAACAGCGCGCCCGCGATCGGTGCACGGTCGACCTCGAGGTGGCGCTCGGGCAGGTGCCAGCCGCGCGGACGCACCATCAGAACGGCGGGGTCTGGCTGCACCGCGTACCGACGGCCCTGCTCCGACACGTACTCGATCGTGCCCTGCACCGCGTCGCGCAGGTTGAGCTGGCCGTCGAGCAGGTTCGCGAACGTCGGCGCGGTCGAGTCCTCGAAGTCGGCCATGAACACCTGCGCGCCTGAATTGAGCGCGTTGATGATCATCTTGCGGTCGACCGGACCCGTGATCTCGACGCGCCGGTGCTGCAACGCGGCCGGGATCGGCGCGACCTGCCAGTCCGATTCGCGCAGCGCGCGCGTCTCGGGAAGGAAGTCGGGCAGCGCGCCCGTGTCGAAGGCGGCCTGGCGTTCGGCGCGGCGCGCGAGCAGCGCGCGCCGCGCGGGATCGAAGCGGCGGTGCAGGCCGGCGAGGAACGCGAGCGGCTCGGGGGCGAGCACGCCCGCATGGCCAGGCGCGAGCTCGGCAAGCACCTGTGCAAGCGCGGGGGTCGGCTGCGGAACGCTCATCGGCGACTCCGGTGTCACGGGCGACCAGACTAGGAGCGATCCTTCCACTTTGACAAAGCAAACGATTCAATGGAATCTATTGGTATTGTCAATGCATGCGCAAGCGGCTGCCCCGCAAGGAAAATTGCGGAGCGGCGGCTCACTCGAGGCCGCGATGGCGACACGCAAGGAGGGCAGGCCCAAGACGCGCCGACCTGCCGCTGGCGGCGGCGAACCCGTGCGCTTCTACTACAAGGGCAGTCGCCTCAAGCAGCTGCGCGCGTTCTGCATGATCGTCAAGCTCGGCACGCTGTCGCGCGCGGCCGAGGCGCTGTTCCTGTCGCAACCTTCGGTCAGCCTGCAGTTGCGCGCGCTCGAGCGCGAGCTCGGCAGCGAGCTGATCGAGCGTCGGCGACGCCGCGTCGCGCCGACGCGCGAAGGCCAGGCGCTGTACGAACTCGCATTGCCGCTGGTCGAGGGACTGGATGAACTCGACCAGCGCTTCCGCGCGGTGCGCACCGGGCTCGCGGGCGGCGAACTCCACATCGCCGCAGGCACTTCGACGATCCAGTACCTGCTGCCGGCGTTCGTCGCGGCGTTCCGCGCGCGCCATCCGGGCGTGAAGCTGCAGCTGCACAACGTGACCGGCAAGGACGGGCTCGCGCTGCTGCGCTCGGACCAGGTCGATTTCGCGGTGGGCTCGATGCTCGACGTGCCGAACGACCTCAGTTACGAGCCGGTGCAGTCCTACGACCCGTTCCTGATCACGCCGCCCGACCACCCGCTCGCGCGGCTGCGCGAGCTGACGCTCGCGGACCTGTCGCCGTACGGCCTGATCCTGCCGCCGCAACGCCTGACCACCTACCGCCTCGTCGACCTGATCTTCCAGCAGCGCAAGGTGCCGTTCCAGGTCGCGATCGAGGTCGGCGGCTGGGAAGTCATCAAGCAGTACGTCGCGCTCGGCCTCGGCATCTCGATCGTGACCGGGATCTGCATCGACAAAGACGACCACGCCCGGCTCGCGGTGCGCAACATGGGCGCGTGGTTCCCGCAGCGCAGCTACGGCGTGGTCGTGCGCAAGGGCAAGTACCTCAGCAGCGAGGCGCGCGCATTCGTCGACCTGGTCCGACCCGGCCTGTTCACGCGCCGCGACTGGTTCGAGCCCGGCCACTCCGAGCGATGACCGCGGCGCGCATCGGCAACGCTCATCGATACTGCCGCAGATAGCGCGTCGCGAAGTGCTGCTTGAGCCAGTGCATCGCGCGCATGCGCGGCAGCGCGAACGTGCGCGCCCCGCCGCGGTAGACGAGCATGCCCGCATCCAGCGTATCGACGATGCAGACGAGTTCGGTCCGAAACCCGTGCGCGGCAGCCTGGCCGCGCAGTTCCGCCGCGATGTTGCGGGCGACCGCATCGGCCTGCAGGTCGGCCTGGTGCGCCTGCTTGGCCATCCACTCCGGGCCCGGATAGCTGCCCGCATCGCCGGCCACGTACACCTGTCGCAGCCCGCGCACGCGGCCGTGCCCGTCGGCCGCGACGAATCCGCCCTCGGAGCGCGGCAGGTCGCTCGCGTCGAGCCATGCGGGGCCGGTCAGTCCGGGCATGAACAGGATCAGGTCGGCGCTGATCTCGCCTCCCTCGGTCACGACGCGGCCGGGCTCGAAACGCACGGGCTTGTGCCCGAGCTGCGTCTCGATGCCGAGTGCGTGCATGCGCTCCAGCAGCCGGCGCACCGCGGACGGGCCGAGGCGCTGGCCCGGCTGCGTGGATGGATTGAAGAACACGAGCTTGAACGCGTCGCGCCGTCGCTGGCGGCGCAGCAAGGTGTCGATGCCGAACAGGAACTCGAACATCGGCCCGCCGCGCACCGCGCCGGGCTCTTTCGGATTGCTCGCGAAGCCGAACGCGATGGTGCCGCCGTCCATCGCCGCGAGGCGGTCGCGGATCGCTTCGGCAGACGCGATGCCTTCGCACGGGATCAGCGCATGCTCGATCCCCGGCAGCGCGCGCAGGGTGCGCGCGCCGGTCGCGATGACGAGCACGTCGCTCGCGAGCTCGCCGCTGTCGGTGACCACCCGGCGTCCGCCATCCTGCACCTGCTGCACGCTGCCCTCGACCCAGTGCACGAACATGCGCTCGAAGAACGCCGCCAGCGGCACGCGCAGGTCGTCGCCGCTTCGCGCGCCCGACGGCACCCAGACCAGGCTCGGCAGGTAGACCAGCTCGCGCCGCGGCGACACCACGGTGATGTCGGCGTCGACGCGCGAGGCGCGCAGCCGGCGGATCGCGGTGAGCGCGGCGAAGCCGCTGCCGAGGATCACGATGCGTGCGCGGCGCGCCGTTCCCGCGCCGAACGGGGGCGCACCCGGGGAGTCGATGCTCATGATGGCGTTCCCTTGATCGCGGCCGGCATGGCGCGGCGGAATCGACGCGTCGTCATCCAGCGACCTGCTTGCGTCGGCGATGCAGCAGCAATGCGTAGTAGGCGAGCGGGATCACCACCAGCGTCAACAGGGTCGACACGAGGATGCCGGACACGAGCGAGATCGCGAGGCCGTTGAAGATCGGATCGTCGAGGATGAAGAACGCGCCGGCCATCGCGGCGAGCGCAGTCAGCGCAATCGGTTGCGCGCGCACCGCGCAGGCATCGACCACCGCGGCCTCGATCGTCCGCCCGCGCCGGATCTCGTGGTTGATGAAGTCGACCAGCAGGATCGAGTTGCGCACGATGATGCCCGCCAGCGCGATCATCCCGATCATGCTGGTCGCGGTGAATTGCGCACCGAGCAGCGCGTGCCCGGGCATCACGCCGATCACGGTCAGCGGGATCGGGGCCATGATCACGAGTGGCACGAGGTAGTCGCGGAACCAGGCCACCACGAGCAGGTAGATCAGCAGCATGCCCGCGCCGTAGGCGATGCCCATGTCGCGGAAGGTCTCGTAGGTGATCTGCCACTCGCCGTCCCACTTGATCGCGAACGCGGCGGGGTCGCCGGGTTGGGAGATGAAGTGTTGCGCCAGTCGCTGCCCTTCGACCGCCTGCTCCGCCAACTGGGCGACGAGATCGAACATGCCATACAGCGGACTGTCGATGCGACCGCTTTCGTCGCCCGTCACGTACACGACCGGCAGCATGTCCTTGTGCATGATCGCGTCGTCGCGGCGGGCGTGTTCCACCGCCACGAGTTCGGACAGCGGCACCAGTTGTCGATCGCCGCCGCGCACGCGCAGCGCGAGCACGCCCTCGAGCGTGGCCTGGTCGGCGACCGGCAGGCGCAACCGGATCGGACGCGGGTACTTCGAATTGCCGTCGATCACGTAGGTCGCATCGAGGCCGGAGAGGCCGGCGGAGATCGCCTCGGCGATGGCCGACTGCGATACGCCGAGGCGCGCGGCACGCACGCGATCGATCGAGAGGATCTCGCGCGCGGCGTCGGCTTCGATGCTGCTGTCGACGTCGACGATGCCCTCGATGGCGAGGAAGCGCTGCTCGAGCGCAAGACCGATCGCGCGCAGCCGGTCACGATCGGGGCCGTAGACCTCGGCCACGATCGGCGAGAGCACCGGGGGCCCCGGCGGTACTTCGACCACCTTCGCCGAAGCGCCATGCCGGCGCCCGACTGCGTCGACCAGCGGGCGCAGCGCGCCCGCGATCTCGTGGCTCTTGCGGCTGCGCGCGTGGCGGTCGACGAGGTTGACCTGCAGGTCCCCGACGTGGGCACCTGCACGCAGGTCATACTGGCGCACGAGGCCGTTGAAGTTGATCGGCGCGGCAGTGCCCGCATAGCCCTGGTAATGCAGCACCTCCGGCGTCGCGTCGAGCACCGCGGCGAGCTCGACCAGCAGCGCGTTGGTGTCTTCGAGCGTGCGTCCCTCGGGCGGATCGACGACGATCTGCAGCTCGGACTTGTTGTCGAACGGCAGCATCTTCATGACGACGAGCTCGAACAGCGCGAGGCTCGCGGCGAGCGCGACCAGCATGGCCATTGCCGCGAACAGCCCGCGGCGACGGCGCGCGCCGCTTTCGGCATCGAGGAACGGCCCGGTCACCTTTTCGAACAGCCGGTGCAGCCCCTGCGCCACGCTGCCGGTTGCGTGGCCATGCTGCGGATCGTCGCTCGCGGGTTCGGGCGGATGCCGCCGCAGGAGTTTCAGCGACAGCCAAGGGGTGACCACCAGCGCGACGACCAGCGACAGCAGCATGCCGACCGAGGCGTTGACCGGGATCGGGCGCATGTACGGTCCCATCAGGCCGCTCACGAACGCCATCGGCATCAATGCGGCGATCACGGTGAAGGTGGCGAGGATCGTCGGGCCGCCGACCTCGTCGACCGCGGCCGGAATCGCGTCACGCAGCGCGACCCCACCCTGCGCCATGTGCCGGTGGATGTTCTCCACCACCACGATCGCGTCGTCGACGAGGATGCCGATCGAGAAGATCAACGCGAACAGCGACACGCGATTGAGCGTGAAGCCCATCGCCCAAGAGGCGAACAGCGTGAGCGCGAGCGTGAGCACCACCGCGGTGCCGATCACGATCGCCTCGCGACGGCCGAGCGCGAACAGCACGAGCAGCACCACCGACAGCGTCGCGAACGCGAGCTTCTTGATCAGCGTCCAGGCCTTTTCGCTCGCGGTCAGGCCGTAGTCGCGCGTGGTCTCGACCTGGATCCCCTCCGGGATCAGTTGCCCGCGCAGCTCGGCGACGCGCCGCGACACCGCGCGCGTGATGTCGGACGCATTGCTGCCGGGCTTCTTCGCGATCGCGAGCGTCACGGCGGGCGCCATTCCCGTTGCGGGACCGCCGCGCCCGGGCGGTGCGCCATGCCAGACGTAGCTCGACGGAGCATCCGCGCTGTCGCTGATGCTCGCCACGTCCTGCAACCGCACCGGCTGCCCGCCTGCGACGCCGAGCACGAGGCCGGCGATCTCGTCGCGATCGGCGAGGAACTGCCCCGAGGTCACCTGCACGACGCCGTCGATGCCGACGCGATCGCCGGCGTGGCGCGCGAAGTTGGCAGTGCGCAGCGCGGTCGCGAGGTCGGTGACGGTGAGTTCGTGGCTCGCGAGCCGCGCGGGGTCGAGTGTCACGAGCACCGCGCGTTCGGGCGCTCCGATGGTCGCCACGTCGCGCGTACCCGGGATGCGCTTGAGTTCGGTTTCCAGCGTATGCGCGACCTCGGCGAGTGCCTGCGCACCGCGTTGCGGGTCGTCGGTCCACAGTGTCAGTGCCATCACCGGCACGTCGTCGATGCCCCGCGGCTTGACGATCGGCGCGCCGACGCCGAGGTTGGCCGGCATCCAGTCCTGGTTGCTGAATACCTTGTCGTAGAGGCGCACGAGCGCGGGCTCGCGCTTGACGCCGACTTCGAACTCGACCGTCAGCATGGCGAGTCCGGGCCGGCTGGTCGAGTAGGTGTGCCTGATCCCCTCGATCTCCGAAAGCGTCTGCTCGAGCGGATAGGCGACCATCTGCTCGACCTCGCGCGCATCCGCGCCGGGGAACGGCACGAACACGTTCGCCATCGTCACGTCGATCTGCGGCTCTTCCTCGCGTGGCGTGATCGCCACCGCGACGAGGCCGAGCAGGAGGCCCAGCAGCGCGAGGATCGGCGTCAACGGGTTGGCCTGGAAGCGCGCGGCGATGCGACCCGAGAGGCCGAGGCGCTTCGTGTCGTCGAGCGTGGCCATCTCAGCGCGCCGAGCGCGCCGCGATCAGCGCCTGCGCGGCGGCGACCGGATCGGCGGCAATGGTCTCGCCCGGATGCAGGCCCGAGATCACCTGCACGTTCGCGTCCGTGCGCTGGCCGAGCCGCAGCTGGCGCAGCGACAGGCGACCGTCGACCAGCACGTACACCGCGTTGACCTCGCCGCGACGCACGAGCGCCGAAACCGGCACGGTCGGGTAGGCCGTGCCCGCGAGCGCCGGGAACGCGACCTTCGCCGTCGTACCCGGCCGCGGCGCGGGTTCGAGTGGCGGCAGATGGACGCGCACCCGGACCGCGTGCGTACCCGGGTCGGCGCTCGGGAACACGGTCACGTCCGCTGCCTCGACGTTGCGGCCGTCGGCGAACGTGATGCGCGCGCGCGGCTGCGCGAGCATGTGCGCGGCCTCCGATTGCGGGAGGCTGAGCTCGATGCGCAATGCATCGGGCGAAAACAGCGTCATCAGCGGCTGGTTGACGACGACGCTCTCGCCGGGCTCCACCTCGCGGCTGACAACGACGCCGGCGTAGGGTGCGCGGATCGCGGTGTAGTCGACTTGCTGCTCCGACTCGGCGAGGCGGGCGCGAGCGGCATCCCGCGCCGCGACCGCGGAGTCGCGCAGCATCCTCGTCTGGTCGAGCTGCGCCCGCGATACATGGCGCTGTCGGGACAGTTCGTCGTACCGGCGCCAGGTCGCATCGGCCTCGGCCACCGCCGCGTCAGCCGCACGCAACTGCGCGCGCGCGGTATCGACGGCGGCCTGCTGCTCGATCGCGGTCAATCGCACCAGCAGGTCACCCGCAGCGACGCGGTCGTCGACATCGTGCCGGATCTCGGCGACGCGCCCCTGCGTCTGCGCCGACAGCGTGGCCTGCCGCACCGCTTCGACCACGCCCTCCCACGCGCGGCCGGCGGTCACCTCGGCTGGGACCACGAGCGTGTCGAGACCCTCGACCGCGGGGAGGGCCACGGCTTGCCGCGCGTCGCCGCAGGCCGCAAGCGCGCCGGCCAGAAGCCACGCGCCGACGAAGCGGCCGATCCTGCTTGCGAGTTTGCGCATTGGTTCGCCTACCTGAATGCGCAGCCGTCGCGCAGGCCGAACCTGCGCATCAGCATCGCGGCGGGGCAGAAGCCGGTAAAGGCCGACTGCAGCAGGTTGGCACCGACGAACGCGGTCAGCCACAGCCACAGCGGCGAGACGAAATGCGCGAGCAAGAGGCTCGCGAGGATCATCGAGCCGGCGAAGGCGAGAATGGCGCGGTCGAGGTTCATGACGGGATCTCCGGGTTGGAAGTCACGATGGGAAACAGGCACGGACTTGCATGAATCGGGCGGGCCAGTTGACCTCACATTAGCACTCGCTTATATTAGCGTCAACTGATGCACATGGCGTCGCGATGCCGCACCCGGCGGACGCGTCGCGAGGGGCATTCGACGGAGACGGCATGACGATCAACAAGACGAATCGCAGCTTCGACCTTTCGGCGATGCAGGCGCATGCGGGCGACGCGGCCTTGCTGCTGAAGGCGTTGGCCAACGAGAAGCGCCTGCAGGTGCTGTGCCTGCTGGCCGAGTCGGAGCGCTCCGTCGGCGAGATCAACGACCTGCTCGACCTCAGCCAGTCGGCGCTTTCACAGCATCTAGCGGTGCTGCGCGAGGAAAACCTCGTGCGCACGCGGCGCGTCGCGCAGACGATCTACTACTCGCTGGCGCC
This sequence comes from Lysobacteraceae bacterium, assembly GCA_004143945.1. Lineage (GTDB taxonomy): Bacteria > Pseudomonadota > Gammaproteobacteria > Xanthomonadales > Rhodanobacteraceae > Dokdonella_A. The sequence continues at coordinate 352,963 of SEHB01000002.1, forward strand.
GGGCCCTGCGGGTGCGGTGATGAAGACGCTGCACGGGATCTATTGCGGGCGATCGGGCCCGCGCACGGTCAAGCGCGCGCAGACGCGCGCGACTCAGTTCAAGGGCGCGAGCTGACCGCGGCCGCGCAGGCGGCGCAGCACGCGCGCGATGAAGCGCGCGAGCTTGGGCAGCAGCCAGGCGAGCAGCAGCAGGAACAGCACGAGCAACACGAGGAACACGGCCGGTTGCGCGATCGCGAGCCAGAGGCCGCCGAGCACGAGGCCGTCCTCGCCGAGGCTTGCGCTCCAGTTCGAGAACGGCTCCGGCGAGGTGTTGATCGCCGCGCGGCTGCCGCTCTTGGCGAAGTGCGTCCCGCTGGTGACGAGGCCACCGACGATCGCGGCCGCGAGCTGTGCGGCCGGCGTCGCATCGCCCATCGCGCCCCAGGCGAGCAGCGCACCGGCGGGAATGCGGATGAACGTGTGCAGTGCATCCCAGAGCGAATCGAATGCCGGGATCTTGTCGGCGAGGAACTCGCCGAGCGCCATCACCGCGGCGGCCGACAGCACCCAGGTGTGTTGCACGAGCGCGAGCGATTCGGGCAGTTCGAGCCAGCCCTGGCGCGCGAGCAGGCCGACCACGAGGATCGTCACGTAAAGGCGGATGCCGCTGGCCCAGGCGAGGCCGCCCGCGAGCGCGAGTTGCGACAAGGATTCCATCCACACTCCGACCTGAATGCCCGCCACGATCGGCGCCGATCCGCCGACCAGCGGTGACTCGCACCCGCTGCAATTTCTGCTAGCGTGGCAGCCTCTGCAAGCTTGCCACGTGCTCGGGGTTTGCCATGGCCCGCTGGATCATGCTCGGCCTGACGATACTCGGTTTCGCCATCGTGTTCACGACCCGCAGCTCGGGCCTGCTGCTGCTCGGGATCCTGCTCGGGCTCGGCGGTTTCGTGGGCTTCGTGTTCGCACTCGCGGCCGACCGCGTCTCGGCCAGCGCGCGCCCGGAGGCGACGATGGCCTCGGTCGACGACCTGCATGCGCTGCGGCGCCGCATTCCGAAGCGTCCGACGCCGGCTGCGCCGAGGCCGCCCGTCGATCCGGCCCCCTGAGCGCCCCCGAACGCGCGTCGCCCCTCGTTCCTGAATCGATCCCGATCGTTCGCCGCGCCGCCGCATGCGCGTTCAGCCCGCGCGGCGCAGAATCGCCGGGTCGCATTGCGCGACGTCCTTGAGGGAGGAACCGCGTGACTATCGAATCAATCATCATCTTCCTGATCGTCGGTGCAGTGGCGGGCTGGCTCGCGGGCCAGATCGTCAAGGGCCACGGCTTCGGGCTCGTCGGCAACATCGTGGTCGGCATCGTCGGCGCGTTCCTCGCCGGTTTCCTGCTGCCCATGGTCGGGTTCGCCATCGGTGGTGGCATCGTTGCGGCCATCATCAATGCGCTGATCGGAGCCGTGATCCTGCTGGTGCTGATCGGGCTGTTCAAGCGCGCCGCCTGACGTCGACGGCGGCAACGCAATGGAAAAAGGGCCGGATCGCACGATCCGGCCCTTTTTCGTTTCATCGACGCCGCGAAGCAGGGAGGTTACTTCGAGATGTCGACATCCTTGGTTTCACGCAGGAACAGCGTGCCGATCACCAGCGTCATCACCGCGATCACGATCGGGTACCAGAGCCCGGAGTAGATGTTGCCGGTGAGGGCGACGAGCGCGAACGCGGTGGTCGGCAGGAACCCGCCGAACCACCCGTTGCCGATGTGGTACGGCAGGCTCATCGAGGTGTAGCGGATGCGAGTCGGGAACAACTCCACCAGCCATGCCGCGATCGGTCCGTACACCATCGTCACGTACAGCACGAGGATCGACAACAGCAGGATCAGCATCGGGGTGTTGATCCGCGCGGGATCGGCCTTCTCGGGGTAGCCGGCCGCGGTGAGCGCCTGCTTGAGGCTCGCGTTGAACGCGTCGGAGTCGGCCTTGAGCTTCGCCGCATCGACCCCGCCGCCTTCGAACGACGTCACTTCGATTGCGCCGACCTTCACCGACGCCACCGTGCCCGCTGCTGCCGCCTGGTTCGAATACGGCACGCCGCCCTTGGCCAGCGCGGACTTCACGATGTCGCACGACGTCGTGAACTTGCTGGTGCCGACCGGGTTGAACTGGAAGCTGCAGGTCGCCGGATCCGCCGTCACGACCACCGGGCTGGTGGCTGCGGCGGTCTCGATCGCGGGATTGCCGTAGTGCGTGAGTGCCTTGAAGATCGGGAAGTAGGTCAGGGCCGCGAGCAGGCAGCCGAGCATGATGATCGGCTTGCGGCCGATCTTGTCCGACAGCGCGCCGAACACGACGAAGAACGGCGTTCCGATCAGCAGCGCCGCCGCGATCAGCAGGTTGGCGGTGAACGCCTCGATCTTCAGCGTCTGGGTCAGGAAGAACAGGCTGTAGAACTGGCCCGCGTACCAGACCACCGCCTGGCCCGCGGTTGCGCCAAGCAGCGCGAGCAGCACGATCTTGCCATTCGACCAGTTGCCGAACGATTCGGTCAACGGCGCCTTCGACGCGCGGCCTTCGGCCTTCATCTGCTGGAACAGCGGCGATTCATTGAGCTGCAGGCGGATGTAGACCGAGATCGCGAGCAGCAGCGCCGAAATCAGGAACGGGATGCGCCAGCCCCAGGTATCGAACTCCGGGCCGAGCCAGGTGCGGCAGAGCAGGATCACGATCAGCGACAGGAACAGGCCGAACGTCGCGGTGATCTGGATGAAGCTCGTGTAGAGGCCGCGCTTGCCCGGTGGCGCATGCTCGGCGACATAGGTCGCCGCGCCGCCGTACTCGCCACCGAGCGCGAGGCCCTGCAGCAGGCGCAGCACGATCAGCGCGATCGGCGCGGCGACGCCGATCGAGGCGTAGGTCGGCAACAGGCCGACCAGGAAGGTCGACAGGCCCATGATCACGATCGTGATCAGGAACGTGTACTTGCGCCCGATCAGGTCGCCGAGGCGACCGAAGAAGATCGCGCCGAACGGCCGCACCGCGAAGCCCGCCGCGAACGCGAGCAGCGCGAAGATGAAGCCGCTGGTCGGATTGAGGCCGGAGAAGAACTGCTTGGCGATGATCGCCGCGAGCGAACCGTACAGGTAGAAGTCGTACCACTCGAACACGGTGCCGACGCTCGAGGCGATGATGACGCGCTTGTGGCCCGTGGTCAGCGGAGCGCCCGAGGGCGATGAAGCTGTGGTCGTTGCCATCGGTGCTCTCCTAGAACGAGTACTTGGTGGTGAACTGCAGTCGCGTCAGGTCGCCGTCGCGCCCGTCCTCGAGCTCGCGTTGGCCGAACATCAGCTCGGCGCCGATGTCGAGCTTGGGATACGGCGAATACAGCAGGTTCGCGCGCCAGCTCTGCACGTTCTTGGTGACGCCACCACCGGTCAGCGCGAGGTCGTTGTCGTACTGGCTGCGCGCATAGATCAGGTTCGAGCGCAGTTTGGGCGTGAACGCGTGGCGCCAGCCGACGAAGCCCGCGAGGCCACCGATCGAATCGAGGTCCCCGTCGGCGTCGAGCATGCTGTCGCCGGTGACGCCGAGGCCGACGTAGCGGCTGAAGCCTTCGCCGACCGTGACCTGGTAGCGCAGGTCGTCGCTCGCGCCGATGACCCACTTGCCGCCGACCGTGAGGGCACCCGCGAAGCTGCTGTCGTCGATCGCGGCCGCGTCCGCGGTCGCGTTGCGGTCGATGCGCAGCTCGCGCAGCAGGCCGCCGACGCCGAACGAACCCCAGTCGCCCTTCCAGCCGTAGCGCAGCGTCAGGTCCGGCAGTGCGCCGCGGTCGGACGCGATCGCGCCGCCACCGCCATTCGGGATGATCGTGGTCTCCGGATTCTCGATCGCGACCGAGAAGCCCGCGTTGGTGTAGCGCAGCTGCGCCTGGCGCACGAACAGCACGCCATCGGTCGGACCGATGAAATCGACCGACTCCGGCAGCGCCGCGACGTCCATGAAGTTCGACCAGGTCTGGCCTGCGAGCCAGCCGTCCCAGTACGCGTACGCGTGGCGGACGGTCACGCCGTAGGTGTTGGTCGCGTTCTGGTTGCCGAGCGCGTTGCCGAAGAAATCCATCTCGAAGAACGCGCCGAGCTTGTGGCCGTCGTCGGTGACGGTGTCCACGCCGATGTTGAAGCGCGAGAACTTCGCATGCGCGTCGTAGTCGGTGCCCGAACCGCTGCCGCCGACCGGGATCTGGCTCGGCACGTACAACGCGCGCCCGACCGCGCCGTCGGCGAGCTGGCCGTCGCCGGTGCGTGTCGCCATGAAGTCGGCCTTGACGAAACCGCCGACGCGGAACGTCGTGTTCGGATTCGCGGCCGGCGTGATCGTGGTTTCCTGGATGCGCGGCTTGCCGCCGACCGTTTCGGTCGCCTTCGGCAGCGGTGCCGAGGCCGCCACCGGCGTTGCCGGCGCCGGTGCCGCGCGTTGCGTGCGGACTTCGGCCATCAGGTCGCGCAGCTGGCGCTCCAGTTCGTCGATGCGCTGTTCGAGCGCGGCTTCGCGCGTTTCGCCCGCCTGGGCGTGCGCCGGCCCGAGGGCGACGACGAGTGCGAACGCCAATGCGGCATGTCGTGGTGTGCGGATCTTCATGACAACCCTCCCGTTGTGCCGGACGGACGTTCGCGGTATCGCGGGTCCGCGGCAATTCGCCAATGGTCGTGGTTGCGACCAAAGTCGAATAGTCGGAACCCGCGCGGGGTGGGCGTGGCACACTGGCGCACGCCGAGTGCACCACCGGGTGCCGGGGAGGAACCATGTCGAACATCCATGCCGTACCCGCGTCGTTCGCGGCCAGCGCCCGCATCGACAAGGCCGCCTACGAACGCGACTACGCCGAATCCGTGCGCGATCCGGAAGCGTTCTGGGGTCGCGTCGGAAAGCGCCTCGACTGGACCCGGCCGTACACGCGCGTCAAGGACACCTCGTTCGATGCGGCCGACCTGCACATCCGCTGGTATGCCGACGGTGAACTCAACCTCGCCGCGAACTGCCTGGATCGCCACCTCGAGGCGCGCGGCGACAAGGCCGCGATCATCTGGGAAGGCGACGATCCGTCCGAATCGCGCCGCATCAGCTACCGCGAGCTGCATCGCGACGTGTGCAAGGCCGCGAACCTGCTCGCGCACCTCGGTATCGGCAAGGGCGACCGCGTCGCGATCTACCTGCCGATGATCCCGGAGGCCGCGGTCGCGATGCTCGCGTGCGCGCGCATCGGCGCGATCCACACGGTCGTGTTCGGCGGCTTCTCGCCTGATTCGCTCGCAGGCCGCATCGCCGATTCGCAGTGCAAGCTCGTGGTCACCGCGGACGAAGGTCTGCGCGGCGGCAAGCGCGTCGCGCTCAAGGCGAACGTCGACGAAGCGCTGCAACGGCCCGGCACCAACAGCGTGGAAACCGTGCTGGTCGTGCGCCGCACCGGCGGCGCGGTCTCGATGCAGGCACCGCGCGACCGCTGGTGGCACGATCTCGTCGAGGGGCAAGCAGACCACCACGATGCGGTCGCGGTCGGCGCCGAGGACCCGCTGTTCATCCTCTACACGAGCGGCTCCACCGGCAAGCCCAAGGGCGTGCTGCACACGACCGGCGGCTATCTCGTCTTCATCAGCTACACGCACGAATGCGTGTTCGACCTGCGCGAGGACGACGTCTACTGGTGCACCGCCGACATCGGCTGGGTCACCGGCCACAGCTACGTGCTGTACGGTCCGCTCGCGAACGGAGCGACCACCGTGATGTTCGAGGGCGTGCCGAACTTCCCCGACTCGTCGCGGTTCTGGCAGGTCGTCGACAAGCATCGCGTCACGATCTTCTACACCGCGCCGACCGCGATCCGCGCATTGATGCGCGAGGGCGAGGGGCCGGTGCAGAAGGCCTCGCGCGCATCGCTGCGCCTGATCGGCACGGTCGGCGAGCCGATCAACCCCGAGGCCTGGGAATGGTACTGGCGCGTCGTCGGCGAGGGGCGCTGCCCGGTCGTGGACACCTGGTGGCAGACCGAGACCGGCGGCATCCTGATCTCGCCGCTGCCCGGCGCGATCGACCAGAAGCCGGGGTCGGCCACGCTGCCGTTCTTCGGCGTGCGTCCCGCGATCGTCGATGCGAACGGCAGCGTGCTCGAGGGCGCGGCCGAGGGCAACCTCGTGATCACCGATTCGTGGCCGGGCCAGATGCGCACCGTCTACGGCGACCATGCGCGCTTCATCGACACCTACTTCCGCACCTATCCCGGCACCTACTTCACCGGTGACGGCGCGCGCCGCGACGAGGACGGCTATTACTGGATCACCGGCCGCGTCGACGACGTCATCAACGTCTCGGGCCATCGCATGGGCACGGCCGAGGTCGAAAGCGCGCTGGTCGCGCATCCGAAGGTCGCGGAAGCCGCGGTCGTCGGCTGTCCGCACGAGATCAAGGGCCAGGGCATCTACGCCTACGTCACGCTCAAGGCCGGCGAGGAACCGAGCGAGGCGCTGCGCAAGGAGCTCATCGCCTGGGTGCGCAAGGAGATCGGCCCGATCGCGAGCCCCGACTTCCTGCAATGGGCGCCGAGCCTGCCGAAGACGCGCTCGGGCAAGATCATGCGACGGATCCTGCGCAAGATCGCCGAGAACCAGCCCGAAGCGCTCGGCGACACCTCCACGCTCGCCGATCCCTCGGTCGTGCAGAGCCTCGTCGACGAGCGGCTGGTGCGATGAGCCGGGCATCGGGAATGGGTAAAAGGGAATCGATCGCGCAACCGGCACGCTGCGCCGGTCCCGCTTCGCCCTGGACCATTCCCCATTCCCCCTTCCCCATTTCCGGGCCATGCGCGAAGTCCTGATCGCCGACGACCACCCGCTGTTCCGCGATGCGCTCAAGCGCGCGGTCGCGCAGGCGGTGCCGGACGCGCGCCTGATCGAGGTCGAGGACGTCGCGTCTCTGCAGGTCGCGGTCGATGCGCATCCGGAACTCGAGCTGCTGCTGCTCGACTTGCAGATGCCGGGTGCGTCGGGTTTCTCCGCGCTCGTGCACATCCGCCACCAGCACCCGGGCCTGCCGATCGTCGTGGTGTCGGCGCACGAGCAGGGCGCGGTGATCCGACGCGCGATCGCACACGGTGCCTCGGGCTACATCCCGAAGTCGACGGCGGCGACGCAGATCGTCGAGGCGGTGTCGAAGGTGCTCGAAGGCGACCTCTGGGTGCCGCCGAGCGTGCGCGGCGCGGGCAGTCGGCTGCGCGAGGACGAGGCCAATGCCGCGGCGCAGGTGTCCGGGCTCACGCCGCAACAGTTCCGCGTGTTCGGCATGATCGCCGACGGCCTGCTCAACAAGCAGATCGCCTACGAACTCGGCGTATCCGAGGCGACCGTGAAGGCGCACATGACCGCGATCATGCGCAAGCTCGGCGTGTCCAACCGCACCCAGGCCGCGCTGCTCGCGAGCCATCTCGCGATCGAAGCCGACGCGCTCGGACCCGACACCGAACCGGCGCGCGACTGACGCTCAGGGCGCGGAGGAGAGCGAGGCCTGTCGCCCCAGCTGCGAGACCAGCGCGCGCAGCGCGGCCGGCTTGACCGGCTTGCGCAACAGCGGATAACCGAGAGCGCGCGCGCGTTCGGCCAGCTCCGGGCTGGTGTCGGCGGTCAGGAGCGCGGCCGGCGGCGCCGGCGAGCACGCGGCGCGCAGAATGTCGAGTGCGGTGAGGCCGTCTTCGCCCGCATCGAGGTGGTAATCGACGAGCAGCAGGTCCGGACGCCGGGCGAGCAGCGCGTGCCGCGCGTCCGCGGGCGTCAGCGCGAGGTCGCAGGTGACGCCCCAGCGCGTCAGCAGCGCATGCATGCCCTCGAGGATCGTCGCGTCGTTGTCGAGGCAGAGTACGTGCAGGCCGCCGACGCGGACGTCGTCACCGCCCGCGGTGCGCTGGCTGGTCGGCGCAAGCGGCGGCGCGACGCTGCGCGCGACCTCCAGCGCGAACACGCTGCCGCGCCCGGCCACCGAACGCACCGTGATGCGATGCCCGAGCAGGCGCGCCATGCGGTCGCAGATCGAGAGGCCGAGGCCGAGCCCCTTCTCGCCCCACGGCGAGGCGTGGCTGCCGCGGTGGAATTCGTCGAACACGCTGCGCAGCTGCTCGGGCGGTATGCCCGGACCGCTGTCCCAGACTTCGATGCGCAGGTACGGGCCGGCGTGCCGTGCGCCGCAGACGACACCGCCGCTGCGCGTGTAGCGCAATGCATTGGCGAGGAAGTTCTGCAGGATCCGGCGCAGCAGCTGCGCGTCGCTGCGTACCCACGCGCGGCTCGGCACGATGCGAAGGCGCAGGCCGCGCGTCGCGGCGAGCACGCCGAACTGGTGCTGCAGGGTTTCGAACACGTCGGCGAGCGCGACGTCGGCGACCTCGACGCGGTACTTGCCCGCTTCGAGGCGCGAAGCTTCGAGCAAGGCTTCGAGCAGGTCCTCGGCCGCCTTGAACGAGGCGTCGATGCGTTCGGCCAGCACGCTGCTGTCCGGATCGAGCGCCTGGTGGCGCAGCGCGGAGGCGAACAGCCGCGCGGCATTCAGCGGCTGCAGCAGGTCGTGGCTCGCGGCCGCTAGGAAGCGCGTGCGCGACTGGTTGGCGGCCTCGGCCTGGCGCACCGCGCGGCGCTGCGCGACCAGCGCGAGTTCGAGTTCGCCGGTGCGCTGCACGACGCGTTGCTCGAGCGTCTCGTTGGCTTCGCGCAGCGCGTTCTCGACATGCTTGTAGGGCGTGATGTCGCTGAACGTCGTGAGGTAGCCGCCGCCCGGCAACGGATCGCCGCGCGTCTCGATCATGCGTCCATCGCTGCGCTCGCGCACGTAGACATGCGGCGTGCCGCGTCGCAGGTGGTGCATGCGCCGGCGCACCTGCAGCTCGGCCTCGCCCGGGCCGAGCAGGCCGCGCGCGGCGTTGTGGCGGATCAGGTCGGCGACCGGCCGACCGACGTACACGTAGCCCTCGGGGTAGTCGAACAGGTCGAGGTAGCGACGGTTCCACGCAACGATGCGCAGGTCGCGGTCGACCACGCTGATTCCCTGCGCCATGTTGTCGAACGTCACACTGAGGAGCTCGCGGTTGAAGCGCAATTCCTGCGACGCCTCGTCGAGCAGGGTCGCGGCTTCGGACAGGTCGAGGCCGGTTCCGCGCAGCGCGCTGGTCAGCATGCGCCGTGCCGAGGCCGCGCCGATCGCGCCCGCGAGCGCGCGCTCGGTGAACTGCACCAGCGCGCGATCGGCGATGCTCTCGGGCGTCAACGCGTACGCGCTCGCCTGAGCGTAGTCGGCGAACGCGCGCGCGGCGTTGCGCTCGCCGAGGATGCGTTCGGCGATCGCGACGAGATCGGCCACGCGCACGCGTCCGCCCCATTCGCCGACGCCACTCGCGCGCGACGCGAACGGGTCGAGGAAACTCGCGGCGCGCAGGCGCTCCTCGACGCCGGGCCGGAAGCGCAGCGAAACGAACACGCAACCCGCGACATTGACCAGCAGCGACCAGAACGCGCCGTGCGTGACCGGGTCCCAGCCGCTCATCATGAACAGCGCGTGCGGCTTGAGCCAAGTCGCGCCGAAGGGACCGTCGGACACCCAGCCGGTCGACAGCCAGCCCGCGAGCGCGAGCGAGGGCAGCAGCAGGGTGTAGAGCCACATGCCGAAACCCGCGCAGAGGCCCGCGATCACGCCGACGCGGCTCGCGCCGCGCCAGTAGAGGCCGCAGACGATCGATGGCGCGAACTGCGCCACCGCCGCGAACGCGAGCAGGCCGATTGCGGCGAGGTTCTGCGAATGGGCGGTATTGCGGTAGTAGGTGAATGCGAGCAGCGCGAGCAGCACGATCACCACGCGACGCATGCGCAGCACCAGCAGCGAGAGGTCGGCGCGCTGTTCCAGCCTGAGCGCGCGCACGCGCAGCAGCAGCGGCATCATGAGGTCGTTGCTGACCATCGTCGCCAGCGCGACCGAGGCGACGATGACCATGCCGGTCGCGGCGGAGAAGCCGCCGATGTAGGCGAACACCCCGAGCAGGTGGTCGCCGTTGGCGAGTGGCAGCCACAGCAGCCAGGCGTCCGCCGCGACTTCCGCGCTACCCGCCGCGCGCGCGCCCGCGGCGACGATCGGCAGCACCAGCGCCGAGATGATCAGCAGGTAGAGCGGGAACATCCAGCGCGCGCGGCGCAGGTCCGCGGGGTTCTCGCATTCGACCACCGCGACCTGGAACTGGCGCGGAAGGCAGAAGATCGCCGCCAGCGCGAGCCCGGTCTGCGCGAGGAAGCCGGTCGGCAGTCCCGACGCGGCCGCCGCTTCGAGCGGCGCGGTGAAGTCGGCGAGCCCGCCGCCCGCATGCAGCGCGTAGACCCCGACCGCGATGAATGCGGCCAGCTTGACGATCGACTCGACCGCGATCGCGAGCATCATGCCGTGGTGGTGTTCGGTCGCGTCGATGCCGCGCGTGCCGAACAGGATCGAGAACACGGCGAGCAGCAGTGCGACGTACAACGCGCTGTCGCCGAGCCAGTTCGGATGCGTGCCGACCGCGCCGGTCAGCACGTCGAAACTCATCGAGACGGCCTTGAGCTGCAACGCGAGGTAGGGCACCGCGGCGGTCACCGCGATCACCGTCACGAGCGCCGCGAGCGCGTGCGACTTGCCGAAGCGCGAGGCGATGAAGTCGGCGATCGAGGTGACGTTGCGTTCCTTCGCGACGAGCACGAGGCGCTCGAGCAGGCCGAAACCGAACACGAACAACAGGATCGGGCCGAGATAGATCGGCAGGTACGAGAGCCCGTCGCGCGCGGCGCTGCCGACCGCGCCGTAGAACGTCCATGACGAGCAGTAGACCGCGAGCGCGAGGCTGTAGACGATCGGTCGCAGCCATGCGCGCGCGGGATACAGCGGATGGCGGTCGCCGAAGTACGCGATCGCGAACAACGCGGCCACGTAGGCCACCGACACGAACATCAGGAGCCAGCCGGGGATCATCGCGCCTCCTCCACCCGCGTGCATTGTAGGCACGACTGGCGCCATCCCGCCCTTGACGCCGCACGCGTCCGCGCCAAGCATGGCGGCATGACCGCGCCGGCGCCGATCCGATTCTCCGCTGCCCCCGCGCAGGCGCCCGCGCTCGGCGATGAGGTGCATGTCTGGCACCTCGGCCACGCGGGCACGCGCCCGGCCGAGGTCGCGGTGCACGCGCGCGCAGCGCTGGACGCCCTGCTATGCATGTACGCGGGGCTCGCCTGCGCGCCGGCGATCGAGCGCGGCGCGCAGGGCAAGCCGTTCGCACCCGCGCTCGGCGACTTCGAGTTCAACCTGAGCCACGCCGGTTGCGACGTGCTCCTCGCGTTCGCGCGTGGCCAGGCAGTCGGCGTCGATCTCGAGCGCGTCGACCGGCGCGTCGCCCTCGATGCGATCGCGCAGCGCCACTTCTCATCGGCCGAGGCGCGCGCACTCGCCCGGCTCGAGCCGGGGCCGCGGCGCGAGCGGTTCCTGGAGCTGTGGACGCGCAAGGAAGCGGTGCTGAAGGCGCTCGGTGAGGGCCTGTCGTTCGGGCTCGCGCGCGTCGAATTCGGCCTCGATGCGGACGCGCGCGTCGGCGCCCTGCGGGGGCCGCTCGCGCATCCGCACTGGCAGCTGCACGCTCTCGCGCCGGCCAGCGGGCTGGTCGGGACGCTCGCCTGGCGCGGCGCGCCGCGGCCGGTGCGCGCATTCGTGCTGCCGCACGCGCGGCTTGCGACGTTCGCGCACGCGCGGACGTCCTTGTGAGCACGATGGCAGACGGACAGACCCCCATGGCGGACGGCTCCCGCGCAGTCGCGGGCTTCGGCCAGGCGCTCGACCGCATCACGCTCGAACGCGCGAGGCGTGGCGACATGGCGGCGTTCGCGGCGATCTACCAGCGTTTCGGCGGCGCCTGCTACACGCTCGCGCTGCGCGTGCTCGGCGAGCCTGCGGCGGCCGAGGACATCGTGCAGGACGTGTTCCTGAAGATGTTCGCGACGTTGCGCGGCTACCGCGGCGACGCGCCGTTCGGCGCCTGGCTCAAGCGCATGACCGCGAACGCGACGATCGACGTGGTGCGCGCTCGGCAGCGCTTCCGCGGTGATGATGCGGAGGCGCTGTTCGAAGCGATGCCGGTTGCGGCATCGGCAGCCGAGGATCGGGCCGATGCATGGTCGCTGCTCGCGCGCTTGCCCGAGAGGGCGCGCGCGGTGGTGATCCTGCACGAGGTCGAGGGATATACGCACCGCGAGCTGGCCGAGCTGTTCGGGCAGAGCGAGAGCTGGTCGAAATCGATCCTCGCGCGCGCGCTGAAACGTCTGGGCAACGATGACGGCTCCGCGATCGCGGAGTTCGATCCATGATGGAGTGCGTGGCATGAGGCAGGGCGTGGATTTTTCGAGGCTGCCGGAGTTCACCCCGGATCCGGCAGTGTGGGCGCGCATCAGCGCGGCGCAGGTGGCGCGCCAGCGACGTCGCCGCGGGCTGTTCGGTGCGGGCGGCGCGGCCGTCGCAGCGGCACTGTTCGCGGCGGTGATCGCGCTCCCGCGCGCGCCGGCACCGGATGCGCGCATCGACGCGGTGGCTGCGGGTGAACGCGAGTCGCGCGTGCTCGAGGCCGAGTGGTTGCGCGTGGCGGCCGATGCGCGCCCGCTGCCGACCGCGCGCCTGCGCGCGATCGATGCGGCGCTGCAATCGGCGTACGACCGCGGCGCGCGCGCCGAGGAAGTCGCGCCGCTCTGGCAACAGCGCAACCAGGCGCTGCGCGGCCTGCTGGTTCGCGCGCAGGACGGCACGACCGTCGAAGCGGTCGCGACGCTCACCCGGATCTGAATCGGACAAGATCGATGTACGGAGAAACCATGAAGACCCCCACGATGTATTCCACGCGTCCGGCCGGTGCACTGGCCCTGCTGGTCGCACTCGCGTGCGGCGCCGCCGTGCCCGCGTCCGCTTCCGATGCGCAGGTCGAGCAGCGCCTGCGCGGCGAACTCGATGCGATCATGACCGAGTTGATCCAGAGCGGCGCGTTCGACGGGGGCGGCTCGCTGGAAGTCGGTACGCCCGCGCGGCGCGTCGCGGACCTCGGCCTGCTCGTCGACAGCGCGCACGCCGACGAGAGCGGATTGCGCGTGCTCGCGGTGACGCCCGGTGGCGGTGCCGAGCGCATCGGCCTGCGTGCTGGCGACACGCTGCTCGCGCTCAACGGCACGTCGCTCGCGCGTGCCGACGGCGGCGCGACCTTGCGTCGGAGCGTCGACGCATTGCCCGACGGCAGCCCGCTTGCGTTCTACGTGCGGCGCGAGGGCACGACGCAGACGCTGTCGGGCCCTATGCGCAGCATCGAACTGCCGCCGATGCGGCTCACGGTCGGTTCCGGCACGCAGCTCGCGGCCGCCGCGCCCGCGGCGCGCGCCGATGGTCGCCGCGACGATGCGCTCGATGGTTGCGGGCGCATCAGCGATTTCGACACCGCGCCGAGGCAGCAGGACCTGCACGCGGCGAAGATCATCAGCATCGACGGGACCACGCCGGGCCCGGCCGGCGCGAAGTCGTATCGCGTGGCGCCCGGCCCGCATGTCGTCAAGGTCGCCGAGGACATCGAAAGCCGCTATCTCGGCTTCAGCGACCGCGCGCGCGCGTCGGGCCTCGCGACGCAGCGCTACAAGACGCTGACGATCGAGGTCGTTCCCGACACGACGACGCTTGTCGCGGCGCGCCTGGTGCCCGAACAGCGCGACAACCCGAGCGGCGGCGCCTACTGGGAGCCGGTTGCCTGGAAGCAGGTGGCGGAGGGGTGTGATTGAGCGGGGAATAGGGAAGCGGGAATAGGGAATGGATGTGGAACGGCGGATGGTGGAGCGCTGCAGGTCCTGCGCGCTGCGACCTTTTGGTTCCGCTCCTGATGGACGAGAGGATTCGCGCTCCGGTGTGCAAGGGGCCAGCGGGCCCGTATGCTTTGGCCATTCCCTGGTCCCCATTCCCCAGTCCCTGCCGTGACAGCGCTCAGCGTCAACGTCAACAAGGTCGCGGTGCTGCGCAACTCGCGCGGTCATGCGTGGCCGGATCCGGTCGTCGCCGCGCGTGTCGCGGTCGAGGCAGGTTGCCATGGGGTCACCGTGCATCCGCGGCCGGACCAGCGGCATATCCGCGTCGACGACGTCGATCGCATCGCGCGCGTGCTCGGCGGCGTCGAGTACAACCTCGAGGGCAATCCGTTCGCGCCTGCGCGTGGAGGCTATCCGGGCTTCGTCAAGCTCGTGCGGCGCGTGCGCCCCGCGCAGGCGACGCTGGTCCCCGACGACGACCAGCAACTGACGTCCGATCACGGCTTCGACCTCGTGCGCGACGTGGCGCGGCTCGCACCCGTGGTGCGCGAGCTCAAGGCACTCGGGTGTCGCGTCAGCGTGTTCGTCGACGCGGGCTGCGACGGCCTCGAGCGCCTCGCGGAGATCGGCGCGGACCGCATCGAGATCTACACCGAACCCTATGCGGCCGCGTTCGCGCGCGGCGATCACGCGGCCGCACTGGCGGACTGCGTGCGCAGCGCGGAACGCGCGCGCGCGGTCGGCCTCGGCGTCAATGCGGGCCACGACCTCGACCAGCACAACCTCGGCGCATTGAAGCGCGCGATTCCGTTCCTCGCCGAGGTGTCGATCGGGCACGCGCTGTTCGCCGAAGCGCTCTACGAAGGCCTTGCGCTGACCGTGCGCAACTACCTCGCGATCCTCGCCGACTGAGGTCGGCGACGCCGCGCGGTCGCGGCGCCGCCCTCGACGACACCGGTACCTACGGCACGGCGCGCACGCCCTGCACGCGGATCGCGGCAAGCCCGCTGTCCTGCGCGAGCACCAGCGTGGCCAGCATGTCCTCGTAGCGGACGTCCGCGTCGGGCCTGAGGTCGAGCAGGCCCGGTTCGGTCGCGCGCGCGGCATCGGCCAGCGCGGCCGACAGTTGCGCGCGGCTCACCGCGACACCATCGAGATAGAGTTCGCCCGTGGATTTGAGCGTCAGTCGCAGCTCGCGCGGCGGTGGCGCGCCGCCATCGGTCGAGGCAAGGGGCAGGATCACGCGCCCGGTCGTGAGCGGCGTGGTCAGCATGAGGATCATCAGCAGAACCAGCAGCACGTCGATCAGCGGCGTGACATTGATCGAGGCCTGGGCGGCGAACGCATCGGAGCGGAGCGCATCGGTCGACATCGTCGTCTCCTGCGACGCGGGTGGTTGCCCGCGAGATCAGGCTACGCCTGCTGCGCCGCCGCCGGCAACTGCCAGCGCAGCGGCGTGGCTCCGAAGGATCCACACAAGCGAACGGCGCCGCGTTGCCGCGGCGCCGTCGGGTTCGACACGCTGGTCGGGCTTACTCCCCGCCTGCGCCCGTCGTGATGAATCCGATCTTGACCATGCCGGCGACCTTCGCGTCGGCCATCACGGTCGCGATCTTCTGGTACTGCGTCGTCTTGTCCGCGCGGATCTGCAGCTCCGGCTGCGGGCTCTTCTGCGCGGCGACGCGCAGCTGTGCCTGCAGGATCGCCTCGGTGACCGGCTCGTCGTTCCAGAA
Organism: Lysobacteraceae bacterium; assembly: GCA_004143945.1. GTDB lineage: Bacteria > Pseudomonadota > Gammaproteobacteria > Xanthomonadales > Rhodanobacteraceae > Dokdonella_A. The sequence goes on from SEHB01000002.1 coordinate 368,547, forward strand.
CAGGTCGCCGTTCTCCTTGACCGCGAGGTCGATCGGATCCGGAGGATTGGTGTCCTGCGTATTCGGATTCGCCTGCGGCAGGTCGATGCGGATCTTGTGCGACATCAGCGGCGCCGTGATCATGAAGATGATCAGCAGCACCAGCATCACGTCGACGAGCGGCGTGACGTTGATTTCCGCCATCGGGCCGCCGCCCGAACCACCCGAGCTCATTGCCATGGCTTACTTCCTCGCGGCGGCGACCGGGACTGCGCCACCATCGACGCGCGAACCGGTCGCGAAGAAATCGTGCAGGTCATGCGCGAATTCGTCGAAGCGCGCGTAGATCACGCGGTTCTGGCGCACGAAGAAGTTGTACGCGAGCACCGCGGGAATCGCGACGAACAGGCCGAACGCGGTCATGATCAGCGCCTCGCCGACCGGACCCGCGACCGCTTCCATCGACGCATTGCCCGACGCGGCGATCTTGATCAGCGCGTGGTAGATGCCCCAGACGGTACCGAGCAGGCCGACGAACGGGGCCGACGAACCGACCGTGGCGAGCACGGTCATGCCGCCCTCGAGGCGCAGGCTTTCGCGAGCGACGGCCTGGCGCAGCGCGCGGTCGATGAACTCCGAACGGTTCAGCGCCTCGACGAGGCGGCTGCCTTCGTTGCGCTGGTGGTGCGCGGCGGCCTGCGCGGCATCGAGCGCGATCTTCGAGAACGGTTCGCCCTTGGGCTGGTCCTCGAGGAAGCGCACGGCGTCCTGCGCCGACGGCGTGTCCCAGAACGTGTTGATGACCTTTTCCATGCGCGCACGGATCATCGAGTTGCGCAGGAAGTTGGCGACGATGAAGTAGATCGACGCGATCGACATCACGCAGAGCGTGATGAACACGATCCAGCCCAGGACGTCGAAGTTCTGGATCAGGTCGGCGAAGCCCATCTGGCTCATCGCGGCGGCGTTGTTGCCGCCGCCCGGCGCCGGAATGACAGCTGGCTGAGCCGCTGCGGGGGTCTGAGAGGCATCTTGCTGCATGGCTCTACCTTAATTAGACAGATTGAACTCGATCGGAACCAAGGCATACCCACGGCTGGGTTTGCCACCCTTTGAACCCGGATTGAACTTCCAGGTCTTCACTGCAGTGATCGCGGCCTGATCGAGCAGCCGCGAACCGCTGGATTTTTCGACCGTGACGTCTTCCGGCGTGCCGTCGAGGCCGACCAGGACCTTCAGGATCACCTTGCCCTGCTGGCGCTGTCGCACCGCCTGCGGCGGATACTTCGGCGGGCGCATCCTACGGTAGCTGATGTTTTCGCTCGGCGCGATGTCGGCCGGCGGCGCCGGCGGTGCCGGTGGCGCCGGAGGCGGAGCCGGGACCGACATCGGCGAAGCCTCTTCGGTCACGACAGGCGGCGGCGGCTCGATGAACTCGACCGTGACCTTGCGGTCGATCGCCTTGTCCTTCGGCGGCGGCGGTGCGACCGGTGCCATCATCATCGCGAACGCGAATGCATGCAGCGCGAACGCACTTGCGAACGCAGTGACGCGCCGCCAGCTGAACGAAGAGTCGCCGCCAGATTGGTAGGTATCAGCCATCAGTGTTGACCAACGAGAGTGTGTCTGTGCGGCTGCGCGGGCAGCGCCGTCGATTCAAGCCCCGGTTCCCCCAGGGGGCCTGAGCGCGGTGAGCGGGGCACGGTACAACACACCGTGTCCCGCGACAAGCGGCGCGACCGCGCCGGACGTACGTGATCATGACGTTGTGTTTCGAACCTTGCGCACCGGCTTTGCACAAGCGTGCAATTCGCGCCCGCGGTCGGCAGGTTCGCATCGCTTGCGCGCGCGTCCGTCCGTGCAAGGCGTCGACCGGACGTCGATTCAGGGCTTCTTGCCACGCTTGATCTTCACGCCGCCGGTGGCCGCCTTGATGCGCTGGTCGGCCATGACCTTGGTGCTCGGAAACGCCTGTGCCTTGCGCCAGTCCGCGAGTGCGCCGGCGTCCTGGCCGAGGTCGTTCTTCGCGTCGCCGCGCAGCAGGTAGGCCTCGCCCTCCTGGCGCAGGCCGCCGCGCGAGATCGCGCGGTCGAGCGCGGCGATCGCGTCGGCCGACTTCTCGCCGTAATAGAGGAGATACCCGAGCTGGTAGTCGACGTTGCCGTCCTGTCCGAGCGGCGCGGCCTTGGTGTAGCCCTCGATCGCGCAGGCGTCGTCCTCGGCCTGGCTGCAGACGTCGCCCATGAGCTTGTAGTTGTCGTAGTTCTGCGCGATCACGCCCTTGGAGAAGCCTTCCTTCATCAGGCCCGCCGCTTCCTTCGGGTTCTCGGCATTCGCGTAGAGCTTGGCGAGCTGCGTGTAGTCTTCGCCCGTCGAGATGAGTCCCTGCGACTTCGCGCGCGCGAGCACTTCGAGCGCCTGCGGCAACTTGTCGCCCTGGATGTAGATCGTCGCGAGCTGGTTCACGAGCTTCTTGTCGTTCGGCGTCTTCGCGAGCTGCTCCTGCACGATCCTCGCGGCCTCGTCGTACTGGTCGAGCTCGAAGTAGCTGGCCATCAGGATCTGCGTCCAGCTCTCGTTGAGCGTGTCGGTCATCGAGATCGCCTTCTTCATCGTGTCGATCGCGGGCTGGAACTGGTCGAGGCGATAGTGCACGTTCGCCTTCAGCGCGAGTTCGTCGGCGGTCTGCTTGCCGGTGAGCTTTTCCCATTCCGCGAGCGTGGCGAGTGCGTCCTGGTACTTCTCTTCCTGCACCTGCGTCTGCGCGAGCGCGTAGACGAGCTGGAACTGCCCGTCGTTCGGCAGCGCGTCGAGCGCGATCGCGGCCTTGTATTCGCTGATCGCCTGCTCGCCCTGCTCGCGGTCCCAGTGGATCTGCGCCATCAGCTGGTGCGCGAACGCGAGTGCGTACTTGCTCGCCTTGCCGTCGTCGAGCACCTTGCGGATCAGCGGTTCGGCTTCTTCGGCATTGCCTTCGTTGACGAGGTCGGTCGCCTTGTTGAGGCTCTTCTGGTCGCGCTCGGACATGCTGACCTTAGGATCCTTGCGCGTCGCGTCGGGATACTCGTTGGCCTTCTTGTCCTTGGCGGCGGCGAGCGCCGAACCGAATGCGAGCCCGGCGAGGCACAGGATCGCGAGGAACCACTTCGTGAGCTTCATGTCGTACCCCTTGAACATACGAAGAGCGTCGCAGTTTGGCTCGCGACGAAAAAAGAGGGGCGAGGTTAACGCCGCGTCCGTGAACGGCACAAGCACGCGGCCTGCGCCACGTTGCTGCAGCGCAGCAGCGTGGTGGCCGCTCAGACGTCGAGATTCGCCACGCGCAACGCGTTCTGTTCGATGAACTCGCGTCGCGGCTCGACCACGTCGCCCATCAGCGTCGAGAAGATCTGGTCGGCCGCGACCGCGTCCTCGATGCTGACCTGCATGAGTCGGCGCGTGTCGGGGTTGACCGTGGTTTCCCACAGCTGCTCCGGATTCATTTCGCCGAGGCCCTTGAAGCGCTGGATCGTGCGTCCGCGGCGCGCCTCCTCCATGAGCCAGTCGTAGGCCTGGCGGAAGCTCGCGACCGGCTGGGTCTTGTTGCCGCGCCGCAGCAGCGCGCCGGGCTGGACGAGTCCCGCGATGCGGCTCGCGGCCTCGACGATCGGACGGAACTCGGGCGCGGTGAGGAACGTCGCCGACAGCGACTGCATGTGGCGCAGGCCGTGCTGGTCGCGTTCGATCACGAGCGCTCCGGACTGGCCATCGCCCGCCGCCTGGGCAGTCAGGGTGTAACGCGGACGACCCAGTCCGCTCGCGTCGAGCGCGCGGCGCAGGCGATCGACCCAGGACTCGACCGCAGCCGCGTCCTGCCAGCCGTCGGCCGGAAGCGGCGTCTCCAGCAATGCGCCGAGGAAGGTCGCATCGAAGCGGAATGCGAGGCGATCGATCTGGTCGAGCGCCGCGCGCCATGCCGACATCAGTTGCTCGAGACCTGTGCCGCTGATCGCGGGCGCGTCGGGATCGTAGGCGAGTTCGGCGCCGTCGACCGCGTTCGAGATCAGGTACGCATTGAGCGCCGGATCATCCTTGAGGTAGAGCTCCTGCTTGCCCTGCTTGAGCTTGTACAGCGGCGGCATGCCGATGTAGATGTGGCCGCGTTCGATCAGCTCGGGCATCTGGCGGTAGAAGAAGGTCAGCAGCAGCGTGCGGATGTGGGATCCGTCGACGTCCGCGTCGGTCATGATGATGATGCGGTGATAGCGCAGCTTGTCGATGTTGAACTCGTCCTTGCCGATGCCGGTGCCGAGCGCGGTGATCAGCGTGCCGACTTCGGCGGAACCGAGCATGCGGTCGAATCGCGCGCGTTCGACGTTGAGAATCTTCCCCTTGAGCGGCAGGATCGCCTGGTTTTTGCGGTTGCGGCCCTGCTTGGCCGAACCGCCCGCCGAATCACCCTCGACGATGAACAGTTCCGACAGCGCGGGGTCTTTTTCCTGGCAGTCGGCGAGCTTGCCGGGCAGGCCTGCGATGTCGAGCGCACCCTTGCGCCGCGTCATCTCGCGGGCCTTGCGCGCGGCTTCGCGCGCACGCGCGGCGTCGACCACCTTGGCCGCTATCGCGCGCGCTTCCTGCGGATGCTCGAGCAGGAACTCCTCGAGCTTCTGGTTCATCACCGACTCGACGATGCCCTTGACCTCGCTCGAGACGAGCTTGTCCTTGGTCTGGGAGGAGAACTTCGGATCGGGCACCTTGACCGACAGCACCGCGATCAGGCCCTCGCGCATGTCGTCGCCCGACAGCGCGACCTTCGCGGTCTTCTGCAGGCCGGCGGCCTCGATGTAATTGGAGAGCGTGCGCGTCAGCGCACCGCGGAAGCCCGCAAGATGGGTGCCGCCGTCGCGCTGCGGGATGTTGTTGGTGAAGCAGAACACCGTTTCCTGGTATGCATCGGTCCACTGCAGCGCGGCATCGACCGTGATGCCTTCGTGCTGCGCGCTGAAGTTGATCACCTTCGCGTGCAGTGGCGTCTTCAGCTGCGCCAGGTGTTCGACGAACGAGCGGATGCCGCCCTCGTACTGGAACACGTCGCGCTTGTCGGTGCGCTCGTCGACGAGCTCGATCTTGACGCCGGAATTGAGGAACGAGAGCTCGCGCAGGCGCTTGGCGAGGATGTCGTAGTGGAACTCGAGGTTGGTGAAGGTGCCGCTGCTCGGATGGAAGCGCACCGTGGTGCCGCGCTTCGTCGAGGGCCCGACGACCTTCAGCGGATACAACGGCTCGCCGTGCGCGTACTCCTGGCGGTGTTCGCTGCCGTCGCGATGGATCGTCAGCCACAGGTGGTCGGAGAGCGCGTTGACGACCGACACGCCGACACCGTGCAGGCCACCGGACACCTTGTAACTATTGTCGTCGAACTTGCCGCCCGCGTGCAGCACGGTCATCACGACCTCGGCGGCGGACCGGCCCTCCTCCGGCTGGATGTCGACCGGGATGCCGCGGCCGTTGTCGGACACCTCGACCGACCCATCGGCGAGGATCGTGACGACCACGTGGTCGCAATAGCCCGCGAGCGCCTCGTCGATCGAGTTGTCGACGACTTCGAACACCATGTGGTGCAGGCCGGTGCCGTCGTCGGTGTCGCCGATGTACATGCCGGGCCGCTTGCGCACGGCTTCGAGGCCTTTCAAGACCTTGATTTTACTGGAATCGTACTGGTCGCTCATGCCATCTCCGCGCGCGCCCGGGGCGGCCGTCGGGAGCGACGACCGGATGACGGACTGCAATCGGACAATTATACCAGTCGCGCGACCTGGCCTTGTTCCACGTGGAACCGTGCGACCTGCGTCGCCACGTCCGAGAGCCCGGCGGGCGCGGTCGTGCCGGTCGCGATCACCTGGGCGCCGCTCGCGTCGACGGCCGCGATGATGCGTGCCTGATGGGCCGCGTCGACCTCGGAGGCGAGATCATCGAGACCGAGCACTGGCCACTCGCCACGCGTGGCCGCGAACAGCCGCGCCTGTGCCATGACCAGCGCGAAAGCGCAGAGCTTCTCCTGCCCTCGCGACAGGTGCTCGCGTCGCGGCGCCGACGGAAACGCGAGACTGAAATCCGCCCGATGCGGTCCCGCGCCGGTGTGGCCACGCGCGAGGTCGCGTTCGCGCCGAATCGTCAGCGTTTCGAGCAAGGAGTGCCCAGCCGGGAAACCCGGGTCGAACGCGAGCGCAGCGTCGCCGAGCTCGGGCAGCAACTCGCGCAGCAGGGCGTGCAGCCACGGAGACAGCGCCTCGAAGTACCCCTGGCGCATGCGCGCCAGCGGTTCCGCGGCGGCGGCAAGTTCGATATCCCAACCCGCGAACTCGGCCGGGCTCGCGTCGGACCGCAGCAGCGCATTGCGTTGCTTGAGCGCACGTTGATAGCGCCGCCATGTCGCGAGGAAGGCGTGTTCCACGTGGAACACGCCCCAGTCGAGGAAGCGCCGGCGCTCATCCGAAGGACCTGCGACGAGCGCGTGCGAACCCGGTTCGAAGCAGAGCACCGCCGCGTGACGCATGAGTTCACCGATCGCGACGCCCTCCCCGTCCAGCCGCGCCTCCAGCCGGCGCGCGCTGCGGGCGATGCCGACGCGCCGCACGCCGGCCCGGTCCGCGATTTCGCCGAACACCGAGTACCCGGATTCACCATGGCGAACCAGCGCCTCACGCGCCGAGGTCCGGAAGGATCGCCCATGCGACAGCAGGAAAGCGGCCTCGAGCACGCTCGTCTTGCCCGAGCCGTTGCCCCCTTCGAGCAGGTTCCAGCGCGGGGCGAACGCAACCGCCTCCTGCGCGAATACGCGCAGGTTCTCGATCCTCAGCGTCAGCAGTTCCACCGCGGGTGGACAGGCGGCCGCCACGGCGACCGCGCGCAGCTTCAGAGTCGCAGCGGCATGATCACATGGCGCACATCTTCGGTCTCGGGCTTGCGCACGAGACAGCTCGACTGGCCGTCGCGCAGGCACAGCAGGACCTCGTCACCACCGAGCGCGCCGAGCGCATCGAGCAGGTAGTTCACGTTGAAGCCGACGCTGAGATCGGACACGCCGGTCTTCGCCTCGATTTCCTCGACGGCCTCTTCCTGCTCGGGATTGTGGGCGACGATGCGCATGCGGTTCGGGCTGACCTCGAGCTTCACGCCCCGATACTTCTCGTTCGACAGGATCGCCGCGCGCTGCAGCGCCGCGCGCATGTCGTCGCGATGGACACGCACTTCCTTGTCGGCCCCGATCGGAATCACGGCCTCGTAGTCGGGGAAACGCCCGTCGATGAGCTTGGACGTGAACGTCACGTCGCCGCGACGCACGCGCAGGTGGTTGCGTGCGAACTCGAGCTCGACCTCGCCCTCGCCGGGCTCGAACAAGCCCTGCAGTTCGTTGATGCCCTTGCGAGGCACGATCACCTGGCGCGGCGCACTTACGCGCGTCTCGACCCGCGTCTCCGCCAGTGCGAGCCGATGGCCGTCGGTCGCGACGCAGCGCAAAGCGTTCTCACGCAGATCGAGCAACATGCCGTTGAGGTAGTAGCGCACGTCCTGGTTCGCCATCGCGAACCCGGTGCGCTCCATCAGTTCCTTCAGCGTCGCCTCGGGCAGGCTCACGCGTTCGACGAGTTCGATGTTCTCGATCGTCGGGAACTCGGTGGCCGGCAATGTCGCGAGCGTGAACCGGCTGCGCCCCGCGCTGAGGACCACGCGCTCGCCGTTCTGCTCGAGCTTGATGCGGCAGCCATCGGGCAGCGCGCGGCAGATGTCGAACAGCTTGCGCGCCGGCACCGTGACTTCGCCCACGACCAGATCCTCGGCTGCCGTGCGCGCGACCATCTCGACTTCGAGATCGGTACCGGTCAACGACACGCCTTCCCCATCCACGACCACGAGCAGGTTCGCGAGTACGGGCAGGGTCTGGCGCCGCTCGACGACGCCCACCACATGCTGCAAACGCTTCAGGAAGGCCTCTCGCTGGATGCTGAATCGCATGGTCTGCAGGTCCTGTTTCAAGGTTTGTCTTTCATGTGGAAGGATTGCTTGTTGCTGGTGCTGTGGACAGACCGCAAACCGCAATATTTCTTTTCCAAATCAAACGTTTGCAGCGATATTTCGAGCGGGAGAACGGGTCCTGCCGCCTGTGGGCGAACTGTGGATCAATTTCTGCGCGCGGGTCCGCCCACACGATATCCACAGGCCGTCCACTGATCGAACCCTTACTCCGTCAGCACGCGGATCAGCTTCTCCCAGTCCTGCCGGATCTTGCCGTCGGTCTCGCGCAGGTCGCGGATCGTGCGGCAGGCATGCAGCACCGTCGTATGGTCGCGACCGCCGAAAGCATCCCCGATCTCCGGCAGGCTGTGTTCGGTCAATTCCTTCGCCAGGCTCATTGCGACCTGCCGCGGTCGCGCGATCGAACGGCTGCGCTTGATCGACAGCAGGTCGGTCAGGCGAAGCTGGTAGTAGTCTGCCACGGTCTTCTGGATGTTGGGGATCGAGATCGCCTGCGCATGCACGGTCAGCAGGTCGCGCAGCGTTTCCTGGGCGAATTCGAGCCCGATGCGCCGACCCTCGAAATTCGCGCGCGCGACCAGCGTATTGAGCGCACCTTCGAGGTCGCGCACGTTCGAGCGCATGCGCTTGGCCATCAGCACCGCGACGTCCTCGGGCAGTTCCACGCCCTTCGCCTGCGCCTTCGCGAGCACGATCGCCGCGCGCGTCTCGAAGTCGGGCGGCTCGATCGCGACCGACAGGCCCCAGCCCAGGCGCGACTTCAGGCGCGGCTCGAGGTTGTCCACTTCCTTCGGATACCGATCGCAGGTCAGGATGATCTGCTGCTTGCCCTCGAACAGCGCATTGAAGGTGTGGAAGAACTCTTCCTGCGTCGTGTTCTTGCCCGCGAAGAACTGGATGTCGTCGATGAGCAGCGCATCGACCGAGCGGAAGCGCCGCTTGAACTCGTCCATGCCCTTCTGCTGCAGCGCGCGCACCATGCCGCTGACGAACTGTTCCGACCGCAGGTACAGGATCTTCACGCCGGGCCGGTTCGCGCGCATGAGGTTGCCGGCCGCATGCATGAGGTGGGTCTTGCCGAGGCCGGTGCCGCCATAGAGCAGCAGCGGGTTGTAGGCGCGGCCCGGATTCATCGCGACCTGGGTCGCGGCGGCCTTGCCGAGCTGGTTCGACTTGCCTTCGACGAAGTTCTCGAACGTGTAGTGCGGATCGAGGCTGGGCTCGGCCGCGTCGCGCGACGGCGTCGCGCGCGCGCGCGGCGCCGGACGCGACGCCTCGCGCGCGCTGCGCGCCGCGCCGACCTGCAGCTGCACCCCGCGCTCGGCGCCCGCGACGTGTTCGAGCACGAGCCGGATGCGCTCGAGGAAGCGCTCGCGCACGGTTTCCATCGTGTACGCGTTCGGCGCCCACAAGGTGATGCCGTCGGCCCCCTCGCTCGCCTGCAGCGGCGCGATGTAGGTATGGATGTCCTCCGCGCTGAGCTCCGCCTCGAGGCGGGACAGACAGCGGCGCCAGAGCTCGCTCATCGGTATTGGGGATTCCAGGTGCGCCGACGCCGGCGCGGACGATCACGCGCGGGCGGGCGGACCGTGCAGTCTAGCAGCATGGGGAGCTGTGCCTGCCCGCCCGCGCCGACGACGCACGCTCGCCCGGTTTGACACTGCGCACCCGCGGCGCCTATCATCCGCGCCCTTTTTCCCGTTTCCGGCAACCGCCCATGGCCACCAAGCGCACCTACCAGCCGAGCAACCTCAAGCGTGCACGCGACCACGGCTTTCGCGCCCGCATGAAGACCCGCGGCGGCCGCAAGGTCATCAACGCGCGTCGCGCCAAGGGCCGCAAGCGCCTCGCGGTCTGACTGCAGCACGTTCCGGCATGACGCGCGCCCCGTTCCCGCGCGCGGCGCGCCTGCTGACCCCCGCCGACTTCGCCCGCCTGCGCGGCATCAGCCGTCGCATCGGCAGCCAGAGCTTCGCCGCCGAAGTCGCGCCTGCCGCACCGACCGCCGCCTGCGCCCGCCTCGGCCTCGCCGTCTCGCGGCGCGTATCCAAGCGTGCGGTGCGGCGCAACCGCATCAAGCGCATCGCACGCGACAGTTTCCGGCACCATCGCGCGGCACTGCCGACCTGCGACATCCTGCTGATCGCACGCAGCGACGCCGACCAGCGCAGCAATGCGGAGCTGCGCGCCGAACTCGAGCGGCTGTGGCAGCGCGTCGCCGCATTGAACGACACGCGCACGGCCGGCACAATGCGCGCCTGACGCCCCGCCGCGCGCCCCCGCTCGGCCGCCCCGGCCCCGCCGCAACCGCCAACGCAACAGCAGCGCACCGCGCGGCTGCCGACCCCTCAACGCGCGACCGCGCCGAATCGAACCCATGACGAGTCCCCGCAACCTGCTCCTGATCGCCCTGCTGTTCATCGGCTACCTGATGTGGATGCAGTGGCAGGAGGACTACCACCGCCCGCCCGCAACGACCGCGAACGCGCCGGCAACGAACCTGCCCGACGGTACGCCCGATCCCGCGACCCCGAACGCAGGCGTTCCCGCGGCTGCCGTGCCCGGCGCCGACGTGCCAGCCGCTGACGGCGGAGTCGCGCCGAGCGCGCCGGTCGCCGATGCCCCGCGAGCGCCGGAAGGCCAGCGCATCGTCGTCACCACCGACGTGCTGCGCGTCGAGATCGACACGCGCGGCGGAAACGTCGTCGTCGCCGACCTGCTCGACTATGCACGCGACCCCAAGCACCCCGAACGCGTCCGCCTGCTCGACGACCAGCCCTCGACGTTCTTCGAGGCGCAGAGCGGACTCGTCGGCGTGCAAGGCAGCGCCGTGCGCGCGCCCGACCACACCGCGACATGGACCACCGCACAGACGCGCTACGAGCTCGCGCCCGGCAGCGACACGCTCGAAGTAGTGCTGGAGTCCGTCGATGCCGGCGGGCTCGCGGTGCGCAAGGTCTACGCGTTCGCACGCGGCAGCTACACGATCGGCCAGCGCCACGAGATCCGCAACGATGCGTCCACGCCGTGGACCGGAAACGCGTACCGCCAGTTGCAGCGCGTGCCGCCGCTCGTCGACACCGCGGGCATCAAGGGCTACAGCAACACCGAACGCTACAGTTTCGCGGGTGCGGCCTGGTACAGCCCGAGCGGCAAGTTCGAGAAGCTGAAGTTCGACGACTTCGCGGGCGAACCGCTGTCGACGAGTTTCCAGGGTGGCTGGGGCGCGATGCTGCAGCACTACTTCTTCGCGGCCTGGATTCCCGAATCCGACGAGCTCACGGCGTACTCGACCGCGACGCTGCAGAAGGACGGCTCGACGCGTTACCTGATCCGCACGCTGTCGCCGACGCTGACCGTCGCGCCCGGACAAACCCGCGTCGAGCAGGCGCGGCTCTACGTCGGCCCGAAGCTGCAGAGCACGCTCGACGAAGTCGCGCCCGGTCTCGCGCTCACGGTCGACTACGGCATCTTCACCGTGATCTCCGAGCCGCTGCACTGGGTGCTCGCGCAGTTCCACAAGCTGACCGGCAACTGGGGCTTCGCGATCATCCTGCTCGTGCTGCTGCTGAAGGCCGTGTTCTTCAAGCTGACCGAGGCGCAGTACCGCTCGACCGCGAAGATGCGCAAGCTGCAGCCGCGCATGGCGGCGCTGAAGGAGCGCTACGGCGACGATCGCCAGAAGATGAACCAGGCGATGATGGAGCTGTACCAGAAGGAGAAGATCAATCCGCTCGGCGGCTGCCTGCCGATGCTGGTGCAGATGCCGGTGTTCTTCGCGCTGTACTGGGTGCTGCTCGAAAGCGTGGAGCTGCGCCAGGCACCGTTCATCGGCTGGATCCAGAACCTCACCGCGCCGGATCCCTACTACGTGTTGCCCGCGCTCAACGGCCTCGTGATGATCGCGACCTCGATCCTGACGCCGACCGCGGGCATGGATCCGACGCAGGCGAAGATCATGAAGTTCATGCCGGTGATCTTCTCCGTGATGTTCGCGTTCTTCCCGGCCGGCCTCGTGCTGTACTGGACCGTCAACGGCGCGCTCTCGCTGCTGCAGCAGTGGATCATCACGCGGCGCATCGAACGCGGCGACGCGGCGGCCGCCTGATGCGATGACCACGCACGCCGACACGATCGCAGCCGTGGCCACCGCGCCCGGCGCGGGCGGCGTCGGCATCGTGCGCGTGTCGGGCCCGCGTGCATCCTCGATCGCGCGTGCCCTGCTTGCGCGCACGCCGCGTGCGCGCCACGCGCATTACGCGGCATTCCGCGACGCGGCCGGCGAGGCGATCGACCAAGGGCTGCTGCTCTGGTTTCCCGCGCCCGATTCCTATACCGGCGAAGACGTACTCGAGCTGCAGGCGCACGGCAGCCCGGTGCTGCTGCGCCTGCTGCTCGCACGCGTGGTCGAACTCGGCGCGCGCCATGCACGCGCGGGCGAGTTCTCCGAGCGCGCATTCCTCAACGGCAAGCTCGACCTCGCGCAGGCGGAGGCGGTCGCCGACCTCGTCGCGAGCGGATCGGAAGCCGCCGCGCGCGCCGTGCGGCGCAGCCTCGAAGGCGCGTTCTCGGATCGCGTGCACGCATTGACCGCGGACGTCGTGCGCCTGCGCGTCTGGATCGAAGCCGCGATCGACTTTCCCGAAGAGGAGATCGACTTCCTCGCGACGCCGGCGCTCGCCGACGACCTCGAACACATCCGCGCCGCGCTCGATGACCTGCTCGCGGCCGCGCGACGCGGCGTTCGCCTCGTCGACGGCCTGCACGCGGTCATCGTGGGCCGCCCGAACACCGGCAAGTCGAGCCTGCTCAACGCGCTCGCGCGAAGCGACCGCGCGATCGTGACCGACATCGCCGGCACCACGCGCGACCTGCTGCGCGAGACGATCGACCTCGACGGCATCGCGCTGACCCTCGTCGACACCGCGGGCCTGCGCGAAGCGCCCGATCTCGTCGAACGCGAAGGCATCCGCCGCGCGCGCGCGGAACTGCAGCGCGCCGACCTGGCGATCCTCGTCAGCGACGACGAGCACGCCAGTACGGACCTGCGCTTCTTCGACGAACTGCCCGCGACCACGGCGCGGATCGTCGTGCACAACAAGATCGACCTCGCAGGGCTCGCGCCGAAGCGCGAAGTCCGCGCCGACGCGACGCACCTGTGGCTCTGCGCGCGCGACGGCGCGGGTCTCCAGCTGCTCGTCGCCGAACTCGTGTCGGCCGCGGGCCAGGGCGAGGTACACGACGGTGCCTTCAGCGCGCGCGCACGCCACGTCGCCGCGCTCGACCGCGCACGCGCGCACCTCGATGCCGCCGCCGGTGCGCTGCTGCACCAGCGCGCGGGCGAACTCGCGGCCGAGGAACTGCGCCTCGTGCAGCAGTCGCTCGGCGAAATCACCGGCGAGTTCCGCAACGACGACCTGCTCGGCGCGATCTTTTCGTCGTTCTGCATCGGCAAGTAGTCCGGGATTGCCACGCCGTCCGCGCCCGGTCGCACTGCGGCGCCGACCGTAGCGGTGATCGTCTCGCCCGATCCTTGCCATTGAGCTCCGGTGACACGGCCTCGGTCATCGCGCCTGCGGGCAGGCGATCGCCATCCAGCGACGGCTTGCGCGCGCGCAAGCGCGGCGGGATGCTTGCACACGATGACGAGGAGATGTCCCGATGGCAGTCCGATGCGGTATCGCGTTCTTCGCACTGCTTGCGATTGCAGGCTGCGCGAGTCACCCGGCCCCCAAACCCGCCTTGCTTGATGCGGCACGCACGCCCGCGCCGGGCGTCTACGCGGGCGGTCGCATCGCGGCAGGCGACGTTGCGTCGCTGCGCGCGGCCGGCATCCGGCGGGTGATCGACCTGACGCCCGATGCCGAAACGCCGGATTTCGACGAAGCCTCGGCGGTGCGCGCGGCGGGACTCGACTACGCGAACCTGCCGCTCGGCGGGCCGAACGACCTCACGCGCGAGAACGTGCTCGCGTTCGACGCGTTGATGCACGACGCGACGCGCCCCGTGCTCGTCCATTGCGCGAGCGGCAATCGTGTCGGCGCGATGGCGGCGCTTCGCGCCGCATGGATCGAGGGCACGTCGGCCGACGATGCGATCGCGATCGGCAAGGCCTGGGGCCTGACTGGTCTCGAGGATGCGGTGCGCCAACGCATCGCGTCGGGCGAACCGCGCTAGCCGCCTGGCGCCGATGGTCCGGCAGATGGCCGCGCCGCGTGCTTGAATGCGGCGCGCGTGCCTTCACGTGAGTCTCGCGGGAGCATCCCAATACGGAGCGCCACGATGATCGACTTCTACTACTGGCCCACGCCGAACGGACACAAGATCACGCTGTTCCTCGAGGAAGCGGGCCTCGACTACACGATCAAGCCGGTCGACATCGGCAAGGGCGACCAGTTCAAGCCCGAGTACCTCGCGATCTCGCCGAACAACAAGATGCCCGCGATCGTCGACCACGCGCCGGCCGACGGCGGCGAGCCGATCACGATGTTCGAATCGGGCGCGATCCTGCTCTACCTCGCGAACAAGACCGGGCGCTTCCTGCTGCAGGACCTGCGCGGGCGCGCGATCGTCAACGAGTGGCTGTTCTGGCAGATGGGCGGCCTCGGGCCGATGACGGGCCAGTACGGGCACTTCAACGTCTACGCGCCCGAGAAGATCCCGTACGCGATCGAGCGCTACACGAAGGAGGCCGAACGCCTGCTCGGCGTGCTCGACCGACGGCTCGAAGGTCGCGCGTTCATCGCGGGCGACGGGTACACGATCGCGGACATGGCCGCGTATCCGTGGATCAGCCCGTACGACAAGGCACCGATCGATCTCGCGCCATTTCCCGAAGTGCGCCGCTGGCACGCAGCGATCGCAGCACGACCCGCGACGCAGCGCGCGTACGCGAAGGCCGACGAGGTGCGCCCCGGCGGCAGCCAGCCGATGAGCGAAGACGAAAAGCGCATCCTGTTCGGCCAGGGCGCGCGTCCGCGTTGACGGTGATCGCACGCCGGATCGCGCGGGGTTCGCGTCATAATGGCGCGAACCCTTGCGGAGTCGATCGATGCGTCCGTTCCTGTTCGCCGCGCTCGCGGCATCGAGTTCCTTCGTGCACGCCGAGCGGCTGACGATCGAGCGGATCTTCGCCGATCCCGACCTCAACGGAGCGAGTCCACGCGCGCTGAAGATCGCGCCGGACGGCCAGCGCGTGACGTTCCTGCGCGGGCGCGAGGACGACCAGAACCAGCTCGACCTCTGGGAATACGACATCGCCGCCGGCGCCGCGAAACGGCTCGTCGATTCGGCCGCGCTCGGCGAACGACGCGAGCTGTCCGAAGCGGAGAAGGCGCGCCGCGAACGCGAGCGCATCGCGCAGCTCAAGGGCATCGTGTCGTACCGCTGGTCGCCCGATGCGCGCAAGCTGCTCTTCAGCGTCGACGAGCGGCTCTGGCTCTACGACCTCGCCGCGAAGAACGACGCCGAGCGGCTGCGCGCGCTGACGCCGAAGGGCTTCGAGGTCAATGACGCGAAGGTGTCGCCGCGCGGCGGATTCGTCTCGTTCGTGAGCCGCCAGAACCTCTACGTGATCGACCTCGAGCGCGGCCTCAACTACCAGCTCACGAAGGACGGCGGCGGCACCGTGCACAACGGCGAGGCCGAGTTCGTCGCGCAGGAGGAAATGGATCGCGCGACCGGCTACTGGTGGGCGCCCGACGATTCGGCGATCGCGTTCGAACGTTACGACGACGCGAAGGTCGACGAAGTCGAACGCACCGAAGTCCACGCGGATCGCAGCACGACGGTGCGCCAACGCTATCCGGCCGCGGGCCGGCCGAATGTCGCGGTGCGCCTCGGCCTCGTCGCGCCGCGCAGCAAGCAGGTGCGCTGGATCGACCTCGGCAAGGACCCGGACATCTACCTCGCGCGCGTGGACTGGTTGCCCGACGGGCGGCGCCTGTCGTTCCAGCGCCAGTCGCGCGACCAGCGCCGGCTCGAGCTCGTGCTCGTGGACGCGAAGACCCTCGCGCAGCGCACGCTGCTCGAGGAAGCGAGCGCGACCTGGATCAA
Source organism: Lysobacteraceae bacterium (assembly GCA_004143945.1). Taxonomy (GTDB): domain Bacteria; phylum Pseudomonadota; class Gammaproteobacteria; order Xanthomonadales; family Rhodanobacteraceae; genus Dokdonella_A. The sequence continues at coordinate 384,597 of SEHB01000002.1, forward strand.
CCTGCACGACGACCTGCGCTTCCTCGCGCGCGCGGACGCATTCGTCTGGGCGAGCGAACGCGACGGCTACAGGCACCTGTACCTCCATGGCCTCGACGGGCGGCTGCGCCATGCGTTGACGAAGGGCGAATGGGACGTGGACAAGCTGCTCGCGCTCGACGAGCCGAACGGCCGCGTGTACTTCGCGGCGAACCGCGTCGATCCGCTGCAACGACAGGTGCATGCGGCGCGGCTCGATGGCGCCGATGCCGCGAAGCCAGCACGCATCAGCGAGGGCGACGGCTGGCACGAGGCGGTGTTCGGCGACAGCGCGACCGCCTACGTCGACACCTGGTCCGATCCGTCGACGCCGCCGCAGGTGTCGCTGCGCAAGACCGACGGCAGCCTCGTCGCCTGGATCGAGCGCAACGCACTCGATGACACGCATCCGTATGCAGCATTCCGCGACGCATTCATCGCGCCGGAGTTCGGCACGCTCGCGGGCGCGGACGGAGTGCCATTGCACTACCGCATCTACAGGCCCGCGGGTTTCGATTCGTCACGCCGCCATCCGGTGTTCATGACCTACTACGGCGGACCCGGCAAGCAGTACGTCACGCGCGCCTGGGGCGCCCACGTCGAGCAGTACATGGCGCAGCAGGGCTATGTCGTGTTCGCGCTCGACAACCGCGGCACGCCGCGGCGCGGGCGCGCATTTTCCGATGCGATCCATCGCGAGCTCGGCACCGTCGAAGTCGAGGACCAGATGGCGGGCCGCGCGTGGCTCGCGTCGCAGCCGTGGGTCGACCCCGCGCGGATCGGGATCTTCGGCTGGAGCTACGGCGGCTACCAGACGCTGATGCTGCTCGCGAAGCACCCCGAGGCGTTCGCGGCCGGCGTCGCGGTCGCGCCGGTGACCGACTGGACGCTCTACGACACCCACTACACCGAGCGCTTCCTCGGTACGCCGCAACAGAATCCGGAAGGCTACGCGCGCTCGGGCGTGCTGCACTGGATCGAGGGGATTCCATCGGACACGCTGCTGCTCGTGCACGGCATGGCCGACGACAACGTGCTGTTCGCGAATTCGACCAAACTCATGGCCGCGCTGCAGCAGCGCGGCGTGCAGTTCGAACTCATGACCTACCCCGGCGGCAAGCACGGCCTGTCGACGCCCGCGATGAAGACGCACGTTCACACGCTGATCGCCGACTTCTTCCGCCGCAAGCTGCAGGCGGGCCAGTAGCGCTCGCTGCGACGATCGCACGCCTTGCGCTTCGGCCTTGGCTTCCGCCCGCCCATGGCCACTAGAACCGCCCCGCGCGGAAATCATCGATCGCTTCGACGATCTGCTGCTGCGTGTTCATGACGAACGGGCCGTACTTCGCGACGGGTTCATCGAGCGGCTTGCCCGCGACGAGGATCAGCCGCGCGGACGCGTCGGTCGCCGCCATGCGAACCGCGCCGCCGATTCGATCGAGCACCGCCAGCTCGCCACGCGCGATGCGACGCGTCGCGTCTTCCGGCCCGAGCGACGCATCGCCTTCGTAGACGTATGCGAATGCGCTGTGCATGTCCGGAAGCGGTACGTCGATGCGGGTACCGGCGTCGAGCGCGAGGTCGAGGTACGAGGGTTCGGTCGCGATCCCTCGCACCGCGCCATCGATGCCGGCGAACTGCCCCGCGATCACGCGTACCTTCACGCCGGCGGCCGGCGACACCTCGGGAATGCGCTCGGGCGCGATGTCCTGGTAGCGTGGCGCGACCATCTTGTCCTGCGCCGGCAGGTTGACCCACAGCTGGAAGCCCCACATGAGCCCGTCTTCCTGCTCGGGCATTTCCGAATGCACGATGCCGCGCCCGGCCGTCATCCACTGCACGCTGCCCGGCGTCAGCAGGCCGCTGTTGCCCTGATTGTCGTGGTGGCGCATGCGCCCTGCGAGCATGTAGGTCACGGTTTCGAATCCGCGGTGCGGATGCTCCGGAAAACCCGCGAGGTAGTCCCCGGCCTGGTCCGAGCGAAATTCGTCGAGCATCAGGAACGGGTCGAGCATGTCGAGGTCGCGCTGGCCGATCACGCGCGTGAGCTTGACGCCCGCGCCGTCCGACGTCGGTTGGCCGCGCACGACGCGTGCGACTCGGCGGCTGGCGTGCTGGGTCGGGTTCATCGGGATCTCCTCATCGAAGACCGACGATCTGGGTGCGCGCTGCCAGGCGGCAAGGCACCATCCGCGAACACACCGATGCGCCGGATCGAACAATCGCGCGAGGCGCCCGCGGTCCGTTGATCCTCAATGCACCCAGCGCCCGCCACGCCGACGCGGCACTTCGGTCGCGCCGGTCGCGACCTGCTCGTCCGGGCTCGGCGGATGGCTGCGCCAGTAGTCGGCGACCGCGCCGACCGCGCCCGGGATCTGCGCGAGGCATTCGTCGTAACCCTCGTCGCCGAGCGGAGCGAACTCCGCATCGCTCTCGAACACGCCGTCGTCGATCGCGAGCGCGATGATCGGTGACAGCAGTTCCATCAGTTCCGAATCCTGCCCGAGCCGCGATTCCCACGACGGCGCACGCAGGTCGATGCCACGCGAAAAACCCTCGCACCAGCCGCGCGCGGTGAACGCGGGCGGCTCGTCATCGCCGACGTCGAGTTCGCCGAGGATCGGCTCGTAGGTCCCGGTCTCGACCTCGGGCGCGATCGCGTCGTTGAGCTGCGCGAGCAGGGTCAGCACGCGCTCGCCCTGGCCCTCGTCGAGGAACGGTTCGTGCAGGATCTCGGGCAACCACTCGTCCGGCTTGGCGGGCGCGGGCCCGATCGCGAGCGCAGTCAGGAAACCGTGCACGCCATCGAGCAGCATGTCCTCCTCGCCCGCGTGCGCGCGCAGGAACTGGTCCAGTTCCTCGAGTTCGGTGTCGCTCGGTGCAGTCAGCCAGTCAGCAGCCATCGTCGATATCCAGGGTCACGGGAGCATGGTCGGACGCACGTTCCCAGGTGCGCGGCTCGCGTTCGATCGTCGCCGCGCGGCATTGGTTCCGCAAGGCATCCGAGGCGAGCACGAGGTCGATGCGAAGCCCGAGGTCGCGCCGGAACGCCGCCTGCCGGTAGTCCCACCAGCTGTAGTGTCCCGCGTCTTCGTTGAACAGCCGGAAACTGTCGTGGAGGCCGAGCGCGAGCACGCGCGCGAGTGCCTCGCGCTCGGGCGTCGAGCAGAGGATCTGCTCGTGCCACGCGAGCGGGTCGTGCACGTCGCGATCGTCGGGCGCGATGTTGAAGTCGCCGAGCACGACGAGGCGCGGATGCCGTTCGAGTTCGCGCGCGAGGTGCGCGGTCACGCGCGCGAGCCAGTCGAGCTTGTAGGCGAACTTCTCGCTGCCGACCGCCTGGCCGTTCACGACGTAGAGGTTCACCACGCGCAGCGCACGCGGCGAGCCCGGCTCGCCGACGGTCGCACTGAGCACGCGCCGTTGCGGGTCATCGAACCCGTCGACGCCGTGCACCACCTCGTGCAGCGGCCCGCGCGCGAGGATCGCGACGCCGTTGTAGGTCTTTTGCCCCGAGAATGCGCATTCGTAGCCCGCTTCGCGCAAGGCAGCGGCCGGGAACTTCGCGTCCTCGAGCTTGGTTTCCTGCAATGCGAGCACGTCGGGGCGAGCGCTCGCGCACCACTGCAGCACGTGCGGCAGGCGCACGTTGAGGGAATTGACGTTCCAGGAGGCGATGCGCATCGTGGATGCAAGCGTAGCAGCACGCGGCGGCGATCGCGCCACCACGTGGGCGTGATCGCGCTTCACGCGGGACTGGCGCCGGTCGCCCGCCGCTCGCTACGCTGGAGCACCCGGACCCGCGATCCGCGATGACCATCGACCTGCGCAGTGACACCGTGACCCAACCCACCGCCGCGATGCGCGTGGCGATGATCGAAGCCGAGGTCGGCGACGATGTCTACGGCGAGGATCCCACGGTCGCACGGCTCGAGCGGCGCGTGGCCGACGAGCTCGGCTTCGAGGCCGGATTGTTCGTGCCGAGCGGCACGCAGTCCAACCTGTGCGCCCTGCTCGCGCATTGCGCGCGTGGCGACGAATACCTCGTCGGGATGGAAGCGCACACCTACAAGTTCGAGGGCGGCGGCGCGGCGGTGCTCGGCTCGATCCAGCCGCAGCCGATCCTGCACGCGGCCGACGGCACGCTGCCGCTCGAGGCGCTGGACAGGGCGGTCAAGCCCGATGATCCGCATTTCGCGCGCACGCGCCTGCTCGCGCTCGAGAATACCTGGCATGGGCGCGTGCTGCCGCAGGACTACGTCGTCGCAGCGGCCGCATGGGCGCGTTCACGCGGGCTCGCGGTGCACCTCGATGGCGCGCGCCTGTTCAACGCGGCGGTCGCGAGCGGCCTCTCCGTGCGCGAACTCGCGGCGCCGTTCGACAGCGTATCGGTGTGCCTCTCCAAGGGGCTCGGAGCACCCGTCGGCTCCGTGCTCGCCGCGCATGCCGACCTGATCCGTGCGGCGAAGCGCTGGCGCAAGATGCTCGGCGGCGGCATGCGCCAGTCCGGCATGCTCGCGGCCGCGGGCCTGCATGCGCTCGACCACCACGTCGCCCGACTCGCCGACGACCATGCGCGCGCGGCGCGGCTCGCCGACGGTCTGCGCGGCATCGACGGCATCGCGGTCGCGGCGCAGCATACGAACATGGTGTTCATCGAGGTCGCCGGCGAGCGCCTGCGCGCGCTCGCCGCGCACCTGGACGCGCACGGCGTGCGCGCGAGCATCGGTTACCTGCCGAACGTGCGGCTCGTCACGCACCTCGACATCGACGACGCGGCGCTCGAGCGCGCGACCACGGTGTTTCGCGCGTTCCGCGCGTGACCGCCCGTTGGCGGCGCAATCGCGTTGGCTACCCGTAGGAGCGCCGCAGGCGCGATCGCCGAAGCATCGAAGCCGGGTGACGCGGCGAACAGCAATGGGACGGTCGGGGCTTTGCCGCTCCTGCAGGTGAGCGGGCGCGGTCAAATCGCGCAGGCACTCACGCCGCGAGGCCGTAGCTGCGCAACAGCGCATCGGGTTCCGGTGCGCGGCCGCGGAACTCGATGAAGGATTCGAGCGCGGGGCGCGAACTGCCGACGCCGAGGATCGCGCGGCGATACGCCTCGCCGGTCGCGCGGTCGAATACGCCGGCTTCCTCGAAGCGCGCGAACGCGTCGGCCGACAGCACTTCGGCCCAGAGATAGCTGTAGTAGCCGGCGCCGTATCCACCCGCGAAGATGTGCGTGAACGCATGCGGGAAGCGCTGCCACGCAGGCGGCTTCAGTACCGACACCTCGTCGCGCACCTCGTCGAGGATCTCGAGCGCGCGCGCACCGCGTGGCGGGTCGTACTCGCGGTGCAGGCGGAAATCGAACAGCCCGAACTCGAGCTGGCGCACGAGGAACAGCCCCGCATGGAAATGCCGCGCGGCCTGCATGCGCGCGAACAGCGCGTCGGGCAACCTGTCCCCGGTCTGCCAGTGGCGCGCGAACAGGTCGAGCGCCTCGCGCTGCCAGCCGAAGTTCTCCATCAACTGGCTCGGCAGCTCGACCGCATCCCATTCGACGCCGTTGATGCCGGCGACGCCCGGAAGGTCGACTTCGGTCAGCAGGTGGTGCAGGCCGTGGCCGAACTCGTGGAACATCGTGAGCACGTCGTCGTGGGTCAGCAGGGACGGCGTGGTCGCGGTCGGCGGCGCGAAGTTGCAGGTCAGGAACGCCACCGGGTGTTGCACGTCGTCGCCGCGGCGGAATCGGTTCACGCAGACATCCATCCAGGCGCCGCCACGCTTGCCCGCGCGTGCGTAGAGGTCGAGGTAGGTGCCCGCGAACACGCGGCCCGAGGCATCGACGAGGTCGTAGTAGCGCACGTCGGGGTGCCAGGCCTCGACATCTTCGCGCTGGCGCAGCGATACGGCGAACACGCGCTCGGTGATCGCGAACAGGCCTTCGAGCACGCGGTCGAGCGCGAAATACGGCTTGAGCTCTTCCTCGTTCAACGCGTACGTGCGCTCGCGCAGCTTCTCGGCCGCGTAGGCGACGTCCCAGGGCTCGAGCTCCGCGATGCCGAACGCCTCCGACGCGAACAGGCGCAGCTCCGCGAGTTCGCGTTCGGCCACCGGTCGCGCGCGTGCTGCGAGGTCGCGCAGGAACGCGAACACCGCATCAGCCGAAGGCGCCATCTTGGTCGCGAGCGATTCCTCGGCCGCGTCGGCGAAGCCGAGCAGGCATGCGGCCTCGTGGCGCAGCGCGAGGATGCGTTCGATGCGCGCGGAGTTGTCGAACGCTCCCGCATTCGGCCCCTGGTCCGACGCGCGCGTCTGGTACGCCCCGTAGACCCGCGCGCGCAACGCGCGGTCGTCGGCATAGGTCAGCACCGCCTGCACGCTCGGCTGCTTCAAGGTCACGAGCCAGCCGTCCTCGGCCTTCTCTGCGGCATAGGCGCGCAGCACCGCGAGGCCCGACTCCGGGATGCCCGCGAGTGCGGAGGCGTCCGCGATCGACTCGCTCCATGCATCGGTCGCATCGAGCACGGCTTCCTCGAAGCCGGTCGCGAGCTTCGCGAGTTCGTTCGCGATCTCGCGAAAGCGCGAGCGCGCAGGCTCCTCGAGCGCGACGCCCGACAGGCGGAAATCGCGCAACGCGTGCTCGACCAGCGTGCGCGCCGCGCGCGGCAGTGCCGACCCGTCGATGCCGTCGGACACCGCCTTGACCGCCGCATACAGCGCGCGGTTCTGGCCGAGCTCGCTCGCGTGCTCGACGATCTTTTCCTGCGCGATCGCGTACGCCTTGCGCAGCTCGTCCGAATCGGCGACGCCATGCAGGTGCGAGACCGGCGCCCACACGCGGTTGAGGCGATCCTCGAGTTCCTCGCCCGCGAGCATGACGCTGGCGAAATCGCGCGGCGCATCGGAAGCGAGCAAGGCGTCGATGCGCGCGCGGTAATCGGCGAGCACCGCATCGACCGCAGGCACGACATGTTCGGGGCGGATCGCGGCGAAGCGCGGCAGCGCGGCGGCATCGAGCAGGGGATTGGCGGCGGTCATCGGCATCGGGAGTCGGACGGGACGTGACAACGTGGCGTGCGAGCGCGCCGAAATCAAGCAGGCGGATGCTAGGCTTGCGCGCTCCCGTCACCGCGGTACGCGCCATGAACATTCGACCCTACCAGGGCATCCTGCCGCGCCTGGGCGCGAACGCCTATGTCGACCCGGGCGCGCACCTGATCGGCGACGTGGAACTCGGCGATGACGCCTCGCTCTGGCCCTGCGCGGTCGCGCGAGGCGACGTGCACTGGATCCGGATCGGCGCGCGCACGAATGTCCAGGACGGCGCGGTACTGCACGTGACCCACGACGGCGAGTACACCCCGGGTGGCTTCCCGCTGACGATCGGCGCCGACGTCACGATCGGCCACGCCGCGGTCGTGCATGCGTGCACCATCGGCGACGCCTGCCTCATCGGCATGCATGCGACCGTGCTCGATGGCGTCGTGGTCGAACGCCACGCGATGATCGGCGCAGGCGCGGTGGTGACGCCGGGCAAGCGCGTCGGCGAAGGCGAACTCTGGCTCGGCAATCCCGCACGCCGCGTGCGCATGCTCTCGGACGAGGAGATCGAGCGCCTCTACTACTCTGCGCGCCACTACGTGAAACTCAAGAACCGCTACCTCGGCATCGCATGAGGCCGCCGGGTCTTGCGCCCGTCGATGAAAGACTGAAACACGCAGCACACGAAGCGTGTGCGGCGATGGTTCCCCTGTCCATCACCCGCGCCGCTGCAATGCGTCGGGTCTCGTCGGTCTGCGTGGTTCGATCTTTTCGCGCTTGCTATCGCGGTGCGTCCTCGAAGCCATCCGCGAACACGCGATCAGTGACGCCATGCGGCGGAAAACGCGGGTCGAACAGGCAGACGCTGCGAGCGGGTTGCAGCACGCGGCTGCCATTGCAGGCGTGCACGGCCGCGGAGGACGCCGCGGCGTCCTGCGCACCGATCGATGCACCGAGGCCGCCGTCCCCGGTCGCGGGGTACTGCAGCGCGATCTCGAAACTCGCGTGGTAGAGCACGACCTGGAACGCGAGTCCGTCGTCGTGGCCAACGCGCGTCCAGCCGCTCCAGTCGAACACGCTGCAGCCCTCGTCCACCCCCGATGCCGCGGGTCGCGGGCAACTCGCGAAATGCACGCTGCGCAGCGCGCCGCCGCTGCCGGCCGCGAGGTCGTCATGCCAGGCGAGGATGCGCGAAGTGGCTGCGCCGACATGGTCGGGCGCAGCGGGCAACGGGCAGTCGTTGCTGAAATCGCCGCCATCGTCATCGTGCGGCCCGCTCGCCGCCGCGAGGTAGCCGTTCGTCGACATCGCCAGTTCCAGCGTCGCGACGCCGTAGAGTTCGAACGGCTCGGCCAGCAGCACGAACGCGTGGCCGTCGTCCGCAGCCGAGCTCGCGCCGTCGGCGGCGACGGGCAGCAACGGTGCCGAGCCCGACACGTCGATCGGCGCGAACGCGCAGGTCGCCGGCTCGTCCGAAACGAGATAGCCCCAGGCATCGGACGCATTCGCCACGCGCTGCGCGGATGCGGACTGGAACGGCAGCATGCACGCGCAGGCCAGCGCCGCGAGTCGGAACGTCCTCATCGCGCGCATCACGGTCCCCTCGTCGAGAAGATTTCGATGTTGCCGTCCGCATTGTCAACGAGCGGATCGTCGGCACCGTAGAAGTGGATGACCGGCACCGATCCGTCGAGCCCGATCCGCGCGCCGGTCGCGCCGAGCACGCCCTGGAACACGGTCACGTCGGTCGCGGGCGTCGCGCGCTGGCGGCGACCGATCTCGCTGAGGAACGAGGTGCCGAGTCGCTCGAACGCGTAGTTGTTGCCGTCGGGATGCAAGGACACGGCGAGGTAGCGCGGCGTGGTCGCGGCGGGCGTGAGCTGGCTGGTGCCGCCGCTCGCGTCGTTGACGAACACCTGCCACGAATCGCAGGCTGCGTTGGTGCCTGCAAGATCCGCGTTGGAGATGAACAGCGTGTAGCGGCCCGCCGTGCCGCCGACGTCGGGCGAAAAATTGAACACCGACTCCGAACCGCTGCCGCCGGTGCAGGTACGCGTCGCGGCGGTCGCCGTGACTTGGCGCCAACCGGCGGTGCCGGTCGTCGCGAGGTCCTTGCGGAAGACCTCCCAGCTTGCATCGCTGTTGTTGCTGCCGCCGCGCGGGTTGCAGTTGGATTCGAGCACGACGAACTGGCCGGCGCCGGTGTTGCCGTCGATGCGCGGATTGCGCGCTTCGCAGGCGCCGGTGCCGAGCAGTTCGAGCACCGCGGGCGCGGGCCAGCTGGTCGCGCCGCGCGTCGACACCACGATCTTGCGCGCGCTGCCCGCGCCGGTCAGCGACGCGCAGGTCGACTCCCAGACGATGCGCGTGCCGTTCTCGCCGATCACGGGGTTTTCGTTGACGCAGCCGGCCGGGATCGACGCAGGCGTCACGGTCTCGACCACGCCGCCGGTTCGGTCCCAGCGATAGACGTGCTGGGGCGCGCTCGCGTTGAGGCGCGCGGCGATCGCGACGTAGCGACCGGCCGCGTTGGCGACCATCGCGAGGTTCTGCACGCTGCCGCCGGACGCGAGCGTGAGGCCGGTCGCGCGCGCGTAGGCCGAACCATTCCACGCGTAGACCTGGCGGATCGCGCTCGGGTTGTCGCCGGTCAGGTTCGCGCTCGAGGCGAACGCGAGCTGGGTGCCGCTCGCGTTCGTCGCGATCGGGAAGCTGTCGACCGGGCGAAGTTCGAAGCCGCCGCCCTTGAGTTCGACCGCGGAACCGCTGGTATCGGTGAGCTGGCGCAGCGACTCGGTCGGCGTGGCGTCGCACGACGAGCGGATCTCGACCTGGTCCAGCATCAGCGCGGAGTCGTAGCCGGTGTCGCCCTGGTCGAGCGCGGCGAAGCGCAGCGTCACCGTCGCGCCCGCGGTGAGTCCGCCGATCGGCACGCAGGCATGGCGCCAGCCACCGACGCCGTGGCGCAGCAGCGTGTTGCGCACCGCCGCGGGCGAGCTCGCGTTGAGCGACCAGTTGACGAGGCCGAGGCCGGTGCACGGCGCGCTCGGGAAGTTCGAATAGTTCGTGCCGTTGCTCTTGCAGGAGCTCCCGGACCAGGCCTGCACGAGCGCGCCGCCGTTGATCCCGATGCGCAGGTCGAACAGGTCGTCGAAGTCGTCGGGCTGCTGTTGCTCGCTGGACGGATAGTTCCAGTCGAATGCGAGCACCGCGGGTGCGAACGGCACCGTGACGGTCTGCGTCAGCGAGACGAAGTCGAAATCATCGGTGGTGTTGCCGTCGTAGCGTTGCGCGCCGCCGCCGCGATTCTCGGGTCCGTTGGACAGCAGCGCGAACCAGGTGCCTTCGACGGTCGGCGGCGTGCCGCCGGTGAAGTGCGAGGTGCGCACCGCCGCGGCCGCGCCGGTGCCGCCGACGCTCCAGCCCGCGAGGGTTCCGGTTTCGAAATTGCCGTTGACGAGCTGCGCCGCAGCCGGTCCGGTGGCGAGGCTGCAGGCGAGCAGGACGGGCAGGCGCAGGTTCATCGTGGAGTCCTCGCATCGAGGTCGATGCCGAAGGCGAATTCGCGCTCGAGGCGCAGGTCGCGTGCGAGGCCACCTTCGGCCCGCACGCGGTAGGGTCCGGCCGCGAGCCCGTCGATGCGATAGTAGCCCCAGGCATCGCTGCGCGCGGTCGCGACCCGGCGGCCTTCGGCGTCGAAGACCTCGAGTGCGCGATCGGCGAGCGGTTCGCCCGCGGCGTCGAGCACGCGCCCGGCGAAGCCGAGCCGCAACGCGAGGCCGAAGTCGACACGCGTGGCCGCGCCCGCGCGCACTTCGACGCGGCGCACCGGATCGGCCGGCTGGTATTCGAGCGGCAGTTCGCCGCTGTCGAGCGACAGGGAGTAGATGCCATCGGGCAACTGGCCGATCGCGAAGCGACCCGATCCGTCGACTTCTCCGCGCCAGCGGCCGTCGAGCAGCACGCCGACGCCGGCGAGCCTGCGCGCGTCGAACCCGTCGCCGGCGACGATGCGACCCGAGATCCCGCCGTCGTCGCCGCGCCGCTCGCGATAGCCGCCGCGCGCGAGGCCCGACGGCGTCACCGCGAAGTCGGCGACCATCGACAGCATCGCGATGCGGCCGGTGCCGCCGAAGCGTTCGCGCTGGAGCGGATCGTCGAGCACCTGCGCGCGCAGCAGCAGGCCAGGGCGCAGCTCGCCGCTGCCTTCGAGCAGGTAGCCCGCGCGGCCACGGCCGTGCAGCGCACCGAGCGTCCACGAGAACGGCCAGCGCGCGCTGCCGGGGCCATTGAGGTAAACGCCGGTGCGGCGACCGAGGCCATCCTCGTCGACGAGCTGTGCGCGCAGCAGCAGGCGGTCCGGCAGCCGCTGGTCGAGCGTGAACTGGCGCTGGTCGCGATAGTTCGCGTAGCCGAGCGTGGTGTCCCTGAGCGGCGCCCAGCGCGCAACCGTCACGTAGCGTCCGTCATAGTCGGGGCGCAGCGACAGCGCGAGATCCGCGCGCGGCTGCCATTGCAGCGCGGGCTTGATGAAATCGACCTCGCCGGCTTCGCCGCCACGCGAATGCCGCGCGACCAGCGACGCCGCGAGCCCCGCGCGCGGCCGCCAGCCGGCTTCGGCCGTGTAGTCCGCGCGCGCGATCGCCTCGTCGTCGAGGAACCCGGCCTCGCGATGGTTGAACCAGCCATTCCAGAACAGCGCACCGCGTGCGCCGTCGCCGTAGACTTCAACCGCGTTGCCTTCGCCCGCATGCGCGAGCGTGGCCGACCACACGCCGAGCGCGCCGAGCGAGGCGACCGCGCCGGCCGCGCCCTGCGGGCGCGCGCCGCTGTCCTGCCATGCGGCCATCAGCGTGAGGCCGTCGCGCACGCCCTGTCGCCACTGGTAGAACCCTGCGCGTTCGCCGCCCTGGTCGAGGCGGTCGAGCGGATTGGCGCTGGTGCCCAAGCCCGCATGGTGCAACACCGCGCCTTCGGGCAGCAGGCGATCGCTCGCGACCGGGCGGATCTCGTCGACGCGCAGCGGCACGTCGGCCTGGCCCGGTTCGTAGACCGCGACTTCGATGCGCTCGCCGGTGCGGGTCTGGTCGCGGAATTCGTAGTGGCCGTCGAGCGCGATCGGCGTGCGCGCGACCACCTGCCCGTCGCGACGCAGTTCCGCGACGCCGCCCGGCGGACCCTTGCCGCGCAGCGTGCGTTGCGCATCGAGGCGGCTCGCGACGAGGCCGTCGCCATAGGCCGCATCGAACAACGCGCGCGGTCGGTTGCTCCACGCGACCTGCGCGCCGGTCAGGTGGAAGCCCGGCAGCAGGCCGCCGATCGAACCGGACAGTTCGCGGCCGACCAGATAGCGCGCATGGCCCTGTCCGCCCGCGAGCGCCCACAGGTCCACGCGGCGGTCCGATTCGAAATCGTCGATCTCGCGCAGGTACCAGCTGGCCGGGCCGACCACGCCCGCGAGATCGGTGGTGCCGAGCCAGCTCGAGGAATGCGCGTCGCCGCGCCATGCGATTTCGCTGCGCCAGCGCGACAGGCTCGCGCGCGGCGCGCGGATGTCGGCCGGGACGGGCGTGGCCTGCGCCGCGTCGCCGGGCGCGGCCGCGAACGGATCCCAGCCGAGGTCGACGCGCAGCGCATACTCGCCGCGGTCGAAACGCATGCGCGCGCCGAACGCTTGCGCGAGCGTCGCGACGTCGACGAACAGGAAACCCTGGATCTCGCTCGTGTTCGCGCGCGGAACGCGCGCTTCACCGAGTGGCGTCGCGAACACGAGTGCGTCCGCGCGCGGCTCGGCCACGAGTCGCAGCGCGCGCACGAGGTAATCGAGCGCGACCAGCGTCACGCCCGCGCGCTGCACCACCGCGAGTGCGTCGTGGCGTTCATCGCCGTTGACGACGAGCGCGGCGAGCTGGATCTGCGGCGCGCTGCCCGCGCCGACCGCGTCGGCATAGCCCCCGAATGGACTCGCCGCGGGCGCGCCGACGGCCTGGCCCGCGCAGAGCAGGCCGGCCAGTGCGAGTGCAGCCGCGAGGCGCGTCGGCGCGAGCGGGAGGAAGCGCGACATCGGCGGCTACCGCGCGGCGACGACGTAGTCGACCGTGGCCGCGACCGGCGTATCGCCGAAGCGGCCATCGACCGCGACGACGTAGCGTCCGGGTGCGAGCGCATGCGCGGCGAGGTCGAGCGGCACCGTGCGACGCGTCTGCGGCAGCACCGAGGTGCCCGGCAAGGCGCCGGCCGCGACCGCGCCCGCAGGCACGCCCCTGGAGAGATCCTGCGCGCGATCGAGCCGCGGCACCTTCGCGGCGCCCGGGAACGCGGACGCCGGATACACGACGTACTGGCCCGCGAGCCGGGTGGTCGCATTGCCGGTCGTCTCGAGGTCGAACGCGAGGCCGCCCGCACGCGCGCCGAGCGCATGCAGGGTGCCGCGCCGGTCGACCGGACCCGTGTGCACGTAGATCGCCGCGCCGATGCGGAAACGCACCGCGAGCGTGGTCGCCGCTTGCGGCGCCGCGATCGGGGTTTCCTCGTTGAAGTAGAGCATCAGGCGCTGCTCGCCCGGTGGCAGCGCGACCGGCGGGCGCAGCGAGAAGCGCACGGCCTGCGACTGGCCGGGCGGCAACTCGAATTCGAGCGGACTGACCACGGTCCAGCGCTCGAGCCCGAGCGGTCCCGGCGGCAGGTCGCGCACGTTGTTGCCCTCGTCCTTGTCCCAGGACGACAGCGACACGCGCACGCGCTTGGTCTCGCTGGTCTCGTTGTAGATCCGGAACGCGTTCGTCGATGCGGCCTCGGCCACGTCGAGTTCGAGCATCTGCGGCGACACCGCGACCTGCGCCGCGGCGGGGACCGCCGCGAACAGCATCGACAGCGCGAGCGCGCGCAGCAGGGAAAACCGCTTCATGAACCACTCCCGATGGCGTCCTCGATCACGAGTTCGCCGCTGTAGCGACCGGCCGCGACGGCACGGCCGAGGTCGATCTCGAGCACCACACCGCCTTCGAGCGTGCTGCCCTGGGTGTCGCGCGCGATCGTGCGCGGCGCGAGTGCGCGCACGCGCACCGGCAACGCGCCGGCGTCGCCCGCATGCACGAGGCGGTCGAACCCCCCCTGGGACTGCAGGCGCACGCGCGGAACCACGCCACGCGCGTACGGGTTTTCATCGTGGCCGACGCGCTGGCGCCACAGCACCGGGATCTCGCGTTCGATCACGAGCCGGATCGGCGGGGTCGCGATCGCGGCATCCACGACCAGCGCGCCACCGACGTGGCGCGCCTGCCGCGTGACGCCCGCGAGCGCCTGCACCGGTGCGGTGCCGAGCTCGTCGAGGCGCACCGGCGCGAGTTCGACCCGCGCCGGCATCGCCACCGCGCTCCAGTGCAACGGCGATGCCGCGGGCGCCAGGCAGGGCGCGAGCCCTGCAAGGACACCGACGAGCCACGACCAGCCACTGGTGGCGGTGCACCGCATCGTCAGGTCGCCGTGACGGTGATCGTGTACTGCGGGTTGCCGGCGTTGGTGTAGACGCCGGTCGACTGCGCATTGGCGAGGTTCAGGCGCAGCGCGACGTAGCCCGGCAGCGGGGTGCCGAGGCCCGGATCGGCGATCGTCACGGCATCGGTGGCCGCGTTGAACGCGAGCGCGCCGGGCGTGTTCGCACCGACGTCGATGCCGGTCAGCGTGATCGAGCTCGGGCCGTTGCTGAGCGTCGCGCCGCCGACGCCGAGCGTCGCCGTGACCGTGGTGTTGCCGCTGGAGCCGCCGAGCGCGCGCAGCGCCCAGACGTTCTGCAGCACGAGCGGAACCGCGGCCGGGTCGACGCCGGCAGTCACCGGGGCCGTGAACGTCGCGGTCGCGACGCCGCCCGCGACCGTGGCCGCCTGCACCAGCGGAGCCGCGCTCGCGCACTCGGAGGAGCCCGCGGCGACCGAAGCCGTGCAGCCGGTCGGGACGAGCAGGGTGGCCAGATCGAGGCCGATGCGCAGCTGCGAGTGGTAGTACAGGATCGTGACGCCGTTGGTCAGGTCGATGTCGACCTGCACGTTGCCGGCCGAGGAAAGGCCGGGCGTCGCGACTGCGGCGGCGGCGGTAATCGCGAGCGCGAGCGCCCGCACCGCAGGAATGCGATGGATCGTCATGGTTCACCCTTGGAAAGTTGGGGGACAACGTTTCCGGCCTCTGCGGGCCGGCACCAGCGCTTAGCACGTAGCGTGCCAACGTGATGGCGCACTCAGTTTCACTATTTTTGTCCGGATTGTGCGACGGCTGTCACACAACAGGACGCCAATGGGTGAACCCTGCCCTTGACGTACTCGGGGAAACCCTGATGGAAAGCGCGCAGCTCAGTCCGGTCGCGTCAGGCGTTCGAGTTCGGCCAGGCCCGCGAGCGCGGCCCCGCGCCCGGAGCCGCACATCGACGGCGTCGGCCGCAGCCCGCGGCATACCGCCGGGCGCGAGGGGTCGCCGAACAGCGCGCAGCGGTCATCATCGCGCAGCTGCACGCACGGGATCCCCGCGGGCTTGCCGTGCGGCATGCCCGGGATCGGCGACGAGATCGAAGGCGCGATGCAGCAGGCGCCACAGCCCGGGCGGCAGTGCATGCCTCAGCCTGCGTGCAGCGCCGCGTGGACAGGCTGCGTGCGGGGACGCAGCCCGTGCCAGCACGAGAAGGCTTCAGCCGCCTGCTCGACCAGCATCCCGAGGCCATCCACGCAGCGGCCGGCGCCCGCTGCGCGCGCCGATTCGAGGAATCCGCGCGCCGGCGCACCGTAGGACAGGGCGTAGGCGAGGCTCGCCCGGTCGAACAGTTCGGGCGGCAGGGCGATCACGCCGCCCGCGTGGCTCGCGGCGCTCGCATCCAGCACGAGGTCGAAGCGGCCTGCGCGCGCGAGCGTGCCGAGGTCGGTCGCGCGAGCGCGGGCGCCGAGTGCATCCGCGAGCGCCTCGGCGCGCGCGCGTGTTCGGTTGGCCAGCACGAGCTCGCCGACACCGGCATCGACGAGCGCGAATGCGACCGCGCGCGCCGCGCCACCGGCACCGAGCAGAAGCACGCGTCGACCGGCCGGGTCGAACGCGTGGCGCTCGGCGAGATCGCGCAGCAGGCCGACGCCATCGGTGCTGTCGCCGTGCCAGCCGTCGCCTTCGCGCACCAGCGTGTTGACGCTGCCGCATCGACGCGCCCGTTCACTCGCGCTGCGGCACAGCTCAAGCGCGTCCTGCTTGAGCGGCGAGGTGATGTTCGCGCCGACGCCGCCCGCGCGCGCGAACGCCGCCAGCGCGTCCGCGAACGCGTCGCGCCCGGCTTCGATCGCGCGGTACTCGAGCGCGATGCCGGCCTGCGCGGCGAACGCCGCATGGATCCGCGGCGAGAGCGAATGCGCGATCGGCTGTCCGAATACCGCGTAGCATTTCATCGTTCGGTGTACATCCCGCAGGAAGCGTCAGACTGAAACACCAGGCACAAGGCAAGGCGGCAAGGACCGAAACACGAAGCGCACGGAGAAGATCCGGAAGGGTCAAACACGGAGCTCACCGAGCACACCGGGAGAAGCCTTTGCTCGAACAGGGCATGCAGCTTCGCAGCAGCGACCCGCTGCATGCAGTGCGTCTCCTTCGTGCTTGGTGTTTCAAACCTTGCTCGCTTCTCCTCCGTGTGCGCGGTGTGCTCCGTGTTTCGGGCTTTGCGTGCTTCTTCCGGCAGTGCCCCGTGCCGCTATCCTCGCGAAACACGCGTCATCGCGCGAGCGCGCCGCCGTCGTCGCGCAGCCAGCGCGCGACGTCGAGCGCGAAGTAGGTCAGGATCGCATCGGCGCCCGCGCGGCGGATGCCGGTCAGCGCTTCGAGCACGCAGGCGCGCTCGTCGAGCCATCCGTTCGCCGAGGCGGCCTTCAGCATCGCGTACTCGCCGCTGACCTGATAGGCGAAGGTCGGCACGCCGAAGCGGCGTTTCACGCGCCGCACGATGTCGAGGTAGGGCATCGCGGGCTTGACCATGACGATGTCGGCGCCTTCTTCGAGATCGAGCGCGACTTCGCGCAAGGCTTCGTCGGAGTTGGCCGGGTCCATCTGGTAGGTGTACTTGTTGCCCTTGCCGAGGTTGCCCGAAGACCCGAGCGCGTCGCGGAACGGGCCGTAGAACGCCGAGGCGTACTTGGCCGAGTAGGCAAGGATGCGCGCGTGCACGTGGCCGGCCTGCTCGAACGCCGCGCGCACCGCGCCGATGCGTCCGTCCATCATGTCCGACGGCGCGACGATGTCGGCGCCGGCCTCGGCATGCGAGAGCGCCTGCCGCACGAGCGCCGCGACGGTCGCGTCGTTGACGACGTAGCCCGCGTCGTCGATGAGGCCGTCCTGTCCGTGCGTCGTGTACGGATCGAGCGCGACGTCGGTGATCACGCCGAGGCCCGGGTGCGCCTGCTTGAGGGCGCGCACGGTGCGCTGCACGAGTCCTTCGGGATTCCAGGCCTCGCTCGCATCGAGCGATTTCGCCTCGCCCGGGGTGACCGGGAACAGCGCGAGTGCGGGCACGCCGAGCCGTTGCGCGTCTTCCGCCAGCCGCAGCAGCCGGTCGATCGAGAGTCGCTCGACGCCCGGCATCGAAGGCACGGCCTCGGCGACGTCGCGACCTTCGCGCACGAACACCGGCAGGATCAGGTCGGACGGCGTCAGGACGGTTTCGCGCATCAGCGCGCGCGAGAACGCGTCGCGTCGCATGCGGCGCAGGCGCGTGGTCGGATACGGCATCGGCGGCCCCCGAGCAGTGGAAAAACGCGATTGTACGAGGCCGCGCGGGACGCCCGGCGCGGCAGGTCAGCGCTGCTGGCCGGCCTCTGTCGCGCCGCGTCATGCAAAACTGTTAAGCAATCGTTAGTAATCGCTGCGCTAACGTGATCAAGTGGCGCCTCAGCTTTGGCGCTGAACATGCTGTAGAGCATAAGAAAATGCTGCCCCCGATCCTCCTGCTCGCGCTCTGCGCGGCCCTGATCCTCGCCTTCGCCTCGGTGCGCCGCGTGCCCGAAGGCCAGGTGCACACGTTCCGGCGTGTCGATGGACAGCAGCGCCTGGTCGGTTCCGGCATGCATTTCGTGTTGCCGCTGGTCGAGCGTCTGTCGCGCAAGACGAGCCTCGCGGGCAGCTCGCTCGGCATCGACGGCCTGCAGCACGACGGGCGCCAGTACCGCGCCCAAGTCTGGTTCCAGGTCATCGATCCCGCGCTGGCCGGCGGCGTGCTCGACGAAATCGAGGAGGTGCTGCGTACCTCGATGCGTGGCTCCTTCGCCGCCGTCGGCGAGCCCGGTGCCGACGCGCGCGCGGCGCTGAAGCGCGCGCTCAACGAGCAGCTGCGCGCGCGCGGCCTGCTCGTCGCGCGCGTGGACCTCGCAGCGCAGGCCTGATCGCCCGCGGTGGATTTTGCGCGCGCGCGCGCGGATACTGCGCGCCCCCGACTCGATGCGAACCGCCATGGCCGACCGCGATCCGTTGCGGCAGCGCCTCGGCGCCGGCCTCGCGGCGCTCCAGCTCGAACCCGCGCCCGACACCGTCGAACGCCTGCTCGACTATCTCGAGCTGCTCGCGCGCTGGAATGCGACCTACAACCTCAGTGCGGTGCGCGACCCGCGCGAAATGGTCACGCGCCACCTGCTCGATTCGCTGAGCGTGTTGCCGCATGTCGTCGGCGAGCGGCTCGCCGACCTCGGCAGTGGCGCAGGCCTGCCCGGCATCCCGCTCGCGCTCGCGCGTCCCTCGCTCGCGGTGACGCTCGTCGACTCCAACGGCAAGAAGACCCGCTTCCTGCGCGCTGCGGTGCGTGAACTCGGTCTCGCCAATGTCCAGGTGGACGAGTGTCGCGTCGAACAGGCACACGGTCGATACGACTGCATCACCGCGCGTGCGTTCGCGTCCCTCGCCGACATGCTGGCCTGGGGCGGCCACCTGCTCGCCGCGGAAGGCCGCTGGCTCGCGCTCAAGGGGCGCGTCCCGCGCGAGGAGCTGGCCGCGCTGCCGGCCGGTTTCCGGGTCGAGGACGTGGTCGCGCTGCAGGTGCCCGGCTTGGACGCGGAGCGCCATGTCGTGGTAATCAAGCGGGTCCGGAATGGCGCACCGGACATCCAGGGGTCGGCGGCACGCACATGACACGCATCATCGCAATCGCGAACCAGAAGGGCGGGGTCGGCAAGACCACGACCGCGGTCAACCTCGCGGCCGCGCTCGCCGAGACGCGGCGCAAGGTGCTGCTGATCGATTTCGATCCGCAGGGCAACGCGACGATGGCCTCGGGCGTGGACAAGCGCACGGCCAAGCCGAACGGCTGCGAGGTGCTGCTGGACGAGGCGCCGATCGACTCGGCGATCGTCACCACCGAAGGCGGCTTCGACCTCTTGCCCGGCAACGGCGACCTGACCGCGGCCGAACTCAAGCTCATGGACGCGCTCGCGCGCGAGTCGCGCCTCAAGGAGCAGCTCGCCAAGCTCGGCGAGCGCTACCACACGATCATCATCGACTGTCCGCCGACGCTGCACCTGCTCACGATCAATGCGCTGACTGCGGCGCACGGCGTGCTGATCCCGGTGCAGTGCGAATACTTTGCGCTCGAGGGACTGTCGAGCCTGCTCGACACGATCAAGGCGGTGCGCATGCGGCTGAACCCGAAGCTCGAGGTCGAGGGCCTGTTGCGCACGATGTACGACGCGCGCAACAACCTCGGCAACGAAGTTTCGCTGCAGCTCACCAAGCACTTCGGCGACAAGGTGCTGCGCTCGATCATCCCGCGCAACGTGCGCCTGGCCGAAGCGCCGAGCCACGGCAAGCCGATCAACCTCTACGACCGCGAGTCGCGCGGCGCGATCGCCTACCTCGGCCTTGCGGGCGAGATGCTGCGGCGCGAACGCGGGTCCGCCGCGTCCGCGACCGCCACGCCCTGACGCCGACGTCCCGGAACCCACGCGATGGCAGCCAAAAAACGACCTTCCAGCCTCGGCCGCGGCCTCGACGCCCTGCTCGGCGGCGGCGACGCGTCCGCGAACGCCGAGGCCGAAGGCGAACTGCGCACGCTCGCGACCACCTCGATCCAGCCCGGCCGCTACCAGCCGCGCCAGCGCTTCGACGCCGAACCGCTCGAGGAGCTGGCCGCCTCGATCCGCGCGCAGGGACTGATCCAGCCCGTGGTCGTGCGCGCGATCGCACGCGATCGCTACGAACTCATCGCGGGCGAGCGGCGCTGGCGCGCGGCGCAGCTGGCCGGGCTCGCGGAGATCCCGGCGCTGGTCAAGACCGTCGCCGACCAGGCGGCCGTCGCGATGGCGCTGATCGAGAACATCCAGCGCGAGGACCTCTCCCCGCTCGAAGAGGCGCAGGCGCTCGCGCGGCTGATCGAGGAATTCGGGCTCACCCACCAGCAGGTCGCGGACGCGGTCGGCCGCTCGCGCGCGGGCGTTTCGAACCTGTTGCGCCTGCTCGAACTGCCGGTCGCGATCAAGCGCCTGCTCGACGAGCGTCGCCTCGAGATGGGCCATGCGCGCGCGCTCGCGAGCCTGCCGGCCGCACGCGCGACCGCGCTCGCCGAGCAGGCAGTCGACCAGGGCTGGACCGTGCGCGAGCTCGAGGAGGCCGTCCGGCGCGCGACCGGTGCTGCGCCCGCGAAGCCGGCGCGTGCCGCTCCGAAGGCCGATCCGAACATCGATGCGCTCGAACGCGAGCTCGCGGCGAAGCTCGCGACCCGCGTCAAGCTCGCACATGGCCGCAACGGCCGCGGCAAGCTCGTGATCCACTACCACAGCGCCGACGAGCTCGAAGGCATCCTCGAGCGCATCCGCTGAGGCGCTCGCACGCGACGCCCGGCCCCGCCGTCGGCTCCCCGCGGGCCGGTGCAATGTGTAAAGTCGTGCAACCGCGGGTCGCCCTCGCGGTACTCACCTTGGGTCCCACGCCAAGGAGTCGTCCCATGCGCCTGCTCGCCCTCCCGGTCGCCCTCGCGGCCGCCTTCTGTGCCCTGCCGGTCCGCGCCGCGGACCATGTCGTCACCGCGTTCGCGGGTCCGTTCCGCTTCGAACCCGCCGACCTCACGATCGCGCCGGGCGACACCGTGACCTTCGTGAACGGCGGTGGCTTCCACAACGTCGTCTCCGACCCGGGCTCGATCGTGACCTTCCGCTGCGCCGAAGGTTGCGACGGCGACGGCGGCAACGGCGATGCGAGCAGCAGCAACTGGAGCGCGACCGTCGCGTTCCCCGAAGCCGGCGTTGCGCCCTACTTCTGCGAGATCCACGGCGCCCCGGGCGGTGTCGGCATGTCCGGCGTGATCACGGTCGCCGAGGAAGTGCCGACGCCCGTGCTCGTGGTCGAGCCCGTCGCGCTCGAAGGAGCCGCCGACGCGGGTGCCAGCGTCACGGTCGGATTCGGCATTGCGAACGAAGGCGCAGCCGCGCTCGACTGGACCGCCGACACCGCCGAAACGGACTGCGCGACGCCGGGGCTGGTGCCGTGGCTGTCGCTCGAGCCGGCCGCAGGCACGATCGGCATCGGTGGGCCCGCGGTGGCCGTCGAGGTCACGCTCGACGCGGCCGCGCTCGATGTCGGCGTTTACAGCGCGAACGTCTGCGTCGGCAGCAACGATCCCGCCAACGCACTCTTGACGTTGCCGGTCACTTTCACCGTCAATACGCCGGACCTCGTCTTCGCTGATGGTTTCGATGGCTGACGCGCGGCATGCGGGACCCTGAAAGCCGGGACGGCGATGCCCGGTCTGTTGCCGGCGTGGGCGAACGCCGGCAACTGTTCGAGGCTCTCGTGCATGCGCATTCGAGCGAGCTCTATCGCTACGCATTCTGGCTGTGCGGCCAGGACGCGCTGGCGCAGGACCTCGTGCAACAGACCTACCTGCGCGCGTGGCGTTCGCTCGATGCGCTGCGCGACGACGTCGCGGCCAAGTCGTGGCTCGCGACGATCCTGCGCCGCGAGCACGCGCGCCTGTACGAGCGCAAGCCGATGCCGGCCGTCGATCTCGACGGCGTCGAGCTTCGGGACGACGCGCCGGGCCCCGAACACCTCGGCGAAGACGCGGTCCTGCGCGCCGCGATCGCGCGGCTCGAGCCGAAATACCGCGAGCCGCTCGTGCTGCAGGTGCTCGGCGGCTACTCCTGCAGCGAAATCGCGGCGCAGCTCGGCACCAGCGAGTCCGCCGTGATGACGCAGGTGTTCCGCGCACGCCAGAAGCTGCGCGCGATGCTCGACGGCCGCGACACGGAGGCATCGCCGCATGGACTGCGTTGAGTTCCGCCGCCAGCTCGGCGTGGCGCCGGAGGCGCTCGACGGGCGTGCACGCGCGCACCTGGCCGACTGCACGTCCGGATGCATCGAGGCTGCGGCCGAGGCGCGCGCGTTCGAGGCACGACTCGGGCGCACGCTCGCGGTACCGGTGCCACCAGCGCTGGCGCAGCGCCTGGAGGACCTGCCCGCGGCAAACCCGCAAACGCGCCGCCCTCGCGGCCGGCGCACCGCATGGATCGCGTTCGCCGCGGCGGCTGCGCTCGTGCTCGCATTCGGCCTCGCGCAGTGGCGGCGCAACGCGGTCCCGTTGGCCGACCTCGTCGTCGCGCACGTGACCTCACCCGACGAGCGCGCCGCCTGGAGCCTGCGCGAACCGGTCGCGGCCGGCGAGGTCGAAGCCGCGTTCGCCGACCGCGGCGTCCGGCTCGCGGGCACGCCGCCGGCCGGCGTCGCCTATGTCGCGCTATGCGGCATCGGCAGCCGGCCGATCGTGCACATGCTGATGCCCGAGCAGGGCCGACCGGTCTCGGTGTTGTACCTGCCGCGCTACGCGATCGCGGCGCCGGCCGCGTTCCGCCAGGAAGAACTCAACGGGCGCACCGTGCAGGTCGGCGACGGCACGCTGGTCCTGCTCGCGCGCGGCACGCAGCGATTCGACGCGATCGAGCACGCGTGGCGCGACGCGATCGAGGGTCCCGCGCAGATTGCCGCAGGCAGCCACTGAATCGGACCTGCGCCGCCGGAGCGGCCAGGGATCGGCGATAATCGGCCCATTCCGCGCGAAGCCATCGATCCCATGCCCGAGTTGTCCGTCGTCGTGCCGGTGTTCAACGAGCAGGACAACATCCCGCCGCTGGTCGCGGAGATCGTGGCGGCGCTGCGCGGTCGCGTCGATTTCGAGATCGTCTATGTCGACGATGCGAGCCGGGACGGCTCGATCGCGGTACTCACCGAGGCGAAGCAGGCGCACCCGGAGCTGCGCGTGGTCGCGCACGCGAGCCAGAGCGGGCAGAGCACCGCGATCCGCAACGGCGTCAGGGCCGCGCGCGGACGCTGGATCGCGACGCTCGACGGCGATGGCCAGAACGATCCGGCCGACATCCCGAAACTGCTCGCGATGCGGGATGAATCACCTGCGGTGATCAAGCTCTATGCGGGCTGGCGCGTGAACCGCCAGGATTCGGGCAGCAAGCGCTGGGCCTCGAAGTGGGCGAACGCGATCCGCTCGCGCCTGCTGCGCGACGAGACGCCCGACACCGGCTGCGGCATCAAGCTGTTCGAGCGCGATGCGTTCCTGGACCTCCCCTACTTCGACCACATGCACCGCTACCTGCCCGCGCTGATGCAGCGCGCGGGCTGGCAGGTGCGCAGCGTGCCGGTCAACCACCGCGCGCGTGGCGCCGGCGTGTCCAAGTACAACAACCTCAACCGCGCGCTCGTCGGCATCGCGGACCTGCGCGGCGTCGCCTGGCTGATCCGCCGTTCCCGCCGCACCGAAACCCGCGAACTGTAGGAGCGGCGCAGCCGCGACCGTCCAGCCAGGATCTCGCTGCGCCCATCGGCAAGCCACCGCCCCGGTGATGGACCGCGACCTACCGCGGGACCTCGCATCCGCCCACTTGCCGCAAACCCCTGATTCCGCTATAAAGCGCGGCTCCCTGCTCGCTTCTCGCCCTCCCGGGCGCGCGGAAACGGTCGTGCGGTCCGCCCCGCGTCGAAGCCATCGGGACTTCCAGCATCGCACGGCGCATCGCCGCCGCTGGGCCGCCACCGTCCTGGCCAAGGACGGAACAGCAACGACGAGGTTCGCAATGGCCAAGGTCTGCCAGGTCACCGGAAAGGGCACCCAATCCGGCAACAATGTTTCACACGCCAACAACAAGACGCGGCGCCGCTGGCTGCCGAACCTGCACGAGCGCCGCTTCTGGGTGCCCAGCGAGAACCGCTGGATCTCCCTGCGCGTGTCCAGCCACGGGCTGCGCACGATCGACAAGAAGGGCATCGAAGTCGTCGTTGCCGAGCTGCGCAAGCGCGGCGAAAAGGTCTGAGGAGTAGAGCACCATGGCATCCAAGCGCGACAAGATCCGTCTGATCTCCTCGGCCGGCACCGGCCACTTCTACACCACCGACAAGAACAAGAAGAACACGCCGGAAAAGATGGCGGTCAAGAAGTACGACCCGGTCGTGCGCAAGCACGTCGAGTACAAGGAAGGCAAGATCAAGTGACGCCTTTGCGATGGCGGCCCTCCGGCTCCTGCCGGCGTTGAGTGCCATCGAGAAAACCCGCCCATGTGGCGGGTTTTTCTTTGCCTGACTTTGCATGCGCGGTAACCTCGAGGAGGCAGGCTGCGCGCATCCACGCGGCCGCGGGGGAATTCGCGCATGCCGGTCGCCAAAGGATCCACGTTGCTTGTCGCGTTCGTGATGGTCACCGCCGCGCCAACGGCGCCGGCCTCCGGTCCGCCCGTCCTGTGGCGCAGCGACTGGTACACCACCGCGCCGCTCACGTTGAACCACAACGACTTGTCGGTACGAGACCGGCTTGGTTCCATCGGCTTCGCCGCGAATCGCGATGTCGTGCTGACGGCGCCGTCACGGCAGATGTTCGGCAGTGGTGACTATCTCCAAGTCGTGCGGTTGCGCCCGGACGGTTCCGTGCGCTGGGCCGGTACGTTCGGTGAATACGCGGGCAGCGCGCATGTGAGCGCGACATTGGCGGACGCCGACGGGAGCGCGACGATCCTCGCGCGGGTCGGTGAACCAACCATGATCGTTCGGTTCGCCCCGAACGGGGACTACTCCTGGTACCGATTCCTGTCCGCCGCCTGGGTCGCGCGCGCGTCTGCGACCCGACTCGCGGCGGCGAGTTGCCGCCAGCTCAGCGTGCTGGACGCAGCGAGCGGAAACATCGTATGGCAACGACCGCTGGGGACGTCCGAATGCGTACGGAACGGCTTGCTGGTCGACGCAGAGGGCAATCTCTACGTCGCGTCAGGTCTTCGACGCGACGGACTACTGCGAATCAGGTTGGCCAAGTTCGATGCCACAGGCAATGAGTTGTGGCATGTGGAACGGGCGGCTGCCGAGGCCGGCGGTCTCGCGGGAATCGGCCCATCACTGGTTTACCTCGCCGTGTCGGATGAACTCGAGGCCTTGCGTATCAGCGACGGATCGCCGGCATGGAGCGCACCGTCCCGGCGCGTCCTGATGGGCGCGGGAACGAACCCGGAACCCATCGTCATCGAACCGCAGTCCATCACTCGACTGGACGCCGATACCGGAAAGCCCCGATGGACGACGCCCTTGTCGGACGTCGGGCTGGCACGAGTGGTAACGGGTTCTCTCTTGCTCGAATGCGGTACGCGGCGATGCCGATTGGACCTGGAAAGTGGCTTCATCGTCTGGGATGTCCCGGACGAAACAGGCGATCGAGCGTGGCTGGCGTTCGGCGACCCCTACACGAATACGGTGCGCGCCATCGCTCGGCCCTACTCGAGCGCATCGGTCGCGGCGCCCTACCTCGACTATCGAATCGATTTCGAAAACGGGCAGATCGTGGCGCAGCTCCCGGCCGTGGAGTTGCCGCAGGGCGTGGACTCGACCTCTGCCTTGGACGCGGACGGCGACGTGATGGAGTTTGCACTGAGCCAGCAACCGACATACCCGGCGTTGCACCTGCGTCGCGTCCATGCGACCACCGGGGCGACACTCTGGGAACAACGCAGCTTGCTGGACGACCTCGGACCGGAGGCCTCGGTCGAACTCCAGCAGGGCAGCATGGCGACGGCGGGCGACCAGATCGCGGTCGTCGTGCCGCTTTCGAACTACCCCTGGTCCTCGAGTTGCGGCCCAGCCGGCGCACACGTGGCGACCTACGACCGCATCAGTGGCGCATTGCGATGGAAGCGCTTGTTGCGCGATCCCGACCAGTCATGCACTGAAGTCTCGTCGCCAGCGCTGGACGTGAAGGGCAACGTGTTCGTTTCCGTCGCTGCGAGAGTCGCTTGCGACCCCGCGCCGCGGACGGACTGCCAGCGTCGCAGCTTGTACAAATTGGGGGGCCTCGACGGCGACGTGATCTGGCGAGTCGATGAGGACCTGCAAGGTCTCGAATACGGGTCACCCAGCGATCCGAAGGACGTCCATATCGTCGGCGACGACCCGGTCGTCATGGGGCCATTCGCCGCGGAATCGGCGACATTGCGGCGATACTCGGGTTCGGACGGCTCGGTTCGCTGGTCCTCGTTCGAATTTGCCGACACGCATGATCAGTCGTGGATGATCGAGCGCATCGATGAGGGTCACGTGATCTTCCGGGCACGCGACGCCGCATCAGGGGAACGGATCACGGCGAAGATCGACTTGATGACGGGTGCCACCTTGTGGAGAGCCACATCCGATCCCTCGCCGGCGCCGTCCTGCGAGTCATACGATTCCTGCCTCCTCGGCAGCAACGCAATGGTCATGCCGGACGGTGACGTGCTGCGCGGCATCCAGTTGAACTGGATGCCGTGGCTTTCACTCGAGCGCAATGACGGTAGCGGCATCATTGAACGATGGCAGGCCTCGCCCGGTTCAGCGCACATCGATTCCGGCATCACGCGGATCCTGCGCGATCCCGACGGCTTGCGCGCGACGCTGAGGCGCGCAAGCGCGGCCAGCAGGAATGAGCCTGGTGGCGACGGTCGATGCCCCCACGGGGCTTCTCCGTGGTCAACAGGCGCTGCATGGCGCCACTTTCGACCGGATGCAGGGGGAGGTCTTGTTCGGTCCGCTGGCACTGCCATCGGCCGACCGGATGCTCGCGACGAGTTCTTCCGGTGGCTCGTCGGCCCCACCCACCAGCGGTCTCGCCCGGCTGGATACGACTGCGGAAGCACGAGGAAACCTCAAGGTGGTGGCCGAGATCGACACTCGCGTATCGCTTGGCGCGAGCCTGCCGATCATCGTGAGGGCGGAATACGAGGGTGACCACCCCATAGCGGGCGGGCGTCTGTTCGTGAAGCTGCCGTGGCAAAGCGGCATCCGCAATGCGACGTGCATCGTGCAGACCGCATCCAACTGCAGCATGGACCTGCGCTCTGGACATGTCCGAGCGAGTTTCGACCTCGATCCTGGTGGGAGCGTCGAGATCCATGGTGAAGTCCTCGCCCTTGACGACGCAGATTCGCAACAGCTCTCTGCCATGGCCACCGGCCCGCTGTCTCTTTCCGAGGAAGACAGCATCGACAACTTCGATCGCGTCGAAATCCTGCAAAGCCTGTTCCGCAATGGATTCGAAGCCGTGCCCTGACGACGTCTGCGAACGCCGCGATGCGTGCGCGCGGCGCGTCGACGACGGACGGCGTCAGCCGACGCCGTCCGTGGGAAGCGTCACTCTTCCGTCGCCACCTGGCAGCCGAGCAGGTCGGCGTCGGTGATCGTCCATTCGTCGCTTGCGCCGCACAGCGGCACCTTCTCGATCACGCAGGCGTCGCCGTCTTCGTCGACGACGCGCACGTCGTACTTGTCGCACGGGATCCCGTGCAGCGTGAATTCGCCGCCGCTTTCGATCACGTCGTCGTCGAGCTGGTCCGGACCCCATTCGTCGCTGCGCGACACGTTGACGTAGAGCTCGTGGATTTCCCAGCTCGAGTTGTTGCGCAGGACGATCTGCGCATCGGCGGCCGAGGCGTTGCCCGCCGCGCAGGCGAGCGCGGCCAGTGCACTCGCGAGCGCGAGGGCGTGGTGCTTGTACATGGACTTTCCCCTGTGTTTCGACGGCGTCGAAATCCCGCATAGTGCAGCACGCGAACGGAGTGCGTGCAAGCGGCGCCCTGCCGCGTGCATGGGCGTCGGCCGACGCATCGGTGAGAGGCGTGCTCGCGTGCGGGACGACTGCTAGTCTGTGGCGATCCACGCGCCGCGCGCGTGGAACCTGGAGCGATGGTCACGCACGCGATGCAGCCGAAAGCGCTCGAACGCGCAACCCTCCCGTCCGCGCCGCCGGGCCTGTTTCCCGGCGCGCTCGGGTCCGCGTTCGAACGCCTGCCCGATTGCGTGCGCTGGCTGCATCGCGGCGCGTCGACGCAGGCGCGCGGCGTCGCGCGCGTGCAGGGTGATCCGCGTTGGCGCGCACGCGCCCTGCGTGCGATCGCGCGGCTGCCTGCGCCGACGGATTCGATCGCGCTTGCATTCGAGGTCGACGCGCATGCGGCCGGCGAAACCTGGCTGCGGCGCTTCGGCGATCGGGTGATGCGCAGCGAGCTCCGCCGCTCGCCGCGCGTCGCGCATGCGCTCGAGGAACGCCTCGGCCCGGTGCGCCTCAGCTTCGCCTGCGAGATCCGCGATGAGCGCCTGCATTGGCTGCTGCGGGAACTGCGCGTGTTCGGGTTGGCGCTGCCACCGCGCTGGTTTCGCGACCTGCGCGCGTCCTGCGGCGACGAGCGGGGCCGCTATGCATTCGACATCGACGTGCGCCTGCCCCTGGTCGGGTTGCTCGTCGCGTATTCGGGCTGGCTGGAGGCGGTCGATGACCGAGCCTGAAGGCAGCGCGATCATCGTGTTCGACGGCGTCTGCCTCCTCTGCAGCCGCTGGGTGCGCTTCGTGCTGCGCCACGACGCCTCGGCGCGCTACCGATTCGCGTCGATGCAATCCGACCGCGGTCGCGCGTTGCTGTCCGCCCATGGCCTCGATCCCGACGACCCGAACTCGCTGCTGCTCGTCGAGGGCGGCCACGCATGGACCGACAGCGACGCGATCCTGCGCGTGCTCGCGGGGTTCGGCGGCGCCTGGCGCGGCGCGCTCGCATTGCGCGCGGTTCCGCGCATGCTGCGCGACCCCGCGTACCGCTGGCTCGCGCGCAACCGCTATCGCTGGTTCGGGCGCAGCGAAGCGTGCTGGCTCCCGGCGCCCGAGCACGTGCAGCGGTTCCTGCACTGAGACACGAAAAAACCCGCCTCGCGGCGGGTTGTTCGTGGTCGCGCGACGGCGAGCGCTCAATGTTCGCCGGCGAGGCGATAGCCCTTGAGCCGCGCCGCGAACTCGGCCAGCGTGCGGATGCCGGTCGCCTCGGCTTCGCGGCACCAGTCCTTCAGCGCGTCGACCATCGCCTCGGCATTGCGGCCGTTGCGTTCGGTGAGTTCGGCCAGTCGCGCGCGGAACTCGCAGACGGTGCGCAGGCGAGGATGCTTCTCGGTGAACTGGGTCAGGCGCTCGCGCGAAGCACTGTCGAGCCAACGGCCGCCGTTGCCGAGCGCGCGGCGCAGTCGCCGCGGCAGCGCCTTGATCCCGGCACCCGCATGCGCGGCTTCCTCGCGCAGGGTCGGCGCGATCACGCCGCGGAAATAGTCGCTCATCACGTGAAAGCGATGCGACAGCAGCGCCTTGACCGTGTCGGCGTCGGGCAGGTGCACGTTCGCACGAACATCGAGCGTCGGCGCGACGCGCAGCACGGTCGCGAGGCGCAGGGCCTGGAACAGGCGGATCGCGGCCCAGCCGATGTCGAACTCGAAGCGGCGCAGCGCGAACTTCGCCGAGCTCGGGAACGCGTGGTGGTTGTTGTGCAGTTCCTCGCCGCCGATCCACAGGCCCCAGGGCGAGAGGTTGGTCGAGGTGTCGGCCGACTCGAAGTTGCGGTAGCCCCACCAGTGGCCGACGCCGTTGACGAAACCCGCGGCCCAGAACGGGATCCAGGCCATCTGGATCGCCCAGATCGCGCCACCGACGACGCCGAACAGCGCGAGGTCGATGAACAGCATCAGCGCGGGCCCGGTGTACGGGTGCGCGCCGTAGACGTGGCGCTCGAGCCAGTCGTCGGGCGTGCCGCGACCGTACTTGTCCATGTCCTCGCGGTGTCCCGCAGCATCGCGGTAGAGGCCGACGCCGTCCCAGAACACCTTGCGGATGCCGTGGACCTGCGGGCTGTGCGGATCCTCCTCGGTTTCGACCTTCGCATGGTGCTTGCGATGGATCGCGACCCATTCCTTCGTGACCATGCCGGTCGTGAGCCAGGACCAGAAGCGGAAGAAATGCGCGAGCAGCGGATGGAAATCGACGCCGCGATGGGTCTGGCTGCGATGCAGGTAGAGCGTGACCGTGAAGATCGTGAGCTGGGTGACGACCAGCAGGAACACGACCCAGGTACCCCAGGAGCCCTGGGTCAGGCCGCGCGCGGCCAGGTCGATGAACGTGTAAGGCATGAAGAAGACTACGCGGGAGCAGGGAGGCTCCACTATACCCGCCCCAGATGCGGGTTGCGGCGCGAGATGTCAAGCTTGGTGGCGGTGCGCGCGGCTTGGTATCGCACGGGGCTGCGCGCGGGCTTGCGGCCGTGCCGCCAGACCCGGAACAATCCGGCGACGTGAATTCCCCCGATCCGGTTCTTCGCCTCCAGCATGCCAGCCGCCATCTCGGTGGTCGCGCGGTCGTGCGCGCGCTCGACCTCACGGTCGAGCGTGGCGAAGTGCTCGGCCTGCTCGGCGTGAACGGCGCGGGCAAGAGCACGACGCTGCGCATGGTCGCGGGCGTGCTCGCGCCGAGCCAGGGCCGCGTGGTTATCGACGGCGGAGATCCCTACGAGCGACCCGCGATCGCGCGCCGGCGCATCGGCTATCTGCCCGAAGTGCCACCCTTGCATGCGGAACTGACGCCGCTCGAGTTCCTCGGCTTCTGCGCGCGCCTGCGTGGCCTGCCGCGCGCCTCGATCACCGCGGCGGTGGAGCGCGCGCTCGAACGCTGCGGGCTCGGCGAGGTGCGTCGCCGCCCGATCGCAGCCCTGTCGAAGGGATTCCGCCAGCGCGTCGGCATCGCGCAGGCGATCGTGCACGAACCCGCGCTGATCGTGCTCGACGAACCGGCTTCGGGGCTCGACCCGGTGCAGGCGCTGAACCTGCGCGAACTCGTGCGCAGCCTCGGCGCCACGCATGCGGTGGTGCTGTCGACGCACCTGCTGCCGGATGTCGCCGCGTGCTGCGATCGCGTCGCGATCCTCCATCATGGCGAGCTGCGTCATCTCGGATCGGCGCGGCCCGCGGACGCCTCGGCATGGTGCGTCGGCGTGGTGCAGCCGTTGGCTGCGAGCGATTGGCTCGCGCTGCCGATGGTGGAAGCAGCCGAGGCGCTCGAGTCGCATCGCTGGCGCGTGCGACTTCGCGACGGCACGCCGGTCGACGCGTTCGCGCGCGCGGTGGTCGAGCGCGGATTCGGCCTCGTCGCGCTCGGCCCGGATGCGGCACCGCTCGAATCGGCCTTCCTCGCGATCGCCGCGAGCGGGCCCGCGGTGCATGCGGCATGAAGACCGTGCTGCTGGTCGCCCGCCATGAATGGCGCCGACTCGCGGTGCAGCCGTTCGCGTGGACGCTGGCCGCGCTCGTGGTCGCGCTGGTCGCCTGGCAGTTCCTGCTGTCGCTGCAGGGCTATCTCGAACTCGCGCCCAAGCTCGGCGGCATCGCCGACGCACCCGGCGTCACCGACCTCGTCGCGATCCCGCTGCTGCGCAGTGTCTCGAGCCTTCTGATGCTGGTGCTGCCGCTCGTCACGATGCGTGCGATCGCGGGCGAACGCCGCGCGGCGACCTTGCCGCTGCTGCTCGCGAGCGGCATCGGCAGCGCGCGCATCGTGCTCGGCAAGTACATCGGCGCGCTCGGCTACGCCTGGCTGCTGATCGCGCTGGTCGCGCTGATGCCGCTCTCGCTCGCGCATGCGACGCCGCTCGACGTCGGCAAGCTCGCCGTCGCGTTGCTCGGCCTCGCGCTGCTGGCCGCGGCGCTCGTCGCGATCGGCGTGCTCTGTTCCGCTTGGGCCTCGCAGCCGGCACTCGCCGCGGCGGCCGCGCTCGCGCTGACGGGCCTGCTCGCAGTCGTCGATGCGGGCGCGCGCCTGCAGGGCATCACGCATTCGGGCATCAACCACCTCGCGCTGCCGACGCATCTCGAGCCGTTCCTGCGCGGCATCGTCGCGAGCGTCGACGTCGTCTACTTCGTGCTGATCGCCGCTGTCGCGCTGGTGGTCGCGGTACGCCGGGTCGATGCGTTGCGCGGGAGCGCCGATTGATGCGCGAACGCCTCGCCGACCTCCTGCATGCGCTCGTCGTCGTCGCGATCGCGGCCGCGCTCGCATTCCTCTCCACGCGCCACGGCTTCGAGCGCGACTTCAGCCATGCGCGCAGCGCGAGCCTCGGCGCATCCTCGGTCGCGGTGCTGGCCGCGCTCGACGGTCCGGTCGAGGTCATCAGCTATGCGCGCCGCCAGGGCGGACTGCGCGGGCTGATCGGCGAGTTCGTCGCGCGTTACCAGCGCGCCAAGCCCGATCTCGCGCTGCGCTTCGTCGATCCCGATGCAGATCCGGATGCGATGCGCGCCGCCGGCATTGCGGTCGACGGGGAACTCGAACTTCGCTACGACGACCGCAGCGAACGCCTCAAGGTGCTCAGCGAGCAGGAATTCTCCGGCGCGCTGCTGCGCCTCTCGCGCGGCAGCACGCGCATCGTCGCGTTCCTCGAGGGCGAGGGCGAGCGCGATCCGCTCGGCGCGCGCAACGCCGACCTCGGCCAGTTCGTCCAATCGCTCGCGGCGCGCGGCTTGCGCGCGGTACCACTGCCGCTCGCGCGCACCGGCACGGTGCCGCAGAACACCGATCTCGTGGTCGTCGCCGACCCGCAGGTCGACCTGCCCGCCGCGGTCGCGCACGCGCTGGTGGACTACCTGGAACGCGGTGGCGCGCTGCTGTGGCTCGCCGAGCCGGGTGCGAGGCCCGGCCTCGAGCCGCTCGCCGAGGCGCTCGGACTCGCGCAGCTACCGGGCACCGTCGTGGATGCGGGTGGCGAGGCGTTCGGGCTCTCGGACCCGAGTTTCGTCGCCGCGAGCCGCTACCCCGACCACGTGATCACGCGCGACTTCGCGCTGACGACGCTGTATCCGCAGGCGGCCGCGCTGGCCCGCCGCGAGAATGCGCGCTGGGCCGCGGCGTCGCTGCTGCAGTCGGGCACGCGCTCGTGGAACGAAACCGGACACATCCCGCGCGCGGGCGAGGCCGCCGACAGCGTGCGCCACGATGCGGCCGAAGGCGAGATCGCGGGACCGCTCGATCTCGGCTTCGCATTGACGCGGATCTCGCCGCGGCCCGATCGCGGCGAACAGCGCGTGGTCGTGCTCGGCGACGGCGACTTCCTGTCCAACAGCTTCCTCGGCAACGGCGGCAACCGCGAATTCGGCCAACGCGTGTTCGACTGGCTGCTCGGCGACGACGCGCAGGTACAGGTGCCCGACCGCAGCGCGGCCGATCGCGAACTGCGGTTGTCGCAGCGCGCGCTCGGCCTGATCGCGCTCGGCTTCCTCGTCGTGCTGCCGCTGCTGCTGGTCGCGACCGGCCTGCTGGTCTGGTGGCGCAGGCGGCGCTGAGATGAAGCGGCGCACGCGCACCACGCTGTGGCTGCTCGCGACGCTCGTGGCGCTCGTCGCGGCGGTGCAGTGGCAGGTTCGGCACGAACGCGCGCGCCTCGCCGATCCGCTCAGTGCGCTCGAACTCGACGCGGTGCGGCGGATCGAGGTCGGGTGTCGCGGCTGCGAGCCGCGCCGCTACGAGAAGATCGATGGCCTCTGGCGCATGCTCGCGCCGCACCCGCGCGCGGCCGATGCGCAGGCGATCGCGCGGCTGCTCGCGATCGCGCATGCGCCGGTGCGCACGCGCTACGCCTCGGGTGAACTCGATCCCGCGCGGATCGGCCTCGTGCCGCCGCTGGCGACGCTGCGACTGGACGATGCGGTGTTCACGTTCGGAACCACCGATGCGATCCACGGCGACCGCTACGTCGCAATCGGTGATCGCGTGGCACTGGTGCCGGACCGGTTCAGCGTGCACCTGTTCGCGGCGCCGGAAACAAGCGACACGCCCGCAGCCGGCGACGGAAGCGCGAACGCCGAACCTGCGGCGCGCTGAACGCGCCGAACCGCGTTCGCAGCGACGACGATCGATCCATGCGCAGACGCGCGATGCGCCGGGCGCGGCTTGCGCACCCGCCGCGGGCGCCGCACTTGATCCGCCGACGGATCGCACCCACGATCGCGTGCATGCCCGAGTTGCCCGAAGTCGAAACCACGCGGCGCGGACTCGCACCGCACCTGATCGGGCGCCGCGTGCTCGAGCTCGTCGTGCGCGAGCCGCGCCTGCGCTGGCCGCTGCCGCGCGCATTGCGTGAACAGTTGAAGGGCCAGCCGATCACCGGCATCGAGCGGCGCGCGAAATACCTGCTCGTGCATGTGGAGCCCGGCAGCGCGCTGCTGCACCTGGGCATGTCGGGCGCATTGCGCGTGCTGCCCGCGGACACGCCGCCGGGCCTGCATGACCACGTCGACTGGCGCCTCGATTCGGGGCAGGTGCTGCGCTATACCGATCCGCGCCGTTTCGGCTGCCAGCTGTGGCAGCCGCGCGGGACCACGCATGCGCTGCTCGCGGGACTCGGCCCGGAACCGCTGTCGGAGGCCTTCGACGGCGACCTGATGTGGCGCCGCTCGCGCGGCCGCAAGGTCGCGGTCAAGCTATTCCTCATGGACCAGGCGATCGTCGTCGGCGTCGGCAACATCTATGCGAGCGAGGCGCTGTTCGCGGCGCGGATCCATCCGGCGCGCGCGGCGGGGACGGTGTCGCGCGAGCGCTACGTGCGCCTCGCGTCCGAGGTCAAGCGCATCCTCGCGCATGCGATCGCGCGCGGCGGCACCACGCTGCGCGACTTCATCAGCCCGGACGGCCTGCCCGGATACTTCGAGCAGGAGCTCAACGCCTATGGCCGCGCGGGCGAACCCTGCCGTGCCTGCCGCGCGCCGATCCGCGCGCGCGTGCTCGGGCAACGCTCGACGTTCTTCTGCGCGCGCTGCCAGCGCTGACGCCGCATCAGCCGGGCCAGCGCAACGCGAGGTGGCGATTGTTGAACTCGGGGTCGTCGTCCGAGCCCGCGTGTTCGACGCGCATGCCGTCCGGCAGGTCGCCGACCTCGATCTCGCGCCCGTGCTCGACGCGGCCGCCCGCGCACTGGAACGCGACGAAGCGTTCGGCCAGTTCACCCGCGAGGTTGGCGTCCGCGGGCGGCACGTTGCGCACGGAGACATCGGGTCTCGCGAACTTGCGCATGCCGCGCGTGTGCACCCACAACCGCCCTGGATGGCGCTCGTCCTCACTGCACAGGATCAGCACGTGATCGCGCGGTTCGAATGCGTCGCGCGCGAACAGGCGCCGCTGCCAGTCCGCTGCCGGGAGCATCGAGAGCGTCTGCGGATCCACCACGGCGACGCCGCCGAGGTCGCACAGCGCGGCGATCGTGCCGACCATGTCGCGCAACGGGTCGAGGTCGGGCGGATCGGCGATCGCGCCGCGCAGCATCACGCACTGCGGCGCGCGCCTGGCCTGTTCGAACAGCCGCGAATCCTCGTCGTAGAGGATCGAGCCGAGCGCGCCGGCGAGCGGATAACCGTCCCACTTCGCCAGTTCGCGATTGACGTAGCGCACGACCTCGATGCCGGCCGGCGTTCCGCGCGTGCGCCAGCGCTGCGCATCGATGCGGAAATCCTCCTCGAAATCGCCGAACACGAACCACAGCAGGAACGCCGCGTCGCCACTGTCCTGCCACTGCGGCCGTGGCCATGCAGGCGTCGTCATGCGCGTGCTCCGGGTACGTCCAGCGGCAATACGGGCTGCTGCAGTTCGACGGTGCTGTCGCCGGCCATGATCTTCTTGAACTCGGCGCGGCTGACCGAGACGTAGCGTTCGTTGCCGCCGATCTCGACCTGCGGCCCGTCGGTGATCGCGCGCCCGTTCTCGTCCACGCGCACGACCATCGTCGCCTTGCGGCCGCTGTGGCAGATCGTCTTGATCTCGACCAGGTTGTCGGCCCAGGCCAGCAGGTAGCGGCTGCCTTCGAACAGCTCGCCGCGGAAATCGGTGCGCAGGCCATAGGCGAGCACCGGGATGCCGAGCACGTCGACGATGTCGGTGAGCTGCCAGGCCTGCGCCTTCGACAGGAACTGCGCTTCGTCGACGAGCACGCAGTCGAGCCGGCCGCGCGCCCCGACGTCGGCACGCACGAGCGCCAGCAGGTCGTCGTCGGACGCAAAGCGCAGCGCGTTCGCGCGCAGGCCGATGCGCGAGGCGACCACGCCCTCGCCCGCGCGCGTGTCGAGCCGCGGCGTCAAGATCAGCGTGCGCATGCCGCGCTCGCGGTAGTTGTACGCGCTCTGCAGGAGCGTGGTGGTCTTCCCGGCATTCATCGCCGAGTAGTAGAAGTAGAGCTTGGCCATGTCCTGCCCGACACCGATGCCGACGCGCATGGTAGCGGATCGCTGCGTGGGCATCCGTGGGGGCGCGTGTCCGCCGGCCGCGCCGCAGGCCCGCATGGCGCATGCGGACGATCCCGTGCTTCTTGTACCGCACGCGGGACTCTTGCTGCAGAATCGCCTGCTGTCGAAGGGGATAACACGATGCACACCCGCCCCATCCGCCATCGCGCTGTTTCCGGCGGTGGCGCTCGTCGGTGATTTCATCGTCACGCCGGCGGATCTCCGTTCGGTGCCACGCGCGGCCTGTCAAGCTGTGCGGGCGTACGCGGTGCAGGCACAATCGCAGCCCGATTCTGCCAGGGCCGCGATGAGCCTCAACCCGCAACAACGCGCCGCCGTCGAGTACTGCGACGGGCCGCTGCTCGTGCTCGCCGGCGCAGGTTCGGGCAAGACGCGCGTGATCACCGAGAAGATCGCGCACCTCGTGCGTCGACGGAACCTCCCGCCCTCGAAGATCGCGGCGATCACGTTCACGAACAAGGCCGCGCGCGAGATGCGCGAGCGCGTCGGCAAGCTGGTGCCGGCAGCGGCCGCGGAGGAACTCACGGTCTGCACGTTCCACGCGCTCGGCCTGCGTTTCCTGCAGGTCGAACACGCGCGTGCGCACCTTCGGCGCGGCTTTTCCATCCTCGATGCCGACGACACCCAGGGCATGATCAAGGAACTCGCGCCGAAGGGAATCAAGCCCGACGCGCTGTTCGCGCTGCAGTCGCTGGTGTCGCGCGCGAAGAACGCGGGCCTCACGCCCGAACAGGCCGAGGCGGCCGCCGCGGGCGCGCGCGAGCGCGAAGCGGCCGCGATCTATGCGGCCTACCAGCGCCGCCTCGCGGCGTTCAATGCGGTCGACTTCGACGACCTGATCCGCCTGCCGCTGGCCGTGCTCGAGGGCGATGAAGACGCGCGCGCGGGCTGGCGCGAACGCCTGCGTTACCTGCTCGTGGACGAGTACCAGGACACCAATGCCGCGCAGTACCGGCTCGTGAAGGTCCTCGCGGGCGAACAGGGCCGCTTCACCGCGGTCGGCGACGACGATCAGTCGATCTACGCCTGGCGCGGCGCGAACCCCGAGAACCTCGGCGAACTCGCGCGCGACTACCCGGCGCTGAAGGTGGTCAAGCTCGAACAGAACTACCGCTGCGCGCGACGCATCCTGCGCTGCGCGAACGCGGTGATCGCCCACAACGCGCACCTGTTCGAGAAGCGGCTCTGGAGTGAACAGGGCGAGGGCGCGCCGGTGCGCGTGCTCGAATGCCGCGAAGACGAGCATGAGGCCGAATGCGTCGCGAGCGCGATCGCGCATCTCGCCGAGAAGCACAAGGCGCGCTGGCACGAGTTCGCGGTGCTCTATCGCGGCAACCACCAGGCGCGTCCCCTGGAGAAGGCGCTGCGGCTCGCGCGCGTGCCCTACCACGTGACCGGCGGCACCGCGTTCCTCGATCGCGCCGAGGTCAAGGACCTGCTCGGCTACCTGCGCCTGATCAACAACCCCGACGACGACGCGGCGTTCCTGCGCGTGGTCAACCTGCCGCGCCGCGACATCGGCGCGACCACGCTCGAGAAGCTCGGCGAGCTCGCTGGCACGCGCCATTGCTCGCTGCTCGCGGCCGCGCACAGTGATTCGGTGCTCGGCCAGCTCAGCGGGCGCGCCGCGGCGGCGCTGCACCAGTTCGCGAACCTCATCGAAGGCTTCTCCGCCAAGGCGCGTCGCACGCCCGCCGCCGAGCTCGTCGACGAGCTCGTGCGCGCGATCGGCTACGCCGACCACATCGCCGCGCAGGTCAAGGAGCCCGCGTTGCGCGAGCGCCGCATGGAAAACCTGCGCGAGCTGTCGGAATGGTTCCGCGCGATGCAGAAGGAGGGCGCCGCCGGTGATCTCGCGGCGCAACTCGCGCTGCTGAGCCACGGCGATCGCGACGATCCGGGCAACGCGGCGCGCCTGATGACGCTGCACTCGGCGAAGGGACTCGAGTTCCGCTTCGTGTTCCTCGTCGGCGTCGACGATGCGACGCTGCCGCACGAGGGCAGCGTCGAGGAGGGCCGCATCGAGGAGGAGCGGCGCCTGATGTACGTCGGCATCACGCGCGCGAAGGAGGTGCTCACGCTGTCGTACGCGCGACGCAGGAAGCGCTTCGGCGAGATCATCACGAACCAGCCGAGCCGCTTCCTCGCCGAACTCCCCGCCGACGACCTGCACTGGTCGGGCAGGGACGTCGAACAGGACGCCGCGCACAAGCAGGAACTCGCGGCCTCGCACCTCGCCAGGCTCGCAGCCATGCTCGGCGACTGACTGCGGAACGATCCGTGTGACGCGCGCCTGTCCGGCGCCCGCCTCGCCCTCGGTCCTCAGATCAGTTTCGCCGCCGCCAGCTCGCGCTTCAGGTAGGCGTAATAGATCGGCGCCGCGATCAGCCCGGCCGCGCCGAACGCGGCTTCCATGAACAGCATCGCGATCAGCAGCTCCCACGCGCGCGCGCGGATCTGGGTGCCGACGATGCGCGCGTTGAGGAAGTACTCGAACTTGTGGATCACGATCAGGTAGACCAGGGCCGACACCGCCACGCCGAGCGAGACCGACAGGCCCATCACGAAGATCAACGTGTTCGAGACGAGGTTGCCGACCACCGGCAGCAGCCCCACCACGAAGGTGACGATCACCAGCGTCTTCGCGAGTGGCAACTCGACGTTGAACAGTGGCAGCACGATCAGGAGGTAGATCGCGGTCAGCAGGGTATTGAACGCGGAGATCTTGACCTGCGCGAACACGATGTCGTGGAACGAGTGCACGAGTTGCATCGAGCGCGTGACCAGTGCGTTGACGAGCGGAGCGTCGCGCCGCAGCGGGCGTGCACTCGCGAGCGCGACCATCGCGCCGAGCACCATGCCGATCAGCAGGTGCACGACCACGCGCGCGGCGGTGGCGCCCGCGACCTGCAGCTGGGCGGCGTGTTCGCGCAGCCATTCGATCGCCTCGGCGCGGAAGTCGTCGATGCTGTCGGGCAGGTAGTCGACCACGACCTGCGGCAGCTGGCCGCGCGCGCGCTCGATCAACGGCATCATGTTCTCGAACACGAGGCTCGGATTGCCGCGTTCACTGCGCAGGAACGCGATCGAGCCGAGGATCGCGAGCGTCAGCAGGCTGACCACCACCGCGCTCAGCAGCGCGACGATCAGCCAGTGCGCGTGCGTGCCGGGGATCAGGCGCTGCACGGTCGGCGCGAGCGATTCGACCAGCGCGTACACGAGCAGGCCTGCGAGCAGCGCGGGCAGCAGGTGGAGCTGGAGCACCAGCAGCAACGCTGCGAACGCGATCAGGTAGCTGGCAATGCGCGTGGTCGCGCCGGGCATCGGGTCCATCATCGTCTCGGGCGGAGTGAGGGCGTGCTGCGGCGCGACCGGCCTGGCATAGACTAGCAGGGCACCGCCGCGTTCCCGGTGCCGCAACCGTGCGCCGACCTGCAGGAGTTCCCATGCCGATGCCCCGATCGCCCGCGCTGCGCGGTGCCTGCCTGATCCTTGCGTCGTGCGTGCTGGCCGGTTGCGCAACCGGCGCTGCGCGGCGTGCGCCCGCCGCCGGCAGCGGTGACGCCAACCTCAATGCAGTGGCCTGGATGCAGACCTCGGTCGAGCACGACCAGGTCTACCGCAGCGTGTTCCGCGCCGCCTCCAGCCAGCTCGGGGCCGCGCTGGCCGATCCGGACTGGGACGCGCTGCCCGCGGGCGATCGCGACCGCCCGGCCAGGCACCTTCCGCCCGCGGTGATCGTCGACGTCGACGAAACGATGCTCGACAACTCGCGTTACCAGGCGCGGCTGCTGCGCGACGACACCGCCTATGCGGCGGCGAGCTGGGACGCCTGGTGCCGCGAGCAGGCCGCGAGCGCGTTGCCCGGCGCGGTCGAATTCGCGCGGCAGGCGGTCGCACGTGGCGTCACGGTGTTCTACGTCTCCAACCGCACGCAGGACGTCGCGTCGGAGACGCTCGCGAACCTGCGCGCGACCGGCTTTCCGACCGCGCAGGGCGAGGCGGTCTTCCTCGGCAAGGGGTTCGCGGTGGAGGGCTGCACGGTCGCAGACCGCAGTGACAAGAGCTGCCGCCGCCGCCTCGTCGGGCGCAGCCATCGCGTGCTGCTGCAGGTCGGCGACCAGCTCGGCGACTTCTTCGAAACCCGCGCGGTCACGCCAGCCGAGCGGCGCGCGGCCGCGAGCCCGTGGGACGACTGGTTCGGGGAGCGCTGGTTCATGCTGCCGAACCCGAGCTACGGCAACTGGGCATCTGCGCCGTACCGCAATGCACATGACCTGCCGATCGAGGCCCAGCGCGAGGCGATCATGAAAAGCCTTTCCTATTAGGCACTTGACTACTGGTAGTTCATGTATTGCATAAGCTCTGGTGGCTCGCTAGACTGGGCGCCAGCCAGCGGCGGGAACGCGCCTTCGGGCACGCTCCAGCGGCCACCGACCACACCCACAGAACGACGAAGTTCCTCCTCCGGCACTGCCGGATTCGACCCGGACGGGCCCCAACCCTCCGGGTTTTCTTTTTTGCGCGCGCGTCGCGTCCGCGCAGTGGTCCGCCCCACGGCCGACTGCTAAAGTGCGCGCCCTTCCAATCCATCCCGGGGAACCTCCGATGTTCAAGCCCATGGCCCGCGCCGCGCTCGCGGCGGCCCTGCTCGTCTGCGTTGCCGCCTGCGGCGAAAAGACCGCCCCCGACACCGCGGTCGTCGCCCAGGACACGAGTACGCCGGAAGGCACGATCCGCCAGTCGGCCGAACTGCTGAAGGCGGGCGACATCGCCGGACTCATGGCGCATTCGCTGCCGCCGACGGAATTCGCCAAGGCCAAGGCCGACTGGAGCAAGGACGCGAACGAGGAGCCGATCACCGACGAGGATCGCCAGAAGTTCGCCGAGACGATGGCGAAGCTGACCGCACCCGACGCCGAGACCAAGCTGTACGCCGAGATCGAGCCGCAGCTCACCGCGTTCGATGCGCAGTACCAGCAGCAGGTGCCGATGTACGTCGCGATGGGATCGGGCTGGCTGCAGGGCATGGTGCAGCAGAGCAAGGACATGAGCGAGGAGTCCAAGCAGCAGGCGATCGCCGCGATCAACGCGCTCGCGGCCTGGGTGCAGAAGACGCGCTTCACCGAGCCCGAGTCGGTCAAGAAGGTGCTCGCGATCGCGAGCCGCGCCGCGCGCGAGATGAACCTCAAGACGCTCGACGAGGCGCGCGCGCTGAGCTTCGAGCAGTCGATGGACAAGGGTCGCATCGCGTTCCTCGCGCTGAAGGAAGCGCTCGCGGTGTACGGCTTCTCGATCGACCAGACGCTCGACTCGGTCAAGCCCGAGGTGCTGTCCAACGACGGCACGACGGCGAAGGTCAAGGTCGGCTACACGCTGCTCGGCACGCCGCTCGCGATGGAGACCGAACTGGTCAACCGCGAAGGCCGCTGGTACGGCAAGGAAGCGCTCGACAAGCTCGCCGAAGCGCGTGCCGAGGCGACCGCGTCCGAAGCCGAGGTGGCGCCGACGGACGCCGCGCCGGCCGCGGAATAAGCCGCAGGCACCGCCGCATCCGGGGCGATCGCGCCCCGGATGCGCGGGCGCGCCACGCGCGCCGCCGGGTCCTCTAAACTTCCGGCATGACCGACTCCGTTCCGGCGCCGCGCACGGCCGCCGTCCAGACCCCCGCCTGGCTCGACCTCGCCGGCGCGCTGCTGCGCCCATGGCTCCGCATCCGGCGCACGCCCGACGACGTGCATGCGTTGCTCCCGGACGATCCGCGACCGACGGTCTACGTGATCGAGCGCTACGGCCTGTCCGACACGCTGATCCTCGAGCAGGCCTGCGAGGAAGCCGGCCTGCCCTCGCCCTACGAGGCAGCCGAGCGCCTGCCGATCCGTCGCCGGCGCGCAGTCGTCACGCTGTCGCGGCGGCCGCGCCTGTTCGGGCGCCAGCCGCATCCTTCGCGCTCGGAGACGCTGAGCCTGCTCGCCGACATCGTGCGCGCGGATCCCGACAAGGACGTGCGGCTGGTACCGGTGTCGATCTTCGTCGGGCGCGCGCCTGACCGCGAATCGGGCTGGTTCAGCGTGCTGTTCTCGGAGAACTGGGTCGTGGTCGGCCGTTTCCGCCGTCTGCTCGCCCTCGCGCTCAACGGCCGCGACACCCACGTGCAGTTCGCCGCACCGGTCAGCCTGCGCGAGGTGATCGCCGACCAGGCCGATGCCGAGCGCGGCGTGCGCAAGCTTCAACGCATCCTGCGCGTGCATTTCCGGCGCGTGCGCGCGATCGTGATCGGGCCCGACCTTTCGCACCGGCGCACCGTCGTCGATGCGCTGCTGAACGCCGAACCCGTGCGCGAGGCGATCGCGACCGCCGCGAGCAAGGAGGGCGTCGACGAAGCGGCCGCGCGCACGCGCGCGCGCCGCTACGCGATGGAAATCGCGGCGGACTACTCGCACCCGGTCGTGCGCTCGATGTCGTTCGTGCTCAAGGGCTTCTGGAACAAGCTCTACGACGGCATCGACATGCATCATTTCGACACGCTGCGCAGCGCCGCGGCGGGGCACGAGGTGATCTACGTCCCGTGCCACCGCAGCCACGTCGACTACCTCCTGCTGTCCTACCAGTTGCTCCACAACGGCATCGCGATCCCGCACATCGGCGCCGGCATCAACCTCAACCTGCCGGTCGTCGGCCCGATCCTGCGCCGCGGCAGCGCGTTCTTCCTGCGCCGCACGTTCAAGGGCGACGCGCTCTACTCGACCGTGTTCCGCGAGTACATCAGCCAGCTGTTCGCACGCGGCGTCTCGCTCGAGTACTTCATCGAAGGCGGGCGTTCACGCACCGGGCGCCTGCTGCAGCCACGCGGCGGCATGCTCTCGATGACGCTGCGCAGCTTCCTGCGCGAGTCGCGCCGGCCGGTGGTGTTCCAGCCGGTCTACATCGGCTACGAGAAGGTCATGGAGGGCGATGCCTACATCGGCGAACTCTCGGGCAAGCCGAA
The DNA here is from genome assembly GCA_004143945.1 of Lysobacteraceae bacterium. Classification (GTDB taxonomy): domain Bacteria; phylum Pseudomonadota; class Gammaproteobacteria; order Xanthomonadales; family Rhodanobacteraceae; genus Dokdonella_A. The sequence goes on from SEHB01000002.1 coordinate 428,227, forward strand.
GGAGAAGGAATCGCTGCTCGGCTTCCTGCGCGCGTTCGGCGTGCTGCGCCAGCGCTATGGTCGCGTCGCGCTGAATTTCGGCGAGCCGATCCCGCTGGTGCCGCTGCTCGAGGAAGTCGCGCCCGACTGGCGCGCGGCGACCGCCGATCCCGACGCCAAGCCCGAGTGGCTCAATCCCGCGGTCGACGTGCTCGCCACGCGCATCCAGGAGAACATCAACCGCGCCGCGCACGTCAACCCGATCAACCTGCTCGCGGTCGCGCTGCTCGCGACGCCCAAGCACGCGATGGCCGAGGCCGACCTCGTCGCGCAGCTCGCGCTGTGCCAGCGCCTGCTCGCGGCGCTGCCGTACTCGGACCGCGTGACGGTCACGCCGCTCGATCCGATCGCGATCATCGCCTACGGCGAGCGCATGCAGTGGATCCGCCGCGTCGCGCATCCGCTCGGCGACGTGCTCACGGTCGATGCGAAGCAGGGCGTGCTGCTGAGCTACTTCCGCAACAACGTCACGCACCTGTTCGCGACCGCGGCCTGGGTCGCCTGCTGCTTCCTCAACAACCGTCGGCTCGCGCGCGCGTCGATCCTGCGCCTCGGCCGCATCGTCTATCCGTTCGTGCAGGCCGAGCTGTTCCTGCCATGGACCGAACAGGCATTCGGAGAGCGCATCCAGGCGACGCTCGAGTTCTTCATCGAGGCCGACCTCCTGCATGCCGACGCCGACGGGCGCATCATCGAGCGCGGGCCGGGCCAGGGCGACGCCGCGTTCCGGCTGCGTGCGCTCGCGCATACGCTGCTGCCGTCGATCGAGCGCTATTACATCGGCCTCGCGCTGCTGGTGAAGAACGGACCCGGCACGCTCAGCGCGGGTGAACTCGAGAACCTCTGCGCGTTGACCGCGCAGCGCCTGTCGCTGCTGCACGAGCTCAACGCGCCCGAGTTCTTCGACAAGAGCCTGTTCCGCGGCTTCATCCAGAAGCTGCGCGAGCGCCGCGTGGTCTGGGGCGACGCGAACGGCAAGCTCGTGTTCGACAAGGAACTCGAGATCGTCGCGCACGATGCACGCGTGATCCTCTCGCGCGAGATCCGCCACGGCATCCTCAAGCTCACGCCGGAGAAGCAGGCGGCGTTGAACCAGTCGGCGGGCTGAGCGCGACGCCCGTGACCCGTGGGAGGGGCTTCAGCCCCGAGCTTTTGGCGCATCCGATCCAGGATCGATCGCGCCCGGCCGCGCTCGATCCACGCCTCCGCGCGAGGATTTCCTACGCGCAATCGTGCGATGCGCCGCTGCACCGCTGCGGCGCACGCATCCAGACTGCCAGGCAACCCGGCGAGTGCCGGGGATGACGGGGCATCGTCGCGCAGCGTCCATTCGTGACCGTCTTCCCGGTTCGGGAAGCACACGCACGACGAGGCGCAGGCTGCCGACTAGTCTCGGACCACCGGCCGCGCTCAGGGGGCGCACGACGCAGCCGGGACTCCGTGACAGCACGCACGGCGCAAGGCGTCCGCGCGTCGGCGTCGCGTGCCGCGGTGCCCCTGTTCCTCTGTTCGCACGATGGAGAAACCCCGCATGCGTATCCGTCCAGTCATCCTCGCGCTCGCCGTGTCGTTGTGCACGGCCCTGCCCGCCGGCGCCCAGTCGCGCGGCGCCACCGGCGATCCCGCCGCTTCCGACGCGCAACGCGAATCCGCGATCGCGCTCGAGCAATCCTCGCTCGCCGCCGCGCGCGCGCAGTGGCCCGCGCTGTTCGAGAGCGCGTATGCGCGCTATCCGGAGCTGCCGCGCGGCCTGCTCGAATCGATCGCGTACGTGCAGAGCCGCTGGACGATGCTCGCGGGTACGCGCAGCCAGGATTCGGAATCCGCGCCCGCGGTCGGCCTGATGGGCCTTTACCAAGGCGATGGCTTCGTCGACCAGGTCGGCGACGCGGCCGCGCTGCTCGGCGTGCCGCGCGAGCGCGTCGAACGCGAGCCGTACTGGAACCTCCTCGGCGCGGCCGCGCTGCTGTCCGACGCCGCGACGCGGCTCGCGCCCGACGCGAGCGAAGCCGACCTGCTCGCGGCGTACGCGGGCTTCGCCGGCCCGCGCGGCGATGCGATCGACGCATTCGCGCGCGAGAGCTTCGCCTACGACGTGCTCCTCGCACTGGACCGCGGTGCGGACGACCACGGCATCCGCATCGACGCGCGCGCGATCGAGTGGGAACACCAGTTCGGCGCCGATGCGCTGGTGCGCCAGCGCGCGCCGTTCGTGCGACTCGACCTCTCGCGCGGCAGCGTCGAGGCCGACGGCCACGTGATCGACCAGCGCGACGAAACGCTGCACGCGCCGGGTGGTGTGCCCGGCATCAACAGCACCGACTACGCGCCCGCGCTGTGGGTCACCTCGCCCTACTACCACTCGCGTGGCACCACCACCAGCGCGGTCACGATCCACACGATGCAGGGCTCGTACGCGGGCAGCATCGCGTGGTTCCAGAACAACCCGTATTCGGTCAGCGCGCACTACCTGATCCGCAGCTCGGACGGCCAGGTCACGCAGATGGTGCGCGAGGCACAGGCCGCGCACCATGTCGGCAGCCAGAACGCCTACACGCTCGGCATCGAGCACGAAGGTTACGTCGACGACGCGGCCTGGTACACGACCGCGATGTACAACGCTTCGGCCGCGCTGACGCGCCACTTCTGCACGCGCCATGCAATCCCCTGCGCGAGCGCGTACAACGGACCCGCCCACGGCGGCGTCAACGTCCTGCCGGCCTCGGTCAGGATCAAGGGCCACCAGCACTACACGGGCCAGACGCACACCGATCCGGGCATCCACTGGGACTGGCGCCGCTACTACGCGTTGTTGAACCCGGGCAGCGGCGGCAATCCGGTCACGCTCGACGGTTTCGAGGGCGGCGAAGGCCACTTCAACACGGCGCCCGCCTACTCCGGCAGCACCACCGGCATCGCCGCGACGTCGACGGCCGATCGGGACTGCACGATCGCGCGCATCGGCAGTTGCTCGGAGCACCTCAGGCTCATCGACAATGCGGCGAACACGCAGGCGTGGTCGGTGCGCTTCCTGTCGGGCAGCGGCACGCCGTCCGCGAACATGAGCGTGGCGCGCAACGGCCGGCTCGGCTTCTGGGTCTACGTCGCGGGCAGCGGTTTCAGCGTCGGCATCGGCGTCGACGATTCGGACGGCACCGAACGCTCGACCCAGCGAGCGGTCGCCGCGAACACCTGGACCTGGGTCGAGTGGAACCTCACCGACGCGGCTGCGTGGAACGCGTGGGTCGGCGGCAGCGGCGCGATCACCGCCGCGAGCGTCACGGTCGATGCGATCTGGCTCGAGCGCGCGCACACGACCTACACGGTGAACGCCTACCTCGACGAGGTGCGCTGGACGCCGAACTGACGGCGCGCCGCAATGCGATCGCGGCCGGCCGCGGGCCGGCGCGCGATCGCGCGCGTCACGCGTCGAGATCGGGAATCAGCTTGTCTTCGAGCCAGGCAATCATGTCCTTGAGCCTGAGCTTGCGCTTCTTGAGGCGCGTGAGTTGCAACTCGTCGTCGACCGGGCCGGCCGCGAGTCGCGCGATCGCAGCGTCGAGATCGCGATGCTCCTGCCGGAGTTCGGCGAGCTTGCGCGCGAGGGTGGCAGGATCGTCGTCGTACATGGAGGCGTCCGGGCTGCGCCCAGTGTAGTCCGGCGCGGGCCGCGGCCGCACGGTCCCGCGAGCCGCGACGACGATCCGCTTGCCGCGCCTTGCGGGTGCGGCAGCAGCCGTGGCGGCACGCGCGAGGGGCTTCGCGCGTCAATCCTGCAACGACGGATCGCGCAACGCGCATCGCCCTCGCGTTGCGTTCGGCCTGGGCGAGCGCGCATGAGCCAGGGCGACTGCGCGGCTTCTACAGCGCGCGCGCGGCCTCGGCGATCCTCTGCGGCGTGAAACCGAAGAAGTCGAACAACACCGCGCCCGGCGCCGACTCGCCGAAGCGGTCGATGCCGACGACGGTGCCATTGCCGCGCACGTACTTCCACCAGAGCGCGCTGCTGCCGGCTTCGATCGCGATCTTCGCGACGTGTTCGGGCAGCACCTGCGCGCGCCATGCGTCGTCCTGGCGGTCGAACGTCGTCGTCGACGGCATCGACACGACACGCGTCGCGAGGCCCTCGGCCTCGAGCAGCGTTTTCGTCGCGAGCGCGAGGCCGACCTCCGAACCGGTCGCGATGAGGATCCGCTGCGGCGTGCCGCCCGCAGCTTCGGCGAGCACGTAGCCGCCGCGCTCGACCGCAGCGATCTGCTCGGCGTCTCGCGCGACGAACGGCAGGTTCTGTCGCGACAGCGCGAGTGCGGTCGGCGCGGTCTTTCGCTGCAGCGCGAGCGTCCATGCGATCGCGGTCTCGACCGTGTCGCAGGGGCGCCAGACCTCGAGGTTCGGGATCAGTCGCAACGACGACACGTGCTCGACCGACTGGTGCGTCGGACCGTCTTCGCCGAGGCCGATCGAGTCGTGCGTGAACACGTGGATCACGCGCAGGTTCATCAACGCCGCCATCCGGATCGCGTTGCGGCTGTAGTCGCTGAAGGTCAGGAACGTGCCGCCGAACGGAATGAAGCCGCCATGCAGCGCGAGGCCGTTCATGACCGCGGCCATGCCGAACTCGCGCACGCCGTAGCTGATGTGGCGCCCGGTGCCCGCGCCTTCGAGCAGCGGCGCGCCTTTCCACAGCGTGAGGTTGGAATGGGTCAGGTCGGCCGATCCGCCGAGCATCTCGGGCACCGCGGGCGCGAGCGCCTCGATCGCATACTGGCTCGCCTTGCGCGTCGCGACGGTTTCCGCCTTCGCGTTGGCGTCGGCGACGAGCCGCGCCGCGCGCTCGCTGAAATCGGTCGGCAGCTCGCCCGCGAGGCGCCGCAGGAACTCGCGCGCGGCCTCGCCGTCGGAGGCTTCATAGGCCGCGAAACGCTCGTTCCACGCCTGCTCGTGCGCGGCGCCGGCTGCGCGCGCGTCCCAACCCGCGCGCAGGTCGGCCGGGATCTCGAACGGCGCGTGCGTCCAGCCGAGTGCCTCGCGCGTCTTCGCGAGCTCGTCGGCGCCGAGCGCCTCGCCATGTGCCTTCGCGGTGCCGGCGCGCGTCGGCGCGCCCTTGCCGATGACCGTTCGGCAGAGGATGAAGCTCGGCTGCGACGTGTTCGCCTTGGCTTCGGCGATCGCGCGGTCGACCTCATCGACATCGTGTCCGTCGACCGGGCCGATCACCTGCCAGCCGTACGCACGGAAGCGCGCCGCGGTGTCGTCGGTGAACCAGCCGCGCACCTGGCCGTCGATCGAGATGCCGTTGTCGTCGTACAGCGCGACGAGCTTGCCGAGCTGCCAGGTGCCCGCGAGCGCGCAGGCCTCGTGCGAGATGCCTTCCATCAGGCAACCATCGCCGAGGAACACGTAGGTGTGATGGTCGACGATGCGCGCCTCGCCGCGGTTGAATTCGGCCGCGAGCAGTTTCTCGGCGAGCGCCATGCCGACCGCATTCGCGATGCCCTGGCCGAGCGGACCGGTGGTGGTCTCGACACCGGGCGTCACGTGCACTTCGGGATGGCCCGGCGTCTTCGAGTGCAGTTGCCGGAAGTTCTCGAGTTCGGCGAGCGGCAGGTCGTAGCCCGTCAGGTGCAGCAGTGCGTACAGCAGCATCGAGCCGTGGCCGTTGGAAACCACGAATCGGTCGCGATCGGCCCATTGCGGGTTGGCCGGGTTGTGGCGCAGGTGGCGCGTCCACAGCGCGAGCGCGATCTCGGCCATTCCCATCGGCATGCCGGGATGCCCTGATTTCGCCTTTTCGACCGCGTCGGCCGCGAGGAAGCGGATCGCATTCGCGAGGCGGGCGGTATCGACGCTCGGGGTGCTGCTCATGGACGCTCCAGTGGATGGCGGCCTCGGCGCGCGTGCGCGTCGAACCACGGCCGATCGGCGGGTGGGAACTCGCCAGGAGGCGTCCCGGCGCGCGTGCCGCGGAATCGAGCGCGCAGCCGCGCGGATTTTGCCGCATCGGCGCAGGCGGCGGAAGTGAACGTGCCGCGTATCGGAAGCTGCGACGGTGCCGACTACAATGGCCGACTCCCGTGCGCGCGTCCCGAGTGCCGCCCGCAACACGCGGCGATCGCATCGCCCGCTGATCCCGGATCGAACCCATGAACGCGATGCCCTGCCGCCAGCTCGACCACGAAGCCGCCAGGCGCGCCAGGCGCCTGCGGCGCCAGGTCGGCCAGGCGATCGCGGACTTCAACATGATCGAGCACGGCGACCGCGTGATGGTGTGCCTGTCCGGCGGCAAGGATTCGTGGACCCTGCTCGATCTCCTGCTGAAGTTGCAGGCGAAGGCACCGGTCGCGTTCGAACTCGTGGCCGTGCATCTCGACCAGAAGCAGCCGGGCTACGACGCCGAGGTCATTCCGCGCTACCTGCGCGAGCGCGGCATCGCGTTCCACGTACTCGAGCAGGACACCTACGCTGTGGTCAGGCGCGTGATCCCCGAAGGCCGCACGATGTGCAGCCTGTGCTCGCGCCTGCGCCGCGGCGCGCTCTACACGTTCGCGGTCGAGCAGGGTTTCAGCAAGATCGCGCTCGGCCACCACCGCGACGACATCGTCGAGACGCTGTTCCTCAACCTGTTCCACCAGGCCACGCTCAAGGCGATGCCGCCGAAGCTTCGGTCGGATGACGGCCGCAACATCGTGATCCGGCCGCTCGCGTATTGCCGCGAGGACGATATCGCCGCGTACGCGCTCGCGCAGGCTTTTCCGATACTCCCGTGCAACCTGTGCGGATCGCAGGAGAACCTGCAGCGCAAGGCGATCAAGTCGATGCTCGCGTCATGGGAGGCGCAACAACCCGGCCGCATCGAGAACATCTTCCGCGCGCTCGGCAACACGGTGCCGTCGCACCTGCTCGATCACGCGCTGCACGACTTCGCCGCACTCGGCAGCGATCCCGATGCGGCGCGAACCGACGCCCGCGGCTGGCTCGCCGATCCCGACTGACCCGCGGCCGCGCCTCGGCCCCTCGCCCTCTCTCCCAGCCCTCCAGGAGTTCCATGTTCTTTCGCAACCTGACCCTGTTCCGTTTTCCGGAAAGTGTCGAAAAGTCCCTCGATCGTCTCCAAAAGAGCCTCGAATCGCATCGATTGCGCGAGTGCGGCCCATTGGAGCTCGCGACGCGCGGCTTCATCTCCCCGTATGGGCGCGACAGCGACCAGCTCGTGCACCAGATCGGTGCGTATTCATTGTTCACGGTCGGCACCGAAGAGCGCCTGCTGCCCGCGGTCGTGGTGGCCGAAGAGCTGGCGGACCGGATCGAGCGCATGCACCACAAGGAGGGACGGCGACCCGGCGCGCGCGAGCGCAAGCGCTTGAAGGAAGAGGTCATTTCGGAGCTGCTGCCGCGCGCCTTCATCCGCCCGTCACGACTTTCTGCGTATCTGGACGCCGGGCACGGCTGGTTCGTCGTGGACAGCGCCAGCCGCAAGGCGGCCGAGGACGCGGTGAGCCAGGTGCGCGAGGCGCTGGGCCGGTTTCCGGCGACGCCGATGGCCCCGGCCGAGTCGGTGCGCAACCTGATGACGGGGTGGCTGATTGGTGGCAAGCTGCCAGCGGGCCTTGCGCTCGGCGAAGAGTGCGAATTGCGGGACCCGGCCGAGGCCGGCGCGATCGTCCGCTGCCGACGCCAGGACCTTGAATCGGATGAGGTCAGGGAGCATCTCAAGTCGGGCAAGCAGGTATTCCAGCTCGGCCTCGTATTCGATGACCGGATGAGCTTCGTGCTCGGCGAGGATCTCGTCGTGCGCAAGCTCAAGTTCCTCGACGTCGTGCTCGACACGCTCGGCGAGCAGACCGCGGAATCGAAGCAGGCGGAGCTGGACGCGGTATTTGCGCTGATGACGCTCGAACTCCAGAACCTGTTCGTGCGACTTGACCAGTGGTTCGATATTCCCCGCCCCGGCGAGCGCGACTAGCGCAGCCAGGCGGGTCGGCTTGGAGAACGATCGAAGTGGAACTTGCGCACGACTACCTCGAGTTGGCCACGCCGGCCGGCGAGACGATCAAGGTGCTGCGCAAGAGCCACCCGCGTGCGCGCAGGCTGCGGCTGACGGTGACGCCCGGCGGCGCGCGCGTGACCTATCCCGAAGGCACGCATCCGGCGCAGGTGTTCGCGTTCCTGCGCAAGCACGGCGAGTGGCTCGAACGCAAGCTCGACGAACTCAGCCTCGGCTCCGCGCCGCCGCCGCTCAAGCCCGGGGCCGCGACCGTGATGCCGCTGCGCGGCGAGACCACGCGCCTGTCGTGGCGCGACGGCGCCTGGCCGCAGATCGAGCAGATCGACGACCGCCTCGTGCTGAGCCTGCCGCGCCCGCATGGCAAGTCGACCCTGCCGGCCGCACGCGCGTTGCTGCGGTCGTTCCTCGAGGCGCAGATCCGCCGCGACGTGAGCCGCTATTTCGCGCGCTACTGCCCCGAACTCGGGCGCGCGCCGACCGGCATGAAGCTGCGTCCGCTCAAGAGCCTCTGGGGCAGCCTCGACACGCGCGACCGCGTGACGCTGGACCTCGCGCTCGCGCTCGCGCCGCCCGCCGCACTGCGTTACGTGGTCGTGCACGAGCTCTGCCACCTGCGCATCCGCAACCATTCGCCGCGGTTCTGGGCGCTGGTCGAGAAGCTCTATCCGGACTGGCGCGAACAGCGCGAATGGCTGCGTGTGAACGGACAGGCGCTGAAGGCCGAATTGACGCGCCTGATCCACGCGCCGCCGGCGGCTTGATCGCGGCGGCAGCAGCAGCGCCGCATCCGCGACCGACACATCCACGCCAGCGCCTTGCGCGATGCCGCTTTCGCCGCCGCGGCCGCGTGGCGCCTAGGAAGCCCGCGCCGTATCCGCGAACGCGAGGATCTCGTCGGCCACCGCTTGCGCGTCCTCGAGATGCAGGTGATGGTGGCCGGCCAGGCGCACGATGCGGATGTCGGCGATCTCGGCCGCGCGCGCGTCCATCATCGCGACGGGCAGGTAGCTCGTCGGTGGATCCGCGAGCACGAGCAGGCTGCGCGCGCGGATGCCGGCCAGCATCGCGAGCACCTGCGGCTCGCTGTAGCGTTGCGCGCTCGCGAGCGTGAGGCGCGGATCGCTCGACCACGCGTACCCGCCTTCGACCTCGGTGACGCCACGCGCGACGATCGGCTGCGCCGCCGCCCGCGACAACCCGTTCGCGCGCATGCGCGCCGCGACCGCATCGTCGAGCGTCGCGAACACGCGCAGCGGGCGGCGCCTTGCATGCGCTTCGCGCTCGTCGAGCGCGCGCCGCAATCGCGCGAGCGTCTCGTCGACGCCTGCGGTCAACGGACCCAGTGCCTCGATCAGCATGAGCTCGCGGACCCGCTCGGGATACAGCGCGGCGAACAGGCTCGCGAGCGTGCCGCCGAGCGAGTGGCCGAGCAGGTCCGCGCTCGCCCAGCCGAAATGGTCGAACACCGCGCGCAGTTCGTCGAAGTAGTCGACGTAGTGGTACCAAGTTCCCTTGGGCAGGTGCGTCGAGCGTCCGTGGCCTGCGAAATCGATCGCGACGACGCGCCAGCGCGTGGCGAGCAGCGGCGCGAGTGCCTCGAAACTGCCCGCGTTGTCGAGCCAGCCATGCAGCGCGAGCAGCGGCGGCAGCCCCGCATCCCCCCAGCATCGCGCGGCCAGCGTCGCATGCGGCAACGCGATGCGCAGTTCCTCAGCGACGTGCATCACGCAGTCGTTCATGCCGCAACCGCACCGCCTCGCGCTGCGCTGCATTGCGCGCGGCGTCCCAGGCCGGGTCGAACTCGGGCCAGCCCTGCGCGTGGCGCAACGCGAGCTCGGCGAGCGCGGTGACGTGGTCGCTGCCCGCGTTCAACGCCGGGATGTAGTCGAAGCGTTCTCCGCCGGCCTGCAGGAAGCGCGCATGGTTGCGGATCGCGATCTCCTCGAGCGTCTCGAGGCAGTCGATCGGGAAACCCGGGCAGAGCACCTGCACGTGCCGGACACCGGCCGCAGGCAACTCGGCCAGCACGCGTTCGGTGTAGGGCTGCAGCCAGCGCGCGCGACCCACTTGCGACTGGAACGCGACGATCAATGCGTCCTCGGCGAGTCCAAGCCGCTCGCGCAGGCGCCGCGCGGTCGCCTGGCACTGGCAGAAGTACGGATCGCCCGCCTGGAAATAGCGCTCCGGGATGCCGTGGAACGACAGCACGAGCTTCGGCGCGCGTCCATGCTGGCGCCAGTGCGCCTCGACGCCGCGCGCGAGCGCCTCGATGTAGCGCGGTTCTGCATGGTAGTCGGCGACGAACCGGAGTTCGGGGATGCGCCGCCAGCCCGACAGCTCGCGCGCGACTGCGTCGAACACCGAGGCCGTGGTGGTGGCCGAGTACTGCGGATACAGCGGCAGCACGAGGACGCGATGGACGTTGTGCACGGCCAGCTCGCGCAGCACGCTGCGCAGCGAGGGCCCGCCGTAGCGCATCGCATGGCGCACGAGCACAGGCCCCGGTCGGCGCGCGCCGATCGCCGCGCCGAGCGCCTCGGCGAGCGCGGCCGTCCCGCTCGCGAGCGGCGAGCCGCCCACGCCCCAGATCTTCGCGTAGAGCTCGGCCGAGCGCGCCGGACGCACGCGCAGCACGACCCCGTGCAGGATCAGGCGCCAGAGCCAGCGCGGCAGTTCGACCACGCGTGGATCACCAAGGAATTCAGCCAGATAACGTCGAACCGACCGGGCATCGGGGCGTTCCGGCGTGCCGAGGTTGACGAGCACGATGGCCGCGGCGGACGGAGCGCCATGCCGGTGCGGAGACGGGGAGAAATAACGCGGCATGGGAGAGGGCCGGTGCACGGCGCCGGCCGTTTGGACGGTCCTGGCTTTGCTGTTAGACTCGGGCCGCCACCGCGGACCACCGCGGGGCAGACGATTACCTAATAACGATAACATGCCGCCATGCGCCCACTGACCTGCGTCATCGCAGCGGGGATGCTTGCCGTCGCCTCGCCATTCGTGCAGGCGGCGACGACGGCGTATGGCGAAGCGTTCGATACCCTCTACCGTTTCGACCTCCAGACCCGTGTCGCCGAGCGCATCGGTGAAGCCGGCCCCTACGCGGGCCAGACGATCGGCAACATCAGCGGCCTGACCGTCACGCCGGATGGATCGATGTACGCGGTCGCGGGTGGCCTGAAGCTGTTGATCGGCGTCGATCCTGCCAATGGCCGTGCTTCCGTGCTCGCCGATTTCGGGCTCGCCGGCCAGGGTGACCCCGCGCGCAACGATGCGCTCGACCTCAACATGATCGCGGGCTGCGAAGGCGAGCTCTGGCTCACCTCGGCCTATGCGCAGAAGGTGTGGACGGTCGACCCCGCCAACGGCGCCACCGTGCTGGTCGGCGACACCGGCGCAGCGATCAGTGGCCTTGCGATGCGCGCGGGCCAACTGTTCGGTGCCGCGGGCAAGGACGACAACCGCTTCTACCGGATCGATACCACCACCGGCGCCGCGACACCGATCGGCGGCTTCGGCGCCGAAGCGACGCGCTGGATCAATTCGATCTCGATGGCGTTCGACGCCGACGGCACGCTCTGGGCGGTGCTGAACTACGTCCCGCCCGAAGACGACAACCAGGCGCTCGCCGACTGGAGCGATCTTGCGACGATCGATCCGCGCACCGGCACGCTCGACATCCTCGGGCCGATCACCGGCCCCGAGACGCTGCGCGAGGTCGGCATGAAGGGATTCACGCTCGGTCCGCCGCAATGCGGTCGCGGAGGGCCGGCGCCGATCAGCGCCCCGGTCGACGCGCCGTGGGCGCTGTTGCTGCTCGGCCTGCTCGTCGCGGGTGCCGCGGGCGCAAACCGCCGGCGTTTCGTGCGCTGAGTCTTCCGGCTGCGGTCATCGTCCACTCAGCTGCGCCTGCTAACGTGGGTGGGTCCTGTTGCCGGAGATCGCGATGCGCCTTGCCGTACCACTGTTCGCGCTGCTCGCACTGTTCGCCCTGCCCGCCGTCGCCGGCGAAGAAGAGAACGGGCGCGCGTCCAACGCGGTGCGCGTGCTGAAGGAGGTCATGCAGGCGCCGGACAAGGCCATTCCGAAGGACCTGCTCGAAAGCGCGCATGCGATCGCGGTGATCCCCGACGTGATCAAGGCCGGCCTCGTCGTGGGCGGGCGCCACGGCAAGGGCCTGATCTCGGTGAAGTCGGCGAACGGCACCTGGTCCAATCCCGCGTTCGTGAGCCTGACCGGCGGCAGCGTCGGCTTCCAGGCCGGGGTCTCGTCGACCGACGTGATCCTCGTGTTCCGTACCCAGCGAGGCGTCGATTCGATCGTGCACGGCAAGTTCACGCTCGGCGCCGATGCGTCAGCCGCAGCCGGGCCGGTCGGGCGCTCCGCGCAGGCGTCGACCGATGCGCAGCTCAAGGCCGAGATCTTCTCCTACTCGCGCGCACGCGGGTTGTTCGCGGGCGCTGCGCTCGACGGAACCGCGCTGCGCATCGACCACGATGCGAACGAGGCCACCTACGGCAGCGGGGTGACCGCACGCAGGATCTTCGATGGCGGTGTCGCCGAGGTGCCGTCGGCGATCGTCGACTTCCGCGACCTGCTCGAGGAGTACACTACGCCGCAAGGATGAGGCGCGGTCGCGGCGGCCATCCGGACGACCGGCACTGTTGCCGCCGCCCGCGCGCGGCAAAATGGCGGACCCGCATCGCAGCTTTCGAGGACCCCCTGTCATGGGCAGTTTCAGCATCTGGCACTGGCTCGTCGTGCTGGCCATCGTCGCGCTCGTGTTCGGCACCAAGCGCCTGCGCAACATCGGCGAGGACGTCGGCGCGGCGATCAAGAGCTTCCGCAAGGGCATGAACGAAGGCGACGACAAGGATCCGGCGCAGCTCAAGGCCGATCCGCCGCCGGCACCGCCCGAGGCCGAACGCGCCAAGTCCGGGCACGCCGAGTCCTGATCCACCCGCGCGCGCCGCGCGCCGCCTCGCCCGGAATCGCCATGTTCGACGTCGGATTCAGCGAAATCGCGCTGATCGCGGTGGTCGCGTTGCTCGTGCTCGGCCCAGAACGGCTGCCGCGCGCAGCGCGCACCGTCGGTGCACTGCTGCGAAGGTTGCGCTCGGGCTGGCAGGGCGTGCGCAGCGAGATCGAGCGCGAACTCGCGGCCGAGGACCTCAAGCGCACGATCCACGACACGCGTCGCGCGGCGGACCTGCGCGCCGACGTCGCGGCGGCCGCAGCCGACATCGAAAGCGCGTCGCAACCGATCCCGCCGGCCGCACCGCCATCGGACGACCATGGCCGCGCCTGATCCCGCCGACAGCGAGGAGATGTCGTTCGTCTCGCACCTCGTCGAACTGCGATCGCGCCTGCTGAAGTGCGTGGCGACCGTGTTGCTCGTGCTGGTCGCGCTGGTGCCGTTCGCGAACAAGCTCTACGGGCTGCTGGCCAAGCCGCTGGTCGGCCACCTCCCGAGCGGCGGCACGATGATCGCGACCGAGGTCGCCTCGCCGTTCCTCACGCCGCTCAAGCTCGCGTTCTTCGTCGCCCTGTTCGCCGCGATGCCGGTGATCCTGTACCAGCTCTGGGCGTTCGTCGCGCCGGGCCTGTACCGGCACGAGAAGCGGCTCGCGACGCCGATCCTCGTGTCCTCGGTGCTGCTGTTCTACGTCGGCTGCGCATTCGCGTACCTGTTCGTGCTGCCCGCGGTGTTCGCGTTCATGACCGCGATCGCGCCCGAGGGCGTGTCGGTGATGCCGGACATCGGCAAGTACCTCGATTTCGTGCTGGTCCTGTTCCTCTCGTTCGGACTCTGCTTCGAAGTGCCGGTGGTGCTCGTGATCCTCGTCGCGCTCGGTGTCACCACGCCAGCGCGGCTTGCGGATGGCCGCCGCTATGCGATCGTCGGTGCGTTCGTGATCGCGGCGGTACTGACCCCGCCGGACATCCTCTCGCAGGTGATGCTCGCGGTGCCGATGTGCCTGCTCTACGAAATCGGCATCATCGGCGCGCGCAGCGTGGCGCGTCGCGCGGCCGAACCCGAAGCGCCTGCCGCGGATCGCTGAACGCCTGCCATACGCCGGCGAAGGGATTCACAAATCGTGACAGCGCGCGCGCCGCCCGCTGCGCCGCGCGTGGTTACACTTCTGCAAGAGGCGCAATTTGCCTCCATCGCGGCCTGTCCCGCACTCCCTGTGGCACCCGTGACGGGTCGGCGCAATGGAGTGCCGAAGCGCCGCGACTACGCGCGCGTGGAACGCGATTCCGCCGCGCATCGTGCAGCCACCAGTGGAATCGAAAATGAAGAAGACCACGACCGCGAACGAGGACGCGCGCGACGCGAGCCTGCGCGTGTCCAAGCGCGTGCGCGACAGCCTCAAGGCCGCCGCTGCGGTGATGGGGCGTCCGCTCTACGACGTCACCAACGAAGCGATCAGCCAGTACCTGTCGGGCCTGCGCCTCGGCGATCCGCTCGCCGCGATCCGGCGCGCCGGACGCACGCGCCGCTGAGCCGGTCCGCGCCGCGGATCACGCCCGGCGCGCCGCGCGCGCCAGTCCCCCGAATCGCCGCAACAGGCGTCGTGCATGCGGCGCCGGCGCTTCGCCGCGCGCGTCGCAACAGGCACCGACGCAGTTGCTGCGCAGCGGCAGGCGGCCATAGGCGCGCATCGCGTCGACGCTGAATTCCGGGTGGAACTGCAGTCCCCATGCATGCGGCGCGTAGCGCACCGCGTGGTGGGGATCATGCGCGGATCCCGCCAGCGCTGTCGCGCCGGGCGGCAGATCGAGCACGCTCTGCGAATGCGTCGCGTGCGCGAGGAAGCGCCGCGGCGTCGCTTCGAGCAGGCGGTCGCCGTCGCCCGCGGCGGTGCGCTCGATGCAGACGGTGCCGACCTCGCGCCCCGCCGGGTGGTAGTCGACGCGTCCGCCGAGCGCGTGCGCGAGCAACTGGTGGCCGTAGCACACGCCGAGCACCGGCAAGCCGGCGTCGATCGCCGCGCGCAGCCAGGCCGCCGTCTCTTCGCTCCATCGCTCGCGCTCGCTGACCATCGCGGGCGAGCCGGTCACGATGGCGCCCACATGCCGGCGCGGATCAGGCAATGCCTCGCCCGCGTGCGCGTGCACGACGTCGACCTCGTCCCGACGCAAGCCGAGTCCGCGCCGGAACCATTCGGGGAAGTCGCCATGGCGCGGGCGCAGTTGCGGCAGGGTGTGGCCGGTCTGCACGATCAGGAAGCGCGACGCACGCGGGTGTTGCAAGTCATCGTCTCCGGGTGAACGCGCGCATCAGTCGATCGGCGGCAGCACGTTGGCCACTTCGGCGATCGTCGTGATGCCGCGCGCGACCTGCGCGGCCGCGGACGCGCGCAGCGGCTGCAGGCCTTCGGCATAGGCGGTTTCGGCGAGCTTCGCGAGGTTCATGTCGGGCTGGATCAACGCGCGGATCGCGGGCGAGATGCGCAGCATTTCATAGATGCCGGTGCGCCCGAGGAAGCCGGTCTTGCGGCATTCGAGGCAGCCTTTCGGACCGAATGTCTTGGCCGGTGGCGGCAACGGCCAGCGATGCGTGAGCGCGGCCCATGCCTGCACGTCGAGCGCCACCTCGACCTTGCAGTGCGGACACAGCGTGCGCACGAGGCGCTGCGCGACGACGCCGGTCAGCGTGGACTGGATCAGGTAATTGGGCACGCCGAGGTCGAGCAGGCGCGTCAGCGCGCTCGGCGCGTCGTTGGTGTGCAGCGTGGACAGCACGAGGTGGCCGGTCAGCGAGGCCTGCACCGCCATCTGCGCGGTTTCGAGGTCGCGGATTTCGCCGACCATGATGATGTCGGGGTCCTGCCGCATCAGCGTGCGCACGCCGGCAGCGAAATCGAGGTCGATCGCGTTGTGGACCTGCATCTGGTTGAACTCGGGACTCACCATCTCGATCGGGTCTTCGACCGTGCAGACATTGAGGTCGGGCGTCGCGAGCACCTTGAGCGTCGAGTACAGCGTGGTCGTCTTGCCCGATCCGGTCGGGCCGGTCACGAGCACGATGCCGTGCGGGCGGTCGACGAACTCGCGCCAGGTCTTCTCCTCGCCCGGCGAGAACCCGAGCTGGCGGAATTCCTTGACCACGATGTCCGGGTCGAAGATGCGCATCACGATCTTCTCGCCGAACGCCGTCGGCATCGACGACAGGCGCAATTCGACTTCGCGCCCGCCCTGCGAGCGCGTCTTGATGCGGCCGTCCTGCGGGCGGCGCTTCTCGGCCACGTCCATGCGCCCGAGGATCTTGATGCGCGAGGTGACCGCGGTCATCACCGGCGTCGGCAACTCGAACACCTTGTGCATCACGCCGTCGATGCGGAAACGGATCGGGCTGGTGTCGCGGCGCGGCTCGAGGTGGATGTCGGACGCACGCTGCTCGAACGCGTACTGAAGCAGCCAGTCGACGATGTGCACGACGTGGCGGTCGTCGACACCGACGTCGCCGGTCCTGCCGAGTTCGACCAACTGCTCGAAATTGAGGATCGCGCGGCCGTCGTGCAGGTCGCCCTTCGCGTCCTTCGCGCGCTGGATCGAGCGCTGCACGCTCCACCACTCGGCGAGGTAACGCCCGACGTCGACCGGACTCGCGACCACGCGCTGGATGTCGCGGCGCAGGATATGGCCGAGATCGGCGACCCAGCGCGTGTCGAACGGCTCGGGCGTCGCGAACACGACCTGCATCTCGGTCACCGCGACCGGCAGGATGCGGTAGCGCGTCGCATAGGCGTGGCTCACGACCTGCGTGACCGCGGCGACGTCGATCTTCATCGGATCGATCTTGAGGTACGGCAGGTTCGCGCGCTGCGCGAGCCACTGCGTGAGCACCTCGAGGCTCAGCGGCTTGTCCGGATGACGCTGGTCCGGAAGCTTCAGGTTCGCGACGAGCACCAGCGGATGCAGTTCGGTGAGCCCGCGTGCGGTGCGCACGTCGGCGCGCACGCGCTTCGCGTCGGCCTCGGTGATCACGCCATCGGCGACCAGCGCGCCCAGCGTTTCGTCGAGGTCGAGCCTCTGGTGCAGGCCGAGCGCGGGCGCCGCCGCGGCCTTGCCGCCGCTCGCATGCGGGGTCACGCTGGCCATGGAATCGGGTCCGAGGTCGGCATCATCGTTATACTAGCGCGCTTTTCACGCGCGACTTTGTGAGCCAGGCACCATGCCAGGACCGACCTTCCAGGACCTCATCCAGATCCTCAACCGCTACTGGGCGGCGCAGGGCTGCGTGCTGCTGCAGCCGCTCGACACCGAAGTCGGCGCCGGCACCTTCCATCCCGCGACGTTCCTGCGCGCGATCGGCCCGGAGCCGTGGGCAGCCGCCTACGTGCAACCCTCGCGTCGTCCGACCGATGGCCGTTACGGCGAAAACCCGAACCGGCTGCAGCACTACTACCAGTACCAGGTCGTGCTGAAGCCGAACCCCGACGACATCCTCGATCTCTACATCGGGTCCCTGAAGGCGCTCGGCGTGGATCCGCTCGTGCACGACCTGCGCTTCGTCGAGGACAACTGGGAGTCGCCGACGCTCGGTGCCTGGGGCCTCGGCTGGGAGGTGTGGCTGAACGGCATGGAGGTCACGCAGTTCACCTACTTCCAGCAGGCCGGCGGGCTCGAATGCCGCCCGGTGACCGGCGAGATCACCTACGGCCTCGAGCGGCTCGCGATGTACCTGCAGAACGTCGACAACGTCTACGACCTGGTCTGGACCGTCGCGCCGCACGGCGTCGTCACCTATGGCGACGTGTTCCACCAGAACGAGGTGGAGCAGAGCACCTACAACTTCGAACACGCGAACGTCGCCAGTCTGCTCGAATGGTTCGATACCTGCGAGGCGGAGGCCGCCCGCCTGGTCGAGGCCGGCCTGCCGCTGCCCGCGTACGAACAGGTCATGAAGGCGAGCCACACGTTCAACCTGCTCGACGCACGCCGCGCGATCAGCGTGACCGAACGCCAGCGCTACATCCTGCGCGTGCGCACGCTGTCGCGCAGCGTCGCCGCCGCGTACCACGCGCAGCGCGAGAAGCTCGGCTTCCCGGGGCTGCGCCGCACGCCCGCGGCCGCGTGAGCCCCGCGAACCCGATGCCTGCACGGCCCGCGCGAGCGGGCATCCACCGCCAGCCATGCGCGCGCGCCGTGCGCCCGCGCGGATCGACGCCAGGAAAGACCGCCCCATGAGCCAGGACCACGCCTCCCTGCTGATCGAACTCGGCACCGAAGAGTTGCCGCCGAAGGCGCTCGACGAACTCGCGGGCGCGTTCGCGAGCGGCGTCGTCGATGGCCTCGCGCGGCGTGGCATCGCGCTCGACGCCGCGCAGGCGAAGACATTTTGCTCGCCGCGGCGACTCGCGGTGCGGGTTCCGGGCGTTGCCGTCCGGCAGCCGCCGCAGAAGTCCGAAGTGCTTGGCCCGTACCTCAACATCGGCCTCGATGCGAACGGCGCGCCGACGCCGGCACTCACCGGCTTCGCCTCGAAGAACGGCCTTGCGATCCATGACCTGCAACGCGTCGGTGATGCGAAGGGCGAGCGGTTCGTCGCGCGCAGCGAGAAGCCGGGCCAGCCGACCGCGGCATTGCTGCCCGAGATCCTCGTCGAAGCATTGAAGGCGCTGCCGATACCGAAGCCGATGCGCTGGGGCAATCGCGATTACGCGTTCGTGCGCCCCGCGCACTGGCTGGTCGTGCTGCACGGCGACCAGGTCGTCGAGTGCGAGGCGCTCGGTCTCGCGTCGGGGCGCATGTCGCGCGGCCACCGCTTCCATCATCCGCACCCGGTGCACGTCGCCGATGCCGATTCCTGGCTCGACGCGCTGCGCGACGCGAAGGTGCTCGCCGATCCGGCCGAGCGCCGCGCGCGCGTGCGCGCCGAAGTCGCGCGCGTCGCCCCAGCCGGGGCGAAGCCGCGCCTCGGCGACGCGCTCTGCGACGAAATCGCCAACCTGACCGAATGGCCGGTCGCGATCGCGTGCACGTTCGAGCGCGAGTTCCTGTCGGTGCCGCCCGAAGCGCTCGTGACGACGATGGAGACGAACCAGAAGTTCGTGCCGACGTTCGATGCGGATGGCCGTCTCACCGAACATTTCATCGGCGTCGCGAACATCGAGTCGAAGGATCCGGGCGAGATCCGCAAGGGCTACGAACGCGTGATCCGCCCGCGCTTCGCGGACGCGAAGTTCTTCTTCGACGAGGACCTCGAGACGCCGCTCGCCGCGCAGCAGCAGGCGCTCGAGAACGTGACCTACCAGCAGGCGCTCGGCAGCGTCTGGAGCAAGTGCGTGCGTGTGGCCGAGCTCGCGCGCGTGATCGCCAACCGAGTCGGCGTCGACGCCGGCCTCGCGACGCGCGCGGCCGCGTTGTCCCGTTGCGACCTGATGACGCGCATGGTCGGCGAGTTCCCGGAGCTGCAGGGCGTGATGGGCCGCTACTACGCGACCGCGGGCGGCGAACCCGCCGAGGTCGCGCAGGCGCTCGACGAGTTCTATGCGCCGCGCTTCGCGGGCGACGCGATCGCGCAGGGCAGGGTCGGCCAGGTGCTCGGCGTCGCCGAGCGCATCGACACGCTCGCGGGGATCTTCGCGGTCGGCATGAAGCCGTCCGGCAACAAGGATCCGTTCGCGCTGCGGCGCGCCGCGCTCGGGCTGGCGCGCACGCTGATCGAAGGCGGCCTGCCGCTCGACCTGCCCGCGCAATGGGAGGAAGCGTTCGCGCTGTTGCCCGAGTCCGCGCTCGCCGCCGGACTGCCCAAGGGCAAGGACGGCCACTCGCCGCCACTCGATGCGGGCGCGCGACGGGCCGAACTCGCGCGCGAGGTGCACGCATTCGTGGTGGACCGCCTGCGCGGCTACTACGCCGACCAGGGCATCGCGGGCGAAGCGTTCGAAGCCGTGCGCGCGCTCGCGCCGGCCGACCTCACCGATTTCGACGCGCGCCTGCGCGCGGTTGCGGCGTTTTCGCGCCTTCCCGAAGCGCAGGCCCTCGCCGCGGCGAACAAGCGCATCGGCAACATCCTGCGCCAGGCCGGCGTGTCGACGCCGGGCGCGATCGATGCCGCGCGGCTCGAGGCCGGCGCCGAGCGCGCGCTCGCCGACGCGCTCGCGGCCGCGGAAACCGATGGCGCCCCGCTGCTCGCGGCACGCGACTACGTCGGCCTGCTCACGCGCCTCGCGCGCCTGCGCGATGCGGTCGACCGCTACTTCGACGCCGTGATGGTGATGGCCGACGACGAGGCGATTCGCAAGAACCGCCTCGCGCTCCTCGGCCGCCTGCGCAACCTGTTCCTGCAGGTGGCCGACATCTCGCTGCTGCCCGGAACCTGAGCTACGCCCGATTGCGCACCGGGTGCGCTCCTGCGAGAAACCGCCACCGTAGGCGCCCACCCTGTGGGCGATCCGCGCACCAAACCGGTTGCGCGCGGGCATCGGAGTCCACGCGCATCGCGCCCACAGGGTGCGCTCCTACGTCGGCGCGAGCGCGAGCAGCGTGGTGTCGTCGTCGGCCGCCGCGTCGACGACGTGCGCGTCGAGTGCACCGAGCGCACGCGCGATCGCCTGCGCCGGCGTCGCCGCGCCGCGCAATGCATGCACGAGGCGTTCATGGCCGAACGCGCTGCCGTCGGGTGCGCGTCGCTCGACCAGGCCGTCGCTGTGCAGCAGCACGAACTCGCCGGGTTCAAGTTGCAGCGTCTCGGCATGGAACTGCGCGTCGGCGCTGATCCCGAGCGGGATGTTGCCGTGCGCGACGATCGGTGTCGCCTCGCGCGACGGGTGCAGGCGCAACGCGAGGCCGTGGCCCGCGTCGACGAAGCGGCAGCGGAGCGCGTGCGGTTCGAAGATGCCGAGCCAGAGCGTCGTGAAGCGACCACGCCCGGACTGCGCGCACAGGTGCGCGTTGAGACGCGCGCTCGCGCGCGCGGGATCGTCGTGGTGCGCGAGTTCGGCGCGCATGAACGACTGCACCGAGGCCATCACGAGTCCGGCGCCCAGTCCGGCGCCCGCGACATCGCCGAGCAGCGCCGCGACCTTGCCGCCCGGAAGCTCGAACACGTCCGCGATGTCGCCCGCTACCGTGCGGCCCGGCTGCAGGTGCAGCGCATGCCCGAGTCCCGCGGCAGGACGTGCATCGGGCAGCAGCCGACGCTGCACGTCGCGCGCGCGCTCGAGGTCGGCGGCGAGCATCGCGTGCCGGCGTGCCGCATCCACGCGGCGCAGGTTCGCCAGCGCGAGCGAGGACAGGCGACTCAATGCCTGCACGAAGGTCGGTGCATCGGCGCGCCGGTCGCGGCCCGAGCGATTCGAATCCAGATGCAGCCAGGCGACCTCCTCGCCATCGAGCGTCAGCGGCGCCTGCAGCGCGTGCGGAGCGGCCGACGGGTCTTCGCGCGCGCCCGACTCCAGGCGTTCGGCGATCCGCTCCAGATCGCGCTCGAACCGCTCGCGATCCGCGCCGAGCGTGCGCAGGCTGCGCGGGCGCAGGCGCTGGTCCTCCCCGCGCCAGAGCACGGCCGCGCGCGCGAAGCCCGAGCCTGCGAGCGCATGCTCGGCCAGCACGTCGGACCATTGCTGTTCGTCGGCGGCCGCGGCAATCTCGGCCGCGCAGCCGAGCAGCAGCTCGAGCCGCTGTTCGGCGAGGCTGCCGCGCGGCGCCGGCCGCGCGGGCGGCGCGGCCGCGACATCGACGCGGAACCGCCATGGGCCGAGGCCGATCACGTCGCCGACGTGCAGGTCGGCCGGCGCGCCAGGCTCCAGCGCGAGTCCGTTGAGCCGTGTACCGAGGCGGCTGTGGCGATCGAGCAGGGACCAGTGCGCGCCATCGGCGCGGATCAGCGCGTGTTCGCGGGACACCGAGGGATCGGGCAGCACGAGCCCGTTGTCGGGCGCGCGTCCGATCGTCAGCGCGTCGACGAGGCGCCAGCGCCGGTCGGCGAGCGGCGGTCCCGCGAGCAGGTTCAGTTCGAGCAGGGGCATGGGCGCACTCTCGGCAACACCGCGTGAACGCAACGGCAACGTATCGGAGCCATGATCCGCATCCCGCGGCCGAGCGACGGCCCTGCTTCGGAATTGCGCCCGGACGCCGCGCGGATTATCGTGCCAGACCCGAGTCACCGCGGCCGCACCCGCAGCGGCCCGTTACGACCCCGGCGCAGCCCGTGGCGCGTTCCACCGTCCGTCGCCGAGCGCGGTGTACGATACCCTTCGTTTTCAGATTGCCTGGAGAGATTTGCTCATGCGCATTCAATGGATGGCGGCGGTTGCCGCTCTGGCGCTGCTGGCCGGCTGCAACGGCACCGATACGTCCGCGACGCCGGGCCAGCCCGCGGCGCCCGCGGTCGCACCGGGCTCGACCATCAGTGGAAAGGTGTCGCTGCGCGATCCGATCGCGATCGCCGCGGGCCGGCTCGAGGTCAAGCTCGTCGACATCGCGACGCCGGAACTGCCGGTCGCGGACAAGGTGGTCGACGTCAGCGGCATGCCGCCGTTCAACTTCTCGATCGATTTCGAGCCCGCGCGGATTTCCGCGGCGCGCACCTACGTCGTCAACGTCGTGCTCACCGACGGCGAACGCCGCTTCATGCCGGCGCTCAATTCCCCGGTGCTGACGCAGGGCGCCGGCACCACGACCGAAGTCGTGCTGATCGCCGAGCCGACCGCGGGCGAGAAGGCCAAGGCCGGATTCGACAAGCTCAAGACCGCGATCGGCGGCATGCGCAAGGTCGAGGGCACCTACACCACCGACACCGCATCGATCGGCTGGGACGCGTTCCATGAAGGCGGCATCGTGCGCTACGTGCGCGTCAACACCGTGCTCGATGAGGGCGGTCGCAGCTCGGTGCACTATGCGTTCGAGGACGGCAAGCTGCTCGCGGTGGAAGAGCGCCGCGGCGCGAGCGTCGGCTGGAACGCGAACGGCCAGGTGATGTGGAACGAGCGACCGGGCGGCGGCAGCGTCGACGAGGCCGGCCTCGAGGCGATGAAGGCCGAGGCCGAGCGCGTGCGCCAGATGGCGCAGGAAAAGGTCGACGCGTCGCGCAAGAAGTAAGCGCATGAACGCACCGGGCCGGACGCCGCGTCCGGCCTGGCTGCATCGCTCGCCCGCGGCGTTCGCGACGCCGCGAGCAGCCGCTCAGGCCACGCGCTGCGCCGACCGTCGCAGGTGCACGAGCAGCAAGGCGACCGCCGCCGGCGTCACGCCCGCGATGCGACGCGCTTCGCCGACGGTGCCGGGCCGCACCGCCACGAGTTTCCCGAGCACCTCGGCCGACAGGCCGCGCACGCGATCGAACTCGAACGTGTCCGGGATCGCGGTTTCGTCATGGCGGCGGTTGCGCTCGATCTCCTCGTTCTGCCGCTCGAGGTAGCCCTCGTATTTGATCGCGACTTCGACCTGGGCGGCGACCTGTGCGTCGTCGATGCCGGGGCCGAAACCGTCGATCGCCACGAGATCGTGGTAACCGAGTCCGGGCCGTCGCAGCAGGTCGAGCGCGCAGGTCTCGCGCGACAACGCGATGCCGAGCGTGCGTTCGAGCGCCGCACCGCGCGCATTGGCCGGTGTCGCCCACAGCGCGCGCAGGCGCCCGCTTTCGCGATCGATCGCATCGCGCTTGCGCAGCGTCGCTTCGTGGCGCGCAGCCGGCACGCAGCCGAGTGCGTGTCCGATGCCGGTGAGGCGCAGGTCCGCATTGTCCTCGCGCAGCTGCAGGCGGTACTCCGCGCGCGAGGTGAACATGCGGTAGGGCTCGAGCGTGCCGTTGGTGACGAGGTCGTCGATCAGTACGCCGATGTAGGCTTCGTCGCGACGCGGCGTCCACGGCGCCAGGTCCTTCGTCGCGCGCGCGGCGTTGAGGCCGGCGACGAGGCCCTGCGCCGCGGCTTCCTCGTAGCCGGTGGTGCCGTTGATCTGCCCCGCGAAGTACAACGCGTCGATCGCCTTGGTCTCGAGCGAGGCGCGCAGGCCGCGCGGATCGAAGTAGTCGTACTCGATCGCATAGCCCGGGCGCGTCAGGTGCGCGTTCGCGAGGCCGGGGATCGAGCGCACGAGTTCGACCTGCACGTCGAACGGCAGCGAAGTCGAGATCCCGTTCGGATAGACCTCGTGCGTGTCCAGGCCCTCGGGTTCGAGGAAGATCTGGTGCGAGGGCTTGTCCGCGAACCGCACGACCTTGTCCTCGATCGAGGGGCAATAGCGCGGCCCGGTGCCCTCGATCACGCCGCCATAGAGCGGCGAGCGGTCGAGCGACCCGCGGATCAGTTCGTGCGTGCGCTCCGAGGTATGCGTGATCCAGCAACTGACCTGGCGCGGATGGTCGGTCGTGCTGCCGAGGAACGAGAATACCGGCGCAGGGTCATCGCCACGCTGCTCGTCGAGCCGGGACCAGTCGATCGTGCGACCGTCGATGCGCGGCGGCGTGCCGGTCTTGAGCCGCCCGACCGGAAGGTCGAGCGCGCGCAAGGTCTCGGCCAGCTCGCGCGAAGGCGGATCGCCCGCGCGCCCGCCGGCATGCTGTGTCAGGCCCACGTGGATGCGTCCCGCGAGGAAGGTGCCTGCGGTCAGCACCACCGCGCGCGCGCGGAATCGGAGTCCCGATTGGGTGACCACGCCGCAGGCGCGGCCGTTCTCGATGATCAGCGCGTCGACCGCCTGCTGGAAGATCGACAGGCCGGGCTGCGTCTCGACCTGACGCCGGATGGCCGCCTTGTACAAAACGCGGTCGGCCTGGCAGCGCGTCGCACGCACCGCCGGTCCCTTGGACGCGTTCAGGGTGCGCCACTGGATGCCCGCGTGGTCGGCCGCGACCGCCATCGCGCCGCCGAGTGCGTCGACCTCGCGCACGAGGTGGCCCTTGCCGATCCCGCCGATCGCGGGATTGCAGCTCATCTGGCCGATCGTCTCGATGTTGTGGGTCAGCAGCAGCGTGCGCGCGCCACCGCGCGCGCTCGCGAGCGCGGCTTCGGTCCCCGCGTGGCCGCCTCCGACCACGATCACGTCGTGCGAATACATGGCGTCTTGACCCTCGCGATGGCGAACGGCCGCCGCGCGGCGCGGATTCTAGCAGTGCGGACGCGCGCGACCGCGCCGTTGCTGGCATGAAACATGCTGCTGCTCTTGCACACTCCCACCGACGCGCGGCGTATGCGAGCACGTCGAGGCCGGAATTCAGGGGCCGGCCGGCGTCGGTGGGAGCACCTTCCGTTTGTGCGATCCGTCCGGGATCGCCTGCTTCGGAGCCTTCCGCGTTTTACGTGCCGGATTGCGACTTCGGGGGCATCTCAAAGCGGCCATCCATGGCCGCACTTTTCAAGTGCAGCACGGCTTCGGGGGCATCTCGCCATCTTCGCCGGGTAGTCGGGCCGACTCTCGCGCTGGGGCAGGTCCACGCGGTGCGCGCTCGATCCTGTGCCGCTGCGATCCAGCCTGATGTCACGTTCGGTCGCGGCTACATCCGTGACGCCACCAGGAACGGAATCAACGCTATCGCTGGCGCTTGGCATCGCGCGCCGGGTGCGGCGCGACGGGGTGCGAAGGAGAGGCTGGCGCCCGGCGGTCGTAGGAACAGGGGGAATCCAAGAGGACCGTGTGCCGGGCGCCAGTGACCGGGAAGGCGATTGCCGCTGCGTGGCCGGCGGAGCCGCCAAGGTAGCTGCAACCGCGACTGGCAGACTGTGACGATGATCGCGAAGTCCTGTCGAGGGCTGCCCCTCCCCTGGCAGTCGCGTCAGCATTGGACGAAGGATGTCCGCAATGGCGCGATCATGCGCGCGCGTGGCCCCGCTTGGCAACGCGTTTCGCGTGAACGAGAGGTTGGCACGGCACTTGCTCCACCCATTTCGGGAATCCACGGAGTAGTGTCATGAGCAACATCGCCAGCATGAGTTTCAATCCGCTCTTCCTGCGCCACGACCTCATGATCGAACTCGGGCGCCTCGAGATGGCGATCGACAGTGCGCGCACGACCGAGCCCGCAGCGAACGACACGCTCGGCCAGCTCGAAACGCGCTGCGCCCGCATCAACGAAGCGCTGAGCAAGCTGCCGGCCTGAAGCAACACGCACGAAGTGGGAACAGGGGAAGACGGGACCGCGCTGCGCGCGGTCCCGTTTTTTTTTGCGTCCTCCAGGAGGATTCAACACGGAGCACACGGGGCACACGCAGGGAGGCGGCAACGACATCCATGGCCCTGCTCCGTGTTTCAGTCTCCTGCTTCTCTGCCGCCGAGGCAGCGCCCGATGATGTCGGCGAGGTCGGATGAAAGCGCGGGGAATGCCGCGAGGCGTTCGAGCTCGGCGCGCATCAGCGCGCGCCGACCCGGTTCGTAGCGGCGCCAGCCCGAGAACGCGGTCGCGATGCGCGCCGACACCTGTGGCGTCAGCGCGTCGACCTGCAGCAGCGCGTCGGCGACGAAACGGTATCCGTGGCCGTCGGCGCGGTGGAACGCACGTGGATTGCGCATCGCGAACGCCCCGACGAGCGCGTGCACGTTGTTCGGATTGCGCCACTGGAAGCGTGCATGCGCGACCAGTGCCTGCACACGCTCGAGCGCGCGCGGATGCGCATCGGTCGCCTGCAGCATGAACCACTTGTCGAGCAGCAGCGGCTCGTGCGCATGCGCGAGGGCGAACTGCGCGAGCTCCGGCCCGGCGTCTTCCACGCATTCGAGCAGCGCGCGCAACGCAGCGAGCCGGTCGCCGAGGTTCATCGCGCGCGCGAGCTGCGTGCGCGCGATGGTGCCCGCGTCCGGATCGACGCGGCACAGCGCGGCGAGGCAGGCGTTGCGAAGCCGACGTGCCGCGCGGGTGCCCGCGTCGGTCGCGCGCGGATCGACACCCGACAACGCCGCATGGCGCGCGCGCAGCGATGCGTGCAGCGCCTGCGCGAGTGCGTGCTCGATGCGCGCGCGCGCGCGATGCACGGCCTCGGGATCGATGTCGGCCATGCCCTCGGCCAGCGCCGACGCATCAGGCATCGTCAGCAGCTCGGCAGCGAGCGCGGGATCGATCGACGTGTCGTCCACGGCCGCGCGCACCGCGTCGGCCCAGGCGGCGAGCTCGGCCGGTTCCGGTGCGCCCGCGAGCGCCTGCGCGAACAGGCGCCGCGCGAGCGAGTCGGCCGCGAACCAGCGATTGAATCCGTCGTCGTCGTCGCGCGCGAGCCGCGCGAGTCGATCCGCATCGAGCGCGTGCACGAGTCGCACCGGCGCTGAATAGCCGCGCAGCAGCGAAGCCGACGGCGGCGCGTCGATGCCTTCGAATCGCCATTGCGCACGCGTCGAATCCAGCAGCAGCGTGCGGCGCGCGGGCGCCACGCCGCTTTCGCCCGCGAGACGCAGCGGAAGCGCATGCCCGTCCGCGTCGAACAGCGCGATCGCGACCGGAATCGGCAATGGGACGGCGTGCGGCTGGGCCGGCGTCGGCGGCGTGGATTGCTCGAGGCTGAGCTCGAAGCAGCGCCGCGCAGGATCGTGGCGGCCGCGTGCGACCAGCACCGGCGTGCCGGCCTGTGCGTACCAGGCGAGCCAGCGCGACAGGTCGACGCGGTTCGCATCGCCGAGCGCGGCGAGGAATTGCTCGACCGTCGCCGCTTGCCCGTCGTGGCGCTCGAAGTAGAAGTCGAGCCCGCGCCGGAATCCGTCCGTGCCGAGCACGCTGGCCAGCATGCGAACGATCTCGGCGCCTTTCTCGTACACGGTCGCGGTGTAGAAGTTGCTGATCTCGCTGTAGCGGTCGGGTCGCACCGGATGCGCCAGCGGGCCCGCGTCCTCCGCGAACTGCGTGCGCCAGAGCATGCGCACGTCTTCGATGCGCCGCAGCGTGCGCGAGGCGAGGTCGGATTCGAACTCCTGCTCGCGATAGACGGTCAGGCCCTCCTTGAGGCAGAGCTGGAACCAGTCGCGGCAGGTGACGCGGTTGCCGCTCCAGTTGTGGAAGTACTCGTGGCCGACGACCGCGAGCACGTGCCGGTAGTCGTCGTCGGTCGCCGAGTCGGGATCGGCCAGCAGGTAGCGCGCATTGAAGATGTTGAGTCCCTTGTTCTCCATCGCACCCATCGTGAAGTCGTGGGTTGCGACGACATGGAACACCTCGAGGTCGTAGCAGCGACCGAATCGCCGTTCGTCCCAGCGCATCGCCTGCTTGAGGCACTCCATCGCCCAGCCGCAGCGGCCGATCGAATCGGCTTCCGAATGGATGCACAGGCGCACGCGCCGCCCTTCGGCGGTGGTGAACGCGTCCTCGAGCGTTTCGAGGCGGCCGGCCACCAGCGCGAACAGGTAGCAGGGCTTGGGATGCGGGTCGACGAAGCGTGCCCAATGGCGGCCGTCGCCAAGCTCACCGACGCCATCGGGATTGCCGTTCGCGAGCAGCAGCGGATAGCGGACGCGCTCGGCGCGCAGCGTGACCTCGTAGCGCGCGAGCACGTCGGGGCGGTCGGGGAACGGCGTGATGCGTCGGAATCCCTCGGCCTCGCACTGGGTCAGGAGGAAGCCCGCGTCCGGATCGCCGCTCGCGTAGAGGCCCTGCAGTGCGGTATTGCGCGCCGGCGCGATGCGCACGCGCGTGCGCAGCGACGCGCGCGCGTGCAACCCGTGCACGAGGATCGCGTCGTCCTCGATCTCGTATTCGCCTGCGGCGAGCGCGCGTCCATCCACTTCGATCGCGAGCAACTCGAGCTCGACTGCATTGAGGCGCAGCGGCGCGCCGGGCTCGTCGCATTCGAGCTGCAGCGTCGAATCGACCTCGGTCGCGACGCGGTCGAGGTCGAACTCGAGCGCCACCTCGCGCACGCGCCATGCCGGGGCTCGATAGTCGGCGAGGCGTTGCTCGGGTCGGGTGGCGAAGGCGTCGCTCATCGGGACCTGCGGGATCTGGGTTCCCATTGTCGCGCGCGCACGGTGCGTCCGCGAGGACTCCCCGCGCGCGCGGATTCGAGCGACACTCGCGTCCCTGCCCACTGGTGCCCCCAATGACTGCCGATCCCGATTTCGCCGCGGTCGAAGCCGCCGCCGCGCGTATCGCGCCGCATGCGCATGCGACGCCGGTGCTGCGATCGCGTTCGCTCGATGCGCTGGCGGGCGCCGAGCTCCACTTCAAGTGCGAGAACCTGCAGCGCGCCGGCGCGTTCAAGTTCCGCGGCGCCTGCAACGCGGTGTGGTCGCTCGACGACGTGGCCGCCGCGCGCGGCGTCGTCACGCATTCGTCGGGCAACCATGGCGCCGCGCTCGCGCTGGCGGCACGCACGCGCGGCATTCCCGCGCACGTGGTCGTGCCCGAAGGAGCGGTGCGTTCCAAGCTCGCGGCGATCGAAGCCTACGGTGCGACGCTGCACCGCTGCGCGCCGACGCTGGCCGCGCGCGAAGCCGCGGCCGAAGCGATACGCGCCGAAACCGGCGCGCAGCTCGTGCATCCGTACACCGATCCGCGCGTGATCGCAGGGCAGGGCACCGCGGCGCTCGAACTGCTGCGCGAGACCGGCCCGCTCGACCTGCTCGTCACGCCGGTCGGCGGCGGCGGGCTCGTGAGCGGCAGCGCGATCGCGGCGCATGCGCTCGCGCCTGGCATCGCGGTGGTCGGGGCGGAACCGGCCGGCGCCGCCGATGCGTTCGAATCCCTGCGCAGCGGCGAGCGCGTCACCGAACTCGAACCGCGCACCGTCTGCGACGGCCTGCGCGGACTGCTCGGTGCGATCAACCTGCGCCTGCTGCAGCGTCACGCGATCACGATCCTGACCGTCGAAGACGCCGACACGGTCTCGGCGATGCGCCTGCTGTGGCAGCGCCTCAAGCTCGTGGTCGAGCCGTCCTCGGCGATCGCGCTCGCGGCCGTGCTCGGCGCGCGCGAGCGCTTCGCCGGCCGCCGCGTCGGCATCGTGCTGTCCGGTGGCAACGTCGACCTCGACGCGCTGCCGTGGCCATCGACCTGTCCCGCCCAGCCCTGACGATCGCCCAGCGAGGTCCATGATGATCACCGACGCCGTGCTCGCCTATCTGCATTTCGTGGCCCTGTTCGGCCTCGCCTGGACCATCGCGCAGGAATGGCTGCTGCTGCGTGTACCCGCTTCCGCGCTCGACGTCGAGCGTCTCGCGCGGACCGACGCGATGTTCGGACTGTTCGCGGGTCTCGTGCTCGTCAGCGGCGCCTCGCGCGCGATCTGGGGCCTCAAGGGCTGGGCGTTCTATGCGGGCAATCCGGTGTTCCACGCGAAGATCACGCTATTCGTGCTGGTCGGCCTGATGTCGATCGTGCCGACGCTCGCGATCCTGCGCTGGCGCCGCGCCCGTCGTGCCGACCCGGGCGCCATCGTCGCCGAGCGCGAGTGGCGCCGCGTGCGCTCGTACGTGCTGGTCGAACTGCACCTGCTCGCGCTGATCCCGCTTGCCGCGGTGATCATGGCGCGCGGCATCCGCTGAATCGCGGCGCGGCACCGCCGAAGTACACGAAGGCGCAGCGAACAGCTCGAAACGCGGAGCACACCGGGCACACGAAGAGCAGCCCTGTCGAAGGAGAACGACTCCCGTCAACGCCTTCCTTCGTATGCTTCGTGTTTCAATCTTTCTCCTTGCCCCTGTCGAGCTCCGGGTTCCAGTCCTATTCCGCCACCCGCCGCGACGGCCGCAGGCTGACCAGCGCGAGCGCAGCCGCGATCAGCGCGATGCCGATCGCCTCGAGCGCGCTCGGGCGTTCGCCGAGCAGCCACCAGGCGAAGCCGATGCCTGCGACCGGGATCACGAGGCTGGACAGGCCCGCGATGTTCGCGGGCAGGCGTTCGACCACGATCGACCACAGCAACCACGCGAGGCCCGAAGCGAGCAGCGCGTTGTAGGCGAGCGCGCCGATGAACCACGGTGTCCACGCGATCGTCCGCTCTGGCACCAGCAGCGCGACCACCACCACACCGAGCGTGCCGATCGCCATCTGCCACGCGGTCAGCGAGAGCGCGCTGATGCCACCGCGCTGGAACAGGCGCTTGGTCCAGACCACGCCGCAGGCCCAGGCGAGGCCGCCCGCAAGCGCGAGCAGCGAGCTGCGCGCGCCGCCGAGTCCATGCCAGGGCTCGAGGACGAGCACGAGCCCGGCCGCCGCGATCGCGAGGCCGCCCCACAGCCGCGCCGAAGGCCGTTCGCGGTACAGCAGCCAGCCGAGCAGCACGACCCAGAACGGCATCGTGTACGCGAGCAACGCGGTACGGCCGGCACCGCCCTCGACCAGCGCCGATTGCACCAGCAGCTGGAAACCGGTGGTCTGCGCGAGGCCGATCTTCACGGTCGGCAGCCACGGAGGCGGGCGCAACGATGCGCGGCGCGCGAGCAGCACCGCGAACAGCACGAGCGTACCGAGCACGTAGCGCAGCGCGGAGAATGCGAACGGCCCGCTGTAGGCGAGCGCCTGCTTCATCACGATCCAGTTGTAGCTCCAGACCAGCGTGACGATCGCGAGGGCCGCGAATGCACCGCGCGAGCGGGACGAGGTGGGCATGGCAGGAACCGTGGCGGCGGGGAGCGGGCAATCGCGCGCGGAGCGCCGTGCACGTCGACGAGGCGCGCGCCGCCGCGCCGCGCCTGCGCCTGCGTATGATACGCGCCTCGTTCGGCGGAGCCTGCGATGGCAGACGATGGCCTGATCCGTTGCAGCTGGGCCGGACCCGGCAGCAGCGATTCGATGCGCGAATACCACGATCGCGAATGGGGCGTGCCGCTGCACGGCGACGACGCACTGTTCGAGTTCCTCTGCCTCGAGGGTGCGCAGGCGGGCCTGTCGTGGCGCACCGTGCTCGACAAGCGCGCGCGCTATCGCGAGGTGTTCCACGGCTTCGACATCGCGCGCTGCGCGCGCCTGACCGATCGCCGTCTCGAACGACTGCTCGACGATCCCGGCCTGATCCGCAACCGGCTCAAGCTCGCGTCGGTGCGCGGCAACGCGCGCGCCGCACTCGCGGTGATCGAGGAAGCCGGCAGCCTCGATGCGTACCTGTGGTCCTTCGTGGACGGCGCGCCGGTGCGCAACCGCTGGCGCACCGCTGCCGAGGTGCCTGCGACCACGCCGACCTCCGATCGCATGAGCAAGGACCTGCGCCGGCGCGGATTCCGCTTCGTCGGCTCCACGATCTGCTACGCGTTCATGCAGGCGACCGGCATGGTCGACGACCATCTCGTCGGCTGCTACCGGCAGCGGCGGGCGGCGCGATGATCGTCACCGATCCCGATGCCTTCCTCGCCGCGTGGTCGCCCGCGCGCTTCCCGCTGCGCGGGCCCGCGACCGCGCGCGGGGCTTTCCTCGTCACGCCCGCCAGCGACGTGCTCGCGCATGAATCGGCGAGCGACAACCGCTACATGGACCTCGCCCGGGCGCCCGACGCGCAACGCGCGCTGGCCGAGCACGCGGGGTTGCAGCGTCGGCTCGCGGCCGACGTGCCGACGATCCAGTTCGCGGGCGATCCCGCGCATCCGGACGGCATGTTCCCGAACAACGTGTTCGCGACCACGCCCGGGCAACTCTTGATCGGCAGCATGCGCCATCGGGTGCGTCAGGCCGAAGCCGGGCGCGATGACATCCGTGGCTGGTTCCGCGGCGTGCTCGGCTATCGCGAAACCGACCTGTCGCGCCTGCCCTGCGTGGCCGAACTCACTGGCGCGCTCTGCATCGACCGCGCACGCGGCATCGGCTACTGCGGCCTGTCCGAGCGCTGCGACCTCGCGGGTGCGTGCGCGATGCATGCGGCGTTCGGCCTGCGGCTGACGTTCGCGTTCGAGCTGGCCGAGGGCGAATACCACGCGAACGTCGTGCTCGCGATCCTCGCCGGGCGCGCCGCGCTGGTCGCGCCGGACGGCTTCCGCGACGCACGTGCCGCAGAAGCGATCGCGAGCGTGTACGCCGGCCACGTGGTCGAACTCGATGCCGCGCAGAAGGCCGCGTTCGCGGCCAATGCGATCGCGCTCGCGCCCGATCGCGCCTGGTTCAGCGCGACCGCGGCCGACGCGCTCGAACCCGCGCAGCGCGCCCACCTCCAACGCAGCGGCTTCGCGATCGGCACGGCGGAACTCGGCGAGGTCGAGAAAGCCGGCGGCAGCCTGCGCTGCTGCGTCGCGGAGATCTATTGAACGCGGCTCCTGCAGCGGCCTGCCACGCGCCGAGTTCAGCCGCAATTCAATGCGCGGTGCCGAGACTGCGAGGCCTGATCCGCCGCACGTGCGGCATGGCCGTGGCCGCCACGATGCGACGAGGCTGATGCGACACACCCGACTCTCCTGGCTGGTTCCCCTGCTCGTCGCGGCATTCCTGACGGGAGGGTTCGCGCTCGCGCGCGAGATCAGCGCCCAGGACGCCGTGGCGCAGGCGCAGCGGGAGGTCGAGGGCAAGGTCCTGTCGGTGCAGACGCTCAACGTCGGCAAGCGCAGGATCTACCGGATCAAGGTACTCACGCACGACGGGCGGGTGCGCGTGGTGCAGGTACCAGCCGAAAAATGACGCGGCAAGGCAGCCGCCCGTGACACGAATCGAGGAGACGTTCCATGCGCGTATTGCTGGTGGAAGACGAAGCCCCCCTGCGCGAAACGCTCGCAGCGCGCCTCAAGCGCGACGGCTTCGCGGTCGACGCGGCCGGTGACGGCGAGGAAGGCCTGTATCTCGGCCGCGAGGTGCCGTTCGACGTCGCGATCATCGACCTCGGCCTGCCGAAGATGTCGGGCATGGACCTGGTCAAGCACCTGCGCGAGGGTGGCCAGCGCTACCCGATCCTGATCCTGACCGCGCGTTCCTCGTGGCAGGACAAGGTGCAGGGGCTCAAGAACGGCGCCGACGACTACCTGGTCAAGCCGTTCCATGTCGAGGAACTGCTCGCGCGCCTCAACGCGCTGGTGCGCCGCGCGAGTGGCTGGTCGCGGCCGACGCTCGAGTGCGGGCCGGTCGTGCTCGACACCACGGCGCAGACGGTCGCGGTCAACGGCAGCACGGTGGACCTCACGAGCTACGAGTACAAGGTGCTCGAGTACCTGATGCTGCACGCGGGCGAGCTGGTGTCCAAGGCCGACCTCACCGAGCACATCTACCAGCAGGACTTCGATCGCGACTCCAACGTGCTCGAAGTGTTCATCGGTCGCCTGCGCCGCAAGCTCGACCCCGACAACACGATCAAGCCGATCGAGACCGTACGCGGACGCGGCTACCGCTTCGCGCTCGAGCGGACGGAGGCGCCGGCCGACGAGGCGCGGGCCGACAACGGCTGAGCCGCGCGCGCGTGGCGCGTCCGCTTTCGCTGCAGGCCCGTTCGCTCGCCGCCGCCGGCCTCGTGCTGGCCGGATTTCTCGGGCTCGCGTTCTTCGCACTCGACCGCGCGTTCTACGACGCGGGCGAAAGCGCGGTGCGCGAGCGGCTGCAGAGCTACCTGTACGCCTACCTCGCCGGCTCCGACACCAATCGCGCGGGCGCGCTGATACCGCCCGAGGTCGGCCCCGACCCGCGCTTCGACCAACCATCGCCGGGCGGCCTGTACGCGGTGATCGTCGGCGACAAGGTGCTCGGCGCGAAGGACGGGCAATGGCGCTCGCCGTCTGCGCTCGGGCGTGAACTCGGGTTCGCGACCGCGCTGCCGCGCGGGCAGCCGCGCTTCAGCGGACCGATCAACACCCAGGTCGGCGCGCTGTTCGTGCTGTCGCAGGGCGTGGACTGGAACAGCGGCGCGAAGAACGAGCTGCACCTCACGTTCCATGTCGCCGAGGACAGCCGTGCCCTGCGCACGCAGGTCGACGTCTACCGCCGCACGCTCGCGAGTTGGCTCGGCGGACTCGGCGTCGTGCTGTTGTTGCTGCTGCTCGCGGTGCTGCGCTGGAGCCTCGCTCCGTTGCGCAAGGTCGCGGCCGACCTCGCGCGCGTCGAGCGCGGCAGCCAGGACAAGCTCGACAGCGACTATCCATCCGAGCTGGTCGGCCTCACCGCGAGCCTCAACAAGTTCGTAGAAGCCGAGCGCGACCACGTCAAGCGCTACCGCAACACGCTCGCCGACCTCGCGCACAGCCTGAAGACGCCGCTCGCGGTCATGCGCGGACAACTCGAGAGCGACGAGGGCGGCGAGAAACTGCGCTGGACCGTGCTCGAGCAGGTCGGACGCATGGACGAGATCGTCGCCTACCAGCTCTCGCGCGCAGCCACCTCCGGCCACCAGACCTTCGCCGCGCCGTTGCCGCTGGAGCCCTATGCCGAGGAGATCGTGCGCAGCCTGGAGAAGGTCTACGCGGGACGGGCGGTGCTGTGCGAATTCGACATCGACGCGGGCGCGCGCTTCCATGGCGACCAGGGCGACCTCATGGAACTGCTCGGCA
Source organism: Lysobacteraceae bacterium (assembly GCA_004143945.1). Taxonomy (GTDB): domain Bacteria; phylum Pseudomonadota; class Gammaproteobacteria; order Xanthomonadales; family Rhodanobacteraceae; genus Dokdonella_A. The sequence goes on from SEHB01000002.1 coordinate 463,592, forward strand.
ACCTGCTCGAGAACGCGTTCAAGTGGGCGCGCCGGCGCGTGCTGCTGAGTGCCCGCCCGATCAAGACCGGCAGCACCCGCAACGGCCTCGAGATCGCGTTCGAGGACGACGGCCCCGGCATTCCCGACGAGGACGTCGAGCGTCTGCTGCAGCGCGGGGTGCGCGGCGACGAACGCGTGCAGGGCCACGGCATCGGCCTCTCGATCGTGCAGGACATCATCAAGGCCTATCGCGGCGAACTCGGCGTCGACAATTCGCCGACGCTCGGTGGTGCGCGCTTCGTGGTCAGGCTCGGCGTGCGCTGAGCGTCCGACACCACATCGGTTAGGATGCGCGCTCCCCTGGGGCGGAAGCCGATCCATGCACGATGAGCAGGCACTGCGCGCGCGCGCGAACGAACTCGCGTCGGTCCACTGGCACCATTCGATCCGGCTGTTCCCCGATCTGCTGATCGAAGGCAGCAAGTCCGAAAGCCTGCTGCAGGCCGAACATGCGGCGATCCTCGGCCCGCTCGACCTCGCGGGTCGCGAGGTGCTCGACATCGGCAGCTGGAACGGCTACTTCGCGTTCGAAGCCAAGCGCGCGGGCGCAGCGCGCGTGATCGCATCCGACAGCCTGTGCTGGCACATTCCGGCATTCCGCGGTCGCGAGACCTTCGACCTCGGGCGCGAGTGCCTGGGCCTCGACATCGAAGCCAAGGTGATCGATCCGACGCAATTGCCGGGAGACCTTGCGCCGGTCGACATCGTGCTGTTCCTCGGCGTGTTCTACCACATGCATGATCCGATCGCGGTGCTGAAGGCAGCGGCCGCACTCGCGCGCGAGGGACTCGTGATCGAAACCCACCAGGACCTGCTCGACCTGCCGCGACCGGGCATGGCGTTCTACCCGCGCGCGACCTTGAATGGCGATGAATCGAACTGGTGGGGCCCGAACCCGGAATGCATGTTCGAACTGCTCGAGAGCATCGGCTGGCCGCAGGTGTATTACCAGCCGCATCCGGTCGTCGGAGCGACGCGTGGCATCTACCACGCGTTCCGAACCGCCGAGGCCGCCCAGCGAGCGTTCCGCGGCGGCCATGCAGTGCTCGACCTGCGCACGCCCGCGGGGCAGGCCGCGGCGTTCGCGCGTAGCGCATCCTCGCCGGAGTCAACGCCCGCGCGCGTCGGCTTGCTGCGTCGCTGGTTCGGCTGAGGGCGATGCCGGAGCGGGGCGCGCGCCCGTCACGCGCGGGCAACAGTCGAAGCAGGCGGTGCTTGAGCGCTGCGCACAAGCCGCGTTCGATCAGGCGCGCCGAAGAACGCGTAGAAGTACATCTCGTATTTTGAGCATCCATCCGACGCCGGCTCGCATGCCACAACACGACGGCGAGCGCGGCGATGCCGCGTAGCACCTGGATCCATGGCAACTCGGCCTGCGCCGGATTGACCGCAACCGCTGCCACGCGATTCAGCGCCGCGGCGCCGGCTGCAGGCGCAGCACCGCATCGGCGAGCGGCGCCAGCGCGCGCGCCCATGTCACCTCGATGCGGATACGTGCGTGGTCCGCGGGCGGGACCCGTTCGGGGCCGTCGAGGGATTCGCGCAGGCGCAGGCGGAAGCTGTCCGCGGTGTCGGCGAGCGTCAGCGTCGGCCAGCGCGAGGCGTCGCCGTATCCGCGCAGCGCATGCGGCGTCGCGAGCACCGGGCGGCCGCTGTAGATCGCCTCGGCGGTCTTGAGGTTGGAGCCGCCGCCCGTCGTGATCGGCAGCAGGATCGTCGCGGCTCCACCGAGCAGCGCGACGAGGTCGTCGCGCTCGACTTCGCCGAGCACCGCGAGCCGGGGTTCGTTGATGCCGCTCCAGGCCGCGTACACCGGATGCTGTCGAAGCATGTGCCCGACGCCCCCTGCGACGACGATCTTCTCGTCCGGACGCAGGAACGCGAGCGAGGGCGCGAGCATGTTCCAGAAGCCGTCGACGTTGGGCGGATGCGCGCTGCCGACGAACAACGCGTAGCGCTCGAGCCCGAGGCGCTGCCGCATGGCAGCGATGCGCGCGGGATCGGGCGCGAACGGCGCGATTGCATTGCGCGCGGTGACCCACTCGCTGGCGTGTACCGGCTCGCCGGCCATTGCGCGCAGCTCGGCCAGTTCCTCGTCGGTGCACGCGATCACGAGATCGGCCGCGCGGACGAGTTCGCGCTCGAGCGCTTCGACCGCAGCCACCTCCCGCAGGTACGCGGTGTCGGCCGCGTGAGCGGCGGGCATCTCGTCGCGCTTGAGCTTCCATTCGATGTTCTGCGAGGAATACACGAGGCGTGGCCGACGCGCCGCATCGAGTCGGCGCTCGTCGAACCAGCGACGCACGGCCGGGTACAGCCAGGGCTGCTCGAGCTGCACGAGGTCCGGGCGCAACCGCTCGACCAGGTCGCGGAATGCGGCGAAGGCGCGTGCATCGCCGGCGAGCACGCGGCCGCGTTGGAGGTCGGTCATGCGCGGGAATGCGGGATCGAAGCCCGGGTGATCCGGCGACAGCACGATGTCATGGCGTTCGTGCTCGTCGGGCCGGTAGTCGTTGCCGTGCAGCACCGCGACCGTCTCGACCTCGAGTCCGAGCTCGCGGTAGCGCTCGCGGATCGCCGCGCAGCGCAACTGCCCGCCGTGACGTGGCGACTTCAGCGGATACGTCACGAGCTGCAGGACGCGCATCAGCGCAGCTCCTTCGCCGCCGCCAGCAGTTCCCGGGCGAAGTCCCGCCAGTGGCGCGGCTGGTAGCTCGCGCGGATGCGTGATTCGGCCTCGGCGCGCGCGTCGCGATCATCCAGCCAGTGGCTGATTTCGGAGAGCCAGCGCGGATAGTCGAACGGGTGGATCGACGGACACAGGCCTTGCGTCGCCTCGCGCAGCGCCGGCGCGTCTGAAGTGATCGCGAGCTTGCCGTAGGCGAGGCTCTCGGTCGCGGCAAGGCCCCAGCCTTCGTACACCGACGGGAACACCGTGAACGCGCAGCCGCGATAGAGGTGCGCGAGCAGCGCATCGGAGACATGGTGCAGCAGCACGATGCGCCCCGCGCCCCAGACCTCGCTCGCCTGCATCTCGGCCCACAGGTCGTTCACGCCCCAGCCGAACATGCCGACGATCACGAGCAGTGGGCAGGCTTCGCCGCGCGTGCGATGCAGCTCCTTCCAGACCTGCAGCAGCATGCGGTGGTTCTTGCGTGTCTCGAACGTGCTGACGTACAGCACGTAATCGCCGCGCAGCCGCTCGAGCACGGCGCGCTCGTCGGGTTCGAGCGCGTCGGCGTCGGCGTGGCCATGTGTTTCCGGCGTCGCCAGGTGCACGGTGCGGATCGGTGGGACCTGCTGCACGCCGACACGCTGGTAGAACGCGCGCAGGTCGGCGCTCGTGGTGTCCGAGATCGCGAACACGAGGTCGGCGGTATGCGCGATGCAGGTGAAGTGCTCGGCGAAGGGTTGCTTCGCGCTTCCGGCGTACTCCGGGAAGTCGATCGGAATCGTGTCGTAACAGGCCTCGATCACGCGCACGCGCGTGCGCTTCGCGAGCCGGTACGCATGGATCGCGCCGTGATGCCACTGCAGGCCGATCGAGAAGAACAGGTCGCCCGCTGCGGGCTGCACGGCCGGCGATCGCTGCGTCGCCACCGGCGCGGGCGTCGGCGGCGCCGGCCGCGCGCGCCGCGTCGCGCGGTGGCGCAACCATGCGGCATGGTGCTCGGCGAGCACCCGCCCGAGGTCGCGCAGCAATGGATAGGCCGCGGCGGGCACCAGCCTCGGCCCGCGCGCGGCGAGCCAGTCGAACGTGCGCTGCACGCGGCTGCGCGGTGCGTCAGGCGCGGGCGCCGCGGCGCTCACCGTCGCGACCGGGCCGGAGCGGCACCACGCATCGGCGAGCACCTCGCGCGCGCGCGATTCGCTCAGCACGCGGTACTCGCCGTCGGCATCGATCTCGCAGAACGCGACGCCGGGTTCGTGCGCGAGGCAGTGCGCGGCGAACTCGCGCTCGACGCGCACGATGCCGACCGGCGGACGTCGCCAGCGGATGCTCGTGGTGAGGTCGATCCAGATCCGCGCCATCGTCAGGTCCCGGATCCTTCGCCGGCCGCGACGCGCGCGACGTATGCCACCAGGCGCTGCCGGATGCGCTCCTCGCGGTAGCGGGCGAGAACGTAGTCGCGACCCGCGTCGCCGAGCCGTGCGCGCTCGCCGTCGTCGAGCCTGCACAGCTGCTCCATGCGCGCGACCATCTCCTCGATCGTCGCGTAGTGGTAGCCCGCGCCCGATTGCGCGACGTGGTCGCGCATCACCTCGCAGCGTCCGTTGACGAGCACCGGCGTGCGCTGCGCCATCGCCTCGAGTGTCACGATGCTGAAGCTCTCGTACTGCGAGGGCAGCACGAATGCGCGTGCTCCTGCCATCAGCGCGCGCTTGCGCGCCTCGTCCACGAAGCCGAGGTATTCGATGCCGGGCGCATCGGGCAAGCCCATGTTGTCGACGCCGGTCAGCACCAGCGAGGCGCGTTCGCGCTCCGGCAGTTGCCGGTACGCGCGCAACAGCTCGTCGCAGCCCTTGCCCGCCTCGATGCGGCCGCAGTAGAGTAGGTAGGGCCGCTCGCGTACCTCCGGCTGCACGCTCTCGGTCTGCTCGACCGCCATGCCGAGCACTTCGCCTTCGTCGAAGCCCCACAGTCGCTTCGCGGTACGGCGCTCGGCCTCGGTCAGCCAGATCCGGTTCGCGTGCGCGGCGTAGCGCTGCGCGTACGCGGGCAGGTATGCAGGCGGCTCATCGTGCAGCGTCGGCACCAGCACGCTCTTGTGCGGCGGGACATGCCGGATGCCGAGATAGGTGGTCGGATACAGGTACGTGCAGAAGACCACCGCCGCGTACTCGTGCTGGTGCTCGTGCAGCCAGTGTTCGAGGGTCGGGCAGTACGGACCCTGGAACCGGATGTATTCGTCCTGTTGCGCTTCGCGCCACGGGCCCTGGTGCGAACCCGCGGCTCGCAGGTGCGGCTGCAGCCCGAGCATCATGCGCGTGTGCAGGCAGTACCAGTACGGGCCGCGCTCGAACGCGACCTTGAAGCGCCGCACCGCGATGCCCTCGCGCAACTGCACGCCGGGGTCGAGCGCATTCGCCCACGACACGTAGTCGAGTGCGGTGGAACTCAGGATTTCGACCTCGAAATGGTCGGACAGCAGTCGCGCGTACTGCCAGGCCAGCGCCTCCGAGCCGCCGACCACGGACTCGTGGCAGCGCTGCACGACGACCGCGATGCGCTTCATGCGGCGCCTCGGGCGGTGGTGCCGCCATTCGAGATCCAGGCGAACGCGCGTTCCCGCAGGATCGCGCGCAAGCCTGCATCGGCGCGCAGGCGCTCCACGCTCGCGGCCAGCAGGCTTGCGTCGGGCGCCTCCCATGCGAGGCCGGCCTCGGTCGCGAAGCCTTCGGCGCAAATCGTCACGACCGGCGTACCGAGCATCGCGGCGGCGCGCACGAGGTCGCCGTGCGCATCGGCGAGCAGCAGCGCATCGGCGCTCAGCAGCGTGGACTTGGTATCGGCATCGCCGGGCTCGACCAGGCATTCGACATGGGCGGCATGGTCGCACCGCGCGAGCAGCGAGCGGAACGCCTGCAATGCATCGGCGGGCACGTCGTGCGCGAGCACGATCAAGCGTGCGCCGCCGTCGCAGCGGTCCAGGTAGAGCGCGAACGCATCGAGCAGGAGGCGCTGCGGCGCGTCGCGCGCGGGCAGCGCTACCGCCCAGTTCGCCGTGTCGGACTGCCAGCGCGCGAGCAGCGCCTCGTTCCCTGCGATGCCAGCGAGATGGTCGAAACGACCCGCCGCGACCGCTGTCATCGCGCCGCCTCGCGTGCGAGCAGCGCCGGGCTGCCGTCGGCGGCGTCGATGCGGCGCACATCGACGAAGCCTGCGGTCGCGAGCACGTGCGCGACCAGGTCGATGTCGAGCGACGGAAGTGGCCGTGCGCGCAGTGCATGCATGACCGCCACGCCTTCGGGCGCGCACGCGAACAGCAGTGCGCCGCCGGGCCGGACCACGCGGCGTGCTTCGGCCGCAAACGCGGGTAGCGTCCAGTCGACCAGCAGCGCAGCCGGCGCGAGCGCGGCCAGGCCGTCGAGGCTCGCATCCGCATGGCGCGCGAGCCCGTGACGCGGCGACGCATCCTGCGCGTCGTCGGCGGGTGCAGGATCGATCGCTTCGAGACCCTGCGCGAGGAGCGCACGCGGCCAGTCGGTGTCGCAGGCGAGCGTGAGCACGCGTGCGCCCGGCGCCAGCCACTCGCCGAGCCGCGCCGCCCACACCGCGTTGCGCACGCCACGATGCGCATCGGCCGCGACGACCGATTCCGCGACGGCGGCTGCCGCGACCAGGTCGTTGCGTTCGCGTTCGAGCGCGAACGCGTCGACCTGCGCGAACGCGTCGTCGAGCGCGTCGGACCAGCGGATCACGCGGTGCAACTGGCGGCGCACGAGTTCGAGGTCATCCAGTCGCGAGGACTGCTGGCGTCCGGCGTCCGCCAGTTCGCCGATGCGCGCGCGCGTGGCGGCGTCGACATCGACCAGCGTGCGCGTGAGTTCGTCGAGCGCCGTGCGCAGGCCGTGCGCATATCCATGCAGGTCGTCCACGCGCTGCTGGAGCAGGTCGAACTGGCTGCCGGCGTGCGCCTCGGCGACGGCGAAACGCGCTGCCAGTGCGGCGTTCCGGGCTGCCGCGGCTTCGTCGCCGGCCGCCAGCAGCGCGTCACTCGCGCGCTGGTGCCGCGCGAGTTGCGGCAACGCCGCGAGCGTGAGGGCGAAATCGAGGAGATAGCCGAGCAGCGGGACGCGCCGCAGCTTCGCGCTCGCATAGCGCGGCAACAGGCCCGCGACGTGCACGCCGATGCGGCGACCTTCGGGCGACCAGCGCAGGTTGCCGAGGATTTCCGCCTTGGTCGCGCCCGCGGCGAGCGCCGCGACCTGCACGGCCGCCTCGGCCTCGCTCGGCAAGCGCTTGAGCAGCGCATGGAAGGACTGGTCCACGAACGCGCGGTAGTGCGCATCGGTGAGTTCGCCGATGCGGTACGCCAGGCGCCGTGGCTCGATCCGCTCGTCGCCGCGCGCGGCGGTCGGCGCCACGCGCGCCTGGCGCGGTCGCTGATGCAGCGTCGCCGCTTGCGCGCGGATCTCGCGCTGCGCGCGCTCGAGCTGTTCGTCGTGTGATTCGTTCACGGCAACCCGTGTTCGCGGGAGGAACCGGCGGGCGCCGGCGCTGCCTCGGGTGGATGGCGCATGGCGCGTTCCGCCGCGCCGATCGGAATGATGCCATAGGCGCGCGCGGCGCCGATATCGATCAACGCGTAGTCGGGCCCGTGGCGGCCGTCGAGGCGAGCGGCGGCCCTGCGCCAGCGTTGGCGCCCGGCTGCGCGCGCGGCGGCGAAGTTGGTCGTCGCCATGTCGCCCGCGCGCGTACGCGCGCCGAGCAAGGTCGTTTCGAAATATTCGGCCGCGCGCCCGTCGGTGCCGGTCCGGTAGCCGACGAAAGCATGTCCCGGCACCAGCACGATCAGCGCGCGCAGGCCGATCCGCTCGAGCGCCGACGCGATCAGCACGCTGCTGTCGATGCAGTTCGCGTTGCGGTCGCGCCAGACCTCGTCGGGCAGTCGCACGCGCTGGCTCCAGACGATCGGGCCTCGACTCAGCGCCGGATCGCCGTCGTCGTAGCGGAGTCCGCGTCGTTCCAGCGCGCGCCAGACCGCGCCGATGCGGCGCAATGTCGCCTCCGGGTCGGACGTGCCCGCGCGCACGTCGAACTGCGGCTCGATCGCTCGCGCGAGCGCGAGCACCTCGTCGACGACGCGATCGCCAGGATCGACATAGCCGGCGAAGACCCAGCCGAGGTCGACGCGCTCGCGGCCCTCGCGCACGAAGTAAGGCGCATCGTTCAACGGGTGCAGGCGCACGCTCAGGGTGCGTGCGTCTCGCTTGCCCGCGACTTCGAGCACGATTCGCAGCGCCTGGCTGCGCACACGTTCGAGGCGGCGCAGCTGCGCGACATCCCATTCGAGGCGCGGATGCAGGTCGAGCGTAGTCGCATCCTCGCCCGGCGCACGTTCGAACTCGAGCACCGCCGGGCGCGCGAGCCCGGGCGTGTCGACCTCGAGCCGCAGGCGCGAAGGAAGGTCGTTGCCGCGCAGGCGGATCCCGACCAGGCCATTGCCGCCCCCGATCGCGCGCTTCGTCTCGGCAGGCGCCTGCGACAGTTCGAGCGCCGGAAACAGCTCGCCGGCCGGCGTGACGTCGACCTCCCAGTCGAACGCATGCGCCGCTGCGCACGAGACCAGCGCGAACAATGCGAACGCAAGCCGGGCGCCGCGCGGCGCCGATCTGCCGCGACGTGAGGTTGCCAGCGGATGCATCGGGCGACTATCGTGGCGCCCGCCCGCCGTTGTCCAGCCTCGAATCCACGGAGATGTCCTCGTGCGCACTGCCGCCCTGATCGTCCTCGCCGCGACCCTGCTCGCCGCCTGCAGCCCATCCACGCCCGAGCAGGCCGCCGCACCGCCCGCGCCCGCGACGCCGGTCGAGAGCAAGCCGGTCGAGGCGAAGCCACCCGCCGCGGCCGCACCCGCGCCCGCGCCCGCGAAGGAAATCCCGGTCGGGGAATGCGGCGACCAGTCGGCGCTGCCGGCCGACCAGCGCGTTGCCAACACCGCGCGCTGGACTACCGCGAGCGAGCAGGACAACTTCGGCTTCGACGTGTTCCGCGGCGACAGCGAGAACGGTGACTTCACCAAGCTGACCAAGGAGCCGCTGCTCGGCGCGGGGACTTCGGACGAGACCCACAAGTACGAGTTCCGCGACGACACGATCGATCCGTGCCGCGAGTACTGGTATTACGTCGAAGGCATTTCCACGAGCGGCAGCCGCGAGAAGTTCACCCCGACGTTCCGCGCGCCGCCCAAGCGCCGCGCGGCCGATGCGGCGCCGGCGACCCCCGCGGCGGGATGATGCCGACCGGCGCGCGCGCGCCGTGAGCACGCCCGTCGCCGCCGCGCGGCGACGCGCGGTGCTGGCCGCATTCCTCGCGCTGTTCGCGCTGTCGCAGGCGCTGCTCTGGCTCGCGTACTACGGCGCCGGCGCGAAGCGCCTGATCGGCGACGAGCAGCACTACCAGGACAGCGCGCTCGCGATCCTCGCGGGCGGCGACTGGATGACCGGCACGATCTGGCCACCGCTGCAGCCACTGCTGCTGGCCGGTACCTACGCGCTGTTCGGCACCGACGTGCTGGCCGCGCAGGTGCTGCAGACCCTGCTGCTCGTCGCCTGTGCCGCGCTGCTGCGCGACCTCTGGCGCCAGCTCGGCGGGTCGATCGCGGCCGCCAACGCCGCCGCCGCGTTGTTCCTGCTGCATCCGGGCATCGCCGCGTTCGCGCACTGGCTCTGGCCCGAGCTGCCACACCTGTTCCTGATGCTCGCCGCGCTGTGCCTGCTCGCGCGCGCGCCGTCGGTCGCGCGCGGCTTCGCCGCGGGCGCCTGCATCGGCCTCGCGTTGCTCGCCAAGAGCCTGCTGTCGCCGTTCTGGCCGCTGTGCCTGCTGATGTTCGTGCAGCGCGCGCGCCCGCGCATCGCTTTCGGTGCGGCGGCCGCGTTCGTCCTCGGTGTCGCGCTCCTGACCGCGCCCGCGCTGCTGCATGGCTGGCGCGAGCATGGACGCCCGATGATCGCCGACAGCTCGGTCTACAACCTCTGGGTCGGGCTGACCGACCGCTGGCGCAGCGACTACATCGAGGACATGGGCGGCCTCACGCTGCCGGCGTTCCTCGCGAGCGCGCCGACGCCGCAGCAGCGAAATGCGGTCTACCTGGAGCGCGTGCGTGCGCGGGTGCTCGAACGTGGCGCGCCCGCGCTGCTCGCCGACCAGCTCGGGCGCCAGTATTTCCGCCTGTTCAACGCGAAGACGCCTCTGCGCTCGCAGCTGCCCGGGGCGGCCTGCGCGGGCTACCTGTCCGCCTACCGCGCGCCCGCATGGCTCGTGCGCAGCCTCACGTTCGGCAATGACGCCGCGCACGCGCTGATGCTTGCGGCCGCTGGATTCGGTGCGGCCGGCTGGCGCTGGCGCCGTGGCGGCGAACCGCCGGATGCGCGCGAGCGCGCTCGCCGCCGGCTGCAATGGCTGGTCCTGCTGCTGCTCGCCTACCAGCTCGCGCTGTTCGCGCTGGTGCACGTCAAGGCGCGCTTCCTGCTGCCGCTGGCGCCGATGCTGTGCGGGCTCGCGGCCAGCGCGCTGGTCGCGCTGCGCGCGCGCGTCGGCGGCCCGCGCGAAGCCGCGCTCGAATGCACGCCGCTGCGCGTCGGCGCGGGCGCTATGCTGGCCGCGCTGCTGCTGTTCCTCGCATTCGGCGGACCGCTGCTCGACGCGTCCTGCGCGGACTGATCCGATCCGGAACCGCGGCGAATCCGGTATTCTCGCGAGTCGACCCGACCGCACCCCTGCATGCGCCAGCACCTGATCGAGCTCGTCCTGTTCAGCACCTACGCGGAGCTTCGCGCCGAGACCGCGCGCAGTTACCTCGGACTGGTCTGGTGGGTGCTCGAGCCCGCGATGATGATGGCCGCGTTCTGGCTGGTGTTCGACGTGATCCTCAAGACCGGTGGACCCGATTACCTGCCGTTCCTGCTGATCGGCATGACGCTCTGGCAATGGATGAAGTCGTGCATCACGCACGGCGGCTACGCGATCTGGAGCGCGCTGCCGATGGTGCGCCAGGTGCGCCTGCCGCCACTGGTGTTCCCGCTCGTCGCGATGCTGTCGGATACGGTCAAGTTCTTCTTCATCTTCCTGCTGCTGCTGGTGATCCTGTGGGCGATGGGCTATCCGCCCAATCGTGCCTACTGGGCGCTGCCGGTCCTGTTCTTCGCGATCTTCCTCGCCGCGGCGGGCGCGGGTTTCATCGTCGCCGCGCTGGTGCCGCTGGTGCCGGACCTGCGCTTCGTGATCGAGCAGGTGCTGATGGTCGTGATGTTCCTGTCCGGCGTGATCTTCCCGCTCGACAAGGTGCCCGCGCACCTGCGCTGGGTCATGGAGCTCAACCCGGTCGCGGTCGTGATGGACGACGCGCGCGGCATCCTCATGCACGGGCAGCTGCCGAACTGGATCGGCTTCGGCAAGGTCTGCCTGATCGCGGTGGTCCTGTGCGGCGTCGGCATGCTGGTCGTGCGCCAGCTCGCCCCGCGCTTCCCGAAGCTCGCGTCATGACGCCGCGACGCGCGCGCACCCGGCGGTGGCCTTCGTGAGCGAGCTGTTGATCGAGCTCGAGCAGGTCGGCGTCGCGTTCCACGCGCAGCGCAGCATCGGCGGCGGGCGCTACTGGGCGCTCGAACACGTCGACCTCCAGTTGCGGCGCGGCGAACGGCTCGGCGTGATCGGTCGCAACGGCGCCGGCAAGAGCACCTTGCTGCGCGTGCTGGCCGGCATCCTCGTGCCCGATCGCGGCCGCGTCAGGCGCGCGCCGGTGTCGTGCCAGCTGATGTCGCTCGCACTCGGCTTCCTGCCGCACCTGTCCGGGCGCGACAACGCGGTGCTGTCGGGCCTGCTGCTCGGGCTGCGCCGGCGCGACATCATCGCGCGGTTGCCGGCGATCCACGAGTTTTCCGAACTGGGTGACTTCTTTGACCAGCCGATCGCGACCTATTCGGTCGGCATGAACATGCGGCTTGCCTTCTCGGTTGCGCTGCAGGTCGAGCCCGACGTGCTGCTGATCGACGAGGTCCTCGCGGTCGGTGACGCCGAATTCCAGGAAAAGTCGGGCGCCGCCCTGCGCGCGCGCATGGGAGAGGGGCACACCGTGGTGCTGGTCAGCCACGACGAGGCGCAGATCGCCGAGCGTTGCGATCGCGTCCTCTGGATCGAGCATGGGCGCAGCGTTGCCGAAGGTCCGCGTGACGAGGTGTTCGCCGCCTACCATCGCGATTTCCACCACGCGGTCGCGGCGGCATGAACCTGCCCGAACCCGAACGGATTGCCGCGCTCGCGCAGCGCCTCGCACTGACGCCGCGGCAGCTGCTCGTGCTTGCGGCGCGCGCGGCGCGTTCGGACATGCCGGTCTCGGATGCCGCGCTCGCGCGCGACATCGCGCGCTTGCGCGCGGCTCGCGATCTCGCGGATGCGGCGGGTGAACGGATGTTGCTCGGTTACGCGCGCTACGCGTTCGACGACATCGACAACGGGCTGTCGCTTGCGTGGACCGACGTGGCCGGGCTGGATCCCTGAACATGCGTGGCGCCACGCTGATCCTGCTCGCGTGGAACCAGTGGCCGATGACGCGGCGCTGCCTCGATTCGCTGCTCGCGACGCGCCCGTACGCGACCGAGGTCGTCGTCGTCGACAACGGCAGCACGGACGACACGCTGGCCGGGCTGGCAGCCTACGAGGGGCGCGTGCGCGTCGTCGCACTAGCCGAGAATCTCGGCTTCGTGCGCGGCATGAACGCAGGGATCGCGGCCGCACGCGCCGATGACGACGTGGTCCTGCTCAACAACGACCTCGTGTTCACGCAGGCCGACTGGCTCGAGCGGTTGCGCGACGCGGCCTACGCCTCGCCCGAACACGGCGTGGTCGGCTGCCGCCTGCTCGGACCCGAAGCCGAAGGCCGCATCAACCATGTCGGCGGCTACATCGAGGCGGACGAACTGCGCGGCCAGCAGGTCGAAGGCGGTCCGTTCGAGCGCGAGGTCGCGCAGTACACCACGACGCGCCGCGTGCAGGGCATCGCCTTCGCGGTGGCCTACCTGCGCCGCGACTGCCTCGATCGGATCGGTGCGCTGGACGAGGCCTTCCACAGCTACTACGAGGACACCGACTACTGCCTGCGCGCGGCCGACGCCGGCATCGCGAGCGTCGTCGCAGGCGCCGTCACGTTGCGCCACGACCAGCATGGCTCGACCCAGGACGACGGTGGTTTCCGGCGCCGGCTCGTCGAAGCCAGTCGCGCGACGTTCGCCGCGCGCTGGCAGGCACGGATGCGCGCGAGCCAGCGCGGCAACGTCCTCTGGCAGGGCACCACGCGATCACCCGATGCGCATGCCCACCTCGCGCGCAGCTTCGTGCGCCGGCTCGACGCGCGCGGCCTGCGCATGGCCTATGCGCCGGTCGCGCTCGAGGAGCCCTCGAGCGAGGACATCCGGCTCGACCTCGCCGCGCGCCGATGCTGGCCGCATCCGGCCGACGCGGCGGTCGTATGCGCTCAGGGTGGACATTTCGCGCAGGCGCGCGGACGCCGCCGCATCGGCATCGGTTTCGGCGATTGGGAACGCGTACCGCGCGAGTGGGCCGAGTCCGCGGCGACGCTCGACCTGCTGCTCGTGCCCGATGCGTTCCAGCGCGCAGCGTTCCTGTCCGCGGGCGTGCGCGTGCCGGTCGAGGTGCTCGCTCCCGGCGTCGATCGCGACTACTGCCATCCACGCGTGCCGGCGCCGCGCGATCCGCGCGGTCGCTACACCTTCCTCGCGGTCGTCGACGAACTTGCGCGCGATGCGCCGGAGCTTCTGATCGAGGCATTCCGCGCCGCGTTCGGTGCCGATGACCACGTGGTCCTGCTGCTGCTCGTGCGACCCGGGCGTGACGCGTCTGCGATCGCCCGCACACTTGCGCCGCGTCGGGATCCGCGCGTGCGCATGCTCGCGCATTGGGCCTATCCGTGGCACCAGCGGGCGCAGTTGCTGTGCGCTGCGGACGCCTACGTTTCCGTGCGCCGCGGCGGCGGTTGGGACCCGTTCGCAGCCGAGGCGCTGGCCTGCGGCAGGACGCTGGTCGCGACCGATTTCGGCAGCCAGGGCGCGCTCGCGCGCGACCACGGTTTCGCGGTCGCGGCGCGCCGCGCCACCGATGCGCGCACGGGTCTTGCCTGGGCCGAACCCGAACGCGATGCACTGGTCGCGGCGCTGCGCGCGGCGCACACGCAGCATCGGACGGAACCGCTCGCCGTGCTCGTGGAACGGGCCGATGCGTTCGCGCGTTCGCACGACGTCGAAGCCAGTGCCGACCAGCTCGCGCAGCGCATCACCGCGCTCGCGGGATTGCCGCAGCGGATGCCGCCGCCACGGGCGCATCGTCCGGCGCATCTCCAGCGCACGCCCTCGGGCGAACTCGTCGTGCTCGGCATGCATCGCTCCGGTACCTCGGGCGTGGCCGGATTGCTCGCGCGCATGGGCGTGCACGCGGGGCCCGCGGAGGACCTGCTGGTCGGCCCGGACAATCCCAAGGGGCACTACGAATCGGCGCGCCTGCACATGGCCTGCGTGCGCCGGCTCGAAGCGGCGGGCGGCGACTGGAAATCACCGCCCGCCCACGCGGTGCCGGTCGCGGTCGATGCGTTCCGCCGCGAAGCCGGCGGCGTGATCGGGCAACTGGACATGCAACGTCCGTGGTTGCTGAAGGAACCGCGGCTGTGCCTGCTCGCGCGCGAACTGCTGCCGTTGCTGACACGACCGCTGTTCGTGCACGTGGTGCGCGACCCGCGCGCGGTCGCCGCCTCGCTCGTCGCGCGCGACGGACTCGCGCCGGAGACCGCGCTCGCGTTGTGGGAGCACTACACGCGCGCGGCGTTCGAGGCGAGCCGGGGCTGGCCGCGCGTGCTGGTCGACTACGACACGCTGCTCGCCGATCCGACCGGCGCGACGCGCACGCTGCACGCGGAGCTCGTGCGGCTCGGCGTCGACGGCGTCGCGCTGCCGCCGGACGAGGCCGTGCGCGCATGGATCCAACCCAATCCGCGCAGTGCGCCGCCGATGCCCGGGATCGCGTTGACGCCCGCACAGCAGGCGCTGCAGGCCGCGATCGCCGATCGCAGCGTGCTCGACGACGACGCCGCCTCGGCCAGCGGACATGCGCGCTCCGCGCGCGCGCGAGCGGGCTGAGATGTTCGGCTCCCTGCGCCGTCGCCTGTGGGCCCTGCAGCCGCCGCTGCGCGACCTCGGATGGGATGGCGCCGAACTCGCGCTCGAATTCGCGGCCGGGTTCGCGGGTTCGATCGCGCTCGATGTCGATGGCGTGCACTTCGCGGAACTCCCGGTGCGCGACGCGCGCGCACGCTTCACGTTCCCGTTCGCCCCGAGCGCATGCGAGGCCTTCGACCTGCTGCCGCGCGCGTCACGCGGCGGGCCGGCGCTCGCGCGCGCGCCGCTGCGCGTGCAGCCCGGTCGGCGCGGCCTGCGCGCTGCGCGCACGCCGCCGCCGATGCCGGCCGCGAGCGGCGCGGAAGCACGCGTGCCCGCGTTCGGCACCGAGATCGGGCCGGTCGAGGTCGCGATCGTGGTGCCGGTGTACGACGCGGCGGCGCTGGTCGAACGCTGCCTCGCATCGGTGTTCGCGCATACCACCGGCCGCGCGCTGCTGATCGTCATCGACGACGCGAGCAGCGATCCCGCGATCGCGCCGCTGCTCGCGCGCGTCGCCGGCATCGAACGCGTGCGCGTCCTGCGCAACGAGACCAATCGCGGATTCACCGCGACCGCGAACCGCGGCATGGTCGAGGCCGGCCGCGCCGACGTGGTGCTGCTCAACGCGGACACCGAAGTCGGCCCGAACTGGTTGCAGGGCCTGCGTCGCGCCGCGTACTCGGCGGTCGACGTCGCGACCGCGACCGCGGTGTCGGACAACGCGGGCGCATTCTCGGTGCCCGAACTCGAGCAGGTGAACCCGTTGCCTGCGTGCTGGTCGTTCGAAGACTGCGCGCGCGCGCTGTGGCAGCACGCGGGCCTCGCCTACCCGGAGCTCCCGACCGGCAACGGCTTCTGCATGTACGTGCGTCGCAGCGCATTCGATGCGGTCGGCCTGTTCGACGAAGCCGCGTTCCCGCAAGGCTATGGCGAGGAGAACGACTTCTGCCAGCGCGCGTGGCGCCACGACCTGCGCCATCTCGTCGCCGGCAACGTGCTCGTGCGCCACGCGCGCAGCGCGAGTTTCGGCGACCAGCGCCGCGTCGCTCTCGGCCAGGCCGGGATGGCGGTGCTGCGCGAACGCTGGCCCGACTACGAGGCCGACGTCGGACACCAGTTGTTTTCGTTCGAACGGCGCGTGCTCGACTGGCGCGTGCGCCGCATCTACGCACAGGCGCGCGCGGGCAACGCGCCACGGCCGCGCGTGCTCTGGGTCGGCGCCGGTGCGCCCGAATGGGGTGATGCGGAAGTCTGGAACCTGCGTGCGAACGGCGATCGCAACGAACTTGTGTTCGACGGACGCGTGATCGACGCGAACACCTGGGTCGCGCACGACCCCGAGCCCTCGTATCGCGCGCTCTGGGACTGGCTGCAGGCGTACGCGTTCGAGCGGCTCGTCGTGCCCGAGTACACCGAGTCGGCGGCCGAAATCCTCGCACGGCTCGTCGATCTACCGGCCGCGCGCGTCGCGCAGCCGTTCGCTCCGAGCGCGCGCGAAGCGCTCGATCGGGCAGAATCGACGCTCCGCAGCTTCCCGGACCTGCCCGCATGAGCGCATCGCCGCGGCGCGCCCTCGTCACCGGCATCAGCGGCCAGGACGGCGCGCTGCTCGCGTCGCTGCTGCTGCGCGACGGCGTCGAAGTGGTTGGTACGCACCGGCCCGGGCGCGACGTCGACGACTGGCGACTGCACGGGCTCGGCATCGCGGCCGACCCGCGCCTGCGGCTCGTCGCGCTCGACCCGGCCGACGCCGGCGCGTGCGCCGCGCTCGTCGAGGGCTGCGCGCCGCACGCGGTGTTCCACCTCGCGGGCCAGTCGCGCGTGGCCGAATCGTTCCGCGATCCGCGCGCGAGTCTCGCGGCGAACGGCGCGAGCACGGTCAACCTGCTCGAGGCGTTGCGCGCGCACGCGCCGTCGGCGCGCTTCGTGCTCGCGGCGAGCGCGGAGATCTTCGGCAGCCCTGCGCATGCGCCGCAGGACGAGTCGACGCCGCTCGCGGCGAAGACACCCTACGGGGTCTCCAAGCTGCTCGCGCACGCGGCGGTCGGCGCGTGGCGCGCGAGCTACGGCCTGCATGCCTCGAGCGCGATCCTGTTCAACCACGAATCGGAATGGCGCGACGAGGCGTTCGTGACGCGCAAGATCAGCCGCGCGGTGGCGCGCATCGCGCTCGGACGCGAAGGAGAGCTCGCACTCGGCAACCTCGATGCACGGCGCGACTTCGGTTACGCGCCCGACCATGTCGCCGCGATGCGCGCGATCGTCGCGCGCGACACCGCCGGAGACTACGTGCTCGCGACCGGAACCGGATCCAGCATCCGCGAGTTCGCGTCGGCCGCATTCGCGGCGGCCGGCAGCGTGCTCGACTGGTTCGGCGAAGGCGCGGACGAAGTCGGCGTCGAGCGCGGCAGCGACCGCGTGCGCGTGCGCGTCGATGCCGCGCTGCTGCGCCCGGTCGACGCGCCGCTGCTGGTCGGCGATGCCTCGAAGGCGCGCCGCGAGCTCGGCTTCTCGCCCACGCTCGATCTCGCCGGCCTCGCACGTCGCATGGTCGACGCAGACCTCGCGCGCGAGCGTGCCGCTCCTTCATGCGCGTGATTTTCAACGTCGATGCGATCACCGCGCCGCTGACCGGCATCGGGCGCTATGCGCTCGAACTCGCGCGCGGGCTCGCGCGCAGCGACGAGGTCGAGGCGCTCAAGCTGTACTCGGCGTACCAGTGGGTCGAGGATCCGGAGCATGCATTGCAGTCGAACCGCACGATCGCGGCGGTGCGGCGGCACGTGCCGTTCAAGTCGGTCGCGCTCGAGGCCTACACGCAGCTGCGCTCGGGACTGTTCCGGCTGCACACGCGTGGCCTCGGCGACTGGCTGCTGCACACGCCGAATTACGTGCTGATGCCGTTCGCGGGACCTGCGCTGACGACCGTGCACGACCTCTCGTGGCTCGCGCATCCCGAGACCCATCCGCCCGAGCGCGTGCGTTTCCTCGAGCGCCACCTGCCGCGCTCGCTCGAGCAGGCCCGCGCGGTGATCACCGATTCGGACTTCATCGCCGACGAGATCACGCAGACGCTCGGCGTCGCGCGCGCGAAGCTGCGCGTGGTCCCGCTCGGCGTCGACGCGGCGTACCGGCCGCGCACGCCGGCGGAGCTCGCGCCGGTGCTCGCGAAGCACGCGCTCGCGGACCAGGCCTACCTGCTCGTCGTCGCGACGCAGGAGCCGCGCAAGAACCTCGCGCGCCTCGCACGCGCGTACGCCGCGCTGCCGCCGTCGCTGCGCGCGCGCCACCCGCTCGTGATCGCGGGCGGCCGCGGCTGGCTCAATGCGGAACTCGAACACGTCGTCGCGCCACTCGAGGCGCGCGGCGAGGTGCGGCGCCTCGGCTATGTCGACGAAGCGGAGTTGCCGCTGCTGTACGCGGGCGCGCACGCTTTCGCGTTCCCGTCGCTGTACGAGGGATTCGGCCTGCCGGTACTCGAGGCGATGGCGAGTGGCGTGCCGGTGCTGACCTCGAACGGCTCCTCGCTCGCGGAGATCGCGCGTGACGCGCTCGGTCCGATTGCGCTCTGCGTCGACCCGCTCGACGTGGACGCGCTGCGCGCGGGCCTCGAACGCGTGCTGCAGGACGATGCCTGGCGCGCGGACGCATCCGCGCGCGGGCGCGCGCATGCGCGCGCGTTCGGCTGGCAGCGCTGCGTCGACGCGACGCTCGCCGTCTACCGCGAATTCGCGCGCTGATCAGCGCGCAGCAGTCGCCGCGGCGCCCGGCCCCGAAGCCCCTGCGGGGAGCGGATCGAACTCCGCGATCGTGATCGTGTCGGCATGGCGTGCCCGCGGCTCGGGGCGGGTCGGCTCGCCCTGCCACCAGGCCGCGAGGCGGGCGGAAAGCGGGGCTGGTGAACCCGCCCCGGCCGGCGCGTCCTTGATCGACAGGCTGCCGACCGCATCGCGGCCGTTCGCCGGCGCGGCGGCATAGACGCGCACCGATTCGGCCTGCGCGGGCAGCGCGAGGCGGAAGCGCGGCGTATTCGCCTCGAACGTCGTCGACGAGAGCCGCATGCCTTTCGCACCGAGCCAGTCCACCGTGACCTTGCCCGCGAACGCGGCCTGGCCGAGATCGACGAGCACGCCGCGATTCCAGCGGTCGCCGTCGAGCGCGAGCCGCGCTTCGTCGCGCGGTCGCTCGAGCACGACCGCCGGGTCCCCGAGCAGGTTGTACATCTCGACCAGGATGCGGTCGTTCGAGCGCTTCTTCGCGCGCACGATCGCCTCGCCGATCGTCGCGCCGGGCACCAGCAGTTCCTCGATCACGCCCTTGCTGTACGCGGGCGAGGGCGAGTTGCGCCAGGACGCCGCGAACACCGCGATCGCGCCCTTGTCCTTCTCGCGCAGGAAGCGTTCGCCGATCGAATCCTCGGTCGGGTTGTCGAACGGCGCCGAGTAGCAGGTCATCGACAGCACCATCGGCATGCGCGCGCCGTTCGCGAGCTGGCCGACGTCGTCGAGCGTGAATAGGTCCTGGTTCTTCTTGAGGTCGGGCGGACCGGTGCGCCAGATGTAGCGCCCGCCGTGGCCGATGAAGTGCACGAGCAGGCGCCCTTCGTCGATGCCGTCCTGGATCGCGCGCTGGTGCGCGGCATTCTCTTCCACGGCCGGGTTCGCGTAGACCTTGTCGGCGACGAAGCCCTGCTCGCCGAGCGCGGTCGCGATCTCGTCGGAGGCGCGCTTGAACGAGTCGATCTCGTCGGTGATGAACATCACGTCGCGGCGCCAGGCGCCGAATTGCGGCGTGGACATGTACCGGATCGTCTTCTCGACGATGCCCGCGACCTCTTCGGGCTCGACCACCGGCAGGCGCCCGACCGCGACGACCGGGTGCCAGTCGTCGCCTTCGACCGCGGCGAACCAGTTGTCGCTCGCCGACTGGCCCTCGGGCGAAGGGAACTGCCAGGTCGGGATCAGGTTGCGGTCGGCGAGCTTCTCTGGCGCGTTCTCGTACTTGCCGCCGGGCACCGAACCGAAGTGGCCCGGGAACAGCAGCTCCTGGTTCGTCCACTTCGCGTAGGCGAGGTCGTTGTAGGTCTCGTGCCGGATGTCGAAGCTCGAGTCGCCGACCAGCAGCAGGAAGCGCGGCTTCTTCGGCCAGCGATGGTACGCGGCGTCGACGAGGTTGCGGATCGCCTGCGGATGCGTGATGCCGTGGTTGTACTGGTCGTAGACCGCATCGATGTCGATCACCGCGACCTCGAGCCCGCGCGCGCGATGGAATGCGGCGAGCGGCTCGATCGCGTCGATCAGGCGCGGATGCGCGACGATCAGGTAGTCGTAGCCCTGCGCGGGCGCGCGCCACTGCTCGCCACGCACCGCGCGCAGCGCGAGCGGCTTGGCGAGCATGGCGTGGCTCGCCGGGAACAGCTCGACATCCGCTGCAGCCGCCGCGTAGGCATGGCGTCCGCCGCCGAGCGCGCGTGCGGGCCGGCGCACGCCGTCGCTGCCGTACAGCGCGGGCGCCTCGCCTTCGGCGTGGCGCAGTACGAGCGGCGCCTTCGTTGCGTCGCGTGTCGACAGCGGCAGGCTCGATGCGTCGAGATTGCCGCCGACCGGATAGCGCGCCTCGAGCCAGTTGAACATCACGACGTCGACGAGGTCGCTCGACGCGTTCCACGGGGTCGCGCGCCTCGGCACGCTGAGCACGAGCGCGTTGCCCTCGCTGCGCAGCAGGCCCGCCGGAATCTCGAGTTCGAGCGTGTGCTCGTCGCGGCCATCCCATGCGAGCGGCGCGAGCGCGTGCCCGTTGAGTTCGATGCGGACTTCGTGGTCGGCCGGCTTGGCGCCGACGTGGCGAGGCGGCAGGCGCACGTCCGACAGGCCGCGGAATGCGAGCGTGAACCGCGCGCCTTTCGCGCCCGGCTCGAGGTCCGGGAGGTTGAACTCGGCCTTGAACGGAGCCGGATCGACGTGCGTGAGCTTGGCCCATTGCCAGACGTCCGGCTCTTCGCCGGGCTTCTGCTGGCGCTGGTCGAGCCGGATCATGAGGTTTTCCTGCTCGAGGTGCAGCGCGCGCTGCAGCGTCGCGCGGTCGTCGACGGAATCGGGCGCGTCCGCGTCGCGCATGCGCGCATGCGCGCCCGGCGCGGCACCGAGCAGGTAGACGTTCTCGACGCTGTACGCATCGAACCACGACATCGGCCCGTGCAGGCGCTGCCCGACCCATTCGATGCGGTCGCCGTCGGCGAAGCGCTCGCCCGCGGCGACCACGCGCAGCGGCACGTCCTTGCCGCGATGGGTCAGCACGAGATCGGACGCAGCGCAGTCGGCGAGCCCGGACTGCGCGGCCGCGATCGCGGCATGGTCCAGCGTATAGACCGAGGCCTCTTCGACCTCGATGTGCAACTGGCCGCTGCAGGCGAGCGCAGTGACCGGGGAGGCGAGCAACAACAGCGCGAACGCGCGGATCGAGACACTGGGGGGCATGGCGGATGCGCTCGCGCGAAGACGGGCGCGGCAGACGGATTCGGGCCAGCTAGGCTACCGGTCCTGCGCGAGGCCCGCAACCGGACGCCGAGTACCTCGTTGCGCCGCGCCGATCGGGCTCCAGATGCCCTCGAAGCCATCGGCAAAGATGCGATCGCCGAGTTCGTAGGCACCGCGGTCGAAATCGCCCTCGCCATGGTCCGGTCCGAGGTCGGTCGGGCGCTCGCGCCCGAGCAGGTCTGCAACGGGCCCGGCGAACGGGTCGGCACAGGCATCGACGTTCGGCGATGCGGCGTGCAGGCGGTAGTCGCCCGCGGCGGCGTCGACGAACCCTGGATCGTGCACGAGCGCGTCGATGCTCGCCTGCTCGTGGGCGTTGAGGCACGCACCACTGACCACGTCGACTGGCGTCGGGACGACCACGGTGGTGTCCGGTTGCCAGATGATGCTGTTGCGGAAGTGGAGGTTGTTCGCGCCGCCTTCCGAAAACAGCTCGAACAGGCTGGCGCCGGTCGTGTTGCCCGCGACCGTCGAGGAGTTCAGCACGAAGCTCGAGTCGTCGAGCATGCGCACCAGCGCGCCGCTGCCGGCATCGTTGCCTCGCAGCAGGCTGTTCTCGATGCGCACGGTCCCGTCGTAGAGCAGCAGCACGCTGCCGTTGGCCGAGTAGTTGTCATCGAGCAGGACCTGGCGCAGGGCCAGCGAACCCTGCGAGACGTAGAACGCGCCGCCGGTGTAGGTCTCCGCGCGGTTGCCGCTCACGACATTGCACGCGGCCGCGAGCCCGCAGCTGGTGGCGACCACGCCGCCGCCCGCGACCACCGGCAGCAGCCGTTGCATCGTGAATTGCGCGCCATCCTGCAACGAGGCGGCGCCACCGCGATCGGTCGCGACGTTGTCGGACAGCACCAGGCCTCGTGCCTGCAGGGCGGTTCCCGGGTTGCGCAGCAGCAGACCGCCGCCCTCGTTCGCATGGTTCGCGTGGATCGCGTAAGGCGCGACCGGCGCATGGAATTCGAGCGTGGATGCGCCGACCGCCGCGATGCCGCCACCATTGATCGCGGCGGTGTTCGACGCGATCCACAGCGAGAGGCTGCCGATGCCGTCGAACGCGTAGACGTTGGGCGAGGTGTCGAGCGCGCAGCCGTCGAGGTACAGCCCACCGCCTTCGGAAGCGGCCTGGTTGCCGATGATCGCGCTGCCGCCGAGGCGCACGTGCGCATTCGCGCAGGCGATGCCGCCGCCGTAATCCGCGAGGTTGCCGTCCGCGCCGGTCGCGTTTCCGACCATGCTCTCGACGACGCGCAGCACCGTGTCTTCCTGCGAAACGCCGACGACGCGGATGCCGCCGCCGACCTGCGCCTCGTTCGCGTCGACCGTGCTGCGTTCCACGCGCAGCTCGACGTGGCCCGACAGTTCGATTCCGCTGCGTCGCCCGCCGCGCACGTGGAGCCGCCGCAGCACCACTTCGCGCGCGGTGGCGGGACTGCCGATCGCGAGTACGGGCAGCACCAGCAGCGGGTCGCCGACGAGTTCGGTCACGCCATCGGCAGCGTCGTCGCTGCAATCGCCCCATCCCCCCGAGATCAGCAGGGACTTGTCGCCGACCACGACGTTGACGTTGTCGTAGGCCTGGTTGGTCGCGAGGCGGATCTCGGCGCCATCGGGCACCGCGCCGATCGCGGTCTGCAGCGAGTTGAAATTGCACGGCGCCGCTGCACCGACCCAGAACACCGGCGCGCCCGCGCGGGCATCGCCCATCGTGCCCATGCCGGACAGGGCAATCAGGGTCATCGCGAGGCGGGTGCGCATGAGAGTGGGGGATGTCGGCGGCCCGGATCGGCTCGATCCGGTGCTACGCAATTGCGCGCCGCGAACGACACGCGTGCCGAGTCGTTTCATGCGGGAGTGGCTTGAGCGTCGAGGGAGGCGAAAAAGCTCGCGACTGAAGCCCCTTCCGCAAGGGCCGTGCAATGCGGCGCCGGCCGACGTGCGGCGCGACCCGCCTACGCGGTTGGCGTCATTGCCTGCTTGAGTTTCCAGGCCAGCAAGGTGCCGACGGCAGCCGCGAAAAGGGTGCCCGCGAAGCGCGCGACCAGACCCCGATGGACCGCAGCGTAGGCGTCGGGTGGCAGCGGGAATCCTGAAAGGACGGCGCTCGCGACGAAGTCCTGGCAGAACGCGTAGGTGATCGTGATGAGCACGGCATACAAAAGGCCATGTCGGCAGTCGCGAAACCAGGCGAGGTAGGCGGCGAGGCCGAATCCGAGCGGGAGGGCGGAGACGAGGATCAGGAGATGTCCGTCTGGCATGGCGTCACCTGCTGCGATCAGCTCGCTGCATAGTACCGCGCGAGCACGTCGGCCACCGCGGGCGCGGCGCGGCGCAGCGTGTCGGGATCGGAGAAATGCAGCTCGCTCGTGACCGCGAAGTATTCGTCGACGCTTTCGGCCGCGTACGGATCGATCAGGGTCTCGCGCCCGTGCTCGACCGCGCGCACGAGGCCGTCGTAGGCGGGTTGCATCGCGCCGATCCACTCGCGACGCGAGAGGTCGGCCGGCAAGCGCGGCATGCCGTTCATCGCGCCGTCCTGCATGTCGAGCTTGTGCGCGATCTCGTGCACGACCACGTTGAAGCCGTCGAACGGGTGCGCGAGGTCGGTCGCGACGTCGGCCCAGGAAAGGATCACCGGGCCGCGATCCCAGGCTTCGCCGATCAGTTCGTCCTCGCCTTCGGTGACGACGCCGCTGTGCTCGTCGTGGTGCTCGCGCTTCACGCGGAATTCGCCCGGGTAGACGATCACCTCGCGCCACCCGGACAGCGCGTCGAACCCCTGGCCGAGCACCGGCAGGCACGCGAGCGCGGCGATCGCAAGGCATTGCGCGTCGTCGAGCACGTGGCCGCCGGCGGCGCTGAAGGTCTTCTTCGCGAGGAAGCGCGCCGCGAGCGCGCGCAGGCGTTCGCGTTGCGGCGGCGTCAGCGCGTCGAACGCATGCGTGCGCGCGAGCAATGCGGCCCAGTCGGCTTCGGGGACGTCGTCGGGCGACGCACGCAGGCGCTGCAGCCAGCCGCGGATCATCGGCTCACGGCGTGCCGCAGCCGCGGCGGCTCACTTGATCGCGCCTGGCACCAGCGTCTGCCAGCGGTAGGACGGGCGCTTCGGCGTTGCGGCCGCGGGCGCGGTGGGATCGCCGCTCGGCAGCGCGGCCGGGGGCAGCGAATCGGGGCTGTCGACCTCGTCGTCGCGGTCGCTCGTCGCGGCCGGGCGCGCGCGGTCGCCGCCGTCGGCGCCGCGCATCGCGCGCGCTCCGACCGATCCGCCGCCGACGTCGGTCATTTCGACGAGCGACTTCACGCGCGGCTCGCTCGCGCCGAGCGCAAGCAGTCCGACGCCGCGCAACGGCGCGCTCTGCGCGAACACGGCGCTGCTCGAGAACGCCGCGCAGCAGGCGATGGACAACAACAGGTTCGTCTTCATCGAAGGTTCCCGGCGACGGCCGAGAGGGCCGACATGCTCGCATGATCGAGCGGCCGACTCCAGTCGGCCCGAGCGTTCCAAGCAGGCATCGTGCCATTCGCTGAACGGCCGCCCGGACGCGGTGCCTCCTCGTGAAGGACGCACGCGAAGGTGTCCGGCGGACAGTCGCGGACACCTGCGGACGGTCGCACGATGCCGCGCGGCGCGCGCCGCGGCGTGGGCCACGGTCGCCGCTGCTCAGGCGGGCTACACTCGCCAGGGGACGCGAGGGGGCGCAAGTCGAAGGTGTCGAAGCCGGGAACCGAGGGACACGATCGAGCCGGATGCGCGAGCGCGCCAGACCAGGCGCCCGCGGTGCTCGCGGCGCTCGCCGCAGGT
This sequence comes from Lysobacteraceae bacterium, assembly GCA_004143945.1. Taxonomy (GTDB): domain Bacteria; phylum Pseudomonadota; class Gammaproteobacteria; order Xanthomonadales; family Rhodanobacteraceae; genus Dokdonella_A. The sequence continues at coordinate 488,854 of SEHB01000002.1, forward strand.
GCCGCCATGTCGGGCCAGCGGCTCGCGCGCGAACTCGGCCTCACGCGCGCGGCGGTCTGGAAACAGGTCGCACGGCTGCGTGGCCTCGGACTCGCGGTCGAGGCGCAGGCCGGCGCGGGCTACCGCCTCGCCGCGCCGTTCGAACGCCTCGACGCCGCGGCGATCCACGCCGCGCTCGCGCCGGCTGCGCGCGCGCGGATCCCGCTGCCGCGCGTGCTGTGGGAGACCGATTCGACCAGCAGTGAACGGCTGCGCGCAGCCGGCGCGGGCGCGCCCGATCTCTCCGCGTGTTTCGCCGAACTGCAGCGGTCCGGACGCGGTCGGCGCGGCCGCGCCTGGCACACGCCGCTCGGTGGCGGGCTCGCGCTGTCGCTGCTGAAGCGTTTCGAGCGCGGCATGGCCTCGCTCGCCGGGCTCAGCCTCGTCGCCGGCGTCGCGACCTGCGAAGCGCTCGCGGACGTTGGCGTCGTCGGCGTCGGCCTCAAGTGGCCGAACGACATCGTCGCCGCCGACGCCAAGCTCGGCGGCATCCTCGTCGAACTCGGCGGCGACGCACTCGGTCCCTGCCATGCGGTGATCGGCATCGGCCTCAACCTGCGCGTGCCCGACGAGGTGTTCGCAGGCATCGACCAACCCTGTACCGACGTCGCGCGCGTCGCGGGCGTGGCGCCTTCGCGCAATGCGCTCGCGGCGGCCGTGCTCGCGCGGCTTGCCGCCGCGCTCGCGCGCTTCGATCGCGACGGCTTCGCGCCATTCGTGCCCGCGTTCGAGGCGCTCGACGTGCTCGCGCAGCGCGCCGTGCGCGTCACGCGCGCAGGCGCATCCGATGCGCGCGACGGGATCGCGCTCGGCGTCGACGCGCGTGGCGCGCTGCGCGTGCGCTTCGACGACGGCGAGCGCAGCATCGACAGCGGCGAAGTCAGCGTGAGGGCGCGCGCATGATGCTGCTCGTCGACCTCGGCAACACGCGTCTCAAGTGGGCCACGCTCGCGCGCAGCGGACTGCGTCCGGGTGGCGTGTTCGCGCATGCCGAACACGACGTCGACGCGCGCCTGCGCAGCGAATGGCACACGCTCGCGCGGCCCTCGCGCGTGCTCGTCGCGAGCGTGCTCGACGAGGAACGCGAAGCGCGGCTCGCGGCGTTCGCACGCGAGCGCTTCGACCTCGCGCCGGAGTTCGTGCGCAGCCCGGCCGCTGCGCTCGGCATCCGCACGGCCTACGCCGAGCCCGCGCGCTTGGGCGTGGACCGCTTCCTCGCACTCGCCGCGCTGCACGCGCGCGCGCCGCAGCTGCAGGTGCTCGCGAGCGTCGGCACCGCGATGACGCTGGACCTGCTCGACGCCCAGGGTCGCCACCACGGTGGCCTGATCCTGCCCGCGCCGCAGCTGATGCGTGCGTCGCTGCGCGCGCGCACCGCACGCGTCGACGTGGTCGAGGGGCACTGGCGCGAGTTGCCCGACAACACCGCCGATGCGGTCGCCAGCGGGGCGTTGTACGCGGCCACCGGCGCTGTCGCGCGCTTCCTCGAGGTCGCGACGCGCCGGTTCGGCGCACGCCCCGCGCTGTTCCTGACCGGCGGCGGCGCCGACGAGCTCGAGCCGTTGCTCGCCGATGCGCGCCGCGTGCACGACCTCGTGCTCGAAGGCCTCGCGGCGTGGGCGGCGCAGCCCGACGCGCGCGGCTAGAATCCTCCGCCACGCTGCCGGCCTCGTCCCCATGTTCGTCCGCGCCCTGTTCATCCTGCTGCTCGCGCTCAACATCGGCGGTGCCTGCTGGCTCGTGTTCGCGCCGCGCGCGCAGCCGGCGGCGGCGACGCCCGCGACCGATCCCGGCGTCGCGCCGCTCGTGCTGCTGTCCGAGCGCGACGGCAGCCGCCCCGACCCGACCGAACTCGCGGCCGCGCCCGAAAGCGCGGCGGACCTCGCGCGCGACCAGTGCCGCCGACTCGGGCCGTTCCCGACGCAGGCCGACACGCGCAGCGCGATGGCCGTGCTGACGCCGCTGACCAAGCGCATCCGCACGCGCGAGACGCGCGCGACGCAGACGCGCGGTTACTGGGTCTATCTGCCCGCGATGGCCTCGCGCGAGGAAGCGCTCGGCGTCGCGCGCGAGCTCTCGGGCAAGGGCGTGCGCGACTACTACGTCGTCACCGCGGGCGAACAGCAGAACACGGTGTCGCTCGGCCTGTTCCGCGACCAGGGCAACGCCGAACGCCGTCGCGCCGAGATCCAGGCGCTCGGCCTCGCGCCGCAGGTCGCCACGCGCACCGAGGAACTGCCGCAGTACTGGCTCGACTTCGCGCTCGCGGGCGAGGAACCCGCCGACCTCGTCGCGCGCGCGGGCGCGCCGCGCGAAGCCCGGGTCGAGACGATCGCCTGCTTCTGAGCGGCCCCGGGCCTGCGCGCGCCGCGCTTGCTAGAATGCGCGCCCGTGCCGGCATAGCTCAGTTGGTAGAGCAACCGCCTTGTAAGCGGTAGGTCCCCAGTTCGAATCCGGGTGTCGGCAGGTCCCTCTGGGGCGGGGAATGGGGAATGGGGAATGGCAAAAGCGAGGGCCACGAGCGCCCTGCTCTGACCATTCCCTATTCCCCGTTCGCGGCCTTTCCATTCCCCGCCGTTCAGCCACGCGCACCTAGCATCGACTGTCCCTGCATGGAGCGATGGCGATGGCGCGACCGATCTGGACCGGAACCCTCTCGTTCGGCCTGCTCAACGTGCCGATCCAGCTGATGTCGGGCGAGCGCCGCACCGACCTCAGCTTCCGCATGCTCGACAGCCGCAACAACAAGCCGGTGCGCTACGAGCGCGTCAACAGCGACACCGGCGAAGAAGTCCCGTGGAAGGACATCGTCAAGGCGTACGAGTACGACAAGGGCAGCTACGTCGTGCTCGACGAGGCCGACATCAAGGCGGCCGCGCCGGAAAGCCACGAGGCGGTCGAGATCGAGGCCTTCGTCGACGCGGGCTCGATCACGCCGTCCTACTACGAGAAGCCCTACATCCTCGTGCCCGGCAAGAAGGCCGAGAAGGGCTACGTGCTGCTGCGCGAGACGCTGGTTCGCACCGGCAAGGTCGGCATCGCGCGCGTCGTGATCCGCACGCGCGAGTACCTCGCCGCGGTGATGCCGCAGGGTGACGCGCTGGTGATGATCCTCCTGCGCTATCCGCAGGAACTCGTCGACGCGAGCGATTTCAACCTGCCTTCGAAGTCCGCGGCGGACTACCGCGTCAGCGCGAAGGAGCTCGAGATGGCGCAGGCGCTGATCGAGTCGATGTCGGGCGAATGGAAGCCCGGCGACTATCGCGACGAGTTCCGCGTGCGCCTGCACAAGGTGATCGAGAAGCGCCTCAAGCAGAAGGGCGTGGTGTCCGCGCCGGACGAGGACGACTCCGACGTGCCCGAAGACGCCGCGACCAACGTCGTCGACTTCATGGCGCTGCTGCAGCAGAGCATCAGCTCGAAGAAGCGCACGCCCGCGAAGAAGGATGCCCCCGCGAAGGCCGCGAAGAAGACGGTGCGCAAGGTCGTCAAGGCGAAAGCGCCCGCGAAGAAGGCGGCGAAGAAAGCCGCGTCGAAGGCGCGCAAGTCCGCGTAAGCCGCGATGAGCCTGCGCGAGTACGCCCGCAAGCGCCGCTTCGACGAGACGCCCGAGCCTGCCGACGACCGCGCGCCGCGCGCGCGCCGCTCGCGCAAGGCACCGATCTTCGTCGTGCAGCTGCACCACGCGCGTGCACGCCACTACGACTTCCGGCTCGAGATCGACGGTGCGCTCAAGAGCTGGGCGGTGCCGAAGGGTCCGTCGCTGCGCCCGGGCGACAAGCGCCTCGCGGTCGAGGTGGAGGACCATCCGCTGTCGTACGCGAGCTTCGAAGGCGACATTCCCGAAGGCCACTACGGCGCGGGCCACGTCGACCTGTTCGACCAGGGCACCTGGCGCCCCGAGTCCGATCCCCTGCCCGCGCTGGCCAAGGGACACCTCGACTTCGAACTCGCGGGTGACAAGCTGCGCGGGCGCTGGACGCTGATCCGCACGGGCCGGCGCGGCGCCAAGCCGCAATGGCTGCTGTTCAAGCGCAGCGATGCCGAAGCGCGCGATGCGGAAGCCGACGACCTGCTCGGCCCCGGCATGCGCAAGCCGAAGCCGCGCGTTGCGAAGGCCGCGAAAGCGACCAGGGCAAGGAAAACCAAGAAGGCGACGCAAACCTCCGCGACCGCGAAGTCCGCCGAAGCCGCGAAGTCGCCCGCCGCGAAGCGCGCGCGCGTCGCCGCGCGCTGGCGCACGCGTGCGCTCGCGCTCGAAGGCGCGCGCGACCGCGCGCTTCCGGCCGGCTTCCGCCCGCAACTGTGCATGCTCGAGGACGCGCCGCCGCGCGGTGACGCCTGGCTGCACGAGACCAAGTGGGACGGCTACCGCCTCCTCGCCGACCTCGACGGGCGCCGCGTGCGCCTGCGTTCGCGCAACGACCTCGACTGGACCGCGCGCTTCCCGGCGATCGCAGCCGCGATCGAGGCGCTGCCGGTCGCGTCCGCGCGACTCGACGGCGAACTCATCGCGCTCGATGCGAACGGCAACAGCGATTTCAGCGCGTTGCAGCGCGCGCTCGAGGCCGGCGCCGACGCGCGCCTGCACTACATGCTGTTCGACCTGCCCGCTCTCGAAGGCGTCGACCTCGGGCGCGTCGCGCTGATCGAGCGCAAGACGCTGCTCGCGGACCTGCTCGCCGACGTCGCTGGCCGCGGGCCGCTCGCGATCAGCACGCACGTGGTCGGCCATGGCGAGCGCGTGTTCGAGGCGGCCGGTCGACACGGCCTCGAAGGCATCGTGAGCAAGAGCTGCGATGCGCCGTACGTGCCGGGCCGCTCGCGCACCTGGCTCAAGATCAAGCACGCGCAGGGCGAGGAGTTCATCGTCGTCGGCCACAGCCCGCCGAAGGGTTCGCGCAACGCGTTCGGCGCGCTGCTGCTCGCGACCGTCGACGACGGCGCGCTGCGCTACGTCGGCCGCGTCGGCAGCGGCTTCGACGACGCGCGGCTCGCGGACATCGGCCGGCGGCTCGCGAAACTCGCGCGCGACGAGCCCGTGCTCGAACTGCCCGCGCACGTTCCGTTCAATCCGAAGTCGGTGCGCTGGGTCGAGCCGCGACTCGTGGTCGAGGTCGCGTTCCGCGGCTGGGCCAAGGAAGGCCTGCTGCGCCAGGCGAGCTTCAAGACCCTGCGTGAAGACAAGACGGTGGAGGATCTCGGCATGGCGACGCGCAAGGCCCCGACCGCGAAATCCGCGCGCGAGCGCGCGGCTGCCCCCGGCAAGAAGACCCCGCGTTCGCGCGGCGCCCACGCATCCGCCGAGGTGCGCATCACGCATCCCGAACGCATCGTGTTTCCCGATACCGCCTACAGCAAGCAGGCCGTCGCGGACTACTACCGCGCGGTCGCCGACTGGCTGCTGCCCGAGCTCGTCGAACGGCCGCTGTCGGTCGTGCGCTGCCCCGAGGGCGCGGGCGGCACCTGCTTCTTCCAGAAGCACCACGCGGCCACGCTCGGGCCGAATGTCGCGTCGGTGCGGCTCAAGGAAAAAGGCGGCGCGAGCGACAACTACCTCTACATCGAGGACCTGCAGGGCGTGCTCGAACTCGTGCAGATGAACGTGCTCGAGTTCCATCCCTGGGGTGCGCGCGTCGACAAGCCCGATCGGCCCGATCGGCTCGTGTTCGACCTCGATCCCGGCCCCGGCGTCGACTGGAAACGCGTCGTTGCGGGCGCGCGCGACGTGCGCGCGCGGCTCGCCGAAGTCGGGCTCGAAAGCTTCGCGCGACTCTCGGGTGGGAAGGGCGTGCACGTGGTCGTGCCGATCGCGCGCGGGCCGGACTGGGCCGAGGCGAAGGCGTTCTGCGAGGCGTTCGCCGACGCGATGGCGCAGCACCGGCCGCTCGACTACCTCGCGACCGCGAGCAAGGCCAAGCGCGAAGGACGCATCTTCATCGACTGGCTGCGCAATGCGCGCGGCGCGACCAGCGTCGCGAGCTGGTCGCTGCGCGCGCGCGCGGGCGCGCCCGTGTCGATGCCGGTGAGCTGGACCGAACTCGGCCGGTCGCGCAGCGGCGCCGACTTCGACCTCGCTCGCGCGCAGCGGCGCGCGAAGACGCTGCGCAAGGATCCGTGGGAAGGCTTCACGAAGCTGCGCCAGCGCCTGCCGACGCTCGATCCGTGACGAAAAGCGCCGGCCGACCTGCGGTCGTCAAGCCTACGAAGCGCCGGCTTCGGCAGGCTGGACGCGCGAAGCGGCCGGCTCGATGTTCGATCGGCCAGCCTACGGGCGCTTCAGCGCACGCGCGAACGCGTCGGCGAGCGCGCCGCCTGCGGAGGGCGCCGCAGGTTTCGCCGGTGGGCGACCGCGCGCGGGGCCCGCGCTGCGTTCCTCGCGCGCGCCGCGCGCAGTGCGCGCTTCGCCGGGCACGTCGTCGAGGCGCATGCTGAGCGCGATGCGCTGGCGTTGCAGGTCGACTTCCATCACCTTGACCTTGACGATATCGCCCGCCTTGACCGCTTCGCGCGGGTCGCGCACGAACTGGTGCGACAGCGCCGAGACGTGCACGAGGCCATCCTGGTGCACGCCGATGTCGACGAACGCACCGAACGCGGCAACGTTCGTCACGCGGCCCTCGAGCACCATGCCGACGACGAGATCCTTCACGTCCTCGACGCCCTCGGCGAACGTCGGCGCGACGAACTCGGGGCGCGGATCGCGGCCCGGCTTCTCGAGTTCCTTGAGGATGTCGCGCACGGTCGGCAGGCCGAAGCGCTCGTCGGCGAACTGCTCGGCCTTGAGCGTGCGCAGGAACGCGCTGTCGCCGATCAGCTCGCGCACCTCGCGCCCGCAGGCCTTGATGATGCGCTCGACCACCGGGTAGCTTTCCGGATGCACGCCGCCCGCGTCGAGCGGATCGGCGCCGTGCGGGATGCGCAGGAAGCCCGCGCACTGCTCGAACGCCTTGTCGCCGAGGCGCGGCACCTTCTTCAGCGCCTGGCGCGTCGCGAATGCACCGTGTTCGTCGCGGTACTTCACGAGGTTCTCGGCCACCGTCGACGAGAGCCCCGCGACGCGCGCGAGCAGTGGCGCCGAGGCGGTGTTGACGTCGACGCCGACCGCATTCACGCAGTCCTCGACGCGCGCGTCGAGCGCGCGCGCGAGGCGCACCTGGTTCACGTCGTGCTGGTACTGGCCGACGCCGATCGCCTTCGGATCGATCTTCACGAGCTCGGCGAGCGGATCCTGCAGGCGCCGCGCGATCGACACCGCGCCGCGTAGCGAGACATCGAGCGTCGGAAACTCCTTCGCGGCGAGCTCCGAGGCCGAGTACACCGACGCGCCTGCCTCGCTCACGACGATCTTCGCGAGTCGCGGGTTGGCGAGCCTGCGGATCACCTCGGCTGCGAGCTTGTCGGTCTCGCGCGAGGCGGTGCCGTTGCCGATCGCGATCAGTTCGACGCCGTGCCTGAGGCACAATGCGGCGAGCTCGGCGAGCGAGGCATCCCACTGCCGGCGCGGCTCGTGCGGATACACCGTGCTCGTCGCGAGCAGCTTGCCGGTCGCGTCGACGACCGCGACCTTGACGCCGGTACGGATGCCCGGGTCGAGCCCCATCACGGCCTTCGGTCCCGCAGGCGCCGCGAGCAGCAGGTCCTTGAGGTTGTCGCCGAACACGCGGATCGCCTCCTCCTCGGCGCGCTCGCGCGCGCGCGCGAACAGGTCGAGCGTGAGCGAAAGATGCAGCTTCACGCGCCAGGCGAGGCGGCAGGTGTCGAGCAGCCACGCATCGGCCGCGCGTCCGCGCGCCGCGATGCCCGCGTGCGCGGCGACGCGGCCTTCGGCTTCTGCGTGTCCCTGGTCCGCATCGGCGGTGGGCCCGAGCTCGAGCGCGAGCACGCCTTCGTTGCGCGCGCGCATCAGCGCGAGCAGGCGGTGCGACGGGATCTTCGCGATCGCCTCGGCATGGTCGAAGTAGTCGCGGAACTTCGCGCCTTCCGCGTCCTTGCCCTCGACGAGCTTCGCGCGGATCTGTCCACGTTCCCAGATCCAGTCGCGCAGGCTGCCAACCAGCGCGGCGTCCTCGGCGATCGTCTCGATGAGGATCTGTCGTGCACCATCGAGCGCGGCCTTGATGTCGGGCACGCCCTTCGCCTCGTCGACGAACGCAACCGCGCGCTGCTCGGGCGCGATGGTCGGGTCCTCGCGCAAGGCGGTCGCGAGCGGCTCGAGTCCCGCCTCGCGCGCGATCTGCGCCTTGGTGCGGCGCCTGGGCTTGTAGGGCAGGTAGAGGTCTTCGAGCCGCGCCTTGGTGTCGGCCGCGAGGATCTGCGCTTTCAGCGCGTCGTCGAGCTTGCCCTGCTCGCCGATGCTCGCGAGGATCGCCTCGCGACGGTCCTCGAGCTCGCGCAGGTAACCGAGGCGTTCCTCGAGCAGGCGCAACTGCGTGTCGTCGAGTCCGCCGGTGACTTCCTTGCGATAGCGCGCGATGAACGGCACGGTCGCGCCGCCGTCCAGCAGCTCGACCGCGGCCCTGACCTGCACCGGTTGCGCGGCGATCTCCGCGGCGATGCGTTGTTCGATGCTCTGCATGCGATGTCCCGAAAAGAGAAGGGCCGCAACGGCGGCCCTCGCACGATTCTAGCAGCGCACATCCATTTCGCAGGAGCGCACCCTGTGCGCGATCGCGCGATTGCGCATGACGTCGCGCAACCCGCTTCCTGCGCGCATCGCCCACAGGGTGGGCTCCTACGCAAAGCCCGGACCTGGCGCGCGTCGCAGGAGCGCACCCTGTGCGCGACGGTTCCATCCGGATGGCATCGCGTCACCGGGTTCCTGCGCGGATCGCCCACAGGGTGGGCTCCTACAACTTGCCGGCGGCCTTCGCGACGTGGGTCGAGATCGCGTCCATCAGCGGCGGCGAAAGGCAGTCGTAGGGTTCGAGCCCGAGCTCGCGCAGGCGCGCACGCACCGTCCCCATGCGCGCGGGATCGAATCCCGACTCGATGATCGAGGACACGAACGCGGCGAACGTCGGCGCCGACCACCCTGACTGCGGCGACAGCTCGGTGTGCACGAAATCCAGGCCATAGAACGGATGCGTCGTCTTCTCGATGCGCCCGTACAGGTGCACGCCGCAGTCGCGGCAGGCATGGCGCTGGATCGTCGCATCGGGATCGACGACCTCGAGGCGCTCGCCGTTGCGCATGACCTCGACCTGGTCGCGCGGCACCACCGCGACGAGCGAGAACAATGCGCCCTCGGGCTTCCAGCACTTCGTGCAACCGCAGGCATGGTTGTGCGCGGTCTGGGAGCCGATGCGGACCTCGACCGGGTCGGCGCAGCGGCACTGCAGGACGCCGCCTGCGAAACCGTCCTGGGCCGGCGCGATGCCGGCATCGATCGCGGGATGGATGGGCTGGTTCATGACGCCTCCGGTGGAAACTCGGCTCTTGTGAAATGCGGCCATGGATGGCCGCGCGTGGACATTGCGAAGCCGATCCGTGGCGGGCCCCGGGTGCCGTCCCGAACGAGGCGATCCGGGATGGATCGCACTAGTAGCGAATCACCGAGCGGATCACCTTGCCTTCGTGCATGAGGTCGAATGCGTGGTTGATCTGCTCCAGCGGCAACTCGGCCGAAACGAATTCGTCGATGCGGATTTCGCCCGCGAGATAGCGCTCGACGTAGCCCGGCAACTGCGAGCGGCCCTTGACGCCGCCGAACGCCGAGCCTCGCCACACGCGCCCGGTCACGAGTTGGAACGGGCGCGTCGAGATCTCCTGGCCCGCGCTCGCGACGCCGATGATGATCGACTCGCCCCAGCCCTTGTGGCAGCACTCGAGCGCCTGCCGCATCACGTTGACGTTGCCGATGCACTCGAAGGAATAGTCGACGCCGCCGTCGGTGAGGTCGACGATGACCTGCTGGATCGGCGTGCCCTCGTGGTCCTTCGGATTGATGAAGTCGGTTGCGCCGAGCGCCTTGGCCATCACGAACTTGTCGGGGTTCATGTCGATCGCGAGGATGCGCGCGGCCTTCGCCATCACCGCACCCTGGATCACCGACATGCCGATGCCGCCGAGCCCGAACACCGCGACGGTCGAGCCCGGCGCGACCTTCGCGGTATTGAGCACCGCACCGATGCCGGTGGTGACGCCGCAGCCGAGCAGGCACACCTTCTCCAGCGGCGCGGCCGGGTTGATCTTCGCGAGCGCGATCTCGGGCAGCACGGTGTATTCGGAGAACGTGCTCGTGCCCATGTAATGCAGCACCGGCTTGCCGCCGATCGAGAAGCGCGAGCTGCCGTCGGGCATCAGGCCCTTGCCCTGCGTCGTGCGGATCGCCTGGCACAGGTTGGTCTTGCCGGAAAGGCAGAACTTGCAGCGTCCGCATTCGGGCGTGTAGAGCGGGATCACATGGTCGCCCGGCTTCACGCTGGTGACGCCCGCGCCGACCTCCTCGACGATCCCGCCGCCCTCGTGGCCGAGGATCGCGGGAAACAGGCCCTCGGGATCGGCACCCGACAGCGTGTACGCATCGGTGTGGCAGACGCCGGTCGCGACGATGCGCACGAGCACCTCGCCCGCGCGCGGTCCCTCGAGGTCGACCTCTTCGATCGAAAGGGGTTTGCCGGCCTCCCAGGCGACCGCGGCTCGTGTCTTCATCGGCTTGCGTCTCCTCGGTGCGGCGATGCGCGGGTCGCCATTCTGCGCTGCCCGGGTTCGCGGCGGAAGTCGCGACGCGCTCAGCGCGCCGGCCGACCTTCGGTCGTCCAGCCCACGAAGAGAGGCGTCGCACGTGTGGGCTGGACGCGCGGAGCGCGGCCGGCTGGTTGCCGTGAGCGGCGCGCAAAGCGCCGGCCGACCTTTGGTCGTCCAGCCTACAAAGGCAGGCGTCGCATGTGTAGGCTGGACGCGCGCAGCGCGGCCGGCCCGTTGCCGCGAGCGCTGCGCAAAGCGCCGGCCGACCTTCGGTCGTCCAGCCTACGACGGGTCCGCGCCGCGCTCAGTCGAGCGCGTGCACGCCGTCGATCTCGACGAGCAATTCACCGCGGCAGATGTCGCCCGCGAGCACGAGCAGGTCACCGAGCGCGGGAAGCGCGGCGCGCAATGCGGTCGCGACGCTGTCGGCATCGGCCGGATGGCGCACGTAGGCCTTCAGCAGGCTGCGTGCACCGAGCGCCTCGCGCGCACCAGCTTGGGCGAGCAGGCTGCGCAGGTTCTCGAGCGTCTCGGCGACCTGCGCCGCGAGATCGTCGTCGTGGCGCGATGCATGGCCGACCACCGCCGCGGTGCCCGAGATCAGCAGCTGCGCGTCGGCGCTGCGCATGCCGCGCGCGAACGTCGGCGCGGTCGGGCCGTACTGGCGCGGATAGCGCCAGGCGCTGACCTGGCGCGGGTTCTCGATTGCATGTCCGCCGACGCGCGCGGCCAGTCCGTAGACCTGCAGCACGCGCTGTCCGTCGCGACGGCCGATCGCGGTCGCGGCCGGGTAGCTCGCGTGCATGCGCGCGTCCATGCCGCGCGCGCGGCCGGCGCAGAACTGGCGATAGCGCTCCTCGTCGCCGTCGCCGACGTTGATCGCGTCGAGGTAATTCCACAGCCGCAGGAAATGCGGCGTCGCGGAGCCGCCGACGAACGCGCAGATCGTGCGATAGGCGTGCTCGGCGGCAGCCTCGATCCCGTCGTGCGCAGCCTCGTCGACCTCGATCGCGAAGAACAGATGCTCGCCGTCGGTGCTCCACGCGAGCTCGCCCTCGCGCCCGCATCGCACCGGCCCGACACCGCGCCAGATTTCCACGCGCCCCTCGGAACCGGCGCAGGCCTCGAGTCCGACCTGCAGCCGGCGCGGATCCGCATCGCGCGCGAGCGCGCCGAAGCCGATCGCGGCGAGCACGTCCGGCGCGAGCGCATCCGACGCGGGGGCGTAGCGGATCGCCAGGGGGGCGACGGGTTCGGGCAACGGCATCGACATGGGACGGGTACGGGACGGACGTGGCGCGGGCAGGGCGGGCGGTCGCGGATGATACACTGGGCGGATGCCCCGCTCCGACCGAAGCTGAACCATGGACCCGACCGCCAGCGCCGCACAAACGCCAGCCGAACGCGAACTCGCCGAACTCATCGTCGAGAGCCTCAACATCGACTGGGTGCAGCCCGAGGGCATCGCTCCCGATGGCGCGCTGTTCGGCGGCGACCTCGGTCTCGACTCGATCGACGCACTCGAACTTGCGCTCGCGGTGTCCAAGCGCTACGGCTTCCAGCTGCGCTCGGACAACCCCGACAACAAGCAGATCTTCGGCAGCCTGCGTGCGCTGTCGGCGCACGTCGAGGCGAACAAGGCAGCGAATCGGGAATAGGGAATCGGCAACGGGCAAGAGAAGCTTCCTGCGCCTCCCGATTGCCCGCTCCCTTCCCTGACGGAAGTGTTCCGCGCTTCTACGAGTCCCGGTTCCCGATTCCCGCTTCCCAGCTCGTGTCCACCGGCGTATTGCCGCCCGTGAACTGCGTGCGCGCCTGGCGCCGGCGGTTGCGCAGTTCGGCGAGGAAGCGCGGCAGGTTCACGAGGCCACCGATCGCGTAGATGACCTTGAACAGCTTCAGGCGCAGCAGCACCGGCGCGCTGTCGAACACGTCGCCCGCGAGCATCGAGATCACCCCGTCCTCGACGCGCAGCAGGTTGCGCGGGCTCGCGAACAGCTGGCGCATCACCGGTGAGTTGAAGCGGTAGATGAACCACGAGAACACGCGCACGCCGCGTCGGATGCGCTTCTCGAACGCGCGCTGCAGCGCCGCTTCGCGCGCGGGCTCATCGAGCGCGGCGCCGACCAGCGCCGCGGCCCGCTGGCCGCTGTGCATCGCGAGGTAGACGCCCGACGAGAACACCGGGTCGACGAACGCGAACGCGTCGCCGACCATGACCCAGCCAGGTCCGCTCATGCGCTCGCAGGTGTAGGAGTAGTTTCCGGTCACGCGCACCGGCGACACCATCTCGGCGTCGGCCATGCGCCGCCATGCATCGGGCATCGTCTTCAGCGTGTCGAGCAGGAACGCCTCGTTGCGGCCGCGGCGCGTCTTCAGGTACTCGGGCCAGCACACGCAGCCGACGCTCATGATGCCGCCCTGCAGCGGGATGAACCAGCACCAGCCGTGCGCGAAGTTGTAGATGCTGATGTTGCCCGCGTCCTCGCCCGGCCGCAGCTCGACGCCGCGGAAGTGCGCGAAGATCGCGGCGCTCTGGTGGCTCTTGTTCTTGCGCTTGAGCTTGAGCGCGTTGCCGAGCAGCGTGTCGCGCCCGCTCGCGTCGACGAGGTAGCGCGCATGGACGACCAGCGCGCGGCCATCTGCGTCCTTCGCGTGCGCGACCACGCGGCCGATGCCGGCCGGCTCCACGCGCTCGACGAGCACGCCCTCGCGCGCATCGACGCCGTTCTCGCGCGCATGCTCGAACAGCATGCGGTCGAAGTCCTCGCGCTTGACCTGGAACGCATGCGGCGGCGAGTCGCCGAGCGCGCGCCGGAAGTGGAAGGTCTGGTACTGGCCGTCGGCGGACGGGAAATCGGCGCCGAGCTTGTGCACGCCGAGCGCGCGCACCTTGTCCATCACGCCGAGCGCGTCGAAGATCGGCAGGTTGCACGGCAGCAGCGATTCGCCGATGTGGAAGCGCGGGTGATGATCCTTCTCGAGCTGCAGCACGCGCCGGCCCTGGCGCTGGAGCAGGGTTGCCGCGGTCGATCCCGCGGGGCCGCCGCCGACCACCAGCACGTCGCATTCGATCGTCTGCATCTGCTCCACGCGTCCTCCGCTGCGATGCGCCGGCGTGGCGCGCGCGCATGGTACATTCCCCGCGTTCCCGCCGCCGCCTTCGTGGCCGCCACGCCAAGGGCCTGCGTGCACGTGCCTTCCACCTCCGTTCCTCGTGCTGCCTCGCCGTCGCCGGCCTCGCGCGTGTTCGCGTTCGGCGTCGCCGCGTACGTCGTGCTCGCGCTCGCCGGCTGGTGGAGCGGCCGCGCCTGGCTCGACGTGCTCGCCGCATTCGTGCTCGTCACGCTGCTGCTGTCACCGGGCCTGCGCGACCGCCGAGCCGGCGCGTGGTGCGCGTGGCTCGGCAGCGGCGCGCTGCTCGCGCTGCTCGCCGCGCGCGGCGATGGACGCTTCGCGCTCGACCTCATGCCCGCGCTCGTCAACGCGATCCTCGGCAGCCTGTTCGCGCGCACCTTGCGCGGCAACCGCGAACCGCTGATCGCGCGCTTCATCGGCGTGATCGAGGGACACGAGCGCCTCGCACTGCCCGGCGTCGCGGCGTACGCACGCGGACTCACGCGCGCATGGGCGCTGCTGCTCGGCCTGCAGGCGCTCGCGCTGGTGCTGCTCGCGGCGAGCCTGCCCGGCGCGCCGCTCGCGGAGTCGGGTGCGATCGCGCCTGCGCACGCGGCCGCGTGGCGCGGGTACCTGCACCTCGGCAGCTACCTCGTCGTGCTCGCGTTCCTCGTCCTCGAATACGGCTGGCGCCGCTGGCGCCTGCGCCACGTGCCGCACCTGCCGCTGCCGCGCTTCCTCGCGCGGCTCGCGCGGCGCTGGCCGTCGCTGCTGCAGAGCCTCGCGACCGAACGCGAGGCCGGCTGATGCACGAGCCGATCCGCGCGACGATCCGCATCGACGCGGCGCACCCGAGCCTGCCCGGCCACTTTCCGGGCAACCCCGTCGTGGCCGGCGTGGTGCTGCTGGACCGGGTCTGCGCCGCGCTGGAGCGTGCAGGCACGGGGCGACTGCGGCGCCTCCTCGCGGTAAAATTCCTCGCGCCGCTGCTGCCCGGGCAGGAGGCGCTGCTGACCGCCACGCGCGAGGGTTCGCGCGTGCGCTTCCGGATCGAACGCGAGGGAACGCCGATACTCGGCGGCGAAGGGGAATGGGAATGAGCGAACACTGGGCGGAACGACGCGAGGGCGGCGGCCGTTTCGCGATCTGGCTGATCCGCGCGATCGGCCTCTACTGCGGGCGACCGCTGGCGCGCGCGTGCCTGTATCCGATCACGCTGTATTTCTTCTTCCGCCGCCCGTACGAGCGCCGCGTCTCGTACGCGTTCCTCGAGCGCGCGCAAGGGCGACCCGCGAGTGCGTGGCAGGTCATGCGCCACATCCACCGCTTCGCGGGCACGATCCTCGACCGCGTCTACCTGCTGGCCGAACGCTACCGGCGCTTCGACGTGCGCCTGCACGGCCTCGAGGAACTCACCTCTCGCATGCGAGAGGACCGCGGCGTGCTGCTGCTCGGCGCGCACGTCGGCAGCTTCGAGGTACTACGCGTGGCCGCGCAGGAGCGACCCGACGTCAAGGTGCGCGTCGTGCTCGACACGCAGAAGACGCCCGCGCTGACCGAACTGCTGCACGCGCTCAATCCCGAGGTCGCGCGCAACGTGATCGATGCCTCGCGCCCCGCGACCGACATCGTGCTCGCGCTCGGCGAGGCGCTGCACGAGGGCGCGCTCGCGACGCTGCTCGCCGATCGCGCGCGCGCGAACGAGGCGACCGTGCAGGCGACGTTCTTCGGCGAACCCGCGCGATTTCCGATCGCGCCATTCCTGCTCGGATCGATCCTCAAGGTGCCGGTGGTGCTCTGCTTCGGCCTTTATCGCGGCGGCAACCGCTACGATGTGCACTTCGAGGCGTTCGCCGACGAACTCGTGCTGCCGCGGCAGGGGCGCGACGCCGCACTGCAGACCGTCGTTCAGCGTTATGCGAGCCGACTCGAGCATCATGTGCGCGCCGATCCCTACAACTGGTTCAACTGGCATGACTTCTGGAATCCCGAACATGCGGGTGGTGGCGAGCCTGCTGCTGGCCGTCGCGCCGTGGCTGCCGCTGCCGTCCACGGCCGCACCGCCTGAGGCCGCGACGAACGCGCAGGCGATCGTCGCGCGCCTCGCACGCACGCCCCCCGCGCGCACCGCCTACACCGAAGTGCGCTGGTCGAGCCTGCTCGAACGCCCGCTCGTGCTGCGCGGCGAACTCGAGTACCTCGGGCCCGGCAAGCTCGGCAAGCGCGTCGACGCGCCGTACCGCGAGCAGCTCAACGTCGCCGATGGCCAGGCGAAGGTGCAGCGCGGCGAGGGGGCGGTCCGCAGCTTCTCGCTCGGCCAGGCGCCCGAGCTCGAAGGTTTCCTGCGCGGGTTCGCGGCGCTGCTCAGTGGCGATGCGGCCGCGCTCGAACGCGACTTCACGCTCGATGCGAGCGGCGACGACGCGGCCTGGCGGCTCGTCTTGAAGCCGCGCGATCGCCGTCTCGCGCTGCGCATCCGCGCGATCGAAGTCGAGGGCGCCGACGGCGCCGCGCGCTGCTTCCGCACGCGCCAGGCCGACGGCGATCTCGCGGTGCTGCTGGTGGAATCACTGGCCGAGGCGAAGATCCCGAACCGCCCGTCGGCGCCGCAGATCGATGCGCTGTGCCGCGGCGACGCGGCGAAGTGAGTCGCACGTTTCCCTTCTCCCGCGCGGCGGGCGAAGATGCCCGCAGGCCGGAAGGGGGACGCCTTGATTCCTGATTCGCGTCACGGGCGCGCGACTGCATGACCGCATCGCGCACCCGCTGGACCGTGCTCGCGCTCTGGCTGCTCGCGCTCGGCGCGCTCGCGGCCTACGTGTTCGGCACGCTGCGCATCGGCACGGACCTGCGCAGCTTCATGCCGCCGCCGTCGACGCCGGACCAGAAGCTCCTGATGGAACAGATCGGCGAAGGCCCTGGATCGCGCTTGCTGCTGCTCGCGATCGATGGCGCGCCGGAGGCGACGCTGGCCGAGCTCAGCCGCGGCCTTGCGGCCGCGCTCGCCGACGAACCCGCGTTCGAGCAGGTCATCAACGGCGCGTTCGATCCGTCCTCGCTCGATCCGGACTGGCTGCCGTATCGCTGGCTGCTGTCGCCGACACTCGACCACCAGCCACTCGATGCGGCGTACCTGTCCGATCAACTGCAGCAACGCGTCGCCGACCTCGCCTCGCCTGCGGCCGACCTGCTGAAGCCACTGCTGCCGCGCGACCCGACGCTCGAAACCCTCGTGCTCGCGGAACGCTGGTCGCCGCCGAAGGCGCCCGCCCTGCGCGACGGCGTCTGGTTTTCCTCCGATGGCGCGGCCCTGCTGCTCGCGCAGACGCGCGGTGCGGGGTTCGATCCCGCGGTGCAGGGCGCCGCGATCGACGCGCTGCGCGCCGCGTTCGCGACGCTGCCCGGCGCGAGCGACGCACGTCTCACGTTGAGCGGACCGGGCTGGTTCAGCGTGCTCATCA
This sequence comes from Lysobacteraceae bacterium, assembly GCA_004143945.1. Lineage (GTDB taxonomy): Bacteria > Pseudomonadota > Gammaproteobacteria > Xanthomonadales > Rhodanobacteraceae > Dokdonella_A. The sequence continues at coordinate 506,160 of SEHB01000002.1, forward strand.
ACGAGAAGACGCGCGCCGAAGCCGATCGCATCGGGCTCGTGAGCACGATCGGCTTCGTGCTGCTGTTGCTGCTCGCGTATCGAAGCATCGCCTCGCTGCTGCTCGCGGGCCTGCCGGTCATCAGCGGCGGCCTCGCGGGTGCTGCCGCGCTCGCGCTCGGCTTCGGCAGCGCGCACGGCATCACGCTCGCGTTCGGCTTCACGCTGCTCGGCGTCGCGCAGGAATACCCGATCCGCGTGCTGAGCCACCGCCGCGCGGGCGAAGACGCGCTCGCGAGCGTGCGCGCGCTGTGGCCGCTGCTCGCGACCGCGATCGTATCGGCCGCGATCGCGTACCTCGCGTTCTTCGCGTCGGGCGTGACCGGCCTGCAGCAGCTCGCGGTGTTCACGATCGCGGGCCTGCTCGGCGCGGGCCTGACCACGCGCTACCTGCTGCCGCGCGTGCTGCCCGCGCGCTTCCGCGATGTCGCGGACACGCCGGGACTCGCCGCGGCCGCGCGCTTCATCGATCGCGTGCCGCGCCCGCGCTGGCTGCCGTGGTTGTTGCTGGTGCTCGGCCTCGTCGTGCTCTGGCGCGTGCCGGGCCCGATGTGGCAGGACGACCTCTCGGCGCTGACGCCGGTGCCGCGCGACCTGCTGCTCCAGGATGCGAAGCTGCGCGGCGAACTCGGCGCGCCCGACGTGCGCTACCTGCTCGTGCTGCGCGCGGACAGCGCCGACGGCGTGCTCGCGCTGTCCGAATCGCTGGAGCCGCGCCTCGCCGGACTCGTCGCGAGCGGCGCACTCGACGCGGTCGAACTGCCGAGCCGCTACCTGCCGAGCCTCGCGACCCAGCGTGCGCGCCAGGTGAAGTTGCCATCACGCGCGGACCTCGAGCGCGCGCTGGCCGAAGCCGGCGCGAACCTGCCGTTCCGCGGCGGCCTGTTCGAGCCGTTCCTCGACGATGTCGACGCCGCGCGCACGCTCGAACAGCTGACGCCCGCGGCGTTCGCGAAGACGCCGCTCGGCGCGCGCCTCGATGCGATGCTCGTGCGCGAAACCGATGGCGATGCATGGCTCGGCCTCGCGACGCTGTCGGGCGTGCACGACGCGGCTGCGCTCGAGGCGTTCACCGCGCAGACGAACGGCGCGGCCCGCCTGCTCGACCTCAAGGGCGCCTCCGAATCGCTCGTCGTCGATTACCGCGGGCGCATCCTGAAAGCCCTCGGCGTCGCACTCGGACTGCTCGCGCTGACCGTCGTCGTCGCATTGCGCAGCGCACGCCGTGCCTGGCACGTGCTCGCGCCGATGTCGCTCGCGACCCTGCTCGTGCTCGTGGTCGAACGCGCCGCGGGCATCCCGCTGTCGCTGTTCCACCTCGTCGCGCTCACCCTCGCGGCCGGCCTCGGCCTGCACTACGCGCTGTTCTTCGAACGTCCGGTCGCCGACGAAGCCGAAGGCCGCCGCACGCTGCACGCGACCCTCGTCTGCGTGCTCTCGGCGCTGCTCGTGTTCGGCCTGCAGGCGCTGTCGTCGATGCCGGTGCTGCGCGCGATCGGCCTCACGGTCGCGCTCGGCGTCGGCTTCCACTTCTGCCTGTCGATCCTGATGGCGCGGTCAGCGCGCCCGGACCCCTCCGCATAGCGGCGTGCGCCGCGCGGTCGGCGAGGCCGCGCACCGAGGCGCGCGACGCGATCACCGCCTCACGGCTCGAACCCGTCCGCGAACACCGCATCCGCGCGGATCGGCGTGAGCATGAAACTCATCATCGAACCATCCGCCGTGCGCCCGGTGCCGACGATCACGCCGTCGGCGTTGATCGCGTTCGCGCTCGAGAAGCTCGCGAACACCGCGGTGTCGTCGACGACTTCGTAGAGATCATGCGTGACGCCGTCGCGATGCACCCAGGCCTTGAGTCCGGGCACCGGGCCGTTCGCGGTGCCGATGCCCGCGACACCGGCGATCACGCCCGCATCGTTGATCGCGATCGCGCTGCCGTTGCCCTGGTCGAGCGCGGCGCCCGGGATCTCGGTGTAGCTGCCGTCGAGCGCGAACACCACTGGTACCAGTGCCGGCGTTTCGGCTGCGAGGCCGAGGCCGACCGCGATGCCCGCGGAGTCGATGCCGACCGCGTTCGTCGGATACTCCTCGGTCATCGCGCCCATCGCGAGCACGGTCGGCGTGCCGAACTGGCCGACCGTCGCATGGATGTTCGAGACATGCTGGTTCCAGCGCCCGATGATGCGGCCCGACGCATTGATGGCGCTCCAGCGCGCCTGCTGGTCTTCCATCGTCGGGTCCTGCAAGCCGTAGTCGACGAAACCGGCCTCGAGCGTCCATGCGAACGCGCGGCTCGGCGCGCCGAAGCCGCCGACCACGATGCCTGCATCATTGATGTCGGCCGGGTTCACGTGCGTGCCTGCGTCTGCGCCGATGACCGTATATTCACCCGGTGTCGCCGCGTCCCAGAGCAGTCCCGCGGTCGGGTTCATGTAGTCGTCGGAAGTGCCGACGATCTGGCCGCTGCCATTGATCGCATGCGCGATGCCGTTGACCTCCTCGCCGGGCGGCAACGCGAGGTCATGCCAGCCATCGCCGTCCCACAACACCGCATGCCGCACGAAATTCTCGTCCGACCACGTACCGACGATCTGGCCCGCGTCGTTGATGTCCTTGGCCGTGACCGCGGTCGCGCCGGGCACCTCGAGTACGGTCAGGTGGTACAGCGGCTCGCCGGCCACCGCGGAGGTACCCGCGAGGACGAGGGCCAGGGCCAGCGGACGGAGCGCGGAAGCGACAGGGCGGGAGCAGTTCATCGGTGACCTCGAAAACGGGGCGCAGGGAAGCGCGACCGTCGCCGATCCACGCCGCGCCTGCATGTAGAAACCTTGTAGCGCCGGTGTAACGCACGGTGGTTGCCGCTTGCGCGGACTTCAATGTGCGGTGGTGATCACGTCGGAGAGGCTGCGTTCGCCCGCGAGCGCCAGCGCGCGCTCGAGCGCCTTCGCGGCGGGAGCCGGCTGCTCCCGTGCCGAGTACACCAGCGCCTGGCTCCACGCCGCGCGCAGGTCGTGGTCGGCCCAGCGCGCGATGCGGCCGTTGACCGCGGCCGCGTCGTCGATGCGCTGCGCGGCGATCAGGGCGCGCACGTACGGCAGCGCGACCGCGACGATGTCCTCGGCCACGCCGCGCGCGGTCGCGGCATCGAGCGCGAGTGCGTACCGCTGCAACGCGAGCGGCGCGTCACCTTCGGCGGCGGCCTGTCCCGCTTGCGCCAGCAGCAGCTCGCTGCGGCCGAACCCCGCGGGACCGGACGCGATCCAGTCCCCCAGGCGCTCGACTTCGTCACGCGCGCGCGCCATCTCGCCCGCGCGCTGCAGCGCCGTCGCGCGCAGCACCCATGCTGCGAGGTAGTCGGCGCGGTTGCGCGCCTCGAGGCCCGGCTGCATCGCGGACGCCGCGAGCTCGGCCGCCTTCGCCGCGTCGTCGCGCCAGAGCGCGATCGCCGCGGCGACGACATTCGCCTGTGCGCGCACGATCGCGTCTTCGCGCGGATCACTCGCGTCGGCGATGCGTGCGAGCAGCGCGTCGGCCTCGGAAAGCCGGCCCGCGCCCGCGAGCGCGCCCGCGCGCGACAGGCTGAGTTCCCAGCGCTGCCGCTCGTTCGCGCCGCGCGCCTCGAGCGCGGCGAAGCGTTCGCTGGTCGCGAGCGCGGCTGCGTGTTCGAGCAGCGCGCGCTCGGCGTCGACTTCGGCGACGAGCGTCGTGCCGAGCGCGTCCTCCGCACCGAGGGCGCGGAAGCGCTGCTCCGCATCGCGCAGCATCGGCAAGGCCGCATCGGGTTGGCCGCGCTGCAGCGCGTTCATGCCGAGGTTGAGGTCGACTGCGGCGACCCCGAACGCGTCGCCTTCGCCTTCGAGCAAGGTACGCGCGCGTCCGTAGGCATCGGCCGCCTGTTCGAGCTGCAGGCGCTGGCTCGCGACGCCGCCGAGCCCGAGCCAGGCCTTGGCCAACGTATGCGTCGCGTCGGCCGCTTCGGCGAGGCGCGCGGCTTCGGCATACGCATGCGCCGATTCGTCGATGCGGCCCTGGCGCAGCGCGATCGCGCCGAGCGTGTCGAACGCACGCGCGCGCAGGCCCGCGTGCGTCGCCTCGGGCAGTCGTTCGAGCAGGGCCTCGATCTGTTCGCGGCTGGCTTCGTACGCGCCCGCGAAGAACTCGACCGTCGCGCGGCTCAGCGCGATCTCGGGATCGGCCTGCAAGGCCGGCGCGGCGTTGCGGATGAGTTCGCGCGCGATTTCGACCTGGCCACCGAGCACGGCCGCCGTGATGCGTTGTCGCAGCGTCGTGCGTGCGAGTGCCACGTCACCGGGATCATCGCTCGGCGGCACGTGGCCGAGCTTGATCAGGAGGTTGTCGGCCGCGGCGCGCGCCGCGAGGATCGGATCCGCTGCGCGGCCTTCGACGTCGAGCCTGCGGCCGTCGGCCTGCGCGCGCAGCCGCACGGTCCAGCGTTCGTGCGCGAAATTCGCCGAGGGCTGCACGCGCAGCGCGGCCGCGGCGATCACCGGCGAGTCGCCCGCGGCGTCGCCGAGCGACGCGACCAGCGCGACCACGGTTTCGCTCGGCGTGGTCGCGACCTCGCCGCGTCGCAGTTGCGTCGCCACCAGATCCATGAGGCCGAAGCGCAGCCAGTCCCATGCGGGGCCCGCGTCGACCTGCGCAGGCAGCACGATCGCCGACGTTGCCGTCATGGGCGTGGACGGTTGCGATGCGGGGCGCAGCACCCACCATGCGCCCGCTGCGAAGAGGGCGACGACGAGCGCGGCGAATGCGAAGGCAAGCCCCGCGCGCGATGGCCTCGCGGGTGAGGCTGCTTCATCTGCGGCCTCGCGCGCCGCAACGACCGGATCGGCCGAGGTCGGCATCGCGGACTCGGCCGGCGCAGGCTCCGCGCGCGCTTCGACCTCTTCGGTCACCTCCATCACCCAGCGATAGCCGAGGCGCGGCACCGTGCGGATCGTGCGCTGCGCATTGCCGTCGTCGCCGAGCACCTTGCGCAGTCGCATGATCGCGTGGCTCAACGACACATCGCTGACATCGGCGCGATCCCACACCGTCGCCGCGAGCTCGTCGCGCCCGACCGGCCGGTCGCGATGGCGGACCAGGTGGATCAGGCAGTCGATCGTGCTGAGCGGAAGGTCGATGCGTTGCCCGTCCCGCTGCAGCTCGCGCGCCTGTGGATCGAGCAGGAACGGGCCGAACCGGTAATGCGACGTGGCCATGGGGCAAGCGTAGCAGGGCCGTCCCACTGGCCGGCGACGGGAAGCGTGGCGCGATCGGCTCCGTGACGCATCGCATGCCACATCGCGCGGTAGGAGCGCACCCTGTGCGCGACAGCCCGAAGCATCGCAAGCGATTCCGATGCCTGACCGCTGCGTTCGCCAGCTCCAGCCTGGAAGACACCCCATGACCTTGACCGGCCCGACCGGTGATCGTATATTGCCATCTAGTTATGCAAATGGATGGTTATGCAATCCTCCGAACGCCTCGACCTCACCTTCGCCGCCCTCGCCGACCCGACCCGGCGCGCGATCCTCGCCCGGCTCGCGTCCGGCGAGGCCACGGTCACCGAACTCGCCGAGCCGTTCGCGATCAGCCAGCCGGCCATCTCCAAGCACCTCAAGGTGCTCGAACGCGCGGGACTCATCTCGGTCGACATCGACGCGCAGCGCCGTCCGCGCAAGCTGGAACCCAAGCGCCTCGCGGAAGCCGTGGACTGGATCGAACGCTACCGAAAGGTCTTCGAACAGAACTACCAGCGCCTCGACGCGCTGCTCGAACAGATGCAAGCCAAGCCGACCCGGCGAAAACGCACCAGGACATAGCGCGCATTCCGACGCGCCGACCGCTTGCTCGTCCACCGCGACGAGCGCCCACGATGAACCTGGAGGAGAAGTCCATGCCCAAGCCCGCCGACGTCACGCTGCCGAGCGATCGCGAAGTCCGCGTCACGCGCTCGTTCAACGCCCCGCGCAAACTCGTGTGGGATGCCCACACCCGGCCCGACCTCGTGCGGAAGTGGCAGGGCTACGATGACTGGGACATGCCCGTGTGCGAGATGGATGTCCGCGCGGGCGGAAAGTACCGGTGGAAGTGGAAGCACCGCGCCGACGGCACCGAGTTCGGCTTCTTCGGCACCTTCAGCGAAGTCGACGCCCCATGGAGGATCGTCCACGCGCAGTACTACGACGCGGGCAATGCCGATTTCGACATGCCTGTCGGCGACCCCTGCATCGTGTCACTCGACCTCAGCGAGCAGGACGGCGTCACGACGCTGGTCTGCAACCTCATGTTCGCGTCGAAGGAAGCGCGTGATGGGGCGATGGCGACCGGCATGACCGATGGCATGGAGCATAGCTACAGCCGGCTGGACGGCATGATCGAGGTCGCGGCGTGATGGGACGCCAAGTCAATCACCTCCGTCCCCTTTAATCCGAAGATGCGCGCATCAGCATCGGCGAACGCGAGCTCGAACACGTCGTTGGCAATGTCGACGGCAACGGTGGTGACATTGGCGGAATTGGGCGTAGCATGCATGGCGGATTCCTCTCGTGATCCCGTGTCCTGAAGGCTAAGCCCTTCAGTCTGGCTCATCGAAGCCGTGTGGCGACACGGGGGAGTCCATTCAATCATTCAAGCGGACCGCTGGAGAGGCTCTGATGCTTCCTGATGTGCAGTCGGCCAGCGACCGCTTACGCAGCGTTAGCTTTCTGGGGAAAGATCAGTGCGCTCGACCACTACATTCAAGCTTTACAGGTATCAGCTCCTGCCCATTGATCGGCATACCGCTGACTTGTATGAAGGCTTGACCACCGCGCAGCTTATCGAGCGGAAGAACGACATCTTTGCTCAGGCGATTCCCTTTGTGGCACGCCATACGCATCGAGGCGTGCAGCTTGCCGTGCAGGTGGAAGGACCCGAAAGCGATGCTTTTGTCCTGCGCATTGCTCCGCGGCGGGCACTCATCCGCGAAACGCCAGAATTTCAGCTCGAACATATCGAGAACTGGCCGCATGTCACGGCAATCGTACTGAACCGCCCCGACGAGCAGCTCCTGGCAGTTCAAGACAAGCCCATCGCTTTCACTTCCACGAATACGGTGGTCCGCCTTATCCAATCTGCAACTCGGGCCATGCTAGAGCGAGCAGGCCTCAGGCTTCACATCGAAAGCCTGTTTAGCCGTGAAAACTTCTGGGGGCTGATCAAGCAGTACAAGGGCAGGGTGACATGGATTGAGTTCGAGCTTGTTACGCCAAACATGGCGAACATCTCTAACACCTTGGCAGAAGAGTTTAAGACTCTTGCCAAGGACACGAACGCCTCACAGAGCAACGTTCAGCTCCGGTCAGACCCGGACTCGGCGCTGAACATCGAGCCGAACGACCCACAGGTAAAGGGGCTCGTCGACTACGCGAGTGAGGGTGGTGGCGACATCTCGGTAAAGATCCGCGGGCTTCGCAAGCGCATTCATACTTCCAGCGCAGTCCGTGAGACGGAGATGGATGATCTTCAGCTGACCGGCCCCACCGCTCAGGTCGCTGGCATCCTTCGAGGGTTACTGAAATGAAAGGTGTGCTGCGGAACGCGCTGATTTCCGTGGGCATAGCGTGTCTCGCCTATTTCGGGCTGAGCGCGATTGGCTCCAACTACATCTTCGATTTCCTCAAGGCCAACCTCGTAAATATTCAAATCGGCCTGCTGGCGATCAACACCGCGACTCTAGGCGTGGTTTTAACCAAGCTCCGCGATCTAGTCGACTCCGGCGTTCCGATGGCAGCATTTGCTAGAGCGCGCAGCGAGATGCTCTTGTCTATCAAAGAGCAGGTTGCACTTATCGTAGCAGCACTTACTCTACTCTCCCTCAACGAAGCGAAAGCCATCCGGCTGAACGTTCCCACCGACCTGCTCCAAATCCTCCTGATTGCGTGTTTTGCTTACTCGTTACTCATTCTTTATGACACCGCCAAAAGCGTCTTTGTCGTGCTGGGTGAGTCGCCAGAAAGCTAACAATTCGTGTATGGACTCCCTTCGCAAGTGACAGTGTGAATCGTCATGTGGCAAGCGGTGCGGCTGCAGTCGTGTATACGGCCTTGGAGTGAGCGGCAGGCGCTCGGGCCAGGATGGAATCCGCCACAGCGAAGCCACACTTGATCGCCGAATGGCGGCGTGACTATAACGAGGTTCGACCACACCGCTCGCTGCAGGGCCGTACGCCGGCCGAGTTTGCAGCAACCATTCGAGCGGATGGACTCATTGCAACCCAACCCACGAGCGATAAGCTCGCAACCCGGGACTCTACGAAATAGTCGGTGGCCCTAGAATTCGGGGCAGGTCACACCGGCAACAGTCGCGGGCTCACGTCCATCGTTTTGTATCGTGCCATCGCCGACTCCCCTTAATCGCTTCGCTGCATGCGAGCAAGATGGAGCTAGTTTCGCTACAGCCTAGTTAGACAGCAGGGGGGGGGGCGGTACGTGGCGTTTGATCCGGACACCAAGGACAAGGTTTATAACTATATCAATGCCCATCTTGGAGATGAGGCTTGGCACCTATCCTACTTCGACTTTCTCTCTGACAAGGAACTTGCACGGAGGCTCGGTGAGGAGTTCATCTCTACCCGGCACACGTACAAGTACTTCGAGGGGATGGGCGCTGAAGGCTGGCTTCAGCGCGCTCAGGTTAGGCTTCAAGTGCTTTGCTATGCCTCAATCTATGAAGCGGTTATCCACCATTTGCTGTTCGTTGACCTTGCCGCAGATCCTAGAGTCATCTCCCTAACAGAGTTCCCGACAAAGAAACAGATATCCATTCCTGCCGAAAGCATGGCGGTACTTGCCAAGCACCTAGAGCATGATGGGAAACGAATCATTCCAATGTTTGAAGCAGTGGGAAAGACCGAAGAGACAAAGGTTCGGTTCGACAAGAAAGCGGAGTGCGCAAAGGCCCTTGGAATAATAGAGGAGTGGCTAGCCACAGAGCTTGTTGAGTTCTATGAGGCGCGCAACGCGATCCATATCCACGCCGAGATCCGGAAAAGCTTGGCTTATGAGATTGATCTTGCAAGGCGGGCGTACATGAGACTTCAGCCGCTCAAAGAGCAGATCATTGCTTGGCGGGCCAGGGCTACTGTCTAACAATTCATGTATGGACTCCCTTCGCAAGTGACCGTGTGAATCGTCATCTGGCAAGAGGTGCCAATAACGGGGACGGATGATCCTGCCCCCGCTTCACGGACACCCGGATAAGCGATTCAATATCGCAAACCGAGGTGGACGCAATGGCAACGAAGAAGACAGGGCCAAAGGTACGGCGGGCGCGCTTCAGTACGGAGTTCAAGCAGCAGGCCCTGTTGCGGGCGGTGGCCGACGGAGTGCCGGCGGTGGCACGGGAACTGGGCTTGGAGCCGGCCCAGCTGTATGCGTGGCGATCGAAGGCCCAGCAGCAAGGGCAGAACGACGAGGCGCAGCGGCTGCAGCAGTCGGAGCTGGCGCGGCTGCGGCGTGAGCTGGCGCGGGTGGAAGAGGAGAACGCCTTTCTAAAAAAGGCGGCGGCGTACTTCGCGAAGCAGCCGAAGTGAAGTACGCGACGATGAAGAACCACGAAGGCGAGTTCGCGGTGCGGTTGATGTGCCGGGTGCTGTCGGTGTCGGCGAGCGGGTACTACGACTGGCGCAAGCGGGGCGTGTCGAAGCAGGTGCAGGCGCGAGCCGAGCTGGATGCGCAGGTGAAGGCCGAGTTCACGGCTCGCAAAGGCCGCGCAGGCGCGCCTCGGCTGTCGCACCATCTCAAGCGTGGCCGGCGCCAGGTGGCTCAAAGCCTGCGCCGTCAGGGCCTGCGCGCGAACGCGGCGAGGAAGTACAAGGCAACGACGAACTCGAACCACACGCTGCCGGTGGCGGAGAACCTGTTGCAGCAGGACTTCACGGCCAAGCGACCCAACCAGGTGTGGGTGGGCGACATCACGTTCATCGGAACCGATGAAGGTTGGCTGTACCTGGCGGTGGTGCTGGACCTGTACTCGCGCCGGGTCGTGGGCTGGTCGATGGGCGATCGCATGCCGGCCTCGCTGGTGTGCGACGCGCTGCGGATGGCGTTGTTCAACCGCAGGATGCCGCGCGGCGTGATCATGCACACCGACCGCGGCAGCCAGTACTGCTCGCACGAGCATCGCGCCCTGCTCGATCAGCACGGCCTGATCGCCAGCATGAGCGCGAAGGGCAACTGCTACGACAACGCGGCAATGGAGAGCTGGAACCACAGCCTCAAGGTCGAGGCGATCCACGGCGAACGCTTCGCTACGCGCGATCAGGCGCGTGCGCACGTGTTCGAGTACATCGAGCTGGACTACAATCGAAATCGGCTTCACTCGACGCTGGGCTATCTCAGTCCGGAGCAGTTCGAGCAGGCCAACGCTGCTTAGACGGGTGTCCGAAAAGCGGGGCCAAGATCAGGAGGTGGTTAAGACGAATAATGGGGACGGGGGCGGTTACGAAGATACCCCTGCACGAAGGCAGCATGCGAGCCGCTTACACACCGCGACGGGCTTCCTTCACAATTCCAGCGTCATCGCCTGCCCCACAACTAACGCCTGCCACTCCGCATCGAGCTCCTCGATGCGCGACCGCACCGCGAGGATGTCATCAGGCAAGACCGGGAGCGGCGCGCACGCGCGCGCACGGCACGTGACCTGGTACAGCTCGATCATGTCCTCGGAAGGACTCGCTCCGCCGGACCAGGCGTCGCCCTGGAACACTTCGACGAGGCGTTCGACGCCGTCGCTTTCGGACTCGGCCGCCATGCGGAAGTCCGCCGCTTCGCCGTCGCGCACGCGACCGAGGAAGCCGCGCTTGTGCAGGATGCTTTCGACCGCGTAATGCACCATGTCGTGCGGGATGATGCGCTGCTTCGGGCACTCGATGCTCTCGGTCGCGTCGCCGCGATCGATGACCATGCGGTCGTACTTGCCGCTGCCCTTGATGAAGGTGACTTTCACCATTGCCGTCGCCTGCGAAAGAGGCCGCGCAAGAGCGCGTGAACAAGGGCGACCCAACGCGCGAAACCGCCAGATCACGCCTTGCGGAAGAAATCCATCGTCCAGTTGGTTTCCCATGTCGCGCCCGCGTCGGGGGAGAACGCCTGCTCCCACCTGAGCTGGTCCGCGCTGCACTTCGACCACAGGAACCGGATCCTGATCGGTTTGCCCTGGAACGTGTCCTCGGCGTAGAACGTGCCGACGCCCTCCGCGAACGAACCGACGACCGGCACATCGATCCGTCCGGGAAAGCGGCCGTCGAGCCACCAGATCGACCACGTGCGGTGGGCGGCATCGTAGGAACGCAACGCGACTGCGCGAAATTCCCCTTCGGGGAACTTCAGCAGATTGTCTTCGATGTTGCCGAATCCGCCGAGGACACTCCGCGTGGACATCTCCCCGTCAAACTCGATCCATTCGTCGGAATCGGCGAGCCGTTCCTTGAGACGACGATGCTTGACGCTCCAGTCGCCGAGCACGAAGTCGAAGTCGGAAGGCGCCGTAGGCAAGGTGGGCAGTGGCATGCGAGTCGATCCTCGGGTTATGCATACCAGTGTACCGGTCGCGCGGGACACGGCGGGAACCGGGTCGGACGCTTCCTGCCACGGCAGCTCGCCGATGCGCGTGGCCCGCAGCGGAGTGCGATCGGATGCGCCATCCGAACCACGCTGCCGTGCCGGATTCGTTGCCCCTACGGCGCGTTGCGGCGTTTGGGCTCGGCCGAATGCAGAAAGCGCGTGAACGTGTCTTTCGGGCGTTCGATGCCGCATGCGGTCAGGACCATGCCGACATTCCCGCGGTGGTAGGTGCCGTGCGCGAGCACGTGGAACAGCATCTCTTCGCGCGTCATGCAGCCGCGATCACCATCGGTGAACGTGAACGTGATCGACTCGCCCAGCTCGCCATGCGCTGTCCGGGCGACATACGCCTGGTACCAGTCATCGATCGTCGCGATGCTCGCGCGCAATTCGTCGAGGCCGGGGGTCTCTGGCGTATTCGTCGCCGTGAACCCGTGCGCCGCGCCGACCAGATGCGCCGCGAAGATGCGATCGACGACTTGCGTATGGTTCATGAGGCGCACGGCGAGCGTCCACTGCTCCGGAAAGCGAGCGGCGTCGATCGTCGCGATCGCATCGAGGATCTCGGCATTGGCCCAGGCCTTGTAGCGGAACGCATGCTTCATCGGCATCCTCGATGGGTTCGGGCGCAACCCGCGATTGTCGCGCGGATTCGCGCCCCGCGGACCATCCCGAACGGCATCGAGTGGCTCCGCGACGTTCCGCAGCGCCCGCACGCACGCGAGGCGGCGCTTCCGACGCTATGCTGCCGCCGCCGGCGGTGTCGGCATCGAGAGGCCGTCCGACGCGTGGATCACCTGGCTGGAAATGTTGAAGCAGCGGCGCGATCGGCGACCGGGGACGCGCCTGCCAGCACCCGCCGCGTGATGGTCGTCGTCGGCGCGTGGGCGCTCGTCGCGATGCTGCTCGCGGCGCAAGCCTGGGTGGCCGCGCAGGTGCGTGGCGAACCGGTCATCTGGGCGCGCGCGAGTGCGATCTGGCTGGTCTGGGCCGCGGTATGGGCCGCGCTCACGCCGCTCGCGCTGCGGCTCGAGGCACGCTTCCCGCTGCAGCGACCGCATCGACTGCGCTCGCTCGCGGTGCATGGCCTCGCCTCGGTCGGCTACGCCCTCGTCAACCTCGCGCTGTTCGCGGTCGCGGCGCCGCTGATCGGCGCGACCCAGGTCGAGCCGACCTGGCTCGGCACCTTCAGCCGCCTGCTCGGCACGACCTTCCTGCTGAACCTGCCGGTCTACTGGCTGATCATCGTCGCGGCGCACCTGGAGCGACTCGCGCGCAGCGCGCGGGAGAAGGACCGCAGGCAGCTCCGCCTCGAGGCGCAGCTCGCGGATGCGCGCCTGCAGACGCTGCGCATGCAATTGCAGCCGCACTTCCTGTTCAACGCGCTCAACATGGTCTCGGTGCTGATGCACGAGGACGCGGATGCGGCGGACCGGATCCTGCTGCAGCTCAGCGCGCTGCTGCGTCGTTCGCTCGACGGCAGCGAGGCGCACGAGGTCACGCTCGGCGAGGAGATCGGTTTCCTCGAGCGCTACCTCGAGATCGAGCAGGCGCGGCTCGGCGAGCGCTTCGGCTACCGGATCGTTGTCCCCGACGATTGCCTGCAGGCGCGGGTACCGAACCTGATCCTGCATCCGCTCGTCGAGAACGCGATCCGCCATGGCATCTCGACGCGCGCGGGGCCCGGGCGGGTCGAGGTCGCGGCGGAGCGTCATGGCGACTCGCTGCGCTTGTGCGTCGTCGATGACGGGCGCGGCCTGCCCGCAGCGATGGCCGAGCGCGTCGGACTCGCGAACACGCGCGCGCGGCTGCGCCTGCTGTACGCAGACCGACAACGCTTCGACGTGCGCAACCTCGATCACGACGGCGTGATCGCCGAGATCGAGCTGCCCTGGCGCACCGGTCCATGACGATCCGTGCGCTGATCGTCGACGACGAACCCATCGCCCGCCGCGGACTGCTGCGCTTGCTGCGGCAGGAGCCCGACATCGAGGTCGTCGGCGAGTGCGGCGATGGCGCATCGGCAGTCGCGGCGATCGGCGCACTCTCGCCCGACCTCGTGTTCCTCGATGTGCAGATGCCCGAGCTCGACGGGTTCGCGGTCGTCGAAACCGTCGGCGCCGAGCGCATGCCGGCCGTCGTGTTCGTGACCGCGTTCGACCAGCATGCGCTGCGTGCGTTCGATGCGCAGGCGGTCGACTACGTTCTCAAACCGATCGACCCGGAGCGCCTGCGCCGCGCGCTGCAGCGTGTCCGCGCGCGGCTCGCCGCGCCGGACGCGGACTTCGCGCGCCGCGTGACCGAGGTGCTGCGATCGATCGACCGCGGATCGCTGCGACCTTGGCCGACGCGACTCGCGATTCGTTCCGACGGTCGCGTGCGCCTGCTGGACATCGACGAGGTCGATCGCATGATCGCCGCCGGCAACTACGTCGAGGTGCATGCGGGGAAGGATCGCCACCTGCTGCGCGAGACGATGGCAAGCCTCGAGGCGCGGCTCGACCCGCAGCGCTTCATCCGCATCTCGCGCGCGGCGATCGTGAGCATCGCGCGCATCCGCGAAGTGCAGCCGCTGTTCAATGGCGACTTCGTCGTGCTGCTCGACACCGGTGCGCAGGTGAATGGCAGCCGGCGCTACCGCGCGGCGCTCGATACGCTTTTTCGCTGACGCTCGCTGCGCTTGCTCGTGGGGGTGTCCCGGAGTGACGGAAGCGGGCACTCATGCTCCTCCGCGCGCGACCGATTGCGCTGCGGATCGCCCACAGGGTGGGCTCCTACAGGGGCAGGGTTCCGCATGGGGGCGCACCCCCTGCGCGATCGCGCACCGCGGATACCGTCCGTCACTGCGCAGCACCGACCCGTCCCACCCTGGCGTCCGCCCGTCACAAAACCCGCGCGGACATCGGGGCAGCGCATCGATGATCCGGCCACGCACTTGCGCGTGATGGAGATCGTCATGAAAACCTGCAACCTCCTGCTGTCCGCGGTCGCCGCACTCGCGGCGCTCGCGGGCGTGGTGCCGTGCGGCGCGAACGCGTCCGACGGCGTCCGCACCGACTCGCTCGAACTCAACAAGGCGATCACCCGCCGGGTGTACGAGGAAGGCCTGAGCCAGGGCCGCTTCGACGTGCCCTACACGACCGACTTCGTCGGACACGGTGGCAGGAACACGTTCACCCATGCCGACGGCATGGCCGAAGCGAAGGGCTGGCGCGAGGCGTTTCCCGACCTCGCGATCACGGTCGAGAAGCAGGTGGCCGAGAACGATCTCGTCGCCGTGCACTGGACCGCGCGCGGGAGCAACACCGGTTCCGGCAACGGGCTTCCGGCCACGGGCCGCGCGGTCGAGATCACCGGAACCACGCTGTTCCGCCTGGATGACGGACGCATCGCCGAGGAATGGACCTGCGCGAATTCGCTTGGGCTCATGAAACAGCTCGGCCTCGTGGAGACGACGACGGCAGCTGCCGCCGCGCGCAAGACGCCGGCGCGCTGAGAGGTTCGCGTGCGATTTTGGATTCGCGTCGGTGGGGCTCGCTGCTGCGCGGCTGCGACCCACCCTACGGCTGCGGGGAACTGGGTGCTCGCGATGCGTAGGGTGGAACGCAGCGCCAAAGGCGCGAGTTCCACCGTCGCAATGCAGGGTTCTCGTGCGGTTGCGGATTCGCGCCGGTCGGGCTCGCCGCTGCGCGGCTGCGACCCACCCTACGGCTGCGCGGAACCGGGTGCTCGGGATGCGTAGGGTGGAACGCAGCGCCAAAGGCGCGAGTTCCACCGCCGTGATGAGAGGTTCGCGCGTGATCGTGGACTCGCGCCGGTGGGGCTCGCCGCTGCGCGGCTGCGACCCACCCTACGGCTGCGCGGAACCGGGTGCTCGGGATGCGTAGGGTGGAACGCAGCGCCAAAGGCGCGAGTTCCACCGGCGCGATGAGCGGTGCGCGCGCGATCGTGGATTCGCGTCGGTGGGGCTCGCCGCTGCGCGGCTGCGACCCACCCTACGGCTGCGGGGAACCGGGTGCTCGGGATGCGTAGGGTGGAACGCAGCGCCAAAGGCGCGAGTTCCACCGGCGTGATGAGAGGTTCGCGCGTGATCGTGGAATCTCGTCGGTGGGGCTCGATGCTCCGCGGCTGCGACCCACCCTACGCACTGCGAGCCACCCTACGCAGGTGCGGGGCGATCGCGGTCGAATGCGGCCGCAAGCCGTTTCGGCGCGCGGTACCGCCACGCGGTTTCGACGAGGCGCATCACCTCCGCAGGATCCGCGCGGTGCAGGTCGATCCGGATGCCGAGGATCTGCTTGCCCCAATGCAGCGCTTCCATGCCGCGCGGTTCGGTCGCGAGCGTGAGCAGGCGCTGCTGTTCGTCGAGCATCACGTGGATATGCTGCCGGTCGGGCGGCACCGTGAGGAAGATCTTGCCCTTGACCCGGAACGAGCCATGGTCGAAGTGAGGCTCCTCGGTCACCTCGGGAAAGGCGAGCGCGATCGCCCTGACCGCTTCGATGTCCATCGCGCCTCCGAGTCTGCGTGCAGCACGAGTCTATCGGGCCTGCAAGCGTGCCGTCGTGGAAGGGGCTTCAGTCCCGCACATTCCGCATCATCGATCGGGATTGCATGCCTCCCGCGCCCATCCGAACGCTTCCCCTGCACGGCCCAGCCGGGAGGCGCCGCCGCGCCGGCCTCGATCGGCTTCGCACGCGCTACAACCCTCCGGCGACCCGCATGATCGTGCCCGTCGCGTAGGACGCCCTGTCCGACAGCAGCCAGGCCACGGCTTCCGCGATTTCCCCGGCCTCGGCCGCGCGCCCGAGCGGGATGCGCGCTGCAAGCCGCTGCGCGCGCTGCGGGTCGCCGCCTGCGGCATGGATGTCCGTGCGCGTGACGCCGGGCGAGACTGCGTTCACGCGGATGCCCTCGCCCGCGAGTTCGCGCGCGAGCCCGATCGTGAAGGTGTCGACCGCGGCCTTCGAGGCCGCGTAATGCACGTACTCGTGCGGCGAGCCCGTGGCCGCGGCGATGGACGACACGTTGACGATGCGGCCCTTCGTCCCTGCGCGTGTCCAGCGCCGGACCAGGTGTTGGCTGCAGAGAATCGTCGCGACGAGATTGAGCTCGAGGACGTCGCGCAGGACCTGCTCGCGCAGGTCGACGAAGCGTCCGAGCCCGCCCGTGATGCCCGCGTTGTTGACGAGTGCGAGCGGCACGCCCAAGTCGCGCTCGATCGCATCGAACAGTGCGGGGATCGCGGCCGCGTCGCGGAGGTCCGCCTGGAATGCGTGCGCTTCGCCGCCGTCGCGCCGGATATCGGCGACGACCGCGTCCGCCGCCTGCACATCGGAGCGGTAGTTCACCGCGACGCGCCAGCCGTCGCGCGCGCAGAGCCGCGCGATCGCCGCGCCGATGCCGCGCGAACCGCCCGTGACGAGCACGATCCGCTCGCTCATCGCCGCGCCTGCGGGCGACGGACCGGGGGCCGCCGCGGCGGTGCGATCGCCTTCGCGGCACGCACGCGACCCGGCGTGGTGCCGACGAGCTTGCGCATCAGGCGACGCAGCGCGGTGGTATCGCCGTAGCCGACCGCGGAAGCGACCTCGTCGACGCTGAGCCGGCTGTTCTGCAGCAGCGCGCGCGCCCGATGCAGCCGGATGCTCTGGATCATCGTGCGCGTGGCCATGCCGGTTGCCTGGCGCACGTGGCGGCCGAGCGTGCGCTCGGACACGCATAACTCGCGCGCGAGCAACGCAACGCTCGGCACCTCGGGCAACGCGCGCTCGACGCGATCGGTGAGCCGCGTCACGAGCGGGTCGCTGCTCGCGAGCATCGACGGAAGCACATACTGCGCGGATTCGCTGCGCTCGTGCAGGAGCAGCACGCGGCTCACGCCGTCTGCGATCGCGCCGCCGAACCGCTGGCGCAGCAGGTGCAGCAGGATGTCGGCCTGCGCGAACGCGGCGCCCGCGGTGATCACGGGTCCGTCGACGCAGAGGATGCGGTTGCCTTCGACCTGCGCGGCGGGCTCGAGCCGCGCGAGCTCGGGCGCGAGCCACCAGGTCGTCGTCGCGTGGCGACCGCGCAGCACGCCGGCCGCCTGCAACAGGAACACGGCCGAGCACGACGCGGCGACCGTCGCGCCCGCCGCCGCGCGACGCGCGATGTAGCGGATCGCCGCGCGCGCATCCTCGCGCGCGAGGCGTGCGCGCAGTTCGCGCGGGTGCTCGATCCAGAGGCCGGGCACGAGCAGCACCGGTGCACGTTCGGCGACGCGCGGCAATGCACGCGTCGCGATCGAGAGTCCGCCTTGCAGATGGACGAGGCCGCCGGTCGGCGAATGGAACGCCACGGTCGGTGCCGCGCCTCCCGTCCGCTGTGCGAGCAACCGCGCGGCGTCGAGGATGTCGCGCGTCATCGATACGCCGGTTGGATTGGTGCCGTCGAGCACCAGCACGTCGAAGTCCGTCATCGTCGAGCGACCTGCATGGGACAGCCGTCGCCGTGAAGATAGCCGAACGCGGCCGCGGACGCCGCTGTCCGATCGGGCATGCAACACGTCGGAGCGGACACTCGCGAGCGCGGCCGTACGCATGCACAGTGAGCATCCGCACGGCGCCGCGTCGTGTGCCGCGTGAACCGTCCGTCGAGGAGGCAGGCACCGTGGTCGAGCATGCGCGAGCGACGCGTGCCGAAGGCCGTCGCACCGGATTCGTCGGCCTCGGCACGATGGGCGCGCCGCTTGCCGCGCGCCTGCTCGATGCGGGCGTCGCGCTGACCGTCTGGAACCGCACGCCCGAGCGCTGCGCGCCGCTCGTCGCGCGCGGCGCGTTGCGCGCGATCGATGTCGCCGAGGTGTTCGCGACGTGCGCGACGGTGATGCTGATGCTGCTCGACGAAGCCGCGGTCGACGCGGTGCTC
The DNA here is from genome assembly GCA_004143945.1 of Lysobacteraceae bacterium. GTDB lineage: Bacteria > Pseudomonadota > Gammaproteobacteria > Xanthomonadales > Rhodanobacteraceae > Dokdonella_A. Next base: position 524,719 of record SEHB01000002.1, read on the forward strand.
GCGCGCGGGACGCCCGCGTTCGGCGAGCGCATGCGCGGCGTCACGCTCGTGATGCTCGGCACGACCTCGGCCGGCTACTCCGCCGGGCTCGCCCGCGAGGTGCGGCGCGAAGGCGGCGCATACGTCGAGGCGCCGGTATCGGGCTCGCGCGTGCAGGCCGAAGACGGCACGCTCGTCGGCCTGCTCGCGGGCGATGCCGCGAGCCTCGACCGCATCGCGCCGCTGCTCGCGCCGCTCTTCCGCACGCGGGTCCGTTGCGGCGAGGTGCCCGCCGCGCTCCGGACCAAGCTCGCGGTGAACCACTACCTCATCGTGCTCGTGACTGCGCTCGCCGAAGCCTTCGCGGCCGCGCATGCGGCCGGCGTCGATCCGCACCTGCTCCGGTCCGTTCTCGACGCGGGGCCGATGGCGAGCGCGGTGTCGCGCATCAAGCTCGACAAGCTCGTCAGCGGCGACTTCACCGCGCAGGCCGCGATCCGCGACGTCGCGACGATCGCCGACCTCGCGGCCGCGCAGGCGCATGGCGCCGGCGTCGAGGCGCCGCTGATCGAACTCGCGGCTCGCCTGTTCCGCCGCGCGCACGCGGGCGGGCTCGGTGCGCTCGACATGGCTGCTGTCCTGCAACCTCCCGAGACGAACGCATGCCCATGAACGAAGTCCGCCCACCCGCCGCCGTCCTCGCGATGGAGGTCGCGGCGCGCACGCGCACGAGCTATCCGGAACAGTTTGCGGCCTTGCTCGAGGGCCGCGTGAAGCGTGCGCTCGGCGACCGCTTCGGCCTGACGCGCTTCGGCGTGAACCTCACCACGCTCGCGCCTGGCGCGCGATCGGCGCTGCGCCACGCGCATGCGCTGCAGGACGAGTTCGTCTACGTGCTCGAGGGCCGGCCGACCCTGGTCACGGACGCCGGCAGCGAGGTGCTCGAACCCGGCATGTGCGCGGGCTTCAAGGCCGGAAGCGGCGATGCGCACCATCTCGTCAATGCGACCGACGACACCGTGGTCTACCTCGAAGTCGGCGATCGCACGCCCGAAGATGTCGTGGACTATCCCGATGACGACCTCGTCGCCGTCTACGGTGCCGCGGGCTGGCGTTTCACGCGCAAGGACGGCACGCCCTGCTGAAGCGCCGGCTGCGGTTCGACGCCGCAGTCGACGCGGGCAGTGCGAGGCGGGACAATCCCTCTCCCCCGAACGACCCGAGCCGACAGCGTCGTGACCGACCACAGCGTGCCGCCGCGATCCGATTGGTCCATGCTGATCCCGCACCAGGGCGCGATGTGCCTGCTCGACGAGGTCGTCGCGTGGAACGACGGCACGATCCATGCGCGCAGCGACTCGCACCGTGATCCGGCGAATCCGCTGCGCAGCGACGGGCGCCTGCGCGCGGTACACCTGTGCGAATACGGCGCGCAGGCGATGGCGGTGCACGGCGGCCTCGTCGCGCGCGAGGCCGGCGGCAGGGCCGAGCCGGGCTTCCTCGTCTCGCTGCGCGCGGTCGATCTCGCGGTCGAGCGCGTCGACGACCTGCCCGGCGCGCTCGACGTGCACGCGGAGCGCCTGCTCGGCGGCGAGGGCAGCTGGCAGTACGCGTTCCGCATCGAGCACGCGGGCGTGCCGATCGCGAGCGGGCGCGCGGCGGTGATCGCCGCGCAGGCGCCCGTGGCAGGTTGAGGAGCGACGATGCGCCTGTGGTCGGTCCATCCGTGCTGGCTCGATGCGAAGGGCCTCGTCGCCGGCTGGCGCGAAGGGCTGCTCGCGCGTGCGGTGCTCGCGGGTCGCACGCGCGGCTACCAGCACCATCCGCAGCTCGAACGTTTCCGCGCGCATGCGATGCCGCGCCTCGCGATCAATGCCTGGCTCGACGGCGTGTACCGCGAGGCGCTCGCGCGCGGCTACGCGTTCGATCGCAGCCGCTATGGCACGGTGCGCGAGGTCGAGCCGATCGCGCTGACGCGCGGCCAGCTCGCGCACGAGTGGGCCCACCTCGGCGCCAAGCTGCGCGAGCGCAGCCCCGAGTGTTTCGCGCGCTGGCAGGCGGCGCGCGCTCCGACCGCCCACTCGTTGTTCGTGCTGGCGCCGGGACCCGTCGCGTCCTGGGAACGCGCACCGCCCGCAGGTCCTCGCGGCTAGGCAGTACCGGTCGGCGTGATTGCGCCCGATGGACCGCGCGGAACCGGGACGCGCGTTCGCTTTCCCGCGCCCCGGGGTTCGGATTGTCCGGCCCACGTGCCGACTTCCCCCCATTTTCCGGAGATGACCGATGCGCCCGATCCTTGCGATGACCGTGCTGTTCGCCGCGTTCGCGCTGACCGCCTGCGACCGCACCGAAACCCCCGCCTCGCGGCGCGTCGCGTCGACGCCGACGCCTGCCGCCGGCGCAGCCATCGCGAGCGCATCGACCGGCGTCGCCGAGTGCGACGACTATCTCGCGAAATACGAGGCCTGCCTCGCGGCGAAGGTGCCGGCCGAAGCCCAGGCGATGCTCAAGCAGTCGCTCGCGAGCACGCGCGATGCGTGGGCGCAGACGCTCGCGGCGGGCGGCAAGGATGCGCTGAAGTCGTCCTGCGAAATGGCGCGCAATGCCTCGCGCGCGAGCATGCAGGCCTACGGCTGCAGCGATTTCTGATCCGCAACTCGACGGCGACGCACGCCGCAGGAAGGGACGCGGTCGCGCAGCGGCGAACCTCGCCGCGGCGCGTCCGTGAAGGCGCGCATTGGGCGCCATGCGGGTGGAACGCGTGCATTCCGCGCCGCGCGAGGCCCTACGCGTTGCGCGCTTCGCTCGGCGCACCCGCGTGCGAGCGCCGCCATGCGCGGCGCAGCTGGCGCGAGGACGCGAAGCCGCTGCGTTCGGCCACGCGTTCCATGTCGAGCCGCGTGTGCGCGAGCAGTTCGTGCGCGAGCGCGACGCGCAAGCGGTTGATGTAGTCGGTGAGGCTCATGCGCGCATGTTCGTTGAACAGGCGCGAGAGATGGCGCGGGCTCGATCCCGCGGCGCTGGCCACATCGGCGAGCGTCCACGCCTGGGCCGGTTTCGCGGCGATCGCGTCCTGTGCGCGATGCACGACCGGATGCAGGTGGTTGCGTCCTTCGAGCCACGGCGACAGCTGCGGGTCGGCGCCGCTGCGGCGAAGGTACACGACGAGATGGCGCGCGATCGCGAGCGCGACCGCCGCGCCGCAGCGCTCGGCGACGAGGTGCAGCGTGAGGTCGATGCCCGCGGTGACGCCCGCGCTGCTCCAGCGCAGGCCATCCTCGACGTAGAGCCGGTTGTCGAGCACGTTCGCCTGCGGTGCGACGGCGGCGAGTTCGGCGCAGCACGCGTGGTGCGTGGTGCAGTCGTGGCCGTCGAACAGGCCCGCGCGCGCGGCCGGCAGCGCGCCCGAGCAGATCGTCACAAGCAGGTGGCGCGGGCCGATGCACGTGCGCAGCCAGTCGACGATCGCGGCCTCGTCGCGTGCGTCCTGCGCGCTCTCCGGGTCCGCGCCGAAATCGACCGGATCGACGTCGCCGGTCAGCATCACGATCGCGTCGTCCTCGATCGTCGCGGGCAATGCGGCGAGGTCGGTGACCGCGAGGCCGATCGAACTCGTTATGCGCCGCCGCGGCGCCGCGTAGCGCACCTCGAAGCGCAGCGCCTGCTGCTCGATGTTCGCGCGACGCAGCACCTCGATCGGCCCAGCGATGTCGAGCAGCAGTGCGCGCGGCGGCAGCACCACCCAGACCGGAACCCGGATGGTTGCCGCGATCGTCATGCCGCGCGCGCGAGGGTTGCCGCGGCCAGCGCCTGCTCGACCGTCGCGATGCGCGCGAAGCGCCCGGCGAGCACGAGTTCGGTGCGTGCCTTGATCTCGCGGGCGTCCCAACGGCGACCGTTGGCATCGGTCATCGCGAAGGTCAACGTGGCCTCGGACACGTAGTCGACCTCGAAGCCGCTATCGGAGGCATGCCGCGTGGTGGTCTCGCAGCACTGCTCGGTGCGGATGCCGGAGACGATCACGCGCCGGATGCCGCGCTCCGCGAGCCAGACGGGCAATGTCGAGCCGACCAGCGCGCTGTGGCGCTGCTTGTGGATCACGACATCGGGCTCGATCCGGAGCGGCTCCAGCGTGCGCACGTGCCCGCTCGCGAGCGAAAACGCGCCTTCGTCCTCCACGTGCAGCACCTGCACGACCGGGATGCCCGATGCGCGCGCACCGTCGATGAGCGCCTGCAGGCGGTCAATGAACGCCGGGACATCGTGGGGCGACCAGTAGTCGCGGTGGCGGAACGATTCCTGCGCGTCGATCACGAGCAGGGCAGTATCGGGTACGGACATGGCGGGTTCCTCGGCTGGATGGTAGCGCCATGTTCCGCTGCTCGCGCGGGCCGGGAAAGGTCGGCGCAGGACCGGGAGCGGACATTCGACGCCATTCGGTCCAGGCGTGGGGAAGGCGTCCGCTGGCCGCGGTGTAAAGCTCGGGGCTGAAGCCCCTCCCACAAGAAGCCGAGTGGCGGCCTGTCTTGTGGGAGCGGCTTCAGCCCCGAGCGCTTCGCGCGAATGCCCGCAATCTGCGTCGAAGCCCTGACGCGCGGGCCCGTGGCGCCCGTGACTTCCGTACTTTGCGCCCGCCACCCGATTTGCCTAGGCTCGACGCTTTCCCTCCCACCCGAGGCGCGCCATGCCCAGCCCCGTTCGTCCCGTCCTGCTCGGAACCCTCGTCGCCGTCGCGTCCGCTGGCTGCGATCGCGCGACGCCGCCTGCCGCCACGGCCGAGGCGCCCGCGCCCGCGGTGGCTCCCGCTGCAACGACCGAGGCGATCGCGGCGGCCAAGCCCGCGCTTGGGAGCTTCGGCCTCGACCTCGCGGGCATGCGGCGCGACGCGCGCCCGGGCGACGATTTCTACGAGTTCGCGAACGGCGCCTGGCTCGACCACACCGAGATCCCCGCGGACCGCTCGAGCTACAGCAGTTTCACGATGATCGTCGAGCAGGCCGAGAAGGACACGCGCGCGATCATCGAAGGCGCGGCGGCCAATCCCGACGCGCAGGGCGACGCGCGCCGCATCGGCGACTTCTACGCCGCGTTCATGGACGAGGCCGCGATCGAGCAGCGCGGCCTCGCGCCGCTGCAGCCCGAACTCGACGCGATCGCCGCGCTGGCGGACCGCGCCGCGCTCGCGCGCACGCTCGGTGCGAGCCTGCGCGCCGATGTCGACCTGCTCAATGCGACCGACTACTACACCGACCGGCTGTTCGGCCTGTGGGTTTCGCAGGACCTGCACCAGCCCGACCGCTACGCGCCGTACCTCGTGCAGGGTGGCCTCGGGCTGCCCGACCGCGACTTCTACCTCGAAGGCGGCCGCTTCACCGAACTGCGCCAGAAGTACGAGGCCTACGCGGCGCAGCTGTTCGGCCTCGCCGGCATCGCCGATGCGCAGGCGAAGGCCGCGCGCGTGCTCGCACTCGAAACGGCGATCGCACGCGCGCATGCGACGCAGGAGCAGACCAACGACGTGCAGAAAGGCGCGAACGCGTGGAAGCGCGCGGACTTCGCGCAACGCGCACCCGGCCTCGCCTGGGACGCGTTCTTCGACGCGGCCGGACTCTCGGCGCAGCAGGACTTCATCGTCTGGCAGCCCGATGCGGTCGGCGGCCTCTCGAAGCTCGTCGCCTCCGAGCCGCTCGACGCGTGGAAGGACTGGCTCGCGTTCCACGCGCTCGATCGCGCGGCGCCTTACCTGCCCAGGGCCTGGGGCGATGCGCATTTCGCGTTCCACGGCAATGCGCTGTCGGGCACGCCGCAGCAGAAGGATCGCTGGAAGCGCGCGGTCGACGAGGTCAACGAGGCACTCGGCGAGGCGGTCGGCAAGCTCTATGTCGAGAAGCATTTCTCTCCCCAGACCAAGGCGCGCGCGGACGAGATGGTCAGGAACCTCGTCGCCGCGTTCGACAAGCGCATCGACGCGGTCGACTGGATGAGCGCCGAAACCAAGGCGCGCGCGAAGGCCAAGCTCGCGACGCTGCGGATCGGCATGGGCTATCCGGAGCGCTGGCGCGACTACTCCGCGCTCGAGGTCCGTCGCGACGACGCGCTCGGCAATGCCGGACGCGCCGGGCAATTCGAGTACCGCCGCAACCTCGCCAAGCTCGGCCAGCCGGTCGACCACGGCGAGTGGTTCCTGCTGCCGCAGACCGTCAATGCGCTCAACGTGCCGCTCGAGAACCGCCTGATCTTCCCGGCCGCGATCCTGCAGCCGCCATTCTTCGACGCGGCGGCCGACGACGCGGTCAACTACGGCGCGATCGGCGGCGTGATCGGGCACGAGATCACGCACAGCTTCGACAACAGCGGCGCGCTGTTCGACGAATCCGGTCGACTCGCGAACTGGTGGACGAAGGAAGACCTCGAGCGCTTCGAAGCCGCGGGTGCCGCGCTCGCTGCGCAGTACGACCAGTACAAGCCGTTCCCCGACCTCGCGGTCAACGGCAAACTGACCCTCGGCGAGAACATCGCCGACGTCGCGGGCCTCGCGACCGCGTGGGACGGCTATGCACTCTCGCGCGCGGGCCGACCGGGCGAAGCGCTCGAGGGGTTCACGCCCGAGCAGCGCTTCTTCCTCGGCTGGGCGCAGGCCTGGCGCAGCAAGGCGCGCGAACCGGCATTGCGCAACAGCATCCTGACCAACGTGCATGCGCCCGGGCGCTACCGCGCGCTGACCGTGCGCAACCTCGACGGCTGGTACCCCGCGTTCGACGTGCAGCCCGGCCAGGCGTTGTATCTCGCGCCAGAGCAGCGCGTGAAGGTCTGGTGACCGGCAAGAGCGGCGCAGCCGCGAACGTGATATTGCCTGTCCGCCGCGTGATGCGGTCTCCGGGTTTTGTCGATCGCGCCTGCGGCGCTCCTGCAGGTAAGCACCGATTTTCGCGCAGCGCGATCGTGGTTCGCTGCGATTCTGGTGCACGAACATGTGCGTCACTCGCGCTCGAAACGTGAGAGCTCGTCAAGGGCGGCGGTGGCGCGGCGGATGCTGGTGCCTGCGGCGCCGTCTTCGAGCCTGCGGCCTAGCGCGGCGCGCCGAGGGCTGTGTATCCAGCGGTGGAACAGCCAGGTGCCTGCGAGGCCGACGAGGCCGGTCGCGAGCAGGATCGGCACCAGGCGCGGTGCACGCGCGAGGATAGCGCCATCGCTGAACACGACGAGCAAGGGCGCGCACAGGAACCACCATGGCAGGCCGGCGAGCCATCCGCTGACGAGATACGCGCGCCGAAGCCTCAGCAACTGCTGCTGGATCGCCACCACCGGCGCGGCGTAATCGATGTGCGCGATGTGTCCCTGCACGATGCCGCCGGCGACGATCAGGCCGACGCAATATGCGTGGAGCGCCAGCGCCGACAGCAGTACCGGCAGGTTCGCCGCGTGTCCGGGCCAGTGCGACCCGAGCGCCAGCGCACCAGCGGCGCCGACCAGCATCTGCACGCCCTGTCCCCACGCGAGCGGTCGCAGGCCGCGCCGCGCGCGGTCCGTGCGCGCATCGCGCAGCAGTTGCAGGTTGAGTGCGTCCTGCCGCTCGAGGCGGCGGTCGAGCGTCTTCCACGCGTGCTTGAGGTCGTCGAGTTCCATGCGGGTGTCCACCTCAGTCTCCGAATTGGTCGCGGATGCGTTGCTTGAGGCGCCCGATGCGGGTCGCCACGTTGCTTTCACCGATGCCGAGCACCTCGGCGATTTCGCGCTGGCTGCGCTCGTCGAGGTACAGCAGGAGCAGCGCGCGATCGAGCGCGGGGAGCCCGTCGATCGCGCGATGCAGCGCGCGCAGGCCGTCGTCGCGCTCGCGCTCGGCATCGAGGCCATGCGCGGGCTCGACGAGCTGCTCGTCGAGTGGCAACGGCGGTTCGCGCGTGGCGCCGGATCGCGCATGCGAGATCGCGCAGTTCAGCGCGACGCGGTACATCCAGGTCGAGAACGGGCGTGCCTCGTCCCACTTCGGGAACGCCTTCCAGAGCTGCGCGCAGATCTCCTGCGCGAGGTCGCGGCGGTCTTCCGTGTCGCGACAGTAGGTATGCGCGACCTTGAGCACGATGCCGCGATGCCGCTCCAGCAGCGCGGCGAAGCGCGACTGGCGTTGGCCGAGCGCGGACGCGTCTGAGTGCCTTTCCATGCCCCGCGTGTCCCCTGCTGCGTTCATGCCCGGGTGATACGCGGCGACGCGCGGGATATCACACCGGTGCAGGCCTCAACGTGCCGAAATCGAATCGACGAACACGAGTTCGCAGGCGCCGGCGCCGCTGTCCTCGCGCGTGAGCGAACTCCTCCAGCGCCAGCCGTCGGCGCGGTGCGCTTCGACGAGGCGCCCGCGCAGGTCCACGACCTGTCCTTCGCGCACGCGCGCGAGGTCGCGCGCGACCGTGTCGTCGGCCGGGATCAGGTGCATGTTCGCGCTCGAGCGCACGATCTCGCGCGGCGGGATCGGGGGCTGGTCGCGCCAGCGGTAGTGGTAGAAGCGCGCGGACTGGCCGATCTCGAGCTGCGCGATCACCGCGCTGTCGGACATGCGACCCCAGCCGAGCGCGAGATCGGTCGGCGAGAGCTCGCTCTCGGTGCCGAACGTGTAGTCCTCGCGCGAGAGAACGCGTGCTTCGAGTTCGAAGTCCGCGAGCGGTGTCAGCTGGAAGCCCGCGAACTCGAACGACGCGTCGTCCGCCGGCGACGTCTGGCGCGGCTCGTCCGCGACCAGCGTGCCGGCCGCCTGCACGACCGGGCGCTGCGCGGCCCAGCGCGTCGCGCCGAATGCGAGCAACACGATCGCCACCGCGACCCAGAACCGCATCACGTGCCCCCTGTCTTCCCCAGCCGACGCAGGAACACCTGCATCTCCTTCGCGGCCTGCACGTCGCCGCGCGCCTGTGCCGCTTGCACGCCATGCTGCCATGCGGACGCGGCTTGCGCACGCTCACCGGCCTCGAGCAGCGCCCTGCCGAGCAGCTTCCATGCAGCCGAGTACGCCGAGTCGAACGCGATCGCTTCGCGGAATGCTTCGGCCGCCGCCACGGTATCGCCCGCGCCGAGCAGGGCATTGCCGATCGAGAACCGGAGCAGCGCGCCGTCGCGAGAACCACCGACCTGCGCGCGCAGGCGCGCGAGCAGGTCGGTCGCGCTCATGGTTCCTCCGTGGTCGCCTGCATCGGCCGCTGCGCACGCGCCGCCGCCGGCGGTGCATCGAGGCCGATCCGATGGATGTCGTGCGTGACCACGCCGAGACTGCGCTCGGGCATTTCGAAGAAGCGCGGCTCGGCCAGGCTCTGCGTCATGTCGAGGCGGCCCGCGGACCAGTGCTCGCGCATCGCGGCCGGGCCGAACGCGTAGTCCTTGTACTGCTCCTCGTGGTGCTTGGCCTGGTAGATCAGGTGCACGATGTTGAACACTCGGTCGCACAGCCACGGTTCGAGGTCGCGCGCGAGCGCGTCGGGCAGGCGCTGGTCCGGCAGGCGCTCGATCAGGCGACCGATCGCGTTGCGCAGCTTCTGCATGCGCGCGACCGTGTCGGTGCCGAAGCGCGTGCGGCTCGAGTACTGGATGTCCTTCTGCCGCTCGAGCACGTCCATCATCGAACGCGGCACCGCGCCGCGCGCGCTCCAGAGGTCCACCTGCAGCACCAGCGCGTCGCGCCGCGGCTGGGCACCGAGCACGTGGTCGAGCGGCGTGTTCGACACGAGCCCGCCGTCCCAGTAGGACTCCCCGTCGATCTCGATCGCGGGGAACGCGGGCGGCAACGCACCCGACGCGATCACGTGCGCGGCGCGGATCGGCTCGTTCGCGGAATCGAAGTAGCGCACGTTGCCGGTGCCGAGCGCGACCGCGCCGATCGACAGGCGCGTGTCGCCTTCGTTGATGCGGTCGAAATCGACGAGCCGCTCGAGCGTCGCCTCGAGCGGCGTGGTGTCGTAGAAACTCGTCGCGGCCGGGCTGCCGTCGCAGTAGGCGAACGGCGGCACGAGACGCGGCGTGAAGAAGCCGCGCTGGCCGTGGGCGAGCGCACCGAGCGCACTGAGCGCTGCCAGGCCGGTGTCGAGCCCGAGGCTCGGCGGCAGCCACGCCGCGCCCGCGGCGAACGCCTGGAACGGCCAGCCGAGCACGCCCGCGGGTTCGCAGATCGTTTCCCAGAATTCGCGCAGCCGGTCGACGCGGTGTTCGGGCGCGTTGCCGGCGAGGATCGCCGCGTTGATCGCGCCGATCGAGGTGCCCGCGAACCAGCCCGGACGGATGCCCGCCTCGTGCAGCGCCTCGTACACGCCGCACTGGTATGCCCCGAGCGCGCCCCCGCCCTGCAGCACGAGCGCGACGCACTCGTACGCGCGCGCGAGCGCGGCGGCATCGGTCGGGGCGGCCGGAGCGCGCGGCGCCCGGCTCATTGCATGTGCCAGCCGTGGCTGACCGTGATGCTCTGGCCGGTCAGCGCGTTGGTCTCGAACGCGGCGAGGAACAGCGCGAGGTCGGCGACGTCGTCGACGGTCGTGAACTCGCCGTCGACGGTGTCCTTGAGCATGATCGTGCGCACGACCTCGTCTTCGCTGATGCCGAACTCCTTCGCCTGTTCGGGGATCTGCTTCTCGACCAGCGGCGTGCGCACGAAGCCGGGGCAGATCACGTTCGCACGCACGCCCCTCGGCCCGCCTTCCTTCGCGACCACGCGCGCGAGCCCGAGCAGGCCGTGCTTGGCCGTCACGTACGGCGCCTTCAGTTTCGAGGCCTCGTGCGAATGCACCGAACCCATGTAGATGATCGCGCCGCCGGCGCCGCGCGCGTACATGTCGCGCAGGCACGCGCGCGTGGTCAGGAACGCACCGTCGAGGTGGATCGCGAGCATCTTGCGCCACTCGCCGAGGCTGAACTCTTCGACCGGCTTGACGATCTGGATGCCCGCGTTGGACACGAGGATGTCGACCTTGCCGAACGCGTCGACCACCGCCGCGACACCTGCGTCGACCTGCTGCTCGTCGGTCACGTCCATCTTCACGCCGATCGCCTTCGCCCCGTCGTGGGAGATCTCGCGCGCGCTCGCCTGCGCGCCTTCGAGATCGAGGTCGGCGATCGCGACCGCTGCACCCTGCCGCGCGAACACTTCGGCGATCCGCTTGCCGATGCCGCTGGCCGCGCCCGTGACGATCGCCACCTTGCCATCGAGTTTCATCGATCCGTCTCCATCATCGCGGCATGCGCCGCAGGCAAAAAAAAGCGCCGCGTTTCAAGGCGGCGCAGAGGGAGTGTGATGAATCTGCTCTCTCTGACCGCGCCCCGACACCGAAGTTCCGCGTCGCAGCATGCGGCTGCGCGCCGTTGTGCAGGCGTTCATCGCTCGGCCTCGCGCCCGCCGACACGCAGGTCGATGTCGAGGTCCTTGAGCTTGCGGTAGAGGTGCGTGCGCTCCATTCCGACCGCCTTCGCGAGCTTGCCGACGCTGCCGCCGGCCGCGTCGAGCTGGTGCAGCAGGTACGCGCGCTCGAACTGTTCGCGCGCCTCGCGCAGCGGCAGGTTGAAGTCGAACGCGGCTGGCGTTCCGGCGGCGCCCGCAGGCGTCGCGGCCGCGGCCTGGCCGAGCGCGGATTCGACTTCCTCGAGCGTGACGTCGCCGCCGCTGCCGAGCACGAGCAGGCGTTGCACGAGATTGCGAAGTTCGCGCAGGTTGCCGGGCCAGGCGTAGTGGCGCAGGCGGTTCTGCACCGCGACCGGGAAGTTGCGGTACGGCAGGGCGTCGCGGTTGGCGAACCAGTCGGCGTAGTAACGCAGCAGTTCGGGAATGTCGTCGCCGCGTTCGCGCAACGGCGGCATCGCGAGCGGCACGATGCGCAGCTGGTAATAGAGCTCCTCGCGGAAGCGTCCGGACGCGACGAGTGCCGCGAGATCCTGGGCGGTCGCCGCGACGATGCGCGCGTCGATCGCGACCGGCTCGTGCCCGCCGCAGCGGATCAGGCTGCGTCGTTCGATCACGCTCGACAGCCGCAACTGCAGTTCCGGATCGAGTTCGGCGACTTCGTCGAGGTAGAGCGTGCCGCCGTTCGCCTGTTCGATCAGCCCTTGCTGCGCGCCGCCGCCGTCTTCGCTGCCGAACAGCGCGAGGGCCGCGGTCTCGCGCGCGATCGCGCCCGCCGCCACCGTCACGAACGGACCGCCGCGGCGCGCGCTGCGTTCGTGCAGTGCGCGCGCAAGCGTTTCCTTGCCGGTGCCGGGTTCGCCGGTCACGAGCACGCCGGTGTCGTGCGCGGCGATCTTGTCGAGCTGCGCGCGCAGCGCCTGCATGCTCCTGCCGGAGCCGACGAGTTCGACCGGCGCGGGGAGCTGCCGGCGCAGGCCCTCGTTCTCGCGCTGGAGCCGGCCGGCCTCGAGCGCATGGCCGACCACGAGCAGCAGCTTCGCGAGCGAAATGGGCTTCTCGAGGAAGTCCCAGGCGCCGAGACGCGTCGCCTCGACCGCGGTTTCGACCGTGCCGTGGCCGGAGATCATGATCACCGGGCACGGCAGCCCGCCGCGCTCGTTCCATTCGCGCAGCAGGCTGACGCCGTCGAGGTCGGGCATCCAGATGTCGAGCAGCACGACGTCGGGCCGCTGGCGGCGGCGCGCCTCGCGCGCGGCCGCGGCCGATTCGGCGAGGTCGACCTCGTATCCCTCGTCCTCGAGGATGTCGCGGATCGTCGCCCGGATGTCGGGTTCGTCGTCGACCACCAGCACGCGTGCGACCGCTGCCATCTTCCGCCCGGCGTTGCGAAAAGGAGACAGCGAGCATAGCGCAGCGGGCGCCGCGCTTCGATGGCTCGTCGAAGCCGCTTCCACCTGTGTCGCGGGAGGGGCTTGAGCCCCGAGCTCCCGGCGCCCCCCATCGGGACTGAAGTCCCTCCCGTGCCGAACTTCCGCTCGCCTTGTGGGAGGGGCTTCAGCCCCGAGCCGTTGGCACGCAACTGCAACGTGCAGCCCCGCCGCAACGCGCGCGCGAATCCCTGCGCTACCCTGTGCGCCCGTTCCGACACCGCCGCGCATGCCCGCCTCGCCCGATCGCCCACGCCTCTCCGCCTGCATCATCACGCTCGACGAAGCCGACCGCATCGACGCCTGCCTCGACTCGCTCGCGTTCTGCGACGAGATCGTCGTCGTCGATTCGGGATCGACCGACGGCACGCGCGAACGCGCGGAGGCGAAGGGCGCGCGCGTGATCGAGCGTGCGTTCGAAGGCTACCGTGCGCAGAAGGCGTTCGCGGTCGGCGCGGCCGCGCACGACTGGGTGCTCTGCCTCGATGCGGACGAGCGGGTGACCCCCGCGCTGCGCGCATCGATCGAGCGCGCGCGCGACGCGGGCTTCGCCGATGCGGCCGGTTACCGTTTCGCGCGCCTGACGAACTACTTCGGCGCACCGCTGCGGCATGGCAATGCGTACCCGGACCGCGTGCTGCGCCTGTTCGATCGCCGCCGCGGCGGCTGGCGCGGCGGACGCGAGATCCACGAGCACGCGAGCGTGGACGGCGCGGTGGCGACACTCGAGGGTGACCTCGGACACGATGCGTACCGCTCGCTCGCCGACCAGCTCGCGCGCCTCGAGCGCTACGCCTGCATGATGGCCGAACACATGCACGCGCGCGGACGACGCGCGCACGTCGCGAACCTGCTGCTCAACCCATGGTGGCGCTTCGTGCGCGGCTACGTCCTGCGTGGCGGCTTCCTCGACGGCTGGCGCGGGTTCGTCTACGCGTACGTCGAGGCGAACTACGCCGCGCAGAAGTTCATCAAGCTGTGGCTGCTCGAACGCGGGCATCCGATCCGGTGAGCCGCGTCCACGTCCTCGCGCGCGACAACGGCGCCGGCCTTTCGCGCGACCTCGTGATCGTGACGCAGGCACTCGCGCAGGCGGGCCACGAGGTCTGCGTGAGCGGCATCGGCGCGGGCGGCGTGCGTCGCGCCTGGCGGCTCGCGCAGCGGCGCGCCGCGCTCGCATGGCGCCGCTGGCACGAGGACGCCGCGGCGTCGCGCTTCGACCTCAACCTGATGCTCGAACGCATCCGCCCCGAGTACTTCGCGCTCGCGCGGCGCAACGGGCTCGTGCCCAATCCCGAATGGTTCGCCGACGAGGACCGGCGCTGGCTCGGCGGCCTCGATGCGGTATTCACGAAGACGCTGCACGCCGCGCCGCTGTTCGAAGCGCTCGGTTGCCGCAGCGTGCATACGGGTTTCACGAGCATCGATCGCCTGCGCGCCGAGGTGCCGCGCGAGCCCACGTTCTTCCACCTCGGCGGGCGCAGCGTGAACAAGGGCAGCCAGGCGCTGCTGGACCTCTGGCTGCGCAAGCCGCAGTGGCCCGTGCTGACGATGGTCCAGCGCTCGAAGCTCGCGATGCCCCCGCACCTGCCTGCGAACGTGCGCCTGCTCGACGGCTACCTCGGCGACGACGATTTGCGCGTGCTGCAGAACCGCCATCGCTTCCACCTGTGCCCGTCGGAAACCGAGGGCTTCGGCCACCACCTCGTCGAGGGCATGAGCGTCGGTGCGATCGTGCTCACCACCGACGCGCCGCCGATGAACGAACTCGTCGGCGCGGAACGTGGCGTGCTCGTCGCGCCGAACCGCAGCGGCACGCAGCGGCTCGCGACGACCTGGTTCGTCGATCCCGCCGCGCTCGAAGCCGCGGTCGAACGCATGCTCGCGTTCGACGAGTCCGCATGCACCGCGATCGGCGCCCGCGCGCGCGCATGGTGGGAGTCCAACGACCGCGCGTTCCGCGAGCACCTCGCCTCCGCGATCACGTCCGTCCTCCTGTAGGAGCGGCGCAGCCGCGACCGTCATGTTGCACGTTCAATGCGCCATGGGGTTTCGCCACGTCGCCGATCGCGCCTGCGGCGCTCCTGCAGGTAGGCATCCAGGCTTTGCGCGGGATCTCCGCTGCATGGCATACGACACCACCTAGAGCCACGCGGCGTACCAGTAGGGGTAGTACCGCACCGATGCCACCAGGCCAGCGCGCAATGGATTGGCGATGATGTAGCGCGCGACCACGAGGGTGTTTTCGTCGCTGCGCAGCGCGTGATCGTGGAAGCCGCGGCCCCACAACGGCGGCGTTGCACCGCATGCGTCATTGACGCTCTGCGAGATGCGTGCCTTGAGCTGACCGATCGTCGCGGAGAGATCATGGGTCTGCAGCCGAAGCAGCAGGTGCAGGTGGTCGGGCATCAAGACCCAGCAGAGTGCTTCGAGTTCGCCGGTGCGTGCATGCGCATGGATCGCGCGGCAGGCCGCGGTAGCGGCATCGAAGCGGCGGAACAGCGGCTGTCGGTCGTGTGTCACCGTGGTGACGTGGTAGAGCTGGTCGCGCACTGCCGCGCGTCCCTTGCGCAGCGCGTGATGTCCGGGCTGAAGAGGCATGTCCATGTGCGCAGCATTGCCGCGCGGGTCGGTCGGTCGCCATCGCGCTGCGCTGCGTCGCGATGTGCGAATTCCGCGATTCGGGATGTACAACAGGTTCCCCAGGGCGGTCGACGATGGCGCGAAACCGCATTGCGCGGCGATCGTCCACCATCACGGTCGCGGCTGCGCCGCTCCTACAGAAGCTTCCGCCCCGGCCGCCACCCCGCGGTTACACGAATCCGCCGCGCCTGCCTGCAACGGCAAAGTAACGTCGTAACCGGAGTGCGCGAAAGGTGTAGAGATCACGGTCGCGGCTGCGCCGCTCCTACAGACGCTTGCGCACCGTTCGCCACGCCACGGTCAACCAAGTTCGCCGCGCCTACGGGCGCTCCAGCGGCAGGCGCAGCGTGAAGGTCGCGCCGCCCTGCGCGGCGTTGCCCGCGCGCACGCTGCCGCCGTGTTCCTCGGCGATCTTCTTGACCACCGCGAGCCCGAGGCCGGTGCCGCGGGGCTTGCTCGTCGTGTAGGGCTCGAACCAGCGTTCGCCGAAGTCGCCGGGCAGCCCGGGACCGTTGTCGGCGACCTCGAGCTCGACCCATGCCGCGTCGTCGTCGCGTACGATCGAGGTCGTCACGCGGATCTGCGGCTTGCGCGCTTCGCCGATCGCCTCGAGCGCGTTCTTCATGAGGTTGTGCAATGCCTGGCGCAGGCGCACCGCATCGCCGCGCACGAGCGGTTCGCCGGCCGCGAGCTGGCGCGTGAGCGCGATGCGCTGGTCGTTCTCGTAGAGGTCCAGCACTTCGCCGAGCAGCGCGTGCAGCGCGATCGGGCGCGTCGCGAGCTGCGGCGGGCGCGCGTAGTCGCCGAATGCGTTGACCATCGTCTTCAGCGCCTCGACCTGGCTCACGATCGTGTGCGTGGCGCGATCGATGAGCTCGCCCTCCTCGGGCGGCAGGCGGCCGAGGAAGCGCCGGCGCAGGCGCTCGGCCGCGAGCTGGATCGGCGTCAGCGGGTTCTTGACCTCGTGCGCGAGGCGACGCGCGACTTCGCCCCAGGCCGCGTCGCGCTGCGCGCGATTCAGCACCGTGAGGTCGTCGAACACCGCGACATAGCCGGCCTGCTCGGGCAACGCGGCGCCGCGCAGCATCAGCGTGCGCCGGCCCTGCGCGGTGTCGACCACGACTTCCTCGCGCCACTCGCGCGCGGGACCATCGAGATGGCGCGCGAGCGGATCGAGGAAGGCGGCGAGGTCGGGCCGCGCCTCGCGCAGCTCGCCGAGCCCGCGCCCGAGGTGCGGCGACAACGCGACGCCGAGGATCGCTTCGGCCGCGCGGTTCGCGACGCGCAGGCCGCCGTCGCGATCGAAACCGAGCACGCCCGCCGACAGGCGCTCGAGCACCGCCTCGAGCCAGGCACGCTGCTGCTCGGTCTCGCCCGCGGCCTTGCGCGCGCGCGCGCCGGCGGCCTCGAGATCGTGCGTCATCTCGGCGAACGAGCGCACGAGGAAACCGAGTTCGTCGTTGCTCGCGACCGGCAGCGGCGTGTCGAAGCGTCCGGCGCCGACCGCGCGCGTCGCCGCCGCGAGCCGTCCGATCGGCGCGACGAGCCGGCGCGCGATGCCGAACGCCGCGAGCACGACCGCGAGCACCGACAGCAGCAGCACGAAGGTGAGGATCAATCCGAACGTGAGCTTGAGCGAGCCGCGCAGGAACTTCAGGCGCTGGAAATCGAAACTCGCGCGCTCGATGCCCGCGGTCAGCGGCTGCAGTCGCGCGGGCAGCGGAAACAGTCCCTGCAGCAGGCGCGGCGGCAACGAACCCAGGCGGTCGCTGCCGCCCGACAGCGGGAGCAGCACGCGCAGCACCAGCGCGTCGCCGAGCGGTTCCGCCGCGGCGTAGCGGCTCTCGCCCTTCACGCGCATCAGCAACGCGCCGTCGGGCAACGGCGGATCGAGGTAGCGCGGGTCGGAACTCGCGCTCGCCTGCACGCGCCCGTCCGCGGCGAACACCGCGAGCTGGATCGCACCGAGCGCATCGATCGCCTCGTCGAGCGCGGCCTGCGCGCCCTCGACGGGTTCGTCGGCGAGGCGGCCAGCGAGCGCCGACGTCGACGACTCGGCCGCGCGCAGGTGTTCGTCGACGACGATGCGGCCGAGTTCGAGCGCGTCCTCGAGCGCCTGCTCGAGGCGCACGTTGAACCAGTTGTCGATCGTCGCGTCGACGAAGCGCAGTGCGAAGCCGTACACGACGACGGTCGAGGGGACCGCGAGCAGGGTCAGCAACATCAGCAGGCGGCGATTGAGGCGCGCGCCGGGCGTGCCGTTGGCGACGTCGCGGCGCAGGCGCCACAGGCGCAGTCCGATCGCGACTGCGAGCACCACCAGCGCGATGCCGGCGGCGCCGAGCACCCACGGGTAGTGCGACGCGAAGCGCGCGCTGTCGCCGGACGCGTCCTCGGCGAGCTTGAGCGAGGCGACGAGCAGCGCGCCGACGGCGAACGCCGGCACGATCCTGCGCAGCAGGAAGGTCAGTGCTGCGCGGCCGGCCATGTCGTCTCCGCCGAAGCGAGTCGCCACGCGGGCTCGAACAATGCGGGCAGGCGTAGCGCGCCGGGCAACGCGGCCGGATCGATCGCGACCGACACCTGCAGCGGCGCATCCTGCGGGAGCGCGTCGAACGCGGACGGAAGCGCGAGCCGCAGCGAGCCGAGCGCGGACAGCAGGTGTGCCTGGGTCGCGAATGCGCGCACCTCGTCGCTGCCGATCGTGCGCAACTGGTAGCGGCGCGAGAGCGGGAACCAGCGCAGCTCGATGCGCGGCTTCGCGTGCACCGCGCGCGGCCATCGGCCCGCGCGCACGTCGGCTTCGAGCACGATCGGAATGCCGTGGTCGAGCGCGTCCTGCATCGGGCCGCTGAGGCGGCAGTCGAGCGCGAGCTCGAGCCGCGGCGTCGCGCCGCGCGCGAGCTGTGCATGGCGGATGCCGAGGCTGCCGGGCTGCTGCTCCTCGAGCAGGCCGCAGCCACCCGCGAGCGCGATCGCGGCCAGCAGCAATGCGTATCGCAGCCACGCGCCGATGCGCGCGTCAGCGCTTTTCGAGTACCGCATAGTAGAAGCCGTCCATGCCGCCCTCGCCCGGCAGGTTCTGGCGACCGACGCCGGCGGCGTGGCCGAGCTCCGGCGGAAGTTCCGGTGCGTGGGCATCATCGTGGGCGGCGAGGAAGCGGGCAAGCACGGCCTCGTTCTCGGCGCGCAGCAGCGAGCAGGTCGCGTAGACCAATCGCCCGCCGCGCTCGAGCAGCGGCCACAGCGCGGCGAGGATCGCGTCCTGCGCAGCGGCCAGCGGCGCGATGTCGGCCGCGCGACGATGCAGCTTGATGTCGGGCTGGCGGCGGATGATCCCGCTCGCCGAACACGGCGCGTCGACGAGGATGCGCGCGAACGGTCGTCCGTCCCACCAGTCGGCCGGCGCAGCCGCATCGCCGGCGACCACGTTCGCGTCGAGGCCGAGGCGCGCGAGGTTCTCGCGCACGCGCGGCAACCGCGCGGGATCGCGGTCGAGCGCGACGAGCTCGAGCGCGTCGCGCTCGAGCAGGTGCGCGGCCTTGCCGCCGGGCGCGGCGCAGGCATCGAGCACGCGCTGACCGGGGCGTGCGTCGAGCAGCGCGGCGACGCGCTGGGCGGCGCCGTCCTGCACCGAGAACAGGCCCTCCGCGTAACCCGGCAGGCGCGTCACGTCGGTACTTCGTTCGAGCACGATCGCATCGGGCAAGCGGTCCGGGCCGGTCGCAGCGACGCCGGCGGCTCCGAATGCCGCGAGCAGGTCCGCACGCACGGCGCGACGACGATTCACGCGCAGCACGAGCGCGGCTTCGATGTTGTTGGCCGCGAGGATCGCGTCCGCGTGCGCGGGCCAGTCGCGTTCGATCGCGTCGATGAGCCAGCGCGGGTGCGCATGGCGCGTGACCGGATCGGCGTCGAGGCGTGCCGCGAGTTCGGTGCGCTCGCGCAGGAAGCGGCGCAGCAGCGCGTTCGCGAGTCCCGCGTACTGCGGCTGGCCCAGCGCGCGAACGGCTTCGACCGCGCTGCCGACGACGGCGTAGTCGGGAAGGCCGAGCGCTTCGATCTGCGCGAACGCGAGCACCAGCAGCGCGCGCACGTCGCGCGCCCGTGGCGGCAGCGGCTTGTCGAGCAGCAGGCCGAGCGCGGCATCGTGGCGCAGCCACCAGCGCGAGGCCGCGAACAGCGAGGCCGCGAGCAGCGCGCGGTCGCGCGCGTCGGCAATGCGCGGGTTCGCGTCGGCCAATGCGGTGCGCAGCGAAACGCCGTCGAACGCGATGCGCGCGAGCGCGCGCGCTGCGTCCGCGCGCAGTTGCGCGCCGGGTGCTTGCGCCGGGGTCTCCTGCGCCGCGCGTCGCGCGCGACCAGGCGGGCGAGCCGGGCCGCTCATGCGCGGGACTCGCGACGTGCGTTGTGCCAGTCCCGCGCGGTCATGCGCCGGCCGCCTTCGCGCTGCAGCTCGAGGATGCGCAGCACGCCCTCGCCGGTCGCGATCGCGAGGCTGTCGCGATCGCCGGCGACCAGGCTGCCGGGCGTGGCGTCGAACGGTTCCGCGTCCGCGAGCGCCGACCAGATGCGCAGCCGCTCGCCCTCGACCCAGGCTTCGGCGACCGGCCACGGATCGAATGCGCGCACCGTGCGTTCGAGCGCGAGCGCGGATTCGTTCCAGTCGAGCCGTGCCTCGGCCTTGTCGATCTTGTGCGCGTAGGTCACGCCGTCTTCGGCCTGCGGCGTCGCCACCAGCGAGTCGCCGCGCTGCACGCGCGCGAGGCCTTCGGCGAGCAGGTCTGCGCCGAGCGCGGCGAGGCGATCATGCAGGCTGCCGCCGGTGTCGTCGCGCGTGATCGGCGTGCGGCGCTCCAGCAGCACCGGTCCCGTATCGAGACCCGCTTCCATCTGCATGAGCTGCACGCCCGTTTCCGCGTCGCCCGCGAGGATCGCGCGCTGGATCGGCGCGGCGCCGCGCCAGCGCGGCAGCAGCGAGGCGTGCACGTTCCAGCAGCCGAGCCGCGGCAGCGCGAGCACCGACTTCGGCAGGATCAGTCCGTAGGCGACCACGACGAGCAGGTCCGGCGCGTGCGCCGCGAGCCGAGCGCGCGCCGCCTTGTCACGCAGCGTCTCCGGCTGCTCGACCGTGACCCCGGCCGCGAGCGCCGCCTGCTTGACCGGGCTCGCGTTGAGCTTGCGCCCGCGCCCGGCCGGGCGATCGGGCTGGGTGTACGCCGCGACCACCTCGGCCCCGCTCGCGCGGCAGGCCTCGAACGCGGGGACGGCGAATTCGGGCGTTCCCGCGAACACCACGCGCAACGGCTCGGACATGGACGCACTTCGAAGGGTCAGGACCGGGATTGTAGGCCGCTCGCGGCCGGCGAATGCGGGCCCGCTGCATCCAGTTCCCCAATTCCCCAGTCCCTGTTCCCCGCCCTCAAGCGCTCTGGCGGCGCTTCTTTTCCATGCGCTTGAGCAGCAGCGAGCGCTTGAGCGGGGAGAGGTAGTCGACGAACACCTTGCCGACGAGATGGTCCATCTCGTGCTGGATGCAGACCGCGAGCGGACCCTCGACGTCGAGTTCGAACGGCGTGCCGTCGACGCGCTGCGCGGCGACCTTCACGCGCAGCGCGCGCTCGACGTCGGCGTAGATGCCAGGGAACGACAGGCAACCCTCCTGGTAGACCTGTTCGCCCGACTTCTCGAGGATGCGCGGATTGATCAGCACATGCGATTCGCTGCGCTCCTCGGACATGTCCATCACGAGCACCTGCCGGTGCACGTCGACCTGGGTCGCCGCGAGGCCGACGCCGGGCGCCTCGTACATCGTCTCGAACATGTTCGAGACGAGCTGTTCGAGCTCGGTGTCGAACACGGTGACCGGCGCCGCCTTGGTGCGCAGGCGCGGGTCGGGGAACTCGAGAATCGGAAGCAGGGCCATGGGATTGGAGGTGCGGGCGCGGCGCGCGGAGGGCAAGGGTCGCGATTCTAGCCGCGCCGGATCCGCCCCGCGAGCCGGTGCCGGCCTCCGTCTGGCCGCCCGCCCGCGGCCCGCCAGCGTGATCGGCGACCCATCCGGCCGGGTTCGTCGGGTCCGCAGGCGCCGGCAAGCCCGTGGGCGGCCTGCGACGCAGTTCGTTTTTCACACCATAACTTTTGCATTACACTCGGGAAAACCTTTGGGGATCGGGGGATTGGCCGCCATGCTTAAAAAACTGCTTGCGGTTTCGGCCGGCTTGCTCGTGACGCTCACCGCGTATGCGGCCACGGTGCAATGGACCGAGAACCACCCGGACCGCTATGTCGTCCAGAAGGGCGACACGCTGTGGGACATTTCCGCCCGCTTCCTCAAGCAGCCCTGGCTGTGGCCCGAGATCTGGCACGACAACCAGCAGGTCCGCAACCCGCACCTGATCTATCCGGGTGACGTGCTGGTGTTCGACAACGGCCGCCTGACCAGCGGCGGCTACGGCCCGCAGGTGCGCCGCAGCGACTACGAGGAGGCGATCCCGCCGATCCCGTTGTCCGAGCTCAAGCAGTGGCTCAAGAACACGCGCATCGTCGACGAGGACAGCCTGCGCTACGCGCCGCACGTCGTCGGCATCGAGGAAAACCAGCTGCGCGCCGAAGCCGGCCAGCTGATCTACATCCGCGGCCTCGACGCCGAGCCCGGCACCAAGCTCGCGGTGGTGCGCCCGATGGGCCGCTACTACGACATGCCGCCGGTCGATGAAGGCCGCCCGCGCGAGGTCCATCGCCAGGAGAAGGACGCGCGCGACGGCCGCCCCGCGCTGCTCTGGCGCCATGGCCCGAACGAATTCACGCTCGCGGGCAACGTGCGCTTCCTCGGCTACGAAATGCTCGACTTCGGTACCGTGCAGGTCACGCGCCGCGCGGACGATGTGTCCTCCGCGCTGGTCACCTACTCGGACTTCGAAGTGCGCCCGGGCGACTACGTGTTCCCGATCGACCCGCAGCCCTACGACGCCGAGTACGTGCCGCATTCGCCCGACAACGTGCCCGAGAACATGCGCGTGATCGCATTCTCGGACGCGCTGAACGCGGTCGGCCCGCGCCAGGTCGTCGCGCTCTCGCGCGGCCACGAGGACGGCATCGAGAACGGCGAGACCTTCAGCCTCTACCATCCGGGCGAAACCGTCATCGACCAGACCGACTACCCCGAGGGCAGCACGCGCCGCTTCTTCAAGCCGCGCGATGCCAAGGCGACGCTGCCGCCCGAGTTCGTCGGCAACGTGATGATCTTCCGCACCTTCCAGCGTGTCAGCTACGGCCTCGTGATGGACGCGGTCAAGCCCGTCCACCTCGGCGATTTCCTGCACGATCCGAACAGCACGCCCTGACGGGCTTGGCGGGAATAGGGAATGCGGGAGCGGAACGCTCCCGCATTCCGCTCTCACCCATCCCGATTCGCCATTCCCCATTCCCCGGTTTTTCCTACACCGCGAGTCGCCAATCTCGCGCCGCCTCCGCGCTCGCGGCGGGCTAGGCTGCGCGGATGGACATCGAGGTCGACCGGGCCGCGCTCGAGGCGTGGCTGATCCTGTTGCGCGCGCCGGGGCTCGGGCCCACGGCGATCCGCGGCCTGCTCGCGCGGCATGGCGGGAGTCGCGCCGCGCTCGCGGCCGCGCGCCGAGAGGACCTCGGCGAACGCAGTGTCGCGGCAGGCTGCGCGGCATGGCTCGCCCGGCCCGCGCGCGACGTGCTCGACGCCGACCTTGCCTGGCTCGCGGTGCCGGGGCACGCGTTGCTGACCTGCGATGCCGACGATTTCCCCGCGCTGCTCGATGATTCGCCGGCGCCGCCCGCGGCGTTGTTCGTGGAGGGTGACGCGGGCCTGCTGTGGCAGCCGCAGCTCGCGATCGTCGGCAGCCGGCATGCGAGCCAGGGCGGGCGCGCGAACGCGGCCGGGTTCGCGCGCGCGCTCGTCCAATCCGGGTTCACGATCACCAGCGGGC
Organism: Lysobacteraceae bacterium; assembly: GCA_004143945.1. GTDB lineage: Bacteria > Pseudomonadota > Gammaproteobacteria > Xanthomonadales > Rhodanobacteraceae > Dokdonella_A. The sequence goes on from SEHB01000002.1 coordinate 548,103, forward strand.
TCGCCGAAGGCATCGACGGCGCCGCCCATGCCGCGGCGCTCGACGCGGGCGGGCACACGGTCGCGGTGCTCGGCACCGGCCCCGACCGCGTGTACCCGGCCATGCACGCCGAACTCTCGGCGCGCATCGCGGCAGGCGGCGCACTGGTCAGCGAATTCCCGCCGGGCACGCCCGCGCATCCCGCGCACTTCCCGCGCCGCAACCGCATCATCGCCGCGCTCGCGCTCGGCACGCTCGTCGTCGAGGCGGGCCTGCGCTCGGGGTCGCTGATCACCGCGCGCAATGCGGCCGAAAGCGGGCGCGAGGTGTTCGCCTTGCCGGGTTCCATCCACAACCCGCTCGTGCGCGGCTGCCACCGGCTGATCCGCAGCGGCGCGCGGCTGGTCGAAACCAGCGAAGAAGTGATCGAGGAGCTCGGACCAGTCGCGCGCCACCTCGGCATCCGGCTGCGCGAACGGCTCGGCGTGGCCGCGCCGGGGGACCACGACGGGGTGCCCGAGACTCCTGCGGATCCAGCGCGGTCCCGCCTGCGAGCCGCACTCGGACATGACCCGGTCAGGGTCGACGAGCTTGCCGAGCGCACCGGCTTCGACGTCGCGCAGGTGTCGTCCCTGCTGCTGATGCTCGAACTCGAGGGTGCCGTGGTGCCCGCCGCGGGCGGTGCCTGGGCGCGCCGGACCGGCCCTCCGCCGGGCTGAACAGGCGCCACAAACGGCAATCGAATCAGCGGCATGCGTGGCCGGTCGCGAGCCGCTGCGAGAAGCCGCCGGTCGCGCGCGGCTTGACAGTGCGCGTCGCCGCATGTTTCCACTGCACCGCGACAAGCCGGCCCGATTCCTTGTATATAGCCGGCCCACCCTGCCGGTTCCCGCCGGCTTGGCGTTCCCAAGGACAGCAATGGCCAAGAACCTCCTGATCGTCGAATCGCCGGCCAAGGCGAAGACGATCAACAAGTACCTCGGCAAGGACTTCCACGTGCTGGCGTCCTACGGCCACGTGCGCGACCTCGTGCCGAAGGAGGGCGCGGTCGACACGGCGCGCGGCTTCGCGATGAACTACGAGGTCATCGATCGCAACGAGAAGCACGTCGACGCGATCGCGAAGGCCGCCGCCAAGGCCGAAGCCCTCTACCTCGCGACCGACCTTGACCGCGAAGGCGAGGCGATCTCCTGGCACATCGCGGAGATCCTGAAGGCGCGCGGCCTGCTCGAAGGCCGCGCGTTGCACCGCGTGGTGTTCTCCGAAATCACGCCGCGCGCGATCAAGGATGCGGTCGCGCATCCGCGCGCGCTGTCGATGGACCTCGTCAACGCGCAGCAGGCGCGCCGCGCGCTCGACTACCTCGTCGGCTTCAACCTCTCGCCGGTGCTCTGGCGCAAGGTGCAGCGGGGCCTGTCGGCCGGCCGCGTGCAGTCGCCCGCACTGCGCATGATCGTCGAGCGCGAAGAGGAAATCGAAGCGTTCAAGGCGCGCGAATACTGGACTGTCGAAGCCGACTGCGCGCATCCGGACCAGCGCTTCAGCGCGCGCCTCTTGCGCCTGCGCGGCAAGAAGTTCGAACAGTTCGACCTGACCAACGAAGCCGATGCCGAAGCCGCGCGCAGCGCGCTCGAGAAGGCCGCGCAGGGTCGCCTGATGGTCGCCAACATCGAGTCGAAGGAGCGCAAGCGCCGGCCGGCGCCGCCGTTCACGACCTCGACGCTGCAGCAGGAAGCCGCGCGCAAGCTCGGTTTCACCACCAGTCGCACGATGAAGATCGCGCAGGGGCTGTACGAAGGCGTCTCGATCGGAGACGAAGGCGTGGTCGGCCTGATCACCTACATGCGTACCGACGCGGTGCACCTGTCGGCCGAGGCGATCGCCGAGATGCGCGAGGTGATCGTGAAGGACTTCGGTGCGAAGGCGCTGCCGGAGACGCCGCACTTCTACCGCAACAAGTCCAAGAATGCGCAGGAAGCGCACGAGGCGATCCGCCCGACCACCGCGCTGCATCGCCCGCGCGATGTCGCGCCGTATCTCAACGACGAGCAGCGCAAGCTGTACGAGCTGATCTGGAAGCGCGCGATCGCGTGCCAGATGCAGCATGCGACGCTCAACACCGTCAGCGTCGACCTCGACCCGGGCATGGATTCGATGTTCCGCGCGAGCGGCACCACGGTCGTCGATCCCGGCTTCCTTGCGGTCTACGAGGAAGGTCGCGACGCCAAGCCGACCGAGGACGAGGACGAAGGCCGCAAGCTGCCGAAGATGGAGATCGGCGAGGCGGTGCCGCTGCTCGCCGTCGCGGCCGACCAGCATTTCACCGAGCCGCCGCCGCGCTACTCGGAAGCCTCGCTCGTGAAGGCGCTCGAGGAGTACGGCATCGGCCGTCCCTCGACCTACGCGAGCATCATCCAGGTGCTGCTGAACCGCGAGTACGTGATCCTCGACAGCCGCCGCTTCAAGCCGACCGACGTCGGTCGCGCGGTCGCGAAGTTCCTGTCCGGGCATTTCACGCAGTACGTCGACTACGACTTCACCGCCAAGCTCGAGGACGAACTCGACGCCGTCAGCCGCGGCGAAGAAGACTGGGTACCGCTGCTCGAGAAGTTCTGGAAGCCGTTCAAGGCGCAGGTCGACGACAAGAGCGAAACCGTCGACCGCTCCGAGGCGACCGGCGCGCGCGAGCTCGGCACCGATCCGAAATCCGGCAAGCCCGTGCAGGTGCGCCTCGGGCGCTACGGGCCGTTCGCGCAGATCGGCACCAAGGACGACGAGGACAAGCCGAAGTTCGCCTCCTTGCGCACCGGCCAGAGCATGCACACGATCACGCTCGAGGAAGCGCTCGAGCTGTTCAAGCTGCCGCGCACGCTCGGCAAGGGCGAGGACGGCGAGGACATCACGGTCGGCGTCGGCCGCTTCGGTCCGTTCGTCAAGCACGGCTCGACCTATGCGTCGCTGAAGCCCGAGGACGATCCGTACACGATCGAACTCGAGCGCGCGCTGCTGCTGATGCGCGAGAAGGCCGAGCTCATCGCGAACCGCATCATCAAGGACTTCGGCAACGGCATCCAAGTGCTGAACGGCCGCTACGGCCCGTACATCAGCGACGGCGAGAAGAACGCGCGCATCCCGAAGGACAAGGAACCGCGCGAACTGACCGAAGCCGAATGCGTCGAGCTGCTCGCGGCCGCTCCGGTGCGCCCGAAGCGCGGCGGCGGGCGCTTCGGCAAGGGTCGCGGCGCGAAGAACGCGAAGGGCGACGCGAAGCCGGCGGCCGCGGCCGCGAAGAAGGTCGCCGCGAAAAAGGCGCCTGCGAAGAAGTCGGTAGCGAAGAAGTCGGCGGCGAAGAAGGCACCTGCGACGAAGAAGGCCGCGAAGAAAGCGGTGAAGAAAAAGGCAGCCACGAAGGCGTGATGTGCGCGGGGCCCCGTGGGCTGGACGGCCGCAGGCCGGCCGTCGCTTCTCGCGTCCGCGCTCGCATCTGATCGAAAACTCCGCGCTTTCACGTACTGCCGAGCGGAACCACCACCTTAGGCACCAATGGACGGCCACCTCGACCAAGCGGTCCGCGCCTTGCGCAACGGCGGCGTCGTCGCGTATCCGACCGAAGCCGTCTACGGCCTTGGCTGCGATCCGCGCGACGAGGCCGCGTTCACGCGCCTGTTCGCGCTCAAGCAGCGCCCGCCCGAACAGGGCGTGCTGCTGATCGCGTCGGCATTCGGCGAACTCGAGCCGTATCTCGATCTCGCGGCGACGCCGGCCGACGCCCTCGAACACGCGCAGGCCGACTGGCCCGGGCCGCATACCTGGATCTTCCCGCGCGCGGCTGGCGTGCCGGCCTGGATCGCGGGCGCGCATGCGGGCATCGCGGTGCGCGTGACCGCGCACGCAGCCGCGGCTGCGCTCTGCCGCGCGTTCGGCGGTGCGCTGGTGTCGACCAGCGCGAACCGGCACGGCGAGGCGCCCGCGCGCAACGCCGACGAGGTGCGTGCGCTGTTCGGCGGGCAGCTCGACGCGATCCTCGACGCCCCGACCGGGGGACTTGAGCGACCGACGCCGATCCGCGACGCTATCACGGGGAACGTACTGCGCCGCTGAAGCGGGGGGAATGGATGTCGGCCGCATTCGAATACGGCTCGCCGGCCTTGCGCCGGCTGCCGCTGATCAACGGGGAACCCGGGCGCACGCTGGCCTGGCATGACGGGCGCGCGATCAGCGTCGGCGAATTCCTCGCCGATGTCGCGGCGACCGCGGCGCTGCTGCCACCGGGCGGCGACGCGATCAACCTGTGCGAGGATCGCTACGCCTTCCTCGTCGCGTTCTGTGCGGTCGCGAGCCGCGCTCGCGCGAACCTGCTGCCGCCTTCGCGTGCGCCGCATGCGGTGGACGAAGCGCTGGCCGCCTATCCCGGAAGCTTCACGCTCGGCGATCGCGCGCTCGCGCCTTCGCCGCGCGGCTTCGTGCGGATGCCGCCGCTCGGCACCCACGGCCGCCTCGACGAAGTGCCCACGCTCGCGGCCGACCAGGTCGTCGCGATCGGCTTCACCTCGGGCAGCACCGGCCTGCCCAAGCCCAATGCGAAGACCTGGGGCGCGTTCCATGCGAGCAATGCGCAGAACGTTTCCGCGCTTGGCGCATTGCCGGGGCTCGAGGGCGACGCGATCGTGCATGGCGTCGCGACCGTGCCGCCGCAGCACATGTACGGCATCGAGCTCTCGATCCTGCTGCCGCTGCTGGGTCACTGCGCGATGCACAGCGGGCGTCCGCTGTTCCCGGGCGACCTCGCGCAGGCGCTCGCCGACGTGCCCGAACCGCGGCTGCTCGTGACGACGCCCGTGCACCTGCGCGCGTTGCTGCGCGATCCCGCGCCGATGCCGACGCTCGCGGGCATCACCTCGGCCACGGCACCGCTGTCACGCGAACTCGCGGCCGAGGCCGAGGCGCGCTACGGCGCACCCGTGCTCGAATTCTTCGGCTCGACCGAAACCTGCGTGATCGCGCAGCGGCGTACCGCGAGCGAATCGGACTGGCGGCTGTTCGCGTCGGTGCAGCTGCGCCCGCAACCCGACGGCACCCAGGTCGATGCGCCGTACTTCGCGCAGCCGGTGGTGCTGCAGGACGTGGTCGAACTGCTGCCCGGCCACGCGTTCCGCCTGTGCGGGCGCCATGCCGACCTCGTCGAGATCGCGGGCAAGCGCGCCTCGCTCGCCGACCTCACGCGCCGCGTGCTCGCACTCGCGGGCGTCGAGGACGCGGTCGTGCTGCAGCTCGACGAAAGCGACAGCTTCGGCGTGCAGCGCATCGCCGCACTCGTCGTCGCGCCCTCGCGCGACGAAGCCGGCCTGTTGCGGGAATTGCGCGAAGCGATAGACACCGCGTTCCTGCCGCGCCCGCTGCGCAAGGTCGACGCGCTGCCGCGCAACGAAACCGGGAAACTCCCCCGCGCGGCGCTGCTCGCGCTGCTGGGCGCGGGGCGATCGGGCATGTGATGAGGCTGGAAAGCCTGGAACACTGAGCCCACCGGGCACACCGAGAAGGGCACACGCCAAGCCACTGAAAGGCTTTCTCCGTGTGCTCGGTGTGCTCCGTGTCGAATTCTTTTCCGCGCTGGGCGCTGGTCCGGCTCTCGGACGCGGACCTGCGCGATTTCCGGAGGCCGGAAAAAGAAAAGCCCCGAGGGCCAGGGGGAGCCCTCGGGGCGGGGAAGGCCGATCTGGGGAGGGATCGGACTTCGCGGGTTGCACTCAGGGAGGTGAGTCAACCAGGGTGCCGTTGCGTGCACCCGGAACAATAGATGCGACTCGGGGCCGAAAGTTTCCAGTGCCGTTCCCTGCGTATTTATCCGGCGTTCATTCAGTTTCGACGGCCATGACGAATGGCCTATCCACCTGCTCAGTGCGCCTGGTCCCAGTTCGCGCCGACGCCGACATCGACGACCAGCGGTACTGAAAGTTCCGCCGCCTGCGACATGCGTTCGCGCAGGCCCGCGACGATGTCGTCGACGGCGTCTTCGCGCACTTCGAGCACGAGTTCGTCGTGCACCTGCATCAGCATGCGCGCGCGGTCGGCATGGTCGGCGAGCCAGGCGTCGACCGCGATCATCGCGCGCTTGATGATGTCGGCCGCGGTGCCCTGCATCGGCGCGTTGATCGCGGCGCGTTCGGCGCCCGCGCGCTGCGCCTGGTTGCGCGAGTGGATGTAGTCGAGGTGCAGCCGGCGGCCGAACACGGTTTCGACGTAACCGTCGCGGTGCGCCTGTTCGCGCACGCGATCCATGAACTCGCGCACGCCGGGGTAGCGCGAGAAATAGCGCGCCATGTAGTCCTGCGCCTCGCCGCGGCCGACGCCGAGCTGGCGCGCGAGGCCGAATGCGCTCATGCCGTACATGAGGCCGAAGTTGATCGCCTTCGCGGCGCGCCGCTGGTTCGGGTCGACCTGGTCGAGCGGCAGGTCGAACACTTCGGCCGCGGTCGCGCGGTGCACGTCCTGGTTGCCGTGGAATGCCGACAGCAGCCCGGCGTCGCCCGACAGGTGGGCCATGATGCGCAGCTCGATCTGCGAATAGTCGGCCGCGACGATCTTCCACCCGTCCGGCGCGACGAACGCCTGGCGGATGCGCCGGCCTTCCTCGGTGCGGATCGGGATGTTCTGCAGGTTCGGATCCGACGACGACAGGCGCCCGGTCGCCGCGATCGCCTGGCCGTAGCAGGTATGCACGCGGCCGGTGCGCGGATTCACGCTGTCGGCGAGCTTCTCGGTGTAGGTCGAGCGCAGCTTCGCGAGCCCGCGGTACTCGAGGATCAGCCGCGGCAGTTCGTGGCGGTCGGCGATCGCCTCGAGCGCTTCCTCGTTCGTCGACGGCTGCCCGCCGGGCGTCTTCACGAGCGCGGGCAGGCCGAGCTCCTCGAACAGGATCGCCGCGAGCTGCTTGGTCGAATCGAGGCTGAAGGGATGCCCGGCGACCGCATGCGCCTGCGTCGTGAGTTCGTGCATGCGCTGCGCGAGCTCGTGGCTCTGGCGCTTGAGCGCCGCGGTATCGATGCGCACGCCGCGCTGCTCCATGCGCGCGAGCACCGGTGCGAGCGCGATCTCGATGTGCTCGTACACTTCGCGCAGGCGCGGCTCGCCGGCGAACCGCGGCCACAGCGTCTCGTGCAGGCGCAGCGTGATGTCGGCATCCTCGGCCGAATAGCGGCATGCGGTATCGAGGTCGACCTGCGAGAACGGGATCTGCTTCGCGCCCTTGCCCGCGACATCCTCGTAGTGCAGCGTGTCGTAGCCGAGATGGCGCTTGGCGAGCGTATCCATGTCGTGGCGCTGGGTCGACGCGAGCACGTAGGACTCGAGCATCGTGTCGTGCACGAGGCCCTGCAACGCGATGCCGTGGTTCGACAGCACGTTGATGTCGTACTTGAGGTTCTGCCCGAGCTTGGGCCGGGTCCGGTCCTCGAGGATCGGCTTCAGCGCCGCGAGCACGCTCTCGCGCGGCAGCTGCGCGGGTGCGCCGGGGTAGTCGTGCGCGAGCGGCACGTAGGCCGCGTGTTTCGGTTCGACCGCGAACGAGACGCCGACGATCTCGGCGCGCATCGGATCGAGCGAGGAGGTTTCGGTGTCGAACGCGATCAGCGCGGCATTGCGCAGGCGGTCGATCCACGCATCCAGACGCGCGGGCGTCGTCACGAGCTCGTAGTCGCCGGGGCCGGCGAGGCGCGGATCCAGCACGAGCGCGGGCGCCGGCGACGCCGCTGGCGCGGCCTGCGCGGATGCGTCTGCCGAAGAGGCGCCGCCCGCGCCGCTGGCGGCATCGAGTTCCTTCAGAGCCGCGTTGAACTCGTAGCGCCGGTACAGCGCGCGCAACGCATCCGCATCGCGTTCGCGCAGCACGAGCGCGTCGGGTCCGCCGTCGAGCGGCACGTCGGTGCGGATCGTCGCGAGCTGGCGCGACAGCGGCAGGTGCGCGAGCGCGCTGCGCAGGTTCTCGCCGATCTTGCCGCCGATGCGCCCGGCGTTCGCGATCACGCCGTCGAGGCTGCCGTACTCGGCCAGCCATTTCGCGGCGGTCTTCGGCCCGCACTTGTCGACGCCGGGGATGTTGTCGACGCTGTCGCCGACCAGTGCGAGGTAGTCGACGATCTGGTCCGGGCGCACGCCGAACTTCTCGATCACCGCGGCGGTGTCGGTGGTCGTGTTCGTCATCGTGTTGACGAGTTCGATGCCGGGTTCGACCAGTTGCGCGAAGTCCTTGTCGCCGGTCGAGATCGTGACGTCGATGCCGGCCGCGAGCGCCTGCCGCGCGAGCGTGCCGATCACGTCGTCGGCCTCGACGCCGGGCACGCGCAGGATCGGGAAGCCGAGCGCGGCGACGATCGCGAGCATCGGCTCGGTCTGCGCGATGAGGTCGTCCGGCGTCGCCTGGCGCGTCGCCTTGTACGCGGGGTAGAGCGCGTCGCGGAAGGTCTTGCCCGGTGCATCCTGCACGAACGCCGCGTACGCGGGTCGCTGCTTCAGTGTTGCGCGCAGCATGTTGACCACTCCGAACAGCGCGCCGGTCGGCTCGCCGGCCGCATTGCTCAGCGGCGGCAACGCGTGGAACGCGCGGTACAGGTAGGACGAACCGTCGATGAGGACGAGGCGCGGTCGGGAACTCGACATGGCGGGGTGGATGCGGCAGGGAGCTGCACTTTAGCGCAGGGCCCCGCCGTGCGCGCCGGTCGCCGCGGAACGCCGCATCGGTCACGGCAGCGGCGGGCATGCACGCTATGATGCGCGCGCAACGCCCGGGGGCCTCGATGGTCGAACCACCCAAGCACGACGACGTCGCCGCCGACGACCCCGGCGCGCACGAGGTCACGCGCCTGATCGCGGCGTGGCGCGGGGGTGATGTCGCGGCGCGCGAAGCGCTGGTCGAGCGCGTCTACGCGAACGTGCGTGCGATCGCCGCGCAATCTCTGCGCCTGATGCCCGGCGCGACGCTCGGCGCGACCGATCTCGCGCACGAGGCGCTGATCCGGCTGCTCGGCGCCGACGCGAGCTGGCACGACCGTCGCCACTTCTTCCATGTCGCCGCGCAGGCGACGCGCCAGATCCTCGTCGACGCCGCGCGCCAGCGCCTCGCGGCCAAGCGCGGCGGCGGCGCCGAGCGCGTCGACCTCGACCTCGCGGGCGAGGTAGCGGCCAACGACGGCGACGCCGAGCTCGTGCGCATCGACGATGCGTTGCGCGACCTGCAGCAAGCCGACACGCGCCGCGCGCAGATGATCGAACTCGTCTATTTCGGCGGGCTCAGCCGAGTCGAGGTCGCGCAGGCGCTGCAGGTATCGGAAGGCACCGTCGACCGCGACCTGCGACTCGCGCGTGCGTGGTTGCGCAGCGCGCTCGAGGCATGAGCGCAGCCCTGCTCGGCGAACTCGCGCCGCATTTCGAGCGCCTGCGCGGACTGCCTGCGCCCGAACGCGAGGACGCGCTCGCGGCGCTCGCGCTCGAGCCGGCCGCGCGCGTCCGTCTCGCGCGCATGCTCGCACTCGATGCGCAAGCCGACGGCGACGTCGACCGCGCCGCGGACGACCGCCTCGTCAACGTGATCGCGGGCGGCGCGCGCCGCGCGCCCGCGACGACGCGCGCACGCGACGGCGAGCGCCTCGGCGCCTGGCGACTGCTGCACGAACTCGGCGCAGGCGGCATGGGGACGGTGTTCCTCGCCGAGCGCGCGGACGGGCAATTCGAGCGCAGGGTCGCGATCAAGCTGCTGCGTGGCTTCCCGACCGCCGAAGCGGTGCGCCGGCTGCGCCAGGAACGCGGCATCCTCGCCGGCCTCGATCATCCGAACATCGCGCGCCTGCTCGACGGTGGCGAAACCGTCGACGGCCAGCCGTGGCTCGCGCTCGAACTCGTCGAGGGCACGCCGCTGCTCGAACACGTCGCCGCGCACGCGCCGACGGTGCGCGATCGACTCGCGCTGTTCGATGCGATGCTCGATGCGGTCGCGCACGCGCATGCGCACCTGGTCGTGCATCGCGATCTCAAGCCCGCGAACGTGATGGTCGCGGCCGACGGCACGGTCAAGCTGCTCGACTTCGGCATCGCGCGGCTGGTCGAGGCCGGCGCGGGCTCGCAGCGCGAGACCTCCACGCGCGTGTTCAGCCGCGGCTATGCGAGTCCCGAGCAGCAGGATGGCCGCGCGATCACCACCGCCAGCGATCTCTACAGCCTCGGCGTGCTGCTGCGCGAGATGCTGACCGGCCGGCGCGATCCGGCCGAACCGCGCGCGCCCGCGGTCCCGCCGCTGCCGCTCGACGCCGACCTCGCGGGCATCCTCGCGCACGCGACCGAGGCCCTGCCGCAGCGCCGCTACGCGAGCGTGCTCGAACTGCGCGACGACCTGCGGCGCTATCGCGAAGGCCGTCCGGTGCGCGCGACGCGCTGGACGCGCGGCTATCGCCTGCGCAAGTTCATCGCGCGCCACCGCCTCGCGGTCGCCGCTGCCGCGCTGCTCGCGCTGCTGCTCGCGGGATTCGTCTGGCGCCTCGAACGCGAACGCGACCACGCGCGCACCGCCGAGGCGACCGCGCGCGAGGCGCTGCGCGCATCCGAGCGCGACGCGCGGCGCGCACGCGCATCGCTCGCGTTCCTCGGCGACGCGTTCTCGGCCGCGGCGCCCGAGCATGCGCTGAGCCGCCAGGTCAGCGTGCGCGACCTGCTCGATTCGGCGCGCGCGCAGCTCGCGCGCCAGGACGACCCCGCGCTGGTGCAGGCGATGCAGCGCATGCTCGCGCATCTCTACAGCGAACTCGGCGAAGTAAGCATCGCGCTCGAGCTCATGCGCGAGGGCCTCGCGGGCGTCGTGCCGGCCGACCGCCTCGATGCGTTGCGCCTCGCGGACGACGAGGACACGCTCGGCGCGCTGCTCGGCGCGAGCGGGGACGGACCCGGCGCGCTCGCGGCCGCGCGCCGCGGCGGTGAGCTGCGCGCGCGCCATGCGCCGGACGACGTGGTCGAGCGCGTGCGCAGCCTGCAGGCGCTCGCGCTCGGCCATCATCGCAACGGCGAGGACGCCAAGGCGATCGCATTGCTGCGCGAAGCGCAAGCAGCGGCGGAAGCGACCGCGCCGCTCGCGTTGTACGTCGATCTCGCGCAATCGCTTTCCGCGTTGCTCGCGACCGCCGGAGAGGCCGACGAGGCGCTCGCGGTCGCGACCGCGGCGCTCGCGCGCGTCGACGCGACGCGGCCGGCCGATTCGCCCGAGCGCGTGATGCTGCTGCGCGCGCAGGCGAACGCGCTCGGCGCGCGCGGTGATCCGGCTGCGGCGGAGCGGCTGCTGCGCGAGGCGATCGCGCTGCAGGACCGCGTCGTCGCATCGGGTGGCTCGCGCATGATGGAACTCACCAACGACCTCGCGCTGATGCTCAACGACCTCGGGCGCTATCGCGAGGCGGTCGAGGTGCTGCGCCAGTCCGATCGCCACATGGTCGACGCAGGCCTCGAAGGCGCGGCCGACCGCGCGGTCTCGCACGGCAATCTCGCGGGCGTGCTCGAAAACGCGGGCGACTACGCCGCAGCGCTCGAGCAGGAACGCATCGCGATCCGGATCCTCGATGAAGCGGGTCTCGGGGCGGACCACCAGGCGCGCCGGCGCATCGAGCGTTCGCTCGCACGCACGCTCGGCCTGGCCGGCGAACACACGCAAGCGCGCGCGCGCCTGCTCGAGCTGCGCGAGCGTGCTGCACGCCTCGAAGGCGTGGCGTCGGGCGAGTACGCGATGCTGACCTGGCAGCTCACGGTGCTCGCGCGGCGCATGCACGATCCAGAAACGGGCCTCGCGCTGCTCGCCGACGCCGAACGCCTCTGGCTCGCCCTCATGGGCGCCGACCACCCGATCTTCCTGCACCTGCGCCGTGCCCGCGCGTCGTTCGCACTCGACCAGGGCGACGCCGCGCTCGCGGAAACCGAATTGCGCGCAGCCGTCGCGGGATTCGAAGCGATCAACGAACAACCGGTCGACCTCGCGATCGCGCGCAGCGAACTCGCTGCAGTGCTGCTGCAGCGTGGCGACCGAGGCGGAGCACGCAGCCTCCTGGAGGCGTCGTTGCCGGTGCTGCGCGAGGCGCTGTTGCCCGAGGAAGTCAGTCGCGCCGCAGCAGAGCGCAGCGCCGCCGCCGCGGGCATGGGCCTTCCGCCGCCGGCTGTTGAAGACCCACCGAACCACCGCGACGCGTCGCCCTGAGACGGCGCGCCACCCCAACTGCAGCCAACCTCGATACCTGCCTGCAGGAGCGGCAAAGTCGCGACCAACGAAGCAGTGAATCAGAATGACGTGGCGAGAGGGCAGCACGACGGTCGCCGCCCCTGCAACGACGGCTTCGGCACCGACCCGACCGTTGCGACAAGGCCGTGGCGTTTCGTGTTGTGGCGAGGCTTGCGCGCGCATGAACCGCCGCGGCCGCCACCGCGCCAGCGTGCGTGCGGTCTGCTAGGCTGGATTTCCTCGCCCGGAGTACCGCCATGACCCGCGCCGCGTTGTCCACCAGCCTCCTCGCCGCCTGCTTCGCCTGCGCGACCGCATTTGCGGCGCCGCCGCAACAGGTCGACGCGCCACCGCCGCCCGGCATCGACGATCCGGGCGTCGCCAGCGACGTCGCGCAGGCCCCGCCGGTCGGCGACGAAGCGGCACCTGCGGCGAAGCAGGCGGTCGAAGATCCACTCGCGCCGTTGCCCAAACCCGATGCGCGGCTCGTGCGCGACAAGGCTTCGCGCCAGGCTGCCGCGAACTCAGAGCGCATCGCCGCGAGCGATGTGACGCGGCGCCAGCAGGGCGATGACACGGTCGAGGAATACCGCGAGAACGGTCGCGTCTGGATGATCCGCATCGTGCGCCCGACCGGCCCGACCCAGACCTTCTTCGCCAACGACGGCAGCGGCCGGCTCGTGCGCGATCCGGACGAGGGACCGGTGTCGCCGGTGTACTTCACGCTCTACGAGTGGAACTGACGCGCGAGCCGCGCGCACGGATGTTCCCCTGCCGTTCGCCCTGAGCGCAGGCCGAAGGCCGGAGTCGAAGGGCCAGATCGAGGCGACGTCGCAGTCGTGCCGCTTCGACTCCGCGCCCTGCGGGCGCTGCGCTCAGCGCGAACGGGATTTTTCTTCCCCCGCCGTTCGCCCTGAGCACACGCCGAAGGCCGGAGTCGAAGGACCCACCGCACACACGTGCGGCCTCCAGAATCGAAACGCATACCGCCGTAGAATTGCGTCAACGAAGTGCTTGACCACGGAAGGTCGGTATGGCGTTCACTATCTATCTGCTCGAATGCGCCGACGGCAGCCTGTACGTCGGCCACACCGACAACCTCGATCGGCGCATGCGCCAACATGACCTCGGGATCGACGGTTGCTACACCTCGACGAGGCGACCGCTTCGGCTGCTGCATACCGAGGATTTCGAGTCGCGCTACGAAGCCCTCGTGATCGAGCGCAAGCTGAAAGGATGGAGCCGGGCGAAGAAGCTCGCCTATGTGCGCGGCGATTGGGATGCGGTTCGACAGTTGGCGGCGGGACCGCGTCGAAGCAAGCGCTGAACACCATGTTGGTACGAAGGCTTCCGGAGCGCGCCATCCTCCGCCCAGTCGCTCAGCGCGAACGGGACTATTCTTCCCCCGCCGTTCGCCCTGAGCGCAGGCCGGAGGCCGGAGTCGAAGGGCCAGATCGAGGCGACGTCGCAGTCGTGCCGCTTCGACTCCGCGCCCTGCGGGCGCTGCGCTCAGCGCGAACGGGACTTCCGTACCTGCCGTTCGCCCCGAGCGCAGGCCGAAGGCCGGAGTCGAAGGGCCGGCACTCGCCGGCATCGCGATCCTTCGCGCTGCGCCATCAACCCTGGTGCCCGAGCCAGTCTCGCGGCCTGAGGTAGTCGGCGAGGCGCGCCTCGGGGCTGCCGGGTTCCGCCGTCCACGCGTATTCGAAACGGACGCGCGGCGGCAGGCTCATGAGGATCGACTCGGTGCGTCCGCCCGATTGCAGGCCGAACAGCGTGCCGCGGTCGAGCACGAGGTTGAACTCGACGTAGCGGCCGCGCCGGTAAAGCTGGAACTCGCGCTCGCGCTCGCCGTAGGCGGTCGCCTTGCGCCGCTCGACGATCGGCAGGTAGGCGTCGAGGAAGGCATCGCCGACGCGGCGCGTGATGCCGAAGCAGCGCTCGAATCCGCCTTCGTCGAAGTCGTCGAAGAACAGGCCGCCGACGCCGCGCGTCTCGGTGCGGTGGCGCAGGAAGAAATACTCGTCGCACCAGCGCTTCCAGCGTGGATACAGGTCGTCGCCGAACGGCGCAACCGCTTCGTGCGCGACCTGGTGCCAGTGGCGCACGTCCTCGTCGACCGGATAGAACGGCGTGAGGTCGAATCCACCGCCGAACCACCACGAGCGCTCGACCGCGGGATCGGCGGGGCGCGCCTCGAACCAGCGCACGTTCATGTGCGTGGTCGGGACGTGCGGGTTGCGCGGATGCACGACGAGCGACACGCCGAGCGCGCTCCACGGCGCATCGGCGAGCCCCGCGCGATGCGCGGTCGCCGAGGCCGGCAGGCGCTGCCCCGAGACTTCCGAGAAATTGACGCCGGCCTGCTCGAACAGCGCGCCGTCCTTGAGCACGCGCGTGCGGCCGCCGCCGAGCAATCCGGCCGTCGACTCGCCATCCTTGTCGCGTCGCCACGCATCTTCGACGAAGCGCGCTTCGCCATCCGCGAGTTCGAGCGCGGCACAGATGCGATCCTGGAGGTCGAGCAGCCACGCGCGCACCGCGTCGATGCGCGCTGCAGGGTCTGCGTCGGGAACGGGCGTCGGGTCCATCGAAACGTCTGTAGCAGGCGATGCGTGGGATGGTAACAGGCGCGCCTCTGCGCTCCGCTCGCGCCTGGCCTCGCGGGGAACGCGGGAAAGGCGTGAACCACGGAGCAGACGGAGCACACCGAGAAGGAGCTCTCGAAAAAAGCGCCTCACTCTTGCCTCGTGCTTCTTGTTTCCAGTCCTTGCCCTTCTTCCGTGTGCTGCGTGTTTCAGTCATTGCGCGCGCGGAACCGGCAGCGACCCGAGCGCCCCTGTACCGGTCCCGAACCGGCGCGCTGGCGGCCCCTCAGGCGCTCGCGGACGCCGTGTCATACTGCCGCATCTTTCCATCCTGTTCGTGCCGCGTGCCCAGCCGCATCCCGCCGCTCGCCATCACCGCCTACACCGCAACGTCCGCGCTCGGCCAAGGCCGTGCGGCGCATGCCGACGCGTTGATCGCGCGACGCACGGGCCTGCGCCCGAACGATTTCACCGAGGCGCCGCTGGCCTGCGCGATCGGCCGCGTCGCCGGACTCGAAGACGCCGCGGTGCCGTCCGCGCACGCCGCGCTCGACTGCCGCGAGAATCGCCTCGCCTGGCTCGGCCTGCAGGCCGATGGCTTCCTCGACGTCGCGCGCGCGGCGATCGCGCGCCACGGTGCGGCGCGCGTCGCGCTGCTCGTCGGGACCTCGACCGCGAGCATCGGCGCCACCGAAGCGGGCTACCGCGACATCGCGCGCGGCGCGACCGTGCTGCCGGGCTCGCCGCTGCTGCACACGCCGCACTCGCTCGGACTGTTCCTCGAAGCGGTGTTCGGCACCGAGGGTCCCTGCCTCACGGTCGCGACCGCGTGCTCCTCGAGCGCGAAGATCTTCGCGCAGGCCGAGCGGCTGATCCGGCTCGGCATCGTCGACGCGGCGATCCTCGCAGGCGTCGACACGCTGTGCGGCAGCGTGCTGTTCGGATTCAATGCGCTCGAGCTCGTGTCCGCGCAGCCGTGTCGCCCGTTCGACGCGGCGCGCAGCGGCATCTCGATCGGTGAAGCGGCCGGCTTCGCATTGCTCGAACGCGGCGCGCGCGCGGATGCGCCTTCGCTGCTCGGACATGGCGAATCCTCCGACGCGCACCACATGTCGACGCCGCATCCCGAAGGCCTCGGTGCACGGCGTGCGCTGTCGGACGCGCTCGCGCGCGCGGGCCTCGACGCGCGCGACATCGACTACGTGAACCTGCACGGCACCGCGACGCGCAAGAACGACGAGGTCGAGGCCGCACTGCTCGGCGACCTGTTCCCGGAGACGACGCGCGCGAGTTCGACCAAGGGCTGGACTGGCCACACGCTCGGTGCGGCCGGCATCCTCGAATCGGTGCTGACCCTGCTCGCGCTCGAGCGCGGCTTCGTGCCGGGCACATTGAACACGACCGATCCCGAACCCGCGTGCGCGGCGCAGCTCGCGCTCGACAACGAAGCGCGCGCGCCGCAGGTCGCGCTCAGCAACTCGTTCGGTTTCGGCGGCAACAATTGCAGCCTCGTGTTCGCACGCGCATCCGGAGCCCACGCATGAGTGCGCTCACGCTGCACATCGAAGGCATCGGCTGGTGGTCGCCGGAACTCGCCGACTGGGCTGCACTGGCGACGCGCCTGCGCGCGGGCGAAGCGATGCCGGCGGACGCCGAGCACGGCGCAGCCGCACGCGCCCGCCCACCGGCCGCGGTGCTGCCGCCGAATGAACGCCGGCGCGCACCCGAACCGGTGCTGCTCGCCTGCGAGGCTGCGGCGCAGGCCTGCGCGATGGCGAACCAGGATCCCGCGACGCTGCCCTGCGTGTTCTCCTCGGTGCATGGCGACCTCGCGATCACCGAAGACATGTGCATGACGCTCGCGCGCGATCCGCGCGAGCTCTCGCCGACGCGCTTCCACAACTCCGTGCACAACGCGCCGGCCGGCTACTGGACCGTCGCGACCGGCTGCCATGCGGCCTCGAGCGCGGTCTCGGCGTGGCAGCGCAGCTTCGCGGCCGGCCTGTTCGAAGCCGCTGCGCAGGCCTGCGCGGAGCAAACGCCGGTCCTGTACGCGGCCTACGATGCCACGGTCGGCGGCCCGCTCGGCGCGGCGGTGCGCTCCAGTCCCGCGTTCGCGGTCGCATTCGTGCTCGCGCCGGAACGCACGCCGCGCGCGCTCGCGACGCTGCACCTGCGCCACGTGCCGGGCGAGCCGAGCGCGTTCGCGTACGGATCCGATGCCGCACTGCCGCTGCTCGCAGCGCTCGCGCGCGGCGGCGCGGGTTCGCTGCGGCTCGCGAGTGGCGCGGCGAGCTCGCTCGCGATCGAGGTGGCCGCATGAGCGCGACCGATCCCGCACGCATCGCGGTCGTGATTCCCGCGCTGAACGAGGAAAAGGCGATCCGCGGCATCGTCGACGCGGTGCTCGCGATCTGCCCGAACGTGATCCTCGTCGACGACGGCTCCACCGACGCGACGCTCGAACGCGTGGCCGGCCTGCCGATCACGGTGATCCGGCACGCGACGCCGCTCGGCAAGGGCCAGGGCCTGCGCGACGGTTTCCGCAAGGCGCGCGAACTCGGATTCGACGCGGTGGTCACGATGGACGGCGACGGGCAGCACCTCGCCGAGGACATCCCGCGCCTGCTCGCGGCTGCGCGCCGGCATCCGGAGCACATCGTGATCGGCGCGCGCATCCGCAACCGCGACAACCAGCCGGTCGCGCGGCGGCGCGCGAACGCGGTCGCTGACTGGGGCATTTCCTGGGGCTGCGGCGTGCCGGTCGCCGACACCCAGAGTGGCCAGCGCTACTACCCGCTGGGCGCGCTCGAACTCGCCGACCTCGAGGCCGACGATTTCGTGTTCGAGGCCGCGCTGCTGATCGCGGCGACGCGCGAGAAGAAGCTCGGCGTGGTGTCGGTGCCGATCGACTCGCGCTACGACGGCGCGTTCCGCGGCAGCCACTTCCGCCCGGTCCGCGACGTCACGCGCATCACCTGGTACACGATCCGGCGCGTCGTGCATTACGGCCACGTGGTCGACAGCTACCGGCGCTCGCACGCGACGCCACCGCTGATCCACGACCCCGACGTCGCGCGCGCATGACGGCGATGCCGCACCTGCTGCTGCAGCTCACGGTGATCCTCGTCACCGCGCGCGTGCTCGCGTTCGCGCTGCAACGCTTCGGTCAGCCGCCGGTGATCGGCGAGATGCTCGCCGGCCTCGCGCTCGGACCGATCGTGTTCGGCGCGTTCGCCCCGGACCTGCATGCGACGCTGTTCCCGCGCGAGGGCCTCGGCCCGCTCGAGGGCCTCAGCGAGCTCGGCCTCGTGCTGTTCATGTTCATCGTCGGCGCCGAACTGCGCGCGCCGGCCGGCGCGCGTCGGCAGATCGTCGCGGCGGGCTGGATCGGCACGCTCGGCGTCGCCTTGCCGATGCTGTTCGGCTTCGCGATCGCGCCGCTGCTGCATGCGCGCTTCGCGCCCGCGGGCGTCGGTGAGGGGCCGTTCGCGCTGTTCATGGCCGCTTCGATGGCGATCACTGCGTTCCCGGTGCTCGCGCGCATCCTCAAGGACAGCCGCATGACGCGCAGTGCGATCGGGCAGCTCGCGCTGGCCTCGACCGCGATCGCCGACGTGCTCGCCTGGGGCGTGCTCGCGTTCGTGGTCGCGGCGATCGGCACCGACGGCGGCTGGACCGACTTCGTGCGCACGATCGGCGGGCTGTTCGTGGTCGCCGCGGTCTGCTTCGGTGTGCTGCGTCCGCTGCTCGCGCGCGTGCTCGCGCGCCATGCGCGCGACGGCCGACCCGACGGCGCGATGCTCGGCCTGCTGCTCGTGCTCGCGTTCGCGATGGCAGCGGCGACCGAATGGCTCGGCCTGCATGCATTGTTCGGCGCGTTCCTGTTCGGCGCCTGCCTCCCGCGTGACGACCGCCTGCTCGACCATCTGGTCGAGCGCATCGAGCATGTCGCGATCCTCGTGCTGATGCCCGTGTTCTTCGCGCTGGCCGGGCTCAACACGACGCCGCAGGCGTTCGCGGGTGGCGGGTTCGCGCTGCTGCTCGTGCTCGCTGCCGCGATCCTCGGCAAGGTGCTCGGAGCGGGGGCGGGCGCGCGCATCAGCGGGCTCGGCTGGCGCGACTCGGCGGCGATCGGTTCGCTGATGAACGCGCGCGGTTTGATGGAACTGATCGTGCTCAAGATTGGTCTCGACGCGGGCGTGATCGGCCCCGAGATGTTCACGATGCTGCTCGTGATGGCGATCGTGACGACGCTGATGACGACACCGATGCTGCGCCTGTGCCTGCGCGGCGCGCCGCGGCACGCGAGGATGGCCGAGAACGGCACCTGAGCGGTGCCGCGCGGCGCCGGATTTCCACCTGCACCGAATGACCTGGGAGTACCCGTGGCTGCAATGACACCGGATGTGGCGATTCTCGGCGGCGGCCTCGCCGGGCTCACGCTCGCACTGCAACTCAAGCGCGCCTGGCCGCAGCTGTCGATCCTCGTGATCGAGCGCCGGCGCCACCCGCTCGCGGCGGCCGCGCACAAGGTCGGCGAGTCGACAGTCGAGATCGGCGCGGACTATTTCGACAACGTGCTCGGGCTCAAGGCCCACCTCGACACCGCGCACATCCGCAAGTTCGGGCTGCGCTACTTCTTCTCCGAAGGGCGCGACGACATCGAGAACGTGACCGAACTCGGCGTCAGCCGCTTCCTGCCCGCGCCGAGCTACCAGCTCGACCGTGGCATCTTCGAGAACTTCCTCGGCGATGAAGCGCGCCGGCAGGGCATCGACTTCCGCGACGGTGCGGTGGTCAAGGGCTTCGACGTCGGCGAACACGGCGCGTTGCATTCGCTGCGCTTCACCGACGACGCGGGCGAGCACACGGCGCAGGCGCGCTGGCTCATGGATGCGTCGGGCCGCTCGGCGCTGCTGCGCCGCCGCTTCGAGCTCACGCGAGACAACGGCCACCATGCGAACGCGGTGTGGTTCCGCCTCGACACGCGCATCGACATGGACCAGTGGAGCGACGACGCCGAATGGCGCGGGCGTTGCGAAGCCGGGCGCTGGCAGTCGACCAACCATTACCTCGGCCCGGGCTACTGGGCCTGGCTGATCCCGCTCGGCTCGGGCGCACATTCGGTCGGCATCGTCTGTGACGCGGGCATGCATCCGCTCGAAGGCATGAAGGACTTCGAGCGCTCGCTCGACTGGCTCGACCGCTTCCAGCCGACGGTCGGGCGGGCGTGCCGCGCCGAGCGCGACACGCTGCTCGACTTCATGTTCCTGCGCCACTATTCGCACGGCTGCGCGCGTGTGTTCTCGGCCGACCGCTGGGCGATCACGGGCGAGGCCGGCGTGTTCCTCGATCCGTTCTATTCCCCGGGCAGCGACTTCATCGGGATCTCCAACACCTACATCACCGCGCTGGTCGGGCACGACCTCGCGGGCACGAGCATCGCGCCGTATGCGCACTTCTACGAGCAGCTCTATCTCTCGTTCTACGAAAGCACGCTCGCGCTGTTCCGCAACCAGTACCCCTTGTTCGGCAACCAGCGCGTGCTGCCGGTCAAGGTGATCTGGGACTACGCGTACTACTGGGGCATCCTGTGCCAGCTCGTGTTCCAGCAGCGCCTGACCGACCTCGCGCTGCTCGGCGAACTGCGCCCGCAGCTCGAGCGCGCGCGCGAGCTCAACCTGCAGGTGCAGGCGACGCTGCGCGAGTGGGACCGCGCCGAGCCGCCGGGACGCAGCGAGCGGCGCATGCTCGACCAGTGCTCGCTGCCGTGGTTCGCCGAGCTCAACGCGACGCTGCACGACACGCTCGACGATGCGCAGCTGCGCGAACGCCTGCGCGCGAACGTCGTGATGCTCGAACAGCTGGCGACGACGATCTCGGCGCGCGCGGCCGGATCGAACGCGCCCGCGAGCGGTGCGATCTCGCTGTTCGCGGCCTAGGGCCGACCTCGCCCCCGACCGTCGGAGCCCACCCTGTGGGCGATCCGCGCAGGAAACCGACTGCGCGACGGCTTTCGATTCGGCGCGATCGCGCACGAGGTGCGCTCCTGCACGACGGAAACGCGCGCACCGTCCGGCGCGCTACGCCATCCCGCCGTTGACGCCGATCACCTGGCCGTTGACGTACGACGCCGCGTCCGAGCACAGGAACCGCACGAGCGCCGCGACTTCATCGGGCGTGCCCGCGCGGCCCGCAGGCACGATCGTCTTGACCTGCGCTTCGTCGAAACTCGCGTCCGCCATGCGGCCTGCGATCACGCCGGGCGCGACGACGTTGACGGTGATCCCGCGCGAGGCCATCTCGCGCGCAAGCGAGCGGCTCGCGCCGTGCAGCGCGGACTTCGCGGCCGCGTAGTTGGCCTGGCCGCGGTTGCCGAGCACGGCCGCGACCGACGACACCGACACGATGCGTCCGAAGCGCCTGCGCGCCATCGGCAGCAGCAATGGCTGCGTCACGTGGAAGAAGCCGTGCAGCGACACGTCGATCACGCGCCGCCATTGTTCCTCGCGCATGCCCGCGAGCGGCGCGTCGTCGTGGATGCCCGCGTTGTGCACGAGCACCTCGATCGCGCCGGCTTCGAGCTCGGCCTCGAGCGCGGCGCGCGTCGCCGCGCCGTCGACGAGATCGAACGCGATCGCGCGCGCGCGGCCCCCCGCTGCATGGATCTGCGCGACGACCGCCTCGGCGCGCGCGATGCCCGCGTTCGCATGCACGAGCACCTCGCAGCCGTCCGTCGCGAGTGCGCGCGCGATCGCGCCGCCGATGTCGCCGCTGCCGCCCGTGACCAGTGCGCGTCGCTGCATGCCGTCCTCCTTCCGATCGCGCCGATGATCGGGGCTTTCAGCCAGGAAGTGAACCGGCCTGCGCGGGGACCGCATCTGCTGGCCAGCGCTTGTAGGTCCACTGGTACTGCGCAAACGCGAGCCGCACGCAGTCCTCGACGCCGCGATTGAGCGCGGCGCACGCGATCGCGACGTCCTCGTCCGCGATCTCCGACGGCGCGGGCACGAAGTGCAGTCGGTAACCCGCGCCGCGCGGCAGGCGCTCGGCAAACGCGAACAGCACGCTTGCGCCGGTGCGCCGCGCGAGTCGCGGCAACAGCACCATCGTCGCAGCCGGCACGCCGAAGAACGGCGCGAGCACGCCTTCGCCCTGGCGCGGTTTCTGGTCGGGCAGGATGCCGACCACGCCGCCCGCGGCGAGGCGCTTGTAGAGCGTGCGCACGCCGCTGCCCTCGGCGCGCACCTGCTCCACTTCGAGCGCGCCGCGTGCATGCACGAGCATCGGCTCGAGCCAGGGCTGGCGCGGCGGCCGGTACAGGA
This sequence comes from Lysobacteraceae bacterium, assembly GCA_004143945.1. GTDB lineage: Bacteria > Pseudomonadota > Gammaproteobacteria > Xanthomonadales > Rhodanobacteraceae > Dokdonella_A. The sequence goes on from SEHB01000002.1 coordinate 570,242, forward strand.
TCGCGAGCGGCGTTCGCGCGGCGAGCCAGTAGTTCAGCAGCTCCCAGCAGCCGAGGTGCGGCGCCGCGATGATCAGCCCGTTGCCGCGCGCGAGCGCAGCCTCGAACAGCGCCTCGCCGCGCACTTCGCGAAGCTCCGCAAGCGCCGCCATCGGCCCGCGCCCCCAGACCAGCGCGACCTCGGCGGCCGACTTGCCGGTCTCGGCCAGCGCCTCGCGCGCGATCGCATGTCTCTTTTGGGTGCCTTGTTGCGTTAAAGCGATGGCGAGGTTGCGTTCAACGGTCCGTCGGGCGCGGCCACGCGCGAGCCAGAGCAGGCGCCCGATAGAGGCGCCGCCGGCGTGCAGGAGCCGCAACGGCAGGCGGCCGGCGAGCCTGAGGCAGCCCAGGAGCAGCCCGGCGCGCCATGACAGGGGAGGTAGGGGCATGGCGGAAGTCGAGGAGTGTAGTGGCAGCCGCGGCCCGATCCGAGGCCGCCGCGCCGTGCACGGCACGGCGCCATGCGCGACCATAGCCGCTCCCGCCGCCGCCGGACATCCTCGATGCGATCGCCCTGCCGTTCCCGCCGACCCCGCACGCGCCGCGCGTTCGCCCTGTCGCGCGCCGGGCTTGTCCGGTGATCGCGCTGATCCAGCGCGTCACCGAGGCGAGCGTGGAGGTCGACGGCGAGGGAGTCGGTTCGATCGGGGCCGGACTGCTCGCGCTGGTCGGCGTGCAACCGGGAGATGGACCCGCGCAGGCTGGGCGGATGCTCGATCGCCTGCTCGGCTACCGCGTGTTCGCGGACGCCGAGGGCCGCATGAACCGTTCGCTCGCGGAGACGGGCGGCGGGCTGCTGCTGGTGTCGCAGTTCACGCTCGCGGCCGACACGCGCTCGGGCATGCGGCCGGGTTTCTCGACCGCGGCGCCCCCGGCCGAAGCCGAACGGCAGTTCAACCACCTGCTCGCGATCGCGCGGCAGCGCCATCCGAGGGTGGAAACCGGGCGTTTCGGCGCCCATATGAAGATTCGCCTCGTCAACGACGGACCCGTCACGTTCTGGCTCGAGGCGCGCTGAAGGCCGGGTCCCGGCCTTGCGGCATCCCACGGAAGGTAGGCCCCGCGTTGCAATTTGTCACGCCGGGGGCCACGCGATGATCTGTTCCTGCCCCGAATTACGCATACATGGGTTCGGGGTCCACGGCTGCTCTTGACGCGGCTCCTATACTTTCCTTCCTTTGCCGTATCGCTACCCGGAAACCACATGGCCGCAGAACACAACCAGGAGCAGCAGTCCGAGATCAAGACCCTGATCATCAAGGGCAAGGAGCAGGGCTACCTGACCTACGCCGAGGTCAACGACCACCTGCCGGACGACATCGTCGATCCGGAGCAGATCGAAGACATCATCGGCATGATCAACGACATGGGCATCGAGGTGCACGAGGTTGCGCCCGATACCGAGACGCTGCTGCCGGAAACGCCGGTCGCGACCGATGACGACACCGCGACCGAGGAAGCGGTCGCCGTGCTCAGCGCGGTCGATGCCGAAGTCGGCCGCACCACCGACCCGGTGCGCATGTACATGCGCGAGATGGGCACGGTCGAGCTGCTCACGCGCGAGGGCGAGATCGCGATCGCCAAGCGCATCGAGGAAGGCCTCGGCCAGGTGCAGTCCGCGCTCGCGAGCTTCCCGTGGTCGATCCAGCTGCTGCTCGAGGAGTACGACCAGCACGTCGAGGGCAAGAAGCGCCTCTCGGAAGTGCTCGCGGGCTTCGCCGACGTCGAGCAGGCCGAGGTCGTCGTCGCCGACGCGGCCACCACCGAAGCGGGCGGCGAAGCCGAGGCCGACGAGGACGAGGACACCGAGGGCGGCGACGAGTCCGATCCGGTCGACACCGGCATCGACCTCGCCGAGGTCGCGCGCCGCATGGACGAGCTGCGCCAGATCTACGCGAAGTTCCAGAAGGCCGCCGACAAGCACGGCGCCGCCGACCGCAAGGCGCAGAAGCTGCGCGACGAGATGGCCGAGGCGTTCCTCAAACTCAAGCTCCCGGCGATCATGATCGACGGCTTCGTCAAGAAGCTGCGCGATGTGGTGAACAACATCCGCCACCACGAGCGCGTGATCGGCGAGCTGTGCATCAAGCATGCGCGCATGCCGCGCAAGGACTTCCTCAAGCTGTTCCCGGCCAACGAGACCAACGTCGAGTGGGCCGACGAACTCGCGCGCAAGCGCCAGAAGTGGTCGCCCGCGATCAAGTCGCAGCGCGACGCGATCGTGTCGGAGCAGGAGCGCCTGATCTCGATCGAGAACGCGCTCTACCTCGGCGTCGCGGACATCAAGGAAATCAACCGCGCGATGTCGATCGGCGAGGCCAAGGCGCGCCGCGCGAAGAAGGAGATGGTCGAGGCGAACCTGCGCCTCGTGATCTCGATCGCGAAGAAGTACACCAACCGCGGCCTGCAGTTCCTCGACCTGATCCAGGAAGGCAACATCGGCCTGATGAAGGCGGTCGACAAGTTCGAGTACCGCCGCGGCTACAAGTTCTCGACCTATGCGACCTGGTGGATCCGCCAGGCGATCACGCGTTCGATCGCCGACCAGGCGCGCACGATCCGCATCCCGGTGCACATGATCGAGACGATCAACAAGCTCAACCGCATCAGCCGCCAGATGCTGCAGGAGATGGGCCGCGAGCCGACCCCGGACGAACTCGCGATCAAGATGGAGATGCCCGAGGACAAGGTCCGCAAGGTGCTCAAGATCGCGAAGGAACCGATCTCGATGGAAACGCCGATCGGCGACGACGAGGATTCGCACCTCGGCGACTTCATCGAGGACGCGGCGATCGTGTCGCCGGTCGATTCGTCGACGAACATCGGCCTGATGGAAACCGTGCGCGACGTGCTCGCGGGCCTCACGCCGCGCGAAGCGAAGGTGCTGCGCATGCGCTTCGGCATCGACATGAACACCGACCACACGCTCGAAGAGGTCGGCAAGCAGTTCGACGTTACGCGCGAGCGCATCCGCCAGATCGAGGCGAAGGCGCTGCGCAAGCTGCGCCACCCGAGCCGCTCCGAACAGCTGCGCTCGTTCCTCGACCTCGAGTAGCGACCAAGCGCAATGCCTTCGTGGAAACGCCCGCCTCGCGCGGGCGTTTTCATGTCCACGCCAGGATCAAGAGCGCCCCCTTCTGCCGCTTCGCGGCATCTTCCCCCGCGAGCGGGGGGAGCAGCAGCAGGCAGCCCGGATTCTCCCGCGGCCATTTCCTTCTCCAGCGTGTGCGCGCCGGCGGAGCCGGCTCTTCCCCTTCTCCCGCGTGCGGGAGAAGGTGCCCCGCAGGGGCGGAAGAGGGCCGCTCTTGATCTTCGCGCGAACCCCTCACAGCGCTCGCGTCAGATCGCGTAGAAGAACTGCTCGCGCACGATCTTCCCGTCGCGCACCTCGTACACGCAGATCTCGCTGCTCGCCACGCGCCCGCGATCGCGGTAGGTCGCATCGATCCCCATCGCGAGGCTGAACCAGCCATCCGCGATCACCGGATCGCTGACGCTGCCGTCATGCACCTCAACGAGGTTCTCGGCCCAGCGCCGCCCCTTCTCGCGGATCGCCTCGATCCCGTGCGCGTCGCCGAGCGCGCCCTCGGGCAATCCCGCCATCTCGATGCTGACCGCGTCGCTTGCATACAACTCGTCCTGCGCCTGCTCGTACCGGCCCTCGCGACACAGCTCGACCAACCGCGCTGCCACCTGTTCGATCGTCATCGCATGCTCCTGCTGGAAGAAGTCGCCATCCTCCCACCCGCGACTGACACCGTGGTGTCAGCAGCCGCGCGGCCGCATCCCTGAGCCGTTCGCCCAGAGCGCAGGCCGAAGGCCCAAGTCGAAGGGCCAGTTCGCGACGACGCCTCGTCGAGGCGCTTCGACTCCGCGCCCTGCGGTCGCTGCGCTCAGCGCGAACGGCTTCTCTCAATCCGTCCTGCTTCCCATCCGTTCGCCCTGAGCGCAGGCCGAAGGCCGAAGTCGAAGGGCCAGATCGCGCGGACACGTCGCCAGGCGCTTCGACTCCGCGACTTGCGGTCGCTGCGCTCAGCGCGAACGGTTCCTCTCAATCCGTCCTGCTTCCCATCCGTTCGCCCTGAGCGCAGGCCGAAGGCCGAAGTCGAAGGGCTAGATCGCGCGGACACGTCGCCAGGCGCTTCGACTCCGCGACCTGCAGTCGCTGCGCCCAGCGCGAACAGTGTTGCTCCCAATCCGTTCGCCCTGAGCGCAGGCCAAAGGCCGAAGTCGAAGGGCCAGTTCGCGACGACACCTCATCCGTCCCCACTCCGCGACCCGCGGCCGCTGCACTCAGTGCGAACAGGTGGCGTTCCATACGCCACCGTACGAATGCGCCCGTTCGCCCCATGCGTACAATCGGGCGCTCCCCGCGCGCGCCAGCGCGCATCCGAACCGAGGAGCCCCTGCATGCGATTCCGCGACCCCGCCCGTTTCTTCCCCGCGCGAGCGCTCCTCCTGGCAGCCGGCGTCACGCTGTCGGGCAGCCTGCCCGTGCATGCGGCGACGCCGCAGGCTCCACGCGGCGGCGTCGGCGAGTCGATCGGCTCCGACCTCGTGCTCGATCGCGCCTTCGGCGAGGACGGACTGATCGCGGTCAGCTACAACGACGGCGCGGACATCCTCGATGAAGCCGTCCGCGTCGCCGCGGCCGACGCCGGCGGCTACTGGCTCGTCGGTTTCCACCGCACGGCGGCAACCGGCGACCAGATCGCAATCTCGAAGTTCGACGCCGACGGCCAGCCCGACCTGGCCTATGGCGACGGCGGCCGCACGCTGTCGCCGACCGAGGCCGACTTCCTCAACGACGCGATCCTCGTCGGCGATCGCTTCTATGTCACCGGCATGCACCTCGTCACCTCGTCCGGCCCCGGCATCATGGCGGTCGGTTGCGCGATGCTCGACGGCACGCCGTGCGAAGGCTTCGGCGACGAAGGCAACGTGCTGGTCGAGGTGAACCTGCCCGGACTCACGAGCGAGTCGCGTCGCGTCGTGCATCGCGATGGCGCGCTCTACGTGCTCGGCAACACCGAGTACGGCAACGGCGGCACCGCGCTCGCGATCGCGAAGCTCGACGCGCAGAGCGGCGCGCTCGATCCTGCGTTCGGCGACGGCAGCGCGCCGATCGACGGCGCCGTCGTGATCGATCTCGACGTCGTGCCCGACGGTTACGACTTCGCCTATGCGGGCGCGTTCGCGACGAATGGCAACCTGCTCGTCGGCGGCTCCGCGCAGGACGGAAACAGCCAGGGAAGCGACGGCTTCGTGCTCGCACTCGATCCGGCGACCGGTGCACCCGACACCGCGTTCGGCGAGAACGGCTATGCCTGGTTCACCGCGAACACCGGCGTCCACTTCGACCGCTTCGAGGTGCGCGCGCTGCACGTGTTCGACGACGGCCGCATCCTCGTCGGCGGCAATGCGCACCTCGACGACGAGTTCTTCAATTCGCTGACGCGCGTGCTGCTCGCCTCGATCGAGCCCGACGGCACGCCGACCACGGGCTTCGGCGTCGGCGGCATCGTGCGCACCGAAGTCGGCATCAACGTCGAGGTGCTGGACATGGTCGTTCGACCGAATGGCGACATCGTCCTCGGCTCGATGTCGAGCGGACTCTTCCCGAACCCGTACACGCAGGCGCAGCAGCAGTCGATCCTGCAGTTCGACGCGAACGGCAATGGCCCGACCGCGACGATCTCGCTCGAGTACCCGACCGCCGGCGACTTCGCCGCGCAAGGCCGCCCGACCGCGCTGCTCGTCGACGCCGAAGACCGCGTGCTCGTCGCCGGCGCACGCCTCTGGGAATTCGTGTTCCCGCTCCCCGACGCCGACCACACGCTCGCGCGGCTCGTGCGCGACGGCGTGTTCGCGGATGGGTTCGATCCCTGATACGCGTCGTGCCGACGAAGCCGCAGGCATCACGCCTGCGGCATAATCGCGGCGATGCGGGCCTATAGCTCAATGGTCAGAGCAGGGGACTCATAATCCCTTGGTTCCAGGTTCGAGTCCTGGTGGGCCCACCACGAAGCGCATCGACGTGATCGCCCGGCCACGCTCTGTCGATGCGCGCTCGCGCGCTCATTCCTACGGCGGAGAATCTCCACCCGGGCACTGCAGCGACGGCGCAATGGTGCATCGCTCGGCTGCGACATCGATGGTCGCTTAAAACGGGATCTGCTCGCGTCCGGATTCGAGCGTGGCGTCGACGCCGCGCGGATGCGGCCAACGGAGAGGTTACCAAGGGCCGAATTGATACGTCGCCCGGGCCACTCGGATGCGCGACGCGCGTGCGCGCTATCATGAGCGGTTGCGCGCATCCGGATGCACGCACGCCCATCACCGGCCGGAGCGCCATGAAGACACCACGCGGCCTGCAGGCGCTCATCGATGATGGCGTCATCGATGAAGTCATCCGTCCACTCAAGAGCGGCAAGGAAGCGGCGGTGTACGTCGTGCGTGCGGGTGGCGAGATCCGCTGCGCCAAGGTGTACAAGGACCTGCGTCAGCGCAGCTTCCAGGCGCGCGCACAGTACCAGGAGGGCCGCAAGGTGCGCGGTAGCCGCGAGGCGCGCGCGATGGCCAAGAGCACGCACTACGGCCGCAGGCAGCAGGAAGCGGTGTGGAAGAACACCGAAGTCGACGCGCTGTATCGACTCGCGGACGCCGGGGTGCGCGTGCCGCGGCCGCATGGTTTCTTCAATGGCGTGCTGGTGATGGAGCTGGTGACCGATGCGGACGGGCGCTGTGCGCCCCGCCTGGGTGAGGTGGAGCTGTCGCCCGAACGTGCGCGCGAGTACCACGCGATCCTCATCCGCCAGATTGTGCGCATGTTGTGTGTCGGCCTGGTCCACGGTGACCTGTCCGAGTACAACGTGCTGGTCGGCCCCGAAGGACCGGTGATCATCGACCTGCCACAGGCGGTCGACGCGGCCGGCAACCACGGCGCGCTGGCGATGCTCGAGCGCGACGTCGCCAACATCGGCGAATGCCTCGCACGCTTCGCGCCCGAGCTGCGCGAGGGGCGCCACGCGCGCGAAATGTGGGCATTGTTCGAGGCCAGCGAACTGCGTCCGGAGAGCGTGCTCACGGGCGTATTCGACGATCCGGACACCGCGCCCGACGTGCAGGCCGTGATGGAGGCCATCAACGACGCGCGCGCCGAGGCGCTGATCCGCCAGCAGGGACGCGAGGCCGCCGCGGCAGGCGAGTGAGTGGCCAGCGTCGCGACGCGCCGCGCGCGCCTGCTCACCCCTCCGGCGGAAAATCCCCACCCGGGCACTGCAGCGACGGCGGGAAGATGAAGCGTTCGGCCGCGGCATCGATGGTCGCGTGGAACGGGATCTGCTCGGGTCCGGATTCGAGCGTGGCGTCGATGGTTGCGCGGATGCGGCCGTCCGCAAGGTTGCCGAAGGTGATGCTCGCGCTGCCGATGAGACCGACGATGTAGCTGCCGCCGATCGAGCCGAGGCGCGAGATCTGCACGAGGTCGCCGTCGCCCGCGGCGAAGTCGACGACGAGGTCGAAGCGCACGTACTCGAACTGGTCGCCTTCGAGCATCGAGACGATCGTGACCTGGCGACGCCCGTCTTCCTGGTCCTGGTAGATCGCATGGTTGCTGCCGGGCGCGTCGATGTCGAAGTCCGCCGCGACGGTGCCGGTGAGCGTCTGGATCGTTCCGTCGCCGAGTCCCTGCGTGTTCGGCGGCAGGTCGCCGACGTAGCGCACGGCCGCGAAGTCGCCGAGCGCGCCGCTGTACTGCTGGAGCCCGCCTTCGCTGACGCCGCAGGCCTCGATCAGCAGGTAACGCGCCTCATTGACGCCGTGGTACGCGAGGCCGCCGGTGCGCGCATCGTCGCGCGGCACGCGCACGCTCGCGGGTGCCTGCAAGCCCGGGTCGTCGGGCGTGAAGCGGAACGCAGGCCCCGCGAATTCCATGTCGAACGGCGCCGCGCCGGGTTCGGCGAGGCGCTCGATTCCGAACGTCATCGGCGCGGCGAGCGCGTCGGGCGGAACCACGAGTTCCGCGCCGCACAGGCGCAGCGAGCCGCCTGCGGGGCCGATCTCGCGCTGCACCGGCGCGCAGCCGTCGAAGCCGTCGAACATCACGATGGGGTCGACCTCGCCGCGCGCCGCGCTGGCCATGGCCAGCCCTGCGATCGCGACGACCGTGACGGCTTTGAGGGTGGGCGAGCGGGGAACGACGATCGGCAGCAGGTCGGGCACGGCAGTCTCCGGAAATGGGTACGGATGGCCGGTTCAAGAGGGCAACCGGATCCGCCCGAGTGTCCGTGCGATGCCTCGCGTCCCGCATTCGGCCGCGATGCGTCGCGGGTTCGCGCGTGGTTCAACGGCGATTGCGCGCACGTTCGCGGTCGCGTGTCGATGGCCGGCGCCGAGGCGCCTACGCAAGGCGGCCGACCAAGCCCTTCCATTTCCACAGCATGATGACAAGCACCGCGTCGACGACGACCGCGAACACGCTCGCCTCGGGCCCGAACGCGCCCCCGGTCGTCCACTCCGGCGTTCCGAGCAGCTCCGGACGGAACCATCCGGACTGCTCGAAGCCGCTGACATCGAAGCCGAGCAGGCTGCCGAGCGCCCAGTTCCACCCGAAATGCAGGCCCACCGGCAGCGCGAGGCTGCGCGTGCGCAGCCAGGCGAGGCCGAGCAGGACGGAGCCGAGGAACAGTTCGAGCGTCGCCCACGCGAACGTCGCCCCGTGCATGTCCGGGTTGTCCCAATGACTGGTTGCGAACAACGCGCCGCTCGCGAGCAGCGCGATCGGCGCCCCTGCGCCGTCGACCAGTCGCTGGAAGGCGAAGCCGCGGAACAGCGTTTCCTCGAACAGCGCGACGAACAGGAAGATCCACGCACCCTGCGCCAACACCGCAAGGCTGCGCGCAGGATCCGGTTCGAGGCGCACGCCGCCGACCGCCCAGATCAGCAGCGCCACGAGCAGGACCGAGGCGATACCGAGCAGCGATCCGGCGCCGAACGCTCGTCCCCAGCGGCGATCCAGCACGAAACCGACGCTCGAAAGTGTCTCCCCGCGCAGCCTCGTGCAGGCCCACGTCACGATCAGCAGGAAGCCGAAGCGCAAGGGCTCGAGCGCATCCGCCGGGACGCCGGCGTCTTGCAACAGGCGGCTCACCGGCGTGTAAGCGAGGCGGCTCGCGAGCAGGAACGCGATGAACACGAGCATCCACCAGCCGTTGCGCGGCCGTCCGTTCGAATCGAGGAAGATGGTCTTCACGAGAACCTCTCGGCGGCGCGGTGGCAGGGGCCCGCGCGATCGCACGGCGAACATATCTTGACATCAAGATACTTCACGTCAATATATCCATCGTCATGCCTAGCCGGAGCGCCCGTGCGCCAGACGTCCGATCCCGCGGCCCAGGCCGACCGCACCGACCGCCTGCTCGCGGAGTGGCGAATCGAGCGGCCGGACCTCGACGCCACCGCGATGGCGGTCGTCGGCCGCCTGCTCAGCATCGGGCGCCAGCTCGAGGCGCGCGCGAACGCGGTGCTGAAGCCGCTGGGCCTGCACTACACCGACCTCGACGTGCTCGCGACCCTGCGTCGCGGCGGTCGGCCCTGGCGCCGCACGCCGACCGAGTTGCGCGACTCGGTGCTGATTACCTCGGGCGCGATGACCGCCTGTCTCGATCGCCTCGAACGCAACGGACTGATCGCACGCGTCGCCGACCCCGGCGATCGGCGTTCGAGCGCGGCGGAGTTGACGCGCGCGGGTCGCACGCTCATCGACAAGGCGATCGCGGTGCGCTTCGCGGAAGCGACGGACGCGCTCGGTGCCCTGTCCGCGAGCGAACGCCTGCGGCTGGCAGGCTTGCTGAAGACGCTCGGACGCAGCCTCGAGTCCTGATTCCTGCGCGCGACCGGGCGCGTGCGCCGTGGTGTACCAGCGCTGCGCTCAGCGTGCGCCCGCGGACGGCGCCATCCGCCGCACCGGATCGATCGTGATCGCCTCGCCCCCGGCGTCCCCGAACACCTGCACCTGTCCGTCCTGGATCATGCATTGCAGCCGCATGCCTCGTTCGGCGAGCGCGGCGAGCGCATCGGTCGCCGCGGAGACGTCGATGACCGCGAGGTTCTTCACGCGTGCGAGCGCGCTCGCGTTCTTGTCCCACCAGGTGTCGGCGGCGCGGCCGCCGTAGGTCACGACGACGACTTCGCGCGCGCGGCCGCTCGCCTTGCGGATGCGGGCTTCATCGGGTTGGCCGAGTTCGATCCATTGCTCGATCTCTCCGCCGTAGTCGCGGCGCCAGAGGTCGGGTTCGTCCTCGGTGGAGAGGCCGCGGCCGAACTCGAGCCGCTCGTCGGCGTGGAGCATGAACGCGAGCAGGCGCACCATCAGGCGCTCTTCGGTCTCGGACGGATGGCGCGCGAGCGTGAGCGCGTGCGTGGCGTAGTAGTGCCGGTCCATGTCGCTGACCTGCACTTCGGCCTTGTAGATCGTCGCGTTCGGCGCCATCGGGTCTTCACGTCCGGCAAAGACGCGATTCTAGCCGCGCACGCGGGCGCCGGACGGAAGCGGGTCGCGGAAACGACGACGCGTGTCGAACCGCGTGGCTGCGATTCGTCGCTCCGGTGAAAGCCGCCACACTTCGAGGGAACCCATGAAGGTCACGATCGAAACCCGGGTGACTGCCGACTTCGCGCGCGTCTGGTCCGCCTGGAACACACCGGAGGACATCATGCGCTGGAACTCGGCGCAGGATGACTGGCATACGACGCGCAGCGAGGTCGACTTGCGCGTGGGCGGCCGCTTCGTCTCGCGCATGGAGGCGAAGGACGGCAGCGTCGGCTTCGACTTCGGAGGCGTCTACACGCGGATCGTGCCGCAACGCGCGATCGAGTACCGCATGGACGACGGACGCGAGGTGCTGACCGAGTTCACCGAGCAGGACGGCGGCGTGCACGTGAAGACGACGTTCGACGCGGAGTCGGAGAATCCGCCGGAGATGCAGCGCGCAGGCTGGCAGGCGATCCTCGACCACTTCAAGCGGCACGTCGAAGCATCACGCTGAAGCCGTGGTTTCGAGCGAGCGGGGTCGCAATGAAGCATCCGTTCGCCTCGACGACACAGATTCCGTTCGCCCTGAGCGCAGGCCGAAGGCCGAAGTCGAAGGGCCAGTTCGCCGTGTCGTCGCCCGCGTGCGCTTAGACTCCGCGGCCTGCGGCCGCTGCGCTCAGCGCGAACGGAGTTTTTTCGCATGCGCTTCCACTCAGCAGCCTGCGGCTATGCGCTCAGGACGAACGGCAATGAATCATCCGTTCGCCTCGACGACACAGATTCCGTTCACCCTGAGCGCAGGCCGAGGGCCCAAGTCGAAGGGCCAGCTCGCCGTGTCGTCGCCCGCGTGGTCGTGATGGGCCCTCAGGCCTCGCCCATTCCCGCGGCAGGCTCCTTCGCCGCGCCCGCGCGCACGCTGTCCTCGATGCGTTGGCCGACGCCTGCGTCGATGCTTTTCCAGTATGCGAACGCGCGCTCGAGCACCGGGCTGCGCACGCCGCCGAGCAGGCTGCCGGCGACCTGTTCGACGAGCGCATCGCGCTCGGCATCGCCGAACACCTCGCGAACGAGGATGCCGGGCTGGGTGAAGTCGTCGTCCTCGGCGTGCAGCGTGCAGGCGCTGCGCACCATCTCGCCGTCGGCTTCCCAGCCGTCTTCGGCCGGTCCCGTCGCATCGGACCACGGACGCCCGCCGCTGTTGGTCGCGTGCACGGGCGCGGCGCCGCTGTGGTGGTACGCCATCTGGCCATCGAACAGGTAGCTGTCGACCGGCACCTTCGGCTGGTTCACGGGCAACTGGTGGAAGTTCGTGCCGATGCGATTGCGCTGCGCGTCGTTGTACGCGAACGCGCGACCGAGCAGCATCTTGTCGGGCGAGAGCCCGATGCCGGGCACGGTGTTGCCGGGTGAAAACGCGGCCTGCTCGATCTGCGCGAAGAAGTTCTCGGGGTTGCGGTCCAGGGTCATCGTGCCGACGCGGATCAGCGGATAGTCCTTGTGCGACCAGGTCTTGGTCAGGTCGAACGGATTGAAGCGGTAGGCCTTCGCCTGCGCGTACGGCATCACCTGCACCGACAGCACCCACTTCGGATGCTCGCCGCGCGCGATCGCCTCGAACAGGTCGCGGCGGTGGAAATCCGCGTCGCTGCCGGCCATTCGTGCGGCTTCGGCGTTGCTGAAGAAGCGCATGCCCTGCTGCGTGTGGAAGTGGTACTTCACCCAGTACTTCCCGCCGGCCGCGTTGATCCACATGTAGGTGTGCGAGCCGTAGCCGTTCATGTGGCGCCAGGTGCGCGGCAACCCGCGCACGCCCATGAGGTAGGTGACCTGGTGCGCGGTCTCGGGGTTGTGGGTCCAGAAGTCCCACTGCATGTGGTTGTCGCGCAGGCCGGAATCCGGCAACCGCTTCTGGCTGCGGATGAAGTGCGGGAACTTCATCGGGTCGCGCACGAAGAACACCGGCGTGTTGTTGCCGACGAGGTCGTAGTTGCCCTCGGAGGTGTAGAACTTCAGCGAGAACCCGCGCACGTCGCGCCAGGTGTCGGGGCTGCCTTGTTCGCCCGCGACGGTCGAGAAGCGCAGCAGCAGGTCGGTACGCGTGCCGGGCTGGAACAGCGCGGCCTTCGTGTAGCGCGACACGTCCTCGGTGGCCTCGAACACGCCGAACGCGCCGGAACCCTTCGCGTGCGGCTGGCGCTCGGGCACCTTCTCGCGGTTGAAGTGCGCCATCTGCTCGAGGAAGTGCACGTCGTGCAGCAGCAGCGGGCCGTCGGGACCGAGGCTCAATGTGTTGCGGTCGCTCGCGGCGGGCGCGCCGGCGCCCGTGGTCGAACCCGAACGGCGATCGCGGGGGGTGTCGGGCATGGCTGCGTTCCTCGTGGGAGGATCGCGCTCTTGCATCGCGATCCGGTGGAAGGAGTCGGGAAGCAGGCGGCAGTCTGCGCCGCGCCGACGAGGGCTGCAAGATCGGCCGTGCACCCCTGGATGCGCGCGCGGCGCCGCAGCGCAGGTGCGGTGCGAACGCCCGAACGGGGGGCGCGGCTTGGCGTTCGGGCGCGGTTCGGGCAGGTCGGGGCACAGTTGGGCGTCGTGACGCCCGCGAGCGTCGGCGGTCATTCGTGCCGGGCGACGCGCTGGCCGCCACCTCCCCGGATTGCCCCAAGGAGTCGTTCCATGATCCGCTCGAAATCCCTCGCGCGCGCGCTCGCGTTCGCGTTGTCTGGTGGCCCTGGACCCTGCGTCGCGGCCACGCCCGCTTCCGCGCCCGCCGCGAGCGATCCGGCGGCCACGTTCGAGATCGCGAAGCTGCACAAGTTCGGCTCGCCCTGGGCGATGACGTTCCTGCCCGACGGCCGCCTGCTGGTCACCGAGATGGCGGGCACGCTCCATGTGTTCGATCCTGCGACGAAGAAGATCGGCGAGGTCAGCGGCGTTCCGAAGGTGAAGCATGTCTCGCAGGGCGGACTCGGCGACGTCGTGCTGCATCCGAAGTACGCGGACAACCACTTCGTCTACATCAGCTTCGTCGAACCCGGCGAAGGCCGGCTCGGCGCCGCGGTCGCGCGCGCGAAGCTCGCGCTCGACGCACAAGGCGGCGGAAAGCTCGAAGACCTGTCGGTGATCTGGCGCCAGCAGCCAAAGAAGAGCGGCGAGGGCCACTTCGGCTATCGCATCGCGTTCGATCGCGACGGCAAGCTCTGGATCAGCTCGAGCGAGCGCCAGGAGTTCGATCCCGCCCAGGCGATGGACACCAACCTCGGCAAGATCGTGCGCCTGAACGACGACGGCAGCGTGCCGGCGGACAATCCGTTCGCGCAGCAGGGCGGTGTCGCGGCGCAGGTCTGGTCGCTCGGCCATCGCAACGTGCTCGGCATCGCCTTCGACGCGAAAGGCCAGTTGTGGGCGCAGGAGATGGGTCCGATGGGCGGTGACGAACTCAACCGCATCGAGCGCGGCGCCAACTACGGATACCCGATCGTGTCCAATGGCGACCACTACGACGGCAGCGTGATCCCCGACCACGACACGCGCCCGGATTTCCGCGCGCCGGTGATCACCTGGAACCCGGTGATCTCACCGGCAGGCCTCATGTTCTACGACGGCGCGCTGTTCCCGGAATGGAACGGCGACGCGTTCGTCGGCGGCCTCTCGTCGATGTCGCTCGTGCGCATCGAATTCGACGGCACGGGCGGCGCACGCGAAGCGCAGCGCTTCGACATGAAGCACCGCATCCGCGAAGTCGAGCAGGGGCCCGACGGTGCCATCTGGCTGCTCGAAGACGGCACGCGCAAGGGTGAGGGCTGGCTCGTCAAACTCACGCCCAAGCGCTAGCCGCGCAGCGCCTCCTTGTCCCGTACGCGGCGGACAGTGTCCGCGCCTTTCCGCTCGCTCTGAGCGCAGCGCCCGCGTGCTGCGGAGTCGCGCGCACGCGAAATACTCCGTTCGCGCTGAGCGCAGCGCCCGCAGGGCGCGGAGTCGAAGCGCACGCGTGCGCCGGCGCGGCGAGCTGGCCCTTCGACTTCGGCCTTCGGCCTGCGCTCAGGGCGAACGGCAGGAGAAAAACGCCGTACGCGCTGAGCGCAGCGCCCGCAGGGTGCGGAGTCGAAGCGTCCGCGGAAGGTGCACCCCGCAGGCCTGCGGTATGCTCCCCGTGCATGCCGCTTCGAAGGACCGGACCGCGCATGCACCCGTTCCTCAACCCGTTCACCGCATGCCGTCGCAGCTACGCCACATCGCTCGCCTGTTCACGCTGTCGCTGTTGCTTTCGCCTGCGTTCGCGACGGCCGCGGCTGACTGCGAGGGCATGCTTGCGCTCGCGAGCGAGCTCGCGGCCGCGCGCGATTCCGACCCCGCCGCCGCGGTCGAGCGCGGCAACGCGGCGCTGCCGCAGGCCCAGGCACTCGATCCTCCGTGTCCTGGCGGCATCGCGATGCTGCTCGGCGGCATCGCGACGAACCTGCAGGTGCTCGGGCGCAGCGGCGAGGCGGTCGATCACTTCGAGCGCGCGATCGCGGCGCTCGGCACCGGCGGCACGCCGAGCCAGGTCGCATTCCTGCATCGCGGCATCGGCGTCGCGCTGGTCGAGCTCGAGTCGTTCGAACCCGCGCTCGAGCATTACCTCACCGCGCTCGGCGTCAGCGATGCGGCCGGCGAACGCATCGAATCGGCGAAGACCGCGGGCAACATCGGCATCCTCTACACGAGCCTCGGCGAGTTCGAGAAGGCACGCGCGTACCACCAGCGGTCGCTCGCGGCGTTCGAGGCGGCCGGATTCAAGCCGGGCATCGCGGGTGCGCACGTCAATCTCGGCGCGGTCGCCGCGAAGTTCGGCCAGCAGGCGCTCGGCGCGGGCGACGCGCGCACGGCCGAAGCCGAGCATCGCGCGCTGAAGGAGCACAACGAGCGCGCCGAGGCGCTGTTCGCCGAACTCGGCAACCAGCGCGGCGTCGCCTACGCGGCCAGCAACATCGGCCTCGCGTACGACCGCCTCGGGCAGCCCGCGCAGGCGCTGGCCGAACACCAGCGCTCGCTCGCGCTGCGGCGCGAGGTCGGCGATGCATACGGCATCATCAACTCGCTGCTGAGCATGACCGCGACGCTGCGGACCCTCGATCGCCGGGCCGAGGCGGAGGCTGCGCTCGACGAAGCGGCGACGCGCGTGCCGGTCGAGGCGTTGAACCTGCGCAAGCTGATCGCCGAGCAGCGCGTGCTGCTGGCCGAAGATCGCAGCGACTACCGCAGTGCGCTGACCGCCGAGCGCGAGGTGTCGAGCCTCGGCATGCAGATCGCGGGGCAGGACCAGGCCGACAAGATCGCCGCGTTGCAGGACCGCTTCGATGCGGACCAGGCCGCTCGCCAGATCGAGCTGCTGCGGCGCGAGGCCGAGATCGGCGAGCTCCAGCTGCAGCGCCAGCAACTCGTGGCGCGACTCAGCGTGCTGATCGCGGGGCTCGCGCTCGTGCTGCTGCTGCTGCTCGCGAGCCGCGTTCGCGTCGGCGCGCGCACCGCGCGCAAACTCGCGCTCGCCGCGCGCACCGATCACCTGACCGGCCTGTGGAACCGTCGCCACCTGATCGAGGTGATGGAAGCGGAGGTCGCGCGCCTCGAACGCGGCGGCCAGCCGTTCTGCCTGCTGATGGCCGATCTCGACGACTTCAAGCAGATCAACGACGAACACGGCCACGAGATCGGCGATGCGGTGCTCTGCGAAGTCGCGCGCCGCCTGCGCGATTCGGTGCGCCGGCAGGACACCGTCGCGCGCTGGGGCGGCGAGGAGTTCCTCGTGCTGCTGCCGGACACCAGCGAAGCCGGCGCGCATGCGCTCGCGAACGCGTTGCGCGATCGCATCGCGCGCGAGCCGATCGCGTTCAACCGCCACGCCGATCCGTTGCAGGTGAGCCTCACGATCGGCTTCAGCCTCTGTGCGGCGGGCACCGCGCTCGATGATTGCATCCGCGCGGCGGATGCGGCGCTCTATCGCGGGAAACGCAGCGGCAAGAACCGCACCGTCGCGCAGCACGCGCAGGCGAGCGAGCCTCCACCCGTGACCTCGCCCTGACGCGTCGACCGCGCGCGCTCGCCCCGCCCCGGTTTGTATGCGTGGGTGCATTCGCCTATGGTCGGAAGCTCCCCGACGCGGAATATCCGTCATGCGCATACGCCTGCTGCTGATCCCCCTGTTGCTCGGCGCCGGCGCCGCGGGCGCCGATGAAGGCATGTGGCTGCCTTCGCAGCTGCCAGCGATCGCCGCGCGGCTCGAGGCGGCCGGCTTCCAGGGTGACGCGTCCGCGCTCGCGGACCTCGCGAAGCCGCCGATGAACGCGGTGGTCAAGGTCGGCGGTGCGACCGGCGCATTCGTTTCCGATGCGGGTCTCGTGCTGACCAACCACCACGTCGCGTTCGGCGTGATCCAGTACAACTCGCGGCCCGATCGCGACCTCATCGCGAACGGCTTCATCGCGCGCGAGCGCACGGACGAACTGGCGGCCAATCCGGATTTCCGCGTGCTGGTCACGACCGCTTCCGACGACGTGACCGAGCGCGTGCTCGCGGATGCGCGCGGCAAGCGCGGGCGCGCCTACCACGATGCGGTCGACCGCGCGGAGAAGGCGCTGGTGGCCGAGTGCGAACGCGAAGTCGGCTATCGCTGCAGCGTCGCGAACCTGCACTACGGCAGCGAGTTCCACCTCGTGCGCCAGCTCGAACTGCGCGACATCCGACTCGTCTATGCGCCGCCCGATGCGATCGGCAGCTACGGCGACGAGATCGACAACTTCATGTGGCCGCGCCACAGCGGCGACTTCACGCTGCTGCGCGCCTACGTCGGCGCCGATGGTCGCCCGGCCGGATACTCCGCGAACAACGTGCCGTACCAGCCGCCGGCCCACCTCGAGCCGTCGGTCGCGCCGGTCGCCGAAGGCGATTTCGCGATGCTCGCGGGTTACCCCGGCATCACGTTCCGCCACCGCATGGCGTCGGAGTTCGCGAACCAGGTCGAGTGGCAACTGCCTTCTCGCGTCGAGCTCTACAGCGGACTGATCGGCGCGATCGAACGCGCGACCGCTGGCGACGACGCAGCGAGGGTGCTCTACGCCGCGCAGCTCAACGGCCAGAAGAACACGCTCAAGCGCGCGCGTGGCGAACTTGAAGGCCTGCAGCGCAGCGACGCGGTGCGCGTGCGCGCCGAGGACGAAGCCGCGATGCTGGCCTGGCTCGCACGCCAGCCCGATGCGAAGGCCCGGCGCGAGGACATCGAGGCGATCCGCGCGGTGCTCGAAGAGGCCCGCGCCACGCGCGAGCGCGACCAGGTGTTTGCGCAAATCCAGAACCAGGCGCAGTTGCTCAAGGCCGCGATCACGCTGCAACGCTGGGCGCACGAACGCCGCAAGCCCGATGTCGAACGAGAATCGGGCTGGCAGGAGCGTGACGCACTGCTGCGCGAGGGCCAGCTGCGACAGGTGCAACGGCGCTACGCGCCCGCGGTCGAACAGGCGCTGCTGGTCGAGCTGCTGCGGCGCCACCACGCGCTGCCGGGCGACCTGCGCATCGCCGAGGTCGACGCGGTGTTCGGCACGGATCCGGCGCAGGTGCCCGCGCGCCTCGCGGCGCTCTACGGCGCCACCACGCTCGGCGACGAGAACGTGCGCGTGCGCCTGTTCGGCGCCGCGCCGGACGAGGTCGCGCAGTCACAGGATCCGCTGCTGCACGCCGCCGCGATGCTGCAACCGGCGATCCTGCGCCTGGAGGACATCGACAAGCAGCGCGACGGCGAGCTGCTGCGCCTGCGGCCGTCCTACATGCGCGCACTCGCGGCGTATCGTGCGTCCGAGGGTCGCAGCATGTATCCGGACGCGAACTCGACGTTGCGCGTGAGCTACGGCAAGGTCGCTGCGTTGTCGCCGCGCGATGCGGTCAGCTTTGCACCCGTCAGCAGCGTGCGTGGAATCGTCGAGAAGCACACCGGCGTCGCACCGTTCGCCGCGCCGCGCCCGCTGCTCGATGCGATCGTGAAAGGCGACTTCGGCAGCACCGCCGATCCGACGCTCGGCAGCCAGAGCGTCGATTTCCTGACCAACCTCGACACCACCGGCGGCAACTCCGGCTCGCCCGTGCTCGATGCCCGCGGCCGGCTGATCGGCCTCAATTTCGACAGCAACTGGGAATCGGTGAGCGCGAGCTGGATGTACGACCCGCGCTACAAGCGCGCGATCCACGTCGACCTGCGCTACATCCGCTGGCTGCTCGCGAAGGTCTATCCGGCGCCGCACCTGCTGCGCGAGATGGGGTTGCCGCTCGAGTAGCGACCACCTGCAGCGGCAGATCTCGAGGGAAGGAGTTCGATCCCGCGGCTCCGCGGCAAAGGCGTCGGGGCTGAAGCCCTCCCGCGACTTCCCCGCAGCAGCAGACGCCGTGGGAGGGACTTCAGTCCCGAGCTCTTCGAGCCAAGGCTGCGGGCCCGGCTCGCGCTGCAGCCTGCAGGCGTTCAGTGCTCCAACGCGCTCGCAATCCCGCACGCCGCGAGCGCGCCGAGCATCTCGCGCGCATCGAACGCCTGCCCCGGCGCAAGCGCGCCATGGCCCCGTGCGCGCCCATCGAGGATGCGCTCCATCGCTTCCACCGCGAGCGGCGCGCTGACCGCGTAGATGTCGCGCCCGCTCGCACGCGCGCGGCGGCGACGGCCGTTCGCGCGCACTTCGACCTCGACGATGAACTGCTGGTCCGAGCGCCCGTCTGCGTCCGTCGCTTGCGGCGCGGGCGTCGCGGGATCGCGCAGGTCGACGAGCGGCGCGAGATTCATCCACGAATGCAGCTCCGCGCACGCCAGGTGCCGCGAGATCGTGATCGTCTCGGCGAGCGGCAGCGCGACGACGTCGACCTCGCCGATCGGTGCGGCGAACGCCCAGCGCCGCGTCGGCGCCGGATCGGCGACGTATCGGCGTTCGCCGTCCGCGATGACCCAGCGCCGGTAGTGGTTGCGTTCGCCGGTGAGGCGCGTGCCAGCGGTCGGATGCCAACGATCGAGTGCGACCGCGACGTCGATCGCGTCGACGCGCGTCTCGCCCTCGTCGAGCAGTGCGGTCGCGAGCAGGTCCGCGAGTCCGCCGTAGAAGGCGATCGACGGCATCGCGACGAGCCCGGCAGCACGCAGCTCCGCATCGCGCGCATGCGTCGCGTCGGTCGCGCGCTGCTCCGCGGCGACATCGAGATAGTGGATGCGTGCGCGCAGCGCCGCATCGAGCAGTGGCGCGCCGGTGTCGAGGAACGGTCCCGCGCAATGGATCAGCGCACGTGTTCCCGCGAGTGCGCGGTCGAGCGCGGCCGGATCGTCGATCGTGGCGACGTGCGTCGCGAGGCCCGGAAACGCCTGCGAAAGCGCCGCGAGCGCATCCGCATCGCGGCCGCTCGCGACCGGCGTCCAGCCGCGCCGCAACAACTCCGCGACGACGAAGCGACCCGTATGGCCGTATGCGCCATACACCGCGATCCTGCGCCCCGTGCTCATCGGGCCACCCCGCCGCCGACGGATCGCACGCGCGGGAAGCGCGTGCGATCCGCCATGCCGCCGGCGATCCGCTGCGCATGCGCCGCGAACAGCCGCGCGCGCCTCATGCGGAGGCCTTCGCTTCGCGCAGGGCCTGCGCGCACTCCTCGCAGCACACCTCGACGGTGCGTCCGCCGATCTCGACCGTGATCGCGTTGCCGTCCAGCTCGCAATCGCAGGCCGCACAGGTCGTCTCGTTCTTCATCGCTGCTCTCCGCTGTCGCCCGCCAACCGGGGCAGGTGCATCAGACAAGCGCGCGCCGCCCGGCGCTGTCGAAATCTTTAGCTCTGGCGCACGGCGGGGTATGGGGAAACCACTGGAACACCGCGCACACGGAGCGCTCGGAGAGAGACCCATCCGTCGAGACAGATCCGCTCGTGCTCCGCGTGCTCCGTGTTTCAGGCTTGCGCTTTCCGCGGCGGCACCCGGGACACCTCGCCCGCAGGTAACGCCGCGCGCCGGAAGGCGGTCGGCGTGCGCCCGTAAGTCTGGCGGAAGGCCGCGGCGAAATGGCTGTGGCTCGAGAATCCGAGATCCTGCGCGAGCGCGGACACATCTTCGCAGCCGGGGATCAGGTCGAGCGCACGCGCGAGTCGCAGGCGCATCTGGTAGCGGTACAGCGGCAGGCCTTCCACCGCGCGGAAGGCCTGCGTCAGGTATACCGCCGAGCCGCCGATCTCGGCGGCGATGTCCGCGAGGCTCCAGCGGCGTGCCGGATCGCTCGCGAGCAGCAGCTTGGCGCGATCGACGAGTCGCCGCGCCGCATGCGTCGCGCCGGCCGCATGCGTCGTGCGCGGACCGAGGCTGCGGCTCGCAAGCGTCAACGCAAGGCTCTCGGCCTCGAGCGCCTCCACCGCGCCGCTGCGCAGTCCATGGCGCAGCAGCGCGACGAGCGCCTGCGCGCGCGGATCGATGCGCAGCGATTGCCCGCGGAACGCGACCCCGCCGCCCTCGCGCAGCAGTGCGCGCGGCGCGAGTTCATGCAGCACGCCCTCCGACAGCTGCAGCACCAGGCTCGCATCGCCACCCGACGCGGGATGGCTGACCTGGTAGCCCTCGCCCGCGTTGAACAGCAGCACGTGATTCGCATCCGCGACCGACTGCGCGCTGCCGACATGGCGCAGGTACAACCCGCGGTACGGAAACACCAGGTGCGTCGCCGACGCGCATTCCTCCGCGCTGCGATGGCGGCACTCGCCACCGCACAGCACGTCCTTGACCGTGACGGTGCGGCTGTCGAACAGGCGGTCGACCTTGAAGTCGCTCATCGGGGTGGACGTGACGGGGGCGATCCAAGCTTAGCAGCGCGCATCGCCGCGCAAGCGCCGCATCGACGACGCGCGATCGCAGGAGCCCATCCTGTGGGCATGCGCGCAGGGAATCGATTCCGCGTGGTCACCCGACCCAGCGCGATCGCGCACAGGGTGCGCCCCTGCACGCGAGCGGTCTTCGCTTTTCGCAGGAGCCCACCCTGTGGGCGATCCTCGCAGGGAATCGGTTCCGCGTGGTCACCCGACCGAGCGCGGCTCGCGCACAGGGTGCGCGCCTACGCGGAGGCGGCTTCGATTCGGTGCAGCGCGTCGGCGATGCCGGCGGGCGAGTCGACCGCGACGACGCGCGGATGCCCGCGTTCGACGTTGTGTTCCAGTTCGTGCACCCAGGTCACGTGGTAGGGCATGTGGATGCCCCAGCCGCCGAGCGCGACGACGGGCTCGATGTCCGAACGCATCGAGTTGCCGATCATCGCGAACCGCGCCGCGTCGACGCCGAACTCGGCGAGCACGCGCGCGTAGCTGCGGGTGTTCTTCTCCGAGACGATCTCGATGCGCTGGAACAGGTCGCTGAGCCCGCTGCGCGCGACCTTGCTTTCCTGGTGGAACAGGTCGCCCTTGGTGATCAAAACGACCCGATGGTGCGCCGCCGCGGCCTCGACGGCTGCGCGGATACCGGGCAGCAGTTCGACCGGGTGCTGCAGGATGTCCTTGCCGAGCGTGACGATGCGATGGATGCCCGCCGCATCGATGCGGCCGCCGCTGAGTTCGATCGCGGCTTCGACCATCGACAGCGCCATGCCCTTCGCGCCGTAGCCGAAGATCGCGAGGTTGCGCCGTTCGACCTCGTGCAGGCGCGTGCGCGCGTCGGCATCGGCAAGGTCGATCCAGTGGCCGAGGATGCGCTCGAACTCGGCGCCCGCGTGCTGGTAGTAGCCCTCGCTGTGCCAGAGGGTGTCGTCGCCGTCGAAGCCGACCAGTTCGATCATCGGGGAGGGATCCGCAGCTCGGGACCGGCGCGGGCGGCCGGCGGGAGGCGGAGTGTAGCGGTGGGGGTAGCGCGGCGGTGCTGGCGCGCGCAAAAAGCTCGGGGCTGAAGCCCCTCCCACAAGAGCTCGGAGCTGAAGCCCCTCCCGCAAGAGCTCGGGACTGGAGTCCCTGCCACGCGAGCCGCGAGGTCGCGGCGGAAGCCCCGCGCGGGGCTTCACGGCTTCGCGATCGCGTGCGCTAGTCGAGCACGCCGCAGCGCAGGCGTTCGCGGCGCGCTTCGCGCAAGTCCTCGACGATGCCGAACGGGTCCATGCCCATCGTGTAGGTGCCGACGATCGAGCTCGCGTTGACCGAGGCGGCGTGCACGCCGTTGTCCTGGTCCGCATGCACCTCGGCCATGTCGGTGACCCACACCATCACCTGCGAATCGCGCGTCGCGCGCGAGATGCGCGTTGCGAGGACTTCGAGGTCGCCGCGCAGCGAACCGATCGACTTGCTCTTCATGCATGCACTCCGGTTGGCGAAAGGAGGCGGCAGGTCATCCAGTGGCCTGCCGTCCTCGTCCATTCGGTACCAGTGCCGGTTGCGCGGCAGCGCCGCCGGATCACGTTTCCCCTTGCGGAATCCTTCCCGCGAATCGATGGAAGCAAGCTCCGGGCCAAGCCCGGAAAGCGCGTGCTGGCGCGCATGCAGTGCGGTCGCGGGGCGTTCAGGGGCGGAAACGCTTTCCGCCCGGTGGAAACGCTTACACGCTTTCGCGCGCCCGGCGCGCCGCGAAACCGCATCAGGACGCGCTTTCGCGAGACGGCACGTTTGCTGCAGGGAACCAGGCGCACCGCATCGAAGGAGTTCCGCCATGCAAGCCGACTGGACGAAGACCGCGACCGCACTGCCGCCCGAAGGAACCCTCGTCGAGTTCCTGCTCGATGCGCGCAACTGCCCGATGCGCGGCATCTATGCGATCGGCCGCTTCGAGTCGCGCTGGAACGACTATCCGCCGCCGAGCGTGAATCGCTGGCGTTCGCTCGGCGCCGAACCCGTTCGCTCGAACACGAGCGCGACGCGCATCCAGCAGATGCGTCGCCGCGTCGGCGAGGACGCCGGTTTCGGTGCGTTCGCAGTCGGCGCCGCCTGATCCACGATGAGCGTGAACGTGCCAAGGCAGGCGCGGCGGGAGCCCGATGAAGGGTTGACGCGCGAGGACGGGGCCTGTATTCGATCCGATCCACTTCGGAAATTCCCGCGTGAAGTGCCCCCCGCCATGACGCGACGCCCGAGCAACGATCCGCCCGACGACGAGGGCCCCGACGAAGACACCGTCAAGGCGATCGTCGACGCGAGCGAGGCGCGCGTGTTCCGCATCGATCCCTCGATGCGCATGACCTGGGCGAACCGCGCCGCGCGCGAACGCCACGGCCTCGGCGAGCGCACCACCGCGACGCTCGCCGAAGTATTCGAGGCGCCCAAGCGCGCGGCGCTGCTGCGTCCGCTGCGCCGCGCGCTCGCGGGCAGTCGCGAATCGGTCGAATGGCGGTCGGTCGACGAGCAGGAGCGCCCGTGCTGGACGCTCGCGACGATCACGCCCGAACTCGATGCGGACGGTCGCGTCCGCAGTTGCGTCGTGGTCTGCGTCGACGCGACCGAGCAGCATCGCATCAGCGAGGCCCGCCAACGCGGCGATGCGCAGAAGCGCAGCGTGCTCGAGAACCTGCCCGACCTCGTCTGGACCACGCGCGCCGACGGCAGCGCGGACTGGTTCAATCATCGCTGGAGCGAGTACGGCGGTCGGCCGACCAGTGACTGGACCGACCTGATGCCGCCCGAAGATCAGGCGCGCGCGCGCGCGGCGTGGGATGAGGCGCAGCGCGACCCGGTTCCGTTCACGCTCGAGGCGCGCCTGCAGCGGCACGACGGCGCGGTGCGCTGGCACCTGCTCCGGATCCTGCCGCTGCGCGAATCGGTCACCGATCCGACCGTGTGGGGTTGGTGCGGCAGCGGCACCGACATCGACGACCGCAAGAAGGCCGAGGTCGCGTTGCGCTCCACGCAGGATCGCGTCGGCAGCTTCCTCGGATCGCTGAGCCACGAACTGCGCAATCCGCTCGCGGCGCTCGCCGCGGCAGTGCAGATCATGCGCCATCCGCGCGCGGCGCCCGGCATGGTCGCGCGCGCGCTCGACACGATCGAACGCCAGACCGGACAGCTCTCGCGCCTCGTCGACGAACTGCTCGACGTCACGCGCCTGATGGACGGTCGCATCGACCTGCAATACAGCGAAGTCGCGCTCGACGCACTCGTGCGCGAGACCTGCGAAGACCTCGCCGCGCGCGCCGCGGCCGACGGCGTAGCGCTCGGTTGCGAACTGCCGTCGCAACCGGTGTTCGCGCAAGTCGATCCGGTGCGCATCCGCCAGGCGCTCGCGAACCTCGTCGTGAACGCGCTGCACGCCTGCCGCGAGACCGGCAGCGTGACCGTCAGCGTGCTCGACCTCGGTTCCGCCGAGGTCGGCATCCGCGTCACCGATTCGGGGTGCGGGCTCACGAGCGAGCGACTCGCGGCATTGCTCGAGTCGGCGCCTGGCCCGTTGCCGGGCTCGCACCGGAGTGGTGGTTTCGGACTCGGCCTGCAGACCGCGCGCCATATCGCGACGTTGCACGGCGGCCGCCTGGTCGCATCGAGCGCGGGCAGCGGCCATGGCGCGACGTTCGAACTCAGGTTGCCGCCACGCCGCGAGGCACCCGCCGCGCGCGATGTCGAGCCCGCGCCGGCCGACCTGCATGGCCACGCGGTACTGCTGATCGGCGAACTCGGGCATGCGCAGTTCGCGGCGCAACTCGAACAGAGCGGCGCGGTGGTCGGGGTCGCGCGCGCGGGCATCGAAGGGCTGCGCCTGCTCGCGCAGGGCACCCCGACCGTGCTCGTCTGCGACCTCGACCTGCCTGCGCCGCTCACGGGTTACGACGTGTTGCGCGAAGTGGATCGCATCGGCGCGCTGCCACGCCCGCGCATGATCGCGATCGGCGCGAGCGAGGACATCGACATCGCGGCCGCGAAGGCCGCGGGCTTCGACGACTGCCTGATCCGGCCGGTCACGATCGCACGCCTGCTGGAGGCGCTCAGCGCCGCATCGCCGCGCATCGGGGCATGAGCCGCCTTGTCGCGACGCGCCCGCCCGCATCGCGTGTCCGGCGAGCGCGCGCGTTCAGTCCTCGGCGTCGTCCGCGCTGCCGAGCAGCTCGTCGCCGATCAGTCCCTGTTCGCGATAGCGCAGCAACCGGTTGTAGATCGTCTTCGGCGTGATGCCGAGCACGCGCGCCGCCTGGCGCTTGTTGTTGCCGTACTCGGCGAGCGTGCGCAGCAACATCTCGCGCTCGATCTCCTCGAAGCTCATGCCGACCTGGAACGTGACCACGCCTTCGTCGGGTTTCGCGACCGGGCGCGCCGGCGCGGGCGCGCCGGAACCGCCGATCGCATCGCCGGTCGCGAGCACGTAGGCGCGCTGCACGACGTGGCGCAGCTCGCGCACGTTGCCGGGCCAGTCGCGCGCGGCCCATTCGCGCAGCACGTCGGCGGTCAGGTAGTGGTGGGTGCCGTAGCGTTCGTTGAGGCGGTCGAGGAAACGTTGCGCGAGCGGCGCGATGTCGCCGCGGCGCTCGCGCAGCGGCGGCAGTTCGATCGGGAAGTCGGCGAGCCGGTAGTAGAGGTCCGCGCGCAGCGTGCCGTCCGCGACCGCCTTGGCCGGATCACGATTGGTCGCCGCGATCACGCGCACGTCGACCGGCACTTCGGTGGTGCCACCGACGCGCGTGACGGTGCGACTCTCGAGCACGCGCAGCAGGTAGACCTGCAGCGTCGCCGGCATCTCGGTGATCTCGTCGAGGAACAGGGTGCCGCCTTCGGCGCGCTCGAAGAAGCCCGCGTGCGCCTGCGCCGCGCCGGTGAACGCGCCGCGCTCGTGGCCGAACAGCTGGCTGCTGAGCAGGTCCGGCGCGATCGCGCCACAGTTCAGCGCGACGAACGCGCCGCGACGGCCGCTGCGCTCGTGGACCGCGCGCGCGACGAGTTCCTTGCCGGTGCCGCTTTCGCCATGGATGAACACCGTCATGTCGTGGCGCGCGACGCGGTCGATGCGCTCGAACAGCTGCTTCATCTGCGGCGTCGCGCCGATCATGCCGCTGAATTCGCCGCCGGCGCCGGCCGGGTGCGAGCGTGCGTGCAGGCGCGCTCGCTCGAACAGGCGCGTCAGTGCACCGGGATCGAGCGGCTTGACGAGGTAATCGACGATCGGCAGGCGCACCGCGCGGATCGCAGAATCGACGCTCGGGTGCCCGGTCACGATCGCGATCTCGCCGAGCGTGGCGAGGTCGACTTCATCGAACAGGTCGAGGCCGTTGCCGTCGGGCAGGTCGAGGTCGAGCACGACGAGGTCGAAGCGCGCGTCACGTGCGATCCGCCGCGCCTCGCCGAGGGTGCCCGCGCGGCTGACCTTGCAGTTCGCGAGCGCGGCGAGGTCCGCCACCGAGGCCTGGAACTCGGCGTTGTCGTCGACGATCAACACGCTGCCTACGGTTTCAGCCATCGATTCGCTCCTCGCGGGCCGTTGAGTGTATATGGGTAGCCGTGGAGGCGCGCGGACGCGCGCCGCCGGCGCGGGCATCAGCAAAGGGGGAGGTGGGCAGGTGTCGACGACGAGGGAAAAACGCGTGCGCCGTTCGGCGGCGGATCCGCTCGAGCAGCTGCTCGAGGCGATGCATGCGATGAGCGAAGGCAACTTCAGGGAACGGCTGCCGACCCACTGGGAAGGCATCCCGGGCAAGCTCGCGGCGGTGTTCAACCAGATCGCTTCGCACAACCGGCGCCTCGCCGACGATCTCGCGCGCGTGGGCGAGCAGGTCGGCCGGCGCGGCCACACGCGCCAGCGCCTGCGCCCGGCGAACCGCGAAGGTGCCTGGGCCGGCATGGAGCAGTCGGTCAACGCGCTGATCGACGACCTGATCCTGCCGATCGAGACGATGACCGAGGCGATGGCCAGCGTGGCCAAGGGTGACCTCACGCGCACGGTGCCGCTCGAATCCGACGGCCGGCCGCTGCAGGGCGAATTCCTGCGCGCGGCGACGATCGTCAACCGCATGCTCGGGCAGATGACCGAGTTCAGCTTCGAGGTCACGCGCGTCGCGCGCGAAGTCGGCACCGAAGGCCTGCTCGGCGGCCAGGCGCAGGCCAAGGGCGTGTCGGGCGTCTGGAAGGACCTGACCGACTCGGTCAACCAGATGGCGAGCAACCTGACCGCGCAGGTGCGCAACATCGCCGAGGTCACGATCGCGGTCGCGAACGGCGACCTCTCGCGCAAGATCACGGTCGACGTGCGCGGCGAGATCCTGCAGCTCAAGCAGGCGATCAACACGATGGTCGACCAGCTGCGCGGCTTCGCGTCGGAAGTCACGCGCGTCGCGCGCGAGGTCGGCACCGAGGGCAAGCTCGGCGGCCAGGCGATCGTGCCCGGCGTCGCGGGCACCTGGAAGGACCTGACCGACTCGGTCAACGCGATGGCGTCGAACCTGACCTCGCAGGTGCGCAACATCGCCGAGGTGACGACCGCGGTCGCGAAAGGCGACCTCTCGCGCAAGATCACGGTCGACGTGCGCGGCGAGATCCTGCAGCTGAAGGAAACCATCAACACGATGGTCGACCAGCTCAATGGCTTCGCGGCCGAGGTCACGCGCGTCGCGCGCGAGGTCGGCACCGAAGGCAAGCTCGGCGGCCAGGCCGAAGTGCCCGACGTCGCGGGTACCTGGAAGGACCTGACCGACCACGTCAACTCGATGGCCTACAACCTGACCTCGCAGGTGCGCAACATCGCGGAGGTGACGACCGCGGTCGCGAAGGGGGACCTCTCGCGCAAGATCACGGTCGACGTGCGCGGCGAGATCCTGCAGCTGAAGGAGACCATCAACACGATGGTCGACCAGCTCAACGGCTTCGCGGCCGAGGTCACGCGCGTCGCGCGGGCTTCGCGGCCGAGGTCACGCGCGTCGCGCGCGAGGTCGGCACCGAGGGCAAGCTCGGCGGCCAGGCCGCGGTGCCCGGCGTCGCGGGCACCTGGAAGGACCTGACCGACAACGTGAACTCGATGGCGTCGAACCTCACGACGCAGGTGCGCAACATCGCCGAAGTCGCGACCGCGGTCGCGAAGGGCGACCTCTCGCGCAAGATCGCGGTCGGCGCGCAGGGCGAGATCCTGCAGCTGAAAGACACGATCAACACGATGGTCGACCAGCTCAACGGCTTCGCGGCCGAGGTCACGCGCGTCGCGCGCGAGGTCGGCAGCGAGGGCAAGCTCGGCGGGCAGGCCGAGGTGCCCGGCGTCGCGGGCACCTGGAAGGACCTCACCGACAACGTCAACTCGATGGCGACCAACCTGACCACGCAGGTGCGCGGCATCGCGAAGGTGGTGACCGCGGTCGCGACCGGCGACCTCAAGAAGAAGCTCACGGTCGAAGCGAAGGGCGAGATCGCCGAGCTTGCGGACACGATCAACAGCATGACCGAGACGCTCGCGATCTTCGCCGACCAGGTCACCACGGTCGCGCGCGAGGTCGGCGTGGAGGGTCGCCTCGGCGGCCAGGCGAAGGTGCCGGGCACCGCCGGCATATGGGAGAACCTGACCGCGAACGTGAACCAGCTCGCGGCGAACCTCACGACCCAGGTGCGCGCGATCGCCGAAGTCGCGACCGCGGTGACGCAGGGCGACCTCACGCGTTCGATCCAGGTCGACGTGCGCGGCGAACTCGCCGACCTCAAGAACAACATGAACCTCATGATCGGCACGCTGCGCGCGACGACCGAGAGCAACCGCGAGCAGGACTGGCTGAAGACCAACCTCGCCAAGTTCAGCGGCATGATGCAGGGCCAGCGCGACCTGATCACGCTCGGGCGCATGCTGCTGTCCGAGCTCGCGCCGCTCGTGAACGCGCAGCAGGGCCTCATGTACGTGGTCGAGCCCGGCGATGCCAACGCGCGGCCGCGCCTGCGCCGGCTCGCGAGCTATGCCGACGCGGGCGATCCCGCCGACGCGCACACGCTCGCATTCGGCCAGGGCCTGATCGGCCAGTGCGCCGAGCAGGCGCAGATCATCCTGATCGAAGACGTGGCGCCGGGCGTCGGCGACATCCGCTCGGGCCTGGTCAGCGCGGTGCCGCGCAACGTGATCGTGCTGCCGGTGCTGTTCGAGCTGCAGGTCAAGGCGGTGATCGAGCTGGCGTCGCTGTCCGAGTTCACGCCGCCGCAACGCGCGTTCCTCGAACAGCTGTCGGGCAGCATCGGCATCGTGCTCAACACGATCGAGGCTTCGATGCGCACCGAGCGCCTGCTGTCGCAGTCGCAGCAGCTCGCGGGCGAGCTGCAGTCGCAGCAGGCCGAGCTGCAGCAGACCAACGAGGAGATCGCGCTGAAGGCCGCGCTGCTCGCCGAGCAGAAGGCCGAGGTCGAGCAGAAGAACCTGCAGATCGAGCAGGCGCGCCGTGCGCTGGAGGAAAAGGCGGCCGAACTCGCGCTGACCTCGCGCTACAAGTCCGAGTTCCTCGCCAACATGTCGCACGAGTTGCGCACGCCGCTGAACTCGATCCTGATCCTCGGCCAGCAGCTCGCCGACAATGCCGATACCAACCTCACCGATCGCCAGGTCGAGTACGCCAAGACGATCCATGCGGCCGGCACCGACCTGCTGCACCTGATCAGCGACATCCTCGACCTCTCCAAGATCGAATCGGGCACCGTCACGGTCGACAGCGAGGACATCGCGTTCAGCCACCTGCGCGAGAACATCGAGCGCGGTTTCCGCCACGAGGCCGAGCGGCGCCAGCTCGAGTTCTCGGTCGACTTCCCGCCCGCGCTCGGGCGCAACCTCACGACCGATCCCAAGCGCCTGCAGCAGATCCTGAAGAACCTGCTGTCGAACGCGATGAAATTCACCGAACGCGGGCGCGTCAGCCTCGCGGCGCGCGTCGCGACCACGGGCTGGACGCCCGGCCATGCCGTGCTCGACGCGGCGCCGGTGGTCGTCGCGTTCGAGGTCAGCGATACCGGCATCGGCATCTCGCCCGAGAAGCAGCGCATCGTGTTCGAGGCGTTCCAGCAGGCCGATGCGGGCACCTCGCGCAAGTACGGCGGCACCGGCCTCGGGCTCGCGATCAGCCGCGAGATCGCGGGCCTGCTCGGCGGCGAGCTCAAGCTCGAGAGCGAGGTCGGGCGTGGCAGCACGTTCACGCTGTACCTGCCGCTGCGCTACGTGACGCCCGAGCACGAGGAGGCGCCCGCGCGCCCCGGATCGCGGCGATCGATGCCGGCGCCGGCCGCCCCCGTGTCCGAAACGGTCGAGGACGACCGCGGCACGCTCGATCCGTCGCGCCCGACCCTGCTGGTGGTCGAGGACGATGCGCGCTACGCGTCGGTGATCCGCGATCTCGCGCGCGCGCGCGGCTTCGACGTGCTCGTCACCGGGCGCGGCAGCGAGGCCCTGCATCTCGTGCGCGAGTACGCCCCGAGCGCGATCTCGCTCGACATCTTCCTGCCCGACATGCTGGGCTGGACCGTGCTCGCGCGCCTCAAGCAGGATGCGGACACGCGACACATCCCGGTGCAGGTGGTCACGGTGGAGGAGGAGCGCCACCACAGCCTCGAGCGCGGCGCATTCGCCTACATCGCCAAGCCGGCGACCTCCGAACTGATCAGCGAGGCGCTCGAGCGCATCCGGCTCTACACGTTGCCACGGCGCAAGAAGCTGCTGGTGGTGGAGGATGACGCGGGCGAGCGTTTCGGCATCGAGGAGCTGATCCGCCACGACGACATCGAGATCGATTCGGTCGCCGATGGCGCGACCGCGCTCGCGAGCCTGCGCGCGACACGCTATGACTGCGTCGTGCTCGACCTGCGCCTGCCCGACATGAGCGGATTCGAGCTGATCGAGCGCATCCAGGCCGACCCGCGCCTCGGCGACCTGCCGCTGGTGGTGTTCACGGGCAAGGAACTCACGGCCGAAGAGGGACGCATGCT
Source organism: Lysobacteraceae bacterium (assembly GCA_004143945.1). GTDB lineage: Bacteria > Pseudomonadota > Gammaproteobacteria > Xanthomonadales > Rhodanobacteraceae > Dokdonella_A. The sequence goes on from SEHB01000002.1 coordinate 601,668, forward strand.
GCAGCGCGCCGCGCGCAGCGTGGTGGTCAAGGGCGTCGAATCGCCCGAGCGCCTGCTCGACGAGACCGCGCTGTTCCTGCATCGCGTGATCGCCGACCTGCCGCAGTCCAAACAGGACATGGTGCGTCGCCTGCACGAATCCGATGACGCGTTGCGCGGCCGCCGCGTGCTCGTCGTCGACGACGACGTGCGCAACATCTTCGCGCTCTCGAGCGTGCTCGAACGGCATGGCATGAGCGTGGTCGCGGCCGGCAACGGCCAGGACGCGATCGACAAGGTCTCCGCCGACGTCGACATCGACCTCGTGCTGATGGACATCATGATGCCCGGCATGGATGGCTACGACACGATCCGCGCGATCCGCGCGAGCCCCGACCTGCAGGCATTGCCGATCGTCGCGCTGACCGCGAAGGCGATGAAGGGCGACCGCGAGAAGTGCCTCGAGGCCGGCGCATCGGACTACCTCGCCAAGCCGGTCGTGACCGACCAGCTGCTCGGCGTGCTGCGGCAATGGCTGCACCGGTGAGCCGCGAGCGCCCGCCAGGAACAGCGGCGGACGCGCCGGCCAGCGTGCTGCTGGTCGACGACCAGCCCGCGCGCCTGCTCGCGTACCGCGCGATCCTCGAGCCGCTCGGCGAGGACCTGCACGAGGCCTCATCGGGTCGCGCGGCGCTCGGCCAGCTGATGCAGCGTGACTTCGCGGTGATCCTGCTCGACGTGAACATGCCCGACCTCGACGGGTTCGAGACAGCGGCGATGATCCACCAGCACCCGCGCTTCGAGAAGACGCCGATCGTGTTCGTGACCGCGGTCAACGTGTCGGACCTCGACCGTATCCGCGGCTACGAGCTCGGCGCGGTCGACTACGTGACGGTGCCGGTGATTCCGGAGATCCTGCGCAGCAAGGTGTCGGTGCTGTGCGAGCTGCACCGCAAGCGGCGCGAGCTGCAGGCGGCCAACGAGGAGCTCGCGGTCGCCAACGACGCGCTGCGCACGGAGAAGGCGCGCGAGCTGCAGCAGCTGAACCACTCGCTGCACCTCGCCAACGAGATGCTCGCGGCGCGCAACGAGGAGCTGCTGCGGCAGGTACGCGAACGCGAGAGCGCCGAGCAGCAGCTGATCGAACTCGGGCGTCGCAAGGACGAATTCCTCGCGATGCTCGCGCACGAACTGCGCAATCCGCTCGCGGCGCTCAGCAACGCGATCCACGTGCTCGAGCTCTCGCGCGACGAGGACCGCAGCGCGTTGCGCCGCATGATGGAGCGCCAGACGCGCCTGCTCGTGCGGCTCATCGACGACCTGCTCGATGCCGCGCGCATCGGGCGCGGCAAGCTCGCGCTGAAGGCGGCGCCGATCGCGCTGAAATCGGTGCTCGACGCCGCGGTCGAGACCGTCTCGCCGCTGCTCACCGCCGGTGGCCGGCTGCTGCAGCTCGACTTCGAACCGGGTGCGGCCGAAAGCATCGTGCAGGCGGACCCCGAGCGCCTTTCACAGGTGTTCTCGAACCTGCTCAGCAACGCGGTGAAGTACTCCGATTCGGGCACCGGCATCACGCTCGCCGCGCGTGGCGGAGCGGGGTGGATCGAGGCGACGGTCGCCGACCACGGGATCGGACTCACCGCGGAACAGGCGGCGCGCATCTTCGAACCGTTCCACCAGGTCGATGCGGCGATCGAGCGTTCGCGCGGGGGCCTCGGCATCGGCCTGACCCTCGCGCGGCAGATCGTCGAGATGCATGGCGGCACGCTCACGGTCCACAGCGACGGCCTCGGCCACGGCAGCCGTTTCAGCGTGCGCCTCCCGGTGCCGGCCGAAGCCGCCCCGGCGATAACGGCCGCCGCGCGCGCGCCGCAGGCGGCCGCGGTCGTCGCCGGGTGCCGCGCGCTCGTCATCGACGACAACCACGATTCGGCCGACACGCTCGCGATGCTGCTGCAACTCCTGGGTCACGAGGTGCGCTGCGTCTACGATCCCCTGCAGGCGAACGCGGTCGCGTCGGAGTTCGTTCCCGACGTGGTGTTCCTCGACCTCGGCATGCCGCGCATGAGCGGCCACGAGGTCGCGCGCGTGCTACGCGCGGGTGGCCGCGGCAGCACGCTGGTACTCGTCGCGGTGACCGGATGGGGCCAGCCCGAAGAGCGCCGCCGCACGCACGACGCGGGCTTCGACCACCACCTGGTCAAGCCGGTCGAACTCGAGGTGGTCGCACGGATCTGCGCCGGCTTGCCGATGGCCGCGGCGCCAGCTGAACCGCAACCGACGGGACGCGCGAAGCATTAAGTGCGCATTGGACGCGGTTGCGCGATCGTGTGCGGGCAGTGCACGGGACGAGTCGGCCCGACAGGATGGTCAGACGCATCGTCCCGCGCACTGCGTCAATCGGGGCAACAACTCTCGCCGCAGCGCGCGCATGTCGTGAGGCATCCGCACCCACGCTGCGGCATTTTTTTGCCCGCGGCGCCTGCGCTGCCGAATCGCGCCCCAATGACCGCAGTTCCGTCGCAATCGGGTTCAGCCGAGGCGCGGGAAGCTGCGCACGGTGGCCGGCCAAAGGCCGCGACGGGAACCCGCAGATGCATCGCCGACCGATGATTCCGGTACGCGCGGCCGACGCCGCATGACGACGCGCGCCTCCACGCGCGCGCCGCGCGGGCTGCGCTACAGCAGCGATCTCGCGCCCGGCTTTTGCCGCGTCCGCGCGGGCACCGGCTTCGTCTATCGCGATGCGCGCGGGCGCCGCCTCGCCGCGCCGGCGCAGCTCGCGCGCATCCGCGCGCTCGCGATTCCGCCGGCTTGGCGCGATGTCTGGATCTGCGCCGATCCACGCGGCCACGTGCAGGCCACCGGCCGTGACGCGCGCGGACGCAAGCAGTATCGCTACCACCCCGAGTGGCGGCGCGTGCGCGACCGCGACAAGTTCGCTCGCATGCAGGCGTTCGGCGAACGCCTGCCGACGGTGCGCACGCGCCTGCGCCGTGATCTCGCGCTCCCGGGCATCTGCCACGATCGCGTGCTCGCGCTGGTCGTCAGCCTGCTCGACACCACGCTCGCGCGCGTCGGCAACCGCGAGTACCTGCGCGACAACGGCTCGCACGGGCTGGCGACGCTGCGCACGCGCCATGCCGAACGCGATCGCGACGGCGCGGTGCGCCTGCGCTTCCGTGGCAAGAGCGGGCGCATGCAGGACCTGCGCGTCGGCGATCCGCGCCTCGCGCGCCTGCTCCAGCGCTGCCAGCGCCTGCCCGGGCAGGCGCTGTTCCAGTACCTCGACGAGGACGGCGGCCGCCGCGCGATCGATTCGGGCATGGTCAATCGCTACATCGGCGAAGCGATGGGCGACAGTTTCACCGCGAAGGACTTCCGCACCTGGGGCGCGACGCGCCTGGCAGTGGCCCAGCTCGCCGCACGGCCATTGCCCGACGCCGCGGGCGAACGCGACGCGATCGTGGTCGCCGCGATCGCGGAAGTGGCCAAGGCGCTCGGCAACACCCCGGCGGTCTGCCGGGCGTCCTACATCCACCCGCTGGTGCCCGACGCCTGGCGCGGCGGACGCCTGCACGCGCCGCGGCGCCCGGCCTTGCGCGCGAGCGAAAAACTCCTGCTCGCACTGCTGCGCCGCGAAGCGCGCCGCGCGCGAACCTCCTTGCGCGCACGCGACTGAGCGCACCGAACCTCCGGCGCGTAGGTGCGCACCCTGTGCGCGATCGCGAGAAATAACGGAAGCCAGCGAACAACCGGTTCCCTGCACGCATCGCCGACAGCGTGGGCTCCCACGAACAGCAACGCCGCCGGCGTAGGAGCGCACCCTGTGCGCGATCGCGAGAATACGGAAGACAGCGAACAACCGGTTCCTGCGCGCGTCGCCCACAGGGTGGGCTCCTACGAACAGCAACGCCGCCGGCGTAGGAGCGCACCCTGAGCGCGATCGCGAGAAGACGGAAGCCAGCGAAGAACCGGTTCCTGCGCGCATCGCCCACACGGTGGGCTCCTGCGAACAGCAACGCCGCCGGCGTAGGTGCGCACCCTGTGCGCGATCGCGAGAATACGGAAGCCAGCGAACAACCGGTTCCTGCGCGCGTCGCCCACAGGGTGGGCTCCTGCGAACAGCAACGCCGCCGGCGTAGGAGCGCACCCTGTGCGCGATCGCGAGAATACGGAAGACAGCGAACAACCGGTTCCTGCGCGCGTCGCCCACAGGGTGGGCTCCTACGGCATTGCGAGCGAGGGCGCGTGCGCGTGGGGTGCGTGATGGCGTCGACTGCAGCGGGTCAGGTCGCGGATTCGCTGTCTTCGGCACCCGCCCGCTCACCTTCGAAATCCCCATAGCCCGGCGGCCGGGCGTCGGACTCGTCGGCGTCGTGCGGCACGGGTCGCGGTCGCGGAACCGCGGCCGGGTCAAGGAAGGCCGCGTCGGCGGGATCGACCGGGTGTTCCGGTGCGTCGGTGCGGGGCGCGGCGGGATCGCCGTTCAGGCGCGGTGGTTGCGTCATGGCTCGGCTCGTTCGCGCGAGCGCCAGGGCAGTCGCGGGACCGCGGTGTCCAACGGCGGCATCGGTCGACCCGGCGGTGGCAGCACCGCGGGCAGCCCGAGTGCGTCGATCCAGAGCTCGCGCACCCAGCCGCGGCTGCCATAGAGCTCGCCGTCGTCGCGTGGCGCGGAATCGAATGCGCTGTCGAGCGTGCGACCGGTTTCGTCGGGCGATGCGTGCGCGAGATGACCGATCAGTTCCCAGACGCGATGCACGCGGATCGCCGCATGTTCGACGCATTCCGCGGCGACCACCTGCGCGGCAGTCGCATCGCCCGTCTCCTGCGCTTCGCGCATCGCCGCGAGCAGCGCCGACGTCAGGTTCGCCGCGATGCGGCGCCCTGAAGTTTCCGAGCGCAGGCCGAGGTCGAGTTGCTGCAACACGAGCATCAGCGCGCGCTCGCGCCGGCGCGCGCGCTCGAGCATGTCGCGCCAGCGCCGCGCGAGGTCGCCATGCGTCGCGCAGCGCAGCGCCGACGCGAGGACCTGGGCATTGCCGTGCTCGGCTTCGTGCGCCTGCAGCAGCAGGTCGCGCAGGCGCAAGGCATCGACGGCGTGGGTCGCCGGAAAGCGGGACGCGGTCGAGGCGTTCAGGGCCATGGCGCGCAGTAAGCGCGCGCGATCCTAAACACGGCATGACCATCCGGCCCGGCGATTCAGCCTCGCAGCCAGCGCGCCCGCAGCGGCACCGCCAGCGCAAGCAGGCCGAGGAACACGCCGTACGCGAGCAGGGTCGCCACGATCTGTTGCCAGATGCGCCCCTGGTCCGCCACGAGCGCATGGCCCCAACGCATCGCGGCGACGCTGAGCACGCCGGCGGCCAGCACCACCGCGAGATCGGCGAGCGTGCGCCGTGCATGCCGCGGGCGACGCGGGAACAGGCAGTAGAGCGCGCCGAGGATCGCGAATGAGGGCAGGAACAGGATGAACGCGAGTGCGGTTTCGACGCCGGGACTCATGGCCGCCTCATTCGATCAGGATGCCGTGGCGCACGTCGACATCGCCGGCGCCGAGACGCGATTCGCGTCCGCCCCAGCGCGTGCGGATGTAGTTCGTGACCGCGGCGATCTCGGCCGAGGTCAGCGTCTGCACGAACGGCGGCATCGTGTACGGGCGCGGATGTCCGGCCGTCGTCGGCGCCATCCCGCCGTAGAGGATCATGCGGATCGCGTTGGCGGGATCGGGCGCGGTCACCGCGACGGCGTCGATCAGCGGCGGATGGCGACCGGGCACGCCGCGGCCGTCGCTGCCGTGGCAGTCGGCGCACTCGCGCTCGTACAGTGCCTGGCCTTGCCCGTCGGCAACCGCTGCCATGGACGGCGTCGGCGCAGGCCTCCGCGCGGGGATCGACTTCAGGAATACGGCCATCGCGAGGGCATCGTGCGCGCGCAGGTGGCGCAGGCTCTCGTACACGACTTCGGCCATCGGCCCGTAGGCATCGCCGTGCGGTGAACTCCCGTCGCGCAGGTAGGCCGCGAGTTCGGATTCGGAATAGCGCGCGAGCTGGCGCTCGTCGAGTGGCGGCGCGTACCAGCCGAGTCCGGGTATCGTGCCGCCAGCGAGATAACCCTCGGGCGGCAGCGAGCCGCGTTCGCCGCGCGTGCCGTGGCACATCGCACAATGGCCGAGCCCGTCGACGAGGTAGCGGCCCCGGCGCCACTGCGCCGGCTGGTTCGCGCCGAACGCGGGATCGGCGGGCCGTTCATGCAGCATGCGCCAGCCGATCAGCGCGGGTCGCCAGCTCGCGGGGAACTCGAGCCGGTTCGCCGGCGTCGGGCTGGCGCTCGCGGGCAGGCTTGCGAGGAACGCGTAGAGCGCGTCGAGGTCGGCGTCGGTGAGCAGCGCGAAGTGCGCGTAAGGGAACACGGGATACAGCACGCCATGTCGGCTCACGCCGTGGCGCATCGCATGGCGGAACTCGGCCAGCGACCACTCGCCGAGGCCGGTCTTCGCATCGGGCGTGAGGTTGGTGCTGTGGATCGTGCCGTACGGCGTGCGGAACGCACGCCCGCCCGCGTACGGCGTGCCGCCGCGCGTGGTGTGGCAGGTCGCGCAGTTGCCGATGCGCGCGAGGTATTCGCCTTCGGCCAGCAGCGCAGGTGACGACGCGGGCGCTGCGCGCGTGGCCACCGGAACGCGAAAGGGCGCGAGTCCACCCTGGCGCGCGAGCAGCACGCCGCCGACCGCGAGCGCGAGCAGCACCAGCGGCGCGAGCGCGAGCAGCATCCAGCCGAGTGCGCGCCGGCTCATCGCGAATCCTGCGCATGCGCGAGGCTGCCGCATGGGCTCGGCGGCACGAACGAACCCGCGGCCGCGGGCGGCTCGCCGTCCGCATGCGCCTGCTGCGAAAGCCAGGTCGCGACCGCGCGCACGTCGCGCGGAGACATCGCGTTCGCGATGTCGGCCATGCAATCGGGCGCACGGGCGCGCCGCACGCCGTCACGCCAGTTGCCGATCTGCGCGATGATGTAGTCGGCCGGCAACCCGACCAGCGCCGGGATGCCAGGTTCGAGCCCGGTCAGCGCGCGGCCGTGGCAGGCGCTGCAGGCATCGACGCCGCGCGCGGGGTCGCCCTCGAACACGAGGCGTTCGGCGGTCGCGCGCATCGCATCGGTCAGCCGTTCCGCACCGGTATCGGCGGCGCGCGTGCGCGGCGGCTGCATCGCATAGTGGCGCGCGATCTCGTGCAGCCACGCATCGTCGGCGAACTGCACGAGCCAGGTCATCTGCGCGTTCGTGCGGCGGCCGTCGCGGAACGCGACGAGCTGGTCGAACAGGTAATCCGCGGGCTTGCCGGCGAGGTGCGGCACGTACTCGGCGCCACCCGCGCCGACGCCGCGCTCGCCATGGCAGGTGGTGCACGCGGCCAGGTGCGGCTCGAGGTCGCCGGCGCGTGCGCAACCCGCGGCGAGCGCGAGCAGCGCCACCCACGCGAACCACGGTGCCGGCACGCCGCGCGCGCTCATCGCATCACCCGTTGATGCCGTGCGGCTGGATCCAGCCCATCCAGATCGCGAAGATCACGAGCAGGATCAGGCCGACCGAGATCGCGATGCGGCGCGTCAGCGCCTTCAGCGTGCGATCGCTGCCGCCCTTGTCGACCATCATGTAGTACAGGCCCGCGCCGAGGTTGTAGACGATCGCGAGCAGCGCCACGACGATCAGGATCTTGCCGAGCATTGCATCCTCCGTTGCTTACCGTGCGGGCACGTGGTCCCGCATGCGCCGCGTACTATGCACCTTGCGACGACGCGACGCAGCCGCGGCATCGGGTCGCGCCACGGGCACGCATTCGAGTGCCGCGACCGACCGCATCAGGCGCGATCCGAGGTACGCATGCGAGCCGCAGGCCAGCAGTCCGGCCTCGGCGAAGCGCGCGCGATACCAGTCCGGCGCGCGCGCGATGAAGCCTTCGCGATCGCCGTCGACCGCATCGCGCGAAGTGAACAACTCGATGAACGCGACGCCTTCGAGCAACTCGCCGAAGCCCGACAGGCCGCGCCTGAGCTCGCGTGCATCGACGTAGTGCAGCACGTCGCTGCAGACGACGAGGTCGAAGCGCGTGTCGAAGCGCAGTTCCGCGAGGTCGCCGAAGCGCGCGAGGCCGATGTTGCGCCGGCGACCGTGGTGCGCGACCACGTACGGGCTCGGATCGAGCCCGCGGTACTCGAGCGCGGGCCGCAGCCGCAGCAGCTCCGCGCGCCACGGCGCCTCGCCGCAGCCGACGTCGAGCACGTTCCCGATCGGCCGCGCGAGGTAGTACTCGGCCAGGTGCACCGCGAGTGCGACCTTGCGCGCGAGTTGCGCGCGCGACCCCACGCGGTGGCGCGGCGAGCGGTACCACTTGTCGAAGTAGGCGCGGTCGTAGGGCTTGGACATGGGGGAACCGGTCGATGCGGGCGGGCATCGTAGCGCGCGGGGGCCGGAGGCGAGGGCAGGGCCGGCCGCGCGCGCACCACGACGGCGCGCCGCGCATGCCGCACCCTCGTGTCGCCGTGCTTCAGGCCTGCGACGCAGTCGTCATGCGCGCGTCACACCGGCGGCGATACTGCGGGTCAGCGCGCGGCGGGCCGGACCGCGCACGGAGCCGCGACCGATGCGAAACCCGAACCTGCTGCTGCTGTGCGGCGCCTGCGGGGTCATCGCCGCGTGCGCGCCGATGGCGCCGCGCGTCGCACGGGAGCGTGCAGCGCCTTCCGCATCCGCCTCGCGGCATGCGGGAGGCGCCCAATCGCCCCAATCCTGGTTCGCAGACGGCGCCGCGACCGCGCACGCGAACCTCGCCGGACCCGCGCGTGCGCGCAACCTCATCGTCTTCCTCGGCGACGGCATGAGCATCGCGACGATCACCGCCGCGCGCATCCTCGACGGCCAGCGCAAGGGTGCTGCCGGCGAGGAAAACCGCCTCTCGTTCGAACGCTTCCCGGCGACCGCGCTCGCGCGCACCTACGAAACCGACTACCAGACACCCGATTCGGCCGGCACGATGACCGCGATCATGAGCGGCGTGAAGACGCGCGATGGCGTAATCGGCATCGACCAGGTGCCCGCGCGCGGCGACTGCGCCGCGACGCGTGGCCACGAGCGCGTCACGCTGCTGGAACTCGCCGAGGTCGCCGGACTCGCGACCGGCGTGGTGACCACCGCGCGCGTCACGCATGCAACGCCGGCCGCGACCTACGGCCACCTGCCCGAGCGCGGCTGGGAAGACGATTCCGAACTCCCGCCGAGCGCACGCGCCGAGGGCTGCATCGATTTCGCGCGCCAGCTCGTCGAGTTTCCATTCGGCGACGGACTCGACGTCGTGCTCGGCGGCGGACGCCGCGGCTTCCTGCCGACGACGCAAGCCGATCCCGAGCATGCGTCCGAAACCGGTCGGCGCGAGGACGGGCGCGATCTCGTCGCCGAATGGCGCGAGCGCACCGGCGGGCGTCATGTCTGGGACCGCGCGGGCTTCGACGCGGTCGATCCCGCGCGCACATCGCGGCTGCTCGGGCTGTTCGAGCCCGGGCACATGCGCTACGAGCACGAGCGCGCGTCCGACGCGGGCGGCGAGCCCGACCTCGCGGCGATGACGCGCACCGCGCTCGCGCTGCTCGCGCGCAATCCGCGCGGCTACGTGCTGATGGTCGAGGGCGGCCGCATCGACCATGCGCATCATGCGGGCAACGCGTACCGCGCGCTCGACGAAACGATCGAATTCGCCGAAGCGGTGCAGGCGGCGGTCGATGCGACCTCGGCCGACGACACGCTGATCCTCGTCACCGCCGACCACAGCCACACGCTGACGTTCGCGGGATACCCCGCGCGCGGCAATCCGATCCTCGGCAAGGTCCGCGATGCGCACGGCGAACTCGCGCGCGACGCGACCGGCCTCCCTTACACGACGCTCGGCTATGCGAACGGACCCGGCCACGCGGGCGCATCGGACGTGCAGGGCGAAGGGCCCAAGCGCTACCCGCATGCACCCGGGCGCCAAGCCGCCGCGGCCGCCGGGCGCCCGGATCTCTCCGAAGTCGATACCGGCGATCCCGACTACCTGCAGGAGGCGACGATGCCGCTCGGGTCGGAAAGCCACGGCGGCGACGACGTCGCGGTCTATGCGCGGGGTCCGGGCGCCGACGGCGTGCGCGGTTCGCTCGAGCAGAACGTGCTGTTCCACCTGCTGGTGCAAAGTGCGCCGGCGCTGCGCGCGGTGCTGTGCGAACTCGACCGTTGCGATGCGGACGGCACGCCGGTGCGCCTGCCGGACCACGCCGCGTTGTTGCGGCGCGACGCGGGCACTGCCGCGCGCTGAGCGGTTGTCGGCACCCGCGCGCTGGTGCACAGTCGGGGCTTCGCGACGTAGACGCCGGCGACCCCGTCGCGGCGTGGAGGACCGTAGCCATGAAGCCCGCGCAGGCGTTGCCCGCGCCGCGCGCCGAGGCGCTGCCGGATGACCAGGCCGCCGCCGTGCGCGCGGCCTGCGCCGCACACCGCGAGCGTCCCGGCGCGTTGTTGCCGGTGCTGCACGCGGTGCAGCACGCACTCGGCTGCGTGCCCGCCGCGGCGATCGCACTGGTCGCGCGCGAACTGAACCTGAGTCGCGCCGAGGTCCACGGCGTGGCGAGTTTCTACCCTCACTTCCGCGAGGCGCCGCCGGGTCGGCACGTGGTGCGCATCTGCCGCGCGGAAGCGTGCCAGGCGCGCGGCGCGCGCGCGCTCGAGGTGCACGCGCAGCAGGTGCTCGGCATCGGCTTCGGCGCGACCAGCGCCGATGGCGCGGTCACGCTCGAGGCCGCCTACTGCCTCGGCAACTGCGGCTGCGGCCCGGCCCTCCTCGTCGACGACGACGAGCTGCACGCGAACGTGACGCCCGCGCGCTTCGACGCATTGCTCGCGCACTGGCGCCGGGGCGCGACGTGAAGGTCTACGTGCCGCGCGACGCGACCGCGCTCTCGCTCGGGGCGGATGCGGTCGCGCGCGCGATCGCCGCGCGCGCGGAAGCGCAGGGTGCGTCCGTGCAGGTCGTGCGCATTGGTTCGCGCGGGATGTTCTGGCTCGAGCCTCTGGTCGAAGTCGAAACACCGCGCGGGCGCATCGCGTACGGGCCGGTATCGGCGGCCGACGTGCACGGATTGTTCGAGGCGGAGTTCCTGCACGGGGGCGACCATGCATTGCGCCAGGGCCCGGTCGAGGACATCCCGTGGTTCGGGCGCCAGCAGCGACTGTGCTTCGCGCGCGTCGGCGTCGTCGATCCGCTCGACGTCGCGGACTACCTTGCGCACGACGGCTACGCGGGCCTGCGCAACGCGCTCGCGATGGCGCCGGCCGACATCGTCGCGTCGGTGACCGACTCCGGGCTGCGCGGCCGCGGCGGCGCGGCGTTCCCGACCGGCATCAAGTGGAAGACCGTCCTCGACGCTTCCGCTTCCTGCTCGTCCGAATCCGGAATCCCGAATCCCCGATCCCTGCCCCTGATCGTCTGCAACGCGGACGAAGGCGACTCGGGCACGTTCTCCGATCGCATGCTCATGGAAGGCGATCCGTTCTGCCTGATCGAGGGCATGACGATCGCCGCGCTCGCGGTCGGCGCAGAGCAGGGTTATGTCTACCTGCGCAGCGAATACCCGCATGCGCACCGCGCGCTCGAGGCCGCGATCGCGAACGCACGCGCGACCGGCTGGCTCGGCGACGACGTCGCGCGAAGCGGGCGCCGCTTCGACATCGAGGTGCGGCTCGGCGCGGGCGCCTACATCTGCGGCGAGGAAACCGCGCTGCTCGAGAGTCTCGAGGGGCGCCGCGGCCAGGTGCGCGCCAAGCCCCCGCTGCCCGCGATCAAGGGCTTGTTCGGGCGACCGACGATCGTCAACAACGTGATCACGTTCGCCTCGGTGCCGCTGGTGCTCGCGCGCGGCGCCGCGACCTACCGCGACTACGGCAGCGGCCGCTCGCGCGGCACGCTGCCGCTGCAACTGGCGGGCAATCTCAGGCGCACCGGCCTCGTCGAACTCGCGTTCGGCGCGACGCTGCGCGAACTCCTGTACGACTTCGGCGGCGGATCGGCGAGCGGCCGGCCTTTGCGCACGGTGCAGGTCGGTGGTCCGCTCGGCGCCTACCTCCCCGAGTCGCTGTTCGACACGCCGCTCGACTACGAGGCGTTCGCGGCGGCCGGCGCGATGCTCGGGCATGGCGGCATCGTCGCGTTCGACGACAGCGTGGACCTGTTCGAGCAGGCGCGCTATGCGATGGCGTTCTGCGCGATCGAATCCTGCGGCAAGTGCACGCCGTGCCGGATCGGCTCGACGCGCGGCGTCGAAGTGCTCGACCGCGTGCGCGCAGGCGTCGAGCGCGAACGCAACCTCGCGCTGCTCGCGGACCTCTGCGACACGATGCGCCACGCCTCGCTGTGCGCGCTCGGCGGCCTCACGCCGGACCCGGTGCAGAGCGCGTTGCGGCATTTCCCGGAGGATTTCGCATGATGCGCATGCACGCGATCCGCCACGCCCGGAGGTCGGGATAGGCCATGCTCTCGATTGCGGAAACCGATTACGGGACACCGGCAGCGCGCACGTCCGCGCGCGTCACGCTCGAGATCGACGGGCGCGCCGTCGAGGTGCCGGCCGGCACCTCGGTGCTGCGCGCTGCGGCCGAAGCGGGCATCGACATCCCGCGCCTGTGCGCGACCGACCTGCTCGATGCGTTCGGCTCATGTCGCGTCTGCCTCGTCGAGATCGAGGGGCGCAAGGGGTTCCCGGCCTCGTGCACGACGCCGGTCGCCGACGGCATGCGCGTCGCGACGCGCGGCGCACGGCTCGATGCGCTGCGCCGCGGCGTGCTCGAGCTCTACCTCTCCGACCATCCGCTCGACGCCGACGCGGCCGCCGCGGGATTGCACAGCGAGCTCGCGAGCACGGTCGACGCGGTCGGCGTGCCCGAGGTACGCTACGCGCGCGCCGGCGCGAACCACGTCCATGCACGCCTCGCCGACGGCACCGCGAACCCGCGTTTCCGCGCACCGGATGCGTCCAATCCGTATTTCCGCTTCGACCCGGCCGCGTGCATCGTGTGCTCGCGCTGCGTGCGCGCCTGCGACGAGCGCCAGGGCACCCTCGCGCTCGCGATCGAGGGTCGCGGCTTCGACTCGATCGTCGTCGCGAGCCAGGACGAGGCGTTCATCGCGTCCGAATGCGTGTCCTGCGGTGCCTGCGTGCAGGCTTGCCCGACCAGTGCGCTGCTCGAAACCTCGCTGCTCGAGCACGGCCAGGCGACGTCGAGCACGGTGACGACCTGCGCCTACTGCGGCGTCGGCTGCTCGTTCCGCGCCGAGATGAAGGGCGCGACGCTGGTGCGCATGGTGCCGGACAAGGACGGCAAGGCCAACCACGGCCATTCCTGCGTCAAGGGCCGCTTCGCGACCGGCTACGCGACGCATCCAGAGCGCATCCTCGAACCGATGCTGCGAGAACGCATCTCCGATCCGTGGCGCGTGGTCTCGTGGGACGAGGCGATCGCGCATGTCGCGTCCGAGTTCCGCCGCATCCAGGCCGCGCACGGTCGCGACGCGGTCGGCGGCATCACGTCCTCGCGTTGCACCAACGAGGAAACCTGGCTCGTGCAGAAGCTCGTGCGCGCGGCGTTCGGCAACAACAACGTCGACACCTGCGCGCGCGTGTGCCATTCGCCGACCGGTTATGGCCTCAAGAACACGCTCGGCGAATCGGCCGGCACGCAGACATTCGACTCGGTCATGCAGGCCGACGTGATCGTCGTGATCGGCGCGAACCCGACCGACGCGCACCCGGTGTTCGCCTCGCAGATGAAGCGGCGCCTGCGCCAGGACGAAGGGCGCGGCCGCGCGCGGCTGATCGTCGCCGACCCGCGCCGGATCGACCTCGTGCGTACGCCGCATGTCGAGGCGGATTTCCACCTCGCCTTGCGCCCGGGCACCAACGTCGCGTTGCTGAACGCCCTCGCGCACGTGGTCGTGACCGAGGGCCTCGTCGACGAGGCCTTCGTGCGCGAGCGCTGCGAACCCGACGCGTTCGCGCGCTGGCGCGCGTTCGTCGCCGAGCCCCGCAACGCGCCCGAGGCGCTCGAAGCCGAACTGGGCGTGCCGGCCGCGGACCTGCGCGCGGCTGCGCGGCTTTACGCGGGCGCGCCGAACGCGGCGATCTACTACGGCCTCGGCGTGACCGAGCACGCGCAGGGCTCGACCGCGGTGATGGCGATCGCGAACCTCGCGATGGCGACCGGCAACCTCGGCCGCGAAGGCGTCGGCGTCAATCCGCTGCGCGGGCAGAACAACGTGCAGGGCTCGTGCGACATGGGTTCGTTCCCGCACGAGTTCAGCGGCTACCGCCACGTGTCCGACGACGCGGTGCGCGCGATGTTCGAACGGGACTGGGGCGTGGCGCTGCAGTCCGAGCCCGGCCTGCGCATCCCGAACATGTTCGAGGCCGCGCTCGACGGCGTGTTCCGCGCGCTCTACATCGAGGGCGAGGACATCGCGCAGTCCGATCCGAACACGCAGCACGTGACCGCCGCGCTGTCGGCGATGGAATGCGTCGTCGTGCAGGACCTGTTCCTCAACGAGACCGCGAAGTTCGCGCACGTGTTCCTGCCCGGGTGCACGTTCCTCGAGAAGGACGGCACCTTCACGAATGCCGAGCGCCGCATCTCGCGCGTGCGAAAGGTGATGGAACCGCGCAACGGACTCGCCGACTGGGAGATCACGCAGCGGCTCGCGAACGCGCTCGGCTACCCGATGCACTACGCGCATCCGTCCGAGATCATGGACGAGATCGCGCGGCTCACGCCGACGTTCGAAGGCGTCAGCTTCGCGCGCATCGACGAACTCGGCAGCCTCCAGTGGCCGTGCAACGCCGCGCAGCCCGCGGGCACGCCGACGATGCACGTCGGCGAGTTCGTGCGCGGCAAGGGCCGTTTCCTCGTGACCAAGTACGTGCCGACCTCGGAGAAGGTCAATGCGCGCCATCCGCTGATCCTGACCACGGGCCGCATCCTGAGCCAGTACAACGTCGGCGCGCAGACGCGCCGCACGCCGAACACGCTCTGGCACGACGAGGACCGCCTCGAGATCCATCCGCACGACGCCGAGTCGCGCGGCATCGCCGAGGGCGACTGGGTCGGCATCGCGAGCCGCGCGGGCGAAACCGTGCTGCGCGCGCGCATCAGCGAGCGCATGCAGCCGGGCGTGGTCTACACGACGTTCCATTTCCCTGGCTCGGGCGCGAACGTGATCACGACCGAGAACTCCGACTGGGCCACCAACTGTCCCGAATACAAGGTCACCGCGGTCGAGGTCGTGCGCGTGGCCCAACCATCCGAATGGCAGCGGCGCTTCCATGCGAGCGACCGCCGCCAGCGCGCGCTACTGCCGGACGCGGGCGATGCACGCGCGCGCGACTGATCCGGCGGCGCCGGACGGCAGCGTGCTGCGCGAAGTGCGGCGCTGGCGCGACGGGCGCGTCACGCTCGAGCAGGACTGCGTGGCCGAAGAGGTGCCGGTCGCGCTCGTCTACAACGACGCGCCGCACGTCGTGATGATGGCGACGCCGCGTGACCTCGACGAGCTCGCGCTCGGCTTCTCGCTGAGCGAGGCGGTGGTGGGGCGCGTCGACGAAGTCGAGGTGCTCGATCGCCGGCAGCTGCTCGAAGGCATCGAGGTGCGCCTGCGGATCCCGCCCGCGCGCGCGGTCGCGCTGGCGCAGCGGCGGCGCAACCTCTCCGGCCGCAGCGGCTGCGGACTCTGCGGCGTCGAGGCGCTCGAGGACGCGCTGCGCCAGCCGGCGCCGGTCGCGGGCGGGCCGCGCATCGATGCCGCGATCCTGCAGCGCGCGCTCGCGGCGCTCGCACGCGGGCAGCCGCTCAACGCCGCGACCGGCGCGACGCACGCGGCTGCGTGGGCGCACGCGGACGGCAGCATCGAGCTGCTGCGCGAGGACGTCGGTCGCCACAATGCGCTGGACAAGCTGATCGGCGCACTCGCGCTCGCGGGCAGCGATCTCGAGGCGGGTTTCCTCGTCGTGACGAGTCGCGCGAGCAGCGAGATGGTGCAGAAGGCCGCGACCTTGCGCATCACCCTGCTCGCGGCGATCTCCGCACCGACCGCGCTCGCGATCCAGCTTGCGGGCAGCAGCGGGCTGACCCTGGTCGGCTTCGCACGGCCCGGCACCCACGTGGTCTACGCCCATGCGTGGCGCATCGCCGACGAGGTGCGCGCGTGAACGTTCATTACCTCGTGAACATGGCCAACGACATCGCCGCGTTCTTCGCGAGCGAACCCGATCGCGAGGTCGCGATCGACGCGATCGCGA
The DNA here is from genome assembly GCA_004143945.1 of Lysobacteraceae bacterium. Classification (GTDB taxonomy): domain Bacteria; phylum Pseudomonadota; class Gammaproteobacteria; order Xanthomonadales; family Rhodanobacteraceae; genus Dokdonella_A. Next base: position 618,015 of record SEHB01000002.1, read on the forward strand.
CGCACCTGCGCCGCTACTGGGCGCCACGCATGCGCGCTCAGCTGCGCGCCCACGCCGAGGGCGGAGGCGAAGGCCTCGGCGATCTCGCGCTCGCCGCGGCGTCGCGCCTCGCGCCCGCGAACCAGCGGAACGACTGAATCGCGCACCCGACCGCGCGGAGGCGTGGGCGGCCACCCACAAGAGCGCCGCAGGCGCGATCGGGGATCGCCGCGGGACCGCGCTGCCCGGCGAACGTGCAGCGGGACGGTCGCGGCTTTGCCGCTCCTGCAGGGGCTGCGGCACGCGCTACCGCTTCGGCTCTCCCTCTCTCTCTCTCTCTCTCTCTCTCTCTCTTCTTTCGATCAAGGAACCTGCGCGAACGAGCAGAGGTTGTTCCAGATCTGCGCGAGATGGGTCTGGGTGTAGCTGTGCCCGCCGACGAACCAGCGCACGAACAATGTCTCGCGATCGCGCCAGCCGCCGGCGCGGAATCGGTCGGGGTCGCCGTCCGCGGTGTAGGGCGGCTGCATCAGCGGATCGCTGGTGCCGATGTGGATGTCGACCGGGATCTTCGGCTGCGTGCCGGCGAGGAGTGCCGCGCAGGCCGGTGGCCACGAGCCGTCGTCGGTGCACGCGAACATCTCGAGCGAACCTGCGCTGGTGCCATAGGCCGCGAACAGGTCAGTGTTGCCGAGCGCGAGCGCGTGTCCGAAATGCGCACCCGCCGAGAAGCCCCAGAGGTACACGCGACTCGTCTCCACGTTGTAGCGCGCGAGCGTGTCGTCGAGTGCGGCGCCGATCTCGGTGAGGTCGCCGCTCGCGCCCCAGCCGCCGTCGGACGCGGTGCCGACCGGCGCGAGCACGATGAAGCCCGCCGCATCGGCGCGCGCAGACCAGTCGTCGCGCACCTGCTGCGCGTACGCCGCCATGCTCGCCGGCGGCGCCGAGCCGCGCAGCGCGAGCAGCAAGGGCGAGCTCTGCGTGGGCAAATAACCCGGTGGCACGTGCAGGTAGAACGTGCGATTGCCGAGCCCGGGCACGCTGATCGTGCGCGTGACATTGCCCGGGAAGTCGCCGCCGCTGCCGTTGCTCGGTGCGTGCGGAACCGCTTCGCCGGCTTCGAATCCGCTGCCAAACAGGCCGTTCGACTCGGGGCACAGGGAGCCGGGCAGCCTCACCGTCCCTGCGACGGCGATCGCGGGCAGAAGCAGCAGGCAAAGCAGGGCCGGGGCCAGGCGGGGACGGGCGTGCATCCGGCCATCTTCCGGGACGCGCATGAACCGCGTCCGTCGAGGCGTCGGCAGATTCCGACGGCGCCCGGCGCCCGTTGCGTACGCATGCGTACGCTCGCAGCTCCGGGCGGGCCACCGTACGGTGCCGTTTGCGGCAGCGCACGATGGCAACTTCGCGGAACTTGAAGCTAAGATCGTCACCAGATCGTTACGATCCCGCAAAAAAACCGTTTCGCCAAAGGAGCGCTCCACATGTTGCGTACTTCCCGTCGTTCCTGGTCCGCGCCCGCGCTGGCCGCGCTCCCGCTGGCCCTGGCCGCCGCGCTCGCCGGCCATGAGGCACACGCCGCGGGCTTCCAGCTCAAGGAAAACAGCGTGCAGGGCCTCGGTCGCGCCTACGCAGGCAGCGCCGCGGCGCCCGAGGACTGCTCCGCCGTGGTCAACAATCCGGCCGCGCTCGGCGAGCTCGGCGACAAGAGTTGCCTGCAGGCCGACCTCAACGTCATCAATTTCAAGACCGAATTCAAGGGCGGCGGCACCGACTTCCTCGGCAGGCCGCTGACCGGTGGCGACGGCGGCGATGGTGGCCTCACCAAGCCGGTGCCGGCGGCGTACTACGCGCGTTCCGTCAACGACCAGTTCGCGATCGGCTTCGGGCTCGGCGCACCGTTCGGCTTCCAGACCGAATACAAGGATGCGTGGGTCGGCCGCTACGAGGCGCTGCTGTCCAAGGTCGAGTCGATCGACCTCACGTTCGCGGGCTCGTTCCGCATCAACGACCAGTTCTCGATCGGCGCCAACGTGTTCGCGCAGCACACCAGCGCCGAACTCACGCAGGCGATCGACTTCGGCACGATCCTCGCGGGCCCGACCAACGGCGCGGTGCTGCCGCAGGAAGCCGACGGCTTCGGCGGCCTCGAGGGCGACGACTGGGGCTACGGCTTCGGTCTCGGCCTGCTCTGGAAGCCGACAGCTGCCGATCGCATCGGCTTCAACTACCATTCCGAGGTCAAGCACACGCTCGAAGGCGACGGCACCTTCCTCGTCCCGTCGAACATCCTGCCGCTGCTCAATGGCGCGTTCGTCAACACCGGCGGCAAGGCGGACTTCGACACGCCGTGGTACGTGACGGCGAGCTGGTGGCATGACGTCAACGACCGTTTCAGCTTCGGCGTCGACCTGAGCTACACCAACTGGTCGAGCCTCGAACAGCTCGTCGTCGACTACGAAAACCCGGTGCAGCCCGACTCGATCGCGGAGTTCCAGTGGAACAACACCTGGTTCTACTCGATCGGCGGTGACTACCGCCTCGACGACCGCTGGACCGTGCGTGCGGGCATCGCCTACGACGAGACCCCGACCCACGACGGCACGCGCACGCCACGCGTGCCCGACGGCAACCGCACCTGGTTGGCGATCGGTGCGAGCTACCAGTACAGCGAGCAGATGCGCATCGACGCGGGCTACGTGCGCCTGGTCGTCGACGATGGCGACATCGACCACACCTCGGCCACCTTCAGCAACCTCGAGGGCCACTTCGAGAGCTCGGGCAACGTGTTCGGCATCTCGGGCCAGTACCGCTTCTGATCCACGCGCTTCTGGGGAGGAGCGGCGGGCGCCTTCGGGCGCCCGCTTTTTTTACGCCCCCGCCAGCGGGCGGTCCTCAATCGAAACCGTCGTCGAAGATGAAACCGGCGTCGATATCGAGCAGCAGATCGAGGTTCGTCACCGCGTTCGGGTAGCCCGAGGAGATGTTGAGCGTCGCGAAGCGCAGCGTATTGTCGCCATCGACGAGTTCGGACAAGGGCACGTCGATCGAGTGGTTGAAGCCGCCGGTCTGCCCGGGTTCGTCGAGCATGGCGGCTTCGCCGGGCGTGAACGCGCGCTCGTGCACCGGATGGTCATTGAGCTGGTAGCGCAGGCGCCCGGTGCCGAGGCGAATGCCGTCGACGTCGTAGCCCTGGTAGTAGCCGTTGAAGACGAGTCGCGCGCGGATCGCGTGTGCCAGCGATACCCCGGTCACCACGAGCGGGGCGCTCATCGCGCCGTTTCCGTCGGGAATCACGTATCCGAGGCTGTGGCCCTGGTGCTCGATCTCGTTGAATACGCCGGGTGGGAATTCGTCGTAGGTGGTTTCCGTCGACGGGATGCCTGCATCGGGCACTTCGTACTCGCGCGTCGTGGCCAGCACCGGACCGTCGAAGCCGATGTTGTCCCAATAGGTGTTCCATGACCGCAGCGGTCGCGGCAGTCCGCCGAACGTGATCGCGTATTTCCATGTCGCGTGGTTGTGCGCGAGCAGCGACACGTAGCCGCGCGAGAACGTCAACGGCGCGTCGAACTCGACCACCCGACGACTGGCCAGCGGCGGGAACGTGATGCCGTCGGCCGACGGTTCGGACGTGAGGATCTCGAGCCGCTGCTGCGAAAGACGCAGCTCGACGCGGCACAGGCGTCCGCGTTGGTGCGGCACGTCGCCGGACTTGCCCGGTGCTGTCGTCATCGCATGGTCGCGCACGTCGTGCACCTCGACCGAATTGCCGAGGAACACGACCAGCAGTCCATTGCGCGGATTCGGTCCGCGCCCGTTGATGTCCCAGCTCGGCGCGGGCGAAGGGTCCTCGCTGATCACCACGCTCGAATAGCCGAGCAGGAAATTCGACGCAAGGTCGGTATCGAAAACGAGGGTCCCGGAGCGGCCGCCGAAGTCGAACGGCTGGCGGATGCGGTACGCGTTGCTGCCATAGTTCTGCGATCCCACCGCCGTCATCAGGTAGTGGCTTGCGATCGACGGCGCCGGATCGCACACGAGCGTGTCGCGCGAAAACGGCAGGAAGCCAATGACATCGCCGCGGCACGGCGGGGGCTCCTCGGGAATGAGTCCGAATTCGCCCTCCCAGACCCAGAACGTCTGGCCGTCGCCGGTGGAGAGCGAAGGCGCGTAACGCGTCGTGCTGAAGCGCGTGCGGCTCAATTCGTTTCCGCGCCCGCGATCCCATCCAGGTGCTGGCCCGCCTTCGAAGGATTCGCAGAACGCGGGCTGCGCGAGGCCGCACGATTGGGCGTGCGTGACGGAGGGCACCGACGCAGCCGCCAGGACACACGCGCAGCCCGTTGCAGCCAGTCGCGCAGGCCGGCGCATCGAACGGCGACATGCGGGAACGGCGGGTGGCCCGCAACGGGTCATGCGCGAACTCCCCGACCGAGAGGATGCGGCATCGTAGGCGCGCGCGTCGTCCGCTTTGCGGGGGCAGTTCACAGTTCCGGCCGTGAGCGGGCCGGTCTGCAACCCTATCGACGGCGATCGCGGGGCGCCGCGGCGCCGGGCTGGCGGAACGGCCGGGGTTCGACGTTCCTACTGGCCGCGCCGACGCCGGTGGTCGGCCCAGAAGGCCATCGCGCCGCGCAGCAGCAGGGCGACCACGACGATGGCGCCGACGAACTCGAGCAATACGGCCATGCATGCCTCCGGACGATGCGTGCGCGGCGCGCGCCGCGCATGGCGCGAGAGCGTAGCAGTTCGCCGCGCACGCCCGCTCAGGGCTGATCGAAGCCGTCTTCGAACAGGTCGTCCCAGGTCTGGTTCTCGTACGCGCCGACGTCGGTCGCGCCGAAGCGATCGCGCGGGTTCGCGTCGAGGTCGAGCACGCTCAGCGGGGTATTCGGAACCGGCGCGATCCCGCGGTTGACCAGGGATGAATCGTCGCGCAGGCGATAGTCGCGGTTGGGCGCATCGACGAAACCCGGATCGCCGGACAGCGGATCCGTGCTCGCGACCGGCAGGTTGCCGCCGACGGTTCCGACGAGGCTCGAGGCGGCCGCGACGCTGCCGTCGCCGATGCCGATCACCGCGCCGCCTTCGAGATTGAGGTCGGAGATCGCATTGTCTGCGAACAGGCTGTTGACGATGTCCATGTGCACGCCGCCCGCGAGTCCCGCATGCAGGCCGCAGCCGCGCGGGCCCTGGCCGGCGCAGCGGCCGCCGACGAACGTGCTGTTCGCGACCACCACCGCGTGCGCAACGCCGTCCTGGGTCGCGTTGACCGTGATCGCCGCGTGGCCGAACGCGCTGCTCGACGCGCTGTTGCCCGCGAACAGGCTGTTGGCGATGCGCACGAGGCCGTTCTTCACGTAGAGGTTCGCGCCGCCGCCGAAATAGCCCTCGTTGTCCGCGACGATGAGGTTCTCGAGCCGGAACTCCGCGAGCGAGTCGGCGAACGAATTGAGGTCGAGGCCGCCGCCGCGCTGGAAGGCGGCGGAGTCGCCCCAGCCGTTGCGCACGCTGAGGTTGTAGACCGCGAAGCTCGCGAACGCGCTCGTGCCCGAATCCGGGAAGTATGCGATGCGCAGCACCTGGTGCTGGCCGGCGCCGTCGAGGATCGTGCGCGAGGCGTCGAGGCGCATCTGCGCGCAGTCGTTGCCGTCGACGGGGTACCAGCCGCCGGTCAGCGCGAGCCAGCCCGCATTCTGCGAGTTGTAGACGAACGAGCCGTTGAACGTCGTGTAGATGCCTTCGCGCAGCTTGATCTCGTCGTCGCCGGGCGACGCGGCCGCAGCCGTCAGCGCCTGCTGCAGTTCGTTGTGGTCGCGCACGCACCAGCTGTCCGCGCGGACCTGGGTGGCCGTCGCCAAGAGCAGTACGCCTGCAAGTCCGATGATCGCCGTACGCATGTCGTGTCCCGTTGCGGATGCCTGACCTCCCATACGCGATGCGGAGGCGAAAACCCGAACGGTTGGAAGCATCGTCATTGCGATGTGCGCGCGGACGACGCATGAACAAGCGGCGGACCGGCTGCAGGGCGTTGCACCCGGGCCGAACAGCTCGCGGCTGAAGCCGCTTCCGCAAGGCGCGGCGGAGGTATCGGGCGGGTCGTGCTGAAGACCTTCCCACAAGGCGGCGCAGGCAGCGGCCACATGGGGTGTGGGAGGGACTTCAGTCCCGAGCCCTTCGCGCGAAAGCTGTCCAGGCTCGCGTTGCTTGCGCGCGCGCGAACCCGCGCCCGCGCGGCGTCGGAATCACTCCCCGAGCGTCAGCAGCGACGCATTGCCGCCCGCGGCGGTCGTGTTGATCGTCAGCGTGCGCTCGGTCGCGAAGCGAACGAGGTAGTGCGGGCCGCCGGCCTTCGGGCCGGTGCCGCTGAGGCCTTCGCCGCCGAACGGCTGCACGCCGACCACCGCGCCGATCTGGTTGCGGTTGACGTAGCAGTTGCCGACTTTCGCGCGGCGCGCGATGTGGTCGATCGTCGCGTCGATGCGGCTGTGGATGCCGAGCGTGAGGCCGAAGCCGGTCGCGTTGATCGCGTCGATGACCTGGTCGAGCTGGTCGGATTTCCAGCGCAGCACGTGCAGCACCGGGCCGAACACCTCGTGCGTGAGCAGCGACAGTGACGGCAGTTCGTACGCGCGCGGCGCGAAGAAGGTGCCGTGCTCGCTGCCGGGCGCGGGCGTCGCCTCGGCGAGCTTGCTGGCCTCGCGGTCCATGCGCTCGCAGTGTTCGACGAGGAAGCGGCGGGACGGTTCGTCGATGACCGGCCCGACGTCGGTCGACAGCCTGCCCGGATCGCCGACCACGAGTTCGGCCATCGCGCCCTTCAGCATCTCGATGACCTTGTCCGCGATGTCGTCCTGCACGTAGAGCACGCGCGCGGCCGAGCAGCGCTGGCCGGCCGAGTCGAACGCGGACGCGAGCACGTCCTTGACGAGCTGCTCGGGCAGCGCCGAGGAATCGGCGATCAGCGCGTTCTGTCCCCCGGTCTCGGCGATCAGCGCGGCGATCGGCGCATTGCGCGCGGCGAGCGTGCGGTTGATCGTCCATGCGGTTTCGGTGGAGCCGGTGAAGCAGACACCCGACACCTCGGGCCTGGTCAGCAGCGTGTTGCCGAGCACGGAGCCCTTGCACGGCACGAACTGCAGCGCCGCGGCGGGCACGCCCGCTTCGTGCAACAGCTTCACCGCGGCATGGCCGATCAGCGTGGTCTGGTCGGCGGGCTTGGCGATCACCGCGTTGCCCGCGGCGAGGCCGGCCGCGACCTGGCCCATGAAGATCGCGAGCGGGAAGTTCCACGGGCTGATGCAGACGAACACGCCGCGACCGCGCAGGAACAGCTGGTTCGATTCGCCGGTCGGACCGGGCAACGCTTCCGGCTGGCCGAACAGGCGCCGCGCGAGCGCCGCGTAGTAGCGGCACATGTCGGCGGCCTCGCGCACTTCGGAAATCGCCGCGGGGATCGTCTTGCCGGCCTCGCGCACGCACAGCGCGATGAATTCGCCGCGGCGCTGCTCGAGCAGGTCGGCCGCGTGTTCGAGGATCGCCGCGCGGCTCGCGGCCGGCAGCAGGTCCCACTCGGGCTGCGCCGCGACCGCGTTCGCGAGCGCGCGTTCGATCGTCGCGGCGTCCGCGTTGCGGCTGCGCCCGACGACCTCGCGGCGATCGGCCGGATTGGTCACGTCGCGCTCGGCTTCGGCACTGGCCGAGCCCGGCACCAGCGGCTGCGCGGCCCACGGCGCGCGCGACGCGTTGACCGCATCCGCGAGGGCCTTGAGTTCGTTGTCGTTGGCGAGGTTGACGCCCATCGAATTCTTCCTGGAGACGTGACCGGGGTTGTGCGCGTGCGCGGACTCCTCGCCGTACAGGCGCAGCGGCAGCGGGATGCGCGGGTGCGGGCGCGATGCGAACGCGCGCACGGTTTCGGACGGATCGGCGACGAGGTCGCGGATCGCGACGTCCTCGTCGACGATCCGGTTCACGAACGAGGTGTTCGCGCCGTTCTCGAGCAGGCGCCTGACGAGGTAGGGCAACAGGTCCTCGTGGCTGCCCACCGGCGCGTAGACGCGGCACGGCACGTCGAGATGGTCCTCGCCGATCACCTCGGCATAGAGGTCCGCGCCCATGCCGTGCAGGCGCTGGTATTCGAACGGGCGCCCGCGCGCGACATGGTGGATCGCCGCGATCGTGTGCGCGTTGTGTGTCGCGAACTGCGGGTAGACGAGGTCGGCGCCCGCGTCGAACAGGCGCCGCGCGCAGGCGAGGTAGGACACGTCGGTGTTCGGCTTGCGCGTGAACACCGGATAGCCCGCGAGGCCGAGTTCCTGCGCGCGCTTGATCTCCGAATCCCAGTAGGCGCCCTTGACCAGGCGCACGCACCAGCGCCGCTGCGCCTTGCGCGCGGTCTCGGCGAGCCAGTCGATCACGAACGGCGCGCGCTTCTGGTACGCCTGCACCGCGAGGCCGAAGCCGTCCCAGCCCGCGAGCGACGCGTCCGCGAACACCGCACCGATCACTTCGAGCGACAGTTCGAGCCGGTCCGCTTCCTCGGCGTCGACGGTCATGCCGATGCCGTTGTGCCTGGCCAGCTGCGCGAGCTCGAGCATCTTCGGCACGAGCTCGGCATGCACGCGCGCACGCTTGGCGACCTCGTAGCGCGGATGCAGCGCCGACAGCTTGACCGAGATCGATGGCGCCGCGAGCACGCTGTCAAACGGCCCGCGCCGGCCGAGCGCGGCGATCGCGTCCTTGTAGGCCTTGTGGTAGCGCTCGGCATCGGGCTGGGTCAGCGCCGCCTCGCCGAGCATGTCGTAGGAATAGCGGTAGGCCGCGTTGTCCTTGTGCGCGGAACGGTCGAGCGCTTCCTCGATCGTGCGACCCATCACGAACTGGTGGCCCATGATGCGCATCGCCTGGCGCACCGCGAGGCGCACCACCGGCTCGCCCGCGCGCCCGACCAGGCGCTTGAGCGCGCCGCCGAAGTCGCGGCGCGTGTCCTCGGCCAGCGCGACGAGGCGGCCGGTCAGCATCAGGCCCCAGGTCGAGGCGTTGACGAACATCGAATCGCTGCCGCCGAGATGCCTTTTCCAGTCGGCCTCGCCGAGCTTGTCGCGGATCAGCTTGTCCGCGGTGGGCGAATCGGGGATGCGCAGCAGCGCCTCGGCCACGCACATCAGCAGCACGCCTTCCTCGCTCGAGAGGTCGTACTGGCGCATGAAGGATTCGACCGCGCTCTGGTCCGAGGCCTTGCTGCGCACGCGCGCGACGAGTTCGGTCGCGCGCGCGAGCACGAGCTCGCGTTCGGCCGGCGGCAAGCTGGCCTGGCCGAGCAGTTCCTCGACCGCCTCGGCCTCGTCACGTGCCCACGCCGCGGTGATGCGGGCCCAGGTCGCCGTGGCGGCGGGAGGGAGCTCGGGTATCAACTGTGCGGTCAAGGCGAACCTCGTCTCGGTGCCGCCGGTGCACGGCGGATGGTCCGCTAGTGTAGTGAGCGCCGGCCCCAGCGTGTAGTGACCGCGCGCGCGGGCGCGGCCCAGGACGCGGTGCAGCGCGGCTCGCACGGGCGTGGCGAGTTGCCGCGCGCGCTCGCGCTCCACTATGATCTACCGGATTACGCCCCGATCCGCCGAGATGTCACGGCCTGCGTCGGAGCTCGCCCGCGACAGCGGGCGATGCGGGGCGAAACCGGCCGTTCTGACAGGTGATGGCAATGATTTCATCCGGGGTCCTGCGCGCCAGGCGCGCCTTCGCGGCGCTCGCGTTGCTGGCGGGAGGCGCCGCCATGGCGAATCCAGAGCCGTGGCAGCTCAACATGACGCCCGGCGTGACGTCGATCGCGCAGCGCATCCATGGCGTGCACATGCTCGCGTTCTGGGTCTGCGTCGTGATCGGCATCATCGTGTTCGGCGCGATGATTTACGCGATGGTGCGCTTCCGCAAGTCGAAGGGCGCGGTTGCCGCGACCTGGAGCCACAACACGACGATGGAAGCGATCTGGACCGTGATCCCGATCATCATCCTCGTGGTGATGGCGTGGCCGGCGACCAAGCTGCTGGTCGACATGGCCGACGTCGAGAATTCCGAGATGACCGTGAAGGTCACCGGCTACCAGTGGAAGTGGCGCTACGAGTACGTCAACTACTACGACCAGTCGCCCGGCATCAATTTCATCTCGAGCCTCGCCGCCGACTCCAACGTCGCGCGCCAGCCGGGTTCGAACGTCGACCCCGCCTCGATCCGCGACGGCGACTATCCGAGCTACCTGCTCGAGGTCGACAAGCCGCTGGTGCTGCCGGTCGGCGTCAAGGTGCGCTTCGTGATCACCGCCGACGACGTGATCCACGCCTGGTGGGTGCCGAGCCTCGGCTGGAAGCAGGATGCGATCCCCGGGATCATCAATTCGCGCTGGACGCAGATCGACACGCCGGGCACCTACCGCGGCCAGTGCGCCGAGCTGTGCGGCAAGGACCACGGTTACATGCCGATCGTCGTGAAGGCGTTGCCGAAGGCGGAGTTCGAGCAGTGGCTGGCCGCGCAGCAGGCCGCGCAGGCCGCCGCGAAGGCGCCCGCCACCGTGCACGTCGCCGGCACGTCTGTCACCCAAGGCTGATCGCACACCCGTTTCATCCCGCCGCCGGCCGGCCACCCGCCGCGCGGAAGGGACACCAGAGAGGTTTCAGGCCATGGCCGCAGTCAATCCCGCCATCCACCACGACGTCCACGACGACCACGACCACAAGCCGCAAGGCTTCCTGCATCGCTGGCTGTTCACGACCAACCACAAGGACATCGGTACGCTGTACCTGGTGTTCTCGCTGCTGATGTTCTTCATCGGCGGCTCGATGGCGATGGTCATCCGTGCGGAACTGTTCCAGCCCGGCCTGCAGCTCGTGCAGCCCGAGTTCTTCAACTCGATGACCACGATGCACGCGCTGATCATGATCTTCGGCGCGGTGATGCCGGCGTTCGTCGGCCTCGGCAACTGGATGATCCCGCTGATGGTCGGCGCGCCGGACATGGCGCTGCCGCGCATGAACAACTGGTCGTTCTGGATCCTGCCGTTCGCGTTCTTCCTGCTGCTGATGACGCTGTTCCTCCCTGGCGGCGCGCCGCAGGGCGGCTGGACCATGTATCCGCCGCTGTCGCTGCAGGGCGGCAGCAACGTCGCCTTCATGATCTTCGCGGTGCACCTGATGGGCATCAGCTCGATCATGGGCGCGATCAACATCATCGCGACGATCCTCAACATGCGCGCGCCGGGCATGGACCTGCTCAAGATGCCGGTGTTCGTGTGGAGCTGGCTGATCACCGCGTTCCTGCTGATCGCGGTGATGCCGGTGCTCGCGGGCGCGGTCACCATGCTGCTGACCGACAAGTTCTTCGGCACCAGCTTCTTCAATGCGGCCGGCGGCGGCGACCCGGTGATGTTCCAGCACATCTTCTGGTTCTTCGGGCACCCCGAGGTCTACATCATGATCCTGCCGGCGTTCGGCATCGTGTCGGAGATCATCCCGACCTTCAGCCGCAAGCCGCGTTCGTCGTGCTGTTCACGATCGGCGGGTTCTCGGGCGTCATGTGCGCGATCGTCCCGGCCGACTTCCAGTACCAGGACACCTACTTCGTGGTGGCGCATTTCCACTACGTGCTCGTGACCGGCGCGGTATTCGCGATCATGGGGTCGGCCTACTACTGGCTGCCGAAGTGGTGCGGGAACATGTATTCCGAGCGCTGGGGCAAGATCCATTTCTGGATGAGCACGATCTCGGTCAACGTCCTGTTCTTCCCGCAGCACTTCCTCGGCCTCGCGGGCATGCCGCGGCGCATCCCCGACTACAACGTCGCGTTCGCGGATTTCAACATGATCTCCTCGATCGGCGGCTTCTGGTTCGGCGCGAGCCAGCTGATCTTCGTCGGCGTGGTCGTGCACGCGGTGTACTTCTCCAGGCAGCGTGCGACCAGCCAGGTCTGGGAAGGCGCGCATGGCCTGGAGTGGACGGTGCCGTCGCCGGCGCCGCACCACACGTTCACGACGCCGCCGGTGATCGACAACAGCATGCTGGCGCACGGTGACGTGAGTCATTAGTTCTTGCGATCATCCATGATCGCGAGAATCAGGAAGCAGCGATCCGTGGCTGCACTTTTCAACCAACACCCTCCCGATACGGGTATCGCGGGAGTGGCCACAGGAAGATGCTGGGCACCGTGGACACCGCGCAATCCAATGGCGGCCGGGACGAGACGGATCGACGCCACCTCGGCGTGCTGAAGGTCGGGCTGGTGGTGTGCGCGTGCGCGTTCCTGTTCGGGTTCGCGATGGTGCCGCTCTACCGCGTGGTCTGCGAGCAGGTGCTCGGGATCAAGCTCGCCGAGGTGCCGGTCGGGGCCGCGGCGGCCGAGGGCCTCGTCGAGGACACGAGCCGCATCGTCATCGTGCAGTTCGTGGCCGGCGTCAACAGCCGCCTCCCGTGGGAGTTCGCGCCGGAGATCGCGCGCATCGAAGTGCACCCGGGCAAGCTCACCGAGGCCTGGTTCGACGCGCGCAACCTGTCGGGCGAGCCGATCGTCGGCAACGCGGTGCCGAGCGTGGCGCCGAGCGAGGCCTCGCTGTATTTCAGCAAGACCGAATGCTTCTGCTTCACCGAGCAGGTACTGCAAGCCGGCGAATCGCGGCGCATGCCGGTGCGCTTCTTCGTCGATCCGCGGCTGCCCGCCGGCATCGGCGAGTTGACGCTGTCGTACACGTTCTACGAAAACGAAGTCGCCACGCGGCGGCTGGCCGATACCGCCTCGCCGCAACCGGCGGCCGGTTGACACTACGCACACTGAGCAGGACACGTCGCCATGGCGCAAACACAAGGTGCTTACTACGTTCCCCACGGCAGCCATTGGCCGATCATCGGCTCGTTCGGCCTGCTCGCCACCGTCGGTGGCGCGGGCATGTGGCTCAACGAAACCGGGCGCCTCGGCAAGCCGATCATGTTCCTCGGCATCGCGCTGCTGATCGTCATGATGTTCGGCTGGTTCGGCACGGTGATCCGCGAATCCGTGCGGGGCTACTACAACAACCAGGTCGACACGTCGTTCCGCATGGGAATGATGTGGTTCATCTTTTCGGAAGTGATGTTCTTCGCGGCGTTCTTCGGCGCGCTGTTCTACGCGCGCATGTATTCGATCCCGTGGCTCGGGGGCGAGGGCCATGGCGCGGAGACCAATGCGTTCCTGTGGCCGGACTTCTCCGCCGCGTGGCCGACCAACGGCCCGGGCGACGTCGGCGGCCACTACTCGACGATGTCGCCGTGGGGCATCCCGCTGCTCAACACGTTGCTGCTGCTCACCTCGGGCGTCACGATCACGATCGCGCACCATGCATTGCGCGCCGGCCATCGCACGCGCCTGCTGGTGGCGCTCGGGCTCACCGTGCTGCTCGGCGCGGTGTTCCTCGGCTTCCAGGTCTACGAGTACGTGCACGCCTACCGCGAGCTCAACCTCACGCTCGGCAGCGGCATCTACGGCTCGACCTTCTTCATGCTGACCGGATTCCACGGCCTGCACGTGACGCTCGGCGCGATCATGCTCACGGTGATCTGGTTCCGCTGCGCCAAGGGCCATTTCACTCGCGACCAGCACTTCGGCTTCGAAGCGGTCGCGTGGTACTGGCACTTCGTCGACGTGGTGTGGCTCGGCCTGTTCCTGTTCGTGTACGTGCTGTGAGGCGCGCAGGGCCGAGGGCCGGGGGCTGAGGGCCGCAGCGCTCGCCGGGCCCGGGCCGGATCCGGAACGGACGTGGACATGATCATGGGTCTCGCTGGGCGACCACGCCCGGCGGCGGGTGCCGCCGGCGACGCCGCATGAAGCGGGCCTGGCACCGGCCGCGCGCATTCGCGGTCGCGTTGACCCTTGCCGGCGTCGCCGTGTTCCTCGCGCTCGCAGCGTGGCAGTTCCGCCGCGCGCACGAGAAGGAACGCCTGTTCGACGCGCTCGCCCACGCGAGCACGCAGGGTCCGGTCTCGCTCGACGCCGCGCGCCGCGAAGCATCCGATGGCAACTATCCGGTCGTGCGCGTCGAAGGACGCTTCGATCCCCGACGCCAGTACCTGCTCGACAACGTCGTACGCGGCCCGCGCACCGGCGTGATGGTGTACGGCGTGTTCGAGCCGGCCGAGGGCGGTCCGGCACTGCTCGTCAACCGCGGATTCCTCGCGCGCGAGGCCGCCACGCTGCCCGAGCCGCCTTCACTGCCCGCATCGCAGGTCGCGATCGACGCGATCTACGCGCCGCCGCCGGGCGTCGGGTTGCGCATGGGCGGCAACGTGCTGCCACGGCAGGCGGAGTGGCCCAAGACCGTGATCTACATCGACCTCGGCGAAATCGCAGCGGATGCAGCGCGCGAACTCGATGCACGCGTGCTGCTCGAAATCGGCGATGACGCGCGCTTCGTGCGCGACTGGACGCCTGCGGTATTCCCGCCGGTGCGCCACCTGGGCTATGCCTGGACCTGGCTCACCTTCGCCCTCGTCGCTGTCGCAACCTTCCTGATCCTGCACTGGCGCAGGCGAGAACCCACATGACTCCACGCAACCGCAAGCGTCTCGGCCTGCTCCTGCTGATCTCGCTGTTCCTCGCGCCGCTGTGTGCCGCGATCGTGCTCAATGCGATCGGTTGGCGACCCGCCGGCATGCGCAACTACGGCGAGCTCGTCGAACCGCCGCGCCCGTTGAAGGACGCGCGCTTCGTGCTCGCCGACGGCAAGCCGCTCGCGTGGGAGGACGCCGACTGGTCGTGGACGATGTTCGTGCTGACCGGCCCTGCCTGCGCCGACGCCTGCCTTGCGCGCATCGATGAACTGCGCCGCGCCCGGCTTTCGCTCGCGCAGAACGCGCACCGCGTGCGCGTGGTCGTGCTCGACCCGACGCTGCCGGCCGACGCGATCGCGGCGATGGCGCCCGTGACGACCGCTCGCGACGCCGACGAGGCGCTCGCGTCGATGCGTCCGGCGGACGGCGAAGTCGCGGTCGCGATGGCCGATCCGCATGGATTCCTCGCGATCCACTATGCGGCCGGCTACGACGCGAGCCGCCTGCGCAAGGACCTCGTGCGGCTCGTCAAGCGATAACCCCGGTGCGGCGCCGCCGCAGCGCCAGCGCGCGCGCTGCATCGGCGCGGGATCGTGTCCCGCGCGCCCTCCGTGGTTCAATCTTCGAATCCCGAATCCCGAATCCCGAATCCCGAATCCCGAATCCCGAATCCCGAATCCCGGCCACCCCATGCCCGCCATCGCCCGCCAATACCTCGAACTGACCAAGCCGCGCGTCGTCGCGCTGATCGTGTTCACCGCGGTGATCGGCATGTTCCTCGCGGTGCCCGGCCTGCCGCCGTTGCGCCAGTCGGTCGCGGGCTTCCTCGGCATCTGGCTCGCGGCCGCGTCCGCCGCGGCACTGAACCACCTGATCGACCAGCGCATCGACAAGCTCATGGCGCGCACCTCGCACCGGCCGCTCGCGACGGGCACGCTGACGCCGACGCAGGTCCTCGCGTTCGCGCTCGCGCTCGGTGCCGCGTCGATGGCGATCCTGATCGCGTTCGTGAATCCGCTGACCGCCGCGCTGACGTTCGCTTCCCTGATCGGCTACGCGGTCGTCTATACCGCGTACCTCAAGCGCGCGACGCCGCAGAACATCGTGATCGGCGGCGCGGCGGGCGCGGCGCCGCCGGTGCTCGGCTGGGCCGCGGTCACCGGCGAGGTGCATCCGTACGCGCTGCTGCTGTTCCTGATCATCTTCATCTGGACGCCGCCGCATTTCTGGGCGCTCGCGATCTTCCGCAAGGACGACTACTCGCGCGCACAGGTGCCGATGCTGCCGGTCACGCACGGGGTCGTCTTCACGCGCTGGCACGTGCTGTTCTACACCGTGCTGCTGGTCGTGATCACGGTGTTGCCGTACCTGACCGGCATGAGCGGGATGTTCTACCTCGGCGGCGCGCTCGTGCTCGGCGGCGGCTTCCTCTGGTACGCGATCAGGTTGCTCGATCCACCGGACGAGTTCTTCCCGATGCGCGTGTTCAACTACTCGATCATCTACCTGATGGCGTTGTTCGCGTTCCTGCTCGTCGACCACTGGCTGCTGCCGCCGGATCCCGACGCGGGTGGACTGCTGTTCCACCGCGTCGGGTAATCCCGGGCCTCGTGGCCACGAGGCGGAGATGGCGCTCTGGCTCCCCGCTGCGCAGGTGCGACTGCCCTACGGTTGCGCCGCGGTGCCGGCAGGTCGGTCGCCCTCGCCGATCAGGTGCTGTTGCCAGAACAGCATCGTCGCCGCGCGGAAGTGGTCGGCGTTCGCCTTCTTCTTGAAGCCGTGGCCCTCGTCGGGGAACTGCAGGAACCACACGTCACCGCCATTGCCGCGCACGGTCTTGACGATCTGCGCGGCTTCGCTCGCAGGCACGCGCGGGTCGTTCGCACCCTGCGCGACGAACAGCGGGATAGAGATGCGCGCGGCGTTCGCCGTCGGCGAGATCCGTTCGAGGAACGCGCGCATCGCGGGATCGCGCTCGTCGCCGTACTCGACGCGGCGCAGGTCGCGCCGATAGTCCTGCGTGTTCTCGAGGAAGGTCACGAAGTTGGAGATGCCGACGATATCGACGCCCGCCCGCAGGCGGTCGTTGTAGTGCGTCATCGCGGCGAGCACCATGTAGCCGCCGTAGGAGCCGCCGTAGACCGCGACGCGCGAGGCGTCGAGTTCGGGCTGCGTCGCGATCCAGTCGAGCAAGGCACCGATGTCCCGGACCGAGTCCTCGCGCAGCCGGCCGTTGTCGAGCTTGAGCCAGGTCTTGCCGTAACCGGCCGAACCGCGCACGTTCGGAACCAGTACCGCGATCCCGAGTTCGTTGACGAGGAACTGCGTGTCCGCGCTGAACAGCGGCCGAGCCTGGCCTTCGGGTCCGCCGTGGATGTTGATGACGACCGGCAGCTTCTTCCCCGGCGTCGACGCGGCAGGACGGTAGTAGAATGCGGGGATCGCGCGCGGCTTGCCGTCGACTTCATCGAAGCTCGGGAAACGCACGAGGCCCGGCGTCACGAACGCGGAGCGATCGAGGCCGCCGACCTCGCTTTCGGTCCAGCGCTCGAGCCTGGCCGTGCGGTCCGCTCCCAGGTCGAGCGTGTAGACATCGCTCGGCGAAGTCGCCGCGTTGATCGAGAACGCAAGCCGCCGGCCATCGGGGCTGAATTCGAGCGAGTCGATCACACCGACGGGCAACGTCGGCAACGGCAGCGCGCGACGGCTCGCGGCATCGAGCACGCGCAGCACGCTGATGCCGTCCTCGTTCGTCACGTACGCGACACGCGTGCGATCGCGCGAAAGAGCGAACAGCTCCGCGTCCCAGGCGACCGCATCGCTGACCTTCTCGAGCGTGCCGCTCGCGAAGTCGTGGTGGCGCAGGACGAGGAACTCGCTGCCCTCGTCAGAGTTGAACCAGGCCGACTTCGCGTCCTTGCCGAAGCGGATCGAACCGAATGCGGCCTTGCCGCCGTCGACCGGGAGCATGCGCAGCCGATCGTCGGCGAGGCGCACGACGCCCGGATACACCTCGTTGACCGAGACGCCCTGTTCGACCAGCAGCTGCGTGCCGTCGGGCGAGAAGTCGGTCGGCGCCCATGCGCCGCCGCGCGTCACCACCGCGCGACGCTTGCCGCTGTCGAGGTCGAGCACCCAGACATCGGTGTCGGTGCCGTTGCGCTCGTTGCTCGTGTACGCGAGCAGCCGACCATCGGACGACCAGAGCGGATCGGCGTTGCGCGACGTGCCATCGGTGAGCAACCGCACCTCGTGCGTGGCGAGGTCGTACCAGTACAGCTGCCAGAATTCCGAGCCGCCCGCGTCACGCCCGAACACGAAGCCCGCGCGCACCGGATTGGCGGCCACGAACGACACCGGCTCGTCGTAGAACGTGAGCTGCTCGCGCGCGCCGCCCGGCGCGCGCACGCGATGCACTTGCACCGTGTTGCCGAGGCGCGTCGTCACGAGCAGGCCGGAGCCATCGGCGAGCCAGCCGCCGAGTCCCGCGCTGCGCGTGTTCGCATAGCGCTGCAGGCGGGCCGCGAGCGTGTCGGGAATCGACGGGATGTTCTCGCTGACGCGTCCGGTCGGCGGCGCGGCGGGAACGTCGGCCGCGAAGGCCGCGACGGGTGAAGCGATGCAGGCGCACAGCGCGAACACAAGCCGGATCGGACGCATCGATGATTCCCCTTCCCCTTGGCGATCCCGCGAGCGTAGCGCGCCCGATGCCTGCGGCGCGGGCCGGAAGTCACGCGCGCCTTCCGTTGCGGTCCGGCGCGGGCTAACGTAGCCCTCCGGACGGCAACGGCGGAGCTGGGTATGGCCACGGTCACCGATTTCAGCGCAACCTCGATCGAGGGCGACGAACAACCGCTTGCGCGTTGGGCCGGGCAGGTGATGCTGGTCGTCAACGTCGCTTCCAGGTGCGGGTTCACGCCGCAATACGAGGGCCTCGAAGCGATCTACAGAAGATACGCAGAGCGCGGCTTCGTCGTGCTCGGCTTCCCGTGCGACCAGTTCGGAAACCAGGAACCCGGCGACGAGGCCGAGATCCGCAACTTCTGCTCGCTGAACTACGACGTGAGCTTCCCGATGTTCGCGAAGATCGAGGTCAACGGCGCCGGCACGCACCCGCTGTATGCGCACCTCAAGCACGCCGCGAAAGGCCTGCTCGGCAGCGAGGCGATCAAGTGGAACTTCACCAAGTTCCTCGTCGACCGCAGTGGTCGCGTCGTGAAGCGCTACGCGCCGACCGACACGCCCGAGAGCCTGTCGCCGGACATCGAAAAGCTGCTGCAGCCCGCGCGTTAACGCGCGCGATACGTCGTGCGCGCGACAATGCCGCACCGATGGCGACGGAGACGATGATGCACGCATCCGTGATCAAGGCGGCCGCGTTCGCCGCGATGCTCGCGTGGGCCGCGACCGACGCCGCGGCCGCGATCTACCACGTGGCGCCGCCGCCCACCGGCAACGACTCCAATCCGGGCTCCGAGGCCGCGCCGTGGGCCACCCTGCAGCATGCCGCCGGGCGCGTGCAGGCGGGCGACACGATCCGCGTGCGCAGCGGCAACTACGTCGGCGCGCAGTTCACCACGCCAGGCACGGCGGCGCAGCCGATCGTGCTCGAAGCCGCACCAGGCGCGACACCCGCGATCACCGCCGACAACCCGCGCACGCCCGACGGCATCAACCTCGAGGGCGCCGCCTACATGACGGTGCGCGGCTTCACCGTCAACGGCCGCACGCGCGCGGGCATCCGCGCGGTGACCTGCAGCCAAGTCACGATCAGCGACAACAGGCTCGACCAGAACGGCCGCTGGGGCATCCTCACGGGCTTCTGCGACGACCTCGTGATCGAGCGCAACGTCACCTCGCGCAGCGCGATCGAGCACGGCATCTACGTCAGCAACAGCGGCGATCGCCCGGTGATCCGCCACAACACGACCTGGGGCAACCGCGCCAACGGCATCCACATGAACGGCGACGCGGAGATGGGCGGCGACGGCGTGATCAGCAACGCGGTCGTCGAGGGCAACACGATCTACGGCAACGGCCAGGGCGGCGGTGGCTCCGGCATCAACATGGATGGCGTGCGCGACTCGCTGATCCGCAACAACCTCGTCTACGCGAGCCACGCGAGTGGCATCTCGCTCTACCGCATCGACGGCGGCGCGCCCTCGAGCGGCAACCGCGTGCTCAACAATACCGTGCTGGTCGCCTCGGACGGGCGCTGGGCGCTCAACATCCAGGACGGCTCGAGCGGCAACATCGTGCGCAACAACATCTTCTGGAACGCGCACGCCTCGCGCGGCAGCATCGACATCAGTGCCGACTCGCTGCCGGGCTTCGACAGCGACTACAACGTCGTGATGGACCGCCTGACGACGAACGGCGGCGACAGCGTGCTGACGCTCGCGCAATGGCGCGCGCAGACCGGGCAGGACACGCACTCGCGCGTCGCCACGCCCGCGCAGTTGTTCGTCGCGCCCGCGCAGGACGACTACCACCTCGCGCCGGCCAGCCCGGCGCTCGATACCGGCGAAATCCGCACCGACGTGCCAGTCGACCTCGAAGGCACCTCGCGCCCGCAGGGGGCGGGCACCGACGTCGGCGCCTACGAACGCCGCGCCGCGCTCGGCGATCCGATCTTCGACGACGGATTCGAAGTCGCCTGAAACCGCCGTGGGCACGTGCGCGCACAGCCGCTGCGTGCAGCCACGTTGCCCCCTGCGGGAGTCCCGCAGCCTCGATCGACGAAGCGACGAAACCGGATGGCGCGACGAGCGTGCAACAGGACGGTCGCTCCTGCAGCGACCCGTCCAGCCGCGTTTCCCGCCGCAGGAGCCCCGCAGGCTCGATCGACGAAGCGACGAAAGCGGATCACGCGACGAGCGTGCAACAGGACGGTCGCGGCGTCGCCGCTCCTGCGGCGACCGTGCCGAGGCGAGTCGGTCGCCGGGCGTGCTATACACGCGCCTTCGACCGCGCGCCCCCGCACCGCATGAGCCCCCGCCTGCCCGACGACCGCCTGACCTGCCGCGACCTGCGCACGCTCGGACTCGCCGCGCTCGGCGGCGCGCTCGAGTTCTACGACTTCATCATCTTCGTGTTCTTCACCGGCGCGATCGCGCAGCTGTTCTTCCCGCCCGATACCCCCGAGTGGCTGCGCCAGCTGCAGACGTTCGGCCTGTTCGCCGCGGGCTACCTCGCGCGTCCGCTCGGCGGCATCGTGATGGCGCACTTCGGCGATCGCGCCGGGCGCAAGCGCATGTTCCTGCTCAGCGTGCTGCTGATGGCGGTGCCGACGCTGATGATCGGCCTGTTGCCGACGTTCGCCGAGATCGGATACGCGGCGCCGCTCGCGTTGCTCGTGCTGCGCCTGATGCAGGGCGCCGCGGTCGGCGGCGAGGTGCCGGGCGCGTGGACCTTCGTCGCCGAACACGTGCCCGCGCGCCATGTCGGGTTCGCATGCGGCACGCTGACCGCCGGGCTCACTGCGGGCATCCTGCTCGGTTCGCTCGTCGCGACCGCAGTCAACACCGGGATGTCGCCGCAGCAGGTGCTCGATCATGGCTGGCGGCTGCCGTTCCTCGCCGGCGGCGCGTTCGGCCTCGGCGCGGTGTTCCTGCGCCGCATGCTCGAGGAGACGCCGGTGTTCGAGGCGCTTCGCGAACGGCGCGAACTCGCGCGCGGTTTGCCGCTGCGCATCGTGCTCGCGGGCCACGGCCGCGCGGTCGCGGTGTCGATGCTGCTGACCTGGCTGCTGACCGCGGCGATCGTGGTCGTGATCCTGATGACGCCGACGCTGATCCAGACGCTCTACGCGATCCCGGCCGCCGATGCGCTCGCGGCCAACAGCATCGCGACGCTCGCGCTGACCGTCGGCTGCGTCGTGTACGGCGTGCTCGCGGACCGCCACGGCGCCGCGCGCGTGCTCGCGACCGGCTGCGTGCTGCTGCTCGCGTCCACGCTCGCGTTGTACCTCGGACTCGCGCGCATGCCCGCGCAGTTGCCGCTGCTCTACGGCGTCGCGGGCTTCTGTGTCGGCGTGGTCGGCGTGATCCCGGTCCTGCTCGTGCGCGCGTTCCCGCCCGCGGTGCGCTTTTCGGGCATCTCGTTCGCTTACAACGTCGCGTACGCGATCTTCGGCGGCCTGACGCCGCTGGTCGTCAAGCTCATGATGCAGCGCGCGCCACTCGCGCCGGCCTGGTACGTGGCTGCAGTGTGCGTGCTCGGCGTCATCGTCGCGAACGTGCGGGTGACGGGGCCGGCGATTGCCGCGGCACCCGGCGACGGCGCCGTGCGCGGTTGACGCCGCGCGCCGCCTGCCGCAACGTCACCGACCGATGGACCTGCACGCCTACCGATTCGCAGACTTCCTGCTCGATCCGGCCAAGCGCATCCTCGCGCGTTACGGCTTGCCGCTGACGCTGCAACCGAAGGCGTTCGACGTGATCGTCTACCTCGTCGAGCAACGCGACCGCGCAGTCGGCCGCGACGAGCTGATCGCCGCGGTCTGGGGCAAGGCCGATATCAGCGACAACGCACTCGGGCAGGTCGTGCTGCAGGCGCGCCGCGCGGTCGACGACAGCGGCGGCGAGCAGCACTTCATCCGCACCGTGCCGCGATTCGGCTATCGCTGGATCGCGCCAGTCGAGCGGATCGAGTCCGCGCCGACCGAGCCGCCCAGCGTCGATGCGCCGGGGCCGACAGCGCATTCGAGTCCGGCATCGCCGCCCGCCGCGCCGCGCCGTCCATGGGCATGGGCCGCGCTGGTCGCGATCGTGCTCGCATGCGCCGGCGTGTTCTTCGCGATCGCGGAGCGACCAACGTCGCCGATCGAGCCCGCGTCGCGCGCACCCGCAGCGGCCGCGCGCGCGGCCGCGCCTGCGACCGCCGCGCTCGTCGTGCTGCCGTTCGTGGTCGACGCGCCGCCCTCGTGGAGCTGGGTGCGTCTCGGCGCGATGGACTACGCCGTGCAACGCCTGCGCAACAGCGGGCAGCCCGTGGTCCCGAGCGACGAGGTCGTCGGTCTCGCGCAGCGCCACCTCGATACCCGCGGCGTGCTCGACACGCCGGCGTTGCTGCGCACGATCGGCGCGAGCGAGGCGATCGCGCCGCAGGCGCGCCTGCGCGACGGCCGCTGGTCGGTGCGACTGGAACTTCGCGAACGCGCACTGGCTGCGGAAGGCGTCGCCGACGACCCGATCGTCGCGACGCGCGAAGCGATCGATCGCCTTGCGCGCATGCTCGGCCTGCCCGCGGCCGGCCTCGTCGACGCGCCCGACGGCCTCGCCGCGCTGCTGCAACAGGTGCGCGCTGCGATCCTGTCCGAGCAGCTCGACGACGCACGCGCGCTGCTGCTCGGCGCGGGCCCGGGCGAGCAGGCGCAGCCGGCCGTGCGCCTGCACCTGGCCGAACTCGATTTCCGCGCGGGTCGGCTCGACGAGGCCGAGCGCGCACTGCGCGCGCTGTTGCCCGAGACGCGCGAAGGCGATGCGGCGAACCTGCATGCGCGCGTGCTCAACACGCTCGCGAACATCGCCTACCAGCGGCACGACATCGTGGCGGTCGAGGACTTCTCGCAGCAGGCGCTGCGCTGGCTCGCCGATCGCGACGACAAGGCGGAAACCGGACGCGCGCTGATCGGCCGCGCCACCGCGCATTCGGCCGCGCATCGCTACGATGACGCGCTGGCCGACTACGCGCAGGCGCGCGTCGTGCTCGAGGCCGCCGGCGATCGCCTCGCGCTCGCGCGCGTGGATGCCTACCTCGGCTTGCTCGAAGTCAATCGCGACCGCCACGCCGAAGCGGTCCCGTTGCTTGCCGATGCCGCCGCGCGGCTGCAGGCATTCGATGCGGTGGTCGAGGAACTGCACGCGCGCGTCGGCCTCGTGCTGGCGCGGCTCGCGTTGCTCGAACCCGCTGCGGCCCTCGTCGAATGCGAACGGCTCGGTGCGCTCGCCGCGCGCGTGTCCGACCCACGCCGGCGCAGCTACGCCGATCTCGCCTGCGCGGACGCGGAACTTGCCAACGGCCACCTCGCCGCGGCGTCCACGCTGCTGCGCGGCGTCGACGCTCGCGCGCAGCCCGCGGACGCGACGCTGCTGCAGCAGTCGCGCGTGCAGCGCCATCGCATCGCGGCCGAGCTCGCGTTCGAGCTCGGGGATGCGCACGCGGCCGCGCGTGAACTCGATGCCGCACTCGCGTTGCCCGATGATTTCGATTCGGACGGAACGCACGCGCGTCTGCTGCTGCTCGCACTGCGCGCGCAGCTCGCGCTCGGGGACACCGACGGCGCCGCGCGCACGCTTGCCGCCGCGCGTGCATGGGGCGAGCGCCACGCCGATGACGACGTGCGCATGCAGGTCGAACTCGCGATCGCAGCGCAGGCGCTCGCGGACGCCGATGCCGTCGAAGCCGACCGCGCGTTCGAGGCCGCGCTCGCGTCCGCCGACGCGAGCCGCATCCCGGCCAACCTGCTGGTCGCGGCGGTGGCCGCATCCCCGCGGCTGATCGAGGCCGGCCGACTCGACCGCGCCGCGATCGTGATCGGCCGCGTAGCGCCATGGGCGTCGCGCCACTACGACGCGGCGCTGCTGCAGCTGCGCCTGTACCGCGCGCTCGGACAACCCGCGCCGTGGCAGGCCGCGCTCGACCAGGCCAGCGCACTCGCGGGCGAACGCGTGATCCCGCCCGCACTGCGCGTCCCGCCCTCGCCACCCCCCGCAATGCAGCGCCCGTAGGCTGGACGACCGCAGGTCGGCCGGCGCTCTTCGCTCGAATGTTGTCAAAGCGCCGGCCGCGCTGCGCGCGTCCAGCCTACGACAGCGACCGCCGCGATCGTTGCTCTTGGATACACGCGCGCATCGATCGATGGGCGCTCGCGCCTTCGGCGCGGCTTCCCGCCTCGCGCCGCCACGCGTCCGGCGTTTGCAAGCGGCGCGCTCACGCCGCACGCGCGCAACTGGAATGTGCTTCACGTCCGGTGCGTCCACGCTGCGCACTCCCGCCATCCCGAGGAGTCGCGCATGCAAACCCCCGCAATTCGCCATCGCACCGGCTGGCGCCGCGCGCCGCTCCTGCTCGCGCTGGTGGTCGCGCCGCTCGTGCACGCAGGAGGGGATTTCGTCGCGACCGGCGACATGGGCACGCCGCGCGCACTGTACGGCGTCGCGCCGCTGCAGGACGGACGCGTCCTGTTCGTCGGCGGCATCGCCGACTTCGGCGTGATCCTCGCCGAGGTCGAGGCTTACGAGCCCTGGACCGGCTCGTTCACTTCGGTCGGATTCGCGCTCGTGCCGCGCATGCGCCCGAGCGTGGTCGCGTTGCAGGATGGGCGCATCCTCATCGCGGGCGGTCGCGGCGGCCCGAAAGCCGAAGCGCTCGCGAGCGCCGAACTGTTCGATCCGCCCGCGTTCACGTTCAGCGCGACCGGCAGCCTGACCGAGCCGCACTACGAGCCCGCCGCGGCGCTGCTCGACGACGGTCGCGTGCTGATCGCGGGCGGCTACGCGGGGCGCGATCCGATCGCGACGGCCGACGTCTACGATCCCGCGACCGGCGTGTTCACGCCGACCGGCAACCTCAATGTCGCACGCATCCAGTCCACCGGCGTGACGCGCCTCGCCGACGGCCGCATCCTGATCGTCGGTGGCTGGGGCGCGAAGCTGCCGCTCGCGAGCGCCGAGATTTACGATCCGGCGACGGGCCAGTTCAGCCTCGCCGGCGAGATGCCCGAAGGCCGCGCGCTGCACGCGCTCGTGACGCTCGCCGATGGCCGCGTGCTCGTCGTCGGCGGCAGCGGCGAGCCGGGGTCGAACGGCTTTCCGACGTACCACGCGACCGCGCTGCTCTACGATCCCGCGACCGAAACGTTCGCGCCGACCGGTGACCTTGCCTACCCGCGCGACCAGGCCGCCGCGTCGCTGCTGCCCGATGGTCGCGTGCTCGTCGCGGGTGGCTCGCGCATCGAAGGCAATCCGGGCAGCGTCGCCGTGCCGATCGCCGAGATCTACGATCCCGCGAGCGGCACCTTCAGCGACGCGGGCACGATGCTGACCCCGAGCTACGATGCGCATCCGGCCACGCTCCCCGACGGCAGCATCCTGCTCGCAGGCGGCTGGCAGTTCGCAGGCGACACCGTCGGCGACATGCCGGGTGCGGGCGCGGAGCGCTTCGTGCCTAGGCAGGATGACGTGCTCTTCGCGGACGGATTCGACGTGCCGCCGCGCTGAGCGGGCGCATCCAGGAGGTCGGGCGCGCGACGCGATCGCGCGCCGATGCCATACCACGCGGAGTCGCTCCTCCGCGGAAGGCTCCCGGCTGAAGCCCCTCCCGCAGCGGCCTCACGAACCGCGCGCCGCCCTGTGGTTCGTGACGGACGCAAGGACCGGCCGCCATAATGCACCGATGACGACCCGTGACTGCGACGCGATCCTGATCGGCGGTGGCCACAATGGCCTCGTCTGCGCGGCTTACCTCGCGAAGGCGGGGCTCAAGGTGACGGTGCTCGAGCGGCGCGACGTGGTCGGTGGCGCGGCGGTGACCGAGGAGTTCCATCCGGGCTTCCGGAATTCCGTCGCCGCGTACACGGTGTCGCTGCTGCAACCGAAAGTCATCGCGGATCTCGAGCTCGCTCGGCATGGCCTGCGCATCGTGCAGCGCAAGCTCAACAACTTCCTGCCGCTGCCGGATGATCGCTACCTCGTCACCGGCGGCGGACGCACCACGGCGGAAGTCGCGAAGTTCTCGCGCCGCGACGCCGAGCGGCTGCCCGAGTACGAACGCCGGCTCGATGCGATCGCGGATGAGCTGCGCGCGCTCGCGCTGCAGCCGCCGCCGAACCTGAGCGAGGGCAGCTGGCTCGCCGCACTGCCGGAGCTGCTGCGCGCGGGCAGGCTCGGCAAGCGCGTGAATGCGCTCGGCGCGACGCTGCGCACGGACCTGCTCGACCTGTTCGCGATTTCCGCGGCCGAATACCTCGAGCGCTTCTTCGAGAGCGATCCGATCAAGGCCGTGCTCGGCTTCGACGGCGTGGTCGGCAACTACGCGAGCCCGTACACGCCCGGCAGCGCCTACGTATTGCTGCACCACGTGTTCGGCGAGGTCAACGGGATCAAGGGTGCCTGGGGCCATGCGGTCGGCGGCATGGGCGCGATCACGCAGGCGATGGCGAAGTCCGCGGCCGCCGCCGGCGTCGAGATCCGCGTCGGCGCCGGCGTGCGCGAGGTCATCGTCGAACGCGGCAAGGCGGTCGGCGTCGTCACCGACAAGGGCGAGACGCTGCGCGCACGCTGCGTCGTCGCGAACGTCAATCCGAAACTGCTCTACGAGCGCCTGCTCGATCCGGGCGCGGTGCCGGCACCGACGCGCGAGCGCATGGCGAACTGGCGCTGCGGCTCGGGTACGTTCCGCATGAACGTCGCGCTGTCGGAGTTGCCGCGTTTTCGCGCGTTGCCCGAGGCCGGCGACCATCTCACCGCGGGCATCATCCTCGCGCCGAGCCTCGACTACATGGACCGCGCGTATCTCGATGCGCGCGCGCAGGGCTGGTCGAAGGAACCGATCGTCGAATTGCTGATCCCCTCGACGCTCGACGATTCGCTCGCGCCGCCGGGGCAGCATGTCGCAAGCCTGTTCTGCCAGCATGTCGCGCCGGTGCTGCCGGACGGGAAATCCTGGGACGACCATCGCGGCGAAGTCGCCGATCTCATGATCGACACGGTCGACCGCTGGGCGCCGGGCTTCAGGGCCTCGGTACTCGGTCGCCAGATCAAGTCGCCGCTCGACCTCGAGCGCGACTTCGGTTTGCTCGGCGGCGACATCTTCCACGGCGCCTTGAGCCTCAACCAGCTCTTCAGCGCACGCCCGATGCTCGGACAGGCCGACTACCGCGGCGCGATTCCCGGCCTCTACCTCTGCGGTGCCGGAACCCACCCGGGCGGTGGCGTCACCGGCGCCCCCGGCCACAACGCCGCGCGCCGCATCCTCGCCGACCTTCGCTGAAGTGCATCCAGCGACGGGTCCGGCAACGCGTACTCAAGGATGAAACACGGAGCACACCGAGCACGCGGAGGAAAAGCGTCCTGATCAGTCGGCCCTTCTCGGTGTGCTCAGTGTGCTCCGTGTTTGAATCTTCCTGCTTTCAGTCCTGGACATCCGACGGAACCGGCGCCTGAGGCAGCGGGTTCGCGTCGGGGGACGTGCCGTCTTCCTTCGCGCGCTGCTTCTTCAGCCGCTTTTCGTCCTGCTGCTTCTTTTTCGCGAGTTCGCGCTGGCGCTTCTCGTAGCCGTAATTCGGCTTGGCCATCGATTCCTCCTGGTTCCGGAAACAAAAAACCCCGGGCCTTGCAGCCCGGGGTCGATATCGTGACGCGGGCCCAGCGACTTACGCCGGCTGCACCTGGTCAGCCTGCATGCCCTTCTGGCCCTGCACGGCGACGAAGGTCACGCGCTGGCCTTCGGCCAGGCTCTTGAAGCCCGAACCCTGGATCGAACGGAAATGCACGAACAGATCCGGGCCGCTTTCCGGCGTGATGAAGCCGAAACCCTTCGCATCATTGAACCACTTGACCGTACCGCTCTGGCGATTCGCCATGACTTTGACTCCTCAAACAACTTTTGATGGGACTTCGCGAGGCGGGCACATCCCGCTTCGAGACTGTAGTTGGCAAGGAGAAAGCGAGGTGAGGCGGTGGCGTGGTGACGGATCACCGCGCCAGGTCACGGTTCACAGTGACCTTGGCAAGCAACAGTGCCGCGCACGATACAGGTTTCGCCGGAGAAAAGCGACGGTCAAGCTGAACATTGTGGATTCGTTCAGTTTCGGCCCGCGGTCCGTTCCGCGAGCAGCCCGCGCAGGCGGTCCTTGCCGGTCTCGTCGAGCTCGCCGGCCGCCTGCGCACGCAGCAGGTCGTCGATGCGCTGCTGCAGGGTCTGGCGCTCGAGCTGGCGCAGCGCATCGAGGAATTCGGTGCGGGCTTCCTGCTCGCCGCCCGGGAAATCGGCGACCGCGAGTTTCTGCAGCGCGCGGGCTTCCTCGCGTGCCGCGAAGTGCTCGAGCAGCGCGCCGGTGGTGAGGCCGGGCCGCTCGCGGCCCAGGCCGATCAGCTCGACCAGCAGCGGCACGCCGGGCTGGCGCAGCTCGGCGAATGTCCACGGCGGTTCGATGTCGGCCGCGAGCGCCGGCCGCTGCACCAGCAGCGTGATCGCGGCGCGCACGAGCGAGCGTTGCGCTGGCGCGCGGTTGGGACGCGGCCGCGCGGCCGCGTCGACCGGGGGCGCCGCGACCTGGACGCGCACGCCGGTCGCGCTGTCGAGTTCGGCCAGCATGAGGTCGCGGAACGCGCCGTCGGGCACCTGCGCCAGCAGCGGGCGCGCGCGCTCGGCGACACGTGCGCGCCCCTCGATCGACTGCAGGTTCACGTCCTTGCGAAGTTCGGCGAAGAAGAATTCGCCGAGCGGCGTCGCCTGCGCGAGCCGCTGCTCGAATCCCGCGCTGCCTTCGCTGCGCACGATCGAGTCGGGATCCTCGCCGTCCGGCAGGAACAGGAACAACGCCTGGCGTCCATCGCGCATGCGCGGCAGCACGGATTCGACCGCGCGCCACGCCGCCTGCCGGCCCGCGCGGTCGCCATCGAAACAGAAGTAGACATCGGCCGACTGGCGGAACAGGATTTCGGCGTGATCGCGCGTGGTCGCGGTGCCGAGCGTCGCGACCGCCTGCGGCAGCCCGAACTGGTGCAGGCTGATCACGTCCATGTAGCCCTCGACGACGATCAGTCGCGGAATCTTCGCGTGCGCCTCGCGCACCTGCCACAACCCGAACAGTTCGCGCCCTTTGTGGAACAGCGGCGTCTCGGGTGAGTTCAGGTACTTCGGGCCTTCACTTGTGCGCGCGTCCTGCGCGCGAGGATCAAGAACCGGCGATCCCTCGCCGGACTCTTCAAGTGAAGCAGGGCCCGTCCCGGGTTTCGGTGACGTCAAGATCCTGCCGCCGAAGGCGATCGTGCGCCCGCGCCGGTCGAGGATCGGGAACATCACGCGGTTGCGGAAGCGGTCGTACTTGCTGCCGCGCTCGCCGCTGGTCAGCATGCCGGCCTTCTCGAGCAGCGCGATGCGCGCGGCGCTGGTGCCGAGCGCGTTCTTCAATGCGTCCCAGGCGTCGGGCGCGTAGCCGAGGTTGAAGCGCGCGAGGATCGCATCGTCGAGGCCGCGCTCGGCGAAGTACGCACGCGCGACCGAGCTCGCCTCGAGCTGGCGCCGGAAGAACGCGGCCGAGGCGTCGAGCAGGTTGTAGAGGTCGCCCGCGTCCTCGCGCGGCGCTTGGCGTCCGCCTTCGTAGGGCACCTCGAGGCCCGCGCGGTGCGCGAGTTCCTCGACCGCATCGGGGAATTCGAGGCGGTCGTAGTTCATGAGGAAACCGATCGCGCTGCCGTGCGCGCCGCAACCGAAGCAGTGGTAGAACTGCTTGGCCGGGCTCACCGTGAACGACGGCGAGCGCTCGTCGTGGAACGGGCAGCGCGCCGACCAGTCGCGTCCCGCCTTCTTCAGCGGCACGCGCTCCTGGATCACGTCGACGATGTCGACGCGTGCGAGCAGGTCGTCGATGAAGCGTTCGGGGATGCGGCCGGCCATGGTCAGGCGTCGAGGAATGCATCAGGCTCGATGCCGGCCTGGCGCAGTATCGCGCGCAACGTGCCTTCGGGCAGGTCGCCAGGATGGTTGGGCAACGTGGTGTAACGGCCGTTGCGGGGATTGAACCAGATTTCGTGCGAACCCGCGGCCTGGCGGTCGAATGCGAAGCCGAGCGCCTTCAAGCGGCGGGCGACGTCGCGATAGCGGAAGCCGGCCAGTCGCCCCACCGCATCAACCGAGGATCAGCGGATAGTCGAACGATTCCGCAGTCGGCACGAGGCCAGGAGCCTGTGCATCATGTCCACCGCGTGCCTCGATCAGCTTGCGCGCGACATCGCGCGCGATCTCCAGCGTTTCGGTGATGGTCCGACCCTGCGCGACCAGGCCAGGCACCTCGTCGCTGGTGGCGAGGTACACGCCTTCCGGCAGCTTCTCGATATGCAGGTTGACGACATGTTCCATCGGATGGCCTCTCGCGCTCTCCCAGCTTAGCAGCCTCAACCGCCGAGCTTGTGCTTGACCAGCATCGACACCTGGCCCATGTCCGCGCGGCCCGCGACCTGCGGCTTCACGAGCGCGACGACCTTGCCCATGTCCTTCGGGCTCGCCGCGCCGGACTCCGCAACGGCCTTCGTGACGATCGCCTCGATCTCGGCGGCCGAGAGCTGCGCGGGCAGGTAGGCCTGGATCACGCCGATCTCGAAGCGCTCGATCGCGGCAAGGTCCTCGCGGTTCGCGGCTTCGTACTGCGTAACCGAGTCCTTGCGCTGCTTGAGCATCTTCTCGAGCACGGCCAGCACCTGCGCATCGTCGAGCTCGATGCGCTCGTCGACTTCGCGCTGCTTGATCGCCGCGTTGACGAGCCGGATCACGCCGAGGCGATCCTTCTCGCCGGACTTCATCGCGGCTTTCATGTCGTCGGTGAGGCGGGCTTTGAGGGACATGGCGCTACCTTTCGAGGGCTGAGGGCTGAGGGCCGAGGGCCGGGCGGGAATGCCGGGCGGGCACGAACGACAAAAAGCCGGCATCGCTTGCGCGGTGCCGGCCGATGAACAGCCTCATCCGGTCGGCAGGCGCGGGCGCCTGCCTCGAGCGATCAGTACAGGCGCTGGCGCTTGGTCACGTCGCGCGAAACGCGGCGAAGGTGACGCTTGACCGCGGCGGCGCGCTTGCGCTTGCGCTCCTGGGTCGGCTTTTCGTAGAACTCGCGCTTGCGGACCTCGGCGAGGACGCCGGCCTTTTCGCAGGTGCGCTTGAAGCGGCGCAGGGCAAATTCGAACGGTTCGTTTTCGCGGACTTTGACGCTGGGCATGGAATCTCCGGGTGGCTTTCCGGCCGGGGCTGTCGGCCGAGCCGTGTATTCTATCGTGATGAATGCGCCGATTGCAAAACCGGGTTCCGCCGCCGGCAGCGGCCGTACCGGACCCGTGCTCGGGGTCGAAACCTCCTGCGACGAGACCGGCGTGGCGGTCTACGACCCCGTCCGCGGCCTGCTCGCGCACACGCTCTACAGCCAGATCCGCATGCATGCGGACTACGGCGGCGTGGTGCCCGAACTCGCCTCGCGCGACCACGTGCGCAAGCTGCTGCCGCTTCTGCGCGAAACCCTGCGCGCCGCCGGCATCGGCCTCGCCGACCTCGGCGGGGTCGCCTATACCGCGGGCCCGGGCCTCGTCGGCGCGCTGCTGGTCGGCGCGACCACCGCGCGGTCGCTGGCCTGGGCACTCGGCGTGCCCGCGATCGGCGTCCACCACATGGAAGGGCACCTGCTCGCGCCGCTGCTCGAACCCGACCCGCCGGCGCCGCCGTTCGTCGCGCTGCTGGTCTCGGGCGGCCATTCGATGTTGATCGAGGTCGCCGCGATCGGTGACTATCGGTTGCTCGGCGACACGCTCGACGACGCGGCGGGTGAAGCGTTCGACAAGACCGCCAAACTCATGGACCTTCCGTATCCCGGCGGTCCCGCGCTCGCGGCGTTGGCCGGGCAGGGTCGCGCGGGCGCGTTCCGCTTCGCGCGACCGATGACCGACCGCCCCGGCCTCGACTTCAGCTTCTCGGGGCTCAAGACCCAGGTCATGCTCGCGTGGCAGGGCAGCGACCGCTCCGACCAGACGCGTGCCGACATCGCGCGCGCGTTCGAGGAGGCGATCGTCGAAACGCTCGTGATCAAGTGCCGGCGCGCGCTTGCCGCGACCGGCGCGCGCACGCTCGTCGTTGCAGGCGGCGTCGGCGCCAATCGCAACCTGCGCGCGCAACTCGCCGAGGCCGGTGCACGCGAAGGCTTCCGCGCCAGCTTCCCGCGCCTCGAGTTCTGCACCGACAACGGCGCGATGATCGCGCTCGCCGGTGCACTGCGCCTCGCCGCAGGCCAGGACGAGTCGACCGCGATCGAAGTCCATCCGCGCTGGGACCTCGCTTCGCTCGAAGCGCTGAGGGCCGAGGGCTGAGGGCTGGGCGCAGGTCGATCACGCGTCTCGCTACACTGTCCGCATCGCGCAAGCACCATGCCACCCTCGCATACGCTATTTCCCTCAGCCCCCAGCCCTCAGCCCTCCCAATGGACCTCGTTTTCATCGAAGACCTGCGCATCGAAACCATCATCGGGATCTACGACTGGGAGCGCACCACGCGCCAGGTCGTCGCGCTCGACATCGAGATGGCCTTCGACAACACGCGCCCGGCCGCGAGCGACCGCATCGAGGACACGCTCGACTACAAGGCGGTGTCCAAGCGCCTGATCGCGTTCGTCGGCGAATCGCATTTCGAACTCGTGGAGACGCTCGCGGAACGCTGCGCCGCATTGATTCGCGAGGAGTTCGGCGTCGCGTGGTTGCGCCTGAAGCTCTCCAAGCCTGGTGCGGTCACGGGTTCGCGCGCAGTCGGCGTGCTCATCGAGCGCGGCACGCGTTCGAGCTGAGCGCAGGCCGAAGGCCGGAGTCGAAGGGCACGCCCACGCAATCATCAGGAGCTCCATGTCCCGCGCCTGGCTCAGCCTTGGTTCCAACCTCGAACCCGAACGCCACCTGCGCGCGGCGCTCGCGGAACTGCGCGCGCAGTTCGGCGCAATCGTCGCGTCGCACGCCTACCGCTTTCCCGCGGTCGGATTCGAGGGGCCGGAGTTCATCAATCTCGCGGTCGGCATCGACACCGATCTCGAGCCACGCGCGCTCGATGCGTGGCTGCACGCGCTCGAAGACCGCCATGGCCGCCGCCGCGACGTGCCGCGTTACTCGAGTCGCACGCTCGACGTCGACATCGTGCTGTTCGACGATCGCATCGTCGATGGCCCCGGCCACCTCGAGATCCCGCGCCGCGAACTCGCCGAGGCGTTCGTGCTGAAGCCGCTCGCCGAGATCGCGCCGCAGGTCCGCGAGCCGCGCTCGCGGCGTACGCTTTCCGAACTCTGGGAGGCCTCGCGCGACCGCGCGACGCCATTCGAACGCGTCGAACTCGACGACTGAGCGCTACGACGCGATCGCGCGTCCGCCATCGACGCGCAGGATCTCGCCGGTTACGTAAGGCGCATCGCGCAGCAGCCAGAGCACCGCACCCGCGACGTCGGCGGGCGTGCCGATCCGCGCGAGCGGCGTGCGCGCCACCAGGTGCGCGCGTTCGTCTTCGTCCTTGCCGGCTTCCGGCCACAGCACCGCACCCGGCGCGACCCCGTTGACACGCACGTCGGGCGCGAGTTCGAGCGCGAGCGCGCGCGTCGCCATCGCGAGCGCGGCCTTCGCCATGCAGTACACGCTGTGCTCGCGCAGCGGGCGATCGGCGTGGATGTCGACGAGGTTCACGATCGCGCCGCCGCGCGCGGCGAGGTGCGGCGCCGCGGCCTGCGCGAGGAACAGCGGCGCGCGCGCATTCGCGGCGAACAGGTCGTCCCACTGCGACGGCGTGATCGTGCCGATCGGCGTCGGATGGAAGGCCGAGGCGTTGTTGACGAGCGCATCGAGCCGACCGAAGCGCGCGAGCGCGGCATCCACGAGCTCGGGCAGGCAGTCCGCATCGGCGAGGTCGGCCTGCAGCGTGACCGTGCTTTCGGGGCGCACGCGTTCGAGTTCCGCCGCGAGCGCATCGAGCTCGTCGCAGGAGTTGCGGCAGTGCAGGGCAAGGTCGTAGCCGCCCGCGTGCAGCGTGCGCGCGATCGTCGCGCCGATGCGCCGCGCGGCCCCGGTGACGAACGCGACCGGTCGTGGATTGGCTGGCATCATCTCGCGGCCCTCGCTTCCTTCCCATGCGCGCGCCGGCGCGGGCCGGTTCGACGCGGACCATGCACCCGCGCGCCGAGCGCCGGGTTATGCTGGCCTTCCACTTCCGAGAGTGCCGCAGAACGCCGCGGCGGACCAGCCCTGAGCACCGACCTGCCCGAGCCCGATGCCGACGAACGCGCGCACAGCGCCGCCCTCGAAGCGCTGATCCGCAACGAGATCGCGGCGGCGGGGCCGATGCCGTTCGCGCGCTACATGGAGCTCGCGTTGTACGCGCCGGGGCTCGGTTACTACAGCGCCGGCCGCACCAAGTTCGGCGCGGCGGGCGACTTCGTCACCGCGCCCGAACTCGGCTCGCTGTTCGCGCGCTGCATCGCGCGCGCGCTCGCACCGACGTTGCGCGACCTCGGCGGGCAGGCCGACTTCCTCGAGATCGGCGGCGGCAGCGGCGCGTTCGCGGTCGCGGCGCTGCGCGAACTGGCCGCGCAGGACGCGCTGCCACGACGCTTCCTCGTGCTCGAACCCAGCGCCGACCTCGCGTCGCGCCAGCGAGAACGCGTTGCGGCCGAACTTCCGGCCGCGCTCGCCGAGCGCGTCGAATGGATCCCGCGCCCGCCACCCGAACCCTGGCGCGGCGTGCTGTTCGCGAACGAAGTCGTCGATGCGCTGCCAACCACGCGCTTCACGCTGCGCGAAGGCGAGGTGCACGAGGAACACATCGCACACGAACGCGACCGGCTCGTGCGCGTCGATCGCCCGGCCGACCTGCTCGTGTCGAACGCGGTGCGCCACCTCGAGCGCGTGCTCGGGCGCGGGTTCGAAGACGGCTACCGCTCCGAGGTGCTGCCGCAGCTGCCGTACTGGCTGCAGGCGGTCGCTGGAACGCTCGAGCAGGGCGCGATGCTGTTCGTCGACTACGGCTATCCGCGTCGCGAGTACTACCTGCCCGAACGCAACGACGGCACGCTCGTGTGCCACTACCGCCACCGCGCGCACGGCGATCCGCTGCTGTGGCCCGGCCTCGTCGACATCACCGCGTTCGTCGATTTCACCGCGCTCGCCGAAGCCGGCGTCGGCGCGGGCTTCGATTTCGTCGGCTACGCGCCGCAGGGCCAGTTCCTGTTGTCGAGCGGGCTGCTCGACCTCGTCGATGATGCCGCCGACGGCGTCGAACGCGTGCGCCACACCGCCGAGATCAAGCGACTGACCCTGCCCGGCGAGATGGGCGAACGCTTCCAGGCGATCGCGTTCGCGCGCGGCGCGCGCGACGTGCTGCCGGGCCTGCGCGCGTTCGACCTCTCACACCGCCTGTAGGAGCCCGCCCTGCGGGAGATCCGTAGGAGCCCACCCTGTGGGCGATCCGCGCAGGAAACCGGTTATCCGCGGGTATTCGGATTCCCGCGATCGCGCACAGGGTGCGCTCCTACGCGAGATCGCGTGGCAGCGCCGCGATCGCGCGCACGCGCGCATCGCGCATCGCGTCTCCGATCGCAGGGCCCTGCAAGCCGCGCGCAGTGAATTCGGATGCATCGATCGCACGCGCGGACGCGTGCGCCGCAGCGAGGAACGTCGCCTGTGGATAGGCGGCGTCCTCGTGACCGAGGCGACCCCGCTTGTCCGCCTCGCAGGCGAGCAGGAACCGCCGCACGCGTTCGGGTCGGCGGAACGCATCGAGCCGCTCGAGCAGTTCGAGCACGGTCTTCGGCCGTAGCTCGAGCGCGCGATGCGCCTCGAGGTGGTGGCGGCACACAAGCACCGACAGGGCCGCATGCTCGGCCGGCACACGCAGCCGCTCGTTGAGGCCGCGCAGCGGCGCGACGCCGTTGTGTTCATGGCGCAGGTGGCGCGGCAATTCGTCTTTCGGCGTCAGTGCCTTGCCGAGGTCGTGCGTGAGTGCGCACCAGCCGACGAGGTCGTCGCCCGGCGCGAGCCGCGCAGCCATGTCGAGCACCATCTCGACATGCACGCCGGTGTCGACCTCCGGGTGGTATTCGGCGCGCTGCGGCACGCCGTACAGCGCATCGACCTCGGGAAACACGATCGCGAGCGCGCCGCACGCGCGCAGCGCGCGCACGAATGCAGCCGGGGATCGCTCGCCGAGCGCGCGTCGCGTCTCCGCCCACACGCGCTCCGGCACGAGGTGGTCGACCTCGCCGTCCTCGACCATGCGCCGCATCAGCGCGACGGTCTCGTCCGCGATCGTGAACCCGAGCGGCGCGAAGCGCGCCGCGAAGCGCGCGACGCGCAGCACGCGCACCGGGTCTTCCGCGAACGCAGGGGAGACATGCCGCAGCACGCGCGCCTTGAGATCCGCACGGCCGCCGAACGGATCGACGATGGCGCCGTCCGCGGCCTCGGCCATCGCATTGATCGTGAGGTCGCGCCGCTCGAGATCCTGTTCCAGCGTGACCGAGGGATCGGCCTGGAACGCAAAGCCGTGGTAGCCGCGACCGGTCTTGCGCTCGGTGCGCGCGAGCGCGTACTCCTCGGCGCTGCCCGGATGCAGGAACACCGGAAAATCCTTGCCGACGGGCCGGTAACCGAGTGCGACCAGGTCCTCGGGACGCGCCCCGACCACGACGTGGTCGCGGTCGACGACCTCGAGGCCGAGCAGCTTGTCGCGGACCGCGCCGCCGACCAGGTAGATCTCCATCGTTTCGGCGTACCCTGTTGCGTGCGGGCATTGTGCCAGCGATCACGGGGAGGGATGGCGATGCGCACGGCGACCTTCGCAACGATGCTGCTGCCGCTGCTGCTCGCGAGCGCGTGCGCGAATGCGCCGCGGACGCGCGCCCACGCGCCGCCTCCGGACGCGGCCGCTGCCGCGACCACGCTGCTCTACGACGACCTCGGCGGCACCGCCGGCATCGAACGCGTCGTCGACGCGACGCTCGCGATCGTGCACGCCGATCCGCACATCAACCTGTTCTTCGAGAACTCCGACATCCCCGACCTGCGCCGCCTGCTCGTCGAGCAGATCTGCGCCGCGAGCGGCGGCCCCTGCGAATACACCGGCCGCACGATGGAGGAAGCGCACAGCGGCATGGGCCTCACCGACGAGGACTTCGACCGCTTCGTCGCCGATCTCGTCGCCGCGATGGACGGGCTCGCGGTGCCGAAGCCGCTGCAGCAACGCCTGCTCGCATTGCTCGGGCCGATGCGGCCGGAGATCGTGGGCCAGTAGGCGCCTCTGTACTCGCGCGTTCGATGCGCCCCATCGCGCGCACCGCGAATGGCGGAGGTGAGCAGCGAGCCGGCCGCGCTGCGTGCGTCCAGCCTGCACGGCGGAAGGTGTGCCCCTGTAGGCTGGACGACCGACGGTCGGCCGGCGCTTTTCTATCCCGCAGCACCGGACCGGCCGCGTGCTGTGCGCAGGGCGAAGACCGAGCCCGATTTGCTCCTCAGCCCTCGTCGGCGAGTAGCCGCGGCACCACCACCTCCATCGGCGTCGCGACGATGCCGAGCGCGCCGAGTCCGTCGCTGCGCGCGATCGAGTCGGTGCCGAGCGAGCGGAAGTTGTCGCGCGAGATCGGTTTGCCTGGCAGCCATTCGCCGACGCGCGCCTGCAGCGCGCCGAGCGGGTCGGGCAACGCGATGATCCAGCGGCGCCGATGGGTCATGCGCGCAGTCCAGCGCACAAGCTCGCCGAGCGCGATCGAGCGCGGCCCGCCGAGCTCGAACACCTGGCCCGCGGTGCGTGGATGCACGAGCGCACGCGCGAACGCCTCGGCCACGTCGCCGACGTAGACCGGCTGGAACATCGCGCCCGCGCGCGCGAGCGGTAGTACCGGCGCGATGCGCAGCAGCGACGCGAAACGGAAGAACAGGCCGTCGCCGGGCCCGAAGATCACTGACGGGCGGAAGATCGTCCACGCCAGCGGCGAGCCCTGCACGATGCGGTCCGCCTCGCCGCGCGTCCTGAGGTAATGGCTCGCGCCTTCGCCCGCGCGCAGCGCGCTCATCTGCAACAGGCGCGGCACGCCCGTCGCGATGCACGACTCAACCAGGCTGCGCGTGAGTTCGACATGGGCCTTGCGGAAACCGCTGCCGTCGCTGCCGCGTTCGTTGAGGATGCCGACGAGGTTGATCGCCGCGTCCGCGCCGTCGAGGCGGCTGCGCAACGCGACCGGATCATGCACGTTCGCATTGACCACGCGCACGCCGGGCAGCACCGACAGTTCACGGTGCGTGTCGCGGTTGCGCGAGAGCACCGTGATCCGATGCCCGTCGCGGTGGAGGCGCGGAACCAGGTGGCGACCGACGAAACCGGTGCCGCCGAGGATCACGATGTGGCCAGGTTTCATGCAGGACCCCGCGTCAGCGCCGCATACGCGCCGACGCGGTGCACGCATGCGGCGCGATTCAATCGGCGATCGCCTCGAAGCCGTCTTCGAAGATGCCGTCGCCAGTGTACAGCCGATAGCGGAACACGCCGCCTTCGCCGCCGACCGCGATCAGCGTGTAGCCACCCGCGAGGTCCGCGGTCGCGATGCGATTGCCCTCGGCGAGGCGATCGCCGAGGTAGGCGGTTGCATGCAGGACGGCGCCGCTCGTGCCGTCGACGAGCAGCAGTCGCCCACCTGCAGCGACGAGCAGGCCGTGCAGGTCGCCATTCACCTCGAGCACTGCGGTGATCCGCACGCCCAGATCGAAGGATCGCAGCAACTCGCGTGTGCCGGCATCATGGAAGCGAA
Organism: Lysobacteraceae bacterium; assembly: GCA_004143945.1. Classification (GTDB taxonomy): domain Bacteria; phylum Pseudomonadota; class Gammaproteobacteria; order Xanthomonadales; family Rhodanobacteraceae; genus Dokdonella_A. The sequence continues at coordinate 657,090 of SEHB01000002.1, forward strand.
GCTCGGAGCCCTTGAACACCGCGAGCTCCCGCCCGGACACGCCGTGTCCGATGAGGCTCGCGCCGTCGACGGGTCCCGGCAGCGTCCACGCCAGCAGGTGCGTCACCGTATCGAAGGCACGCAACGAGGCATCCATCACGGCCACGACCAAGGGGTTCGCGCCATCCGAGAAGCGGCCCGCGATGACATCGCAATGGACGCCATTGTCCGCCATGATCACCGAGGTCCACGCAAGCGTGCCGGTGGCGGCGTCGATCAGCAGCATCCGCTTGCCCGACCCGGTGTCCACGCAGGCCGCGATCATCGGCGTGCCCGCGACATCGAGCGGCGCCATCTGCAACAGGATGCGGTTGAGCAGCGCCGGTTCCACCTCGCCGTCCAGCAGCCATTGCGTCGCGTGGGTAACCGGATCGAGCGAGATGAACCTCACGCTGTAGCTGTACGGAGCGCCCGCGACCACGAGCTGGGTGCCGCCGTTCGCGTAAATCGTGTCGCGCACCTGCATGTAGAACGGATGCTGGTAGTCGATTGCGGCAGGCGATCGCCAGCGTTCCTGCCCGTTCGACGCATCCATCTCGGCCCAGCCGCCGTAGTTCCGGTGCGTGCCGAATCCCCAGGCGAGGCTGAAGCCCACGGCCGTGCGCGCCATTGCGAGCGGCTGGAAACCCGGCCGCCGGTCGGCGGGCAGTTCCCAGATCGTGCTGGCGTCGGTTGCGTCGCCGAGCCGCAGCATCGGCTTGTCGTACCAGGTCGGGTCGTACGCAGCGGCCGCGACATCGGGGCCGCCGATTCCGTCGTGGTCCCACGCGACCACGGAGGCGGGATCCATGCCACCGTGCGGTATCTCGATGCGTACCGCGAGCGACTGCCCGTCGATGATGCGGATGGCGCCCCACGATCCGTCGGCTTCGATGATCTCGTCGAAGCCATCGCCGTCGAAATCCGCCGACGCGAGTGCAGAGACATCGAACTGCTCGAGGTCCCATACCGGCGACCACGGCGCGCTCTGGAATCCGACGATCGGGCCCCAGTCCGCAGCCGCCGCAAACTCGAGCCCGCCACCGGGCTTGAACTCGCCCGCTGCGAGGAACCGGCCGAAGCCATCCTTGTAAGACCAGTCGGTCGCCTGCGTTGCGCCGTCGATCACGCGTCCAGGAACGCCCGCGAGCAGGATCTCGAGCGCCGGGTCCGCGTCGAACTGGCGCAGCAGCAGGTTGCTGCTTTCGGGCAGCGGCAGCGACCATTCCAGCTCGCCGTCGAGCAGCGTGCGCGCCTCGATCGAGGTGCTGAAATAGCCGAGCGAGTACACGAGCTCGAGCGCGCCGTCGTTGTCGATGTCGCCGACCGCCGCCGCGCCGATCTCGAGGGCCTGCATGTCGAAGCTCTGCACTTCGACGAGCGGCCATCCTGCGAAGCGCCGCACCACGCCGTGAATCGAAACCGTCACCAGGTTTGGCTCACCGCCGATGGTGGCCACTTCTGCAGCGACGAGCGTGACATCGGGGAGGAACACGACCTGTTTGGACACGATGCCCGACGCTCCCTGTCCGAAGACCTGGAGCAGCGCGGTGCCGCTCTGCGCCGGCACCACGAGATCGTCGCGACCATCGCCGTCGAAATCCGCGACTGCGAGGCTTGCGGGTCCCGTCGTGCCATAGCCTGGTACGTGCCGGCCGAGTTCGATCAGCGCGGGCGTGCCGGCCGAGGCCAGGGAAATGAATGCGAGCATGGACGTCGCGATCGACAGTCGGATGGCGTGCATGGCGACGAGTCCTTGGCGTGGTGCATCATCATATCGCCACGTCGTACGCGCGGCATGCGAAAACCGACTTCGTTCGCGCGCTTCGAAGCCATCGACTGTCGGCTTGCAGGAAAAACGCGCGTAACCGTGTAGGAAATTTCCTACACGCGCCACAGACCGCAGACGGAGGTCGTCAAGACCCCTCCACCTGGACACACCGCCTGCGAACCCGCACCGAACGCGCGCTCGAGATTGCTGGTCAGTCGACTGCCGCCTCGAACCCGTTCGTGAAGATCCCGTCGCCCAGCGTCACCCGCAACCGGAACACGCCTTCCTCGCTGCCCGCGCCGATCAGGAACGTGCTGCCACCCGCGTCATGCACGGCGAGTCGGTTGCCATGCGCGAGACTCGTGCCGAAGTAGTCGGACATCGCGAGCGTCGTTCCGGTGACGCCATCGACGACCAGGATGCGTCCGCCCGTGGCGACGGCGAGGTGATGGATGTCGGTGCCGAGCGGCGTCACGGCCGTCACGGGATCCTCGAGCGCGAACGCGCGCAGCAGGGTGCGGCTCGCTGCGTCATAGAAGCGCAGGTCCGCGCCGTAGAACACGACGATCTCGCGGTCGTTCTCGCCGTGCTCGAGCAGCGAGGCGCCGGCCGCGGGGGTCGTGAGCACCCATTCGGGCAGGTGCGTGTTCGCATTGAATGCGCGCAGCGACTCGGCGAGCACCGCGACAACGAGCGGGTCGGGTCCGCTATCGAACTGGCCAGCGATCGCGTGGCGGCAGCCTTCGAATCCTCCCATTCCGGCCGATTCCCACTGCGGCGCGCCAGTCTGCGCATCCACGATCATCAGGCGCGGGCCCTGGCCTGAATTGAGGCATGCGACGAGCGAGCGCGAACCTTCGAGCTGGACCTCCTTCACGTCGACGACCTTGCGGTCCTCGAACGACGGGATCGTGGTGTGGTCACGCGCCCACTGGATCGCGTGCGTCGCGCCATCGAGCGACACCACATGCGCGCCACGGAAGTCGGAGTTCCCCGCGAGCACCAGCCGCGAAGCTGGCGTGCCTTCGTCGAGGATCAGTGTTGCGCTGGGCTGCATCTCGAATGCGTCGTCCATGCCCGGTCCGGGCGGGGACTCCCATTGCTCGGTACCACTGAACATCGCGATCTGCGTCCAGGCGCCGCCCGTATGATTGGCGGTAGCGCTCGCACCGAACACCAGGCTCGGAGCGGCCGCGCCGAGGCGCCCCAGCGCGACCGCGGAGTAGGCACCGGGCTTGTCATTGAGGAGCTCGAGCACTGTCGAACCCGTGGTGCCGTCGACGGCGCGGAACAGCCTGTGATCGGACCAGAACACCTGCTGCGGACTGAAAGCGACCAGCGGGCTTCCGAGTGCGCCGTCGGGCCTCCATGGCGTGATCGAGGACATCGGGCCCTCGTCGGCAGGGACCACGAGGCGCGCGCTGCGCGATTGCGTATCGAACACGATCGCGGAGGACGATTCGCCGATCAGGAGTTCGTCGATGCCGTCGCCCTCGATGTCCGCGGCGCCGAGCGCATACGCGGTGAGTCCAAGCGCGTCCCACAGCGGGGACCACGGTGCGCTCCGGAAGAGCGCGAAGCGGTTGCTGTCTGCCCCGACGAACTGAGCGCCGCCTCCGGGCTGGAATTGGCCATCCACGAAGCGATAACCGAACCCGTCCTTGTAGGACCAGTCGACGGCCTGGGTCGCGCCGTCGAGTACCAGACCACCCTGCTCATAGGCGGTGACGATGATCTCGAGCGCGGGATCACCGTCCATCTGCGCAAGCAGGATCTCGTTCGCCTCGACCTGTGCGAGTTGCCACGCCAGCGCGCCCGTCGCGAGGTCGTGCGCACGCAGGCCATCGAAGAACGGCGAGGTCACCAGCTCGAGGTCGCCGTCGGCGTCGATGTCTCCGACCGCGGCCCCGCCTAGCGGCGCTTCGCCGAGGTTGATCGAGTGCGTCTCGGCGAGGGGCCATCCCGAGTACTGCCGCACCGTGCCGTCGAACCCCACGCCGACCAGGCTCGGCGCGCCCGGTGGCGGCGTCAGCAGCAGGCGTTCGAACAACCACGGCACGAACAAGGCCTGCTTGACGACCAGTGCACCGTTCTCGCGGCCGAACACCTGCAGCACGCCCGCTCCGGCCACGACGATATCTTCGAACCCGTCGCCGTCGAAATCCGCGACCAGGAGGCCAGCGTCTCCATACAAGTCGAATCCCGGCACGTCGCGCCCGAGTTCACCGAGTTCGAGCCCGCCCGCATGCGCGAGCGATCCGCACGCGACGAGGCTCGCGGCCAGCACATGGCATGTGATCTTCATCCGAGCGTTCCTTGTCGAAACCAACGTGCCGCATGAAGCGCGCGCGTCCGCGCGCGCCGCCGTGTCAATCCGCAATCAACTCGAACCCGTCGTCGAATATCCGCTCGTCCAGCGCGAGCCGATAACGGAACACGCCGTTCGCGCTGCCCGCGGCGACGAGGTACGTGCTGCTGCCGACCTTCTGGATCGCGAGCTCGTTGCCCTGCGCGAGCCCGTATCCGAGGTAGTCGGAGGTCTGCAGCACGCTGCCATTCGTGCCATCGACGAGCAGCAGGTGCCCGCCCGCGGCGACCAGCAGGTGGTGGACATCGCCATCGACTTCGGACAACGCCGTCACCGGCATCCCGAGGTCGAACTGGCGCAGCAAGGTCCGGCTGGCTGCGTGGTAGAAGCGCAGCTGCGAACCCTGGAACACCACGAGTTCGTGCCCGTCGACGCCGCCTTCGATCAGCGAAGCACCGTCGGATTCGACCGTGAAAATCCATTCGAGCAGGTGCGTGCTCGCATTGAACGCGCGGATCGATTCCGGGAACACCGCCGCGACGAGCGGATCGCCGCCGTCCTCGAAGGGTCCGGCCAGCACGTCGAGGCAACCCAGCGAATTGAATGACATCACCACCGACTCCCACAGCGGCGCGCCCGTGTGCGCATCCATCATGAACAGCCGCGATCCATTCGTCAGGTCGTGGCAGGACACCAGCGCGAGCGAACCACCATGGTGCACTTCCTTCACGTCCACGAGGTCACGGTATTCGAGCGCGGGCCAATCGGTGTAGTCCAGGGACCAACGCACCGCGCGCGTTGCCGCATCCAGCGACACATAACGCACGGCATAACCCCATGCCTCGCCCGCGAGGAGCAACTGTGGCGAGGGACCGGCGGCGTCGACGATGCGCGTGACACGCGGCCTCATCGCGAACGGATGCGCCGGATCCGTCGGCGTCGGCGACTGCCAGCGCTCGGCACCCGACTCGGCGTCGAGTTGCACCCACGGACCCACGGCAGGGCCCTGCTCGAGCAGCGCATGCGCCGCGAACACGATCGATGGCATCGTGCCCCCGACAGGGCCGATCGCGAGCTGGTGGTACGGTCCGGGCCGACGGTTCGGCACTTCCCAGATCGGCGCGCCATTCATGCGGTCGTACAGGCCGACCAGCGCTTCGTCGGGGTGGTAGGCCGCCTGCGGGCTGAACACGATGTCGCCCATGCCGTCGCCGTCCGCATCCCAGTCGTCGAGTGCGTTCATGCCGGATGTCGCGCGCGGGATCGTGAACCGCACCGACTGCGTCGCGCTGTCGTAGACATGCACGTCGCCCCATTGCCCGTCGCCTGCGATGATCTCGTCGATGCCGTCGCCATCGAGGTCGACCGCATGGATCGCCGCGATATCACCGAGCTCGGCCTCCCACAGCGCCTGCCACGGCGCGGACTGGAACACCGTGAAGCGGAACCAGCTCGCCGCCACGAACTGCGCGCCGCCGCCAGGCTGGAAATGACCCGGCGCGAGGTAGGCGCCGAACTCCGCCGGCCACGACCAGTCGACCGCCTGTGTCGCGCCATCGATGACCACGCCCGGGGCCGACGCGGCGACGATCTCGAGCGCCGCATCGGCATCGAGCTGCGCGAGCATCAGGTCTTCCGCATGCACGTTCTCCAGTTCCCAGCGCAGCACGCCGGTGGCCAGCACGTGCGCGGACAGGCGCGCGGTGGCTGCGTCGGACACCACCAGCTCGAGTTGGCCGTCGTCGTCGATGTCGCCGATCGCGGCGGACCGCAGGTCCTGCGCGCCAAGATCGAGCACCTGCACCTCGGCCAGCGGCCAGCCCGCGAAGCGGCGCACGACGCCTGTGCCCGATATCGTCACGAGCTCCGGACCGCCGACACCTTCGAGCGCGAATATGCGAGTGAAGCGCGCATCGGGCACCAGTACTGCCTGCTTCGCGAGGATTCCACCCGCATCCATGCCATACACCTGGAACAACGCGGTGACGTAACGCGAAGGCACGACGAGGTCATCGCGACCGTCTCCATCGAAATCCGCGATCGCGTACCCGCCATCGCCAGGCTGTTCGAAGCCCGACACGAGCCGGCCGAGTTCGGAAAGCGTCGGTGTGCCTGCGGATGCAAGCGGAGTGAACGCGAGCGCGAGTGCCGCGAGCAGAGGATGAAAGGCGGGCATGGCGCGGAGTCCACGGGAGAAGTTCCCGAATGATAGCGCGCGGGGACGCATCGACGACGCCCGCGACAGCCACGATCGCCGAAGCCAATCACTTGCTGCAGATCCGCAACGGCACGGGCGAAACGTCGCGGGACGTACGGGACAAAGATTAATGGATACTTGCGGAAAGCATGTCACTCAAACGAGATGTAGGAATTTTCCTACGCGATTATGCGTATTGCACCTACACAGCGCCAAGTCGATCTGCGGCATCTTCGAGTGGTCCAGACCTAGCGGGCCTGCGAGCAAGTTCAGGCTCCAAGCGTCACTCGGAACCAACACATTCGCAATGGAGAGGAGACGCAATGAAGAAGGGAGATTTCGTCGGGGGAATTGAGGTAAGACCGGTAGGCGGCGGGCAAGTGATGATTCTCGGTGGCGACCCCGAAAACTGGGTCTGCACATGGGAGAGCAACGGGACAGTCCTCACACAATCATTCCAACCCGAGCAGCTGGAGCGTGTGTTATCGCCAGATCGAGCGTAAGCGTGATCGCAGGATCTGCAGCACGCGCAGTAGAATGTCCAGAAGGCCCGCGTACGTCATCGGCGGAGAACACTGTCGAACGTCTGCACTAGCACGAGATGAGACTGCGGTGCGTTCGCATTACGAGAAGTTGCCCGGCGTCGCTGGTGGCCTAATGGCCGGCATCCTTCCGCGTGAGTGGAGGGGCGCGTAGTCGCTGACAGCGGGCAGGAATAGTTTCGCCCACAGTAGGACTTCGCGAAGCGGGAGAATCCTGCGTCCCGGTGTAGGAAAAAGCCGATCTTCCGCTGAGAGTCGCCTGTCCGTCGAAACCAAAATGGATTGGCCAGGCGTGTACGTCGATGGTCGCGATCGGCAGCGCTGCAACAAGACCAGAGCCCCGCCCGCGGAGCACCTGTCGATTCGAAAGAGGGCAGTTGAAGTGCTCTTGTCACGAGGAATGTAACTGCGAGAATTTTCCCCGCTGCAAGCCGCCAGTCAGCTGACAGCTGTCGCCACAGCGACTGAACACTTTCGCCAGCGAAACTGACACGCTCTCCCTCGAAGCTCTCCTGCGTTCACCCGGATTTCGCCCGGGACGGCAGGAGCTTCGACGCTCCTCCCTGCACCCTCCATCCGGCAAAGGGGCTTAGCCCCTTGTGCAATCCCGGCCCGTCCTCCCGCCTCTCGGAATCGGATCAGAGGCAGAGAGGAAGAAAATCCTTCTGCTTGGTGCAGAGTGGTGCGTTTTTCTGCACACTTGCGCCTTGCCTACTTTCCCGGACACCACTTCGCTTATGGCCTGTTTGAAACCGCCCAAGCGTTTCACGATCTCCCTCGATGCAGGGGATCATGAGGCACTGCGCAAGCTCGGCGAATCGCAGCGTCCGCCGCTGCCCCTGCAGTACGTTGTGCGCCTGGCCGTCCGGTGCTTTCTCGACCAGCCGGAAGCAACGCTGCTCCGGCCCGCCGGAGACGAGTCCCGGTGAAGCGCGCAGCTGCAGACATTCGCAATGACAGTTCGGCCAGGTCTTCTCGCTGGGAAGCCTCGGTGCTCGATCCGACCCCGCAGCTCGCGTTCGCCCATCCGGACGGCGAGTCAGTCGTTTGCCTCGAACCCGGACCCGGCCCACGCGCCATCGAGGACGACGAATTCCAATTCGAGGCACTGAGCGACATCGCGGAAGTCGAGAGCTGGCGCAAAGAGATCAACCGCCCGACCACCCATATCCATAAATGGTGGGCGCAGCGTCTGGGCACTGTGTTCCGAGCGCTGACCATCGGCGCGTTCGCTCCCTCCGGCGCGAACGTGTTCGATCTGTTCTACAAGCCTGTGCGCATTCCCAGCGGCACGGTCTTCGATCCCTTCATGGGCAGCGGCACGACATTGGCGGAGACCGTCAAGCTCGGCGCGAAGGCCATCGGTCGCGACATCAATCCGGTCGCGCACTTTCTCGTGAAGTGCGCGCTCTCGGTCCATGACCGCAAGGCCATCCTCGAGACCTTTCGCGCCATTGAGAGCGACGTGGCCGACGATGTTCGCAGCTACTACCGCGCCACCCTGCCGGACGGCACGCAGGCCGACGTTCTCTATATCTTCTGGGTCAAGACCGTAGATTGTCCGTCCTGCGCGGCGTCCGTGGATCTGTTCGGATCACAGATCTTCGCCCGTCACGCCTACCCGAAGAAGGTGCCGCAGGCACAAGCCGTCTGCCCGCATTGTGGCGGGATCAACGCGGTTCACGTCGAAGACCGCGAGGCGAAGTGTTCCTCCTGCCGGAAGTCGTTCGATCCGGGCGCGGGTCCGGCGAAGGGGCAGGGCGCGACCTGTCCTTCGTGCGATCACAACTTTCCGATTGCCAAAACGATCCGGGCAAGCGGCAATCCGCCCGCGCACCGGATGTACGCGAAGCTCGTCCTGCTGCCGGACGGCAGCAAGTCGTACCACCCAATCACCGATGAAGACCGCGCGCTCTACGCAAAGGCCGAACGCGCGCTCGCCAAGCGCGAGAACGCGTATCCCGTCGTCGCCATCGAACCCGGCTACAACACCAGTCAGGCTTTGGGGTACAACTACCGCCACTGGCACGAGATGTTCAATGCGCGCCAGCTTCTCTGCCTCTCCATCTTGGCCGAGCGCATCCGCGGCATTCCAGATCCGGTTCTGCGCGATCTCTTCACGTGTCTCTTCTCCGGCGCGCTGGAGTTCAACAACATGTTCGCCTCCTACAAGGGCGAAGGAACCGGCGCGGTGCGGCACATGTTCGCGCATCACATCCTGAAACCCGAACGCGTGCCTTTGGAGGCCAATCTCTGGGGGACGCCCAAGAGTTCGGGATCGTTCTCCACCATGTTCGAGGGCCGCATCCGCCGCGCGCTTGAGTACGCCGACGATCCGTTTGAGCTGCGCATCGCTGGCAAAGGCAGCAAGACAGAGAAGGTGTTCGGCCTCAGTGAAAGGATTGGCGCGCCCGTCGCGGAGACATATCGCGCCTTTGCCAACGGCAAGCGCGTCTATCTCTCCTGCGGGGATTCGGGATCGACCGACCTGCCGGACGGCAGTGTCGATGCGGTGATTACCGATCCGCCGTTCTTCGACAACGTGCACTACTCGCAGCTCGCCGACTTCTTTCATGTCTGGCAGCGGCACATATTGGGTGCGGGTGGGTACAGGGAGCCGGATACGACGCGCTCGGACCGCGAAGTGCAGAACGCCGATGAAGGCGGGTTCACCGAACGGCTCGCTGCCGTGTTGCGCGAGTCGCACCGCGTCCTGAAAGAGGACGGGCTTCTCGCGTTCACCTATCACCATTCGCGGCTCGAAGGCTGGCGCTGCGTGTTGCAGGCATTGATGGAGGCCGGGTTCGGGATCAGCACCGTGCATCCGATCAAGGCCGAAATGTCGGTCGCGATGCCCAAGCTCCAAGCCAAGGAGCCGATAGACCTCGACATCATCCTCGTGTGCCGCAAGCGTTCATGCATGAAGACGCACCGCTGGAACGGCGATCTCTGGGGAACCGTCGCGCCGCCTGCGCAGGCGCAGGCCGAGCGGCTGCGCGCATCGGGCAGAAGGCTGAGCCGCAACGACGTGCGGATCATCGTGATGGCGCAGCTCCTGCGGCAGATCTCACGCTCGCCGACGATGGAGTCCGCGCTGCATCTTGTCGATACGGCGAACGGCGAGACGGAAATGCTGATCGACCGCATCCATGCGGCGGGCGGCGAAAGCAAAAGCAACGAACGCGCAACGGAGCGGACCTGATCGTGTCGAATGCCTCATCCCTGTTCAAAGAATGCGTGCAGGCCATCCAGCGCGGCGAGTTGATCGAGCGCGAGGGCCGCAGCGACAAGGAGTTTCATTTCCAGAACTGGTTCAAGCGGCGGCTGGAAGCGGCCGGACTGAACTTCGACTCGCCGGGCCGCAACTCCTACCCGGATTTCCGCCTCGTGCGTTTCGCCGAAGGCTTCGAGCTGAAAGGTCTTGCGTATCCGGGCCGTAAGGTCGACTACGACTGCAATTCTCAGGTCCCCTGCGGCGAGCATAACGGGCGACAGGTTTACTACGTGTTCGGACGTTATCCCGTGAACCCGGACGGCAACCGCTATCCCGTCCTCGATCTGGTTCTGTGCCACGGCAGCTTCCTCAACGCCGACAACACCTACGTCCACAAGAACAAGAGCTTCCGGGGTTTCGGCAGCTACGGCGACATCCTCGTGCGCGACCGCAAGATGTATGTCGCGCCGACGCCGTTCGCGCTGGCCGACGGCACCGCGCACCGGCGCACGCTCATCGTTCCCGAAGGTCACGCCGTCGATGCCAACCTTGTTGAAGTCGGCACGCTCACGCGACGCGAAGTGGATCAGGTCGTCGTGGCTTACAGCTTCGATTTTCGGACCAACGAGATCGTCACCACCAACGTCGCCAATCCGAGCGCGGGCCGCGAGCATGTCTTCAAAGCCTACCGCGTCGTGGGCGATCCGGCGGACGCGGTGACATTGCGCGCCGGCAGGCGCGTGCTGGCCGAGTTGAGTGTGGCGGAAGCGGACGACGAGGAAAATGAGTAGCGGAACATCCGTTTGCTCACGCGATGGGGGCATGAACGCTCTTGCCAGACCATCGCGCGTTTTCTATAACAGTGGTTATGCAAGTGTAAGAAGAACGAATCAGGCGAGGCGAACGTGACGGTCCTCGAGGAGATTCTCCAGTGGTCGCAAGACCGCCCCGCGTGGCAGCGCGAGGCGCTGCGCCGCCTCGTGCTCAACGGAGACCTCGCCGACGAAGACATCAACGCCCTGGCCGAAATCTGCAAGAGCGGCCACGGTCTTGCAGAACAGTGCGACACCGTGCCGCTTGCGAAAGAGCATGTACCGAACCAGGCAACGGGCGCACCCGTATCGCTGGTTTCGATCTTCCATCATCGCGGCGTGAATGCGCTGGCAGAGGATCAGACTCTCAAATTCGGTCCCGGTCTTACCCTCGTCTACGGCGACAACGGCGCGGGAAAGACGGGCTACATTCGTATTCTCAAAAGCGCCTGCCGGGCGCGCGGCCCGGAGAAAATCCTGGGCAACGTGGTTTCCGGCACGACACCGCTCGCCCCTGTCGTCGCCATCAAATACAAAGTCGGCGCGGAACCGGATCCGCGCGAGTGGGCGGGCGCTAACGAGGACGAATTCGTTTCGCGTGTGAGCGTCTTCGATACGCAATGCGCCGCCGTCTATCTCACTGAGAAGACCGACGTTGCATTCCGGCCGTTCGGCCTGGACCTGTTCGACAAGCTCGTAAAAGCGTGCAAGGCCGTTCGCGCGAAGCTGGAATCCGAACAGCGCGCGCTTGGGATGAACGCGGTGGCTGCCGTGCAGGCAACGATTCCCGAAGGCACCGCCGTAGCGAAGTTTCTGGCGAATGTCAGTTCGCTGACCAAGCCCGAGGCAGTGCAGGCGCTCGCGCAGCTTTCTCCAGAGGAAGAGGCACGCCTCGCGCTTCTGGAAAAATCCCTGCTGGACTTGCAAGCCAACGATCCCGAGAAGCTGATCCGGCAGCTCACCGTGCGCGCCGGACGCGTTCAGGCATTGGTTCGTCATTTGAAGGAGGTCGACGCGGCCCTATCCGATGACGCCTTGAAAGCGGTGTTCGATGCGCGGACGGAGGGACGGCGCAAAAGCGAGGAAGCCAAGCGCTTGCGCGAGGCCACGTTCCCGCAAGGGCGCCTGCCGGGAACGGGGACCGATGCGTGGACGGTGCTCTGGGAGTCGGCGCGGCGTTTCTCGCTGGAGCAGGCGTATCCGGGCAAGACGTTTCCGGTCGTCGGAGACGGCGCGCAATGCGTTCTCTGTCAGCAGGACCTCGATCACGCAGCCGCCCACAGGCTCAAGCAGTTCGAGGACTTTGTGGCCTCGACCGTCGAACGCGAACTCCGCCAGATCAGAGATACGTTCACCCGGCAGAGAAGAGCGTTTGCCGATCTCAAGACGACAACCGAGGCGGTTGACGAAACGCTCAAGGAAGTTCGCATCGAGCACGAAGCCGTGGCCGACGCCATCAGCGCGGCGCTTGCATCCAACGAGAAACGCCGGGCCGCCGTATTATCGGCCCTCACGGAAGACAAGGACCTGGTCGGCGACTGCCCGGCCCTCGTGTCCGTCACCTCCGGAGCCGAGGGGCTGTCGGCGCAGATCGAGGAACGCATCAAGACGCTGCGCACCAGCGCGAACGACCAGACACACAAGAGCATGACCGACGAGGCCCAGGAGCTGCGCGCCCGGAAGTTACTTGCCGCGAATCAGCAGACGGTTCTCGATGACATCGAGCGCCGGAAGAAATACGCCGCCTACGGCCTGTGCATCGACGATACGAAGGCGCAGGCGATCACGGCCAAGAGCACAGCCGTCACCAAGACGGTTGTCTCTCAGAAGCTCAAGAAAAGCTTTCAGGACGAGCTGGTCAATCTTTCCTTCCGCCATGTCGAAGTCGAGCTGAAAGAGCTTGGCGGCGCGGATGGCGTCTTCTATCACAAGCTCGTTCTCACGCGCGCGGCCGGCGTCGAACTGCCGAAGGTCGTGAGCGAGGGCGAACAACGATGCCTTTCCATCGCCGCGTTCTTCGCCGAACTCAGCACCGCCGACGATCCCTCCGGCATCGTGTTCGACGACCCCGTGTCCTCTCTGGATTTTCAGTGGCGCAACGGCGTGGCGCGGCGGCTAGTGCAGGAGTCAAAGACGCGGCAGGTCATCGTCTTCACGCACGATGTCGTGTTCCTGCTCTCGCTCCGGCAATACGCCGAGGAGCTGGGCGTCGAACCGCTCGACCAGCATGTTCGCCACCAGTCCAAGGGCGCGGGCGTATGCGCGGAAGAGCTGCCTTGGGTGGCGCTGCCCGTGAAGAAGAAAATCGGATACCTCAATAATTGCTGGCAAGCCGCCGACAAGCTTTCCCGCGACGGGCATCAGGACGCCTACGAGAAAGAGGCCAAGTATCTTTACGGGCTGCTCCGTGAAGCGTGGGAGCGCGCGCTCGAAGAGGTGCTTCTTGGCGGTGTGGTCGAACGCTACAGGCCCGGGGTCCAAACGCAGCAGATTGCCCAGATCGCCGACATCACCGCAGACGACTGCAAAGCCGTCGAGATAGCCATGACGAAGTGCTCTACATGGCTGCCGGGCCATGACAAAGCCGCCGCAGCCCGCGCGCCGGTGCCTACGCCGGCGGAACTCAAGGCCGATATCGAAGCGCTGGGAAGCTGGGTCACGGCGATTCGCAAGCGGCGGAGCTAGGAATGACGTGAGCGCGATCCCTTGGCTAGAAAAACACGCCCCCGGATTCTCCGGCCTGAGCGCTACGGAGCGCGGTCTCCTCACGGACTTCGCCTTGCTTTGGAGTCTGTTCGAAGGGGAAGTCGTGAACTCGGCAGCAAGCGTGAACACCATCGAAGAGGCTGTTCGGCGATGGGATCAAGCGGGCTTGCTGTCGCCGCAGACATTCGCGGCGGCTGCCGGCTATTTTAGGCAGCGATATTACGCAGACGGCACATTCACCTACCGTTTCGATCATCTGCATCTTGAGCGGTCCGCAAATCCCCAGGTCGTGCGGAATGTTCTGAGCGGACAGGATTCAGCACCCTTCAGTATTGCGTCGGCATTGCTCATCATTGTGTATCGCTACCGCAACAACCTGTTTCACGGCGAGAAATGGGCGTATCAGCTTAAAGAGCAGGAGCAGAACTTTTCGTACGCCAACGAAGTGCTTATGCACGCTATTGAATTGAACCGAAAAGTCCAGCAGGGCGCGCCGGACCGCCCGGAATAGAGGATCAAGAGTTGTCTATCGTTCTGAACGCCTTCCCGCTGAAAGTGCCAGAATCGGAGCTGAAGCCCGCCAGTTCCCTATGACAAGGAAACGCTGAACGTCTTTCGTGTAATGACCCAGCGTTTTCTGCTCAGGTCAGGCTGCTAATTTCCCGGCCGCGACACGATACGCCTCGTCCGGGGTCTGCATGCCGAGCGCCTGATGCGGGCGCCGGCTGTTGTAGAGCTGGATCCAGTCGCCGATCACGCGCATCGCGTGCTGCTGGCTTTCGAAGCGGTGGCGGTGCACGTACTGCTCCTGCAGCGTCCGTATCACGCGCTCGACCAAGCCGTTCTGCTGCGGGCGGTGCGGCGTGATGAACTCCTGGCTCACGCCGCGTATGAACGCGCTTACATGTCAGCGTTTGATTACATGAGATAAATGTAACCGAGCGCAGACATCTGGTGATGCCCCGTTGTCAGCTATCGAACACATTGCTAGAATGTCATCGAACGGCGACTCCGGAGGAAGCCAGTGCCGATCATCCAGACCGCAAAGGAACTTGGGGTCGCGATCCGCTCGCGCCGCAAGGAGCTGGGGTGGGATCAGGCCACGCTTGCAAAGCAGGTAGGGGTGACCCGGCAATGGGTCATCGATATCGAAAAAGGCAAGCCGCGCGCGGAACTTGCCTTGGCGCTGCGTGCGCTGCGTGTGCTCGGCTTGTCATTGAACGTGGACGCGAAGCCGGAGGGAAGCACCGAGCCAGGCAACGAAACCGGAGGGCGCCACACAAGCGGAGCGACTCCGAGCCTGGACATCAATGCCATCGTCGAGAGACATCGTCTAGGTGGCGCGAGTCATTCCGCCGCGTCTCTCGGCGTGATGCCTGACTACAGGAAGCACCTGAAGGCGGCAGGGAGACTCGAACATCTGGCCAATTCCGAAGCGGCCAGGTCTGTTGCTGACATCCTTGGTGACTCAGCGGCGAGGCAACTGTCGGGCATGCTGAATCCGAAGTTGCCGAAGACGGCAGCCGACTACCTGAAGGAAATGGGCGCGGCAGCGCGTTTGGATTCCTTGCCAAACCTCGATGCAATCAGGCGAAGTATCGATCCTCTCAGCGAAGCCATTTCAGCCAGCCGGCTAGACGATCCCGCATTTCCGGGGTCGAGGAAGCGATGACGGAGCTGTTCGTCCTGATCAACGGGAGCATGGCCGGCAGAGTCTATGCCGACAGGCGTGGCCGACTTAAATTCACGTACGACGACGACTGGCGAAACAGTCGCGATGCGATCCCGCTGTCCCTCAGCCTGCCGTTGGCGACCCAACACCATGAGTCCGAGTCGGTTGCAGCGGTGCTGTGGGGCTTCCTTCCGGACAACGAGCATATCCTCCAGCGCTGGGCTGGCCAGTTCCATGTATCGCCACGCAATCCGCTGGCGCTGCTGGGCCATGTCGGCGAGGATTGTGCTGGTGCCGCGCAATTCGTTCGAGTGGATCGGGTGGACGCAATTCTCGACGGCGGACCGGGTGCGGTGGATTGGCTGGACGAGGCCACGGTAGCGGAGCGGTTGCGTCAGGTACGCGGCGACGCCAGTGCGACGCGACGTCAGGACGACATCGGGCAGTTCAGCCTTCCGGGTGCCCAGCCCAAGATTGCATTGCACTGGGACAACCGAAGATGGGGCATTCCGCAGGGCCGCACGCCGACGACTCACATCTTCAAGCCGCCCACCGGCGTCTACGAAGGCTACGTCGAGAACGAGCACTTCTGCCTGATGCTGGCGCGCAGGCTGGGGTTGTCGGTATGCGAATCCACGATCCTGCACTTCGAGGACGAAATCACGATTTGCGTAAGGCGCTATGACCGCCAATACCAAGCGGGGTGTTGGTGGCGCGTCCATCAGGAGGATTTTTGCCAGGCGCTGGGCTTGATGCCGCAGCGGAAATACCAGAACGAGGGCGGTCCGTCGCCGGCGCAGATCGGCGACGTGTTGCAGCAATATTCGACACAGCCGCAGACCGATCGGGAAAACTTCCTGCTCGTGCTTGTCTACAACTGGCTGATCGGAGGCTCCGACGCCCACGCCAAGAACTACTCCCTGCTGCTCGGCACGGGAGGTGGCGTACGGCTGGCGCCGTTCTACGATATTTCAAGCGCCTTGCCGTATCCGCAGATCGACCGAAGAAAGCTCAAGATGGCAATGAAGGTCGGAAGCCACTACCGCTGGCACGACATCAGTTTGCGGGACTGGCTGGCATTGGGCAACGACCTGGGTTTTTCCGAGGAGTACATCAGGGAAGTCCTGGGGCTGGTCGGCAACGCGATCGCCAACCTTGCAGCGACGGTCGCAGACGAGATGAGGCAGGAGGGGATCCGCCACACGGTCCTCGACACGCTGGTCACTGCGATTACCGGCTCCGCCGAGCGGTGTCTGAAGATGCTGAGCGCGTCGTCGGTTGACTGATCTGCGTAGCGCGGAGCGGGGGAAAGAGCAGCCAGGCGGAACGGAGTGACGAACAATGCCGCGAATTGGGCGCCGGCGCGGCGGCTATCGTGTCAGGCGCGCACAACCCGCAGCCGAAGAAGCAGTTGCGCAGTTCAATTTGCAGACTCGGATTTGCAAGCGCGACAAGCTCTGCTGAAGAGCCTGCCATCAACAATGATCGCCCGGATGCGCCGCAAATGGCGCACACTGATTGCAGGGTCGCCGTCGAGCAGCACGAGATCGGCGCGCTTGCCGACGGCGATGCTCCCGGCGATGTCGTCCATCCCGAGGAATCGCGCGGGCGCGAAGGTCGCGGACCGCAATGCCTCCAGGGGTGACAGGCCGGATTCGACGAGGCGCTCCAGCTCGTCGTGCAGCGAGTAGCCCGGATAGATGCGCGGCATCGGTGCGTCGGTGCCGGCAAGCAGCGTGACGCCTGCATCATGGAACATCGACACGATGGCCCGTGATCGCTGCCAGCGCAGCGTCGCAACGGGGTCGGGCTGCAGCCCGCCCAGGATGCGCTTCCAGCGCGCCTGTTCGTCGGCGCGCAGCAATGGCCAGCGTGGATCCGACTCCGGGGCATCGTGCGCCGCGACGGATTCAGCCCACGGCAGCACGAGCGTCGGTACCTGCGCCTGGCCGCTGCGTGCGAGCGCACGCGCGACGCGGGAGCAGGCGGCTGGGTCGAATGCCTCCAGCGTGCGCGGTTCCTGCGCGACGAGCAGCGCATCCATCGAATCGTTCCGCGCGAGGCGACGCTCACTGATCAGCGCGGGCTCGATCGTCGAGCAGGCCTCGTAGGCCTGCATCAGATGTTCGGCGCTGCGCTGACCGCCTTCGGCGGCTGCGAGCAGGCGAACGCGCGCGGGCACGTGGCCGGTGACAGGCAGCGCGCGCCGCCGCGCAGCCGAAACGATGGCGCGCCATTGCGGCTCGGGCACATTCGAGAAGACCTTGACGAAATCCGCACCGGCGTCCGCGGCGGCATCGACCGCGCGCGCGGCCGCAGCGGGTGTGTCTCCGGATACCGGCATCCCGACTGCGAGGATGCGCGGCGCTTCCAGCGTGCCGTCCGCGAACGCGGTGCGCCAGCGGCGCACCACGGGCATCGAGGCAGCGTCCGCGGCCATTTCGCGCACGCCGGTGACGCCGTTGCGCAGGAACAACGGGAACGCCCAGTCGTTCGGCGCTCTCTTCGACACCGTGTTGAACAGGTGGACGTGCATGTCCACGAGACCCGGTATCAGGAACCCGCCGCGGCCATCGATGCGCACCGCGTCCGCGGGGACGCGGGCTTCATCGGGAGCGACGATCGCGGTGATGCGACCCTCATCGATCAATACCGTGCGCGGGCCAGACGAGTGGCCGTGTTCGACGTCGACGATCGCCACGTCGGTGATCGCGAGTGGAGGGCGCGGAACTGCGCCCGCGGCCTCGGCCGTGCATGCCGAGATCGCCACGAGGGTGGCGACGATCTGCACGCGCAACGCGCACTTCCGGTTTCGGTTCGGCATGCGATACATCCTTCGCGCAGTGCGCTCCGTGACCATGCCCAACGTCCGGCGACGCTTGGGACGCTGCGGCCTCACGCAACGTCGAAGCAGCCAGGCGCGCCTTCTCGTCGCCTACCAACCCCCGCCGCCGCCACCTCCGCCACCCC
>SEHB01000018.1 GCA_004143945.1 Lysobacteraceae bacterium
CAACGTGAAGATGGTGGTGACGCTGATCGCGCCGATCGCGATGGACGAGGGCCTGCGCTTCGCGATCCGCGAAGGCGGCCGCACCGTCGGCGCCGGCGTGGTGGCGAAGATCGTCCAGTGATGAATACGGGAATGGGGAACCGGGAATAGGGAATCGTCAAGACGGAAGCGGCTCTGCCGCCCACGATTCCCCACTCACGATTCCCCTTTCCCAGCTCCCATACGCCAGTAGCTCAATTGGCAGAGCAGCGGTCTCCAAAACCGCAGGTTGGGGGTTCGAGTCCCTCCTGGCGTGCCATTCAAGCAAGAGGATCCGGGCGACGGAACATCGAAAGGCAGGGCGAACATCGAGCCGTGCCGCGAACGTCGCCAAATCGTATGAACGCCAAGGTCGAAAAAACGGGTGCGAGCGGGCTCGACGTGGTCAAGCTCGTGCTGGCCGTCGCGTTGCTGGTGGCGGGCGTCTTCGCCTACTACTACTTCACCCAGTGGACCGGATGGACGCGCGTCGGCGTGATGCTCGTGGGCATCATCGCGGCTTGCGCGGTCGCGGCGTTCACCGCGCCGGGCCGTGCGGTCCGCGAATACCTCGTCGAATCCCAGTTCGAGTTGCGCAAGGTGGTGTGGCCGACCCGCGAGGAGACGCTGCGCACCACGCTGGTGATCCTCGTCGTCGTCGTCATCCTCAGCTTGCTGCTGGGCTTCATCGACTTCGTGCTCAAGTGGGCCGTGATCGACAACCTGCTGCAGATCGGTCGCTGAGGAGCCCTCGATGAGCAAGCGCTGGTACGTGGTGCATGCCTATTCCGGCTTCGAGCATGCGGTCGCGCGATCGCTGAAGGAGCGCGTCGCGCGCGCCGGCATGGACGAGAAATTCGGCGAAGTGCTGGTGCCGACCGAGGAAGTGATCGAGATGCGCGGCGGCCAGAAGCGCCGCAGCGAGCGCAAGTTCTTCCCCGGTTACGTGCTGGTGCAGATCGAGACGCATGACGAAGGCAAGGCGCTCAAGATCGACGACGAATCCTGGCACCTGGTGAAGGAAACACCGAAGGTGATGGGCTTCATCGGCGGAACCGCCGATCGCCCGCTGCCGATCCGCGACTCCGAGGCCGACAACATCCTGCAGCGCGTGCAGGAAGGCGTCGAAAAGCCGCGCCCGAAGGTGCTGTTCGAGCCGGGCGAGATGGTGCGCGTGATCGAAGGTCCGTTCAACGACTTCAACGGCGTGGTCGAGGAAGTCAATTACGAGAAGAGCCGCCTGCGCGTGGCGGTGCTGATTTTCGGGCGTTCAACGCCGGTCGAACTCGAGTTCGGGCAGGTGGAGAAGGCCTGAAGGCGGGGCCCTCGGCCCTTTGATTCAATTAACGGGGAGTCCCGCAGCTCGATGAGCGTGCAGACGTCTGGACCCGAGGAGCAGACGAAATGGCTAAGAAGGTTGTTGGTTACATCAAGCTGCAGGTGAAGGCCGGCCAGGCCAACCCCTCGCCGCCGGTCGGTCCGGCACTGGGCCAGCGCGGCCTCAACATCATGGAGTTCTGCAAGGCGTTCAATGCCGCCACGCAGAAACTCGAACCCGGGCTGCCGATCCCGGTCGTGATCACCGCGTACTCGGATCGAACGTTCACGTTCATCACGAAGACGCCACCGGCGACGATCCTGCTCAAGAAGGCCGTCGGCATCACGTCCGGTTCCAAGCGCCCGAATACCGAGAAGGTCGGCAAGGTCACGCGCAAGCAGCTCGAGGACATCGCGAAGGCGAAGGAGCCCGACCTGACTGCGGCCGACCTCGACGCGGCGGTGCGCACGATCGCGGGCAGCGCCCGCAGCATGGGCCTGGTGGCGGAGATCTGACATGGCGACCAAGATCAGCAAGCGTTACAAGGCACTCGCCGCCACGGTCACGCCGGGCAAGACGTATTCGATCGACGACGCGCTGAAGATCGTCAAGGACGGCGCGAAGGCGAAGTTCCCCGAATCGGTCGACGTCGCGGTTCGCCTCGGCATCGATGCGAAGAAGTCCGATCAGGGCGTGCGTGGCTCGGTCATGCTGCCGCACGGCACCGGCAAGACCGTCAAGGTCGCCGTGTTCTGCCCGCCGGGCGAGAAGGCCGAGGCGGCCAAGGCGGCCGGCGCGGACGCGGTCGGCATGGAAGACCTCGCCGAGAAGATGCAGGCGGGCGACCTCGACTACGGCCGCGTGATCGCGACGCCGGATGCGATGCGCGTCGTCGGCAAGCTCGGCCAGCTGCTCGGCCCGCGTGGCCTGATGCCGAATCCGAAGGATGGCTCGGTCGCGGCCGACGTCGTCACCGCGGTCAAGAACGCGAAGGCGGGCCAGGTCAAGTTCCGCAACGACAAGGCCGGCATCATCCACTGCTCGATCGGCAAGGCGTCGTTCGATGTCGCCGCGCTGAAGGACAACCTCAACGCGCTGCTCACCGACCTGGTCAAGGCCAAGCCCGCTTCGGCCAAGGGCCAGTTCCTGCAGAAGGTGTCGGTCTCGAGCACGATGGGCGTGGGCGTGCCCGTGGACACGTCGACCGTTTCCGCCTGATCGATCCGTGAACTGTCCGGCCATGGATGGCCGGTGCGTGATGTCGCGATCAGGGATGAGCGCAATCGAAGCAAATTTTTGAGGGCGCCCGCGCGAGCGGGAGCCGTCAAAGACCGCAGGCGGCCGCAACGGCGCGATCGGGGTGCATGGATGCACGCTTTGCAGGGATCTCCCCCGATCCAGCCGGCACGGCCTCAATAGCCCAGCCTGCGTAGATGGTGTCGCCTGCTGGAACCACCTGGTTCATCGCCCCTGGGCACAGACCAGTCAGAGGCCACCACCGGGGCGCGATCCGCGCCCCCGGCGTCCAGGACGGATGCCGTTCAGGACCGCGCGCGGCATCGGTCGCGCACGGAGTTCATTTGGAGGAGTGCCATGGCTCTAAACCTGTCCCAGAAGAAGGAAGTCGTCGCCGAGGTGGCAGAAGTCGCCGCGAGCGCGCATTCCCTGGTCGCCGCCGAGTACGCGGGCACCACGGTCGAACAGATGACCGCGATGCGCAAGAAGGCACGTGAAACGGGCGTATTCCTGAAAGTCGTCAAGAATACGCTCGCGTCGCGCGCCGTCGCCGGCACCGAATTCGAGTGCGCCAAGGAGGCGCTCGTCGGTCCGTTGCTGTACGCGTTCTCGAAGGAGGAACCCGGCGCAGCCGGGCGCCTGATCAAGGAGTTCGCCAAGGGCAACGACAAGCTCAAGCCGAAGGTCGTCGTCGTCGGTGGCCAGCAGTACCCGGCCAGCCACGTCGACGTGCTCGCTTCGCTGCCCACGCTCGAGCAGGCGCTCGGCATGCTGGCCCGCGTCCTCGCGGAACCGGCTGCGATGTTCGCCCGTGCCGTCAAGGCGGTCGCCGACAAGCAGGGTGGCGGCGAGTCCGCTCCGGCGGAAGCTGCTCCGGCGGAAACCGCCTGAGCCCGACCCGCAGTCCGCGCTGAACCCATTCCAGTATATCGATCGAGGTAATCAATAATGTCCCTTTCCAACGAACAGATCGTCGAAGCCGTCGCCGCCAAGAGCCTCATGGAAGTCATGGAGCTCGTGAAGGCGATCGAAGAGAAGTTCGGCGTCTCCGCCGCCGCGCCGGTGGCAGTCGCCGGTCCGGCCGCGGGTGCGGCCGCGCCGGTCGAGGAGCAGACCGAGTTCACCGTCGTGCTGAAGAGCGCCGGCGACAAGAAGGTCGACGTGATCAAGGCGGTCCGCGCGATCACCGGCCTCGGCCTCAAGGAAGCCAAGGACCTCACCGAAGCCGGTGGCGTCCTCAAGGAAGCGGTCTCGAAGGACGACGCCGCGAAGTTCAAGAAGGATCTCGAAGCCGCGGGCGCGACCGTCGAGGTCAAGTGACGCGAGGATGGCGTCGTCCCGTGCAGGCCATGGATGGCCGGCGACGCGGGATCCGGTGTCGGCGTTGAAGCAGGACACCGGATTCCGGCCATCGCCGGAATGACGAAAGATCGAGCCTGGGGGCGAAAGCTCCCGGGCTTTGCCCGTTGCAGTGATGCAAGCGGGCATGGGAAATGGCGATCGAGGCCCCATCAAAGGGGGTTCGCCGCGCCATTTCCGATGTCCGTTTCCGCCGGTTTTTTCCCAGCGACGTGCCGCCGTCGCGTGCCGTACGAGGTGTGCTCCTCATGACCCAGATGACCTATTCCTTCACCGAAAAGAAGCGAATCCGCAAGGATTTCGGCAAGCGCCCGCCGGTGCTGGGCGTGCCCTTCCTGTTGGCCATCCAGGTCGATTCCTATCGCGAGTTCCTGCAGGCCGAGGTCGAGCCGAACGCGCGCGAGGACAAGGGCCTGCATGCCGCGCTGCGCTCGGTGTTCCCGATCACGAGCTATTCGGGCAGCGCTGCGCTGGAATACGTCAACTACCGGCTCGGCGAGCCGCCGTTCGACGAGCGCGAATGCCGCTCGCGCGGAATGAGCTACGGCGCGCCGCTGCGCGTGACCGTGCGCCTCGTGATCTACGACAAGGAGTCGTCGAACAAGGCGATCAAGTACGTCAAGGAGCAGGAGGTCTACATGGGCGAGCTGCCCCTGATGACCGATACCGGCACCTTCATCGTGAACGGCACCGAGCGCGTGATCGTCTCGCAGCTGCACCGTTCGCCCGGCGTGTTCTTCGACCATGACCGCGGCAAGACCCACAGCTCGGGCAAGCTGCTCTACAGCGCGCGCGTGATCCCCTACCGTGGCTCGTGGCTCGACTTCGAGTTCGACCCGAAGGACGCGCTGTTCACGCGCATCGACCGTCGCCGCAAGTTGCCGGTGACGGTGCTGCTGCGCGCGCTCGGCTACACCAACGAGGAAATGCTCGCGATCTTCTTCGAGCACAACGTGTTCCACCTCGGCAAGAAGGACGGCGCCAAGCTCGACCTCGTGGCCGAGCGCCTGCGCGGCGAGACGTTGAACTTCGACCTGCTCGCGGGCGACGACGTGCTGGTGGAGGCGGGCAAGCGCATCACCGCGCGCCACGTCAAGCAGCTCGAGAAGGCGGGCATCAAGTCGCTCAACGTGCCGGACGAGTACCTCGTCGGCCGCATCCTCGCGCACGACGTCGTCGACGCGAAGACCGGCGAGCTGCTCGCGTCGGCCAATGACGAACTCAACGACGCCCACTTCGAGGCGTTCCGCAAGGCCGGCGTCGACAAGATCGCGACCCTGTGGGTCAACGACCTCGATCGCGGTGACTACATCTCGCGCACGCTGCGCATCGACCCCTCGCGCACGCCGCTCGAGGCGCTGGTCGAGATCTACCGCATGATGCGCCCGGGCGAACCGCCGACCAAGGACGCCGCGCAGAACCTGTTCCAGAACCTGTTCTTCTCGGCCGAGCGCTACGACCTCGATCGCGTCGGTCGCATGAAGTTCAATCGCCGCGTCGGCCGCAAGGACGACAAGGGACCGGGCATCCTGTACGACGCCAAGTACTTCGGCGAGCGCAACGACGAGAACTCGAAGTCGCTGGTGAAGGAGTTCGGCGACGGCTCCGACATCCTCGACGTGATCAAGGTCCTGATCGAAATCCGCAACGGCCGCGGCATCGTCGACGACATCGACCACCTCGGCAATCGCCGCGTGCGTTCGGTCGGCGAAATGGCCGAGAACGTGTTCCGCATCGGCCTCGTGCGCGTCGAGCGCGCGGTCAAGGAACGGCTGTCGCTGGCGGAGGCCGAAGGCCTCACGCCGCAGGACCTGATCAACGCCAAGCCGGTCGCGGCCGCGGTGAAGGAGTTCTTCGGCTCCTCCCAGCTCAGCCAGTTCATGGATCAGAACAACCCGCTGTCCGAAGTGACGCACAAGCGTCGCGTTTCCGCACTGGGCCCGGGTGGCCTCACGCGCGAGCGCGCGGGCTTCGAGGTGCGCGACGTGCATCCGACGCACTACGGCCGCGTCTGCACGATCGAGACGCCGGAAGGCCCGAACATCGGCCTGATCAACTCGCTCGCGGTGTACGCGCGCACCAACGACTACGGCTTCCTCGAGACGCCGTACCGCAAGGTCACCAGCGGCAAGATCACCAACCAGGTCGAATACCTGTCGGCGATCGACGAAGGCGAATACGTGATCGCGCAGGCGAACTCGCCGTTGAACAAGGACGGCACCTTCGTCGAGGAATACGTGTCCTGCCGCTTCCGCGGCGAGTCCGAATTGCGCCCGTCCAGCGAGATCAACTACATGGACGTGTCGCCGATGCAGACCGTGTCGGTCGCGGCGGCGCTGGTGCCGTTCCTCGAGCACGACGACGCGAACCGCGCGCTGATGGGCGCGAACATGCAGCGCCAGGCGGTTCCGACGCTGCGCTCGCAGACGCCGCTGGTCGGCACCGGCATCGAGCGCGCGGTCGCGCGCGATTCCGGCGTCACCGTGGCCGCTCGCCGCGGCGGACTGATCGACCAGGTCGACGCCGCGCGCATCGTCGTGCGCGTCGACGAGGACCAGGTCGGCGACAACGACGCGGGCGTGGACATCTACACGCTCACCAAGTACACGCGATCGAACCAGAACACCAACCTCAACCAGCGTCCGCTGGTGAACGTCGGTGATCGCGTCGAAGCCGGCGACGTGCTGGCCGACGGCTCTTCCACCGACCTCGGCGAGCTCGCGCTCGGCCAGAACATGCTGGTCGCGTTCATGCCGTGGAACGGCTACAACTTCGAGGACTCGATCCTGCTCTCCGAGCGCGTGGTCGAGGAGGATCGCTACACGACGATCCACATCGAGGAGCTCACCTGCGTCGCGCGCGACACCAAGCTCGGTCCGGAAGAGATCTCCGCCGACATCCCGAACGTCGGCGAGCAGGCACTCGCGCGACTCGACGAGTCGGGCGTGGTCTACATCGGTGCCGAGGT
This sequence comes from Lysobacteraceae bacterium, assembly GCA_004143945.1. Taxonomy (GTDB): domain Bacteria; phylum Pseudomonadota; class Gammaproteobacteria; order Xanthomonadales; family Rhodanobacteraceae; genus Dokdonella_A. The sequence goes on from SEHB01000018.1 coordinate 6,900, forward strand.
CAAGGCCGGCGACATCTTGGTCGGCAAGGTCACGCCGAAGGGCGAAAGCCAGCTGACCCCGGAAGAGAAGCTGCTGCGCGCGATTTTCGGCGAGAAGGCCTCGGACGTGAAGGACTCCTCGCTGCGCGTGCCGCCGGGCATGGACGGTACCGTCATCGACGTCACCGTGTTCACGCGCGACGGCATCGAGAAGGACAAGCGCGCGCGCCAGATCGAAGAAATGGAGATCAAGCGCGTCAAGAAGGACTTCGACGACCAGTTCCGCATCCTCGAGGGCGCGATCTTCAATCGCCTGCGCACCGCGCTGGTGGGCAAGTCCGCCAACGGCGGTCCCGGTACCCTCAAGAAGGGCGCCGAGATCACCGACGAGTACCTCGACGGCCTCAAGAAGGACGAGTGGTTCGCGATCCGCATGAAGGACGAGGACGCGGCCGAGTTCCTCGAGCGCGCGCAGGAACAGGTCAAGCGGCACAAGGAAGAATTCGAGCAGCGCTTCAAGGCCAAGCAGGCCAAGATCACCGCCGGCGACGACCTCGCCCCGGGCGTGCTCAAGATGGTCAAGGTCTACCTCGCGGTCAAGCGACGCATCCAGCCCGGCGACAAGATGGCCGGTCGCCACGGCAACAAGGGTGTCGTCTCGATGATCGTGCCGGTGGAAGACATGCCGTACGACGAGGGCGGCCGTCCGGTCGACATCGTGCTGAACCCGCTCGGCGTGCCGTCGCGAATGAACATCGGCCAGATCCTCGAAGTCCATCTCGGCTGGGCCGCGAAGGGCCTCGGCGAGAAGATCGACCGCATGCTGAAGGCACAGGCCAAGGTCGCGGAACTGCGCAAGTTCCTCGACGAGGTCTACAACGCGCATGCGGCGAAGGAAGCGGCTGCGGGCCACCACGTCAACCTGAAGTCGCTGACCGACGAGGAGATGCTCACGCTCGCGCACAACCTCACCGACGGCGTGCCGATGGCGACGCCGGTGTTCGACGGCGCGTTCGAGGAGGAGATCAAGTCGATGCTCAGGCTCGCCGACCTGCCCGAGTCGGGCCAGACCACGCTGTTCGATGGTCGTACCGGCGAGGCGTTCGATCGTCCGGTGACGGTGGGCTACATGCACATGCTGAAGCTCAACCACCTCGTCGACGACAAGATGCACGCGCGCTCGACCGGCCCGTACTCGCTCGTCACGCAGCAGCCGCTCGGCGGCAAGGCGCAGTTCGGTGGCCAGCGCTTCGGCGAGATGGAAGTGTGGGCGCTGGAAGCCTACGGCGCGGCGTACACGCTGCAGGAAATGCTGACGGTCAAGTCCGACGACGTGTCCGGCCGCAACCAGATGTACAAGAACATCGTCGACGGCGACCACGAGATGGTGGCCGGCATGCCGGAGTCCTTCAACGTGCTGGTCAAGGAAATCCGCTCGCTGGCGATCAACATGGAACTCGAAGAGCGATAGAGCCGGGAATGGGGAATCGGGAATCGGGGATCGTCAGGCCAGGAGCGCAAGCTTCCCGACGATTCCCGCAAGACCGGTTCCCCGCTTCTGACCATTCCCGATTCTCTATTGCCGATTCCCGGAGATTCACATGAAAGACCTGCTCAACCTCTTCAACCAGCAGCGCCAGTCGCTCGATTTCGACTCGATCAAGATCGCGCTGGCTTCGCCGGACCTGATCCGCTCGTGGTCGTTCGGCGAGGTGAAGAAGCCGGAAACGATCAACTACCGCACGTTCAAGCCCGAGCGCGACGGCCTGTTCTGCGCGGCGATCTTCGGTCCGATCAAGGACTACGAGTGCCTGTGCGGCAAGTACAAGCGCATGAAGCACCGTGGCGTCGTGTGCGAGAAGTGCGGCACCGAGGTGACGCTGGCCAAGGTGCGCCGCGAGCGCATGGGCCACATCGAGCTCGCCTCGCCGACCGCGCACATCTGGTTCCTGAAGTCGCTGCCCTCGCGCATCGGCCTCATGCTCGACATGACGTTGCGCGACATCGAGCGCATCCTCTACTTCGAGGCGTACGTGGTGGTCGATCCCGGCCTCACCGCGCTCGAGCGCGGCCAGCTGCTCAACGAAGAGCAGTACCTGCAGGCGGTCGAGGAACACGGTGACGAGTTCGACGCGCGCATGGGCGCGGAAGCCGTCTACGAGCTGCTCAAGACGATCGACCTCAACCAGGAACTGATCCGCCTGCGCGAGGAAATCGCGTCGACGAACTCTGAGACCAAGCTCAAGCGCCTGAGCAAGCGCATCAAGCTGGTCGAAGCGTTCCTCGAGTCGGGCAACCGCCCCGAATTCATGGTGCTCACGGTGTTGCCGGTGCTGCCGCCGGACCTGCGCCCGCTGGTGCCACTCGATGGCGGCCGCTTCGCGACGTCGGACCTCAACGACCTCTACCGCCGCGTGATCAACCGCAACAATCGCCTCAAGCGCCTGCTCGAGCTCAATGCGCCCGACATCATCGTGCGCAACGAGAAGCGCATGCTGCAGGAAGCGGTCGATGCGCTGATGGACAACGGCCGTCGCGGCCGCGCGATCACGGGCACCAACAAGCGCCCGCTGAAGTCGCTCGCCGACATGATCAAGGGCAAGCAGGGCCGCTTCCGCCAGAACCTGCTCGGCAAGCGCGTGGACTACTCGGGCCGCTCGGTCATCGTGGTCGGTCCGACGCTCAAGCTGCACCAGTGCGGCCTGCCGAAGAAGATGGCGCTCGAGCTGTTCAAGCCGTTCATCTTCTCCAAGCTGCAGCGTCGCGGCCTCGCCACGACGATCAAGGCGGCGAAGAAGCTCGTCGAGCGCGAGAGCGCCGAGGTGTGGGACATCCTCGAGGAAGTGATCCGCGAGCATCCGGTGCTGCTCAACCGCGCGCCGACCCTGCACCGCCTCGGCATCCAGGCGTTCGAGCCCGTGCTGATCGAGGGCAAGGCGATCCAGCTGCATCCGCTCGTCTGCACCGCGTTCAACGCGGACTTCGACGGTGACCAGATGGCCGTGCACGTGCCGCTGTCGCTCGAGGCGCAGCTCGAGGCGCGCGCGCTGATGATGTCGACCAACAACATCCTGTCGCCGGCGAACGGCGAGCCGATTATCGTGCCGACGCAGGACGTCGTGCTCGGCCTCTACTACATGACGCGCGCGCTCGAGAACAAGGCGGGCGAGGGCATGGCGTTCGCGAACGTGGCCGAAGTCCATCGTGCGTACGACAACCGAGTGGTCGAACTGCACGCGAAGGTCAAGGTGCGCCTGCGCCAGGTGGAGATCGACGAGGACGGCGCGCGCAGCGAATCGACCTCGATCGTCGACACCACGGTCGGTCGCGCCCTGCTGGCCGAGATCCTGCCGGAGGGCCTGCCGTTCGCGCTGGCCAACACCGAGCTGACCAAGAAGTCGATCTCGCGCCTGATCAACCAGTGCTATCGCCGCCTCGGCCTCAAGGACACCGTCGTGTTCGCGGACAAGCTGATGTACACCGGCTTCCACTACGCGACGCGTGCGGGCATGTCGATCGGCATCGACGACATGAAGATCCCGGCCGAGAAGAAGGGCATCCTCGAAGAAGCCGAGACCGAAGTCACCGAGATCCAGCAGCAGTACCAATCCGGCCTCGTGACCGCCGGCGAGCGCTACAACAAGGTGGTCGACATCTGGTCGCGCACCAACGAGCGCGTCGCCAAGGCGATGATGGACGGCATCGGCTCGGACAAGGTGAAGACCTCGAAGGGCGAGACGATCGAGCAGAAGTCGATGAACTCGCTCTACATCATGGCCGACTCCGGCGCGCGTGGTTCGGCGGCGCAGATCCGCCAGCTCGCCGGCATGCGCGGCCTGATGGCGCGTCCGGATGGATCGATCATCGAGACGCCGATCAAGGCGAACTTCCGTGAAGGCCTCAATGTCCTGCAGTACTTCAACTCGACCCACGGCGCGCGCAAGGGCCTGGCCGACACCGCGCTGAAAACGGCGAACTCGGGCTACCTCACGCGTCGACTCGTCGACGTCGCGCAGGACGTCGTCGTCACCGAAGTCGACTGCAACACGACCAAGGGCCTCACGATGGCCCCGATCGTCGAAGGCGGCGACGTGGTCGAGCCGCTGAAGGACCGCGTGCTCGGTCGCGTGGTGGCCGAAGACGTGTTCGCGCCCGGCAACGACGAGGATCCGATCGTCACGCGTGGTGCGCTGCTCGACGAAGGCATGGTCGACAAGCTGGAGACGGCAGGCGTCCAGTCGATCCTCGTGCGTTCGCCGATCACCTGTGATGCGCGCTTCGGCGTATGCGCGCTGTGCTACGGACGCGACCTCGCGCGTGGCCACCTCGTCAACATCGGCGAGGCGGTCGGCGTGATCGCCGCGCAGTCGATCGGCGAACCCGGCACGCAGCTGACGATGCGTACCTTCCACATCGGCGGCGCCGCCTCGCGTGCGGCCGCGGTCGACAACGTGCAGGTGAAGACGACCGGCACGCTGAAGTTCACCAACCTCAAGACCGTCGCGCACACTGCGGGCCACCTGGTCGCGGTGTCGCGTTCGGGCGAACTGTCGGTGATGGACGCGCATGGCCGCGAGCGCGAGCGCTACCGCGTGCCGTACGGCGCGGTGATCGACTTCAAGGACGGCGCCGCGGTCAAGGCCGGCCAGACCATCGCGAAGTGGGATCCGCATACCCATCCGATCGTCTCCGAAGTGGCCGGCGTGATCCGCTTCAGCGACTTCATCGACGGCATCACGGTGCAGGAGCAGATCGACGAGCTGACCGGTCTCGCCAGCGCGGTGGTCACCGATCCCAAGCGCCGTGGCACCGCCGCCAAGGACCTGCGCCCGATCGTCCGGCTCGAGGACAAGAAGGGCAAGCAGCTCAAGCTGCCGGGTTCGGACGTGCCCGCGCAGTACTTCCTGCCCGCAGGTGCGATCGTCTCGCTGCAGAACGGTGCCGAAGTCGGCGTCGGCGACGTGGTCGCGCGTATCCCGCAGGAAACCTCCAAGACCCGCGACATCACCGGCGGCCTGCCGCGCGTGGCGGACCTGTTCGAGGCGCGCAAGCCGAAGGAGCCGGCGATCCTGGCCGAGCGTTCGGGCGTGATCAGCTTCGGCAAGGACACCAAGGGCAAGCAGCGCCTGATCATCAAGGATGTCGACGGCAACGAGCACGAGGAGCTGATCCCGAAGTGGCGCCACGTGATCGTGTTCGAGGGCGAGCACGTCGAGAAGGGCGAAACCGTGGTCGACGGCGAACCGAACCCGCACGACATCCTGCGCCTGCTGGGGGTGGAGCCGCTGGCTGCGTACCTGGTCAAGGAAATCCAGGACGTCTACCGCTTGCAGGGCGTGAAGATCAACGACAAGCACATCGAGGCGATCATTCGCCAGATGCTGCGCAAGGTCGAGATCAGCGAATCGGGCGACACGCGCTTCCTGCGTGGCGAACAGGTCGATCGCATGCGCCTGGTCGAGGAAAACGCGCGCAGCGAAGCGCGCAACGAGCGACCGGCGGAGATGCTGCCGGTGCTGCTCGGCATCACCAAGGCATCGCTCGCGACCGAGTCGTTCATCTCGGCGGCCTCGTTCCAGGAGACCACGCGCGTCCTGACCGAAGCGGCCGTGCGCGGCACGCGCGATACCTTGCGTGGACTCAAGGAAAACGTTATAGTTGGTCGCTTGATCCCGGCCGGCACGGGTCTTGCCTACCACGCCCAGCGGCGCAGCAGGCAGGGGACCCTGACCGAGTCGGAGCGCGAGACGCTCGGGGCCACGAGTTCGGTGGCCGAAGCGGTGGCCGAGGACGGCGACGCGCATTGATCGGTTCCACGGTCCGGAAGGATTGATCGAGCCATGCCCGCGAAAGCGGGCGCCCGGCGGGTTCGCCGGAGTTCCCCGGTCGCGGGGATGGCTGAGGGTCGGGCCGTTGGCCACACAACGAAATGAGGCGAAGGATTCGCCTCGTGTTCGGGCACTGGACTGCCACGCATCGCCGGACCGTTGACGGTCCAGTCGTTTGCGCGCTATACTTTTCTGTCTCGGCAGGCCGAATATCTTCGGCCTGCCTTTTGTTTCCCCGGGATTATTCCCCCGAATTCCGCAGGCACGGTTCTCACGCATGTCAACAGTCAACCAGCTGGTCCGCAAGCCGCGCAGTCCGAAGACGTACAAGAGTGCGTCCCCGGCGCTCGCGAACTGTCCGCAGCGTCGTGGCGTCTGCACGCGCGTCTACACGACGACGCCGAAGAAGCCGAACTCCGCTCTGCGCAAGGTCGCGAAGGTGCGCCTGACCAACGGCTTCGAAGTCATCAGCTACATCGGTGGCGAAGGCCACAACCTCCAGGAGCACTCGGTCGTACTGATCCGCGGCGGCCGCGTGAAGGACCTGCCGGGCGTGCGCTACCACACCGTGCGCGGCAGCCTCGATGCTGCCGGCGTCACCAAGCGTCGCAAGAGCCGTTCGAAGTACGGCGCGAAGCGCCCGAAGGGCTGATCGCGCGCCGGTTTCCACAGGCGCCCAGGCGCTTGAGTATCAAGCGGCCAGCATGGCCGCATCATTGAGAAGAATCCATGTCACGCAAAGGCAATACCCCAACCCGCGAACTGCTGCCGGATCCCAAGCACGGCAGCCAGGTGATCGCGCGCTTCATCAACATGGTGATGCAGAGCGGCAAGAAGTCGGTCGCGGAAAAGATCGTCTACGGCGCGCTCGATCACATCGGCGAGAAGAACGCCGAACCGGTCCAGCTGGTCGAGAAGGCGCTCAACAACGTGGCGCCCGCGGTCGAGGTGAAGTCCCGCCGAGTCGGCGGCGCGACCTACCAGGTGCCGGTCGAAGTGCGTTCGTCGCGGCGCACCGCGCTGGCGATGCGCTGGCTCATCGACGCAGCGCGCAAGCGCGGCGAGAACACGATGCCGCGCAAGCTCGCGGCCGAGCTGCTCGAGGCTTCCGAGAACCGCGGTGGCGCGGTGAAGAAGCGCGAAGAAACGCACCGCATGGCCGAGGCCAACAAGGCGTTCTCGCACTACAGGTGGTGATCGCCGCCCGCGGGCGGTGAAGCACATCCGGCTTGTCGCCGGACTCTCAATGAATGCGCGGCCCGGACGGCGGCGCGATTCGGGGCACGACGCCCTGCGAAGGTAGATCTATGGCCCGCACCACTCCAATCGAGCGCTACCGCAACTTCGGCATCATGGCCCACATCGATGCCGGCAAGACCACCACGTCCGAGCGCATCCTTTTCTACACCGGCGTCAGTCACAAGATTGGCGAGGTGCACGAAGGTGCCGCCACGATGGACTGGATGGAGCAGGAGCAGGAGCGCGGCATCACGATCACGTCGGCCGCGACCACCGCGTTCTGGGCCGGCATGGATCGCTCGTTCCCGCAGCATCGCTTCAACATCATCGACACCCCGGGGCACGTCGACTTCACGATCGAAGTCGAGCGTTCGCTGCGCGTGCTCGACGGCGCGGTGTTCGTGCTGTGCTCGGTCGGCGGCGTGCAGCCGCAGTCGGAGACGGTGTGGCGCCAGGCCAACAAGTACGGCGTGCCTCGCCTCGCGTTCGTCAACAAGATGGACCGCACGGGCGCGGATTTCGACAAGGTCGTCGGCCAGCTGAAGGCGCGCCTCGGCGCGAATCCGGTCGCGATGCAGGTGCCGATCGGAGCCGAAGACGGCTTCGAAGGCGTGATCGACCTCGTCAAGATGAAGGCGATCTACTGGGATACCGAATCCCAGGGCATGAAGTTCGAGTACCGCGACATCCCGGCCAACCTCGCCGACAAGGCGAAGCAGGCGCGCGAGCACATGATCGAGTCCGCGGCGGAGACGTCGGAGGAACTCATGAACAAGTACCTCGAGGAGGGTTCCCTCAGCGAGGACGACATCCATGAGGGCATCCGCTCCGGCGCGCTCGCGAACACGCTGATTCCGGTGTTCTGCGGTTCCGCGTTCAAGAACAAGGGCGTGCAGGCGATGCTCGACGGCGTCGTGCGGTACCTGCCGGCCCCGTCCGATCGTCCGGCGGTCAAGGGCATCGACGAGAACGAGAAGGAAGACTCGCGTCCCGCGCGCGACGAGGCGCCGTTCTCGGCGCTCGCGTTCAAGATCATGACCGATCCGTTCGTCGGTTCGCTGACGTTCTTCCGCGTCTATTCGGGCGTGCTGAACTCGGGCGACACTGTCTACAACCCGGTCAAGAGCAGGAAGGAGCGCGTCGGGCGCATCCTGCAGATGCACGCGGCCGAGCGCAGCGAGGTCAAGGAAGTGCGCGCGGGCGACATCGCCGCCGCGGTCGGCCTCAAGGACGTCACCACCGGCGACACGCTGTGCGCGACCGACAACGTGATCACGCTCGAGCGCATGACGTTCCCCGAGCCGGTGATCGCGATGGCGGTCGAGCCGAAGACCAAGTCGGACCAGGAAAAGATGGGCATCGCCCTGTCGCGCCTCGCGCAGGAAGATCCGTCGTTCCGCGTGCGTTCGGACGAGGAATCGGGCCAGACGATCATCGCGGGCATGGGCGAGCTGCACCTCGAGATCATCGTCGACCGCATGAAGCGCGAGTTCAACGTCGAGGCGAACGTCGGCAAGCCGCAGGTCGCCTACCGCGAGACGATCCGCAAGGCGGTCAAGCAGGAAGGCAAGTTCGTGCGCCAGTCGGGCGGCAAGGGCCAGTACGGCCACGTCGTGCTCGAGATCGAGCCGCAGGAGCGCGGCGCGGGTTACCTGTTCGAGAACACCACGGTCGGCGGCTCGGTTCCGAAGGAATACGTGCCTGCGGTCGACAAGGGCATCCGCGAGGCGATGACGAGCGGTCCGATGGCGGGTTATCCCGTCGTCGACATCAAGATCAAGCTCGTCGACGGTTCGTACCATGAAGTCGACTCCAACGAAATGGCGTTCAAGATCGCCGGTTCGATGGGCTTCAAGGAAGGCTTCAACAAGGCCAGTCCGGTCCTGCTCGAGCCGATCATGAAGGTCGAGGTGGTGACGCCGGAAGACTACATGGGTGACGTGATGGGTGACCTGAGCCGCCGTCGCGGCGTGCTGCAGGGCACCGATGATTCGCCGTCCGGCAAGGTCATCAACGCGATGGTCCCGCTCGGCGAGATGTTCGGTTACGCGACCAGCCTGCGCTCGATGTCGCAGGGTCGCGCAACCTTCACGATGGAATTCGACCACTACGCCGAGGCGCCGAACAACATCGCCGAAGCCGTGATCAAGAAGGGTTGACCAGCACGATCCACTGATCGCGCGGACCAGGATGCGACCGATGGCGGTCGCGCTTTTCGACAAAAGTACATTCTCTGAGGTTGCAAGCCATGTCCAAGGAAAAATTCGAGCGCAAGAAGCCGCACGTGAACGTGGGCACGATCGGCCACGTCGACCACGGCAAGACGACGCTGACGGCGGCGCTGACGAAGGTGGGCGCGGAGC
>SEHB01000005.1 GCA_004143945.1 Lysobacteraceae bacterium
GCTCCGCGCCCACCTTCGTCAGCGCCGCCGTCAGCGTCGTCTTGCCGTGGTCGACGTGGCCGATCGTGCCCACGTTCACGTGCGGCTTCTTGCGCTCGAATTTTTCCTTGGACATGGCTGCCTGTCTCGTGTGGGGTGAATGACTGCTTTCATGAAAAGTGCGGCCAGGGATGGCCGCTCTTGCCTTTCGCAGTCACGGACGACTGCACAAGCATATGGTGCTCACGAATGGAATCGAACCATCGACCTCCTCCTTACCAAGGAGGTGCTCTACCGACTGAGCTACGTGAGCGTGTATTTCTGCAGCCCTCCCTGACTGCGAAGCACTGCCCGGCATCCTGCCGGACTCTTTGACACGAGCGACTCAATGGAGCGGGAGACGGGAATCGAACCCGCACTAGTAGCTTGGAAGGCTACAGTTCTACCATTGAACTACTCCCGCGCCGGATCGACCTGCTTGGGTAACGCGATCGCGCCTTCGGCGCGCTTTGCATGAACTGGTGGAGGGAGGTGGATTCGAACCACCGAAGGCGTAAGCCAGCAGATTTACAGTCTGCCCCCGTTGGCCGCTTGGGTATCCCTCCGCGTATCGCTTGTTCCCGCAGCGAAGGCTTGCGGATCTGACGCCGATCCTCCACGCCACGGAGCCGCGCATTGTCGTGTCCGCCGCTACGCAAGTCAAGGACCGCGACCCGGGTTTCCTGGTACCGGCGCGCCCGCCGCTGGCGCGGGCGCGGAGGGCTCATCGATCCGTGTCGGCACGCCCCGCGATCCCTCGAGTTCCATCGCCTTCGAGAGCTCGCCGAGGCGCGATGCGAGCTCGGCGAGCCGCAGGTCCTCTTCCGCGACCGGCTGCCACGCGGGCACGGGCACCGGCCGGCCCGCGGGGCCGTCCAGCGCGACGAAGGTGATCACGCAGCCGGTTGCGCGCCGCTCGTTTCCGCTGCCGAGGTCACGCGCCAGCACGTCGACCGCGAACTGCATGCTCGTCGAACCCGTGCGCACGAGTTTCGCGCGCACCACCACGAGGTCGCCGATCCGGATCGGCTCGGCGAAGCGGATGCCGCCGACCGCGACCGTGACGCAATAGTGGCCGCTCCAGCCCACCGCGGCAGCGTATCCGGCCTGGTCGATCCACTTCATGACGGCGCCGCCGTGGACCTTGCCGCCGAAATTCACGTCGGACGGCTCGGCGAGGAAGCGCAGGACGAGTTCGCGCTGCTGGCCTGGCATCAAGGCCTCCGCCGGTTCAGGGCATCCAGCCTAGCGCAAGCCCGGCCTGCGTGCGCAGGCTGTGAACCGCGTCCTGCCCGCGCACGCGCTGCGCGGCTAGATTCGAGCTGGCGGCGTACGCCGCGAACAGGGGGCAAGCATGAACAAGCCGATCGTGATGGCACTGGGGATGTGCCTGTCGGGTGCCGCGGGCGCGGCCGAGATCACGCTGCAGAACGATTCGCTCGTCGATTTCGGCCAGGCGGCGATCGTCTGGGGCTTCGTCGCCGGCGAGAAGGCCGCGTCGTGGCTGACGTCGCCGTGCGACGGTGACCTCGTCGCACTGCAGGTGTTCTGGCGCTCGCCGAGCGGCATCGCGCCGTTCTCGATCCAGGAATCGATCGACGTCTACCGCTCGGGCACGTTTCCCGAGCCCGGGGACGTCGCGCTGCAGGTGTTCGGGCCAGTCATGAACGACAACGCGCTGAACGAGTTCCGCTACCTCGACGAGAACAACACGTTGCCGATCTCGGTGCCCGTGGTGGAGAACGAGACCGTGGTCGTCGCGTTCACGTTCACTGCGGCGCCCGAGGCGGGCGTCGATCCCAGCGTCGTGCGCGACACGAATGGTATCCAGCCGGGGCGCAACGCGATCCTCGCCGACATCGGTGCAAGTTTCATGTGGTTCGATGCTTCGACGCTCGGCGTGACCGGAGACTGGGTGATCCGGGCGGTGGTCGACTGCGACGCGCTGCCGAACTCAGCCGACGTCTCGGTCGCGATGACCGCGGATCCGCTGCAGTACACCGCAGGCGAGGCGCTCGCGTACACGATCACGGTCGCCAACGCGGGCCCCGCGGCCTCTCCCAGCACGACGATCATCGACACCTTCCCGTCGGCATTCGAATCACCGACGTGGACCTGCACCGCATCGAGCGGCGCGAGCTGCACGGCCAACGGCACCGGACACCTCGCGACGGTTGCCAACCTCCCGGTCGGCGGCAGCGTGGTCTACAGCGTGTCGGGCACCATCGCGGCGGGCGCCACCGGCACGATCGGCAACTCGGCCACCGCCGTGGTCGGCGCGCCCGCGAACGACCCGGCCGGGACCAACAACACGGTGCTGCTCGAAGTCACGCAGGCAACCAGCGACGTGATCTTCAGCGACGGCTTCGAGCCCGACTTGCGCGCACCGCGCCTGGTTCCGCGCGCGGGCAGGGCCCGGGGTTACGCACCTGCGCGCTGAGCCCGCCGCGCGTCCGGACCGGACCGATCGCACGGTCCGGGCGCAGCGGTGCCGGCGCGCGAATGCGGCCTCGCGCCTGGCTCCTCTCAGTGCGAGCCGATCGCGGCGGCGGCCGGCGTCGTGGCCCGACGCGTGAACGTGATCTTGCCGAGCGGAACGACCTTGCCGGTCTTCGGTCCGATCGCGGTCATCGTCAGCACGCGCGTGTCACCGCGGAACTCCTCCACCAGGCGGAACTTCGCGGGTGGGTGGGGCTCGGGCTGGCGCAGCTCCGATTCCCAGGTCAGCGTGCGCGTCGCCGGGTCGTAGCGACCCTCGTCGAGGCGCACGTAGTCGGTATTGCTGTCGACCCAGATGCCGACGTAGCGCTGCCTGCGCGGATCCCAGCCCCAGGTGCCGTGGCCCGCGTACGAAGGCTCGACTTCGATGTCGTTGCGGATCCAGCGTCCGCCGGGGACCAGCGTATTGGTCTGCACGCCGCGCGCGTAGGTGGGCTTCGCATCCGGCGACGCCGGCGGGAATTCGACCAGGGCGTCCCAGGTCCCGAGTTCGAGGTGGACGAGCTCGACCTCCGGCGCGGGCGCGGGGGCGGCCGGGGCGACCGGCTCGGCGGGATCGGCAGTGGCGACGACGGCGACGGAAACGCCGAGCACGATCAACAGGGACAGCATGGGCAAACGCATCGTGTGTTCTCCTGCGGGGACCCGGCAACGCCGGGCGGAAGCGGAACATCCGCCTACACGCAGACAACACGGGGGCGCGTGCCGGAACCTATCGGCGCGCGCGCCGGCACCCGATGGCGCCGCCGCATGACGCAGGATCGCCATGACGGATGGCGGGTCCCACCGAATGCTTCGCGGACGCCGCGATGGCCCTGGCTTGCGATCGCGGCATGCGCTCGCGGGCGCGCCGGGAACGCCGGGCGCCCGTCCGATCGTGACGCGGGCTAGACGTTGAAGCGGAAGTGCAGCACGTCGCCTTCCTGCACGAGGTAGTCCTTGCCTTCCAGCCGCAGTCGGCCGGCATCGCGCGCACCCGCTTCGCCCTTGTAGCGGATGTAGTCGTCGTAGGCGATCGTTTCGGCGCGGATGAAGCCGCGCTCAAAATCGGTGTGGATCACGGCGGCGGCCTGCGGCGCGGTCGCGCCCTTCCTGACCTGCCACGCGCGCACTTCCTTCTCGCCCGCGGTGAAGTACGTCTGCAACCCGAGCAGCTTGTAGCCGGCGCGGATCACGCGGTTGAGCCCGGGCTCGTCGAGGCCGAGGTCGGCGAGGAACTCGTCGCGGTCCGCGTCCTCGAGCTGCGCCATCTCCTCCTCGATCGCGGCGCAGACCGGCACCACTTCGGCACCTTCGGTCGCCGCGCGCGCGCGCACCGCATCGAGGTGCGGGTTGTCGGTGAATCCATCCTCGAGCACGTTCGCGATGTACATCAGCGGCTTCAGCGTCAGCAGGAACAGGTCGCGCACGAGCGCCTGCTCCTCCGCGTCCAGCCCGAGGCTGCGCGCGGAGCGGCCCTGATCGAGCCCGGCCGCGAGCTTCTGCAGCACCGGGCGCTTCGCGAGCGCGTCCTTGTCGTTCGCCTTCGCCGCGCGCTCCACGCGGTTCAACGCCTTCTCGACCGAATCGAGGTCGGCGAGCGCGAGCTCGGTGTCGATCGTCTCGATGTCGGAAATCGGATCGACCTTGCCGGTCACGTGCACGATGTCCGGATGCTCGAAGCAGCGCACGACATGCGCGATCGCGTCGACCTCGCGGATGTGGGCAAGGAACTTGTTGCCGAGGCCCTCGCCCTTCGACGCACCCGCGACCAGGCCCGCGATGTCGACGAACTCGATCGAGGTCGGAATGATCTTGAGTGGTTTCGCGATGCCGGCCAGCGCCGCAAGGCGCGGATCAGGCACCGGCACCACGCCGACGTTCGGATCGATCGTGCAGAACGGGAAATTGGCCGCGGCGATGCCCGCCTTGGTCAACGCGTTGAAGAGGGTCGACTTGCCGACATTGGGCAGGCCGACGATGCCGCATTTGATGCCCATGTTCTGGAATCCGTGATGGGTGATTCGTGATGGGTGATTGGCGACAGCATGATTGAAGCGAGCTCCCCTCCCGACCTGGTAGAGGGTTCCTGCTGCTCCGAATCAAGAATCACGAATCACGGCTATTGGTGTGCAACCGCTGCATCGCCTCCTCGAAGCGACCTTCGACGACCAGCGGCAACACGTCGAGCGAGCGCGCGACCGCGTCGACGATCGCGGCCTCGTCGCCCGCGGACGGGCGTCCGAGCACCCAGCCGGTCACGCGGTCCTTGTGGCCCGGGTGTCCGATGCCGAGGCGCAGCCGGTGGAAGCGTCCGTGTCCGAGGTGCGCGAACAGGTCGCGCAGGCCATTCTGGCCGCCGTGGCCGCCGTCGAACTTGAGCCTCGCCGCACCGGGCGGGAGATCGAGGTCGTCGTGCACGACGAGCATCTGCTCGGGTTCGATCTTCCAGTAGCGCAGCGCGGCACCCACCGAGGCGCCGCTCGCATTCATGAACGTGATCGGCTTCAGCAGCCACAGCGGCTGCGCCGCGATCACGAGCTTCGCGGTTTCGCCGCGCAGCTTCGATTCGATGCCGAAGCGCGCGTCCTCGCGCCGTGCCAGCGCATCGACGAACCAGAACCCCGCGTTGTGGCGGGTCCGCAGGTGTTCTGCCCCGGGATTGCCGAGGCCGACGATGAGGCGAAGCCCAGCCATGGCGAACCACGACCCGCGCGCCGCCCGCGCTTGCGCGCAGGCGGCGGCGGAGCCGCGTTACTTCTTCTCGTCCTTCTTCGCCGGCGCGGCCGCGGCCGCTGCAGCGCCTTCGCCTTCGGCGGCCGGCGTCTCCTCGGCCTCGGCGCGCATTTCCTTGGCCACGACCACGGCATGGTCGTGTTCCTTGCCGAAGCGAAGCTCGGGGATTTCGACGCCCTGCGGCAGCTTGAGGTCGCTCAGGTGCACGATGTCGCCGACCGCGAGATTCGACAAGTCGATCTCGATACTCTCCGGCAGGTGCTTGGGCAGGCAGGAGATTTCGACTTCGGTCAGCTCGTGCATGATCACGACGCCCGAGGTCTTGCCGGCCACCGACGCTTCCTGGTTCAGGAAGTGCAGCGGCACGCGCACGCGGATCGCATCGTTCTCGTTGACGCGCTGGAAATCCATGTGCAGGACGATCTGCTTGAACGGATGGCGCTGCATGTCACGCAGCAGCACCTTCTGCACGTCGCCGCCGAGGCTGAGGTCGAGGATCGACGAGTAGAACCATTCGTTCTGGCTCGCATGCCAGACGTCCTTGTGCTGGATCTGGATCGACACCGGCTGCAGGTCGCCGCCATAGACGATCGCCGGGACGAAACCCGCGCGACGCAGGCGGCGGCTCGCACCCTTGCCCTCGTCGTTGCGCTTTTCGACATTGATGGTACGTGTGGTTGCCATTTTCGTGTTGCCTTCTTGCAGTAGGGCCGCCTCGCGGCGGCGATGTCGCTCCCCCGCGACCAGGGGAGCGGTGTTCTGATCAGGGAATGGGGAATGGAGAATCGGGAATGGTGGAGCAGGCAGCGGAACCTGCCGTCGGCCACTCCCTATTCCCCGCCTCAATCCACATACAACGAACTCACCGACTCGCCATACGCGATGCGGCGAACCGTCTCGGCCAGCAGTTCGGCGACCGAGAGCTGGCGGATCTTGCCGCAGGACCTCGCCGAGGCGGTCAGCGGGATCGTGTCCGTGACCACCAGCTCGTCGAGCGCGGAGCCGTCGATGTTGCTGATCGCCGGTCCCGACAGCACCGGATGCGTGCAGTACGCGACGACCTTGCGCGCGCCGTTCTTCTTCAGCGCGCTGGCGGCCGCGCACAAGGTGCCCGCGGTGTCGACGATGTCGTCGACGAGCACGCAGACCTTGTCCTTGACCTCGCCGATGATGTTCATCACGGTCGCCTCGTTCGCACGCGGGCGGCGCTTGTCGATGATCGCGAGGTCGGCATCGTCGAGCCGCTTGGCGATCGCACGCGCGCGCACCACGCCGCCGACGTCGGGCGACACCACGATGATGTCTTCCTTCGCATGATGGCGCCAGATGTCGGCCAGCAGCACCGGCGAGGCGTACACGTTGTCGAGCGGGACGTCGAAGAAACCCTGGATCTGGTCCGCGTGCAGGTCGACCGTCAGCACGCGGTCGGTGCCGACCACGCCGATCATCTGGGCGGCGACCTTGGCCGTGATCGGAACCCGCGCCGAACGCGGACGCCGGTCCTGTCGCGCATAGCCGAGGTACGGGATCACCGCGGTCACGCTCGCGGCCGAGGCGCGCTTGAGCGCGTCCACCAGCGCGAGCAGCTCCATGAAGTTGTCGGCGGTCGGCGCGCAGGTGGGCTGCACCACGAACACTTCCTGGCGACGCACGTTCTCCTCGATCTCGATCTGCACCTCGCCGTCGCTGAAGCGCCCGACCAGCGCCTTGCCGAGCGGCACCGAGAGTTCGCTGCAGATCGCGGCGGCGAGATCGCGGTTCGCATTGCCGCTGAAGACGAGGAGGCCCGAAGTATCCATGTTGGTATCCCTAGAACCTGCCGGTGGACCGCGAACGGATGTCGATGTGGGCGTGCCAGCGTCGCCGCCGCGCCATCGCGGGTCGCGGCGAATGGCTGGGGCGGCAGGATTCGAACCTGCGAATGCCGGGATCAAAACCCGGTGCCTTACCGCTTGGCGACGCCCCAGCGCAACCTTCAGGCCCGCGCCGCGCGCCATTCCTGCACGCGCGCGAGCAGCGGTGAACACGCGACGCCGCGGACGACGAAACCGCGCCACTCCGCGGGACACGCGCGCACGATGTCCAGACCTGCTTCATGCGAGCCGACCGGCGCAAGGATACAGCCGCCTGATCCGCTGAGCCGGGCGTGTGCACGCTCGCCGAGCCAGTCCAGCGCCTTCGCGACGGCCGGATGGCGCGCGCGCACGACGGACTCGAACACGTTCGAGGTCGCCGCACCCGAAACAAAGAGCGGAATTGTCAGCGGGCGGCAGTCGCGTGTCAAATCGGGCGAGCTGAACACCTCGGCCGTCGGCACCCGGGCGCCCGGATCGATCACGACATACCAGCGCTCGGGAAGCTCGAGCGGCGTCAGCAGCTCGCCGACCCCCTCGGCCCAGGCGCTGCGACCGCGCACGAACACGGGCACGTCCGCGCCGAGCCGGAGCCCGAGCGACGCGAGCGCATCGACGTCGAGGCCCGTGCCCCAGAGCTCGTTCAGCGCGACCAGGGTGGTCGCCGCATCGGAACTCCCGCCGCCGAGCCCGCCGCCGAGAGGAATGTGCTTATCGACCGCAATGTCGGCGCCCATGCGCGTGCCGCTCGCCTCCCGCAGCGCATGCGCTGCGCGCACCGCGAGGTCGTCGGCCTCGGCGACGTCCGCCAGCGGCTGCCTTCGGCTGATGACGCCGTCATCGCGCGGCCGCAGTCGCACGCAATCGCCCCACTCGAGCAGCTGGAACACCGTCTGCAGCAGGTGATAGCCGTCCGCGCGGCGACCGGTCACGTGCAGGAACAGGTTCAGCTTCGCCGGTGCCGGCCAGTCGCTCCAGGCGTGCGCCGGACCGCCGTTCATTCGACCGACCACGCCCTGATCGCGAGCCGCACCGTTCGACTGCCGCTGCTCGCATGCAGCCGGCGCGGCAGCGGTGGCGAACTGTCGTCGTAGTCGAGGAACTCGACGCGCCAGCCGTCCTGCGAGATCGCCGCGGGCAAGCCGTCGGCGCGGAACTCGACGCGGGCTTCGCCGGGCGCGCGCCTTCCGCGTACCCAGTCGACGAGCTGCGCGACCGGCACGTCCCAGTCGAGCTCGCGCGCGAGGAGTTCGCGCGCGTCTCGGCCCTCGATCGGCGCCGGTCGCAGGCCGCTCAGCACCGCATGCGAGGGCGTGCCCGCGAGGATCCAGGTCTTGCCGGTGACCGGCGCGTGCACGCTGAAGCGGAACACCTCGCCGCGCTGGTTCCATTCCAGCGTGCCGCTGCCGCCATCGCGGCCATCCGACACGCCGAGTCGGCCGCGCAAGGTCCACGCCTGCACGCCCGCCAATGCCTGTTCGCGCGCCTGCAGACGCTGCATCGCGGTTGCATCGTCGACCTGCACGCGGATGCGCGGCCCCGCGCATGCGCCCAGCACCAGCGCGCCGAGCGCGAGCAGGCACCTCGCCGGCATGTTCATGTCGACGCGAGCCGTTCGATCGCTTCGAGCAGGGTGGGGTTGTCCGGGTCCTTGCGCCGCGCTTCGTCCCAGACCCGGCGGGCCTCCGCGCGCTCGCCCTTGACCCACAGGACTTCGCCGAGGTGCGCCGCGATTTCCGCATCCGGCTGCTTCGCGTGCGCGCGGCGCAATTGCGCGAGCGACGCCTCGAGGTCGCCCATGCGATAACGCACCCAGCCCATGCTATCGATGATCGCGGCTTCGTCGGGCTTGAGCTCGAGTGCGCGCTGCACCAGCTGCAAGGCCTCGCCGAGGCGCGGGTCGCCGGGCTTGCTGTCGTCGGCGAGCGTGTATCCGAGCGCGTTCATCGCCTCGGCATCATCCGGCGACAGCGCGAGCACGCGGCGCAGGTCGCGCTCGCCCGCGGCCATGTCGCCCTGTTCGACCGCGAACAGCGCGCGCGAATACAGCAGGCGGGTGTCGTCGGGTTGCGCGGCGAGCGCGCGGTCGTAGACGGCGAGCGCCTCGCGCGGTCGCTTCGCGTTCGCGAGCAGGTCGGCTTCCAGCAGCCACGCATTGCGCTGGCGCAGGCGGTCGCCGGCCGACACCTCGGCGAGGCGCCGCAGCTGCGCGACGGCCTCGTCGGTGCGGCCGAGGTCGCCGAGCACGACGCTCGCGCGCATCTGCGCGTCGAACCAGTGCTCGTCGTCGATCGTGATGCCGCGGTACCACGCGAGTGCTTCTTCGCGCCGGTCGAGCATTTCGGCGACCTGGCCGAGCAGGTACTGGCGCTTCGCGCTGCGCGCGCTGTCGTCGGCCTGCACCTCGCGGTAGAGCGCGCCGAGCGCCTTGTGGTCCTCGGCGCGGGCGGCGTATGCGGCACGCGCCGCATAGGTGGTGTCGTCCTGCGTTCCCGCCGCGAGCACGCGCGCGGCCGCCGCGTTGTCGCCCTGTTCGGCCAGCAAGGCCGCGTAGCCCCCGCGCAGGCGCAGGCTGCCGGGCTGGCGTTGCAGCGACTCGGCATACGTCGCGCCCGCGGCGGCCTTGTCGCCGCTGTCGAGCGCGAGTCGCGCGCTCCAGGAATACGCATCGGCACCGTGGAAGCGCGCTACCGCGGCATCAGCCAACTCGCGTGCGAACGGCTTGTCGTCGAGCTTGAACGCGAGCTGGCTCGCGGCAACCCAGTTCGACTCCGCCGTCGCGAGGCGTTCGGGCGTCGCGAGCCGGCGCAGCACGCGTGCGGCGAGCGGCTTGTCCGACGCGTTCATCAGTGCCTGCGCGACGAGGCGCCAGGCCTGGCTCTCGCCGCGGGATACGAGGTCGGACAGCGCCGCATGCGCCGCATCGGCGCGATCCTCGCCGAGCGCGATCCAGCCGCGTGCCTGCTGCACGCCCGGTGCGGCAGGCGCCAGCTGTTGCCAGCGCGCGACCGCCTGCGACGCGAGCGGCCAGTCGCGGGCAGCCAACGCGAGGCGCGTGGCTTCCTCGGCGAGGCGCGCGTCGCCGGACAGCGCGGCCGCGCCCGCGAATCCACGAGCGGCGGCCGGGATGTCGTCGGCGTGCAGCGCGAATTGCGCGGCCAGCAGCTGCAGCAGCAGGTCCTGCTCGAGCGGCACCGGCGCGACCTCGACGGGTGCGGTCGATGCGCGCACTTCGGAGCGCGGCTGCACCGGGGTACAGGCCGCCAGCAGCGCGCCCGCGAGCGCGAACGCGAGGCCCGCGACGCGCCCGACACTGCGCGCAGCGATCGATCGGAATTCAATGACACACTGCATGCAAAGCCTTGTCTTGCTTGATATCGCAGGTCCGCGCCCGCACAATCCGGACCGCCTGCGGCAGGCGGCGCTGCGCCGGCTTAGCTTAGCCGATTCGCACGCGACCCCGGCGCGGATGGCGACCGAAACCGCGAGATCCTGCCTGCCTCCACCATGGCGCTGATTGCCCTCGGACTCAACCACCAGACCGCCCCGCTCGCGCTGCGTGAGCGCGTCGCCTTCCCGGCCGACGCGACGACGCCCGCGCTCGCGGCGCTCTCGGCCGAGCCCGGCGTGCAGGAGGCCGCGATCCTCTCGACCTGCAATCGCACCGAGATCTACTGCAACGTCGAGGCCGGCGCCGAGCACGTCCCCGGCGGCTGGCTGCACCGCCACCACGATCTCGCGGGCGCACGGATCGACGAATTCATGTACCGCCACGCCGACGCGGACGCGGTGCGCCACCTGTTCCGCGTCGCGACCGGGCTCGAATCGATGGTGCTCGGCGAGCCGCAGATCCTCGGCCAGGTCAAGGAGGCGTATGCGAGCGCGCGCGCCGCGCAGACGCTGAAGGCACCGCTCGAGCGCCTGTTCCAGAACACCTTCGCGGTCGCCAAGCGCGTGCGGTCGGATACCCGCATCGGATCCAATCCGGTCTCGGTCGCGTTCACCGCCGTACGCCTCGCCGAACGCGTGTTCGCCGACCTCGGCGAAGCCTGCGTGCTGCTGGTCGGCGCGGGCGAAACGATCGAACTGGTCGCGCGCCACCTGACCGAGTCGAACGTGCGGCGCCTGATCGTCGCGAACCGCACGCTCGAGAACGCACAGGTGCTCGCGACGCGCTTCGGCGGCTACGCGATCGCGCTGGCGGACCTGCCGCGCCACCTCGCCGAAGCCGACATCGTGATCTCGTCCACCGCAAGCCGCGAACCGGTGCTGCAGCGCGAACACGTCGCCGCCGCGATCGCCGCGCGGCGGCGCAAGCCGATGTTCCTCGTCGACATCGCGGTGCCGCGCGACATCGACCCGGGCGTGGCCACGCTCGAGGACGTCTACCTCTACACGATCGACGACCTGCGCGGGATCATCGACGAGAACCTGCGCTCGCGTCGCGAGGCCGCGATCCAGGCCGAGGCGATGATCGAACTCTCGGTCGAGCATTTCATGGGCTGGTGGCGCACGCTCGACCTGCGCAATCCGGTGGTGGAACTGCGCCGCAGCGCCGAGGCGGAGCGCGACGAGGCGTTGCAGAAGGCGCAGGCGATGCTCGCGCGCGGCAAGTCGCCCGACGAGGCGCTCGCGTTCCTCGCCAACACGCTGACCAACAAGTTGCTGCATGCACCGAGCGCGAACCTGCGCGCCGCCGCCCTGCGCGGCGACGACGACCTGCTGCGGGCGGCGGAGCGGTTGTTCGAAGCTGCCGGGAACAGGGAATCGGGAATGGGGAATCGTTAGAAGCCCTGCAGTGCTCCACGATCGATTCCGGCCATTCCCCCTTCCCGATTTCCCATTCGCGGCCCCCATGCAACCCACGATCCAGCGCAAGCTCGAACAACTCGCCGAACGCCACGAGGAACTCGAGCACCTGCTCGCGAGCGCGGACGTGCTCGCCGATTCGAAGCGCCTGCGCGAGGTGTCGCGCGAACACGCGCAGCTCGCGCCGCTCGCGGCCGCGCTTCGCGCGTGGGAAGGCAACGGCAAGGCGCTGGCGGCATCGATCGCGATGCAAAAGGATCCCGAGCTGCGCGAGCTCGCGCTCGAGGAAGCCGAGGCGCTCGAAGGCGAGCGTGAACGTCTCGAGCGCGAGCTGAATCTGCTGCTGGTGCCGAAGGATCCGCGCGACGAAGGCAACCTGTTCCTCGAGATCCGCGCGGGGACCGGCGGCGACGAGGCCGCGATCTTCGCCGGCGACCTGCTGCGCATGTACCTGCGCCATGCCGAACGGCATCGCTGGAACGTCGAGATCCTGTCCTCGAGCGACGGCGAGCATGGCGGCTACAAGGAAGTGATCGCGCGCGTGGAGGGCCGCGGCGCCTACTCGCGGCTCAAGTACGAATCGGGCACGCATCGCGTGCAGCGCGTGCCCGCGACGGAGGCACAGGGACGCATCCACACGTCCGCCGCGACCGTCGCGATCCTGCCCGAACTCGACGAGGTCGACGAGATCGAACTCAGGGACGCCGACCTCAAGGTCGACACGTTCCGCGCGTCGGGCGCGGGCGGCCAGCACGTCAACAAGACCGACTCGGCGATCCGCATCACGCACCTGCCGAGCGGCATCGTGGTCGAGTGCCAGGACGAGCGCAGCCAGCACAAGAATCGTGCGCGCGCGCTGTCGCTGCTGAAGGCGCGACTGCTCGACGAGGAACGCAGCAAGCAGAGTGCGGCCCAGGCCGAATCGCGCCGCCTGCAGGTCGGCTCGGGCGACCGCAGCCAGCGCATCCGCACCTACAACTTCCCGCAGGGCCGGATCACCGACCACCGCATCAACCTCACGCTGTACCGGCTGCCCGAGATCATCGCGGGCGACCTCGACGAACTCGTCGACGCGCTCACGCGCGAGGACCAGGCCGACCAGCTGCAGCTGCTGGCCGCGACCGCCTGAGGCTAGAGCGCGCGGCCGACCACGTCGCTGCGCAGGCGCGCGACCGGCGCGAGCGCGAGCGCGTCGCCTTCGCCGATCGGCGAGTTGCTGCCCGCGGGCTTGAACGCGCACGCATAATCGGGTGGCGCCTGGCTGGCCGCGACGACCGAGTAGCAGACCGGCAGCATCAGGCTCGATGCGACCGCGCGTCCACCGACCCGCTCGGGCTGGATGGCCCACTGCCGCACCGCGGCGACGGTGGCCTTCTCGAGCGAACTCGACGCGTTGAGGCCGAGTTCCGACTGCGGCTCGACCGCGACCACCGTGCCCGATGCGTCGTAGTCCACCTTCACCACGATCATCGCGAACAGGCCGCGCTTCAACGCCTGGTTCGGGAAGCGCGGGAAGTGCCGCCGGCTGCTTTCCGCATCGACGCGCCCGCCGGTGCGCGCATCGTCGATGCGGATCGCGTAGCGGTCGCCGTCCGCGGGAACGAAGCGGAGGTCGAGCGTCAGCGTGGTTTCGGTCGGTGCCGCGACGCCGTCGATGCGTCCGGGCTCGAAGCTCCAGCCGCTGATCGCACGCTCGAGCGGCGCGGCGACCGCGGGGTCCAGCGTGTCGATCGACTCGAGCTGCGTGACGGCGCCGCTGGCGTCGAGCGCAACCCGCCACGAGTGCGTGAGATGGAGGTCCTGCGCGGCCTTGGCCGCGAGGGCAGTACCGCAGGAGCACGATGCGACGAGGACGAACAGCAGACGGATCATCGGCGTGGCCTCCTTGCGGCGTGCGACCGACTCTAGCGCAAAGGCACCGCGTCGGCAGCGACCGCGATCTCAGGTCGCGAGGCCGAACCAGCGTTCGACGATCGCCGAGTAGAGTCGCGGGAGCGCTTCGAGCTCGGACACCGCGACGTGTTCGTCGACCTGGTGGATGCTCGCATTGCACGGCCCGAGTTCGACCACTTCGGCGCCGAGCGGCGCGATGAAGCGGCCATCCGAGGTGCCGCCGCCGGTACTCTGTTCGGGTTCGATCCCGCAATGCTCGCGAATCGCCGCGACGGTGGCCTCGCGCAATGCACCCGCGCGCGTCGCGAACGGCTCGCCCGACAGCCACCAGTCGAGTTCGAACCCGACGCCGTGCGCGCGCAGGATCGCCTCGGTGCGCGCGCGCAGCGACGGCGCGCTGCTCGCGGTGCCGTAGCGGAAATTGAAGACCGCGCGCAGCTCGCCCGGGATCACGTTGTCGGCGCCGGTGCCCGCGCCGAGGTTGGACACCTGGAACGACGTCGGCGGAAACGCACCGTCACCCTCGTCCCAGCGTTCGGCCGCGAGCGCGGCCAGCGCGGGCGCGAACGCATGGATGGGATTGAGCGCCTTCTCCGGATACGCGACGTGGCCCTGCACGCCGCGCACGCGCAGCCGCCCCGTCAGCGAGCCGCGGCGGCCGACGCGGATCAGGTCGCCGAGCCGCCGCATCGACGAAGGTTCGCCGACCACGCAGGCGTCGATGCGCTGGCCGCGCGCGCGGAACGCTTCGGCGACGCGCCGCACGCCGTCGACCGCGAGGCCTTCCTCGTCGGACGTCAGCAGCAGGGCGAGCGTGCCCGCGTGGCGGGGTTGCGCGCGCACGCAGGCCTCCAGCGCGACCACCATCGCGGCGACGCTGCCCTTCATGTCCGCCGCGCCACGGCCGTAAAGACGTCCATCCCTGACCTCGGGCTCGAATGGCGCGCTGGACCATGCCTCGGCCGGGCCGCTCGGCACCACATCCGTATGCCCGAGGAACACGAACACCGGCGCGCCCTCGCCATGCGTCGCCCACAGGTTGTCGACATCACCGTGGCGCATGCGTTCGATCGCGAAGCCCGCCGCCGCGAGGCGCACAGCGACGAGGTCCTGGCAACCCGCGTCGTCCGGCGTGAGCGATGCGCGCCGGACCAGCTCGCACGCGAGCGCGACCACATCGCTCGCTGCGCGCGGGTCAGCTGCCATCGCGGCGCCCGGGGCGGGTTCCGAACAGCTTCTTGAACGCGGCGTCACTGAAGCCCTGGTGCCGCTGGCCGTCTTCGGTGACCACGAGCGGCCGACGGATCAGCGCGGGGTGCTCCCGCAGCAGCAAGGTCCACTCGGCATCGCTGCCGGGCGACTTGCGCGCAGGCGGCAGGCCGCGCCAGGTCGTCGATGCGCGATTGATGAACGCATCCCAGCCGCCGAGCGCGGCCGCCCATGCCTTGAGCTCGGGCGCGGGAATCGGATGCGCGCGGTAGTCGACGAACGCGTGCGACACGCCGGCCCGGTCGAGCCAGTTGCGCGCCTTCCTGCAGGTGTCGCAGGTGGTGAGGCCGTAGAGGGTCGCTTGCATCAGGGCTGAGGGCTGAGGGCTGAGAGCCGGGATTGTGGCCGGGTTGGGTCTGCGCGTGAAGCCGCAGCACGCAGGACATCACGCGTCGGCCAGCACGCCGCGCCGACCTGAGCCCTCAGCCCTCAGCCCTCAGCCCTCAGCCCTCAGCCCTGGGTTTCAAGCATCAAGCCCGCAGCAGCTCGTTGATCGCGGTCTTGGCGCGCGTCTTCGCATCGACGCGCTTGACGATGACCGCCGCGTACAGGCTGTGGCTGCCATCCGCCGCGGGCAGCGCGCCCGCGACGACGACGCTGCCGGCCGGCACGCGGCCGTAGGAGACTTCGCCGGTCGCGCGGTCGTAGATCTTCGTCGACTGGCCGAGGAACACGCCCATGCCGATCACGCTGCCGCGCTCGACGACCACGCCTTCGACCACTTCGGAACGCGCGCCGATGAAACAGTCGTCCTCGATGATCGTCGGATTCGCCTGCAGGGGTTCGAGCACGCCGCCGATGCCGACGCCACCCGAGAGGTGCACGTTCGCACCGATCTGCGCGCAGGAGCCGACCGTGGCCCAGGTGTCGACCATCGTGCCCGGACCGACCCATGCACCGATGTTGACGTAGCTCGGCATCAGCACGACGTCGCGCGCGACATGCGCGCCGCGACGCACCAGCGCGCCCGGCACGATGCGCGCGCCGGCAGTGCGGAACACATCCTCGCGCGCGTCGGTGAAACGCAGCGGTACCTTGTCGAACGCGGACATCGGTCCGCCGTCCATGACGCGGTTGCCGCTCGCGCGGAAGTAGAGCAGCACCGCCTTCTTGAGCCATTGGTGCACGGTCCAGCCGCCTTCCACGGGTTCGGCGACGCGCCGCTCGCCCGATTCGAGCGCGTCGAGCACGCGCTCGAGCGCGGGTTTCAGCGATTCGAGCTCCGTCGCGGACACGTCCGCGCGGCGTTCCCAGGTGTCGTCGATCAGGCGTTGCAGGTCGTGCATGCAGGATTCACTCGCGGGTTCGTGGCAGGTCGGGGCCGAGGCGATCGAGCAGCGCGGCCTGCAACGCGTCGCGCGTCGCGTCGCCGAGGACGGCACCCGATTCGCCGGTCAGGACGAAGAAGTCTTCCACACGCTCGCCGAAGGTCGCAATGCGCGCATCGTGCACGCGAACGCGCGCCGCGTGCAGCACCTGCGCGACTTCCGCGAGCAGCCCGGGCCGATCGCTGCACACCAGCGCGAGCTGGGTCGCGCCGTCGCGTTCGCTGAACTCTACGCGTGGCGCACGCTGGAAGTGGCGCAGGCGACGCGGCAATCCGCGCCGCGCGACGCGCGCGCGCAGCTCGCGTGCGCCGAGCACGCGCGCGAGCTCCGCCTGCAACCGCTGCGCGCGCCCCGCTTCGGTCTCCGCGTCACCGTCTGCGTCGAGCAGGTCGAAGGTCGCGAACATGCGCGCATCGTCGCCGACCAGCAGGCGCGCCGAAACGATGTTGAAACCGAGCCGGTCGAGCGTCGCGGTGATCGCGGCGAACAGCATGTCGTGGTCGGGCGCGCACACGAACAGCATCGCGCCGGCGCGGCGCGAGCGCGGCAGCGTCGCGACGACGAGCGCGCCGGCCGGCGCCGCGGCGATCGTGCGTGCTTGCCACGCGAGCACCTCGACGCGATGGCGCAGGAAGCCACGCGGCGGCAGGCGCGCGAGCACCTCGTCCGCTCGCGCGGGCGGCATGCCTTCCTGCACGAGCTGCGCGCGCACCGCCTCGCGGCAGGCCGCTCCGCGCGCGGCGGCCTGCGGCGGCTGCTCGAGCCCGGCGCGGAGCGCGTAGCGTGCGGCCGCATGCAGGTCGGCGAGCAGGCGCGCCTTCCATTCGTTCCAGAGCTTCGGATTGGTGCCCGCGATGTCCGCGATCGTGAGCAGGTAGAGGTGGTCGAGCCGCTCGCGCGATCCGACCTGGCTCGCGAACCGGTGCACGACGTCGGGGTCGGCGATGTCCTGGCGCTGCGCGGTGACGCTCATCAGCAGGTGCCAGCGCACGAGCCAGGCGACGAGGTCGATGTCCGCCTGCGGCAGGCCGAGCCGCGCACAGAACGCACGCGCCTCTTCCTCGCCGAGCACCGAGTGGTCGCCGCCGCGTCCCTTCGCGATGTCGTGGAACAGCGCGGCGAGCAGCAGCAGTTCGGGCTTGTCGAGCGCCGCGTGGACGTCGGCCGCGTGCGGGAATTCCTCGCGCGATGCGTCATCGGAGAAGCGCGCGACGTTGCGCAGCACGCGCAGCGTGTGCTCGTCGACGGTGTAGACGTGGAACAGGTCGTACTGCATGCGCCCGACCACCTGGCGGAACGCGGGCAGGATCGCCGCGAGCACGCCGTGGCGGTTCATGCGCGCCATCACCTCGACCGCGGGCGCGCCACGCCGCAGCAGCTCGAGGAACGCGACCAGCACGTGCGGATCGCGCGCGAACGCGTTGCGGTGGCGCGCGAGCGCCTGCTGCAGCAGGCGCATCGTCTGCGACGACAGGCCGCGCACGGCCGGGTCGTCGAGCTGGGCGCCGAACACGTCGACGATCGCGCGCGGGCGCCTCAGGAACAGGCCTGCATCGCGCGGTTCGATGCGCGTGCCGATCGCGACGAAATCGCGGTCGAGCTCGCGCGGCGGGCCCGGCGGGGGTTCGAGCAGCTCGGTGCAGCGCTCGACCATCTGCGCGCCGAGGCGTTCGACGATCGTCGCCGCGCGATAGTACGCCTGCATGAACTGCTCGACCGCGAGGTTGGTCGCGTGTTCGTCGACGAAGCCGAGCTCGGCCGCGAGCCGGCGCTGGTGGTCGAACAGCAACCGTTCCTCCGCACGGCCCGCGGCGAGGTGCAATGCGATGCGATGGCGCCGCAACGTCGCCTCGGCGCGTACCAGCGCGTCGCGCTCGGTCGCATCGAGCAGGCCCTGCCCGACCATCGCATCGAGGTCCGGCGCCGCCGCGATGCGGCGCCCGAGCCAGCGCATGAGGTCGATCGTGCGCAGGCCACCGGGGCCTTCCTTGAGGTTCGGCTCGAGGTTGTAGGCGGTGTCGTTGAAGCGCGCGAAGCGCCGCGCCTGCTCGCTGCGCTTGGCTTCGAGGAACGCGGACGCGGGCCACATCGAGGGTTCGTCGACGAGCTGCGCGAGCGCATGCGCGGGCTCGACCGCGCCCGCGAGCACGCGCGCATCGAGCAGCGCGGTGAAAACGGTGACGTCGGCGCGCGCGATCTCGCGACACTGCGCGGGCGTGCGCACCGCGTGCCCGGGCTTGAGCCCGACGTCCCAGAGGCAGGCGAAGAACGCTTCGAGCGCGCGCGCCTGGCGCGCGAGCGCGTCGGCCTCGCCGAGCACCAGCACGTCGACGTCCGAATGCGGGAACAGCAAGCCGCGGCCGTAGCCGCCGACCGCGAACAGCGTGCAGTCGGGCGCTTCGCCGAGGCAGGCCTGCCACGCGTGCAGCAACACGCGCTCGACCGACTGCGCGCGGAAGCGCAGCAGCGCGGTCGCGTCGGCACCGTCGCGGAACGCCGCGCCGGCCGCGCGATCCGCGTCGCCGAGCAACTGCCGCAGCGCGATGCGCGCGGCCGCGGAGACGCCGCTGCGCGGCATGGCCACGGGAAGGCGCGGCAGTTCGGGCAGCGCGGGCGCGAGCGGATGCATGGCGTCAGCGCCTCGTCGGCGCAGCGCGCGCCGGGGCGGCGCGCGGGTGGCGGCGGATCAGGCGGCGGATGGCCAAGGCGTCAGGATTTCGTGGCCGTCGTCGGTGACCGCGATCGTGTGTTCCCACTGCGCCGACAGCGAGTGGTCCTTGGTCACGACGGTCCAGCCATCGGGCAACAGGCGCGTGTGCGGCCGGCCCGCGTTGATCATCGGTTCGATCGTGAACGTCATGCCCTTCTGCAGCTTGAGGCCCGCGCCGGGCTGGCCGTAGTGCAGCACCTGCGGATCCTCGTGGTAGACCTGCCCGATGCCGTGGCCGCAATACTCGCGCACGACCGAAAAGCCGGCCGATTCGGCATGCCGCTGGATCGCATGGCCGATGTCGCCGAGCGTCGCGCCCGGCCGCACCTCGCCGATTCCGCGCATCATCGCCTCGAACGTGGTGTCGACGAGGCGCCGCGCGAGCACCGAGGGCGAGCCGACGAAGTACATCCGGCTGGTGTCGCCGTGCCAGCCGTCCTTGATGACGGTCACGTCGATGTTGACGATGTCGCCGTCCTTGAGCAGCTTGCCCGGGCTCGGGATGCCGTGGCAGATCACGTGGTTGACCGAGGTGCAGACGGTCTTCGGGAATCCCTTGTAGCCGACGTTGGCCGGGATCGCGCCCTGGACGCGCACGATGTGCTCGTGCGCGAGCTGGTCCAGCTCCTCGGTGCTGACACCGGGCTTCACGTGGGGCACGAGCAGTTCCAGCACCTCGGCGGCCAGGCGGCCGGCGACGCGCATCTTCTCGATCTGCTCGGGGGTCTTGACGGTGACAGGCATGGGATCTCGGTCGAAGGCGATGGTGGCGCCAGCGCGCCACCCGGGCTATAATTCTATGGTTTCACCGGCAACGTTTCGCAAGTCGTTGCCGGGAAACGAGAAGATGCGGCCGGACGGGCAATCCGGCAAGGCCGCTACGGCGATCCAAGCCGAATCCGCACACGTACCGTCACCGCGTTCGGGGTGCTCCGCAAGGAGTCGCACGCGGCGGGTACGTGGAGGCCCAACCCCGGAGCGTCACGCGAGTCCACCCGCCGTCGTCCGCGCGAGTCCGCGCAGGCCATGGCGGAAGGAGCCGCTGCCGTTCCCTTCATGAAGGACTACCTGCAATGCCCCAAGTCACGATGCGCCAGATGCTCGAAGCCGGCGTGCATTTCGGCCACCAGACCCGTTACTGGAATCCCCGCATGGCGCCGTACATCTTCGGCGCACGCGGCAAGATCCACATCATCAACCTCGAGAAGACGCTGCCGCTGTTCACCGATGCGATGAACTTCGTCTCGGGCCTCGCGCAGAAGCGCGGCACGATCCTGTTCGTCGGCACCAAGCGCTCCGCGCGCGAGGCGGTCAAGGAAGAGGCATCGCGTTGCGGCATGCCCTACATCTCGCAGCGCTGGCTCGGCGGCATGCTGACCAACTTCCGCACCGTCAAGCAGTCGGTCGCGCGCCTCAAGGAACTCGAGGCGATGGAATCGGACGGCAGCTTCGGCCGCCTGGTCAAGCATGAGGTGCTCGGCCTGATGCGCGAGCGCGAGAAGCTCGAGAAGTCGCTCGGCGGCATCAAGGAGATGAACCGCCTGCCCGACGCGCTGTTCGTGATCGACATCGGCCACGAGAACATCGCGATCGAGGAAGCCAAGAAGCTCGGCATCCCGGTGGTGGCGGTGGTCGACACCAACTACGACCCGGCACTGGTCGACTATGCGATCCCGGGCAACGACGACGCGATCCGCGCGGTGCAGCTGTACACGAGCGCCGCGGCAGACGCCGTGCTCGAAGGCAAGGCAGCGGCCCCGGCCGTCGCCGCCGGCGAGAAGGACGACTTCGTCGAACTCGACGCCGACGGCAACCCGATGGCCAACAAGGACGCGCGCGATCGCGATGACCGTCGCAAGCCGGGTCCGCGCAAGCCGGCTCCGGGCAACAAGCGTCCGCCCGCGGGTCGCCGTGGCCCCGCGCCGCGCGGCGCGAGGAACGAAGGCGAGGCTCCGGCCGCCGAGTAAGCGTTTCCGCGGGTCGCGCGAGCGCCCGCGCCACGCCATCGCGCGCGCGCAAGCGCGTGCCGATGGCGTCGGCAGATTCCCGGCGCCGCTTCGCGTCCCCGGGGCCCCGCGGACCGTCCGCGCGGCGCCCCCGCGCGCATTGGCGGCATTCAAGAACGTGCGGTGCCCGCGGGCACCGCTCCGATCATCGAGGACACCATGGAAATCACCGCACAGCTGGTCAAGGACCTGCGCGACCGTACCGGCGCCGGCATGATGGAGTGCAAGAAGGCGCTCACCGAGAACAAGGGCGAGATCGACGCAGCGGCCGAGTGGCTGCGCAAGCAGGGTCTCGCCAAGGCCGACAAGAAGGCCAGCCGCGTCGCCGCCGAAGGCCGCATCGCGATGGCGCAGGACGGCGGCAAGGCCGTGCTCGTCGAGATCAACTCCGAAACCGATTTCGTGGCCAAGGACGACAACTTCCTCGGCTTCACCGAGACCGTCGCGCAGGCCGCACTCGCATCCGGCGCCGCCGACGCCGAGGCGCTGAAGGCGGTCAAGCTGTCGTCGGGCGAAACCGTCGAGGAAACCCGTGCGGCGGTGATCGCGAAGGTCGGCGAGAACGTGCAGGTGCGTCGCCTCGCGCGCATCGACAGCGCCCACAACGTCGCCGCCTACGTGCACGGTGGCCGCATCGGCGTGCTGGTCGAGGTCAAGGGCGGCGACGCCGCGTTCGCGCGCGGCATCGCGATGCATGTCGCCGCGATGAACCCGCCGTACAACAAGGCGGCGGACGTGCCGGCCGACTTCCTCGCCAAGGAAAAGGACATCGAGCTCGCGAAGATGAGCGAGAAGGACAAGGCCAAGCCGGCCGAGATCCTCGAGAAGATCATCGGCGGCAAGGTCGCCAAGATCGTCAACGAGGTCACGCTCTACGGCCAGCCGTACGTTCTGAACACCGACCAGACGGTCGAGGCCGCGGCCAAGGCCGCAGGCGCCGAGGTGCTCGGCTTCCAGCGTCTGGCGGTCGGTGAAGGCATCGAGAAGGTGGTCGAGGATTACGCGGCTGAAGTCGCCAAGGCGATGCAGGTCTGATTCCGCGCCACCCGGGCAACGAAAAGGCCGCGGACCTCCGCGGCCTTTTCGTTCGAGCAGCCGTGCGTCAGTCCGCTTGCCCGTCCTCTTCGTTGCGCATGCCGTCCTTCGAAACGGGCGGGCGCGGCAGTTGCCAGCCGCGGCGCACCGCCAGCATCCGCAGCGTGAAGCAGAGCGCCGCACCCGCGAGCACGACCGCCAGCGAATGCTGGTCGAGCATTTCCCCGACGACCACGACCGTCGCGCCCGCGAGCGCCGCGATCGCGTAGAGGTCGGCGCGCAGCACCATCGGCACCTGCGCGAGCAGCAGGTCGCGCGCCATGCCGCCGCCAATGCCGGTCAGCATGCCGAGCAGCGCGGCGATCGGCGGGTCGATGCCGAATGCGAGCGCCTTCTCGGTGCCGGCGACCGCGAACAGCGCGAGGCCGGCCGCGTCGAACATGCGCACGGGGTTCTGCAGTTTCTCGATCAGAGCAGCCCAGCGGAACGTGATCACGCCCGCGACGATCGCGGCCGCGAGATAGCGCCAGTCGCGGATCGCCGCCGGCGGCACCGCGCCGATCAGCAGGTCGCGCGCGACGCCGCCGGAGGTCGCCGCGGCGACCGCGAGCACGAGCACGCCGAAGATGTCGAGCCGCCGCCGCACCGCCGCGAGCGCGCCGCTCAGCGCGAACACGAACGTGCCGCAGAGATCGAGCACGAGCAGCAGGGTCTTCATCCGGGTCTCGACGCCTCCTTGGCCGGCATCCCACTTTACCGTCCCGCGGCGACCGCCGCGGACCCCTGCGCACGTTCGCCGCATCCAGTGCGAGCCGCGAACCACCAGGCGCCGCCGCACGCGCGCGCGCAGCCGCTACAATGCGCCTGTTTTGCCTCCGGATCTCCCCATGCCCGCCGATACCCGCTACAAGCGCATCCTCCTCAAGCTGTCCGGCGAAGCGCTGATGGGCGAGGCCGACTACGGCATCGATCCCAAGGTGCTGCGCCGCCTCGCCGGCGAGATCATCGAGGTGCAGCGCGCCGGCGTGCAGGTCGGCGTGGTGATCGGCGGCGGCAACATCTTCCGCGGCGAAGGACTCGCGGCCGCTGGCATGGATCGCGTGACCGCCGACCACATGGGCATGCTCGCGACCGTGATGAACGCGCTCGCGATGCAGGATGCGATCGAGAAGGCCGGCGGCTACGCGCGCACGATGTCGGCGATCAAGATCAATGAGGTGTGCGAGGACTTCATCCGCCGCCGCGCGATCCGCCACATCGAGAAGGGACGCATCGCGATCTTCGCGGCCGGCACCGGCAATCCGTTCTTCACCACCGATTCGGCGGCCGCGCTGCGCGCGATCGAGATCGGCGCGGACCTGCTGCTGAAGGCGACCAAGGTCGACGGTGTCTACAGCGCCGATCCGGCCAAGGATCCGTCCGCCACGCGCTACGAGCGCCTGAGCTACGAGGACGTGATCCAGCGCAACCTGCAGGTGATGGACACGACCGCGATCGCGCTCTGCCGCGACAACCGCATCCCGCTGCGCATCTACGACATGTCGCGTGCGGGCGACCTCATGCGCATCATGCGTGGCGAGCCGATCGGCACCCTCGTCGCGCGCTGAACGCTGCATCGCAGCGCAGGTTCTCGCCGCCGCGCAGCCCCGGCGCGCCCGCGGGGTGGCCGCTGCGCGCTGATATACTCGCACGTCACTCGCAACTTGAACCGGTGGCCCGCCATGCTCGACGAGATCAAGAAGGATACCCAGACGCGCATGCAGAAGTGCGTCGAGTCGCTGCGCCACGAACTCACGCGCCTGCGCACCGGCCGCGCGAGCACCGCGCTGATCGAGCCGCTCAAGGTGCCGTACTACGGCAACGACACGCCGATCACCCAGGTCGCGAACGTCGCGGTCGCCGACGCGCGTTCGATCATGATCACGCCGTTCGAGAAGAGCATGGTCGGCCCGGTCGAGAAGGCGATCCTCGCCTCCGACCTCGGCCTCACCCCGAACACCGTCGGCCAGGTCATCCGCATCAACCTGCCGCCGCTGACCGAAGAGCGCCGCAAGGAACTGTCCAAGCACGTCGCGCACGAAGGCGAGAACGCGAAGGTCGCCGTGCGCAACGTGCGCCGCGACGCGCTGCACCAGGCCAAGGAACTGCTCAAGGAAAAGAAGATCAGCGAAGACGATGAGCGCCGCGCCGAGGAAGAGATCCAGAAATTCACGGACCGCTTCGTCAAGGACATCGACGGCGTCGTCAAGGCCAAGGAAGACGAGCTGATGGCGGTGTGAGATGGCGCCGGGAATGGGGAATGGGGTATGGGGAATTGCTTGAAGTGGCGCATGGCGCCTTTCGCCCCGCCGAGTCGCACAAGACCCCGTCGCCCGCTCTTGACCATTCCCCATTCCCCATCCCCATTCCCCACTCCCGGCCTTTGACCCATTCCCCGCTCATGAACCTCCCGCGCCACATCGCGATCGTCATGGACGGCAACGGCCGCTGGGCCGAGCGTCGGCACCGCCCGCGCAGCTTCGGGCACCGCGAGGGGCAGAAGGCGGTGCGCGCGGCGGTCGAGTACTGCCGCCGCCGCGGGATCGAAGCGCTGACCCTGTTCGCGTTCTCGAGCGAAAACTGGAAGCGGCCCGACGAGGAAGTCGGCGCGTTGATGCAGCTGTTCCTCAAGGCGCTCGAGCGCGAGGTGGACGAGCTGCACCGCAACGGCGTGCGGCTCGCGTTCGTCGGCGACCTCGATGGATTCTCCGCGGAACTCGCCTCGCGCATGCGTGATTCGATGCTGCGCACCGCGGGCAACACCGCGCTGCGCCTCAACATCGCGGTGAACTACGGCGGGCGCTGGGACATCGTGCACGCCGCGCGCGAAATCGCGCAGGCGGCGGCACGCGGCGAACTCGATCCCGCCACGATCGACGAGGCGACGTTCGGCCGCCACACCTGCCTCGCGGACCAGCCGCCGGTCGACCTGTTCATCCGCACCGGCGGCGAACTTCGCATCAGCAACTTCCTGCTGTGGCAGGTCGCCTACGCCGAGCTGCACTTCACCGAGACGCTGTGGCCCGACGTCGACGAACGCGAACTCGACCGCGCGCTCGCGGCGTTCGCGCAACGCGACCGACGCTACGGCCTGACCCCCGCGCAGGCGCGCGAAACCGGAGTGGGCGCCGCATGTTGAAGCAACGCACACTCACCGCGCTGGTGCTGGCGCCGCTCGCGATCGCCGCGATCCTGCTGCTGCCGACCTGGGGTTTCGCGATCCTGATCGGCGCGATGTCGCTGCAGGCCCTGTGGGAATGGACGCGATTGGCCGGCCTCGCGCACCAGGGCCTGCGCATCGGCATCCTCGTCCTCAACGCGCTGCTGCTGTGGCTGCTGTGGACGCAGCGCGCCGAACCGTTCGCATGGGTCGTCATCGCGGCCGGCGTCGCCTGGTGGGCGCTCGCGCTCGCATGGCTGCGCAACCTCTCGTTCGCGGCCGCGCCGACGCGGGAAAACGCGGCGATCAAGCTCGCCGCGGGCGAGCTCGCGGTGCTGCCGGCGTGGCTCGCGCTCGTGCACCTGCACGGCGACGCGCCATCGGGACACGCGTGGTCGCTGCTCGCCGTGATGCTGGTCTGGGCCGCCGATACCGGTGCGTACTTCGTCGGCAAGCGCTACGGCAGCACGAAGCTCGCGCCGCGCGTGAGCCCGAACAAGACGCGCGCCGGCGCCTGGGGCGCGCTGCTCGTCGGCGGCATCGTCGCGCTGGTCGGGAGCGCATGGCTGGGCGCGCGCGGCGGCATGCTGGTGGCGCTGCTCGTGCTCGCGTTCATCACGGTGCTCGCGTCGATCCTCGGCGACCTCGTCGAGAGCCTGCTCAAGCGCCAGGCCAACGTGAAGGATTCGGGTGCGCTATTCCCGGGGCACGGCGGCCTGCTCGATCGCGTCGACAGCGTGTTTTCCGCGATCCCCGTCTTCGTCGCGGGCAAGGCGCTGCTCGGGCTGCTGTTCGCGGCATGAGGACGCTCGCGGTCCTCGGCGCGACCGGCTCGATCGGCGCGAGCACGCTCGACATCGTCGCGCGCCACCCCGACCGCTTCCGCATCGGCGCGCTGGCCGCGCATCGCAACGTCGACGCGCTCGCGACGCTCTGCGCGCGCTTTCGTCCCGGCCTCGCGGTGATCGCCGATGCCGCCTGCGCGGGGGAACTGCGGGAGCGCCTGCGCGCGCTCGACGTGTCGTGCCGCGTCGAGGCCGGGCCGCAGGCCCTGCTCGAGGCCGCGACCGACGCGGCCTGCGACACGGTCGTCGCCGCGATCGTCGGTGCGGCCGGCCTCGAGTCGACGCTCGCAGCCGCACGCGCGGGCAAGCGCGTGCTGCTCGCGAACAAGGAAGCGATCGTGATGGCCGGCGCGCTGCTCGAACGCGCGCTCGCCGAAGGCGGCGGCGAGCTGCTGCCGCTCGATTCCGAACACAACGCGGTGTTCCAGTGCCTGCCGCGTGGCGGCGCTACGGCCGAGGCCGGCGTTCGACGCATCCTGCTGACCGCGTCGGGCGGGCCGTTTCGAGGATGCACGACGGCCGAACTCGCCGGGGTGACGCCCGATCGCGCCTGCGCGCACCCGAAGTGGCGCATGGGCCGCAAGATCTCGGTCGATTCGGCCACGCTGATGAACAAGGGCCTCGAGGTGATCGAGGCACATCACCTGTTCGGGCTGCCGGCCTCGCGCATCGAGGTCGTCGTGCACCCGCAGAGCATCGTGCACTCGCTGGTCGAGTACGTCGACGGCTCGGTGCTCGCGCAACTCGGCAACCCCGACATGCGCACCGCGATCGCGCACGCGCTCGCATGGCCGCAGCGCGTGGCCGCCGGCGTGCCGCCGCTCGACCTGTTGCAGGTCGCGCGCCTCGAGTTCGAGGCACCTGACCGCGACACGTTCCGCTGCCTCGACCTCGCGTATGCCGCGCTCGGCGCCGGCGGCAGTGCACCGACCGTGCTCAATGCGGCCAACGAAGAGGCGGTTGCCGCGTTCCTCGAACATCGACTCGCATTCACCGCGATCGCCGAGGCGATCGAGCGCTGCCTCGCCGCGGTCGAGGCACGGCCGGTCGACGACCTGGACGCGATCCTTGACGCCGATTTAACTGCGCGCCGTCAGGCGCAACGTATCATCGCCACCCTTCCAGGCCCCAAATCCTTGCCATGAATGAATTTTTCGGTTCCGTCTGGTGGCTGATCGTCACCTTGGGCCTGCTGATCACCTTCCATGAATACGGCCACTTCGTGGTCGCCCGCCTGTGTGGCGTGAAGGTGTTGAAGTTCTCGGTCGGATTCGGCAAGGCGCTGTGGTCGCGCCGCGACCGCCACGGCACCGAGTTCGCGATCGCGGCGATCCCGCTCGGCGGCTACGTCAAGATGCTCGACGAGCGCGAAGTCGACGTCGCGCCCGACGAAGTCGCGCGCGCGTTCAACCGCCAGCCGGTCGGCCAGCGCATGGCGATCGCGGCGGCCGGCCCTGCGTTCAACCTGCTCTTCACGCTCGCCGCGTTCTGGCTGATGTTCCTGATCGGCAAGCCCGATTACCTGCCCGTCGTCGGCCATGTCGAGCAGGCGGCGGCCAGCGCGGGGTTCGCGGTCGGCGACCGCATCACCGCGATCGACGGCGAGGTGGTCGCGACCTGGTCGGACGCGAGCCAGCGCCTGCTGCAGGGCGCGATCGAGCGCCGCGACCTTGCGATCGTCGTGACCGATGCGGGCGGCAGCGAACGCCGTCGCACGCTCGCGCTGTCGACACTGCCGGCCGATACCGCGGAAAAGGACCTCTACCGCGAGGTCGGCCTCTCGCCGAAACAGTTCGCCTCGCCGCCCGTGGTCGGCTCGGTCGTCGCCGGCAGCGGCGCCGCGGCCGCGGGCCTGCAGCCCGGCGACCGCATCGTCTCGATCGACGGCAGCGCCGTCGCCGACTGGCGCGACGTGCCGGCCGCGATCGCGCGGCATGCCGCCGAGGGCAAGGCCCTCGAGATCATGATCGAGCGCGGCGGCCAGCGCGAGGTGGTCCCGGCGATGCCGCGGCGCAACGCGAATGCGACCGCGGGCGAACCCGCATGGCTGCTCGGCATCGGCGCGGCACCGATCGATCCGCAGTACGACGCGATGCTGCGCTACGGCCCGCTCGCGGCGATTCCGCGCGCGTTCTCGGAAACCTGGCAGCGCACGAGCGAAACCCTCGTGATGCTCGGCCGCATGGTCACCGGCGAGGCCTCGCTGAAGAACCTGTCCGGCGTGATCACGATCGCCCAGGTCGCCAACACATCGGCCCAGCTCGGGCCGGCCTGGTTCCTCAATTTCCTCGCGATCATCTCGCTGAGCCTCGCCATCCTGAACCTGCTTCCGATCCCGATCTTGGACGGCGGCCACCTGCTGTATTACCTTATCGAGCTGGTGAAGGGCAGCCCGGTCAGCGAGCGCACGCAGATCGCGGGCCAGTACGTCGGCCTGACCCTGCTGGTGGCCTTGATGGGCCTGGCGTTCTATAACGACATCCTGCGGATCGCTTCCTGACCCGAAGGCTGGCCCCGGAATCGAACAAGGCCGCGACTGCGCCCGTCGCGAGTCCGACAATGCCCTGACGGAAGAGACGATGAAGCGTATCGCCGCACTGTTCCTGCTCGCCTTTTTCGCAGCGCGCGACGCCTCGGCGTTCGACGCGTTCACGATCTCCGACATCCGCATCGAGGGGCTGTCGCGCATCGCGCCCGGCACGGTGTTCACCTACCTGCCGGTCGAGAAAGGCGATCCGATCGACACCTCGCGCGCCGACCAGGCGATCCGCGCGCTGTACAAGACCGGCTTCTTCAGCGACGTGCAGCTCGCGCGCCAGGGCGACATCCTCGTCGTGACCGTCAAGGAGCGCCCGCAGATCAGCAAGATCGTGATCCGCGGCAACAAGGACATCCAGGAAGAAGACCTGCGCAAGGGCCTCAAGGGCATCGGCCTCTCCGAGGGCGAGTCGTTCAACCCGCTCGCGCTGAGCGAGGTGCAGAGCGAACTGATCCGCCAGTACTACAACCGCGGCAAGTACAACGTCTCGGTCAAGACCTCGAAGGTCAACCTCGACCGCAATCGCGTCGAGATCGCGATCAATGTCGCCGAAGGCAAGGCCGCGCGCATCAAGCACATCAACGTGGTCGGCAACGCGACGTTCCCGGACCGCGAGATCCAGGACGATTTCGAATCGAGCACGTCGAACTGGACCTCCTGGTACAGCAAAAACGACCAGTACTCGCGCGAGAAGCTCTCGGGCGACCTCGAGAAGCTGCAGTCCTACTACATGGACCGAGGCTACGCCGACTTCAGCGTCGATTCGACCCAGGTCAGCATCAGTCCCGACAAGCGCCGCATGTACGTGAGCGCGAACATCACCGAGGGCGAGGTCTACACGATCAGCGACATCCAGCTCACCGGCGCGCTGATCGTCAAGGAGGACGACCTGCGCGCGATGGTGCGCCTCAAGCCGGGCGACGTGTTCTCGCGCGCGCGCATCGAGGAATCGATCGACCAGATGGTGTCGACGCTTTCCAACATCGGCTATGCGTTCGCCGACGTGCAGCCGCTGCCGACGATCGACAAGGAAAAGCGCCAGGTCGCGCTGAACTTCTTCGTCAACCCGGGCAAGCGGGTATACGTGCGCAAGATCGTGTTCAAGGGCAACCTGCGCACCGAGGACCAGGTGCTGCGCCGCGAAATGCGCCAGCTCGAAGGCTCATGGTACTCGCAGGCCGCGATCGACCGTTCCAAGATCCGCCTGCAGCGTCTCGGCTATTTCAGCAAGGTCGAGATCGAGACACCGGCGGTCGCCGGCACCGAGGACCAGGTCGACCTCGCGGTCACCGTGGAGGAAACCAACTCCGGCCAGTTCACGTTCGGCCTCGGCTATTCGCAGGTCCAGGGCCTCATCGCGAGCGTCAGCGTGAGCCAGAACAACTTCTTCGGCAGCGGCGACCGCATCGGGCTGACCGCGCAGCGCAGCAGCTTCATCGAGCGCTACCAGCTGTCGTACTACGAGCCCTACCTGACCGACGACGGCATCGGCATCGGCTACGACCTGCAGCACACCGAACTCGACACCGGCGAGCAGAACCTCGCGAGCTACTACAGCAATACCGACGCGTTCAACATCTACCTCGGCTTCCCGATCACGGAGTCGGACACGATCAATGCGCAGGTCGGCTACAGCCGCACCGGCATCGTGCCGAGCTTCTACACGCCGCAGAGCATCATCGACTACATCGACAACCTCGGCCACCGGACCTTCCATACCGTCAACAGCAGCTTTTCGTGGGCGCATGACACGCGCAACCGCTACTGGAACCCGACCCGCGGCTCGCTGCAGACCGCGTCGCTCGAGGTCACGCTGCCGGGTTCGACCGTCGAGTACTACAAGATCAACTACAGCTATGCGCAGTACCTGCGCATCACCGACAAGCTGACGTTCTACGGGCACCTCACGCTCGGCTACGGCGACACCTACAAAGACCCCGAAAGCGTGCTGTCGCCCGACCACCCGCGTTACCGTGCGAACATCGGCGGGCTGCCGTTCTTCGAGAACTTCTACGCGGGCGGCGTGTCCGACGTGCGCGGCTACCGTGACAACACGCTGGGCCCGTTCGCGCTCTCCAATCCGATCACCTGCCCGGCGACCGACAAGAACTGCCGCCTGCCGCTCGGTGGCGCGCTGAAGACCGTGCTCTCGGCCGAGGTGATCTTCCCGACGCCGTTCGTCAAGGAAAACAACGACAGCACCCGCATGTCGGCGTTCTTCGACGTCGGCAACGTGTTCAAGAACAACCTCTGCAACTTCACCGACGAGTGCCGTCCGTACCGCACGTTCAACGCGCAGCAGTTGCGCGCCTCGGTCGGACTGTCGTTCCAGTGGCGGGCGCCGGTCGGTCCGATCGTGATCAACTTCGCCAAGCCGCTGCGCAAGAAGCCCGGCGACGACACCGAGACGATCCAGTTCATGTTCGGCAACACGTTCTGAGCGAGGCGGGCCGCCGGCAGCGTCGGGTGACGAGGAGGCTCGGGTGACGCAGCATGTCAACCAGGCGGCACGCATGCTCGCACTGCTGCTCGCGATGCTGCCCGCTGCCGCCTTCGCGCAGGACGCCGCGGTCCGCATCGGCTACGTCGACATGAAGCGCCTGCTCGACAACGCACCGCAGGTGGTCAGCGGACGCACCCGCCTCGAGCGCGAGTTCGCTGCGCGTGACGCTGCGCTGCAGTCGGAGGAGAAGCGGGCCGAGGAGCTGCGCGCGCGGCTCGCGGCCGCGGCGGCCGGCGATGCCGACGCGTTGCGTCGCGAAGTCGACGCACTCGACCGCTCGATCAAGCGCAAACGCGACGGACTGCGCAACGACCTCA
The DNA here is from genome assembly GCA_004143945.1 of Lysobacteraceae bacterium. Taxonomy (GTDB): domain Bacteria; phylum Pseudomonadota; class Gammaproteobacteria; order Xanthomonadales; family Rhodanobacteraceae; genus Dokdonella_A. The sequence continues at coordinate 31,539 of SEHB01000005.1, forward strand.
AGACGCGCAGTGACCAGGAGCTGGACCGCAGCTGGCGCGAGATCAACGAGGCGGTGGTCGAATTCGCGCGTGAACAGGGCTACGACCTCATCGTGCCGAGCCCGGTCGTCTACGCAAGTCCCAAGGCCGACGTGACCGAGCGCATCCTCGACCGCCTGCGCCGCCAGTCCGCGGGCGCGACGCCGTGAGCCGCGCGACCGCGACGACCCTCGGCGAACTCGCGACGGGCTACGGCCTCGAACTTCGGGGCGCCGACGCCGGCGTGCCGGTCACCGGGGTTGCGACGCTCGGCGACGCCGGCCCTGCCCAGGTCGCCTTCCTCGCCAATCCGCGCTACCGCGCGCAACTGGCGGCCACGGCCGCGGCAGCGGTGGTGCTGCGCGAGTCGGATGCGACCGCATGCGCGCGGCCGGTGCTGGTCGCGCGCGATCCCTACGTCGCGTTCTCGAAGATCGCTGCGCGCTTCGAACGCCTGCCGGCGCTCGAGCCCGGCATCCATGCGAGCGCGGTGGTCTCCCCGGGCGCACGCGTCTCCGCGCAGGCGCAGGTGGGCGCGTTCTGCGTGGTCGAGGACGGCGCGGTGGTCGAGGACGGCGCCGTGGTCGGTCCGCACTGCATCATCGGCCGCGACTGCCGCGTCGGCGCGCAGTCGCGTCTCGTCGCACGCGTGACCCTGGTGCAGGACGTGCAGCTCGGCGCGCGCGTGCTCGTGCACCCGGGCGCCGTGCTCGGCGCCGACGGCTTCGGGCTCGCCTTCGACCGCGACCACTGGATCAAGGTCCCGCAGCTCGGTGGCGTCGTCGTCGGCGATGATTGCGAGATCGGCGCCAACACCACGATCGACCGCGGCGCGCTCGGCGACACGGTGCTCGAGGAAGACGTGCGGCTCGACAACCAGATCCAGGTCGCGCACAACGTGCGCATCGGCGCGCACAGCGCACTCGCAGGTTGCTCCGCTGTCGCCGGCAGCGCGACGATCGGGCGCTACTGCCTGATCGGCGGCAGCGCTGGCATACTCGGTCATTTGACCATCGCCGATCGCGTCACCGTGACCGCGATGAGCCTGGTCACGCACTCGATCCGCGAGCCGGGCGAATACTCGTCGGGCACGCCGATCCAGTCGAACCGGCAATGGCGGCGCAATGCGGCGCGTTTCAAGCACCTGGACGAGATCGTGCGTCGCCTCGGCGGCGCTGCAAGGGAACCGAACGATGAATGATTCGAGCGTGGCGGTGCAGCTTCCGGTGGACGTGGAGCGGATCCAGGCGATGCTGCCGCATCGCTATCCGTTCCTGATGATCGACCGCGTGGTCGCGTTCGAGCCGGGCAAGCGCGCGACCGCGATCAAGAACGTCACGATCAACGAGCCGTTCTTCCAGGGCCACTTCCCGGGCCATCCGGTGATGCCGGGCGTGCTGATCATCGAGGCGATGGCGCAGGCCGCCGGCGTCATGATCAAGCTGTCGGTGCCGCATGACGCCGACCGACCCGTCGTGTTCTACCTCGTCAAGGTCGACAACGCGCGCTTCAGCCGCACGGTCGTGCCGGGCGACCAGCTGCGCCTCGAGATCACGCACAAGCGCACGATGCGCAACATGAGCCTGTTCCACGGCCAGGCCTTCGTCGGCGACGAGATCGCGGCCGAAGCCGAGATGCTCTGCGCCGAGGTTCCGAACGGATGATCCATCCGACCGCCCTCGTCGACCCGGCCGCGCGCGTCGGCAGCGACGTCAGCATCGGTGCGTACAGCGTGATCGGCCCCGAGGTCGAGATCGGCGACCGCACGACGATCGGCCCGCACGTCGTGATCGAGGGCGCGACGCGCATCGGCCGCGACAACCGCATCTTCCAGTTCGCCTCGCTCGGCGCGGAACCGCAGGACAAGAAATTCCGCGGCGAGCGCAGCGAGCTCGTGATCGGCGATCGCAACGTGATCCGCGAATTCACCACCTTCAATCGCGGCACCGGCGAGGGTGGCGGCGCCACCCGCATCGGCAACGACAACTGGATCATGGCCTACGTGCACGTCGCGCACGACTGCCGTGTCGGCGACCATGTCGTGTTCGCCAACAACGCGACGCTGGCCGGCCACGTCGAGGTCGGCGACCACGTGATCCTCGGCGGCTTCACCGGCATCCACCAGTTCTGCAAGGTCGGCGCGCACGCGTTCTGCGGCATGGGCAGCCTCGTAAACAGCGACGTGCCGCCGTTCGTGATCGTCGGCGGCGGCTACGCGCGCCCGCGCGGCATCAACAGCGAAGGCCTCAAGCGGCGCGGCTTCGACGCGACCCGCATCGCCGCGATCAGGCGCGCCTACCGCACGCTCTACATGTCCGGTGCGCCACTCGAACAGGCCCGCGCGCAGCTCGCCGAACAGGCGATCACGAATGCGGACGTCGCCGACATGCTCGCCTTCATCGACCGCAGCGAGCGATCGTTGGCGCGGTGAGAGCCGCGAATGGGGAAGAGGGGATAGGGAATGGTCCAGATCACTTTCGCCGCTTTGCGTTCGCTGGCCCGGGACAATGGCATGTGCGACCCGCGGGCGCGACGTGATGGCTTCTGACCATTCCCCATTCCCCATTCCCGAATCTCCGCTCTTCGTGCTCGTCGCGGGCGAAGCCTCCGGCGACCTGCTCGGCGCGGATCTCCTCGATGCGTTGCGGGCGAGGTATCCGGCTGCGCGCTTCGCGGGGATCGGCGGGCCGCGCATGATCGCGGCGGGGCTGGAGAGCTGGCATCCGATCGGCAAGCTGTCGGTCATGGGACTCGTCGAAGTGTTGCGCCACCTGCCCGAACTCCTCGCGATCCGGCGCGACGTCGCGCGCCGCACGCTCGCGTCTCGGCCCGACGCGTTCATCGGCATCGATGCACCCGACTTCAACATTGGCCTCGAACGGCGCCTGCGCGCGAACGGGCTGCGCACCGTCCACTACGTGAGTCCGTCGATCTGGGCCTGGCGCGAGAAGCGCGCCGCGAAGATCGGGCGCAGCGCCGGACGCGTGCTGTGCCTGTTCCCGATGGAGCCGCCGATCTATGCGCGGCACGGCGTCGACGCGCGCTTCGTCGGCCATCCGCTCGCCGACGCGATGCCGCTCGAGCCCGACCAGCATGCGGCGCGGGCGGCGATCGGCCTGCCGATGGACGTGCCGGTGCTCGCGCTGCTCCCGGGCAGCCGGCTCGGCGAGATCGCGCGGCTCGGCCGCGATTTCATCGACGCGGCGAGACTGCTCATGGAGCGCGTACCACGCCTGCGCATCGTCGCGCCGATGGCGAATGCCGATTGCCGCCACGCCTTCGAGGCGATCGCGCGCGAAGCCGGCATGCCGACGCGCGACCTGCGCGGGTCCGACGCGGAGCCCGCCGATGCGCAGCCGGCGATGCTGCTGCTGTCCACGGAGTCGGGTGTCTCCGATCCGCAACGTCGCCCGCTCTCGCAACTCGCGATGGTCGCGGCCGACGCGGTGCTGCTCGCGTCCGGCACCGCGACGCTCGAGGCGATGCTCGCGAAACGCCCGATGGTGGTCGCCTATCGCATCGCGCCGATGACCCATCGCATCGTCAAGGGACTCGGCCTGCTCAAGGTCGGCCGCTACGCGCTGCCGAACGTGCTCGCGGGACGCGACATCGCGCCCGAGCTGATGCAGGACGACTGCACCCCGGACGCGCTCGCGCACGCGCTCGCGCCACTGCTGCAGGCGCGCGCAGCCGATACCGCGCTGCTCGCGGAGTATCGGCGCCTGCACCTCGCGTTGCGTCGCGACGCGAGCGCGAGCGCCGCCGCGGCGATCGCCGACTACCTCGCGGCGCCCGGCGCGTGAGCGCGCCGGCCAGCCCGCGCCGCACGCGCGCCCTGGACCGGCCATGACCGCGACGCGCCCCGCCCGCCACCGCGGCGCGATCGCATTGCGACTGTTCGCGCTGGTCGCGTTCGCGGCGCTGGTCGCATTCGGACCGCTCGCCGAGAACACCGCGGCCGAACGCCTGTTTGCGGCGACGCTCGCGACGATCGCCCTCGCCGGGCTCCTGTTCGCGAGCGCGCGGCCCGCGTTTTCGCTGCTGCTGGTCGCGGTCGTGTTCGGCACGATCGAACTGGCCGGACGAATCAAGTTCGCCTACCTGATGACGCCGCTGCTCGCACCGGACCTCGAGTACTTCCTGACCGTCGACACGGTCGAGGTGATCTCGCACTACCCCGCGCTGCTCGCGACCTGCATCGGCGTGCTGGTGCTGATTCCGCTGCTGCTGGTCATCGCGTGGCTGCGCGAACCGCGCGCGCGCCTGGCCGGACGCGCACGTGGCGAGCGCGCGCTGCTGCGCGGTTTCGGCACGCTCGCGGCCATGATGCTGCTGGCGGCGAGCCTGCATCCGCGCGGTCCGTTCCACGCGGTGTTCAACAAGCCGATGTGGATCACCGTCAACGACCGCAGCTTCATCACCAACTTCTTCACCTCGTTCAACGACACCGAGATCATCGAGCCGGTCGCGCCGGCCGACCTCGACCGCGGCATCCGCTGGACGCTCGATCGCCCGCTGCAGGCGCCACCGACGTCGCCCGACGTCGTGGTCGTGCTCGAGGAAAGCACGCTCGATCCGCGCATCCTGAAGGCCTGCGACATTCCGGCCTGCCGGCGCGCGATGTTCAGGCCCGACCGGCGCACGCGTGCGCACGGGCTGCTGTCGGTGCACACCTTCGGCGGCGGTACCTGGACCAGCGAGTTCTCGCTGCTGACCGGCCTCGCGCACAACCTGTTCGGCAACGCCGGGCTATATGCGCCGTACAACCTCGCGCCACGCGTACGCCACACGCTTCCGCGCGTGTTCCAGGCGGCGGGCTACCGCGCGATCGCGCTCTATCCGATGACCGGCGACTTCCTCAATGCGCGCAACGCCTACGACTACTACGGCTTCGATGCGTTCTACGACGGCACCGACTACGGCCTCGGCTGGGGCAGCCGCGACGCGGACCTCGTCGATGTGTTCGAACGCGTCTACGCGGACGAAAAGCGCATGCATCCGGACACGCCGCTATTCGTGTTCATGCTGACGCTGCACCAGCACGGACCGCACATGGTGCCGCTGGCCGAGCTGCCGCCGCCGTTCGACCGGCCGCTGTTCGCGGGCCGCTTCCGGCCGAAGAAGCTCGACGAATGGCTGAACCTCAACCTCGGCAACTACCTCGAACGGCTGCAGCAGTCCGATACCGCCCTGTCGCGACTCGAAAAGATGCTGCTCGATCGCGAGCAGCCAACGGTGCTCGCGCACTTCGGCGACCACCAGCCCTCGTTCGACGGCGCGATCAACCGCCTCGACAAGGTGGTGCCGAAGCTGCTCGAGCGCACCTCGAACTGGGTCACCTACTACATGGTGAAGGCGAACTTCCGGGTGCGCCGCGCGTTCGACTATCCGGCGCTCGACATCGCATTCCTCGGATCGATCGTGCTCGACGTCGCGGGCGTGCCGAAGGATGCGTTCTACCAGGCCAACACGCTGCTGCGCGAACGCTGCAAGGGTCGCTATCTGGACTGCAAGGATGCGAAGATGGTCGCGTCCTATCACGACCACATCTTCCGCGAACTCGACGGCCTGCGCGAATGAAGCCACAGCACGCACGCGCGATCCCCGGCCACGTCGCCGGCGTCGACGAGGCCGGTCGCGGCCCGCTGGCCGGACCGGTGGTCGTCGCCGCCGTGATCCTCGACCCGCGCCGGCGCGTGCGCGGCCTCGCCGATTCGAAGGTGCTCTGCGAGGAACAGCGCGAGCGCCTCGCGCCGCGCATCCGCGAGCGCGCGATCGCATGGTCGGTCGTGGTCGTCGACACCGACGAGATCGAGTTGCTGAACATCCTCGGGGCCACGCTCGCGGGCATGGCGCGCGCGCTCGCCGCGCTCGCGCCGGTGCCCGCGCTCGCGCTCGTCGACGGCAACCGCCTGCCGAAGTCGCTGCCGTGCGCCGCGCGCGCGGTGATCGGCGGCGACGCGAGCGAACCCGCGATCAGCGCCGCATCGATCCTCGCCAAGACCGAGCGCGACCGCATCATGCGCGAACTCGACCTGCTGCACCCGGGCTACGGCTTCGCGCGGCACAAGGGCTATCCGACTCCGGAACACTTCGCCGCGCTCGAGCAACTCGGTCCCTGCCCGATCCATCGACGCGGCTTCGAGCCCGTGCGGCGCCTCGTCGCGCCCGAACTGTTCTGACGCTGGCTTGGCCGTCGCGGGAGGGGCTTCAGCCCCGAGCTCTACGCGCGACGCCGCAAGTCACCCGCCGACCGCGATGGACGAGGAACGCGCCGCGCCGCCGGCCCTCGCCGTCTCCCCTGCCTGCCCTTCCACCTTGCCGCTGGCGGAGGCAGCCACTACGCTGGCCTGCCCCCGCGTGCGCCGTGTCCATGCCCCCCGGTTTCGTCCATCTCCACGTGCACAGCGAGTTCTCGCTGACCGACTCGACGATCCGCGTCGGCGAGCTGGTGGAGGCGTGCGCGCGCGGCGACATGCCCGCGGTCGCGCTGACGGACCAGGCGAACCTGTTCGCGCTGGTCAAATTCCAGAAGGCCGCGGAGGCAGCGGGTGTGAAGCCGATCGCGGGTTGCGACCTCTGGCTCGCAGATCCCGAGGAGCGCGGGCGGCCGCAGAGGCTCGTCGTCCTGTGCCAGGACCGGCGTGGCTACCTCAATCTCTCGCGACTGCTCTCGCGCGCGTACGCGGAGAACCGCCATGGCGACCATGCACTCGTCGATCCGGCCTGGTTCGAGGACGCGCACGAAGGATTGGTGGTGCTCGCCGGACAGGACAGCGACGTCGGCCGCCTGCTGCTGGCCGGGCGCGACGATGCGGCGCGCGCGCGCGCGCGCTGGTGGAGCGCGCGCTTCGCCGACCGCTACTACCTCGAAGTCACGCGCGTGCGCCGGCCGCAGGAGGATGCGTTCCTCGCCGCCGCGCTCGAACTCGGCGCGCTGCTGGACCTGCCGCTGCTCGCCTCCAACGACGTGCGCTTCCTCGCGCGCGAGGATTTCGAGGCACACGAGGCGCGCGTGTGCATCCATGCGGGCCGCGTGCTCGCCGATCCGAAGCGCCCTCGCGAGTACACGCCCGAGCAGTACCTGAAGTCGCCGCGCGAGATGGCCGAGGTGTTCGAGGACCTGCCCGAACTGCTCGAGAACACGGTCGAGCTCGCCAAGCGCTGCAACTTCGAACTCGAGTTCGGCACCTACCACCTGCCGGATTTCCCGGTACCCGCGGGGCATACGCTCGACAGCCACATCCGCGCGCAATCGCACGCCGGGCTCGCGCGCCGGCTCGCCGCGCACGCGCCTGCGCCCGGGTTCGTGCGCGAGGACTACGTGCGGCGGCTCGACACCGAGCTCGACGTGATCATGCAGATGGGCTTTCCGGGCTACTTCCTGATCGTCGCCGACTTCATCAACTGGGCGAAGTCCAACGACATCCCGGTGGGCCCCGGCCGCGGATCCGGCGCGGGCTCGCTGGTGGCGTACGCGCTCGGCATCACCGACCTCGATCCCTTGCGCTACGGCCTGCTGTTCGAGCGCTTCCTCAATCCCGAACGCGTGTCGATGCCGGACTTCGACGTCGACTTCTGCATGGACAAGCGCGACCGCGTGATCGACTACGTGAGTCGCACGTACGGGCGCGATCGCGTCAGCCAGATCATCACCTACGGCACGATGGCGGCCAAGGCGGTGCTGCGCGACACCGGTCGCGTGCTCGGCATGCCGTACGGCCAGGTCGATCGCATCGCGAAGCTGCTGCCGAAGATGCCGCTCGACCTTTCGCTCGAGGACGCGCTCGGCCGCTCGGAGAAGGCGCGGCGCGAACCCGATCGCGTCGTCGCCGAATTCCGCACGCTCTACGACACCGACGACGAAGCACGCGAACTCGTCGACCTCGCGCTCAAGCTCGAGGACCTCACGCGCAACGCGGGCAAGCATGCGGGCGGCGTCGTGATCGCGCCGGGCCCGCTGCACGAATACGCGCCGCTCTACTCCGAAGGCGGCGACGGCGTCGTCACGCAGTACGACAAGGACGACGTCGAGGCCGTCGGCCTCGTCAAGTTCGACTTCCTCGGCCTGCGCACGCTCACGATCATCGACTGGGCGGTCAAGGCGATCAACTCCCGAAAGCCGGGAATGGGGAATCGGGAATCGGGAATGGTCGACGCCGAAGCCGCGCTGGACATCATGGCGATACCGCTGGATGACCCGGCGGTGTTCGACCTGCTCAAGAAGGCGCGCACGGTCGCCGTGTTCCAGTTCGAGTCGCGCGGCATGCAGGGCGCGCTCAAGGACGCCAGGCCCGACCGCTTCGAGGACATCATCGCGCTCGGCGCGCTGTACCGGCCGGGTCCGATGGACCTGATCCCGAGTTTCTGCGCGCGCAAGCTCGGGCGCGAGCCGATCGAGTATCCCGATCCGCGCGTCGAACCCGTCCTGAAAGAGACCTACGGCATCATGGTCTACCAGGAACAGGTCATGCAGATGGCGCAGATCGTCGGAGGCTACACCTTCGGCGGCGCCGACCTGCTGCGTCGCGCGATGGGCAAGAAGAAGGCCGAGGAAATGGCCCGCCATCGCGCGATCTTCCGCGACGGCGCCGCGAAGAACGGCGTCAGCGAGGCGAAGGCCGACGCGGTGTTCGACCTGATGGAGAAGTTCGCGGGCTACGGCTTCAACAAGTCGCACGCGGCCGCGTACGCGCTGGTCTCGTACCAGACCGCGTGGCTCAAGGCGCACCACCCGGCGCACTTCATGGCCGCGGTACTGTCCTCGGACATGGACAGCACCGACAAGGTCGTCAACTTCCTCGGCGAGGCGCGCGCGCTCGGACTCGAGGTGCTGCCGCCCGCGATCAACGCGTCCATCTACATGTTCGAGGCGACCGACGCGAAGACGATCCGCTACGGCCTCGGTGCGGTCAAGGGCGTGGGCCGTGGTGCGGTCGAGAACATCGTCGACGCGCGGCGCGACGGCGCGTTCACCGACCTCGCGGACTTCTGCCGGCGCGTGGATCCGACGCGCCTCAACAAGCGCGTGTTCGAGGCGCTGATCCTGTCCGGCTCGCTCGATGCGCTCGCACCGAATCGCGCGAGCCTGATGGCGCAACTGCCCGAGGCGATGCGCGCGGCCGAGCAGCAGGCACGCGATGCGCAGGCCGGGCAGAACGACATGTTCGGCGCGGCCATGCCGACCGCCGCATCGACGCTCGCGCTGCCGCAGGTGGACGAATGGCCGATCGCGCAGCGCCTCGCGGGTGAACGCGACACGCTCGGACACTATCTCTCCGGCCATCCGACCGATGCGTGGCGCGACCTGTTGACGCCGGTCACGACCTGCGCGATCGGCGACATCGACAAGCACTACAAGCCACCCGCACGCGAGGGCCGGCAGCGCTTCGCGGACATGCAGTCGTTCGCGCTGGCCGGATCGGTGGTTGCGTTGCGCAAGCAGGGCGACAACCGCGCATTCGTCACCGTCGAGGATGGCTCCGGCCGGTTCGAGGCGGTGCTCTACCGCGAGACCTGGATCGAGTACGGCCCGCTGCTCACGCGCGATGCGATCCTCGTGTTCGAAGGCGGACTGGGACTCGACGACTTCTCGGGCGGCTTCCAGTTGCGCGTGCAGCAGGTGTCGACGATCGAGGCGGCCTGCGAGCGTCGCGCGCGCCTCGTGCGGCTGCGGCTGAACGGCGTCGACGACGCGTTCGTCGCGCGCCTGCACGGCGCACTCGCCGGACACCGTGGCGGCAACACGGCGGTGCGGCTCGTCTATCACAACGCCCGCGGTCGCGCCGAACTCGAACTCGGGGCGGACTGGCGCGTGCGCGCAAGTCCCGCGTTGCGCGACAGCCTGCGCTCGCTCGAAGGCGTGGTGTCCGCCGAGATCGTGTTCGGCTGAGCCGCGACATCCGTGGCGGCGCTCGCGATTCGGCCGATCGGCTCATGCCGGGTCCGCCCGTGGACGGATCATGCAGCGGACGGACTTGCCTAGACTCTGGGGTTTGCGCCGCCTCTTGCGGCGCTCCGCCCCGGGGAACACCACGTGACGCCGACCTTGCTGCGCAGCGCGATCGCTGCCGTCCTTTCCGTCGCGGCCTGCGCCGCGGTCCCCGTGCATGCGGCCGACGCCGGTGCCGATCCCGAGGCGGAGGCCGCCGTCGATGCCGCGTCGCCCGACGCCGCCCCCGACGGCGGCTCGACCTGGGTCGGCGAAGCGGTGACCGTGACCGCGAAGGGCACCGCGGCCGACTGGCCCTCCGCGCTCGCGACCGAAACCCTGACGTACCAGGACGCGATCGCCGCGCCGCAGGATTTCCAGGACCTCATCACGCGCGTGCCAGGCGTCGGTGCGACCGGTCAGAACGGCCTGTTCGAGACGTTCTCGATCCGCGGCAGCGGCGCCAACGGCATCCTGATCCTCGTCGGCGGCATGCCGGTGACCGCGCAGCGGCGCGCGGGCGTGCCCGTCGCGTTCGTCGAACCGGCGCTGCTCGGCGACCTCAGCGTCACGCGCGGCCCCGCCGTCGTGCATTACGGCCCCGGTGCGCTCGGCGGCGCGATCTCGATCGAGCCGCGCTGGTTCGATGCGCCGTTCGTGTCGGCCGGCTACGCGACGGGCGGCGATGAAACCATGCTCGCCGCCGGCATCGGCTCCGAACACGTGTCGATCGGCGTCGCGCGCCATCGCGCCGGCGACAGCGAATCCGCCGACGGCGTGCCGCTCAACACGAGCTTCGAACGCGAGAGCGCGACGCTGCAGTTCCGCAGCCGGCTCGGCGAGTTCGATCTCGATGGCCTGCTGATCCCGTCGCGCACCGAGAACATCGGCAAGTCCAACAGCCGCTATCCGACGCGCGACACCACCTATCCCGAAGACACGCACACGCTCGGCCGCCTGCGCGTGCGCCACGAGGGCGGCTTCGAGGCGAGCGTGCACGCGCACGACCAGTACCTCGGCACCTGGAACCAGCGTCCGGGTTCGCCCGACACGTTCGCCGCGGTGCAGAGCCTGGACATCGGCGCGACCGTGCAGCAGACGTTCGAACTCGGCGCCGTGAGCACCAACATCGGACTCGAGTACCTCGGACGCAAGGACGTCACCGCGTACGACGCGTCCGGCTCGGTCAACAACCGCGAGTACAGCCTCTACAACGCGAGCGAGGACGGCTGGTCCGCGTTCGCGATCGGCGATTGGCAGCTCGCGCCGCAGTGGGCGCTGGAATTCGGCGGACGCTGGTCCACGATCGACCAGGACCACGAAGCGGCGACGCTCGATGACTCCGACAGCGCGTTCTCCGCGGGCGCGGTGTGGACGCCGACGGATGCGAGTCGCTGGACCCTGAGCCTGTCGTCGGGCTACCGCTTCGCGACACTCGAAGAGCGCTTCTACAGCGGCGTGACCGCGCAGGGCGAGGTGGTCGGCAATCCCGACCTCGCGTCCGAGCATTCGCTCGGCGTCGACCTCGGCTACGCCTGGCATGCGGGCGACTGGGGCACCGAGGTGCATGTCTGGCGCAACGACGTCGACGACCTGATCCAGCTCATCGACCTCGCGCCCGACGTCAACGGCTACGCGAACGTCGGCGAGGCCGAACTCTGGGGCGCGGAGGCGGCGCTCGGCTGGACGCCGCTCGACGGCCTCGCGTTGCGTGGCAGCCTCGCGCTCGTGCGCGGCGAAGACACGCTGACCGGCGACCCGCTCTACGGCATCCCGCCGGTCACGGCCGAGCTCGAGGCGAAGTACGACTTCTCCGACTTCACGATCGGCGCGCGCTACAGCCATCGCTGGAAGATGGACCGCCCGGGCTTCGAGGAAGTCGGGCGCGATGCGGTCGACCTCGTCGATGCGGACCTGCGCTACCGCCTCCATCCATCGCTCGACCTGCAGTTCTACGTGCGCAACCTGTTCGACGAGGACTACTACGCGACCGCCGACGAGCTCTCGACGTTCGGGCAGGAGCGCTCGGTCGGCGTGAACGTCGTCTGGACCCTGCGCTGACATCGCGGCGCCGGTTCGCCGGCAGGCCATGGCCGCGGAACTCGCGGCGCGTGGACGGGTCCATGCGGTACCCCCGCCCAGGAGCACGCCGATGCGGAAATGGTCGAAGGCTCACCGCACGCTGTTCGCCTTCCTCGTCTGCCTCGGCGTGTTCCGCACCGCGGTGGCGGACTGGAACCCGGTGCCGACTGCTTCGATGCGCCCCACGATCCTCGAGGGCGACGTGGTGCTCGTGGATCGGCTCGCCTACGACCTCAAGCTGCCGCTGACCGACATCCGCCTGCTGCACCTCGGCGATCCGCACCGCGGCGACATCGTCACGTTCTCCTCGCCGCGCGACGGCACGCGCCTGATCAAGCGCATCGTCGCGGTCCCGGGCGACACGGTCGAGGTGCGCGACGACGTGCTGCACGTCAACGGCGTGGCGTCGACGTACGCGCAGCCGCGCGTCATCGACGAACCGCTCGGCGGCGGACGCGTCGCAGCGGCGGTGCGCGCGACGGAGCGCAGCGCCGGCGACGCGCGCGAGGTGCAGTTCCTGCCGCGCGCCGCACGTCGCGATTTCGGACCGATCACGCTCGCGGCCGATCGCTACTTCATGCTCGGGGACAATCGCGACAACAGCGAGGACTCGCGCTACATCGGCCCGGTCCCGCGCGAACGGCTGATCGGTCGCGCGCACCGATTGCTGGTGTCGGCCGACATCCTCGATCGGTGGCAGCCCCGCCCCGGGCGTTTCGGCATGGCCCTGGACTGACGCGGCACGCGGCGTCGCGCGGCCAGCCGCGCCTGACCCGCCCTGCCCGAGCCGCTATACTTCGCCTCTTTGCGCCGCCCCCGCGGGCGCGAACGGTCGCGAATGAACCCGAACTTCCTCGATTTCGAACAGCCGATCGCAGAACTGGACGCGAAGATCCAGGAACTGCGCCATGCGAGCCATGGCCAGGCGTTCAACATCGAGGACGAGGTCCGGACGCTGCAGGGCAAGCTCAAGACCAAGACGGCCGAGATCTTCCGCGCCCTCACGCCATGGCAGGTCGCGCAGCTTTCACGCCATCCGGCCCGGCCCTACACGCTCGACTACCTCGGCGTGATCAGCGAGGAGTTCCACGAGCTCGCGGGCGACCGCACCTATGCGGACGACGCCGCGATCGTCGGCGGCCTCGCGCGCATCGATGGACGCAGCGTCATGGTGATCGGCCACCAGAAGGGTCGCGACACCCGCTCCAAGGTCCGCCGCAACTTCGGCATGCCGCGTCCCGAGGGCTACCGCAAGGCGCTGCGCCTGATGCAGATGGCCGAGCGCTTCGGGCTGCCGATCCTGACCTTCATCGACACGCCGGGCGCGTACCCCGGCGTCGGCGCGGAGGAGCGCGGCCAGAGCGAGGCGATCGCGCGCAACCTGCTCGAGATGGCGCGGCTGCGCGTGCCGATCGTCTGCACCGTCGTCGGCGAAGGCGGCTCCGGCGGTGCGCTCGCGATCGGCGTCGGCGACGTGACCAACATGCTCGAGTACAGCACCTACTCGGTGATCACGCCCGAAGGCTGCGCCTCGATCCTCTGGAAGACCGCCGAGCGCGCGAAGGATGCGGCCGAAGCACTCGGCATGACCGCCCCGCGACTCAAGGAACTCGGCCTCGTCGACAAGATCGTGCGCGAGCCGCTTGGCGGCGCGCATCGAAACCCGCGCGGAATGGCCGTGCGGCTGAAAGCCGTTCTGCTGAATCAGCTCGACGAGCTCGCCGACATCGACGCCGACACGCTGCTCGAACGACGCTACGAGCGCCTGCGCAGCTACGGCGCGCACTCGCAAGGCTGAGCGCAGCGCGGCGGCGCTCGCCTCTTCGCGCCTCGGGAGCTCGCCCGGTGGGCGATCCGCGCTGGAAACCGTTCGTGCGAAGACACCGGATCACCGCGCACCGCCCACCGGATGCGCTCCTACAGGATCGGGTCGTCGGCGTCGTCGCGGAACAGCAGGTCGGGCACGTGCATCACGATGCAATGGATCGCGCCGGACATCCAGATGATGTCGCTGCAATCGACCGGCACGATCACGTGATCGGGGAGCGCCGCCTCGTAGGTCGCGAGCGCCGCGGCGTTCTGGCTCGAATAGCCATCGAAACGGCAGATCAGCACGACGTTGTTCACGATGACCGAATTCGTGTAGGTGAAATGCGTTCCCGAAGCACGCCAGCCGGGCGTGCGGTACACGGCGTAGCCGCGGCCCGCGAGTTCGAGCGCGGCGGCATCGGTCACGGTTTTCGGGACGCCGCCGCCCTGGGCCGCGTCGTACTCGCCGATCAGCACCTTGTGGTCCGCGAGCGGCAGCATCCACATGTCGATGTGCTGGGTCGAGTCGTAGCTCGCCGGGAACGGATCGAACAACGTGACCTCGAGCCCTTCCCACGCGCGGAAATCCGCGAGGATCTCCGGCTCGCCCACGCCCGGGTTCTCGTTCGAGATCAGTCGCGTCATGAACGCATCGCGATTGCGGAACAGGTGGAAATTGCCGCCACCGTGCACGAGCGGGATCTCGAAGATCGGCTCGTCCCACTGCCCCGCGACCGCGAACGGCACGAGGTCGTCGTTGGGGCGCGGGCGGTTGTACGCGTGGTCGACGATCGCACGCGTGCCGCGGTGCTGCACGAAGCGCGGACCATAGTCGCGGATCCAGACGCTGTCGGACGCCGCGATCACGAAATGCACGTGCGCGAGGTCGGCGCCGCCCCCCTGCAGGACGTTGCGCGCCGAGTTCTCCTGCGCCGCCCCGTCGACGACGACCCAGACGTCCGACGGCGGATCGGCCGTCGTCAGCGGCACCACCATGGACGTGTGCAACGCATTGAAGTTGCCCCAGCGGATCATGATGCCCGCGTTGCCTTCGTATTCGGCGATCGCACGCAGCGGGCCTCCCGGAGGCGCGGCGCCGCGCGGGCGCTGCGGCAATGGCACGCGTTCCGATGGCGCGAGGCCGCGCGGCAGCGGCGGCGGCGCGTCGTCGATGATCGTCGCGAGGTAGGCCTCGGGCGCGCGCGCAGGCGCGGCGAATGCGCCCGGGGCGAAAGCCACGGCGAACGCGACGGACAGGAACACGGTGCGCATCCGGCAGGACTCCAGTCGTGGGGCGATCGCTTCAGCGCGCCGACGCGCGTGGACGGCGGCGCCGCTGCGCAGCGGAACGTCGGTGCTCGAGCGTGGCCGCCCGCATGCACCGGACCGAGCCGCTGCGCGCGGACACAGCGTCATTCGACGTCGAGCTCGAGGCCGCCGACGTAGCGTGCCACGAGGTTGTAGATCGCGGCTCCGATCACGCCCGCGATGAATCCGAATATGCCGTACATGATCGGGAAGAAGATCACCGCCCCGATGCCGCCGATCATGCCGAGCCCGAGCCCGGTGGCGCCTTCGCCGCCGGCTGCGCCCATGAGTCCCCCTGCCATCGACCCGAACAGCAGCATGAAGAGCCCCGCGAGCAGGCCGAACAGCGCCATCACGCAGGCCTGGATCACGCCGGCCTTCACCACCCCGATCCGCTTGATGATCATCACCCTTCCCCTCCCCGGTGGATGCGTCGCGCAGTCGCGCCGCTCGGCGAGCGTAGTCGCGCGGGTCCGGCCCTGCAAGGGCACGCGCCCGGGTTTCCGCGCCGCGCGCCGATCGACGACAATGGCGCACCCGCAGCCCGGAACATCCCCATGAATCCTGCAGAACGCCAGCGCATCGAGGGTGAACTCGCGTCGATCCGCGAACAGGGCCTGTACAAGACCGAGCGCGTGATCACCACGCCGCAATCGGCCGCGATCCGCACCGACGACGGGCGCGAGGTGCTGAACTTCTGCGCCAACAACTACCTCGGGCTCGCTGACCATCCGGACGTGATCGCAGCCGCCAAGCACGCGCTCGACACGCATGGATTCGGGCTCGCGAGCGTGCGCTTCATCTGCGGCACGCAGGACCTCCACAAGCAACTCGAGGCGACGATCTCGCGCTACTTCGGCACCGACGACACGATCCTCTACACGAGTTGCTTCGACGCGAACGGCGGCCTGTTCGAGACGCTGCTCGGCGAAGAGGATGCGGTCATCTCCGACGCGCTCAACCATGCTTCGATCATCGACGGCATCCGCCTGTGCAAGGCCGAGCGTCGCCGTTACGCGAATGGCGACATGGACGAGCTCGAGCGCCACCTCGCCGAGACGCAGGGCAAGCGCACGCGCCTGATCGCGACCGACGGCGTGTTCTCGATGGATGGCTACATCGCCAGGCTCGATCGCATCGTCGCGCTCAAGAAGAAGTACGACGCGCTGCTGATGGTCGACGATTCCCACGCGACCGGATTCGTCGGCCCGACCGGGCGCGGCTCGGCCGAACTGCACGGCGTGATGGGCGAGGTCGACGTGTTCACCTCGACGCTCGGCAAGGCGCTCGGCGGCGGCTCCGGCGGCTTCACCACCGGGCGCCAGGCGATCATCGACCTGCTGCGCCAGCGCTCGCGCCCGTACCTGTTCTCCAACACGCTGCCGCCGCCGCTCGTGGCGGCGTCGATCAAGGTGTTCGAACTGCTGTCTTCGAGCGGGGAACTGCGCGAGCGCGTCAATGCGAACGCAGCGTATTTCCGCAAGCGCATCGTCGAAGCCGGGTTCGAGATCCGGCCCGGCACGCATCCGATCGCGCCCGTGATGCTGCACGATGCGAAGCTCGCGCAGCGCTTCGCGGCCGAGCTGCTGGAGGAAGGCATCTACGTGATCGGATTCTTCTATCCGGTCGTGCCGCAGGGCCAGGCGCGCATCCGCACGCAGATGAGCGCCGCGCACACGACCGAGCAGATCGACCGGCTCGTCGCGGCGTTCGTCAAGGTCGGTCGTCGGCTCGGCGTGATCGGCGCGTCCTGAGCCGCGCTCGCGGGAAGGGCTTCAGAGTCCCGAGATCTGCGCTTGATCCATCGGGACTGAAGTCCCTCCCACAAGGCACCGGCTACCTGACTCGACAGCATCCGCAGCGCTGTGGTGGGAGGGGCTTCAGCCCCGAGCTCTTCGAACGAACCATCGGGACTGAAGTCCCTCCCACAAGGCACCGGCTGACGGTGGCGACGGCACCGGCTGCCTTGTCGTGGGAGGCGCTTCAGCCCCGAGCGCCTTGCGCGCGGCGTCGGGGCGAACTCGTCACGGCACGGAGTTCCACCCGACGCATGCCGCTTCGTCAGTTCGCGACGCCGAGCCCGCGCCGCTCGAGCAGCGGCTCGATCTTCGGTTCGTGGCCCGCGAAGTCGATGAACAGCTGCGAGGCGTCCTTGCTGCCGCCACGCGACAGCAGCGTGCGACGGAAGCGGTCGCCGTTCTCGCGCTTGAGGCCACCGTTCTGCTCGAACCACGCGACCGTGTTCGCGTCGAGCACCTCGGACCAGATGTAGGCGTAGTAGCCCGCGGCGTATCCGCCCATGATGTGGCTGAAGTACGGCGTGCGGTAGCGCGGCGGCACCGGTGCGTACGCAATGCCCGCGCGCTCGAGCGCGGCCGCTTCGAACGCCATCACGCCGTCGGCGGCCGGCACATCCCGGGCACTGCCGATCTGATGCCAGGCCTGGTCGAGGATCGCGGCGCCGAGATACTCGGTGGTCTTGAAGCCCTGGTTGAACTGCGCACTCGCGAGCACCTTGTCGAGCAGGGCTTGCGGCATCGGCGCGCCGGTCTGGTAGTGCTTGGCGTAGTTCGCGAGCACGCTCGGCCAGTCCGCCCACATCTCGTTGACCTGCGAGGGGAACTCGACGAAGTCGCGCGGCACCGCGGTGCCCGCGAATGTCGGGTACTCGACGTTCGAGAACATCCCGTGCAGCGCATGGCCGAACTCGTGGAACATCGTGGTGACCTCGTCCCAGGTCAGCAGCGTCGGCTTGCCTTCCGACGGCTTGGGGATGTTGAGGTGGTTGGCGACCACCGGCTGCGTGCCGAGCAGGCGGTTCTGCGGAACGTACGCGTTCATCCACGCGCCACCGCGCTTGGACGGGCGCGCATACATGTCGGCGAGGAAGATCGACAGCTGCTTGCCGTCGGCGTCGAACACGTCGTAGACGAGCACGTCCGGATGGTAGACCGGCAGGTCCTTGCGCTCGCGGAACGAAAGCCCGTAAAGCTGGCCGGCCGCGAAGAACACGCCGTTCTCGAGCACGTTCTTCATCTCGAAGTAAGGCTTGAGCTGCGCCTCGTCGAACGAGAACTTCTGCTGGCGCACCTTCTCGCTGTAGTACGCCCAGTCCCAAGGCTCGAGGCGGAACGTCGGCTCGCCCTTCGCGGCCTGCTCGCGATCGATCATCGCCTGCAGGTCGGTCGCTTCGCGCTTCGCGTTGGCAACGGCCGCCGGCGCGAGCTTGCCGAGCATCGCATTGACCGCCGCGGGCGTCTTCGCGGTCTGGTTGCCGAGGCCGTACGACGCGTAATCGGGGAAGCCGAGCATCGCGGCGCGCTCGGTGCGCAGCTTGACCACCTGCGACACGATCGCGGTGTTGTCCCACTGGTTGCCACGGCTGTTGCGCACGACCGAGGCGCGATGCAGGCGCTCGCGCAGCGCGCGATTGGACAGGTACGCCTCGGGCGGCTGGCCGGTGGTGTTCTGCAGCGCGAGCACGTACTTGCCCTCGAGCTTGCGCGCCTTCGCAGCCTCGGCCGCGGCCGCGATCGCCTCGTCGGGCAGGCCGTCCAGCTCCTCGCGCGTGTCGACGATGATCGCGGAGTCGTTGACCTCGGCGAGCACGTTCTGGCTGAAGTCGGTGCCGAGCTTCGCGAGTTCGGCGTTGATCGCCTTCAGGCGTGCCTTGTCCGGATCGGAGAGCTTCGCACCTGCGCGGACGAAGTCGTCGTGGTAGCGCTCGACGAGGCGCACGCCCTCCGCATCGAGGCCGAGCGCGGCGCGACGCGCGTACAGCGATTCGATGCGTGCGAACAGTTTCGGGTCGAGGTTGATCGCATCCTGGTGCGCCGCGAACTTCGGCGAGTACTGCCCCTGCAGCTGCTTGCGCGCGTCGTTGGTGTCGGCGCCGGCGAGGCTCATGAACACCGTGACCGCGCGCCGCAGCGGCTGGCCGGACTTCTCGAGCGCGACGATCGTATTGTCGAAGTCCGGCGCGGCCGGATTGTTCGCGATCGCCTCGATCTCGACGAGGTGCGCGGCCATGCCGCGATCGAAGGCGGGACCGAAATCACTGTCCTTGATCGCGTCGAACGGCGGGTACTGCAGCGGCAGCGTGCTCGGCGCGAGCAACGGATTGCCCGCCATGTCGGCGCTGGTCGTGCTGGCCGCCGCGGTCGCGTCGGTGCGCGTCGCCGGCGCACTGCAGGCGCCGAGCGCGAAGGTCGAGAGCGCGGAAGCGAGCGCGAGCGCGAGGGGGGTCTTCATCGGGCGTTCCTGTTCGCGAGGGATCAGCCGAGCCTATCAAAATGGCGCCGTCGGTCCCCGTGACGAAAGGCACGGGCGAGCTGCGGTGCTTGCGCGCAGTGGCGCTGCGTCAGCGCTGCAGCGCGGCGACCTCGCCCGCCTCGAGCAGGCGCCAGCCGCCCTTCGCGAGGGTCCCGAGCGCGACGTCGCCGATCGCGACACGCACCAGCCGCAACACGCCGAGGTCGAGCAGCGCGAGGATGCGACGAATCTGCCGATTGCGGCCTTCGGCGAGCACGATTTCGAGCCAGGCGTGCTTGCCGCCGCGCCGCAGCTCACGCACCGACTCGACGGCAAGATGCTCGCCCGCGTCGTCCACGCCCGCGCGCATGCGCGCCAGCAGTGCGTCGTCGGGCAATCCGTCGACCTGCACGTGGTAGGTCTTGTGAACATGCGTGTCGGGCGCCGTCACGGCCGCCGCCCACGCGGTGTCGTTGGTGAACAGCAGCAGGCCTTCGCTGGCCTTGTCCAGCCGACCGACCGGCGCGAGCCACGGCAGGCCCGCAGCTTCGAGCAATGCGTACACCGTGTCGCGACCGCGTTCGTCGGACGTGGTGGTGACGTAGCCGCGTGGCTTGTTGAGCGCGAGATACGTGAACTCCCGCGCGGCGAGCGGCGTGCCGTCGAGCGTGATGCGTTCGCGCGACGCGTCGGTGGGTCGCTCGGCATCGTGTTGCGTGCGTCCGTCCACCGCGATGCGTCCCTCGGCGACCCAGCGCGCGGCCTGCGTGCGCGACGCGATGCCGAGCTTGGAGATCACGCGCGCGAGCCCGTGGCGCGGCGCGGGCCTCGTGCGCACGGGAGGTCGCACGTCAGCGACGCTCGAAGCCGCGGATCGCGCGCTCGGCGATCTCCTCGCGCGTGACGCGATCGACGCGCGCCGCAGGTGGTCCGACTCGCAGCCACTCGGCGAGCGCGTCGAGTGCCGGCGCATCGCCCTCGGCCACGACCTCCACGCGCCCGTCCTCGAGGTTGCGCGCATGGCCGCGAAGCCCGAGATCGAGTGCGCGCGCCTGCGTGGCTGCACGGAAGAACACGCCCTGCACGAGTCCGCCGACGAGGAAGCGTGCGGCCGGCATCGTTATTTGGCGGCGGACGCCGCGACGATCGCCTGCTCGAGGTCCTTCACCGTGACCGGTCCGGTGAACCGCTTGGCCACGCGACCTTCGGGGTCGATCAGGTACGTGGTCGGAAGGCCGCGCGGCGTTTCGAAGTCCGCGAGTGGTTCGTAGACGTCGGGTTGCGCGAGCGGATACGCGACCGGATGCTTCTTCGCGAACTCGAGGATCTCGGCCTTGTCGGTGTCCTCCCAAGCGAGTCCGATCGCGCGCACGTCGTCGCGTGATTCGACGAACGCCGACAGCGCCGGCATTTCCTCGATGCAGGGCGAACACCAGGTGGCCCAGAAGTTCACGATGACCCACTTGCCGCGCTGCGCGGCGAGGTCGAACTTCGCGCCATCCAGCGTCGTGATCGCGAGCGTCGGGCGCTCCGCGGTGCGCTCCGCGGCGCTTGCACTGGCGGGGGCGACCGCGGCCGCGAGCAGCGCGATCGTTGCGGCGAGGAACAGGGCGGGCTTCATCGGACGTGGGTCTCTTCGGGAGGTCGCCTGGCGGCGGCGCGATGCGCGACGGGATCGGGCGGCGTGCCCGCCACCGATGGTACATCGGCCGGAAACAGCTGCGCCAAGGGCACGTCGAGCGCGCTGCGCAGGCCATCGCCGAGTTCGTGGAGCAAGCTGGCGGCCGGCGCTCCGAATTCAAGCGTGCGCGCGCCGTCATCCACGGGCAGGCGATAGCCGCCCTGCGCGTAGATCTCGAGCAGGTCGATGCTCGCGAGATCACGCACCACCACCCATTCGCCAAGCTCCCCCCGCTGCAGCAGGCCGACGCCGTGCAGGTCGCCCAGATAGCGCTGCAGCAGGTCGTCGGTGAGGAAGGGTTCGGCCTTGAGCAGGTCCTCGCTGTGCAGGCCGCGTCCCTCGCGCTGCGCGGCCGCGAAGTTCGCGAGCACGCGCAGCAGGCCCGCGAACTCCTGCTCGCGCGGCAGCCGCAGCGCCGCAGGGCGGTAATCGAACGAACTCAGCGACGCCGTGATCGAAGCACCGAACATCACGATCACCCACGACAGGTAGATCCACAGGATGAACACCGGCACGACCGCGAGCGCGCCGTAGACCTGCTGGTAGTTCGCGTACGAGGTCGCGTAGAGCGCGAAACCGCGCTTGGCCGCTTCGAACAGCACCGCGGCGATCAGCCCGCCGAGCAGCGCGTGGCGCAGGCGCACCGTGCGGTTCGGGATCACCGCGTACGCCGCGACCAGTGCGCTCCAGATCATCAGGAACGGCAACATCTCGAGCACGCGCGCCTTGATCGAGAACTGCGCTTCCGCCGCGCCGAGGAAGGGCAGCGCGAACACGTACGAGCTGATCGCGAGCGCCGCGACCAGCAGCAGCGGGCCGAGCGTGAGCGCGGTCCAGTAGATCACGAAGCGCGCGCTCGCGCTGCGCGCGACATGCACGCGCCAGATCCGGTTGAACGCGTCCTCGATGCTCATCATCAGCGAGAGCGCGCTGAAGAACAGCACGAGCACGCCCACCACGGTGGCGCGGCTCGCGTTGTCGGCGAACTCGGTGATGTAGCTCTGCACCGCGCTGCCCGCCGCGGGCACGAAATTGATGAAGACCCAGTTCACGAGCTGCTCGCGCCAGCCTTCGAATCCCGGGAACGCAGCGAGGAAGCCGAGCACCGCGGCGGTCACCGGCACCAGCGCGAACACCGAGGTGAACGACAGCGCGCCGGCGGTCTGGAAGCAGCGATCCTCGACGAAACGCTGCCACGTGAAATCGAGGAACGCGAGCATGCGCTCGCGGTCGTAGCGCGATCTGGCAAACTCCACGAGGCGTGCACGCATGGGGCGAGCCTAGCGCAGCGTCGCGCCGGGACCAACCATGCGCGGCCGCGGGCTTCAGCGGGCGGTCGGCTGCTGCCCGGTCGCGCGCTTCCCCGCAAGGACACCATCCCGATGGCGAACGACATCCTCGTCCTCTACTACAGCCGCACCGGCAAGGTCGCGCAGCTCGCGCGGCTGGTCGCGCGCGGCGTCGAGGAAGTCGCAGGCATGCGCGCGCGCCTGCGCAGCGTGCCGCCGGTCGCGCCGGTGACCGAAGTCGCCGCGCCGCCCGAACCCGACGAGGGCGCGCCCTACGCCTCGCGCGAGGACCTGCGCGAATGCGCGGGCCTCGTGCTCGGCAGTCCGACGCGCTTCGGCAACATGGCCGCTCCGCTCAAGCATTTCCTCGACGGCAGCTCGGCCGAATGGGCCTCGGGCAGCCTCGTCGGCAAGCCGGCCGGCGTGTTCACCTCGACCAGCACGATGCACGGCGGCCAGGAAACGACCTTGCTGTCGATGATGCTGCCGCTGCTGCACCACGGCATGCTGCTCGTCGGCATTCCGTACACGGAAGCCGCGCTCACGCACACCCGCAGCGGTGGCTCGCCGTACGGCGCGAGCCATGTCGCCGGCGCCAGCGGCGCGAATGCGATCACCGATGAAGAACGCACGCTCGCGCGCGTGCTCGGGCGCCGCGTGGCGGATGCCGCGCGCCGGCTCGGTGCGAACGCATGAGCACGCAGCGCATCGGCTTCGTCTCATGGGCCGCGCTGGTGCTGCTGCAACCGGCCTGGTACCTCTGGCTCGCGCCGCCCGCGAACGGCCGCGGCTGGCTTGCGCTCGTGATGACGCTGCCGCCGCTGCTGCTGCCACTGCTCGCGCTGCGCACGAATCCGCGCCGCGCACTGCTGTGGGCCGGCATCGTCGCGATGTTCTATTTCTGCCACGGCGTCGTCGCCGCGTGGGCGGTTCCCGACGCGCGCGTGCCCGCGATCGCCGAGGCGCTGCTCTGCCTCGTCGTCGTCTCGGCAGCGGGCAAGAGGGAGCCTCGCGCGCCGCATCGCGCGTGATGCGCGTTGCAGCGCGGGCAGCAACCGCGCCACACGCGTCCGCTCGCCCCTCGGCGCCGGTCGAAACGTGCAGCCGAAGGACGCGCTCGCGACGGCATCCGGGCGCAGCGGCGCTTGACTACGCGGAGATTCGCCCGCTGCGCCGGCGCGAACCGACCCTGCTGCGCCAGCGCCGTGCGCCCGGCCTCATGCCCCTCCACACTGCTCGTGCTTCTGCCGCACCGCGCCGGGCAGCCGCTCGGCGAGGAACTCGACGAGCGCGCGCACGCCGGGCAACTGGCCGCGCCGGCTCGGATAGACGAAGTGCATCGTGCCCTGCGGCGCGTTCCAGCCCGGCAGCACGACTTCGAGCTCGCCGCGCGCGATCGACGGCGCGCAAACGAATTCCGGCAGCATCGCGACGCCCTGCGAACGGAGCGCGGCTTCGTGCAGCACCGCGAAGTCGCCGCAGATCAGGCGTGCCTGCATCTCGACGCTGACGCGGTTCGCATCGCCATCGTGGAGTTCGAGCAGTTGCGCGCCGTCGTGCTCGAGCATCGACAGCAGCGGCAGCCGCTCGAGCGCCTGCGGCTGCTCGGGTCGTCCGTGCGCCTCGAGGAAGGCCGGGCTCGCGACCAGCAGCACGCGCGAGTAGCCGAACGTGCGCAGGACCAGCGAGGTGTCGGTATCGAGTTTCTCGCGCACGCGCAGCGCGAGGTCGATGCCTTCGCCGATCAGGTCGACGCGGCGGTTGTTCGCGAGCACGCGCACCTGCACTTTCGGGTACGCGGCAAGGAAGTCCGGCAGCACGTGCGCGACGATCGTCTGCGCGAGCGACACCGGGCAACTCATGCGCACGATCCCGCGTGGCTCCGCGCGCAGTTCGTCGACGACGTCCTGCGCGGCCTGCGCCTCCTCGAGCGCGGCGCGGCAATGCGCGTAGAAGCGCTCGCCGATCTCGGTGACCGCGAAGCGCCGCGTGGTCCGCTGCAGCAGGCGCACGCCGAGGCGCTCCTCGAGTTGCGCGATGCGCTTGCTGAGCCGCGATTTCGGCACGCCGAGCGCGCGCCCCGCGGCCGAGAACCCCTTGTGTTCGACCACCGCGACGAAGAACCGCAGGTCGTTGAGGTCGTGCAGCGCGCCCTGGGCCGAATGCATGATCGTTTCCCGTGGTGAACGTTTCGTCGCGATTCTCGGGTCTTATCCGATGATTGTCCACGCCCTATCGTGGTTCCTCGCAGGAGGCGCTTTCGCCCCCGACCGGAGAACACCGCGATGAACCTGTTGCATGTCGATTCGAGCGCGCTCGGCGCGCATTCGGTTTCACGCGAACTCAGCCGCGAAGTCACGGACTCGCTGCTGCGTGCGCACCCGCACGCGAAACGCGTCTATCGCGACCTCGCCGCCGATCCGCTGCCGCACTGGGCGCCTGCGCCCGATGCCGCGCAACCCGCCGAGCGCAGCGGCAGCGAGGCGCTCGACGAGTTCCTCGCCGCGGACATCGTCGTGGTCGGCGCGCCGATGTACAACTTCTCGATCCCGAGCACGCTCAAGGCCTGGATCGACCGCCTCGCCGTGCCGGGCAAGACGTTCCGCTATACGGCCGAAGGTCCCGAGGGCCTTGCGCGCGGCAAGCGCATCGTGATCGTGTCGTCGCGCGGCGGTATCTACAGCGAGGGTCCTGCCGCGCCGATGGATTTCCAGGAAGCCTACCTGCGCACGGTGTTCGGGTTCTTCGGCATCGAAGACATCCGCATCGTGCGGGCTGAAGGCGTCAACCTCGGACCCGAGCACAAGCAGCAGGCGATCACGCGGGCGCTCGCGTCGATCCGCGAACGCGAGGCGCTCGCGGCCTGAGCGAACGCCGGCGCGCGTTCGCTCAAAAAGAGCTCGGGGCTGAAGCCCCTCCCACACCAGCGGGCTTCGGCGTTGTCGGCGCCGTCGAGGCGGAGGTCGATGTCTTGTGGGAGGGACTTCAGTCCCGATGGATCGTCCGAAGAGCTCGGGGCTGAAACCCCTCCCACGCCAGCGGGCTTCAGCGTTGCCGGTGCCTACGGGTTGGATTGCGTGGCGAGCCATTCGGCGAGGGGCTTGCGCTCGACGTGGCTGCGCAACGCACCGCACTGGCGCATGCGCTCGAGCGTCTGGCCGAGTCCGCGGTCGCCGCCGGCGAGTCCTTCGATGCGCGGCGCGAAGAACGTCGACACGCGTTCGGCATCGGCATCGCCGCAACGGCCTTCGGCGAACGTGCGCGGCATCCAGGCCTGCGCGAACGGCGAGAGCCGCGCGCGATACGCTTCGTAGTGGCGCGTCATCCATTGCCATGCGGCCGTCCGGTTCTCGGGCTCGTCGAGCTGCGCGCCGTACAGGCGCGACATCTCGCCAACCTGCACCGCGCGCGTCAGACCGTAGTTGCGCGCGCGCTCGCCGAGCGCGGCATCGCGCGTCGCGCCGATGCCGGCCAGCAGCGCGTACCGCCGCGTGGTGTCGCGCTGCGCCTCGAATGCGGACAGCGCGGCATCGAACGCCTCCGCGCCGCCGTCCTGCACCGCGACCTTGAGTGAGGTCGACAGCAGGTCGGCGTCCGCGCGTGACAGGTCGGCCTTGCCGCCGTCGAGGCCGAGCGCAGCGCGTCCCTGCGCGCCGAGCTGCGTTCGCGACGACGGATCGCGCAGTTTGATCGCGAGGAAATCGGCGAGGCGCGTGCGCAGCGCGGTCGTGGTGCCTGGCTCGTCGGCCACACGACGCCAGCCGAGTTGCCGCAGGCGCGGTGCATAGAGGCGCGCCGCCCACGCATCGAGCGCGGGACGAAGACCGGCGTCGGCGACGTGCTCGCGGATCCACGCGAAATCGTCGAGCAGCGCGGTCGCGACCTGCGGCATGTCCGACCCCGCGAGCGCAGGCATCGCCTCGAGCAGCGTCGCCGGCGGCAGCGTGCCGCGCCGGAACGCGGCCGACAGCGCATCGGCGAACACGATCTGCTCGGCCGGCGACAGCGACGGTGTCGCCGCGGCGAGCTTGGCGAACTCCGCCTGCGCGAGCGCGAAACGGTAGTACCCGCGCGCATCGGCGTTCGGCAGGACCCAGTCCGGGCACGCGCCCTCGATCCGGAACGCCTGCCGCGGCTGCTCGAGCAGCACGCATTGCGTGTCGCTGCGCGCGCCGCGACCGAAGCGCGCGCAGAACGGCACGCGCCACGACGCCTCGTCCTTCGACATCACGCCCTGCGGCAGGTAGCGCGCTTGCGCGAGCTGCATCGAAGCCGTGCCGCCCTCGCAGGCCATGTCGACCTCGATCATCGGCACGCCGGGCTGGTCGAGGAAGCTGCGCATCGCCTGCGCGAACGCCTCGCCCTTGCCGCTGGCCTCGGCCAGCGTCGCGATGAGGTCATCCGAACTTCCGCTGCCGAACGCGCGACGCGCGAGGTAGGCGCGCATGCCCGAGCGGAAGCGTTCCTCGCCGACCCAGCGTTCGAACATCGCGAGCACCGCGGCGCCCTTCTGGTAGGTGATCGTGTCGAACGCGGTCACGATGTCGCCCTCGCCGCGGATCGGCTGGCGTACCTTGCGGGCGCTCAGCAGGCTGTCGTTCGCCATCGCCGCGAGGCGACCTTCGAGTGCCTCGAGGTCGGCGTGGTATTCGGGCTTGAGCGCCGCGGTCGTTTTCGCCTGCGCCCAGGTCGCGTAGGCCTCGTTGAGCCAGATGTCGTCCCACCAGGGCACGGTGACGAGGTTGCCGTACCACTGGTGCGCGATCTCGTGCGCCTGGATGTTGAACACCGCGCGGTAGCGGTCGGCCGGCGAGTCCGGCCCGATCAGCAGCAACGCATCGCGGTAGACGATGAGCCCCGCGTTCTCCATTGCGCCGGCCGAGAAGTCCGATGCGCCGAGCAGGTCGAGCTTGTCGAACGGATACGGCTGCGCGGTGTACTGCTCGAGGAACGCGACGATCGGCGGCGCGGTCTCGAGCGCCCAGCCGAGACGCTCGCGGCTGCCGCGCGGGCCGATCCCGCGCAGCGGCACGGCGTGCTTGCGGACCGCGTTCGACGCGATCGGCGTGCCTTCGACGACGTCCCAGGGACCCACCGCGAAGGCGACGAGGTATGTGGGCAACGGCTGCGTCGCGGCGAAGTCGAGCGTCTTCCACTTGCCGTCGGCCGAACGCGATTCGCGCAGCTGGCGCGTGTTCGCGACCGCGACGTCCTGCGCGGGTACCGTGAGGCGCAGCTCGAACGGCGTCTTGAAGCGCGGCTCGTCGAAGCCGGGGAACGCGTTGCGCGCGCTGATCGGCTCCATCTGCGTGACCGCGTACGCATCGTCGCCGACCACGACCTTGTAGAGGCCTTCGAGCTGCGTGTTGAACGGCGCGTCGTAATCGATCGCGACCCGCAGCGTTTGCGCCGGAAGCGCGCGCGCGAACCGCAGCTCGAGCACGCCCGCGGGGTCGTGCTGCGTGATGCGCGTTTCGACCGCCTGGCCCGCGGCATCGGTGACGACGACGCGCCGGATCTCGAGTGCGCGCGCATGCAACCAGACGACGTCGCTTGCACGCGCGAGTTCCACGCGGATGCGCGCCTCGCCCGCGAAGCGCTCGCTGCGCGGGTCGATCGTCAGGTGCAGCGCGTAGTGTTCGGGCTCGATGCCCTCGGGCAACTTCCCGGTCGGGACGGCCGCGGATGCAACGCCGCATGCGGTGAACAACAGGATCGCGACGATGCGCGGCAGCATGGACCTTGCCCTCGGTGGCCAGCGCCCAAGATGACCATGGGACGTGCGCATGCACAAGGGGACGATCGGTCGCGGGGATTCCGGGCCGGGCAACCCGCACGCGACTTCGACTTTGCGGGCGACGCGCAGCGGCTCATGCGGAAACGCGCCTCGCCGTCGCTTGCGCGGCGGGAACCGCGCGAAGATCAACAGCGGCCCCCTTCTGCCCCTGCGGGGCATCTTCCCCCGCAAGCGGGGGAAGCAGACGGTTTCCACCACGAGCTGCGGCAGAAGGTTTCCCTTCTCCCGCTGGCGGGAGAAGGTGCCGCGCAGCGGCGGATGAGGGCAGCTCTTGATCTTCGCCCATCATCCCCCGCACGCGGGGGAGGGTCGAAACGCGTGCGTCAGGCCGCCTCGGCCAGCGCGGGTGCCGCGGCCGTCGCCTGCTCCGCGGTCACCGCGACCGCGTGCACGACCGCCGCGATGCGCGCGGCGCTCTGGATCGCCTGCGCGGCGACGCCATGCTTCTGCAGCGTCTTCTCGTGCGATTCCATGCACATGCCGCAGCCGTTGATCGCGGATGCCGCGAGCGACGCGAGTTCGAAATCGATCTTCTCGCAACCGGGGTTGGACATCACGTTCATGCGCAGGCCCGCGCGCATCGTCGCGTATTCCGGATTGCCCACCAGGTGAGTGAAGCGGTAGTAGATGTTGTTCATCGCCATGATCGCGGCTGCCGTGCGCGCGCCGTTCGCTTCGGCTTCGCTGAGCGTGCCGGCGGTGTGCTGCACGATCGCCGCGGTCAGCGGCGCGTGGCGCGAAGCGATCGCGCTCGTCAGCGCGATGATTGCGACCTGCTTGGCGGTGAGGCCCGGTGCACCGGACTCGGACAGGACGGAATCGAGGTTCAGTCGCAGGTCCTTCGCGTAGTCGGGCAGGCTGCCCTTGATCTGTTCGAGTGTCATGTCGGCTCCTGCGGCGCGGCCGCCCTTGGGGCGGCGCGCCATCGAATAGGTGGGCGGCGGCTGCGGGGGTGCCGCCGCCCGGGTCGGCATCGCCAGGGAGGGAGGACGATGCCTGACGGGAACCGGACGGCGCGTCGCCGTCCGGATCAGGTGCGGTCCGCACGCCCGCGCAGGCGGGTCGTGCGCGACCGATGGGTCACGCGACCTTGAGCGTCTCTTCGCCCTTGCTCCAGTTGCACGGGCAGAGCTCGTCGGTCTGCAGCGCGTCGAGCACGCGCAGGACTTCCTGCGGATTGCGGCCGACGCTGCCGTCGGTGACGTAGACGAAGCGGATCACGCCTTCCGGATCGACGAGGAAGGTCGCGCGCTTGGCCACGCCTTCGTCGCCGTCGAGGATGCCGAGCTCGGTGCTCAGGCGCTTCGCGGTGTCGGCGAGCATCGGGAACGGCAGGTCGCGCAGGTCCTTGTGGTCGCGGCGCCACGCGAGGTGCACGAACTCGGTGTCCGTGCTCGCGGCGAGCACCTGGCAGTCGCGATCCGCGAACTGGGCGTTGAGATCGCCGAAGCCCTTGATCTCGGTCGGACACACGAACGTGAAGTCCTTCGGATAGAAGAACACGAGCAGCCACTTGCCCTTGTAGGTCTCGTTGTTGATCGTCGAGAACGCGGTGTCGAGGCTGTCGGTACCGACGGTGGCCTTGAGGTTGAAAGCCGGGAACTTGTCGCCGATGGTCAGCATGGAATGCACTCCTGGGTCGAGGGTTGGCGGAAAACGGAACAGGCTGGCGCCCGTGCGGCGCCGACGGAAGCCAGATTACGGCAAGGCCATAGATCAATCAAATCGATTGTTGATATGCGATTGATAGAGTGCTTCAATCGCGGAGTCGACCGCCGCGAGGATTCCGCATGAACCTGCGTGATCTCCAGTATCTGGTCGCGCTGGCCGAAAACAAGCATTTCGGCCGCGCCGCCGCCGCCAGTTTCGTGAGCCAGCCGACGCTCTCGACGCAGATCCGCAAGCTCGAGGAAGAGCTCGGCGTCGCGCTCGTCGAACGTGCCCCGCGCAAGGTGCTGCTGACCGAGATCGGACGCGAAGTCGCGGCGCGCGCGCGCACGGTGCTGTCGGAGATCGACGAGATCCGCGCCGCCGCGCAGCGCACGCGTGATCCGGAATCGGGCACCGTGCGCCTCGGGATTTTCCCTACCCTGGGTCCCTACCTGCTGCCGCACGTGGTGGCACCGATCCGCCAGCGCTTTCCGCGACTGGAATTGTTGCTGACCGAAGAGAAGACCGAAGTCCTGCTGCGGATGCTGCGCGAAGGGCGCCTCGATGCCGCGATCCTCGCGTTGCCGCTGCACGAGGACCAGTTGCACCAGGAATTCCTGTTCGAGGAAGACTTCGTGCTCGCGGTGCCGCAGACGCATCCGCTCGCGGGTCGCCCTTCGCTGAAACTCGACGAACTTGCCGCGCACGACCTGCTGCTGCTCGAGGATGGTCATTGCCTGCGCGACCAGGCGCTCGAGGTGTGCCAGATCGCCGGTGCAGGCGAACGCAGCGGCTTTCGCGCGACCAGTCTCGAAACGCTGCGCCAGATGGTCGCAGCGGGCGTCGGCATCACGTTGCTGCCGAGTCTCGCGGTGCAGCCGCCGGTGGCTACCTCCAGCGACATCCACCTCGTGCCGTTCCGCGGCAAGCCGCCGAGCCGGCGCATCGGGATGGCCTGGCGCAAGAGCTCGGCGATCGCGCGTTTCCTGCGCGAGCTGGCCGCGGTCGTGAAGACCTTGCCGCCGCAACTGACACACCTCGCGCCGCCGGCGCCGGTCGCAGCCGGCAGGCCGTCGGCGCGCGCGAAAAGCGACACGTCCACCCCTGCCCGCGATTGAGAATGCACGCGCAATGGGCTACGGTGGGAACGATTTTTCCCAGCTCCCGCACGAGGCGACATGAGCA
The DNA here is from genome assembly GCA_004143945.1 of Lysobacteraceae bacterium. Lineage (GTDB taxonomy): Bacteria > Pseudomonadota > Gammaproteobacteria > Xanthomonadales > Rhodanobacteraceae > Dokdonella_A. The sequence continues at coordinate 62,540 of SEHB01000005.1, forward strand.
CCGGCGCACCACCGATCATCGTTTCCACCCTCGACCTCGAGCGCATCGAAGCGCTCCTCGAGGCGCCTGCGCACCGGCATTTCCCGGGCGCCGATGCGCTGCGCGAGGAGCTCGAGCGCGCGAACATCGTCGAGCCCGGAGCGATGCCGGCGGACGTCGTCACGATGAACTCCACCGCGACCGTCGTCGACGAGGGCAACCGCGAGGAGTACCAGCTCACGCTCGTGTACCCGCGCGAGGCCGATGGCAGCCCGGGCAAGGTCTCGGTGCTCGCGCCGGTCGGCAGCGCGATCCTCGGCCTGCGCGTCGGCCAGTCGATCAAGTGGCCGATGTCGGGCGGGCGCGAACTCGTGCTGCGCGTTGCCGCGATCAACTACCAGCCCGAGGCGAGCGGCCACCTGCATCGCTGACTTCGCCTTCGTGATCCAGGCGCCGTAGCAGCGGCGCAGCTGTCGCGGCGCTTCGCGTGCGGCATCGCGCAGATCGCGCACAGGGTGCGCTCCTACACGAGGAGCGATGGTCGACGCAGCTCATCGCCACGGGAAGTCCCGTCAGGACCCGCACGCGGGCGGCGCACGCCCGATGCGCACGAGGTCGAGCGTTCCCGCGCGTCCGTCGTCGAACTGGTACGCGAGCGTCGCGGCCGTGCATGAATGGAACGCGAGTCGCGCGGTGCCGACCAGCCTGGTCGTCGTCGTCGATGCCGCGTCGAAGCGGCCGCCCTGCGTTTCGAAGATCGCGATGTCGGCAGGGACGCCGAGGTCGCCAGGCAGCGGCGCCTGCAAGGTGTACCAGCGTTGGCTTCGCGGCGCATTCGGCGGCGCGAATGTGTACCAGGCCGCGAACAGCACGCCTTGCACGGTATCGAGGTCGAACAGCAGGCCTTGGCCCGAGTTCGAGGGATCGGCCCACGCGCCGGAATGGAGCGCACGCGAATCCTGTCCCGCCGCGTCCGCGTCACCATCACGCGAACAGCGCACGTTCGCGAGCAGGCGTGTCAGCGGGATCGTGCCACTGCGACCATCGACGAACGCGTATTCGAGCGATCCGTGCGAGCAGTCCTCGAAGCGCAGCGTCGCGTTGCCGACCGCGTGGGTCGTCGTCGGATCGGGCGCATCGAACGCACCGAATTCGGTTCGGTAGATCGGCATCGTGGACGCGTCCGCGTCTTCTCGCACTTCGCCCTGGATCGTGTACCACGCGGGCGCGGCAGCGGGCGCCCAGGTGAACCAGCCGCCGAACGCGAGGCCGATGCCCGGTTCGAAGAAATCGGCCTGCAGGTCGAGCAGCAGGCCTTGCGCATCGGTCGCTGCATTCGCCCACGATCCCGACAGACCCGGCTGGTCCGGGTTGGGCCCGGCACCCACGACGAACGCATGCTCGTAGGCCTTGCCCGCGAAGTCCGCGTGCAGGATCCAGCGACCGGCAGGCGCATCGGAAGGCAACACGTGTTCCCACGACCACGCGGTGCCCGCATAGAAGTCGCGCGGCGTGTCTTCGTCCGCAAGGTCGTGTTGCCAGCGCGCGAACACCTCGCCGTCCGGCTGGCGCAGTTCGAACGTCGCAACCCTACCGCGCCGATGGTCACCAAACGCGACGAATGCATGCAGCGTCTCGCCGCGCGCGAAGCGCCGCCGCTCGTGCGCCTGCTCGTGCACCGGCACGCCGTCCGCGACGCCGCAGTCGACGAACGCGGGCTCGGCCGCATGCGTGGCGAGCATCATGATGCGCGGCCGTTCGTAAGGCTGCGCGACGATCCAGCGTTCCGGCTCCGGATTGCAGGCGCCCGCGCGCGGATCGACCACCCCGCCAAGCGCATGGTTGAGCTCGAAGTGCAGGTGCGGAACGCTCGAGGGGCCGGAACTGCCGACGAGCCCGAGCACGTCGCCCGCCTCGACCCGCGCACCGATCGGCAACGCGGTCACCGAGCCACGCCGGAAGTGCAGGTAGCGCGCGGTGAGGCCGTCGTCCTGGCGGATCGAGACCGCGTTCGGCGTGGTCGCGCTGCCGCGGAACTCGCAGTTGCGATCGAACTCGCCATCGCGGCGCGCGACCAGCGTGCCGCCGGCCGCCGCGACCACCGCGATGTCGCCGCGATCCATCATGCGCCACGCGAACGGCCACAGCACGTAGTCGGTGCCGCCGTGGTTGTAGCCGGCGACGTCATAGCTGCGCTCGCCGCAGGCGTAGTCCTGCACGAAGCCGGGATTGCGCCGATCGTGGTCGACGAAGTAGGTCGCGGCCTGGTAGTCGAATCCCGCGAATCCCTCGCGCGCGCGCAAGGGCCACGCGAGGTTCGCGGCCTGCACGGCCTTTGGCGCGGGCGCGCCGTGCGCCGCGGCATACGCGCGCTCCTGCGCCTCGAGGTCGGCGACGAGCGACGCGCGCTCCACGTCCGCGACGGCGTCCGCTGCAGTCGGTTCGAGCAGCCCGCGCAGCGTCGCGCGTTCCTGCGCGGCGGCCGCGCCGGCGAACAACGCGATCGATGCGGCGAGGATCGGGATGCACTTCATCGCGGCTGCTCCATGATGCGTCACCCGCCAGGCGAGCTCGCGTCAATCGAATCCATTGGCGAACAGCACGTCGCCGACGGTGAACGCGTGGTGGTAGTCGGCGCCCTCGTAGTGCGCGTGCAGGTGCCAGAGTCCGGTCGGCGCATTCGCGGGCAGCGCATACCACCAGTACCAGTACGCCGCGGCGTAGTGCGGATCGGTCGTCGCGTCGGACATGCGGAACGTCCATGACGCGAACGTGCTGCCGTCCGGTCGCTCGACGATGAAGTCGGTCGGCTGCGGGCCGAGCTGGTCGCGATAGTAGGCAGCGAAATACGCGGTCTCGCCCGGCATGAAGTGGTTGGAGAAGTTCGGCGACTCGGCCACCGGATTCGGGCAGTTCTCGCCGTGGAAATCGGGCGGCGCCGAATGCGTCGCGAGCAGGTTGATCGCCGAGTCGTAGTACGGCGGTTGCGCGGCCCACAGCGAAGCGCCCGCGTTGCACGCGCCCGCGAACGGTTCGATGATCGCGCCCGTTCCGGCCGCATGGTTCTCGAAATGCAGGTGCGGGCCGGAGGAGAAACCTGCGCTGCCGACCTTGCCGAGGAATTCACCGGCCGCGACGACCGCGCCGACGGGCTTGGCCGTCAGCGAGGCCCGCTTCATGTGGCCGTACCACGCGATCGTTCCGTCGGAATGCTGGACGTAGACCGCGTTCCAGTCGTTGGAGTAGTGGTTGGGACAACTGCGGTCGTCATTGCCGTCGACCTTTCCGATGATCGTGCCCGGCGCGGCCGCGACGATCTCGATCGCGCCCTGGTCCATCAGCAACCAGGTGAACGGCCAGGTGAAGAAGTCGATGCCCGCATGGTTGTAGCCGCCGGCCTGGTCGTAGGTGCGCGCGCCGCAGTTCCAGTCGAGCAACTGGTTCGGGAACGCGGGATCGAGGTCGACGAAGTTCGAGGTGCCGTGATAGCCCGGCGCGGTGTACGCGGGAATCGCGCGCAACGGCCACACGAGTCCGCCCTGCGTGGGTGCCGGCAGCGGCGGGGTCTCCGCGAGCAGGCCGAGGCCACGAAGCTCGGCGATGTTGCGCGCAAGTTCGGCCTCGATGCGCGCGCGTTGCTCGGGTCGGATCTCGTCGTGCGGAGGCTGCACCGGGCCTCCGCCGGCGGGCTGCAGCGCAGCGAGTGGCGACGACGCGAGGGAAAGCAGCAAGGCGAGGTAGCGCATGGCGTGATCCAGCGGGCTCGGGATTGCAGCCTACTCGTGGAGCCCGCGGATCGGAAGCGGCGCGGTTCGACGCCTCGTCCCAGCGGAATGCAGCACGTGTGCGAGCGGCGCTTCGACTCCGCAGCCTGCGGCTGCTGCGCTCAGCGCGAACGGTGATTCCTTCGTCCGCGCCCCTGCCGTTTCCGCTCACCCAGCCGTTCGCCCTGAGCGCAGGCCGAAGGCCGGAGTCGAAGGGCACCGGGCCGAAGCGCCAACTGGCCGCTTCGACTCCGCAGCCTGAGGCTGCTGCGCTCAGCGCGAACGGAGATTCCTTCGTTCGCGCCCCCTGCCGTTTCAGCTCACCTTGCCGTTCGCCCTGAGCGCAGGCCGAAGGCCGGAGTCGAAGGGCACCGGGCCGAAGCGCCAACTGGCCGCTTCGACTCCGCAGCCTGCGGCTGCTGCGCTCAGCGCGAACGGAGATTCCTCCGTCCGCGCCCCTTGCCGTTTCCGCTCACCTTGCCGTTCGCCCTGAGCGCAGGCCGAAGGCCGGAGTCGAAGGGCACGGGCCCGAAGCGCCAACTGGCCGCTTCGACTCCGCAGCCTGCGGCTGCTGCGCTCAGCGCGAACGGTGATGACATTGTTCGACTCCGCAGCCTTCGGCTGCTGCGCCCGGCGCGAACGGTGATTGCGTCGCGCACCCCCAACCGTTCGCCCTGAGCGCAGGCCGAAGGCCGGAGTCGAAGGGCACCGGGCCGAAGCGCCAACTGGCCGCTTCGACTCCGCAGCCTGCGGCTGCTGCGCTCAGCGCGAACGGTGATGACATTGTTCGACTCCGCAGCCTGCGGCTGCTGCGCTCAGCGCGAACGGTGATGACATTGTTCGACTCGGCAGCCTTCGGCTGCTTGCGCCCGGCGCAAACGATGATTGCGTCGCGCCCCCCCAGCCGTTCGCCCTGAGCGCAGGCCGAAGGCCGGAGTCGAAGGGCACGTGGCGCGTCAGTCGAACCCGTCAGCGAAGATCAGGTCGACCGTTCCGCTCGGCGGCGTGAAGTTGCCCGCGATCTGCAACGCGATGCTGTTGCTGCTGCCGGCGATGCCCTCGTTGATCGCGTCGCCGTTGCCACCGCACGCGGTCGAATCGATCAGCGGGATCGTGAAGGCCGCATCGGCCAGCGCAAGGCCGCTCGCGGATGCGCTGCCATCGAGTTCGAACTCTATCGGTTCGAACACGCAATCGTTCCCGACCGGGATCGGCACCGGAAACGGGCCGACGACCTGCGCGGCGATGACATGAAGTCGCATCGAAGCCGTTGTCAGCGCCACGATGCCGTCGGCAGCAACGAGACCGCTGGATGTGTCGGTCTGGGTCAACGCGTACGTGGCTGCAACCGTTCCGACCGGCGAATCGAACTCGATCGTCGCCGTCGGAAACTCGAATGCGCCCGGCGCGATCACGCCACTCGCGGGATCGTAGGACGACCCCGCGAAGCGCCCGCCTGCCGGCAACGCGCCGGCCGTGCCATTGACCGTGATCGTCCCGCTGACCGGATAGTCGGTACCCGCACTCGCCGCGGGCAGCGCGCACGCGAGTGCGAGCGCCGCGGCGGTCATGATCACGCGTCGGTGCGCGCGGTTTCTCACGGCTTCGCCGTCCACTGCTTGAGCCATCCGTTCACGGTGTCGTGCCAGAGCACGCTGTTGTGCGGCTTGAGCACCCAGTGGTTCTCGTCCGGGAAGTACAGCAGCTTGCTCGGGATGCCCCGGCGCTGCAGCGCGGTGAACGCGGCGATGCCCTGCTCCGGCACGATGCGGTAGTCCTTCTCGCCGTGGATCACGAGCATCGGCACGCGCCAGTCGGCGACGTGGTTGACCGGGTTGTACTTCTCGTAGCCGGCGGGGTCCTCGTACTGGGTCTTGCCGCCGTGCTCCCACTCGTCGAACCAGAGTTCCTCGGTGGAGTAACTCATCATGCGCGCGTCGAACACGCCGTCGTGCGCGACGATGCACTTCCACGGCTCGTTCCAGACGCCCGCGATCCAGAACGCCATGTAGCCGCCGTACGAGGCGCCGAGCGCGCAGGCGCGGTCGCCATCGAGGAACGGATACTTCTGCTGCGCCGCGGCCCAGCCGAGCTTGAGGTCTTCGAGCGGCGCACCGCCCCAGTCACCCGAGATCGCGTCGGTGAACGCCTGGCCGTAGCCGGTGGACCCGTGGAAGTTGATCGTGACGACCGCGAAGCCCTGGCCCGCATAGGTCTGCGGATTCCAGCGGTAATGGAAGTCGTTCGTCATCGCGCCCTGCGGACCGCCGTGGATGATGAACGCAACCGGATATTTCTGGCCGCGCTTGTAGCCGACCGGTTTCACGACGTAACCCTGCACGGTGTCGCCGCCGGCGCCCTTGAACGTGAAGAACTCGCCGTCGCCGAACGCGAGGCCGCGCAGGCGCTCCGCGTTGAAGCGCGTGATCGGCTTCTGCTTGCCGCCGCGCAGGTCCGCGCGGAACAGGTTGGTCGGGTGCTTCCAGTCCTGGCGCGCGAGCACGAGGCCGCGCTTGCCCGCGTCGAATCCGGCGACGTTCGAATCGCCGGGCAGGCGCGTTGCCTTGCCGCTCGCGACGTCGATCGCGAACAGCGCATGCACGCCCCAGTCGTCGCTTGCGGTATAGAGCGTCTTGCCGTCCGGCGACTCGACCACCGGCGAGGCGGAGCGGTCCCAGTCCGGCGCGATCTCGCGGCGCTCGCCGCTTGCGAGGTCGAGCGCCATGATGCCGAAGCGGTCCGCTTCGAAGCCGGGGCGCTTCATCGCGAGGTAGTACAGCGTCTTGCCATCCTGCGAGGCGAGCGGATAGCCGTCCCAGGCCGGGTTGTCGGCGGTCAGGTTCTTCGGCTCGTACGGACCGTGCGCCGGAACCGAGAAGACATCGAAATTGGTCGACCAGGGTTCGGTCTTGCCCGCAATGCGCGCGTTGAAGAACACGTCCTTGCCATCGGCGGAGAATCCGTACTCGCCCTCGTCGCCGAACGGCTTGGACGGCACGTCGCCATCGATGCCTGCGCTGAGCCAGTGCAGCTTGCCGGGCTTGCCGTCCTCGAGGTCCGCGATGAACAGCTGCGAGCGACGCCCGTCGGCCCAGGTGTCCCAGTGGCGCACGAACAACTGGTCGAACACCATGCCGCTGGCCTTGCCGGCCGCGCGCTCGTCGAGCTTCTTCTTCGTGCACGCGACCGCATCGGGCTCACCCGCGCAATCGGGGAACACGTCGATCGACAGCAGCACGTGCTGGCCCTCGGGCGACAGCTTGAAGTTGTTGACGTCGAGCGCGAGCGAAGTCGCCTGCACGGCCTCGCCGCCCTTCGCATCGATGCGCCAGAGCTGGTTGGTACCATCCTTCGGCGCGAGGAAGTAGACCGAACTGCCATCCGACGACCACTGCGCACCGGACGCATTGAGCGACTCGTCACCGAGCCGACGCGGCTCGCCGCCCGCGAGCGGGACGACCCAGACGCTGTTGCGGCCACGATTCGCCTCGAAGTCGGTCTGGCGCAAGCCGAACACGACCTGGCTGCCATCGGGAGACAGCGCCGGCGCGCTGACGCGATCGAGCATCACGAGGTCGCGCACGTCGAACGGTTTCGGCGCCGCGGCGACGGCCGCGGGAAGCGTGGCGAGCAGCGCCAAGGCGAGGATCGGCTTCATCGGTGTCTCCCCTGAGAGGTCGAGCGCGGGATGGTAAGCCCTTGCCGGGGCGTGGGCCAGTTGCGAGGGTCATGATTCGCTGCGGCGCGGCCGAGCTGACCTCGCTCGGCGAGTTATTCATCCTCGTCCTCGCGCCATTCTTCGCCCGGCTGCGGCCGCACTTCGACTCGCGCGGCGGGAACCCGAGCAAACCTGCCGAGTCAGCCTACGGCCTTATCATCGCGGGTCTCGACTTCCTCATGCTGGTATGGAGCGCACACCTCCGGCAGGCGAACGGCCTCACGCATATCTGATGGTTCGTGTTCGCCCACGTCGTGCTCGAAGTCGGCGAGATGCTGCTTTCGCCGATCGTCCTCTCCGCATGATAGGCGGCCGGTTCCTCGGCACCTCATACTCGGCAGGAGTCGCGGCGCAGCTCGGCAAGCTGTCGGCAATCGAGGTACGGGAGGGCGAGGTGCTGAACATCGCCCATGCAATTGCAAAGTGCCACGCGTTGTTCGCGTTTTCGGCGGGATAGTGAGCGACGTGGTTGCGCTGGTGTTGACGCCGTGGATTCGGCGGAGGATGCATGGAGTGAGGTAGCGGCTGGGTGGTGACTGACTGCCATCGACCCAAAGCAGCAGCTCAGAAGGCACTCTGACCCCGACCCGGCCGGCGATCGCGTAGTGCCGGCCGCGATGTGATAGCTCTTATGAGTGGCAAGAATGGGTAGTTCGCAGTGGCTCACGTCCCGCAGAACAGAGCCGAGATGCCGACCATCCGGCGACCCGGACGAAAATCGCGACAACGCCGCCGAGATTTCGCAGTCTTCACGTAACCTGTCGGCATCACCTGAAGAGACGACGGATGAGCAAGCTCGAAGCGATGCGTACATATTTGGCCTCGGTGGAGCAGGCCCTCAGGACCGGCCAAGCCAGCGAGCACACCCACCGCCCGGCACTCGAAGCTCTGCTTGAAGCCCTCGGCGGCCCGGATGTGGACGCCATCAACGAGCCGCGCCAGATCAAGTGCGGCGCGCCGGACTTCATCATCATCCGCGGCACAGTCCCGTTGGGCCACGTCGAAGCTAAGGACGTCGGGCTGGACCTCGCCAAACTGGAACGCGGCGAGCAGCTAACTCGCTATCGCGAATCGCTCGGCAACCTCGTCTTCACTGACTACCTCTCATTCCGCTGGTACTTGGATGGCGAACTTCGCCTGACCGCCGACCTGCCGCGCCCCGCTGCCAACGGCCGCATCCGGTGGAACGACGACGCGGCCTCCGCCACCGTGCAGCTGCTCGATCAGTTCCTGCTGGCTGACATCCCGCTCAAGTCAACGCCGCAGGACCTCGCCACCCGCATGGCGGGCCTGGCCAAGCTGATCCGCAGCCTGATCGAGCAGACCTTCAAGGCCGAGGGTGAGCAGGGCGAGCTGCACGGCCAATTGCAGGCCTTCCGAAAAGTCCTGATCGAATCGCTGACCGTGGAGCAGTTCGCCGACATGTACGCGCAGACGCTGTGCTACGGCCTGTTCGCGGCGCGCTGCAACGCACCCGCCAAGGGGTTCACCCGCCAGATCGCCGCCAGCGCACTGCCAAAAACCAATCCCTTCCTGCGCAAGCTGTTCAACTCCATCGCGGGCCCGGACCTGGACGAGCGCATCGCCTGGGCCGTGGACCAGCTGGCCGAGCTGCTGGCGCGCGCCGACATGGCCGCAATCCTGGCCGACTTCGGCAAGCGCACCCGCCAGGAAGACCCGGTGGTGCACTTCTACGAGACGTTCCTCGCCGCCTACGACCCGAAGATGCGCGAGGCACGTGGTGTGTACTACACGCCCGAGCCGGTGGTGGGCTACATCGTGCGCAGCGTCGATGCCTTGCTGAAGCGCGACTTTGGCATGAAGGAAGGCCTGGCCCATGCGAAGAAGATCAAGCTCAAGCGCCCTAAAGTGCAGGGCAAGGGCGAGGAAACCTATGAAACGCACCGGTTGCAGATCCTCGACCCGGCCACCGGCACCGGCACCTTCCTGTACGCGGTGATCGCGAAGATCCGCGAGCACTTCGATGGCAATGCGGGAGCGTGGCCGGGCTACGTGGCCGAGCACCTACTGCCGCGCCTGTTCGGCTTCGAGCTGCTGATGGCGCCATACGCCGTGGCGCATATGAAGCTGGGACTGGAACTGGAGCAGTCCGGATACGACTTCTCCAGCGACCAGCGCCTGGGCGTGTTTCTGACCAACTCGCTGGAGGAGGCGCACGAACTGACCGGCCTGCCGCTGTTTACCCAGTGGCTGGCCGAGGAATCGCGTGCGGCGGCGAACGTGAAGCGCGACGCGCCGGTGATGGTGGTGCTGGGCAATCCGCCGTATTCGGGGCATTCAGCCAACACCGGTGAATGGATTGCCGGGTTGTTGCGCGGCCACGACAGCCTGAACAAGCGCAAGACCGAGAACTACTTCGAGTGCGACGGCCGGCCGCTGGGCGAGCGTAACCCCAGGTGGCTCAACGACGATTACGTGAAATTCATTCGCTTCGCCCAGTGGCGCATCGAGCAAACGGGCCATGGCATCCTCGCCTTCGTCACCAACCACGGCTACCTCGACAACCCGACCTTCCGCGGGATGCGCGAGAGCCTGCTGCGCGGGTTTGACGAAATATACGTGCTGGATCTGCACGGCAACAGCAAGAAGAAGGAGCAGGCACCTGATGGTGGCAAGGACGATAACGTCTTTGATATCCAGCAGGGCGTATCAATTGGAATCTTCGTGAGACGGGAAAGTACGCAACGCGATAGCGCGCATCTTGCGCAGGCATTCCATGCCGATCTATTTGGCCTTCGGAAAGAGAAGTACGCGCTTCTAGACGCCAGTGATATCGACCGAACCAAATGGACCAAGCTAAGTCCAGTAAGCCCCGCTTATTACTTGGTGCCAGTGGACGATTCGAATGGTGATGAGTACCGATCGCTCACGTCGGTAAAGGACATTTTCCCGGTTAACAGCATTGGAATCATCACCAAGCGGGACAATCTTTGCATCCGATGGACCGCAGATGAAGCTTGGCAATCAGCGCGAGACGTGGCTGAACTAAACGAAGTCGATCTGAGAGAAAAATATGATCTTCCGGCTGATGTGCGCGACTGGAAGGTGAGTTGGGCAAACGCGGACGTTGTTTCATCGGGCCCAACGAAAGACATGGTTACGCCTGTCCATTACAGACCGTTTGACGTTCGCTATACGTATTACACCGGCCGCTCTAGAGGTTTTCTCGGCTGGCCCTTTACGAACACCATGCAACATCTTCTCCACGGCGATAACGTCGCGCTAATTACTTCACGACTAACGAAAGGCGAGGAGTTTGCGCACGCCCAGGTAACGACGACGATTGCCGAAGTGATCTGTATGTCTTCGAAGACATCCAATAACGGTTTCGTCTTTCCGCTGTGGCTATACCCCGACGATTCAAGCGATCTTCTGAAGCATTTGTCCGGCGAAAAGCGCCCCAACCTTGCTCCTGAATTCGTCACAGCAATGTGTGCTGCCGTCGGCAACACTATGGCGCCAGAGGACATCTTCGGCTGGATCTACGCCATCCTCTACACCCCCTCCTACCGCAGCCGCTACGCTGACTTCCTGCGCCGCGACTTCCCGCGCATCCCGCTGCCGCCGGGCCGCGACCTGTTCGACCGTTTCGTCGCCATCGGCCGCGAACTGATCGCGCTGCACACGATGGAACAGAAGCAGCCACGCATCAGCCGCTTCGACATCACCGGCAGCAACGGGGTTGTCAAGGTGCGCTGGGCGCCTGGCGACGACGGCAAGGGCCGCGTCTACATCAACGATGCGCAGCACTTCGACGGCGTGCCGCAGTGCGTGTGGGACACCCATATCGGCGGCTACCGCGTGACCGAGAAGTGGCTGAAGGACCGCAAAGGCCGCCAGCTCAGTTTCGAGGACGTCATGCACTACCACGAAGTTGTTGCTGCCCTCGCTCGCACGTTAGAGCTACAGGCGAAACTCGATGCCCTGATAGGCGCACACGGAGGGTGGCCGTTGCGGGAGAAAAACTAAGAGCGCCGTAAGGTCGCAGGGCAAAATTGAAACCGAGCGAGTGTCGTGCGGAGGCGATTCTGGTAGGCGAATGACCGCTGCTGGGCGATAGCGGCCATTCAAGTCCCAGTACGTGCATCCCGTTACCTCACGCGATCAGCCCGGACCAAGGTGATCGACAGTCGGCCGCATTCATTCCCTCGTCGCTGCGTCCGCGGCCGTGCCGCCCCTCCCCGGCCCCCGCGCCTCGCACCCGGCCGTCGCGCCGGCGTGTTCGTCATCACGCAAAATCTGCGCGTCGTTTACGAACACGTCGCTGACCCCGGCTGCGTAACGCCGTGGCGTGTCGTAGGTTGCGTGGCCTGCGATCGTCGCCGGTGCGAACACCACGATTTCAGCTTGGCAGGCTCCAGCCAGGCGGCCCAGATTGGGCGGTTTCCAGTTGGGCTACGGCAAGCCAGGCAGCCGACCAGTCGGTGGGCCTCGGGCAGCGGCATCAGCTCCCGGTCGCACGCCTTCCGGACACTCCCGCGCGATCCGTCACGCCGCGATCGACGTCCAATCCGGCCGCCTCGCACTTCCCACCGGTCCAATCCGCCCGTCCCGGACGACCGCACCCCCCGCGAACCGCGAGTCTGGCCCCCGACATCCGATCGGGAGATCCCCATGCCTCGCCTGCGCTCCGTGCTCCGCTGGACCGCCCAATCCTTGTTCACGCTGACCTCCGTACTGGTCGCCGCCTACGCGTTCACCTACCTCTACCGATCGTTCCGCGTCGGCGATCCGTTCGCGGCGCAGTTCGCGCTGTCGGGCTGGGACGTGCCGCTGCATTTCTTCGGCGCGGGGCTGGCGTTGCTGCTGGCACCGCTGCAGGTCTCGGCGGGCGTGCGCGGGCGGCTGCCGGCGTTGCACCGCACTTCGGGCTGGCTGTACGTCGCGGCGATCCTGATCGGCGGGACGTCGGGGCTGTCGCTCGCGTTCAACGCTCAGGGTGGCGCGGCCAGCGGCGTCGGGTTTGCGCTGCTCGCGCTGCTGTGGCTCGCGATCACCGTTCGCGGCGTGCTGTTCGCGGTGGCGGGCGACATCGCGCGCCATCGGCGCTGGATGTGCCGCAGCGTGGCGCTGACCTTCGCCGCGGTCACCTTGCGCGTGATGCTGGGCGTCGGCGGCGGCGTGCTCGGATGGCCCTTCATGCCGGTCTACATCACGGCGGCGTGGGCATCGTGGTTGATCAACCTTGCGATGTGCGAGCTGATCCTGCGCTGGCCCGCGCCGCGTCCGCCTGCCGCCGGCGGTAGTCGCTGGGTGTCTCGCCCAGTTGCCGCTTGAAGGCGGCGTTGAAGGTCGACTTGGACGTGAAGCCGCAGGCATAGGCGATGTCGAGGATCGTGCGTGCATCGGCCGGATTGGCCAGGTCTTCGCGCACGGCCTCGATGCGCAGGCGGTTGATGTAGTCCCAGAACGTGCCGCCAAGGCGGCGGTTGATCACGACGGAGACGAGGTATTCCGGATAGCCGCTGCGCCTGGCCAGTTGCGCGATCGTCAACGCCGGCTCGCGGTACAGCCGTTCGCCGGCCATCAGGTGCGCGAGCCGCGCCTCGACTTCAGGCATGCGCGCATCGTCGACGGTCTCGTCCAGCGCAGGCGCCGATGGCGCGTCGGTTGCGCCGTGGGTGGCCTGCCCTGCTCCCGCGTCGGCGTACGGCTGCGCCGGCACCGGCGGCTGCGCCAGGCTAAACCATCCGATCACGAACACCCACAGCGCGACCGCGCCGTAGATCAGGTAGTAGTCGACGTACGGAATGCGCACCAGGTCCTGCAGCACCGCGATGCACCAGATCGCGACCTGCGACAGCGCCATCGCGCCGAGCCAGCGCAGTGACTGCCGGTCGGCATCGGCACGATGCGCGCGCAGCTCGCGCCGGAAGCGCGCGATGCGCACGAGCGCGGCCGCGACATACGCGAGCGCATAGGCATAGAGGAACAGCGCGTAGCCGATGCCCGGGGACGCCCAGCGTCCCTTCGCGAACAATTCCGGCGCCGCGATCGCAAGCGCGATCGCGAAGCCCGCGAGATGCACCGCGTCGCGCGCCGCGAAGCCGCGCGCGGTCGTCAGCGCGCGCACGTACAGGTAGAACAGGCTCGCATGCAGGAACGGGAACAGGCTCGCGACCGAATACGCGAGCGACCAGCGGTCGTCGGGCGCCGCAAGGTGCAGCGCCCGCACCGCGAGGTCGATGCCGACGAGCGCGGTCCACGCCGACAGGATGCGGTTCGCGGCCGCATTGGCCGGACGCCGCCACAATGCGAGCGCGAGTAGCACCGCCTGCGCGGCGGCGATGGCGTAGACGATCACCCAGCCCTGCATCCTGGTACCCGCGCGCGAAAGCAGGGGAGTGTAGCGCGCCACTGCCGGCGCCGAAGCTGCGGCGCCCGTGCACTGCGGGGCGTCGTTTCGCAGTCGGGCACGGGCCGCGTCCGCGCCCGGCCGAGCCTGTCCATTCCAAGCTGACTGCAATGCGACCGACGCGCGACGTGCGTTCACGGTCGAGCCAAGTTGTCCCGAAGAGACTGCGTTGCAACGTCAGCGGCTCGTCGGCGACGCAAGAGGATGGCCTTTGGATTCCCCCTCTCCGATACGGCTCGCGACGGGCGTTCCGGGTTTGGACGATGTCCTCCACGGAGGCCTGATCGCCGGGCGCTTCTACCTCGTCGATGGCAACCCCGGCTCCGGCAAGACCACGCTGGCGCTGCAATTCCTGCTCGACGGCGTTCGCGCCAACGAGCGCTGTCTTTACGTCACCTTGTCGGAAACGCGCGAGGAACTCGTCGCCGGCGCGAGGTCTCACGGTTGGTCCCTGGACGGCATCGAAATCATCGAATTGCTCGCAGACGATCCGGAGCTCGCGGGTGAGCACGACGTGACGATGTACCATCCGTCGGAAGTCGAGCTCACGCGCACGACGCGCAAGGTACTCGATGCGGTCGAACGCTACGCGCCGAACCGCGTGGTGTTCGATTCCCTTTCCGAATTGCGCCTCCTCGCGCAGAGTTCGTTGCGTTACCGGCGCCAGATCCTCGCACTCAAGCAGTTCTTCAACGGTCGCAATTGCACCGTGGTCCTACTCGACGACCGCACCGCGGAAGGGCCGGACATGCAGCTCCAGAGCATCGCGCACGGCGTGATCTCGCTGGACCAGCATGCGCCCCCATACGGCCGCCTCGTGCGCAGGCTGCAGGTCGTGAAGTTCCGTGGCAGCGATTTCCGCAGCGGCTACCAGGACGTCTCGCTGCGCCACCGCGGCGTCGAAGTCTATCCCCGGCTCGCCGCATCGGAACACGGGCACGAGTTCCGCCTGGAGGCGGTGCCGAGCGGCGTGCCCGGACTGGATGCCCTGCTCGGTGGTGGCATCGAACGGGGTTCGGCCACCCTCGTCGTCGGTGCACCCGGCAGCGGCAAGTCGACGGTGGCGCTGCAATTTGCGGCGGCCGCGGCGCGACGCGGCGAGCACGCCGTGATCTTTCCGTTCGAGGAGAGCAAGTCGATGCTGCTCGCGCGTGCCGCGAGCCTCGGAATGCGCCTGGACGAAGGCACCGGTGCGGGCCAGGTGGCGATCCACCAGATCGATCCGACCGACATCGCGCCGGGGGAGTTCGCCCATCGCGTGCGCGATTCGGTCGAGCGCGACAAGGCGCGCGTCGTGGTGTTCGACAGCCTCAACGGCTACCTGCACGCGATGCCCGACGGCCATGCACTGATGAACCAGCTGCGCGAGCTCCTGTCCTACCTCAACAACCATGGCGTCGCGACGTTCCTCGTGACCGCGCAGAGCGAATGGATGGGCCCGGGCATGCGCACGCCCGTGGAGGCGAGTTACCTTGCCGACACCGTGGTCATGATGCGCCTCTTCGAACATGCCGGGAGCGTCAAGAAGGCGGTTTCGGTGCTCAAGAAGCGTGGCGGCGCGCACGAGGAGTCGATCCGCGAGATTTGGTTCGACGCGCAAGGCGTGCACCTCGGCGAGCCCTTGCGCGGCCTTCGGGGCGTACTGAGCGGACTGCCCGTCGACGCGGCCAACCTCCTGCCGTTGCGAGCGCCGGAAAGCGCCCGGGCCGATGGCCGCTGAGGTTGCACCAAGGCTGGACATGCGCGTGCTGGTGGCGGCGCCGACGCGTCGCGACGCGAAGGTGACCTGCGTCCTCCTCGACCAAGCGGGCATCGCAGGCGAGGCGTTCGCCGATCTCGCGGACCTCGCGGCGGCGATCTCGCCAGGCGCGGGTGCGCTGGTTCTCACCGACGTGGCACTCGCCTCGAGCGGCATCTCCGACGTGCTCGATGCGCTCGCACGGCAACCCGCCTGGTCCGACCTGCCGGTCATCGTGCTGACCCCGGATCGGCGTCCCTCCATCGGCCTGTCCCGGATACTCGACGCGTTCACCAACCTCACGCTGCTCGAGCGCCCGACGTCGACGCGCTCGCTCCTCAGCGCGGTGATGGCTGCACTGCGCGCGCGGGAGCGCCAGTACCAGATCCGCGACCAGCTCCGGGAGCTGCGGCTGGCCGATCGCGCATTGCGCGAGGCCGACCGGCGCAAGGACGAATTCCTCGCCACGCTCGCGCACGAGCTGCGCAATCCGCTCGCGCCGATCCGCACCGGCCTGGCCGTGCTCGAGCGCGTGCCTGGCGATGCGCCGCAGGCGCTCGAGGTGCGCACGATGATGCAGCGCCAGCTCGGCGCGCTCGTGCGGCTCATCGACGACCTGCTCGACGTTTCGCGCATCGCGACCGGCAAGGTAAGGTTGCAGCGCGAGAAGCTGGATCTGCGCCGCGTCGTGGAATCGGCCCTCGAGGCGAGCCAGCCCCTGCTGCGTGCGGCCGGCCACGAAGTGCGCGTGCGCGTGCCGACCGAACCGGTCGGCGTGGTCGGGGATTCGCTGCGACTCGCGCAGGTGGTCGGCAACCTCGTCAACAATGCCTCGAAATACACGCCGGACGGTGGGCACATCGAGGTCGCGCTCGAGGTGGACGGCGACGATGCCGTCCTGCGCGTCCGCGACGACGGTGCCGGCATCCCCGCGCACATGCTCGACCACGTCTTCGACCTCTTCACGCAGGTCGACGGCACGCGCGACCAGTCCCAGGGCGGTCTCGGCATCGGCCTGTCGCTCGCACGCCGGCTCATGCAGCTGCACGGCGGAAGCGTCGTCGCCGAAAGCGCCGGACAGGACCTCGGCAGCACCTTCACGCTGCGGCTTCCGCTGGTGACGATGCGAGCATCGGCGATGCCGCCTGTCGAGGTCGAACGCGCGACTGCACGCGAGCGCGCCCGCGTGCTCATCGTCGACGACAACAAGGACGCGGCGGATTCACTCGCGCTCGCGCTGGAGCTGGACGGCTACGCGACCCGAGCCGAGTACACCGGCGAAGAGGCCCTGCGCGCGATCAACGCGTTCCACCCCGTGGCGATCCTCTGCGACATCAACCTGCCCGGCATCGACGGCCACGACGTCGCGCAGCGCGTGCGCGCCGATCCGGCCCGCGCGGGCATCACGCTGGTTGCGCTCAGCGGGCTCGGCAGCGCGGGCGACAAGCGGCGCGCACGCGCCGCGGGATTCGACTTCCACCTCGTCAAGCCGGTGGCCGTCGCGGCGGTGGAACGCATCCTCGACGAATGCGCGGCCGCGCAGGAGGACTGACCGACTCTGCCGCGCCTGACTACGGCGCCACGCTGCCCGTGCTGCGTTCGAGGAACGCGACCATCTTCGCGAACATGTCCTCGGCATTCTTCTCGTCGTAGAAGCCGTGGCCCTCGGTGCGCTGATACAGCCACTCGTGCTCGATGCCGGCCTTGCCGAGCGCGGCACGCAAGGTCTGCCCTTGCACCGGCGGCACGCGCTTGTCCTGTCCGCCGACGATCAGCATGACGGGAGCCTTGATGCGATCGACGTTCGCCGCGGGCGAGCGCGCGCGCAGCACGGCCTGGTCTTCGCCGAGCACCATCTTCAGGTAGTTGTCGCCGTACATCGACTGCGGGATGTCGCCGCGCGAGTACATGAGGTTGAGGTCGTAGACGCCGACGTAGCCGATCGCGCAGCGGTAGAGGTCCGGCTCCCTGACGACGCCCTGCAGCGCCGCATAGCCGCCGTAGCTGCCGCCGAAGATGCAGATGCGTTTCGGGTCGGCGGTGCCCTGCGCGATCGCCCATCGCGTCGCGTCGGTGACGTCGTCCTGCATCTTCGCGCCCCACTCGTGGAATCCGGCTTTCATGAACGCATCGCCGTAGCCGCCGGAGCCGCGGAAGTTGACCTGCAGGACCGCGTAGCCGCGACTCGCGAGCATCTGCGCGTACGGGTCGAACTCCCAGTAGTCGCGCACGCCGTAGGGACCCCCGTGCACGTAGACGACCATCGGCAGTCCCTTCGCCTCCTGCTTCCCCGGTGGCATCGTCAAATAGCCGTGCAACGCGAGCCCGTCGCGTGCCGCGAGCGTGATCGGCTCCACCACGCCCATCCGTGCGGGATCGATCCACGGGCGGCGCGCGAGCAACAGGCTCGCCTTGCGCGAGTCGGCGTCGAAGAGGTAGTAGGTCCCGGGGTCGCGTCCGCTCGAGACGAGGAACACGACCTTCTTGCCGTCGATCGTGCTGCTCGTGATCTGCACGTCTTCGCCCGGGAACTGCTGCATCAGGCCGACCAGCAGCTTCGACTCCGGCGCCTCCTTGTCGACCAGCGTGACCGCGCTGCGTCCCGGCATCGAACGCAGCGCGACGATGTCCTTGCGGTCGAAGCTGCGCACGAGGCCGTCGAGTTCGGCCTCCTTGCCGCTCCAGAGCGTGGCGAGCTTGCGCGTCTCGACGTCCCAGCGGCACAGGCCGCCCACGCCGTGGCTGCCCGGACACTCGAACCAGGCCACGCGATTGTCGCGCGTGAACGCGAGCGGGCGCATGAGCGCGTCGCCCTTCGACTCGTCGAACACGAGTTGCCACTCGCTACCGGCCTTGAGGCGGTGGTAGACGCGCCGCTTGTGGTCGGTGCCATCGGCATAGGCGAAGCGCACCTCGCCGTCGTTGTCGGCGACGAACGCCGCGTTGCGGATCGGCGCGACCGCGACCTCCTTCTCCGCGCCGCTCGCGATGTCCATGCGCATCGCGGACGGATGCGATCCGTCGGTGCTGCCGTTCCAGCGATAACGCGCGATCAGCACCCGGCCGTCGATGACCTGAGCCGGCCTGACCATGTCGGCGAACGACCATTCTCCGTCGGCGCGATAGCCAGCCATCGCGCGCTTGCCGCTGCCGTCGACATTGACCGCGTAGAGTTCACCCATGTGCGTCGGCTGCACCAGTGCACCGGTGCGCTCGGCGATGCTGTAGAACACGCGCGTCGGCGACACCCACCAGAACTCGACGACTTCGCCGCCGTCACGCGGCTTCACGTTGAAGCCCTTCATGTCGGAGAGTCGGATCAGCGACAGCATGCGCGTGTCGTCGACGATCGAGATCGCCGCGAGATGCTCGCCGTCGGGCGAGATCTGGACATCGTCGTATTGCTGGTGACGCGCGAAGTCCGCGAGCGGAACTTCCGCAGCACCGTGCGCGCAAGGCGTGGCCAGAGCGAGGGCGAGGGTGACATTGGCCAGCCAGCGAATCGAAACCATGCGGATCTCCCCACCTGCATCGGCTCGGCCATGCTATCCGATGCAGCGGGCGCGATCATCCGCGGCCGCCGCAAGCGCGCATCGGCGGGGCCGGGCGACCCGGGGCGAAAAGGCGCGGAACGATCAGGCAGCACGCCGTGCACGCACGGCCCCGAAGGCCACGGCCACCGCAGCCGCCGACATCCCCTTGACTCGCCGCGCGGGCTGTCGTCGGCGCGTCCGCGCGGTCGCCTCAATCCGCTTCGGGGCGGGGCGACGCGGCTTCGTTCGCGTCCAACGTGTGCCACGAGCGCACGCGACCGACGTCGTATTCGTTCCAGCGCGAGCGGAACGAGCCTCGCGCATAGATGCCGTCGATCGACGCATCGCGTCGGTCGAGCAGGAATCGGATCAGGTCGCCTTCACCTGGCAGCGAATCCGAACAGGACACCCATCGCAGGAGCATGCAGAGTTCCTCGATCGATTCGCGGAAGGAAGGAGCGCCACCTCCATGTGGCGCGCCGCCGGGAAGTGAATCCCGACACCGACGACGGTACGCCAAAGTCGGGCGAGCCTCTGTACGTCAGCCCACACAGGCCGCTCGGGCGCGCGCAAACGCTGCGACCCGCAAGAAGCCGGGGGCGAGCCACGCCGTCATCGCGCACGCCGCGTGCCGCGCGCATCGTGGCTTTCGATGATCGCCGGGCACGCAGGGCCCCTCGGGTGCGCAGCGCCCTCGCGCTGGAAACGGGCTGCCTTCCTGTATACGCTGCGTGACACGCGCCACCGCGGGACCGCCCCGGGCATGCCGGAGCCGGAGCGGTCGCTGCGAAACCGAAAGGACTCCCGATGTCCACGCAGGCCGCTGTCCCGCGGCAGAACCGACTGCTCGGTGCCATTCCCGAAGCAGAATGGGAACGCTTTGCACCGCACCTCTCGCCAGTGGACCTGCGCCTCGGCGAGGTCGTCTACGAATCGGGCCTGGACCAGGCACACGTGTATTTCCCGGTCGATTCGATCGTGTCCCTGCTCTATGTCATGAAGGACGGTTCATCGGCCGAGATCGCGATCGTCGGCAACGAAGGACTCGTCGGCATCTCGCTGTTCATGGGCGGAGGAACCACGCCGGATCGCGCCGTGGTGCAGAGCGCCGGCACCGCGTTCCGCATGCGTGCGCAGCACATCCGGGACGAGTTCGTGCTCGCGGGCCCGGTGCAACAGCTGTTCCTGCGCTACACCCAGGCACTGCTGACGCAGATGGGCCAGACGGCGGTGTGCAATCGGCACCATAGCGTCGACCAGCAACTGTGCCGCTGGCTGCTGATGAGTCTCGATCGCCTCGCTTCGAACGAGCTCACGATGACGCAGGAACTCATCGCGAACATGCTCGGGGTCCGGCGCGAAGGCGTCACGGAAGCCGCCGGGAAGCTGCAGCGGGCAGGCGTCATCGAGTACAGCCGCGGACGCATCCGGGTGCTCGACCGACCGCGGCTCGAAAGCATGTCGTGCGAATGCTACGAGGTGGTCAGGAAGGAATTCTGGCACCTCCTGCCCTGGCACGATGCCGCCTGAGCGCTGGCGCGAAGCGCTCAGGAATGCGCGGTCGTGCGCCCGTAGCGGTCTTCGAGGCGCACGATGTCGTCTTCACCGAAGTAGTCGCCGCATTGCACCTCGATCAGGTGGATGTCGGTGGCGGTCGGGTTTTCGAGTCGATGCACGGTGTCCATCGGGATGTAGGTGGACTCGTTGCGATTGAGCAGGAACTCGCGCTCGCCGACGCGCACCTTCGCGGTGCCTTCGACGACGGTCCAGTGCTCGCTGCGGCGATGATGCAATTGCAGCGACAGCACGTGGCCGGGCTTGACGGTCAGGCGCTTGACCTTGCAGTCGTCGGCGTCCTCGAGCACGGTGTAGCTGCCCCAGGGGCGATGCACGGTCTGGTGCACGCTCGCGGCCGCGTGGTTGGTCGCGCGCAGGCGTTCGACGACGAGCTTGACCTGCTGCGCACGCTCGCGGTGCGAGACGAGGACTGCGTCGCCGGTATCGACGATCACGAGGTCGTTGACGCCGACCGCCGCGACCATGCGCGCATCGGACTGGATGTAGCAGTTCGAACTTTCGACGAGGATCGCCTGGCCGCGCACGCGATTGCCGTCGCCATCGGCTTCGTCCAGGTCGCTCATCGCCTTCCACGACCCGATGTCGCTCCAGTCGAACGAAGCCGGCACCACCGCGACCTTCGGCGCGCGTTCCATGATCGCGTAGTCGATCGAGATGTCGGGCTGCGCGAGGAATGCCTCGCGCGCGAACTCGACCGGGCTCTCGTGGCCGGTCGCATGCGCGTAACAGGCTTGGGCCGCCGCGAGCACGTCCGGGCATGCCTGCGCGGCGACCGAGAGCAGCGCATCGGCGCGGAAGCAGAACATGCCGGAGTTCCATGCGTAGTCGCCCGAGGCGACGTAACTCTCGGCCGTCTGCATGTCGGGCTTCTCGACGAACGCCGCGACCTGTCGGCCCTCGCGTCCGCCGATCGCGTGCCCCATGCGGATGTAGCCGAAGCCGGTTTCCGGATGCGTCGGGCGGATCCCGAAAGTGACGAGCCAGCCGTCCTGCGCGAGCGCCTCCGCACGCCGCGCATCGGCGAGGAACGCGTCGAGGTCGCGGATCAGGTGGTCGGCCGGCAGCACCAGCAGCGTCGCGTCGGGCCCGACGTGCTCGCGCGCGTGCAGCGCCGCGAGCACGACCGCGGGCGCGGTGTTGCGTCCGGCGGGTTCCAGCAGGAACGGCAGCTTGTCGAGGTCGGCGCCTTCGTGCTGCGCGTACTCGTCGCGCGTGAGGAAGTAGTAGTCGCGCCCGGTCACGGTCAGCACGGTGCCACCATCGGCGCAGCGCAACGCGCGATCGAGCGTCTTCTTCAGCAGCGACTCGCCGTCGCCCATGCGCATGAACGGCTTCGGATAGGCGCTGCGCGACACCGGCCAGAGCCGCGTGCCGGCGCCGCCGGAAAGAATCACGGGTACGAGCATTTCGTTCGACTCCAGCGGCGATGGCCGCGCATTCCTCGTCGCCCCGGCGAAGGCCGGGAGCCAGCGCCGCGGCTTCCATCGGCGCGACGAAAACCTCGGGTCAGCGGCGCGCGAGTTCGTCCAAGACCGGGTCGAGCCCTGCGCGCCAATCGGGCAATTGTAGCCCGAACGCGTTTTCGAGCCGCGAAACGTCGAGGACCGAGCAGGCCGGCCGGCTCGCGCGGGTCGGGTAATCCGCGCTCGCGATCGGCACCACGCGCGGCGCGCGCGCGATCAGCCCACGCGCGGCGGCCCCCTGCACGATCGCCGCGGCGAAGCCGGCCCAGCTGCATCGGCCGCGCGAGACGAGGTGGAACACACCGTCGGCCGCGGGCCTGGACAGCGCCGTCGCGGTGACGTCCGCGATCAGGCGCGCGGGCGTCGGCGCGCCGACCTGGTCGTCGACGATGCGCAGTTCGTCGCGCTCGCCCGCAAGGCGCAGCATCGTGCACAGGAAATTGTGGCCGCGCGCGGCGTACACCCAAGCCGTGCGGAAGACCTGATGCCGCGCGCCGCTCGCGCGCAGGGCCTGCTCGCCCGCGAGCTTGGTCGCGCCGTAGACGCCGAGCGGCGCGGTCGCGTCGTCCTCGCGATACGGGCGCGACGCGCGGCCATCGAAGACGTAATCGGTCGAGTAATGCACGACGCGCGCGTGATGGCGCGCGGCCCAGGCGCCGATCTCCGCGACCGCGCGGTGGTTGATGCGGTCGGCGAGGTCCGGCTCGTCTTCCGCGCGGTCGACCGCGGTGTAGGCAGCCGCATTGACGACGACATCGGCGCGCGCCTGGTCGAGCGCGCGCGCGAGCGAGCCGGCGTCGGCGAGGTCCGCCTCGAGCACGCGCGAACCGTCGCCGAGGCGGCCGTCGCGCGTCGCCGCAAGGAGTTCGCCGAGCGGCGCCAGCGCATGCAGCAGCGCATGCCCGACCTGGCCATTCGCGCCGAGCACGAGGAGCCTCATCGCATGACGGTCCGGCGGCGGCGGAAGCGCGCGACGCGACCACCGCTCACGGCATGAACACCGGCAAGCGCTCGCGCGCGATGTCGGCGAGGAACGGCGCCTTCAGGTCCTTGTCCGACAGCAACGGTTCGGCGATCGGCCAGTCGATCGCGATCGCGGCGTCGTTCCAGCGCACCGATGCATCCGCGGCGGCGTCGTACAACGCAGTGCACTGGTAGATGAAGGTCGCGTGCTCGGACAGCACCGCGAAGCCGTGCGCGAAGCCTTCGGGGATCCAGAAATGGCGCTTGTTGTCCGCCGACAGGATCACGGCGGCCCATTGCCCGAAGCGCGGCGAGCCCGCGCGGATGTCCACCGCGACGTCGTACACCTCGCCTTCGAGCACGCTGACGAGCTTGCCCTGCGGATTCGGCCACTGGTAGTGCAGGCCGCGCAGCACGCCGCGTGCCGAACGCGAGACGTTGGTCTGCACGAAGCGCAGGTCGAGGCCCGCGTCGGCGAACTTGCGCGCGTGGAAACTCTCGTAGAAGAAGCCGCGTGCATCGCCGTGCACCGCGGGCTCGACGACGACGCATTCGGGCAATGCGGTGCGCGTCGTCTTCACGGCTGCGGCGCCTGCCCGACCAGATTGCGCAGGTACTGGCCGTACTGGTTCTTCGCGAGCGGCGCGGCGAGGCGCAGCACCTGCTCGGCATCGATCCATCCCTGCGTGAACGCGATCTCCTCGGGGCAGCAGACCTTGAGGCCCTGGCGCCGCTCGATCGTCTCGACGTAGTTCGACGCTTCGACCAGCGACTCGTGCGTGCCGGTATCGAGCCAGGCATACCCGCGACCGAGCTTCTCGAGCATCAGCGTGCCGGCTTCGAGGTAGCGGCGATTGAGGTCGGTGATCTCGAGTTCGCCGCGTGGCGAAGGCTTCAGCGCTGCCGCGTGCTCGCAGACGTCCGCATCGTAGAAGTAGAGCCCGGTGACGGCCCAGTGCGAACGCGGCTTTTCCGGCTTTTCCTCCAGCCCGACCACGCGGCCCGCGGCGTCGAATTCGGCCACGCCGTAGCGCTCCGGATCGCGCACCCAGTAACCGAACACGGTCGCGCCCGCGTCGCGAGCGCCAGCGCGCGCGAGCGTCTCGGTGAACCCGTGTCCGTAGAAGATGTTGTCGCCGAGCACGAGGCAGCTCGGCTCGCCCGCGATGAAGTCGCGACCGATCAGGAACGCCTGCGCGAGTCCGTCCGGCGAGGGCTGCACCGCGTAACGGATCGACAGCCCCCACTGCGAGCCGTCGCCGAGCAGGCGTTCGAACAGCGGCTGCTCGTGTGGCGTGTTGATCACCAGCACGTCGCGGATGCCCGCGAGCATCAACGTCGACAGCGGGTAATAGATCATCGGCTTGTCGTAGACCGGCAGCAGCTGCTTGCTGACCGCCTGCGTCACCGGATACAGCCGCGTCCCCGATCCGCCCGCCAGGATGATCCCTCGCCTCGTCGCCACCGCCCTCTCCACTTTGTCGTTCTTCACAGCCAGCCAGGAAGCTTCACCATGACGGACGAAGGTGAAGCACAGAAGATTGAAGTACGCAGGACACCGGGAACGCCGGGGAAACGCTTTCGAGGCAGATGCCTTGCCCTCTCCGTGTGCTCAGTGTGCTCCGTGTTTCAGTCTTCTCCGAGCTGTCGCTCTTCCTTCGCATACACGTGTTCAACTTCGCGGACGCTGCACCGTCAATGCCCGAGCCGCTCCATGCGGTAGCTGCCGTCGAGCACGCGCTGCACCCAGGGCTGGTTGTCGAGGTACCAATCAATCGTGCGCGCGAGGCCGGACTCGAACGACTCGGTCACGTGCCAGCCGAGGTCGCGCTTGATCTTGGAGGCGTCGATCGCGTAGCGGCGGTCGTGGCCCGGGCGATCCTTGACGTAGGTGATCAGCGACTCGCGCCTGCGTCCGTCCGCGAGCGGATGACGCGCGTCGAGCAACGCGCAGATCGACTTCACGACGTGGATGTTCTCGCGCTCGGCATCGCCGCCGATGTTGTAGACCTCGCCGACGCGCCCGATCTCGAGCACGCGCCGGATCGCCGAGCAGTGGTCGCCGACGTAGAGCCAGTCGCGGATGTTGCGGCCATCGCCGTACACCGGCAGCGGTTCGCCCGCGAGCGCCTTCTGGATCACGAGCGGAATGAGTTTTTCGGGAAACTGGAACGGCCCGTAGTTGTTCGAGCAGTTGGTGGTCAGCACCGGCAGCCCGTAGGTGTGGTGGAACGCACGCACGAGGTGGTCGGACGCCGCCTTCGATGCCGAGTACGGGGAGTTCGGCTGGTACGGCGAGTCTTCGCGGAAGCGGCCGACCGGCCCGAGCGAACCGTACACCTCGTCGGTCGAGACATGCAGGAAACGGAACGCGTCCTGGCGTTCGAGCGGCAACGCGCGCCAGTACGCGAGCGCGCATTCGAGCAGGTTCAGCGTGCCGACGACATTGGTCCGGACGAACGCGGCGGGTCCGTCGATCGAGCGGTCGACATGCGATTCCGCGGCGAAGTTCACGATCGCGGTCGGCGCATGGGTCGCCAGCAGCGCGCGCACGCACTCCGCGTCGCCGATGTCGCCGTGCACGAACGCGTGGTCCGGATGCTGCGCGACGCCGGCAAGCGTGTCGGGATTGCCTGCATAGGTCAGCGCGTCGAGGTTGACGATGCGCACGCCACCCTGCGCCAGCGCGCCCAGCACGAAATTGCCGCCGATGAAGCCGGCGCCGCCAGTGACCAGCAGGGTTTTCATCCGTTCCAGATCCGATCGGGAGGCCGGTCGACCGGCCAGAACAGGCCGCATCACCGGCCCCTGCGTATCGTAGCAGGTTGCCGCGAAACGTCCGCCGCGCCTGCGCGCGTGCATCGGTTTCGATTGCGCAACGGCGAAGCCTGCACGGGTTGCAGACCCGATGCCGGTGGCGTCTCGCATCGAGCGGTGACGCCCAGCGACCGAACCCCGCACGCCCGCGCTTCCCGGCGTGCAGCCGCTCCTGCCGTCGACAGCCGGAAATGGCGAGAACGCGGCGACCTGCAGTCATAGGATCGGGCCAGGTGGATCATTCCACCGCGACCGGAGTCTTCCCATGGGCCATGGCACGCTCGCCGCCGCAATCGCGATCATGCTGGCCGGCGTCACCGCCTCCTCCGCAGTCGCCATCGGCGACGACGGCGCACGCGTGATCGAGATCGACAGGCGCATGCAGCGCGCGTTCGTCGATCGAGACCTCGCGACGCTGCGCGGGATCCTCACGGACGACTACGTGCTGGTCGCGTCCACCGGCGAAGAGCGCACGCGGGACACGGTCATCGCCGAAGTGGCGTCACCCGACGTTCGATGGGAAGTGAACGAAGCGAGGGGCGCGACCGTCCGCGTGCATGGCGACACGGCGGTGCTCGTCGCGAACCTGCGACAGAAGGGCATCGATCACGGCAAGCCGTTCGACCGCAGCGTGAAGTTCTCGACGACCTGGATCCGCGTCGGCCACGTCTGGCGCAACGTGCACGCACATGCATCGCGCGAGGTCGAGTTGCAGCCACCGCCGCCGCGCGCGACCGAAAAGTCGATCACCGCGCTCTGACCGAGCCTCGAGTCCGTGCGGATGCCGGCGACCGTCAGCGCGCCGCGTCCTGCAGCGCCTTCGCGCTCGCGAGATGGGCACGCAATGCCGGGAGCGTGCGCCGTGCGAGCGCACGCAGGTCCGGGTCCGCGCCGAGCGAGGCCTCGCGCTCGTACAAGGCGAGCTGGGCGGCGTGTTCGATGACCAAGGCCTCGAGCAGGCGGCGATCGAAGTCCTCGCCGGTCAGCGCGCCGAGTTCGGCTTCCCGTTGGTCGGCGCCCGCATCGACGCTGTCCGGCAAGCCGAATCCCCTGTCGCCCGCGATCCGCGCGATATCCGCGTTCGTCGCTGCCTGGTCGCGCGCGATGTCGCGCCCGAGCGTCTGCACGCGCACGTTGGTCGATCTCGCGTCGGCCATCTCGCCAAGCGCCACTGCGGCCATGCCGGCCGAAGTCGCCGCAGACGCGAACGCCTGACCTGCCTGGCCTGCCTGGTCCTGCGCACGCGCGGCGCCGGCCGCGCCGAGTGCGGTGCACGCGATCAGGACGAACTTCCACATGGTCTTCGCCTCCGCAGGGTACCTGCAGTGACGATACGCGCGCTTTCGCAACGCCGGCTGACGCAGGCGGGCCCGCCGAGGGCGTGCCCCTGCATGGCCACCCCGGGGAGTGCGGCCATGCAGGCGACACGCGGCAGGCCGCAACGGGGAGGCGCCCGCGCAACGGCCTGCGCATCATTCAACGCGCAAACGCGGCCGATCCCGCCATCGATCCGGCGAAGCGCGTCGAGCGCCGCGGTTCAGCGCACGTCGCCGACGATCGCGTCCCCGGCGTAGATCGCGACATGCGGCACGCCATCGCCGCCGATCCAGCCGCGGTACATGCCCTCGGTATTGAACGGGAACGCGAACGTGCCGTCGCTCGCGAGCGCGATCGCGCCGCCGTCGCCGCCGGCCTTCGGGATCTCCCCGTTGATCACGTCGTGCGCGGCGCGGCGCACCGACTGTCCCGCGAGCCGCATGCGCGCGCAGACCTCGTGCGCAGCGGCTGCGCGGATGTAGTACTCGCCCCAGCCAGTGCCGGACACCGCGCAGCGCGCATCCGCCCAGGTGCCTGCGCCGATGATCGGCGAGTCGCCGACGCGGCCGTAGCGCTTGTTGGTCATGCCGCCGGTCGAAGTACCCGCGGCGAGGCGGCCCTGCGCATCGAGCGCGACTGCGCCGACCGTGCCGAAGTACGCCTTGCCGCCGTCGACGCGCGCGACGCCGTCGGCCTCCTCGCGCAGCGCCTTCTGCAGCTGCTGCCAGCGCTTGTCGGTGCGGAAGTACGATGGATCGACGAGCGCGACGCCCTGCTCCTTCGCGAACGCCTCGGCGCCGTCGCCGACCATCATCACGTGGCGCGACTTTTCCATCACCGCGCGCGCGAGCAGGATCGGGTTCTTCACGCGGCGCACGCCGGCGACCGCGCCGGCCTTGCCGCTCGCGCCGTCCATCAGCGATGAATCGAGCTCGTTCCTGCCGTCGTGCGTGAACACCGCGCCGCGGCCCGCATTGAACTGCGGCGCATCTTCGAGCAGGCCGATCGCGGCGGTGACCGCATCGAGCGCGGCACTGCCGGCCGCGAGCCGTGCGTGGCCCGCGCGCAACGCCGCTTCGAGCGCCGCGCGCGCGGCCGCCTCGTCGGCCGGCGTCATGCCGGCGCGTTCCACCCCGGCGCCGCCATGGATCACGAGCAGCGGCGCATCCATCGCGAGCAGGACGCCGTCCTGCACCGCGTAATGGCGCTCGAACACGGGCCGCTCGACGCGCGCATCGGGAAGGTGCAGGCGCGAATCCACGCCGACGCCGACCGTCTCCACGCGTGCCAGCCGCATCGGCTCGTCCTCGACCTGCGGCGCGAAGCCGCCCTTGACCACGGTCGCGCCCGCGCCGGGCGCGTTTGCGTACACGCGCGCGTTGCCGTCGCCATCGACCGCGACCGCGGCGTCTTCGTCGACGCCGAGGCCGAGCAGCGGCCGCCCGGCGATCGATTCGGCCTTCGCGACGAACGCGACGAGCCGCCCGAGGCGGTTGCGCTCGGTGAAATGGGTGTCGGTCACGACGCCGTGCAGCAGTGCGATGTCGAGGAAACCGGATTCGATCGTGTTCTCGCTGCCGAGCGGATCGGCGAGCGCGCGCGGGCTGGTCTGGCTGCCGCCGTCCATCGCGCCGTACAGGTATTCGCCGAGCATCGCGAGGCCGGCGCTGGTGCCGCCGAGCGGCTTGCCGGCGCGCACGTGCGCGTCGAGCGCCGCGGCCACCGGCGTGCCGCGCCAGTACCTCACGTAGCGCGACTGGTCGCCGCCCGCGATGAAGATGCCGTCGGCGCGGCGAAGGCTGCGCAACATCGTGCGGTCGCTCGCCGATTCGCGATCCTTGAACACGAAGGTCTCGACCGACGCGATGCCGCCGACCTCGTAGTAGAACTCCTCGCCGATCTCGCCGGCCTGCGAGGCACGCAGCACGACGATGTGGCCGTTGCCCGCGCGCTGCATGAACCAGCGCAACGAATCGAAATTGCGGTCGCCGCCGCCCATGAGCAGCAGACCCGGCTGCACGGGGCCCGGCGTCCCCGCGCCGCGATCGCCGAGCAGGTAATGCCCGAGGCTCGCCGCGTGCGCCGGCAGCGCCAGCACGCCGGCGAGCAACGCGACTGCAAACGCCCATCGATTGACGCCCGGGGTTCCGGTCATTCCACGACTCC
Organism: Lysobacteraceae bacterium; assembly: GCA_004143945.1. Lineage (GTDB taxonomy): Bacteria > Pseudomonadota > Gammaproteobacteria > Xanthomonadales > Rhodanobacteraceae > Dokdonella_A. The sequence continues at coordinate 91,952 of SEHB01000005.1, forward strand.
TGCCGTTGCGCGGCGCAGCGCCGCATTCGAACTCCGGGACGAACGACGGCCCGGCTTCCCCCATGTCGGCGCGCCGCGCGCTAGAGTCGCGCCATGGCCACCGACCTCGACGACTGGTTCGTACGCGAGATCCTCGCGCACGAACGCGCACTGGTGCAGTACCTGCAGCGGTGCTGGCCGCAGCGCGACGAGCACCATGACCTGCTGCAGGAAGTGTACGCGCGCGTGCACGAAGCCGCCGGTCGCAGCCGGCCGACCACGCCGAAGTCGTTTCTGTTCGCGACCGCGCGCCATCTGATGGCCGATCGCGCGCGTCGCGCGCGCGTGGTTTCGATCGAACCGATGGGTGATTTCGAGCCCTCGAACGTCTACCTCATCGACGAGAGGTCGCCCGAACGCTGGATGGGCGCGCGCCAGGCGCTCAAGCGGCTGGCCGAGTCACTCGAGCGACTACCCGACCGCTGCCGCGAAGTCGTCTGGCTGCGCCGGGTCGAGGAACTGTCGCAGAAGGAAGTCGCCCAGCGCCTCGGCATCAGCGGGAAAACCGTGGAGAAGCACCTGGCCAAGGGCATGCGCCTGATCGCCGACCACCTGTATGGCGGCGGGTTCGCGCCCGGCGACGAGGACGCGGCGGAGCCCTGGGCCGAGGCCGAAGAGGACGAAGGACATGCACGACAGCAGGCGGATTGAACAGACCGCCGCCGAGTGGCTGGCGCGATCGGATGCAGGCGACTGGAACGAACGCGACGCAGCCGCGCTCGACCAGTGGCTCGCGAGCGCGCCGCGCCACCGCGTCGCGTACCTGCGCCTGCAGGCGGCCTGGCGCGAAGCCGGTCGCCTGCGCGCGCTCGCCGCGGGCCTGCCCGCAGGCGTCGTGCCGCCGCGTGGCTCGTGGGGAAGGGGATGGCGCACCGGCCTCGCGGACGAAGCGCGCGCCCCGGACCTGCAGGACACCGTGTTCACGCCGCGCGCACGCCGCGACGCCCGCGCGCGTCGCTGGCGCCACGCACTCGTCGCGACCGTCGCGATCGCGCTCGCGGGTTCGGTGGGCTGGGCCGGATGGCAGCTTGGCGGCCGCCAGGAAGCGCAGTACGCAAGCGGCGTCGGCCAACTGGAGACGGTCGCGCTGATCGATGGTTCCACCGCCGTGCTCAGCAGCGACAGCCGCCTGCGCGTGCGCATGACGCGAGGCGGGCGCGAGATCGCGCTGCTGCAGGGCGAAGCGTACTTCGACGTCGCGCCGGATCCCGCGCGACCGTTCGTGGTGGTCGCCGAGGATCGCCGCGTGGTCGCGGTCGGCACGCGCTTCTCGGTGCGCCGCGACCACGCCGAGCTGCGCGTCGTGGTGACCGAGGGCAAGGTCCGCCTCGATCGCGCCGCAGGCAGCGACGGACGTGCGACGCCGGTCTCGCTGCTGCCGGCGGGCAGCGTCGCAACCGCCGGGCGCGACGGCGTGCTCGTGCGTTCGCTCACGGTGGCCGAGGCGGAACGCTACCTCGAATGGCGCAGCGGGTTCCTTGCATTCGAGGATGCGACGCTCGCCGCGGTCGCATCCGAGTTCAATCGCTTCAATACGCGCAAGCTCGAGCTCGCGGACGCCGAGGTCGCGCAACTGCGCGTCGGCGGCAACTTCCGCTGGGCCCAGGCCGAGGACTTCGTGAAGCTGCTCGAACTCGGTTTCCCGGTGCGCGCCGAGCGCCTCCCGGACCGGATCGTGCTGCACAGCCGCTGATGTCGGGCGGCGGATGGGGGGAATCGCCGACTCGTTCGTCCTGATCACGCAGAAGGTGCCGTCCCGAGCACCGGGGGAGTCCTGTTCCATGCGCCAACCGATGCGAATGCTGCTGCTCAGTCTTGCCTGCACGACCGCGCTCGCGGCGCAGGCGCAAGTGACCCCGTCGACGCCGATCGACCTGCCGCCCGGGGATCTCGCGGCCGCGCTGAATGCACTCGCGCAGCAGTCGGGCACCCAGCTCGTCTATCGCGCCGACCAGCTCGAGGGCGTGCGCACGAACGGCGTGCGCGGCGCCACCTCGACCGACCAGGCGCTCGACGGGCTGCTCCGCGGCAGCGGGTTTTCGGCTTCGCGCGACGGCGCATCGGGCGCGGTGCTGATCGTGCCGGACCCGGTGGCGCCGAAGGCGGCGCCGACGCCGGCATCGCCGCCGCCGCGCGAGTCTTCGTCGGGCGACGACGCAGCCGGCGACGAAGCGCCGGTGACGCGGCTCGAAACGCTACAGGTCACCGGTTCGCGCATTCCGCGCGCGCAGGTCGAGGGGCCCGCGCCGATCTCGGTGATCACCGCGGCCGAGATCCAGGCAAGCGGGTTCACCACCGTGCCCGACGTGTTGCGCGCGATGACGCAGAACGGCGGCGAGACGCAGAGCCAGCAATCGGCCAGCGGCGCCGACTTCTCCCCGGGCGCGCAGCAGGTCGACCTGCGCGGCCTCGGGCCGAACCACACGCTCGTGCTCGTCAACGGCCGGCGCATCGCCGACTTCCCGATGCCGTTCAAGGGCCGCAGCAATTTCACCGACGTGTCGAGCATCCCGATCGGCATGATCGAGCGCATCGAGGTGCTGACCGGCAGCGCGTCCGCGATCTACGGCTCGGACGCGATCTCGGGCGTCGTGAACTTCATCCTCAAGAAGAGCATCGACGGCACCATCCTCGATGCGCGCATCGGCACCACCAGCGACGGCGGCGGCGAGTCGTTCGACGCGAGCCTCGTCAGCGGTTTCGAGCGCGGCGACTTCCGCGGCGTCTACAGCATCGAGCTGCAGGCGCAGGAGCCGCTCTGGGCCTACGACCGCGACATCCAGGATTCCACGCTCGACGCACCGCGCGCCAGCGCGCAGATCCCGCGTCGCGCGTACCTGCGCACCGACTGGTACGACACCTACCTCGACCCGGGCCAGGCGCGCTGCGATGCGCTCGCCGCGCAGAACGACGGCAGCACCTACTACGCCTCGCGTCCGGGCTGGGGCGAGTACGACGAAGCGCTCGACGATTACGGCCCGGGCTACTACTGCGGCAGCGATCGCTCGATCGGGTACGGCACGATCCTGAGCAAGCGCCGCGGCGTCAACGGCTACACCTCGATGACGTACGGCTTCGGCGACGGCACCGAATGGTTCGCCGACCTGCAGGCGGGCTACCACACGGTCGACATCTTCCGCGACGTGACCGCATGGAGCTTCATGGCACCCGACGGCAACGAGGAAGGCTATTTCTTCAACCAGGCCACCGACCAGGTCGAATACTGGCAGCGCCAGTTCTCGCCCGAGGAAATCGGCGGGCTGCATCGCAGCATGATCGAGACCACGCAGAAGACGCTCGGGTTGACCACGGGTTTCAGGGGCACGTTCGCGAACGCGTGGGACTACGAGGCGTCATTGAGCCACTCGCGTTACAAGGCCGAGATCAGCTGGCCGCAGATCGTCGCCGCGCGCGCGAATGCGTTGTTCCTCGGCGAGCAGCTCGGCGAGGACGAAGACGGCTTCCCGATCTTCAACGCCGATCCCGATCGCCTCTACCGCCCGCTCACGCGCGCGGAATACGATTCGATCGCAGCGCGCACGGTCTACCATCCGGAGTCCGAGACCACGACCGCGGCATTCACGGTCAGCAAGCTCGACCTGTTCGCGCTGCCCGGCGGCGACACGGGTTTCTCGGGCACGGTCGAAGTCGGCCGCCAGTCCTACGACCTCAATCCCGATCCGCTCGCGACCGAGTACTACTACTACAGCTGGAAGGATTCGGACGGCCACGGCGCACGCAACCGCTGGGCTGCCGCGGGCGAGCTGCGCATGCCGCTGCACGAGACGCTCAACGTCAGCCTCGCGGGTCGCTACGACCAGTACCGCTACTCCGGCAACAGCACCGGCAAGGCCACCTGGAGCAGCGGCATCGAATGGCGCCCGATCGAGAGCCTGCTCGTGCGCGGCTCCTACGGCACCGCGTTCCGCGCGCCGGACCTGCACTATGTCTACGCCGGCATCGGCAATGACGAAACCTCGGGCATCGACTACTACAACTGCCTGCTCGAGGACGCCGAGGACTGCGAGGACTACTCCGAAGGCCTGATCCGCACGCGCGAAGGCAACCGCAAGCTCGATCCCGAAACCAGCACGTCGTGGACCGCCGGCGTGGTCTGGTCGCCGCTCGACGGGCTGGACCTGTCGGTGGACTGGTTCGACATCGACATGCGCGACCAGGTGCAGGACATGAGCGTCGACGCGATCCTGCGCGACGAGGCGTCGTGCCGGCTCGGCGACCTCGACATCACCTCACCGACCTGCGTCGATGCGCTCGCGCGCATCACGCGCAGCGGCAACGGCTCGCTCTACGGCATCTACGTCAACCCGATCAACGTCGCACGCGAAACCACGAGTGGCGTCGACGTCGCCGCGCGCTACCGGTTCGACACCGGCATCGGCCGCTTCACGCTGTCGGCCAACCACACCTGGGTCGACCAGCACGACTTCCAGCAGTACCGCGGCGACCGCGTCGAGGACCAGTTCGCGGTCAACAGCGGCTTCGACATCCCGCGCACGAAGACCAGCGCGAGCGTGACCTGGGAGCTCGACGCGTGGTCGGCGACGCTGCACGGACAGCGCCTCGGGCGCCTGCCGAACGGCTGGTCCTACGACCAGGTGTGGGAGGACGGCGACCCGGGCCCGACGATCCCGGCGACCTATCGCTACAACGCTTCGATGCAGTACCGCTTCAGCGACCACGCGCGGCTGTCGTTCGCGGTGACCAACCTGTTCGACAAGATGCCGCCGCGCGATCCGACCTACACCTCGTACCCGTACTACGACATCTCGTGGTTCGACGCGGTCGGCCGCACGCTGCACCTGCAGTACACGCACAAGTTCGGTGGAGGGCCGCTCTGAGTCGTGGCGCTTCTCAGGCGTTCACCCCCGTGGGTGATCCGCGCAGGAAATCGGTCGCGCGCCGGCATTCCGATCCACGCGATCGCACACAGGGTGCGCTCCTGCGCGAATCCGTGATGTAGGAGCCCACCCTGTGGGCGATCCGCGCAGGGGCCCGGTCGCGCGCCGACTTTCCGATCAGAACGGAATGTCGTCGTCGTCGAAATTCTCGGCCTGCGGCGGTGCCTGGCGCTGCGCCTGCTGCGGACGCGCTGCGCCGCGCTCCGAACGCTCGCCGCCGCGCTCGCGGCTGTACCCGCCACCACCACCGCCACCACCTTCGCTGCCGCCACCGCCGAGCATCTGCATCTCGTCGGCGACGATGTCGGTGAAGTACTTCTCGACACCGTCCTGGCCGGTGAACTTGTCGTAGCGGATCGAGCCCTCGATGTAGACCTGTCGGCCCTTCTTGAGGTACTCGCCCGCGATTTCGCCGAGCTTGCCGAACAGCTTGACCCGATGCCACTCGGTCTTCTCGATCTGCTGGCCGTCCTTGTCCTTGCGCACGCTGGTGGTGGCGAGGCTCAACGTGCAGATGGCCATGCCGCCGGCGGTGTACTTCATTTCCGGATCGTTGCCGAGGTTGCCGACGAGGATGACCTTGTTGATGCCGCGTGCCATGGCGTGCCGTTCCTTGCTGAATGCTGCAGAGGCAGAAATCATAGCATCGCGACCCGGCCGGCCGGTCCGCGCGATGCGCGAGCGCCTGTAGTCCGCGCGCGGCATCCCGTGTAGGCGGATCGCGATCGTCCACCGGGGGAGGCGACGCATCGGCAATGAGATCCTCCCGCCGGCGCGTGCGCTGCGGGAGGCGCATCGAGCTTTCGCGCCGTACCACCCGACCGGGCCCGGCGTTGCTCCCCGCTATACTCGCGGTTCGCCATCCGGACGCCCTCTTCCTTGAGCCCAGACGCCACCTCCTCCGCCGGCGCAGCCACCGGTTTCGCCGGCGTGCAGGCCTTCATCGCCGCCGACATGGCCGCGGTCAATGCGCTGATCCGCGCGCGCCTCGCTTCCGACGTGGTGCTGGTCAACCAGGTCGCCGAGTACATCGTCGGCAGCGGCGGCAAGCGGCTGCGCCCGATGCTGCACCTGCTCGCCGCGCGCGCGGCCGGCTACCCGGGCCGCGACCACGTGCAGCTGGCCGCGCTGATCGAGTTCATCCACACCTCCACCCTGCTGCACGACGACGTCGTCGACGAATCGGACCTGCGCCGCGGACGCCGCACCGCGAACGCGGTCTGGGGCAATGCGGCGAGCGTGCTGGTCGGCGATTTCCTCTATTCGCGCTCGTTCCAGATGATGGTCGAACTCGACAGCATGCGCGTGATGCGCATCCTCGCCGACACCACCAACCGGATCGCCGAAGGCGAGGTGCTGCAGCTGCTCAACATCGGCAATCCCGACACGCACGAGCAGGCCTACCTCGACGTGATCGAACGCAAGACCGCGGTGCTGTTCGCGGCCGCGACGCGGCTCGGTGCGGTGCTCGCGGGCCTGCCCGCGGCGCAGGAGGACGCGTTCGCGCGGTACGGGCTCGAGCTCGGCCACGCGTTCCAGATCGCCGACGACGTGCTCGACTACGCCTCCGATGCCGGGACGCTCGGCAAGAACGTCGGCGACGACCTCGCCGAAGGCAAGCCGACCTTGCCGCTGATCATCGCGATCGCGCGCAGCTCGCCGGCGCAGGCGACGATGTTGCGCGAGGCGATCCGCGCCGGCGGTCTCGACGCGCTCGAACCCGTGCTCGCGGCGATCCGCGACACCGACGCGCTCGCGGCCTCGCGCGATCGCGCGCATGCGCATGCCGGGCGCGCGCGCGACGCGCTCGCGCAGCTGCCACCGTCGCCCGCGCTCGACGCACTCGCGCTGCTCGCCGACTACGCGGTCGACCGCACGCTCTAGTCGCGCGGCTTGTCCGCATCCTGCGGCATGTCGACCTCATCGCAGCCGACGTCGAGGCCGCCACGCCCGATCTCGTCGCGCGCCTTCTGCGCGAGCCGGCGGTAGCGCGCGCGCGTCTCGTCGAGCAGTCGGTCGTCGAGTTCCTCGAGGTCGAGCAGCGCATTGTGCGCACCCTGCATCGCGCGGATCAGCTCGTCGAGCTTGACGTGCATCGCCTCGGCGTCGCGGTTCTGCGTGTTCTGGATCAGGAACACCATGAGGAACGTCACGATCGTGGTGCCCGTGTTGATCACGAGCTGCCAGGTGTCGCTGAAGCCGAACATCGGTCCGCTGATGCCCCAGGTGACCACCACGAGCAGTGCGAGCAGGAAGGTCATCGGGCGCCCGGTCGCGCGCGACGCGGCATTGGCGAAACGCGTGAACCATGAACGTCGCACCGGCATCGTCGATCCTCCGCTGGTCCTGGGTCCGCGATCGGTGGGTCACGCCGCGGGCGGCCGCCATCATAGACCGCAACGCGCCGTGGCCAGCGGCGCATGCCCGGCGCATCGACCGAATGATTCAGCAGGGGTTTGCAAACAGGATCATCACGGGTTTGTAGCGCGTCACCGCGAGCCTGGTCGGATACTCGGAGGACGGAACGGCGTTCGGGGACGACGTTCCGCCCGTTCATGCGCGCCTGCCCGGCGGCGTCGCGCGACTCCCCGGCCAACCACGGAATCGCATGACCATGACCCACTTGATCCGCGCATTCGCCCTCAGCCTGCCCATGCTGGCGGGATCGCTGGCCGCGCTGCCGGCCGTCGCACAGGACTGGAGCGCACGCTACGCGACCGATGCCATCCGCGCGCCGCAACCGCGCCTGGCATCGGCGCCGTCATCGTCCCTGTCCCTGCTCGGCGCGCCACTCGGATGGATCGAGCAGCAGGTGCTCGCGAGCGACGGCGCGAGCGGCGACCTGTTCGGCTTCCGCACGCTGGTCGCGGGCGACCTCGCGTTCATCAGCGGACCCGCGCCGCTCGCGCGCCCGGGTGCGGTCTACGTGCACGAGCGCAGTGGCGGCACCTGGGGCGAAGTGCAGCGCATCACCGGCACGCCACCCGCCGGCACGCCGCCGAACTGGTCGGACTTCTTCGGCTGGTCGATCGCGCTGTCCGCGACCGGCGAGTACCTCGCGGTCGGTGCGCCCGACGTGTTCAATCCGATGGCCGGCCCTGCCGGCGGCGTCTACGTGTTCGAGCGCGACGGCGGGGGTGACTGGGTCGAGGTGCAGCTACTCGAGCCGCCGATCCCGATCGCGGTCACCGGCTTCGGCGGCCATGTTGCGTTCTCGGGCGAGACGCTCGTCGTCGGCGAGGGCTCCTACAACCGCAACGTCGACGGCAGCCGCGGCGCCGCCCACGTCTACAACCTCGTCGCCGGCAGCTGGACCCATACCCAGCTCGTGCAGGGCAGCAACGGGGCGCCTTTCGACGACCGCTACTTCGGCAACGCGGTCGCAGCTGACTCGCAGCGTGTCTACGTCGGCGCACCCGGCGCGGACTTCTCGAGCACTGGCGAGTATCCCGTCGGCGCGGTGTACGTGTTCGAGAACGCCGGCGGCGTCCTCTCCGAGGTGCAGGTGCTCGAAGCGGCGGATGGCGCCGATGGCGACCAGTTCGGCTTCTCGATCGATGTCGACGGCGACCGCCTGCTGATCGGCGCGCCCGCGGCCGTGGTCGACACGAACACGCACCAGGGCGCGGCCTACCTGTTCACGCACGACGGCTCGGCGTTCGCCCAGTCGCAGAAGCTCGTGCGCGAGGGTGGTGCCGCGTTCGACCAGCACGGCCAGTCGGTCGCGATCTCGGGCGGCATCGCGCTGGTCGGCATGTGGAGCAACAACGACGAACCCGGTGGCACGCCACCGCCGCCCGTGCAGGGCAGCGTCGGCGTCTACGCGCGCGGCGCCGGCGGCTGGACGCATCGCCAGGACCTCGCGGGCAGCCTCGGCAGCGACGGCGATTCGTTCGGCTGGCATGTGTCGATCGACGGCCCGACCGCGCTGATCGGCGCGGACGCCGATGGCGCGATCAGCCAGTTCCAGGGCTCGGCGTACTTCTACGAAAACGACGCGCTGTTCGCGGACGGCTTCGAGGGCGGCAACTGAGCAGTCTCACGAGCCGACCGGCCCCTCGCCGGTCGGCTCGCTCGTGCATTCGCGCGACCAGCGCCCGCCGCGCACAGGGTGCGCCCTGCGCCTCTCCGGCATCGCCTTTCGTGCAGGAGCCCAATCTGTGGGCGATCCTCGCAGGAAACCGATTGCGCGACGCCATTTGCATTGGCGATCGCGCACTCGACGCGCTCCTACGCCTCTTCGGTGCGCCTCACGCCACCAACGCCCGAATCAGGCGATGCCGAGCCCGTCGATCACGCCGATCGCCGCCGGATCGAATCCCGCGAGTCGCGCGAACGCGCATCCGCGCTCGGCGTAGTCGCGGAACTGGTCGAAGCTCGGCGCGCCGGGCGACAGCAGCACCGCGCCACCACGCGGCACGAGGCTGCGAGCGAGCGTGACCGCCTCGGCGAGCGTGGCGACCGACGCGAGCCGGAATCGCCCGCTGCACGCGCGCAGCACCTGCGCGATGCGCGCACCGTTCGCGCCCATCGTGACGACCGCATGCGGCGGCTGCTCGTCGAGTGCGCGCGCGAAGGACGTCCAGTCGAGGCCACGCTCGTAGCCGCCGACGAGCACGCACGCATCGCGTCCGCGCAGGCTCGCGAGCGCTTCGAGCGTCGCCTGCGGCGTCGTCGCGATGCTGTCGTCGATCCAGTCGATGCCGTCGCGTTCGCCGAGCAGCTGCAGCCGGTGCGGCAGCGGACGGAACGTCGCGATCGCGGGCGCGGCCGCGACCGCATCCACGCCCGCCGCTTCGAGCGTCGCCAGCGCGGCGCAGGCATTGAGCGCGTTGTGCGCACCCGGCAAGGGCGAGCGCGCCAGCTCGAACACCGCATGCGCGCCGCGGCGGATCCAGCCCTCGCGCGCATGCCAGCCTTGCGCGTCGCCGAACGTCACGCGGCGCGGATGGGTTGCCGTGCGTGCGAGCAACTCGGGTTGCAGCGCATTGAGCACGAGCGTGCGCGCCGCGTCGGCGAGCGCGAGCTTGTCGGCCGCATACCGCTCGCGCGTGCCATGCCAGTCGAGGTGTTCCTCGTAGAGGTTGTTGACGACACCGACTTCGACGCCGTTCGCTTCGCCGGTCTGGAAACTCGAAAGCTCCACCACCCACCAATCGGGCGCCTGCGCGGGATCCAGCAACTCGAGCAGCGGCAGGCCGATGTTGCCCGCGAGCGCCGTGCGTCGCCCGAGTGCGCGCAGCAGGTGCGCGACGAGCGCGCTGAGCGTGCTCTTGCCCTTGGTGCCGGTCACCGCGATCACGCGCGCCTGCGGCATCTCGGCGAACCACAGCGCGGTGCCCGAGGTGAACTGCGTGCCGTTGCGACGCGCCTCGAGGAGTTCCGGTCGATACGCGCTGATGCCCGGCGACTTGATCACGACATCGAACGCGCAGAGGTCGGCCGCGGTCGGTGCATCCGTGACGATCGTGCCGACCGAAGCCGCGGCGACATCGGGCGCTTCGATTGCGCTGCAGAACAGGGTCGGCCGCAGGCCCGGCAGGCGCGCCTGCAGCGCCGCGAGCGCCGCCCTGCCCTCGCGGCCGTGGCCCCAGACCGCGACGCGGCGACCGGCGAGCTCAGCGGTCCGCATCGAGTGCGGCCAGCAGCCCGGCGGGAATCGCGTGCTCGCCGCCCGGCGCGAGCTGCGTCGCGAGCGCGAGTCCCGAACGTTCCAGTTGCGGCAGGATCTCGTCCGCGAAACGCGCGACCAGCGCGTCCTCGCGCCATTCCGCGCGCTCGACGAGCGCGGCCATCGCGGCACGCGATTCGATGCCCTCGCCGACGCATTCGAACGGCTTGTGGTCGCGATACTCCATCAGCGCATCGAACGCAGCCGCGAGCGCCGCATCGTCGAGCAGGTTGCGGCCGAAGATCCCGAGCAGGCGCGGCTTGGGCATGAACGGTGCGAGCGCGAGGAATACGAAGTGGCATTTCGGGCACTGCCCGCACCAGCGGTCGGCGGGCCTCGGCCCCAGGATGCGGAAGTTGCGGTTGCAGCTCGAGAATACGTCGTCGTAGCGGTCGCTGCGCGCGAAGCGTTCGGCCACCGCGAGTTCGGACAACGGACGCAGCAGCGAGTAGTACGCAAGGTCGGCCGCGACGCGCGCGTGCACGCGCTCGCGGAAGCGCTGCTCGAATTCCCAGCCCTTGCTCCACTGGTGATTGACCGCCTGGCCTTCGTACTCGAGCGTCGCGCTCGAGGCCGAGCGCTCGTTCGAGAACGCGATCGCATCATGGTCGTGCAGCAATGCCGCGACGACGAGGATCGCCGAGTTGATCGCGGTGACCGGGATGTGCCCGTTGTAGGCGCCGGCCTTGTTGTACTCGAACAGCAGCGGCGACAGCTCGCGACGGATGTTCAGCAGCGGCAGGCGCGTGCGCTCCGCGCAGGCCGCGATCAGCGGCGAATGGCCGACCCAGGTCGCGGTCGCTGCGGCGCCCGCGCGCTTGAGCACTTCGACACTGACCAGCGAATCCTTGCCGCCCCCGATCGGCACGAGCGTTCGGTGCGCGAGGCCGAGCGCAGGCGCCGGCGCGCCGGGCGCATCCGCGGCGACCGGAAAGCGGATGCGTCCGCGCAGGTCGAGCCGGTTGTGGTACGCGAATTCGCCGAGCCCGTGCAGGTACAGCGCGTCGAGGAAGCCCGCGGTCGCGGCGTCCAGTCGCGTCGACTCGACGAGGATCTGCGCCGGAACAGCGGCCTTGTAGTAGCTCACGCCGGCGACGAGATGCAGCAGGTCGAGCGCGGCTTCGAACGCGCGCATGCGCGCAGGCACGAGCGCGGACGCTGCAGGAAACACGATGCGCTCGACGAGTTCGGGGCCGTCGTCGAACGCATAGACGAGCGAGACCACGCCATCCGCGTGATCACGCCGGACGAAACGGAATGCGCGTGCCTCGCGCGGGTGGGTCAACGGGCTCACCGGCGGTCCTCCGACTTGCGCATGGGGGCGCCGTGGCGCGATGCAGGTTCCATCCTCATGACACCACCTCCGCCGCGGGCTCGCGCAGGTTGTAACGCGAGCCCATGACCGCGCCGTAGGCGCCGGCCTGCGCGACCAGCAACACGTCGCCTTCGCGGCATGCGGGCAGGCGGCGGTTCGCGCCGAGCACGTCGCCGGTCTCGCAGATCGGACCGACCACCTGCACCATCGCGGCCACAGGCTCATCGAGGCGCGAGAGGTTCACGATCTCGTGCCAGGCTTCGTACAGCGCCGGCCGCAGCAGCGAGTTCATGCCCGCGTCGACGCCGACGTAGAGCTGCGAACCCTTGCGCTTGAGCTGGGTCACGCGCGCGAGCAGCACGCCGGCCTCCGCGACGAGGAAACGCCCGGGCTCCATCCAGAGCGCGAAACGCGGATACGCCTGCTTGACCTCGGCGAGGCCCGCCGCGAGCGCCGCGAGGTCGAGCGGCGCCTCTCCGGGACGGGAAGGCACGCCGAGCCCACCGCCGATGTCGATCGATTCGATTCGATTGAACCCTTCCGCCAGGCTCGCGACCTGCGCGTAGACCGAGCGCCAGTGCGACGCGTCGAGGATGCCCGAGCCGAGATGCGCATGCAGGCCCGTGATGCGCGCGCCCGCCGCGCGCGCGAGCGCGCGGAATTCGTCGACCTGGTCCAGCGCCACGCCGAATTTCGAACCCGTGCCGCCGGTCTTCACCTTGTCGTGGTGGCCGCGCCCGACGCCGAGGTCGACGCGCAGGTGGATCTCGTGACCGTCGAACAACGACGCCCAGTGCTGCAGCGGGTGCAGCGCATCCAGCGTCACGCGCACGCCGGCCGCGAGCGCGGCCGCGTATTCCTCGCGTGGCGCGAAGTTCGGCGTGAACAGGATGCGTCCGGGCGCGAGCTGCGGCAGCGTCGTGCGCACCGCCTCGACCTCGGCGAGCGACACGCATTCGAACGCGAAGCCTTCCTCGTGCAGCGCGCGCAGGATCGCCGGGTGCGGGTTCGCCTTGAGCGCGTAGTGCCAGCGATCGACCAGGGGCTCGCCGGACGGCGTCGCGACGGCCACGCGCAACGCACGCGCGCTCGCGCGCACCGCGTCGATGGAATAGACGAAGCGCGGCGTGCCTTCGGCGGCGATGCGCAGCAGCGCATCGCGCTCGCGCCGCCACCAGGTCGGCGCGGCCGGCGCGGGAGCCTCGCCCGCGAGTTCGAGCCAGCTCGGTCCGAACACCGCGCCGTCCTCGGCGCGCAGTGCGTCGGCGCGGATCAGCAGGCCATGCAGGCGCGGGATCAGGTCGTCGACGAGCGCTTCGTCGACGACGAAGGTGAGGTTCAGGTTGTTCGACGACTGGCTGATCAGGTGCACGTCGAGCGCGCCGAACTCCGCGAGCACGCCGGAGAGGCGATGCAGCAGCGAACGCATGCCACGACCGACCAGCGTGATCGCCGCGCACGGCGCGATCACCTTCACGCGGCAGATCTTCGCGAGATCGGTCGCGAGCGCGGACAGCACGTCCGAGGTCACGAGGTTCTCGCTCGGGTCGAGCGAGACCGTCACGTTGGTTTCGGCCGACCCGATCAGGTCCACCGAAAGGCCGTGCCGCTTGAACTCGGCGAACACGTCGGCAAGGAAGCCGACCTGCTGCCACATGCCGACCGTTTCCATCGACACCAGCGTGACGCCCTTGCGTGCGCTGATCGCCTTGACGCACGGCGCCGCGTCGGACGCCGCGGCGCGGATGCGGGTGCCCGCGAGCGCAGGCCGGTTGGTGTCCTTGATCACGAGCGGCACGCCGGCGCGACGCAGCGGACCGAGCGCGCGCGGATGCAGCACCTTCGCGCCGGTGGTCGCGATCTCCTGGGCCTCTTCGTAGTCGAGCTGCGCGAGCAGGCGCGCCTCGGGCACGATGCGCGGGTTCGCGCTGAACATGCCGGGCACGTCGGTCCAGATCTCGACGCATTCGGCGCGCAGCATCGCGCCGAAGCAGCCGGCCGACGTGTCCGAGCCACCACGACCGAGCAGCACGGTCTCGCCTGCATCGTTGCGCGCGATGAAGCCTTGCGTGATGAACGACTCGCCGCGCGCGGCGAGCGCGGCAGCGAAGCCCGCGTCGGGCGCAGCCGGCACCGTGGCCGACAACTGGCGCGCCCATGCACCCTGGTTCGCGAGCGGCGCGCTGCGCATGTGCTCGCGCGCGTCGAGCCAGTGCAACGGCAGCCCTTGGCCGGCGAGGAAGCCCGCGCCGAGCGTGCTCGACATCAGTTCGCCGAGGGCGAACACCTCGGCCTGCCAACCGAGGTCGCCGCCGGCGCATCGCGGATCGTCGAGCAGCTGCGCGAGGCGCTCGAGCCAGCCATCGATCGCGTTGCGGCGCGGCAATCCGAGTTCCGCGTGCAGCGCGTGGTGGCGCGCGATGATCGTCGCCTGCGCGGCGCGGCAGCACGCGAGGTCGCCACGCGACTCCGCGATCCGCTTCAACTGGTCCGTGATGCCCGACAGCGCCGAGACGACGATCAGCACGCGCCGGCCCGCATCGTGGTGCGCTCGCGCGATGCGACCGATCGTCTCCCAGCGCGCGCGCGTCGAGACGCTGGTGCCGCCGAACTTCACGACGACCCACGGCGCGTCGGCGGGCAGCAGTGCTGCGCGATCTGTCGGCAAGGGGGAACCTGCGCGGGCGAAAACGGGATTCTTTCGTGCGTCGCAGCATAATGCAATCGGATGGCCATACGCGGGCGTTGCGATGGCGAAGCGGGGGAACGGCGGGAACACCGCACGTGTGCTCGCTTGTCGTTGCCGGTTCCGCGGCGAAGTTGCCGCGAAATGGCAGAAGCGGACCCCTCGCTCGATCGCGGTGTCGCGCGAACATCAGAAGCGGCCCTCATCCGCCCCTGCGGGGCACCTTCTCCCGCAAGCGGGAGAAGGGAAGTTGCCGACGTGCATCCGCGCTGCGGGGCACCTTCTCCCGCAAGCGGGAGTAGGGAACGAGTCGACAGGCAAACCGCGCGATCGCACCTGCTCCTGCTTCCCCCGCGTGCGGGGGAAGCTGCCGTGAAGCGGCAGAAGGGGGCCGCTCTTGATCTTGAGGTTGCACAACCTGCACGACGCAAGCAGGTGCGCCGAAAAGCCGGCATGATCGCGCCTCCGCCAGCCGCCCGGGCCGCCGCATGACGAACGCCGACGACACTCCCGCAACGCGCGTCGGCTACGCCCGCCGGCTCGGCCCCTGGGATGCGGCGATGGTCGTCGTCGGCGGCGTGATCGGATCAGGCATCTTCCTGACGCCAGCCGCCGTCGCACGGCAGACCGGTTCGGCGACCGAGTTGCTGCTCGCCTGGGCGATCGGCGGTGCGCTCGCGCTGGTCGGCGCGCTCTGCTACGCCGAACTCGGCACGCGACGCCCGGCCGCGGGTGGCGGCTACGTGAACCTGCGCGAGGCGTTCGGCCTCGTCGTCGCGTTCGTCTACGGCTGGAACATGCTCGTCGTGAACTACTCCGGCAGCCTCGCCGCGGTCGCGACCGTATTCGTCCAGTACGCGGGCGCCGCGCTCGGGGTCGAGGTCGCCGACGCGCGGCCGTGGGCGGTCGCGTCGATCGCATTCCTCGCCGGCATCAACTGGTTCGGCATCCGCGCGGGCGCGATCACGCAGAACATCCTGACCGTGCTGAAGCTCGCCGCGGTCGCGCTGCTGATCGGCGTCGGCCTGTCCACCGGTGGCGCGCCGCCGACGACGACGCCGCCGCCCGCGCTGAATCCGCTCGCATTCGGCGGCCTGCTGCTGCCAGTGCTGTTCTCCTACGGTGGCTGGGCCTACATCAACAACATCGCGGGCGAGGTGCGCGAGCCGCAGCGCAACCTCCCGCGCGCGCTGTTCTTCGGCATGCTGCTCGTCGCGGCCTGCTACCTGCTCGTCAACCTCGCCTATCTCGCGGTGCTCGGCCACGAAGGCCTCGCGGCGAGCCGCGCGCCCGCGGCCGACGTGATGCGCCACGCGTTCGGCGAAGCCGGCGCGCGCGTGATCGCGGCAGGCATCGCGATCTCGACGATCGGCTTCTGCAACATCTCGCTGATCGGCGCGGCGCGCGTGTTCCAGGTGATGGGCCAGGACGGCGTGTTCTTCCGCGTCGCCGGGCGCCTGCATCCGCGCTGGCACACGCCGAACATCGCGCTGCTGATGCTCGCGGGCTGGGCCTGCGTGCTCGCGTTCAGCGGCACCTTCGACCAGCTGCTCAACTATGCGACGGTCGGCGACTGGCTCGGCTACGCCGCGGTGGTCGCGACGCTGTTCTGGTATCGCCGCCACGACGCACCCGCGCCGTTCCGCACGCCGTGGTTCCCGCTGCTGCCGCTCGTGTTCCTCGCGGCGGTCGCATGGGTGGTCGTCGTCACCGTCTGGATGCGCCCGGCCGACGCGGGCATGGGCGCACTGATCACGCTCGCGGGATTGCCGGTGTACTGGATCTGGCGTCGCCTGCCGGCGCGCTGAGGCGCCCTGCATCGTTCCCACCCGCGCGCGGTCGATGCGAGAATGCGCGGGCGCGATCGTGCGCACGGAGTCCCGCATGTCGAAGCCGCCCGAACCGCCCGCCGGCACATCGCCGCCACCGTCCCGCTCGCCGGGCAAGGCGGTACCGCTGCCGATCACGATCAACGGCGAGGCGTTCTTCCATGACGGCGATCCGGCGATGCCGCTGCTGTGGTTCCTGCGCGACAAGCTGCGCCTGACCGGCACCAAGTACGGCTGCGGCACCGGCGAATGCGGCGCGTGCACGGTGCTCGTCGACGGCAAGGCCGCGCGCGCCTGTGTGACGACGATGTCGGCCGCGGCCTCGCGCGCGGTCACGACGATCGAAGGCCTCGGCGGCGACGGGCTGCATCCGGTGCAGCAGGCCTGGATCGAAGAGGACGCGGTGCAGTGCGGCTATTGCCAGGCCGGCCAGATGCTCGCCGCGGTCGACCTGCTCACGCGCAAGCCGCGCCCGAGCGAAGACGACCTCGCGACGATCGGCAATCTGTGCCGCTGCGGCAGCTATCCGCGCATCCGGCGCGCGATCCTGCGCGCGGCCGCGCAGATGCGGAGCGCGCGCAAGTGAACGGCATCGATGCGGGACGCCGGCGCTTCCTCTGCGTCTCGCTGACCGCTGGCGGCGCATTGCTGCTCGGATTCCGCGGCGCGGTCGCGGCGCCGACGCCGGGCGTGCCACCCGAACTGCTCGGCGACGACCTCACCGCGGTCGGACCGTTCGTGCGCATCGAGCGCGGCAACCGGATCGTGATCGGCGCGCGTGGCTGCGAGGTCGGCCAGGGCGTGATGACGTCGTTGCCGATGCTGGTCGCCGAGGAGCTCGACGTCGAATGGTCGCAGGTGATGGTGGTACAGCTGCCCTACGGCTACGTCGAGACCGACCAGGGCGCATCGAACCTCTACGGCAACCAGGGCGCCGACGCGGGCATGCGCGAAGCCTGGACCGAACTGCGCCAGGCCGGCGCCGCTGCGCGCTGGCTGCTGCGCCAGGCGGCCGCGAACGAATGGAAGCTGCCGGTGGCGAACCTGCGCACCGAAGCCGGCGAAGTCGTCGCCCCCGACGGTCGCCGCCTCAGCTACGGCGCGCTCGCGCGCAGCGCTGCGGCGCTCACGTTGCCGCCGGCGCCGTTGCCGCTCAAGCAGCCGGACCGGTTCCACGTCATCGGCAAGCCGACGCGAACCGCCGATGCACGCGACATCGTGACGGGTCGCAGCCGCTATGGCATCGACGAATATGCCGCGAACGCGCTGGTCGCGGTGATCGTGCGCTGCCCGCTGTTCGACGGCACGCTGGCGTCGTTCGACGACAGCGAGACGCGCAAGGTCGCTGGCGTCGTGGATGTGGTCGCGTTGCCTGGACCCGCACCGGGCCAGCCGTTCGACGGCGTGCTCACGGCCGGTGTCGCGGTGCTCGCCGAACACAGTTGGGGTGCGCTCAAGGGCCGCGAGCAGTTGCAGGTCACGTGGAAGCCGGGTCCGTGGGCCGACGAGTCCAGCGCCGCGCTCGCGCGGCGCGCCAACGAACGGCTCGACGGCGCGGAAGCAGGGCTCGAGGTGCGCCATGACGGAGACTTCGCGCAGGCGCGCAAGCAGGCGCGACAGGTCGTCGAGGCGCGCTACGAGATGCCGTTCCTGGCGCACGCGACGATGGAGCCGCCGGGTGCATTGATCGAGATCGGCCAGGACAGCGCGCGCCTGACCGCGCCGGTCGAGGACCCGGACGGCGCTTCGCGCATGATCGCGAAGCTCACGGGATTGCCGCGCGCGAGGATCGAGATCCGCTTGACGCGAGGCGGGGGGAGTTTCGGCCGTCGACTCGCGAACGACTTCGTCGCCGAAGCGGTGCTCGTCGCGAAGGCCGCGGGCAAGCCGGTCAAGCTCATGTGGACGCGCGAGGACGATCTGCAGCACGACTTCTACCGACCGTTCGGCGTGCATGCGCTCGCCGCGACGCTCGACCGCCGCAAGCGCATCACGGGCTGGTCGCACCGCTGCGCCGCGACGCCGCTGCAGGCCCGCGACGCGCGGGCGAACCCGCCGCCGGCGAACGCGGGCAATCTCGAGGCCGACGACTTCCCTGCCGGCCTCGTCGCGAATCTCGAGAAGACCTTCCATGCGGTCGAATCGGGGATGCCGCGCGACGCGTGGCGTGCGCCTGCGGACGCGATGCACGCGTTCGCGGTGCAGAGCTTCATCGACGAGATCGCGGTCGCCACGCGCCAGGACGCAGTCAAGCTGCGCCTTGACCTGCTCGGCGAACCGCGGCTCATTCCCTATTCCGGCGGCCCCGGACTCGACACCGGTCGGCTCGCCGATGTCCTGCGCCGCTGCGCCGAACGCATCGGCTGGGGCGTGCGCCGCACCGACGGCCACGGCCTCGGCATCGCCTGCCACTTCACCGCGGGCGGCTACGCCGCGCACGCGTTCGAGGTGTCGGTCGTCGGCGACGAGCTGCGCATCCACCGCGCGGTCTGCGTCGCCGACGTCGGCCGCGTGATCAACCCGCTCGGGGTCGAGGCGCAGCTCATGGGCGCCACGATCGACGGCCTCTCGACCACGCTGAACCTCGCGATCACCGTGCGCGATGGGCAGGTCCGTCAGCGCAGCTTCCGCGACTACCCGCTGCTGCGCATGGCGCATTCGCCGAAGGACGTCGAAGTCGTGCTCGTCGAATCGGGCGCGGACCCGGCCGACGCCGGCACCGTCGGCATCGCGAGCGCCGCGCCCGCGCTCGCGAACGCGGTCTACGCCGCGACGACGGTGCGCGTGCGCAAGCTGCCGTTGATGCCGGAACTCATGCGCATGCTCTGACCCCCGGTCGCGGACGCACGAGGCTGGATGCGGTTGCGCGGAGCCCGTGCATCAACGCGGCGTGCGCCCGATATGCGCGGCGCATCCCCTCCCCGCTGCGCCGTCCTCACCCGTCGAAGGCGTTGTAGCACCCGACCGCGACCAGCAGGACGATCAGGGCAATGAAGCCGATCATCTCGACCTCCAGATCCCGCTGGAGGACCTTGCGACGCCAGGAAGGGACAAGCAGGCACGGCACCAGCACGATTACGCCCGCCGCCAGGGAGCCGACCTGGCGCCAGAAGTCGAACTGCAGGCAAGCCCCTATCGCGTCGAACATGCGCATGTCGCCTGCGCCGACTCAGGCTGTTTTCCGGCAACCGACCCGGTGTCCGCTGTCAGTGGCTTGAACCATTCCCCATTCCCGATTCCCTGCTCTCAAGTCGCGAAATACACGACGAGCGCGAACGCGGCGAGCACGCCGAGGCTCACGCGATCGGTCAGCGCGAACACGACCGGGTCGTCGTGCATGCGACCCGCGCGCGCGGTGCGCCAGACGCGCGCGAGCCAGTACGCGAGCAGCGGCGTCAGCAACCACAGCAGGTGCGGACTCGCGTAGAGCTGGGCGCTCTTCGTGCTGTCGATGTAGAACGCGAGCACGACCACGGCGAGCGCGCTGCTCGCGATGCCGGCGACGAGGATCGGCAAGCGGTGCGTGACGTGGTAGCCGCGTCCCGCGATGTGCGTGCCGGCGTCGGCAGCGACGCGATCCACTTCGGCGTAGCGCTTGACGAGTGCGAGTCCGAGGAACAGGAACAGCGAGAACGCGAGCAGCCACGACGAGATCTCGACCGGGATCGCCTCGCCGCCCGCGATGATGCGCAGCGTGTAGAGCGCCGACAGCGCGAGCACGTCGAGCACCGCGATGCGCTTGAGCACGAACGAGTACACGAGCGTGGTCGCGGCGTACGCGAGCAGGATCGGCAGGAAGCCCGCGGGCAGTTGCAGCCCGAGCACGATCGCGGCGGACACCAGCAGCGGCGCCGCGACGAGGCCTGCGACGAGCGGCAGCGTGCCGGCCGCGAACGGACGAAAGCGCTTGCGCGGATGGCGCCGGTCGGCGTCGAGATCGAGCAGGTCGTTGACGAGGTACGTCGCCGAGGCGCAGAGGCTGAACGCGAGGAACGCGACCAGCGTCGACGCGACCGCGGCCGCGTCGAACACGCGATGCGCGGCGAGCAGCGGAACGAACAACAGCAGGTTCTTCGACCACTGGTGCACGCGCAGCGCGCGCAGCCAGGCCTTGGGCCCCGCGTGGCGGCGTTCGAATGCGCGCTCGAACGCGGGCGTCGCGCGCACGCGGCGCAGCAGCCACGCGGGCGCGTTCGCGACGATCGCGTGGCGCGCATGGCGCCACACGGCGAGGTCGACCGGCGCGTTGCCGACGTAGTCGTAGCCCTGCCCGCCGAAGCGGGCATGCAGCAGCGCGGCCTTGCGCGTGCCACCGAGGTTGCGCACGCCGTCGCTCGCGAGCACTTCGTCGAAGCCGCCGACATGCGCAGCGACCTCGGACGCGAGGTGCTGGTCGGCCGCGCTGCAGAGCAGGCGCGGGCGACGCGCGTCGTCGCGCAGCCACGCGAGCACGCGTTCATCGTAGGGCAGTCGCGCGACGTCGAGGCGCGCGCGCCGCGCGATTTCCTGCTTCAGATGCGCGCGTCCGCGCAGCAGCCAGACGAAGAAGCACGCGAGCCAGAACGGATTGCGCCGCAGCAGCGCGAACGCCGATTCGACCAGCAGGTCCGAGTGGATCAGGGTGCCGTCGAGATCCACGCAGAGGGGGACGTCGTGTCGCTGCATCGAAGGCCGCGCGCTCCGCGGGCGCGGAGGGCGCCGGGTCGCCGATCCTTGTCGATCGGTGCGACGGAAAGCAAGCGGACGGCCTGGAAGCAGGCGTGCCGACCGACCCTGCGGCCGTCCAGCCTACCGGGCGGGTTCGCAGCCCCCGGATTCGGCGCGCGCGCGGTTGCGGTCGGCGATCGCGGCCTGGTCCGCGAGCCCGACCCACTTGAGGTACTTGCGCGCGACGCGGTCGCCGGCCGACTCGTCGGGCGCGAACGCACCGGCGAAGCGCGTCTTGCGGCAGTCGATCGGATTGCCGCGTTCCTCGATCTGCGCCCAGCGTTCCCTGGCCGCTTCGCGTTCGGTCGCGGGCGCGCTGGGAGGTGCGGCGATCGGGCCCTCGAGTCGGATCGATCCGTCCGGGTTGAACAATCGCGGTGCAGCCACCGCACCGCCCGCGCCGATGCGCGCGCGCATCGCGTCGCTGTCTTCGGCTGGCGCCTGCGGCGGCGGCGGACGCGTCTCGATCTCGGGTGCCTCCACCGCGATGCGGCTTTCGCGCACGACGATCGGCGGCTCGGGCTCGGGCGGAGGCGGCGGGACGTCGGTGGGCAGTTCGTCGTGCAGGGTCACGCGGATCGGCTGCGCGATGGCTCGCGGATGCTTGTACGGTTTCATGCCGAGTGCGAAGCCCGCGAGTTCGACCACGGTGATCAGCAGCGCCAACAGGCCGCCGAGCCAGAGCAGGCGGCGGTCGCGAACGGGCTCGGCCCAGCGCAGGCTGCGCTGCCACGGCAGCGCGTCCGCCGCGAAGCGCAGCGCGCCCGGCTCGGCGAGATCGGGCAACGGACGGGCGACAGTCGGCGGCAGCATCGGACGCGACGAGGGAGGATGCTGCAGGCTCAAGGCGGATCGGTGCGGGCGAGAGTCGCCGAAGCATAGCGATCGCGCGCTAAGGGCACGTTAACCCGAGCGCGGAGGTCTGGCCCTTCGACTCCGGCCTTCGGCCTGCGCTCAGGCCGAAGGATGGTTCAATCCCGTTCGCGCTGAGCGCAGCGCCCGAAGGGCGCGGAGTCGAAGCGTGTGCGAGCGGCGGCGTGGCGGCTGGCCCTTCGACTTCGGCCTTCGGCCTGCGCTCAGGGCGAACGGAGATTCCGATGGCGCTCGACCTTCGGCCTGCGCTCAGGGCGAACGGAGATGTCGATGGCGCTCGACCTTCGACCTGCGCCCGGGGCGAACGGAGATTTCCACGGCGTTCGGTCTTCGGCCTGCGCTCAGGCCGAACGGATGTGCTGTGCGAGCCAGTCGGCCACGCGTTCGGCCGTGCGCGCCGCGCTGTGGCCGAGCAGCGGGCCGACGTGGCTCGCACCGGGAATGCGTTCGAAATCGGCTTCGAGCGTGGCCGCGAGCAGACCGGTGGAGTCGGCCGGCACGTCGGCGTCGTGCTCGCTCGCGAACACCAGCGCGGGACAGGCAGGGGCTTCGATCGGTACGCCCGCGCGAGCGTCGTCGAGTACCGCGCCTGATTCGTCGCGCCAGCGCCGGAACGCGTGCAGGCACGCCGCATCGTCCGAGTCGGGCATCGCACGCCGGGTCGAGGCGAAGCTGCGCCGGCTGCGCCAGGGCACCACCGAAGGCGAGGGCAGCGAGTCGACGAGGCCACTCGGCTGCAGCGGATTGACGAGCACCAGCGCCGCCGCGTCCACCTCGCGCACGACCGTGAGCGCGAGCAGGCCGCCGAGGCTCGCGCCGACCAGCACCGGTGGCTGCGACAGGCCGCGGCACCAGTCGATGACCTGAGCGCGGTATTCCTCGAAGCGCGTCGCCGCGAGGCCGCGAGGATCGGGCAGGAGGTCGGGCGCGAACACCTCGTGTCCGCGCGCGCCGAGCACGCGCGCCCAGATCGCCCATTCCCAGCCGCCTCCGCCGGCGCCGTGCACGCAGACCACACAGCCCGCGCCTCCCTGTCCTTCGCGCATTGCGTCTTGACCCATCCGCCCGATGGGTCAAGTCTATGCCGGTCGGCGCGCCCGCGCCGCCGCCCGCCATGACGTCCGAGTGGCGAATGCCCGCACGGTCCTGCCGCGCGGACACCATGACGGCCTCGCCCACGCAGACGGGAGGCACGAGTCATGCCCTATTCCACCGATGGCATCCGCAACATCGCCCTGGCAGGCCAGGCGAGCGCCGGCAAAACCACGTTGTTCGAAGCCCTGCTGCATGCCGGCGGCGCGATCCAGACGGCAGGCACGATCGAGCGCGGCAGCACCGTCTCCGACCACGATCCGATGGAACGGGAACGCGGGCATTCGATGGCCGCCTCGATCGCCTCGGTCGACCTCGGCGACGTGCACGTGAACCTCATCGACACTCCGGGCCTGCCGGACTTCCGCGGACCCACGCTGTCGGCGCTGGCCGCGGTCGAGACCTGCGCGATCGTCGTCGATGCGGTCACCGGCATCGGCCATTCGACGCGACGGCTCATGGACCGCGCGCGCGCGCGCAAACTCTGCCGCCTCCTCGTCGTCAACAAGATCGACCACGACGGCGTCGATCTCGAAGGCGTGGTCGAGGCGCTGCGCGACGAATTCGGCGCCGAGTGCCTGCCGATCAACCTGCCGGCGCAGGGGCGCACGCGCGTCGTCGACTGCTTCTTCGAGCCGACCGGCGATGCGGATTTCTCCTCGGTCGCGGCCGCGCACCAGCAGATCATCGACCAGGTCGTCGAGATCAACGAGTCGGTGATGGGGCGCTACCTCGACGAAGGCGAGTCCGGCCTTTCGGGCCAGGAACTGCACGACGCGTTCGAACAGTGCCTGCGCGAGGGCCACCTCGTGCCGATCTGCTTCGTGTCGGCGCGCAGCGGCACCGGCGTCAGGGAGCTGCTCGACCTCGCGGCGAAGCTGTTGCCGAATCCGCGCGAGGGCAACCCGCCGCCGTTCGAAAAAGGCACCGGCGCGGCGGCGAAGCCGATCGAGGCCGTCCCCGATCCGGCGCGCCACGTGATCGCGGACGTGTTCAAGATCGTCAACGACCCGTTCGTCGGCAAGCTCAGCGTGTTCCGCGTCTACCAGGGCACGGTGCGACGCGATACCCAGCTCTTCATCGACGACGGCAAGAAGCCGTTCAAGGTCGGCCACCTGTTCAAGCTCAAGGGCAAGGACCACGTCGAAGTCGAGCACGCGATCCCGGGTGACATCGCGGCGGTCGCGAAGGTCGAGGAGATCCACTTCGATGCGGTGCTGCACGATTCGCACGACGAGGACCAGATCCATCTCGCACCGCTCGACTTCCCGCTGCCGATGTTCGGCCTCGCGGTGCAACCTGCGCACAAGGGCCAGGAACAGAAGCTCGCGACCGCGCTGCAGCGGCTCGGCGAAGAGGATCCGTGCTTCCGCATCGAGCACAACAAGGAACTCAACGAGACGATCATCCGCGGGCTGTCGAACCTGCACCTGAAACTCATGCTCGAGCGCATGAAGGAGCGCTACGGCGTCGAGGTGACGACGCGGCCGCCGCGCATCGCCTACCGCGAGACGGTCGGCGCGACCGCCGAAGGCCACCACCGCCACAAGAAGCAGACCGGTGGCGCGGGCCAGTTCGGCGAAGTGTTCCTGCGCATCGAGCCGCTGCCGCGCGGCAGCGGGTTCGAGTTCGCCGACGAGGTCAAGGGCGGCACCATCCCTGGCCAGTTCATCCCCGCGGTCGAGAAGGGCGTGCGCCAGGTGCTCGAGCACGGCGCGGTCGCGGGTTACCAGATGCAGGACGTGCGCGTGATCGTCTACGACGGCAAGTACCATCCGGTCGACTCGAAGGAGGTCGCGTTCGTGTCCGCGGGCAAGAAGGCGTTCCTCGACGCGATCACCAAGGCGCGGCCGCAGGTGCTCGAACCGATCGTCAACCTCGACGTCTTCGTGCCCGATGCGCACATGGGCGACGTCACCGGCGGCCTCGCGGGCAAGCGCGCGCGCATCAACGGCACCGATTCGCTGCGCGGCGGCGAGATCATCATCAAGGCGCAGGTGCCGCTCGCCGAAGTGTCCGACTACCAGACCGAGCTCAAGGCGATGACGGGCGGCCAGGGCCGCTATGCGATCGAGTTCAGCCACTACGAACCGGTACCGCCGCAGGTGCAGAAGCAGCTGACCGAGGCGTACAAGCCGCATCCCGAGGAAGACTGAGGGAAAGCCGGGATCCGGGATCGGGGATTGGTGAAAGCCGGCGCCGATTCGTCGGGAATCGCGCCCGGCGTCGATCCATGACCATTGGCGGGTCGTTCGTGCGCGTATCGAGCAGATCCATCCGTGCAACCTACCGGGGAGGACGCCATGATTCCGCTTGCAGGGCTTTGGCTTCCGATCGTTCTGTCGGCCGTGTTCGTGTTCATCGCGAGCTCGATCATCCACATGCTGCTGAAGTGGCACCTGCCCGACTACCGCGGCTTCAGCAACGAGGACGAAGTGCTCGCGGCCATCCGCAAGGGCAATCCGTCGCCGGGCATCCACATGTTGCCGTTCTGCAAGGACATGAAGGACATGGCGAGCCCGGACATGCTCGCGAAGTTCCGCCAGGGGCCGACCGGCAAGATGATCCTGCGCGCGGGTGCCGCGCCTTCGATGGGCAAGCCGCTGCTGCAGTGGTTCGTGCTGTGCCTGGTCGTGTCGCTGCTGTGCGCGGTGCTGGCGGCGGCTGCGCTGCCCGCGGGCGCCTCGTTGCGGCAGGTGCTGCATCTCACCGGCATCGCCGCGTTCATGGCATACGGCTTCGGCGCGTTCATCCAGGGCATCTGGTGGGGCCAGCCCTGGGGCGCGGTCGCGAAGGACGCACTTGACGGCCTGATCTTCGCGCTCGTGACCGGCGCGACGTTCGGATGGCTCTGGCCGCAAGCCGCGTAACCCCGACGCAAGCGGCCGCGCGATGATCCGCGCGGCCGCGCTTCCACGTAGATGGCTGCACACCCTGCGGAATGCCAGCCATGAAATCTCTGCTCTCGCTGCTGCTCCTCGTTGCCGCCGTCGACTTCACGTCCGCCACGCCAGCGGCTTCTTCCGCCGCCAGCGGCTGCGCCGCCCTCTTCCGCGAACGAGTCGCCGCGGATCTCGACCTTCCCTACGACACCTTCGACCAGACCGAAGGACATGGCTTCCGCATCCTGGCCGCCGCCGGCTGCCCTGCCGAAGCCGCCGACCTGATCGAAGCCTGGATCGCGAAGAACAAGACGACCCGGCGCAGCCTCGACTGGCACATCGCGCAGATGCGCGCCGAGGCGGGCGCCACCGAGGCCGCGATCGCGGCGGCGCGACGCTCGCTGATCAGCGCGGACGAAGCGCGCACGAATGCGTTCAAGTGGAACGACTACGTGCTCGCGGTCATCGCCTTCCTGCAGCGGGACCGCGCCGCATTCGACCGCCATCGCGACGTGCTCGCCGCGGCTGCCGACGCGCACGCGGGCAATGCGATGAACCTGCGCTTCATCGATCGCCTCGAAGCCGGCTTCGGCGGCAGCTATGCCGCCGCGCTCGCTGCGCAGTAGGCACGCGACGCGGCGTGGCCGACTCGCTTCGCGTCCTGCAGGCGCAGCCCGCTCTGCTGTGCGCCTCTATCCTGCTTCGTGGGAGGGGCCTCAGCCCCGAGCTCTTCGCGCGATCCATTCGGGACTGAAGTCCCTCCCACAAGAAGCCAACTGCCCCACCAAATGGCGCTGGCCTGGGCTGTCGTGGGAGGGGCTTCAGCCCCGAGCCCTTCGCGCGATCCATTCGGGACTGAAGTCCCTCCCACAAGAAGCCAACTGCCCGACCAAATGGCGCTGGCCTGTGCTGTCGTGGGAGGGGCTTCAGCCCCGAGCCCTTCGCGCGATCCATCGGACTGAAGGGTGACGCACGGGTCGCCGGCGCCGCGCTGCACGTCGGCGGCCCTTGCTAGGCGGTGCGCCGTGCGGCGGGGCGGTACGAGCCGACGAAAATGCCGAGCAGCGACAGCGCGACCCCGACCCAGTCCATCGAACGGGTCGGACGCGCGAACAGGATCACGTCGAACACGAACGACAGCGCGGGCTGCAGCAGCAGCAGGAGTCCGATCAACGATGCCGGCAATCGCGGCATCGCGCGCGTGAGCAGCACCCAACCCAGTACCTGGCCGAAGAACGCGAGGCCGAGCAGCGCTGACCCGCTCTGCAGGTCCGGGATCGCGAAACGCTCGCGCTCGAACAGCGCGACGAGGCCGAGGATCACTGCACTCACGAGGCTGCTCACGCAGAGCAGCTGCGCCGGGTGCAGCCGCACGTGGCCCGCGCGCTGCGCGTGTCGCGTCGACAGCATGTACAGCGCATAGGCGAAGCCGGTGACGACGCCGAGCACCACACCGAGCCGGTAGCGCGCGTCGAACGCGTTCCAGTCGAGTCCGACCAGCAGGTAGAGGCCGACGAACGCGAGCGCGACGCCCGTGAGGAACTGCCAACCGAGCTTCTCGCGATACCAGAGCCAGCCCGCGAGCGCCATCAGGAACACCTGGAAGTTGCCGAGCAGGGTCGCGAGGCCGGGGCCGACGTACAGGATGCTCCGGTGCCACATCACGAGGTCGATCGCGAAGGCTGCGCCCGGCAGCAGCAGCCAGCCAAGGTCGCTCCAGCGCACGCGCTGCCACTGCCGCGTCGCGACCAGCCACGCGAGCAGCATCAAGCCGCCGAACGCCATGCGGTAGAAGCCCGATACCGTCGGGCCGACATGCGCGACCTTGACGAAGATGCTGGTGGTGCTGATTGCGCAGGCGCCGACGATCATCTGGATCAGCGCCTGGCGCTCGACGCCCGGCGATCCGGCGGTCATGCAACCTCGTCCGTCGCAGCGAGCGTCTCGGGTTCGTTCGCGGCCGCGTCCAGCCACTCCTGCATCGCGGGCAGCGCGAGCAGCGCCCGGGTCCACGCCCGTGCTCCGTCGTCGATCTCGATCCCGTAGCTCCGGAAGCGCATCGCGACCGGCGCGTACATCGCATCGGCGATCGAGAACGCCCCGAACAGGAACGGTCCGCCGTCGCCGAAGCGCGCGCGGCAATCGCGCCAGAGTGCGAGCACCCGCGCGACGTCACGCTGCACCTCGGCCGGCAGCGCGAGGCCGGCGCTGCGCCGCCGGCAGTTCATCGGCATGCGCGCACGCAGGGCCGCGAAGCCCGCGTGCATCTCGGCGCTGGCCGCGCGCGCGACCGCTCGCGCGTGCCGCGATGCCGGCCAGCCGGCTCCGCCGAGGAACGCCTCGTTCGCGTACTCGCAGATCGCGAGCGAGTCCCACAGTACGAGCTCGCCATGGCGCATCGCGGGGACCGTGCGCGTCGGCGACCACCGGCCGATCGCATCCGCGAAGGCCGGCGTGTCGAGGGGCAACCGCACTTCGTCGAAGTCGACGCCGTGGTGGCGCAGCAGCAACCACGGGCGCAACGACCAGGACGAGTAGTTCTTGTTGCCGATCACGAGGATCGGACGCTCGATCGTGGCCATCGGCATGGGACGCACGCGGTCGCAGGGGCGGCGAGACTAGCAGAACGGGGCGGTGCTGCCGCGTGCCGGTCGACTCAGGTGGGTGCGAGCAGGTCGGGCGTTCCGGCGCGTGCGCGATGCTCGCTGAGGTCGGCGTCGATCGCGCTCACGACCGGCATCGCGCGCTCGACGTCGTGCCCGGCGACCATCACCGCGACGAGGTTCCATGCGGGCAGCTCGCCGATCGCGCCGGTGAGGTATTCGCCGCTGACGAACGCGACCACGCCCTCGGCCGCGAGCGCGGCCTTGACGAGGTTCGCGTCGATGATGTTTTCGGCCCGATAGATGATCTGCATGGGCCGATTCTGCGCGTTTCGCGCGGCCAAGGCACGCCACGCGTGCTGGCGGGCGGAGTCGGCCGCGACGGATCGGGCGCGCGGAAGGTGGCGAATCGAATACGGAGGTGCAGGCCGCCCCGGTCGCGTTATGATGCCCGCCGTCGCGCGGTCGAATGCCGCCCCTGCGAGACCTGCGAAGAAGCCGCATGCTCCAGCCCGCACCGGACGACAACCTCGCGGACCGCATTCGCGAATGCGTGCTCGAGCTACTGGTCGAGCGCGGCCCGGGTCGCAGCATCTGCCCGAGCGAGGCCGCGCGCCTGCTCGGCGTGCGCATGGGCTGTCGCTGGCAGGAACTCATGCGCCCGGTGCGCACGATCGCATCGAACCTCGCCGACGACGGACTGATCGAGGCCACGCAGCACGATCGGGTCGTCGACCTCAAGGACGTGCGCGGGCCGGTGCGCCTGCGCCTGCGCCCGATCGCGGGCCAGCGCACGGCCTGCCACGCCTGAGCCTGCGGGCGTCCTGCTAGACTGCGCGGTTTATGCACCCGGACGCCGCATCGCGGCGAAGACGCATGACCGACACCGCCGCCCCTGCCGTTCCCGCCGGCAATTTCATCCGCCAGATCGTCGCCACCGACCATGCCGCGGGCAAGCACGGCGGGCGCGTCGCCACGCGCTTCCCGCCCGAGCCGAACGGCTACCTGCACCTCGGCCATGCGAAGGCGATCTGCATGGACTTCGGCATCGCGCGCGAGTTCGGCGGCCGCTGCAACCTGCGCTTCGACGACACCAATCCGTCGAAGGAAGACATCGAGTACGTCGAGGCGATCAAGGACGACGTGCGCTGGCTCGGATTCGAGTGGGACGGCCTGCACCACGCATCCGACTACTTCGAGATCTTCCACCTCGGCGCCGAGAAGCTCGTGCGCGAAGGCAAGGCCTTCGTCTGCGACCTCAGCGCCGAGGAAGTGCGCGCGTATCGCGGCACGCTGACCGAGCCCGGTCGCCATTCGCCGTATCGCGACCGCAGCGTCGAGGAGAACCTCGAGCTGTTCCGCCGGATGCGCGCGGGCGAGTTCGCCGACGGTTCGCGCACGCTGCGCGCGAAGATCGACATGGCGAGCCCGAACATCAACATGCGCGATCCGGCCATCTACCGCATCCGCAAGGTGCCGCACCAGAACACCGGCGACGCCTGGCCGATCTACCCGATGTACGACTACGCGCATCCGCTGTCGGATGCGGTGGAAGGCATCACGCATTCGTTCTGCACGCTCGAGTTCGAGGATCACCGGCCGCTCTACGACTGGTTCCTCGACCAGCTCGATCTCCCGGGCGATCCGGTCTTCGTCGAGCCGATGCGCCGCGCCGGCCTCGCCGGCAAGGCGAGTCGCCCGCAGCAGATCGAGTTCGCGCGCGGCAACCTCGACTACACCGTGATGAGCAAGCGCAAGCTCATCGCGCTCGTCGCCGACGGCCTCGTCGACGGCTGGGACGATCCTCGCATGCCGACCCTGGTCGGCGTGCGCCGGCGCGGCTTTCCGCCGGCGGCGATCCGCACGTTCTGGGAACGCGCGGGCGTGACCAAGCAGAACTCGGTGATCGAGTTCGGCGTGCTCGAGAACTGCGTGCGCGAGGAACTCGATGCGACGGCGCCTCGGCGCATGGCGGTGCTCGATCCGTTGCGCCTCGTGCTGACCAACCTCGATGCGGCGCACGCGGAAACGATCGAGTTCGCGAACCATCCGAAGGATGCCGCGATGGGCACGCGCGCGGTGCCGTTCTCCAACACGCTCTGGATCGAGCGCGAGGACTTCGCGGAAGTGCCGCCGAAGGGCTTCCACCGACTCGTGCCGGGTGGCGAAGTCCGCCTGCGCGGCATCGGCATCGTGCGCTGCGAAGAGGTCGTCAAGGATGCGGGTGGAGCGGTCTCGGAACTGCGCTGCACGCTCGATCCCGAGACGCGCGCGGGCCTGCCGGGCGCCGACCGCAAGGTCAAGGGCACGATCCACTGGGTCAGTGCGCGCGACGCGATCGCCGCCGAGGTTCGCCTCTACGACCGCCTGTTCGACGTCGCCGATCCCGACGACGGCAACGACGGCAAGACCTACGCCGACCACCTCAACCGCGAGTCCAAGCGCGTCGTGCAAGGCTGGGTCGAACCCGCGGCGGTCGCGCTCGCACCCGAGCATCACGTGCAGTTCGAGCGCCTCGGCTATTTCGTGGCCGACCGCCGCGACCACGACGGCGCCGGGCGCCCGGTGTTCAACCGCACCGTGACGTTGCGCGATTCCTGGTCGGGAAAACGCTGACCGGGGATCGCGTTCACGACGCTGCCGCGGCGTCCTCGAGCTCGTAATGGAAGACCTTGGCGATGATCTGCCAGCGCCCGTCGAGCTTCACGAGCGTCAGGAGGTCGGTGAATGACTTCGGTGCGATCGCGCACTCGACGCGCGCGAGCGCGGTGACCGGTCCCGCGAATTCGATCGACACGATGCGGTCGCGGCGAGGCTCCCCGCGGCTCGCGGGCGACGGCCGGCGCTCGACGATCGGGAAGTACGCGTCCATGCGCAGCTGCAACAGCACGCCGTCGGTCGCGCAGGCGTACTGCGCGGCCGGGTGGAACACGCGCCGCAGCCTCGACGTGTCGCCGTGGTACAGGCCGTCGAAATAGTCGGCGAGCACGCTCGCGACGTCGTCGAACGGCGTCGCCAACGCGGTCGGCGCGCTCATGTCGCGTCCACGCGGGGCGCGCGGCGCAGCGCAGTCACCGACTGCCCGCCGACACCCCAGTTGTCCGTGTCGACCTCCTCGATCACGACGAACGTCGTCGCGGGATCCTTGCCGAGCACGCGCACGACGAGATCGGTCGCGCCGCGGATCAGTTCCGCCTTCTGGCTCGCGCTCACGCCCTCGCGCGTCACTTGGGTCTTGATGTATGGCATGCGCAGGTCCCCGTCACGCGGCCGGACGGCCGTGGTACTGCTCTGGGGGCGCCCGCGCGGCCGATCAAGCGGCACGCGGCAGCGGGATCAGGTCGCGCGGAACACGAGGCTGCAGCAGGTCACCGCACCCTCGGCCTTCTGCAGTTCCGAGACGTCGACCGTGACCACGTCGATGCCGGCCGCGCGGATCCGCGCGTGCGTGCGCGGGAAGCACGCCGGCGAAACCACCGCGTCGCCGATGCGCAACACGTTCGCCGCGTGTTCCTCGCCGGGATCGACCTCGACGATGCGGTACGCGGCGAACGGTTCGCGGTCGATCCAGGCAGGCTGCAGCAGCACGCTGCGGTCATCGAGCGCGGTGACCGCCGATTTCAGGTGCAGGCATCCGCGCGTCGGCACCGCCTCGACCTCATGGCCGTGCGCGCCGAGGATCGAGCGCAGCTGCGCGATGCCGTGCGCATTGGTGCGCGCCGACTTGCCGACGAACACGCGTCGCCCGATCCGCAGCACGTCGCCACCGTCGAGCGTGCCCGGCGCGACGATCGCGTGCAGCGGTCGATGATCGCCGAGGACCGCGGCCACGCTTTCGCCCTCGCGGCGGCGCGAGGGCGCGCCGGGCCGCGTCATCACGGCGACCTCGTCGGTGACGATCGCGACGTCCTCGACGAACACCGCGTCCGGCATTTCAGGTTGCCCGGGCAACGCGATCACCTCGCAGCCGAGCGCCTGCAGCACGTCGCGGTACGCCGCGTGCTGCTCGCGCGCACGCGCGAGGTCGATGCGCGTGCGCGGCACGAACGAGAGTTCGCACTGCGCGAGGCTCGCGCTCACTTCACGGGTCAGCGCGATCATGCAGCACTCCGGCGACGGACCGACGACCGCATTGTGTCGCAATCCAGGCGCTCAGCGCGCGAGGTCGGGCAATCGGTAGTCGAACTCGTACGCATGCGCGCCGTCCGCGGCGATCACGATCCTCATCGATCCCTCGAGGCCGGCCAGTTCGCCCGTGCCCGAGTCCGGGATCACGATGATGCCCTGGCGTTGCTCGCCGCGCTGCATCGTGCTGCTGTGCTGCAAGGCGAAGCTGCCGCGTCGGCCCTGCAGGCTGCCTTCGACGCGCTCGATCGCGACATAGCCCGCGGAGTCGGCGATCGCGGTGCGGTAAGCGAGCATTTCACCGGTGCTGGTCGCGTCGAGGTCGCCGTGGAAGCGCTTGTCGAGCGACATGCGCCCGACGCCGGCCGAGCGTGCCTGCGGATTGTCGGCATTCTGTGGTGCAATCGTGACCTCGAACGGTCCACGGGCCTGCTGGTTCATCGTTGCTGCTCCTGCGAGGGTCGACATGCCTGGAAACGCATCGCGCGCGATGCCGATGCAGCAGAGCGTGGCCAGTGCCAGCGAGGTCGTGCCGCGCATCCACGCGTGCGTGACGGCGTTCATTCGTGGTCCGTCGCTTCCATGGGGGACCCGATTGCAGCAGCACCCGCACGGCGGCGATTGCAAAAACGCGACGCGATGCGACGCGGCGCCGCCGGTGGCCTGTCGGCACGCATCGGAGGTCGCATGAAGTTCGGTCCCGGCGATGCGCGTGGCATCCTGCACCGGCTCGCACCGGCCGGACGGTTCCAGCATGCGCGCTTCCCGGCACGGCCGCCGCTCGACGTTTTCGTCCAGCATGGCTGGATCGTGCGATGGGACCTGCGGGGCGAGGCGCCGCAGCTGCAGGAGACGTTGCCGCACCCGAACGTCTACCTCGTGTTCGAGCGCGGCGCCGGGACCGTGAACGGCGTCGCCGAGGGCCGCTGGTCGCGCGAGCTCGAAGGCGAGGGATTCGCGTTCGGCGTGAAGTTCCGTCCCGGGGGTTTCCGGCCGTTCTTCGGCCAGCCGGTTTCGCGGCTGGCCAATCGCTCGCTCGCGCTGCGCGAAGTGTTCGGCGACGCCGGCGCGGATCTCGAGCGCGCGGTATTCGCGGCGACCGACGCGCGCGCGATGAGCGACGTCGTGCACCGGTTCCTGTGCGAACGGCTGCCCGCGCCGGATCCGGATGCCGCGCGCGCGGGCGAGATCGTCGATGCGATCGCGCTCGACCGCGGCCTGCTCAAGGTCGACGACCTCGTCGCGCGCTTCCGGCTCGGCAAGCGCTCGCTGCAACGCCTGTTCAGCGAGTACGTCGGCGTCGGCCCGAAATGGGTGATCGGCCGCTATCGACTGCACGAGGCGATCGACCGCATCGCCGACGGCGAGCGCGTCGACTGGACGACGCTGGCGCTCGACCTCGGCTATTTCGACCAGGCCCACTTCATCCGCGACTTTCGGCGGCTGGTCGGGCGCACGCCGACCGACTATGCGCAGTCGGTGCGCGGCGCGGACTGACACGCTTCAGGTGCGCGGCGTATGCTGCCGCGCATGCGCACGCTGCCCTTCCTGGTCCTGCTGCTCGCCCTCGCGGCCTGCGCGCACGCCGCTCCGCGCGCCGACACGCAACCCACCGTCCCCGAGGTCGACACGCGCTGCCGCGTCGATGCCGATTGCGTGGTCAAGGATGTCGGCAATTGCTGCGGCCACTACCCGGCCTGCGTCCACCGCGACAGTCCGACCTTTCCCGACCTCGTGAAGGCCGATTGCGAACGCCGCGGGATCGCGGGTGTCTGCGGTTTTCCGGTGATCAAGGGTTGTGCCTGCGTCGACGGGCGCTGCGCGGCGGCCGAGCACACGCCCGGCGTCGTGCGCTGAATCCGCGCGGCCGGTCCGCGATGTGCGGGTCGGCCGGTGCACGCGATCCGTGCCGCGACTTCGGCGTCTTGGATGCACGCGTTCCGCGTGAGGGGTGCCTCGCGATGCGATGGCGCCTGCGCGGTCGCAGGCCGGCGCGTGCACCGGGCGTGATGGCTCGCGCCGCGCGGACCGGCTAGGCTTGTGCGCTCCTCGCTCGCGGGTCCCCGATGCCGATGCCGCCCTCCACGCTCACGCTGCCCGCCTGGCTCGATGCCGCGATCGACGCGTCGCGTTCGTACGCGGACGATGCGGCGAAGGTCGCGCTCGCGATCGAACTCGCGCGACGCAACGTGCTGGAACGCAGCGGCGGCCCGTTCGGCGCGGTGGTGTTCGACGGCGCCGGCCACGTGGTCGCGGCCGGCGTCAATCGCGTGCTGCCTTCGGGCTGCTCGATCGCGCACGCGGAGATCATGGCGTTCATCGCCGCGCAATCGCGACTCGGTCGCGCGCGCCTCAACGACACCGGCGGTCGCTACGTGCTCGCGACGAGCGCGCAGCCATGCTGCCAGTGTTACGGCGCGAGCATTTGGGCCGGCATCGACGAGCTGCTGATCGGCGCGCGCGCGGAAGACGTGATGGCACTCAGTGAATTCGACGAAGGCCCGCTGCCCGCCGACTGGATCGGCGAACTCGAACGACGCGGCATCGCGGTGCGGCGGGACATCCTGCGCGAGGAAGCGCGCGAGGTGTTCACGCTGTACGCAGGACACGGCGGGCGCGCGTACTGAGCGGGCGATCGGGGGCTGGACGAAACGCGCAGGTCACGCTCGCTTGCATGCTCCATCGAACGAGAGCGGTTGATTGTCACGCGAAGAGATCGGGGCTGAAGCCCCGCCCACGAAGCTGCGACGGACGCCGCTCCGGCTCCCGCAAGTCGGAAACCACCGCACGACGCGGGCATCGTGGGAGGGACTTCAGTCCCGAGCCTTTCGCCGGAAGATCGGGCCGAACGCGCCAGGCAAGCGCGCCCGCGTTCCCGCACGACTGCGCGTGAGGTCACTCGAACCCGTCCGCGAAGATCGCGTCGCCGCCGGTCACGACGAGCAGGTTCGCCGACATCGCAGGCAACGCGGCGAGCGCGAGCGTCGTGCCCGCGATCGGACCCGAGGCGATCGCATGCACGGGCTGGTTCGCGTCGAACCCGTACAGGGTCCAGCCGCTGCCCGGCGCGGACGCGAACGTCAGCGAGACGTCCTGCGCCGTCGTGGTCTTGTTCGTCAGCAGCACCATCGTGCGCGCACCCGAGCGAAACGCGTACGCACCCACGCGATCCGCGTCCGCGCTCGACGCCGCAACGCTCTGGCCTTCGACGCGCGCACCTGCGCCGTCGTAGTCGAGGAACAGCAGGAACGCGCGCTCCACGCGCGTGCCCTCGGCCGGCGCGATCCAGCGCGTCGCGACGTCGACACCCTCGCGCGCGAAGATGCCGAACAGCTCCGCCTGCGCGACCGCGCCGCTCGCGGTGCCGTCGTTGCCCCAGTTGTACTCGGTGATCGCGAGTTTCGTGCCCGGGCAGTACTGGTCGATCCACGCGCGCGCACGCGGGATCAGGTTCGGCTTGTCGTAGTGGTAGGGGCCGTCGCCGAGGTCGGAAATCCAGGATTCCGAGACCCACGCGTCGTCGTGCAGCTCCTTCAGCGAGCGCAGGCGACGCGCAGCGGTATCGGGCGAATCGTCGTCGCTGAGCGCGACGTTCGCGCCCTGCGGGTAGTAGTGCAGATCCAGCACGTCGACGACGCGCGCGCCGCCGGGCAGCGGGTTCGCGCAGACCTGCTGCAGGTACCACGCGACGAACGGCATGCCGCCGTGCGCCTGGCGATCCGGGCCGTCGAGGCAGGTGTCCGCGGCCGAGCCGAACAGGTCGCAATAGCCCCAGGTCACCGGACCGTACACGAGCGCGCCGGGATCCTGCTGCTTGATCATCGCGCCGTAGCCCGCGGCCTTGCTCCAGGCTTCGTCGAACGTCGGCGGCTGCGGATGCACGTCGCGATGGGTCGAGTTCCAGAGCATCATCTCGTTGTCGAGCGCGTAGTGGCGCACGCCGCCGTTCGCCGCCGATCCGTA
Source organism: Lysobacteraceae bacterium (assembly GCA_004143945.1). Classification (GTDB taxonomy): domain Bacteria; phylum Pseudomonadota; class Gammaproteobacteria; order Xanthomonadales; family Rhodanobacteraceae; genus Dokdonella_A. Next base: position 128,656 of record SEHB01000005.1, read on the forward strand.
CGTGGCCTGCAGGTGCCCGATCCAGCCGCGCTGGAACGCGGGGTCGGCCGGGCTCGAGGTATCGGTCGGGTCATTGCCGGTGATCAGGCTGCCGTTCGGACGAACGCCATTGCCGGCGTCGGGGTCCCACGGATCGGTCGACTGCTGCGCACCGTACTTGGCCACCGAAAAGCCCGCGAAGTACGGATGCTGCAGCGGGCTGTCCGCGCGCGGCACCCAGCCGATCGTCGGGATCGTCAGGAGCGGCGCGGCGCCGGCGTCGAGCGCGGCGCCGATGAACGCGTCGGCCGCGTTGCCGATCGGCGGTACCTGGGTGCGGTCGCTCGCGCCCGGGATGTTCTCGTAGTACCAGTCGCCTGCAGTGCTGTGCACGTCGACGCGCCAGTTGTAGCGCGTCACCGAATTGCCGCCCCAGCGCAGCAGCGGATAGCCGACTTCGGCATTGCGATCCGCCTCGCCGAACGCGACGCCGAAGATCAGCGGATCGAGCGGACGGACGGCGGCGCCGGTGTCGACCGCGACCGCGACCGGCGCGCCGCGCGGGCCGGCGATCGCCGGCGTGGTCGGGACGCACACGAGGCAGGCAACGGCGATCAGCGGTATGGCTGTCAGCGCACTCGCATTCAGATTGAGGGGGCGGGTCATGCACGCACTCCAGAGGGATGCCGGCGAGACGGCCGGTCGCACCCAGTGAACACGCAATCGGGCGGCGTTTCCTTCGCCGCCGTCACACTCGCCGGATCGGCGCGCGGCAGGCATCATGCGCGATCCGCCCGGACCGCCGATGCCGCCGACTCCCCTGCCCAGCCTGCTCGCCTATTGTCGACCCGGATTCGAGGGTGAGTGCGCGCAGGAACTGGCGAGCCTCGACCTCGAGCACGGCGGCGCCGGCCATGCGCGCGCGCAGCGCGGCAGTGGCCATGTCGAGTTCGCGAGTCCGGCCGCCGATGCGTTTGCCGATGCCTGGCGCGGACTCGTGTTCGCGCGCCAGTTGCTGCGCGTGATCGGCCACGCGCGCGCGCTGCCGCCGCGCGACCGGCTCTCGGTGCTGCTGCCGATGATCCAGGCCGATCCGCGACGCTGGTGCGACGCCTGGGTCGAGTCACCCGACAGCGACGCCGCGCGCGAGCTCGCGCCGCTCTGCCGCGGACTCAATGCCGCGCTGATCGGCGTGATGAAGAAGCAGCGCATGATCGACCGCGCATCGCCGTGGCGGCTGCACCTGTGCATGACCGCGACCGACGCGGGTTTCGTCGCGGCGGCGCGCGTGGACGCGAGCGCGCCCTGGCCAGGCGGGATCCCGCGCCTGAAGTTTCCGCGCGAGGCGCCCAGCCGCTCGACGCTCAAGCTCGAGGAGGCCCTGCTCACCCTGCTCGACGAGGGCGAGCGCGAGCGCTGGCTGAAGCCCGGCATGCGCGCGGTCGACCTCGGCGCATCGCCGGGCGGCTGGACCTGGCAACTCGTCGCGCGCTCGCTGCATGTCACCGCGGTCGACAATGGCCCGATGGACGCGGGCCTGCTCGCCTCCGGCCTCGTCGACCACCTGCGTGCGGACGGATTCCGCTACCAGCCGCCGCGCGCGGTCGACTGGCTCGTGTGCGACATGGTCGAGCAACCGCGCCGCGTCGCGCAGCGCATGGCCGAATGGCTCGCGCAGGGTTGGTGCCGGCATGCGGTGTTCAACCTGAAGCTGCCGATGAAGAAGCGCTGGGATGAAGTGCAGGCCTGCTTCGACCTGCTGCGCGAGGCCTGCGGCGAGCGCCTCGAGCTGCGCGCGAAGCAGCTGTACCACGATCGCGAGGAGATCACGGTGTTCGCGCGGATCGCGCTGAGGGCTGAGGGCTGAGGGCTGGGTTTTCCGGCTCTTGTGGGAGGGACTTCAGTCCCGAGCTTTTCGCCTGTCGATCGAATCGGACATGCCGAACGTGCCTGTTGCGGGCCTTCGGAGTGGATGCTCTATGCTTGCGCCATTGCTTCGAGGGGCCGGCGCTGCCGGCCCTCGGCGTCCCTGGACCCCGATGAATCGTTTGCGCGCCTTCCTGCCGCTGCTGGTCCTGTTCGCGATCGGCGTGGCGCTGTATGCCTCCGGCATGCTCGACCGCTTCGACCCGCACAACCTCGTGCAGGACGAGGCGTTGCTGCGTTCCGGCCTCGCCCATCATCCCTGGCTCGGCCCGTTCGTGCTGGTCGGCGTGCTCGCGCTCGTGATCGCGACCGGCGTGCCGGGTGGCATCCTCGTCGTGTTCGCGGGTGGCATGCTGTTCGGTACCGTGCTCGGCACGATCCTCTCGACGATCGGTGCCTTGATCGGCGCGACCGCGCTCTACTACGCGAGCCGCATCGCGTTCGACAGTGGCACGCGCGCGGCGCCCGCACTGGCCGGACGCCTGCGCGCGGGCTACCTCGCGCATCCGTTTTCCTACACGCTGCTGCTGCGCCTGGTGCCCTTCTTCCCGTTCGGGGCGGTCAGCGTCGCGCTCGCCTGGCTGCGCTGCCCGTTGTGGATCTTCCTGGGTGCGAGCGCGCTCGGCGGCAGCGTGATGATCGCGTTCGAGAGCGCGCTCGGCGCCGGCCTCATCGAGTCGATCGCGCGCGAAGGCCGGGTCTCCGTCGACGTGTTCGCGCATCGCTCCGTCTACCTGCCGCTGCTCGGGATGGCGCTGGTCGCGCTGCTGCCGATCCTGGCCGGGCGGCTGCGCCGAAAGACCGGGAGCTGAGGGCCGCGGCCCGGAAGCGGGTCGAGCGATTCCCGCCATCGGGGGCTTCCGTTATCCTGCCGAAGGTTTGCGCCGCGCTTCCGCCTTCGACGAGACCCCCTTGAACGCCGTCCAGACACCCGTCGTGCGCAAGTCCTTCTGGCGCGCACTTGCGCTGACCCTGCTCGTCGCATTGCTGAACGTCGGACTCTGGGCCTGGCTCAACCGGCCGGTACAGTTCGCGGACTGGCGCGGCGAGATCGCGGGCCTCGCGTTCAACCCTTCGCAGCGCTACCAGGATCCGACCAAGCTGATCTTCCCGAGCGAGGCAGAGCTCGACGGCGACGTCCGCCTGCTGTCGCAGTACACCAAGCGCCTGCGCACGTACTCGTCGGCCGAGAACCCGCAGATCCCGCGCATCGCGAAGTTCTACGGCGTGCGCCTGATGGCCGGCGCATGGATCGAGGGACGCTCCGAACGCAACGAACGCGAACTCGCGGCGTTGATCGCGCTCGCGCGCAAGTACGACAACATCGACCGCGCGATCGTCGGCAACGAGGTGATCCTGCGCGGCGACATCGGCATCCGCGCGCTGATCGGCTACATCGACCGCGCGCGCGCGCAACTCGACATCCCGGTCTCGACCGCCGAACCGCTCGACACCTGGCAGCGCTACCCGGAACTGGCCGACCACGTCGACTTCATCACCGTGCACATCCTGCCGTACTGGGAATACATCGACCGCAAGGACGCGATCGGCTTCGTGCTCGGCCAGTACCGCGAACTGCAGCGCCTGTTCCCGGGCAAGCCGATCGTGATCGGCGAGGTCGGCTGGCCTTCCAACGGCGACCGCCGGCGCTACGCCAAGCCCTCGCTCGCGAACGAGGCGCACTTCCTGCGCGAGTGGTTCAACGTCGCCGACGGGCAGGACCTGGACTACTACATCATGGAAGCGATCGACCAGCCGTGGAAGGAAGGCATCGGCGGGCGCGTCGAAGCCTACTGGGGCATCCTCAACGCGAACCGCCAGCCGAAATTCTCCTTCACGGGCACCGTGGTCGAGGATCCGATCTGGCCGTGGAAGGCCGGCGTCGCCTCGCTGATCGCGCTGCTGCCGATGTTCTGGTTCGCGCGGCATTTCATCCGCTTCCGCGCGATGGGCCTCGCGTTCTTCCTCGCGCTGATCCAGCTGTCGGCCTCGATCCTGGTCTGGATGGCGACCCTGCCCTACGACTTCTACCTCGACCCGCTCGACTGGGCGATGCTCGCGCTGCTGTTCCCGGCGCAGCTCGCGATCATCCTGATCCTGCTGATCAACGCATTCGAGTTCACCGAAGTGCTCTGGCGGCCGCGCTGGCTGCGCGAATTCAGGCCGCTCGCGCCCGACGCGGTGGATACCGCCGCGCAGCCGTTCGTGTCGATCCACCTCGCCTGCTACAACGAGCCGCCCGAGATGGTCATCCTCACGCTCGACTCGCTCGCGGCGCTCGACTACGAGAACTACGAAGTGATCGTGCTCGACAACAACACCAAGCGCGAGGAGATCTGGCGCCCGGTCGAAGCGCATTGCGCGAAGCTCGGCGCGAAGTTCCGCTTCTACCACCTCGAGCCCTGGCCCGGGTTCAAGGCCGGCGCGCTCAACTACGGGCTCGAGGTCACCGATCCGCGCGCCGAAGTCGTCGCGGTCGTCGACGCCGACTACGAGGTGCGCAGCGACTGGCTGCGCGCGCTGACCGGCTACTTCTCCGATCCCAGGGTCGCGGTCGTGCAGTGCCCGCAGGCGCATCGCGAGTGGGAGCACAACGCGTTCCGGCGCATGACGAACTGGGAGTACGACGGCTTCTTCCGCATCGGCATGCACCATCGCAACGAACGCAACGCGATCATCCAGCACGGCACCATGACGATGGTGCGCAAGCATGCGCTTGCCGACACGGGCGCGTGGTCGGAATGGACGATCTGCGAGGACGCCGAACTCGGGCTGCGCCTGATGAGGGCCGGCTACGACCTCGTCTACGTCGACGAGCTCATGGGCAAGGGGCTGACGCCGGCGGACTTCAAGGCGTACAAGTCCCAGCGCTACCGCTGGGCATTCGGCGCGATGCAGATCATGAAGGCGCGCTGGCACTGGATGGTGTCGAAGGATTCGGGCCTCACGCGCGGCCAGCGCTTCCACTTCCTGACCGGCTGGTTCTCGTGGTTCGGCGACGCCCTGCACCTGGTGTTCACGCTGATGGCGATGCTGTGGACGCTCGGGATGGTGCTCGCGCCGCAGTACTTCACGCTGCCGATGTACCTGTTCCTCGTGCCTCTGATCGGCTTCTTCCTGTTCAAGGCCGCGTTCGGGATCATCCTCTACCGCGTGCGCGTGCCGTGCTCGTGGAAGGACACGATCGCGGCCTCGGTCGCGAGCATGGGCCTCTCGCATGCGATCGCGCGCGGGATCTTCGAGGGGCTCTGGCGCAAGAAGGGCGAGTTCGTGCGCACCGCCAAGAGCCGGCGCATCGGCGCCAAGCCGAATCCGTTCACGTCGGTCAGCGAGGAGCTGCTGCTGTTCCTCGCACTCGTCGCCTGCGTCGTCGGCATGGTCAATTCGACCGGCGTGAACTACATCGAGGGCCGCCTGTGGATCGCGATCCTCGCCGCGCAGGCGATTCCGTACGCGTCCGCGCTGATCGGCGCGTGGGTCGCGCACCGATCCGGCGATGCAGTCGGCTGAGGCAGGCACGCGGGCCCGGCACAGCGCACGCCGCGAGGCTCCTGCGCCGGACGGGTGCAGGGGCAGCGTGCCTTGCGGCGCTCCGGCAGGAACGTCTAGCTGCGGTTGAAGCTCTTGCGCAGCTTGCCGAGCAGCGAGGGCTTCTCCGGCGGCGCGCCGTCGTCGCGCCGCGTGCGCGGCTGCCATTCGATGAGACCGATCGCGTCGCAGGCATTGACGAAGTCGAAAACGTCGGCCATCGCGGCTTCCGCCGCCGCCGCGATCTCGTGCAGCCGCAACGGCGTCAGCAAGGCGGAGCCGATGCGGAAGTAGCGGTTGAGGTCCTTGTCGATCTCGACCCACTGCTTGAGCCGGTAGGTGCCGCCTGGATCGAGGTGGCGCGCGAGCTGGCCGCCCGAGCCGAGCAGCACGTCGAGCCAGAGCAGGCGCGCGTACCCATGCGACTCCTGCGACTCTCGCGCCTCGGCCAGTTCGGTATTGGTCAGCGGCTCCCAGTCGCAGCGACGCCAGCGCGCGCGGCAGTACGGCGCGAGCGCGGCGAGGTTGCACGGCGCATGCGCGACGCGGTTCTTCGGATCCAGGATCAGCGCAGGCGATCCCGGCAGCGCGTAGCGCACCGGCGCCTTGAGCAGGTCGCCTTCGAGGAACTCGCGCAAGCCACGCGGCGCGGTGTCTTCGAGCATCTCTTCGCGCGTCGCGTAGCGGCGCTGGGGCGATTCGGCCTCTACGCGCCCGACGGCGGCCTTATCGCGCAACTCGTGCGGCGTCGGACGCAGCGCCTCGTCGAGACCCGCGGCCGCGGCCGATCCGCCGGCCGGGTCGCTTCGCGACGCGTCGCGCTCCGCAGCCTCGGCATCGCCGAGGTCGCGCACGTAGAAGTCGTCGTCGTGTGGCGCGATCGCGGTGTCGCGCGCGGCCGCGGCACCCGCGGCATTCAGCACGCCGACGACGTCCGCGCGGCGCAATGGCCGCGGCAGCACGAGTTCCGCGTCGGCGACCGGCTCGTCGGAGAACACCGCGCAGCGCACGCCCGCGCCGAGCGCGCGCGTGCGCGCCATCTGGCCGCCGAACGAGCGCGCATCGACGACCAGGAGGTCCGCGCCATTCTCGTCGCCCCAGCGCCACTCGTGCTCGAGCTCGCGTGCGCAGCTGCGCACGAGCAGCCGCAGGTGCGCGGCCTCTTCGTCGGGGACGCCGACCACGGCAATGGTCCTGGTGCGACTCACGGCGCTCGCGGCTCCCTGGTGTGCGGTTCCCGCATCCTACGTGCCGCGTCGCCATGCAGGCAATCGCAGCGCTCCGCGCATGTGCGCGGCATTCAGGAACGGCGCTTCGCCGCCTTCGCGGCGACCTTCGCGGCCGGCTTGCGCTTGGGCTTGAGCAAGGTGCCGGTGCAGTTGCGCGCACCGCAACGGCAGGCCCAGATCGCCTTGAGTCGCGGCGTGAGGCGCTCGTCGAGCACGATGCCGTAGTCGTAGGTGAGTTCCTCGCCGGCCTTGAGCGGACGCAGCGTCTCGATCAGCACGCGGTCCTTGCGCGGATCGCCGTCGGGATCTTCCTCGAGCAGCGCGCGGCAATTGGGCTTGCAGCTGTGGTTGATCCAGCGCGCGATGTTGCCTTCGCTGTTGGCATCGAGCACGTACTTGTCGTTGAGCGTGAACAGGAACGTGTGGCCGGTCTCGCTGGTGTTCGCGTAGAGACGGTCGGCCTGTGCATGGGTCAGGCGCTTGCCGCGGTATTCGATGAGTTCGGTTGCGCGGGGGATGTCGACGAGGGCGAAGACGCCGTTGCCGTGGATCGGCGAGCGGCGGGCGGCGATGCGTCTGGCCATGGAAGTCCGGGAGTGGGCGAACGGATCGAGCATGATAACGCGTTCCACGCCCGCCTCCGGATGCCTGCGCAGCTCCGTCTGGACATCGCGCCCGCGGTATGGAATAGATCGGCCCCCTTCCCGTCGCCCGTGCCCGCATGTCGCGAGCCCGCATCCAGCGAGCCGTCATCGCCCTGATCGTGCTGGCCGCCGCCGCGCTGCTCGCGCGACATGCGCCACCGACCACCGATGCGGCGCCGGGCCGACCGCCCGCGTCGACGTCGGCGTCGACCCCCGCCGCACAGCCGCAGCGCGAGGCGCGCACGAGCGCGGCTCCGCAGGTCGCCGGTGCCGGTTACGACTACTTCGTGATGGCGTTGTCGTGGTCGCCGACGTATTGCCTCGCCAACCCCGGCGAACGCGAGCAGTGTGGCGGACGCGGGCACGGCTTCATCCTGCATGGGCTCTGGCCGCAGTACGAACGCGGCGGCGGACCGCAGCAATGCCACCACCAGCGCACGCCCGATGCCGCGACGGTCGAGCGCGCGCTCGCGTTCATGCCGAGCCGGCGCCTGATCCACCACGAATGGCGCGCGCACGGCACCTGCTCGGGACTCGACCCCGGCGGCTACTTCGAGCTTTCCGACCGCGCGTTCGCGTCCATCGACGTACCGCCGCCGCTGCAGCCGCCTGCCGCCGCACGACGCATGCGCACCGCGGAACTGCGCGCGATGCTGCGTGCGGCGAATCCGGCGTTGCGCGACGACATGCTGAACCTGCACTGCGCGGACGATCGCCTCGTCGAGGTGCGCGTCTGCCTCGACCTCGCGCTCGAGCCGCGCCGGTGCGGCAAGCGCATGCGCGACGCCTGTCCGCAGTCGCGCCCGATCACGCTCCCGGGCCCAGGATGACCTCGATGCGCGCGCGACCGCGATGACGACCCTGCGCCCGCAACTGCGCGGCCTGATGGCCAAGCTCGCGCTGTTCTACGTCCTGCTCGCGTTGCCGACGATGGTGGTCGTCGAATCGGGCGTGCTGATCTTCGAGTTCCAGGAATTCGTGGCCGGCATCGAGCAGGGCCGCCTGCGCCAGGCCGCCGACCAGGGCGCTCGCGAGGTCGCGCACCGCTGGAACCATGTCGACGAGGCGCATCGCCCCGGCGTCGTCTCGACCTGGCTGGAGGCCTGGATCCTGCGACTCGAGCGACCGCGCATCGGGCTCTCCGAAGCCGACTCCTACGTGTTGATGGAGCTCTCGCGCGACCCGCTCGCGACCGCGGTGCTCGCGCCCGACGGACGCGTCATCGCGCAGGCGCCGCCGACGGCGACCTGGAACGCGCGCATGCCGACCCCGGGCGAAGCCGGCTTCGCGGACGCCGTCGCCGGCACGCGCGCGGTCGAGCTCGCCGGAGAGGAATCGCCGCACCTCGTGCGGCGCGTTCTCGCGCCGGTGCGTGATGCAGGCGGCAAGCTGCTCGCGCTCGTCTACGTGGAGCTGAGCCTGCCGCTGCCGTGGCGCAGCTTCCTGCTCAAGCTCAGCTTCGAGTGGCCGATCATCCTCATCTTCATGCTCGTGTTCGGGCTGGCCTCGTCGTTCTTCTTCGCGGCCTGGGTCACGCGCCGGCTCGAGCGCATCGCGCGCGCGGCGAGCGCATGGAGCCGCGGTGATTTCAGCGACCGCATCGACGACCGCTCGCGCGACGAACTCGGCATCGTCTCGGGGCTGCTCGACCGCATGGCGCTGGACCTGCGCACGCTGATGCGCTCGCGCGCGCAGCTCGCGACACTGGCCGAACGCCAGCGCCTCGCCCGCGACCTGCACGACACGGTCAAGCAGAAGGCGTTCGCGCTGAACATGCAGCTCGCGACCGCGCGCCGCGTGATCGGCGATGTGCACGGCAGCGAGCCGCTCGCGCAGGCGCAGCGGCTGACCCAGCAGATCCAGCGCGAGCTCGGCGAACTGCTCGACGAGATGCGCGCCTCGGATGCCGACCTGCCGCTGGTCGAACGGCTGCGCTCGCGCGCGAACGACTGGTCGCACACGAGCGGCATGCCGGTCGCGCTCAGCCTCGACGACCTGCCGCCGCTGCCCGCGCCGACCGAGGAGGCCCTGCTGCGCGTCGTCGACGAGGCGCTGTCGAACGTGTTGCGCCACAGCGGCGCGCGCGGCGTCGACATCGAGCTCCGCCGCGAGGCGGAGCGCGTGCGCCTTTCGATCGCGGATAATGGCCGCGGCATCGCCGGCGGGACGTCCGTCGGCATGGGCCTTCGCAACATGCGCGAACGCGCGCAGGCGCTGCCCTCGGGCCGATTCGAACTCGAAGCCCGCGCGGGCGGCGGCACCCGCGTCGTCGTCAGTTTCCTGCTGGAGGGCACCGCCCGATGAGTCCCGAGATGATTCGCGTCGTGATCGCAGACGACCACGTGCTCGTGCGCCAGGGCATCCGGGCGTTCCTCGAAACGCATGCGGACCTCGCGATCGTCGGCGAAGCCGCGGATGCGGCCGGTGCCGAAAGCCTCTGCGCCGAGCACCGGCCCGACGTCGCTCTGATCGACCTCGTGATGCCCGGCGGCGGCATCGAGGCGACGCGCGCGGTGCGCGCGACCAGTCCGGATACGCAGGTCGTGCTGCTGACCTCGTTCGAGGACGCGCGCCAGATCGTCGCCGCGATCCAGGCAGGCGCTTTGTCGTGCCTGCTCAAGGACGTGGACGCCGACGCACTCGCCGACGCGTTGCGCAAGGCCGCGCGCGGCGAAGCAGTGCTGCATCAGCGCGTGGCGGCCAAGCTCATGGATGCGCTTCGGCGCGGCGGCGACCCGGATGCCGCGCTGCTCGATTCGTTGAGCCAGCGCGAACGCGAGGTGCTCGCGCTGATGGCCGAGGGCCTCAGCAACCAGCAGATCGCCGAGCGCCTCGGCATCGGCGAGAAGACCGTCAAGACGCACGTCAGCAACGTGCTCGGCAAGCTCGACGTCAGCGACCGGACCCAGGCCGCCGTGTACGCATGGAAGAGCGGGATGAAGCAGCGCGACGACTGACGCGCTACTTCTTCGTCGGCGGCTTCTTCGGCTTCGCGGCTGCGCGCCGGTCCTGCTCGGACGACAGCAATGCCGCGTCGGTGCGCGCGCGCTGCAGCTTGCGCAGCTTGGCCGCGATCAGTTCGGCCGCCTTGACGCGGCGCACCGCATTCTGGCGCTCATGCTCGTCCTTCGACTTGCTCATCGGTTCCATCGCAGGTCCATGGCGGGCGTGGCCCGCGATCGCCATCGGATGGCAAGGCGCGGACCCCGCGGGGTACGCCGGGGCTTCTCGCCCGCAGCGTGTGCGGACGATAGGGGCAGGCGACCGCATCATCCCGGAACCACCGCACCAACGGTCCCTCAACCGGCATGGGGGAAATCCCTCAGCGCGGCCGGCGCACGACGCTCGCGCTGGCGAGGTTCGAGCAGGCGCGCTATGTTCGCGACGGCCCGGTCGATCACGACTGCAGCCACGGGGGACTTCGGGGGGCCGATGAGCACAGCATCCTGCCGCTGGTTCGCGCGAGCACTGCTCGCGATCGGCTTCGCCGCGGCGTCGGCCCATGCGCAGGTCGTCGTGGTGGTCGAGGGCGATCTCGCGCGCGCGTCGATCGCGCTCGCCGACGGCCAGGGCACGATCTACTCGGCCGATGTCACGATCGAATTCGACACGCCGCTGAACCTCGCGCCGGAGACCCTGAATCTCACGGCATCGCTCGTGGACCCGCTCGATCCTGCGCTCGTGGCGCGCTTGCCCGCGGGCCTCGTCGTCGATCCCGCGTTCCCCGTGCTCGTGACGGTGGAGCCGCCGGAGGTGTCCTGGCTGTTCCGCAGCGGGTTCGATGGCGGCCCGCTGCCGAACGGATCCCTCTCGTTCCGCAACGCGTACCGCCTCGAGATACATACGCACGACCTCGTGTACACGCCGGGCAGCCCGTACCGCCTGCTGAAGGCGCCGCAAGGCGGCGCATTCGCCGACGTGACCGAAGGCGTGCTGCCGGGCAGCACGCGCGCGCGCGGCCGCGGCGGCGCGTTCTCGCAGTTCATCGTCGCGGCTGACGCCCGCCTCCCCTTGCTCGTCGCGCTCGACAAGCTCGTCGCGCTGGACGCGCGCCTGCTCGCCGCCGTGCTCGACGACGCGCTGCGCCTCGACCTCGTCGCGCTGCTGGCGCAGGTGCACGTGGCCGTGGTGGTGCCGATCGTCGGGTGCGGCAACGCGCTGCTGCCGCTCGACGACTTCCTCGGCGAGATCGCCGCGCACGCGGGCGTGGACATCGCCAACCTCTGGCGCGCCGAACGCGACCTCGCGAACGACGCGGGAGAGCTCGAAAGCCTGGCATGGACGCTGAGGTTCAGCCTGCTCGGATGCGCGGGCACGCCCTGACCACGCGATGCCGGCCCGGCTGACCGCATACATCCCCGACCAGCCGGCGGTCGTGCGCCTGCTCGAGGACGAGGTCAGCCATCGCATCGGGCGCGCATCCGATTGCGAGGTCCACGTCGGCCACGCATCGGTGTCGCGATTCCATGCCGAAATCGCGGGGCGCGACGGCCTCTGGCGCGTGCACGACACCGGCAGCAAGAACGGCCTGCGTGTCGAAGGCCAGCTCGTGCGCGTCGCCGAGTTCCACGATCGCACCTGGTTCTCGGTCGGCGACGTGCAATGCGCGTTCGAGCCGCTCGACGCGGAGGCGGCGCAGGCGCATCGCGAGGCCGCGCTCGCGCGTCGATCGCAGTCGCATGCGCTGTCGGCCCAGCTCAGGCCCGACCTCGGCATGAGCACCCTGCTGCCGCAGGCGCTCGACGTCGTGCTGCAACTGTCCGGGCTCGAACGCGGCTTCGTGCTGTTCGCCGAACACGGTGAACCGCTGCGCGTGCGCGCGAGTCGCGGCCTGCGCCTCGAGGAGGTCGCGAGCGACCGCTTCGCGGGCAGCGTCGCGGCGATCGATCGCGCCCTCGCGACCGCGCGCCCGGTCGTCTGCGGCGACACCGGCCAAGCCCCATGGCTCGGTTCGCGGCCGAGCGTGCGCATCGGCGGGATCCGCGCGGTGATCTGCGTGCCCCTGCCGATGGCGGGCGGTGCGACCGGGATGATCTACGTCGACAGCCGCCGGCCCGGCCCTCCGGTGACCGACCTCGACCTCGAGCTGGTCGAGACGATCGCGCGCAACGCGTGCGCCGCGATCGAAGTCGCCCGGATGCAGCGCCGCATCGACGATGTGGCCGAAGCGATCGCACGCGAGGAGGCGCAGGCGCCGCTGTGGCAGGCGGTGCGCGGCGACGCCGGCTGACCCGCTTGCCCTTGCAAGCGCGTGCAACCGCGCTATCGTGGGCCCATGAAGCCCGACATCGGCGCCGGTCCGTCCAGCGACGCGGCAGCCACCCAGACCGGGCACGGCGCCCGCAGCGAACTGCGCACCGGCGAGGTGCTCGCGGGCCGTTTCCGCATCGAAGCGCTGGTCGGCATCGGCGGGATGGGCGTGGTCTATCGCGCTTTCGACCTGTCGCTCGAGATCGAGGTCGCGCTGAAGCTGCTGCGCCCGGAACTCGCGCGCAAGCCCGAGGCGTTCCGCGACTTCCGCCAGGAGTTGCTGCTCGCACGGCAGGTGTCGAGCCCGCACGTCGTGCGCATCCACGACATCGCCGAGCACGAAGGGCGCTGGTTCATCAGCATGGACTGCATCCGCGGCGAGTCGCTCGAACGTCTGCGCGACCGCCTGCGCAAGCTGCCGCCCGAGCGCGCGGTCGCGATCACGCGCGGCCTGCTCGAAGGACTCGTCGCGGCGCACCAGCGCGGCGTCGTGCACCGCGACCTCAAGCCCGCCAACATCCTGCTCGGCGACGGCGACCACGCCTACATCACCGACTTCGGCATCGCGCGCATCCTCGGCTCCACCGGCATGACGCAGACCGGCGTCGTGGTCGGCACGCCGGAGTACCTCTCGCCGGAACAGGCGCGCGGACAGCGCGTCGACGCGCGCAGCGACCTCTACGCGGTGGGCCTGATCTTCTATGAAATGCTCGCGGGCGAACTGCCGTTCTCCGGCGGCACGCCGGCCGAAGCCGTGGTCCAGCGCATCCTGCGCCCGCCGCCGTCGCTCGCGCGCGCGCGACCCGACCTGCCCGGCTGGATGCACGCGTTGAGTGACCGCCTGCTCAAGGTCGATCCCGCCCACCGCTTCGACTCGGCTCGCGCGGCGCTGCAGGCGCTCGATGCGCGGCGCGTGCCGCGCCCGCCGCTCGATCGCCGCAGGCTCGCGTTCGCGGCCGCCGCGGTGCTCGCCGTCGCGGGCCTCGGCGGCTGGATCGCGCTCCACCCGGATGCACTCGCGCGCGTGTTCGCGGCGGCCCGCACGTCGACGGCGCGCGTCGGCATCGTGCCGTTCGCGAGCGACGCGTCGGATGCTTCGCTCGCACCGATCGCGCGCGTGCTTGAAGAGCAGCTTCGCGACGCGATGCGCGCCGATGCATCGGCGTCCGTGGTGCTGCGTCGGCGACTGCTCGACGCGCGCGCGCGCACCGTGGCCGACCTCGAGGGCGACGCGCTGCAGCGACGACTGCCCGACCTCGCGAACGCCTCCGGCGCTGATCGGCTCGTGCTCGCACGCCTCTCGCGCGACGACTCGCGCGGACTCGTGCTCGAACTGCGGTGGTTCGCGACCGCATCCGACACCCGGCCCGAACCGCTCGTCGTGAAGGGCGACACGCCGGACGCTCTCCACGCCGCGTGGCGTGCGGCCATGCCGCGATGGCTGCGCGAGCGCGGCATCGGGATCGACGCGTTGCCCGCAACCGCGCCCGATGCGCTCGTGCGGACCGGCGAGGCGCTGCTCGCGCTCGACCGCGGGGAACCTGCGCTCGCGCTGCAGGCGCTCGGAGCACGCGCGCCGGATCCCGCCGATGTGCTCGCCCTGCGCGTCCGTTTCGACGCCGAGGACGCCGCGCGGCAGTCGCTCGCATGGCAGGCCACGCGCGAGCGCGTGCTCGCGCCGACGCCCGTGCTCGAACCGGGTCCCGCCGCGGCGACGCTGCGCGTGCGCGCGCTGATGGCCGGCGACGATCCCGCGGTGGCGCGCACGGCGCTCGACCAGGCGCGTTCGGCGTGGCCGAACGATCCCGAACTCGCGCTCCTCGATGCACAGGCGCGCGCCGATGCAGGCGAAGGCGAGGCCGCGCTCGCGCTGCTGCATCGCTACGTGCAGGGCGACGCGCAGGACGCGCGCGCATGGTTCCTGCTCGGACGCAGCGCGATCCTGCAAGGACAGGCACAACCGGCCGTCGACGACTACCTCGTGCGCGCGCTCGTGCTGCACACGCGCGCGGGCAACGCCGCTGCCGAAGCGGAGACACGCAATGCGCTCGGCATCGGCTACGAGCGCCTCGGCCAGCTCGATGCCGCGTCCGAGCAGTACGCGCGCGCTGCCGCGATGCGCGAACGCCTCGGCGACCGCGAAGGCCTCGCGAAGACCTTGCGCAACCTCGCGATCGTGCAGGCGCAGCGCGGCGAGCGCGACGAAGCCGAAGCGACGCTCGCGCGCGTGCGCGGCATGCTCGAGGAACTCGGCGACCGCGCGAGCCTCGCGGACCTGCACAACGACCGCGGGGTGATCGCGGAGGAACGCGGCGACTTCGCGGCCGCGCTCGCGGCCTACCGCGAAGCGCTGGTGCTGCGCCAGCAGCTGGACGTGCCCGACCTCGTGGCGGAAAGCCTCAACAACGTCGCCTACGCGTCGCTGCAGCTCGGCGAATTCGACAACGCGCTCGTCTACTGGCAGCAGGCCGGCGCGCTGTACCAGTCGGTCGACGACCGCAACGGGCTCCTGCGCATCGATCAGAACATCGGCCTGCTCGACATCGCGCGCGGGCGCTTCGCCGAGGCCGGCGAACGCCTGCGTGCGAGCCTGCGACTCGCGACCGACCGCCAGTTGCCCGAGGAAACTTCGGTCGCGCACGTGAACCTCGCCGAGCTCGCGCTCGCCGAGGGCCGCCATGCCGACGCACTCGCGCATGCGGCGAGCGCGCGCGAGATCGCGACGCGCCGCACCGACCTGCGCACGCAGGCCGAAGCTGGCCTGCTCGAGGCGCGCACCGCGTGCGCACTCGGTGACGCCGCCGCGGTCGAAGCCGCGCTCGCGGCCTTGCCGACGACGCTCGCCAACCGCGAGCAGGATGCGATCCGCCTGCTCGCCGATGCCTGCCGCGCCGAGCTCGTGGGCGACCGCGCAGGCGCGGCCGCGCGGCTCGAGGCGGCGCATGCCGCCGCGCGCGACGCACACGGCGGCAAGCTCGCGACACAGATCCGCATGCGCCAGGCGCGGCTCGCGCTCGCCGGCGACGGCGTCGGGGCGGCGGCGCTGCTCGAGGAGATCCGCGCGGACGAGGCGCGCCTGCGCGAGGTCCCGTTGCGGCTGGACTGGCTCGCGATCGAGATTTCCGCCGCCCTGCGCGCCGGCGATCGCGCGACCGCAGTTCGTCGCTATCGCGAGGCGCTCGCGTTGTCGAAGGGCATCGATCGCCTCGCCGGTGCCGCGCTCCTGCACGAACTCGGCGCGCGCGCGCTCGCTGGCACCCCCGAGGCGGATATCGCGCGCGAGGCCGCCGCGCGTGCGCGCGAGCGCCTGTTCGACGATGCGCCGCCCGGCTCGCGCGAGCGCCTGCAGGCGCTGTTCGAACGGCGGCTGCTCGAGCAGGGAGCCCCGCATGCCATCTGACCCGTCGACCGAGCTGCGCCGGCAGCTCGCCGAGCTCATGCAGGAGCAACGCAAGCTCGTCGATGGCCTGCGCGGCGGGCAGGCCTACTTCCAGCAACTCGCGCGATCGGTCTGGCGCGTGCAGGAAGACGAGCGGCGCCGCATCGCGAACGAACTGCACGACGGCGTCGGCCACAACCTCGCGGCGCTGATCCACCTCGTCGCGAACGCGCGCGCGGCCCTGCACGCTGCGGGCGACCCGGCCCCGCCCGCCCTGCAGGCGCTCGAGCGCGCGCACGCGATCGCCGAATCGACCCTGCAGGACACGCGCGCGATGTCGCGCCTGTTGCGTCCGCAGATCCTCGACGACCTCGGGCTCGAGGCCGCGATGCACTGGCTCGCGCGCAGCAGCCTGGAAACGCGCGGCCTCGACGTGCGGCTCGAGTTCCGCGCGCCGCGGGCCGCGCTCGACGGCGATCGCGCAACGCTCGTGTTCCGCGTCGCGCAGGAAGCGCTCGCGAACGCCGCGCGTCACGCGGGCGCGACGCGCGTCGACATGCGCTTCGATGGCGGCGCCGACCGCGTGCGCCTCGAGGTGCGCGACGACGGACGCGGCTGCGACCTCGAAGCGGCGCTGGCGCGCGGTTCGGCCGGGGCCAGCGCCGGACTCGGCGGCATGCGCGACCGCGCACGCCTGTTCGACGGCAGCCTGCAGCTCGACTCGGCGCCGGGCGCGGGCTTCACGCTCGTGCTCGAACTGCCGTTCGCGGACGCCGCCGCGGGGGCCGCCGCGGGGGCCGCATGATCCGCCTGCTGATCGCCGACGACCATACGGTGCTGCGCGAGTGCCTCGTCACGAGCCTGCGTGCGAGCGGCGATTGCCTCGTCGTCGGCGAAACCGGCGACGGCATCAGCGCGATCGAACTCGCGCATGCGCTGCGGCCGGACGTCGCGATCATCGACATCTCGATGCCGCGGCTCAACGGCGTCGAGGTGGTGCGCCGGCTCGCGACGGAACTGCCGCGCACGCGCGTGCTGGTGCTGACGATGCACGAGGAAGACGAGTACGTGGTGCAGGTCGCGCGCGCGGGCGCGCGCGGCTACCTGGTCAAGAACGCGGCGACCTCGGAACTCGTCGAAGCGATCCGCACGGTGGCTGCCGGCAACGTCTACTTCGGTCCCTACGCGACCAAGGTGCTGGTCGACCAGTTGCAGCAGCCGCAACCCGAGGACCCGTACGGCGAGCTGTCGGCGCGCGAACGCGAAGTGCTGCACCTGGTCGTCGACGGCCTCACGATCAAGGAGATCGCGCGCGGGCTCGGCATCAGCGCGAAGACCGCCGAGAACCACCGCAGCCGCGTGCTGGCCAAGCTCGGCGTGCGCAACAGCGCGGAGCTCGTGCGCTACGCGGTGCGCAAGCGGCTGGTGGACTGACGCGCCGCCTCACGGCGCGGGCTCGAACCCGTCGGCGAACACCTGGTCCGCCTCGCCTTCGCAGGCGCCGTCCGCGTCGAAGCGCTGCACCACGAGGTCGTTGCCGACGCCCTGGACGAACGCCGTGCCGCCGAGCACGCTCCAACCGCCGGTCCCCGGCGATGCGCGCACCTTGCTGCCGATATCGAGCGTGGTCGCGTGCCGGCACGGCGTGCCGTCGGCATCGAACTCGGCGATGCGACCGGTGACCAGGCCGCCGCTGCCCGGGATCGCGTCGTACCCTCCGACGAGCACGCGACCGTCGGCGGCGAGCGCGAGGTCGGTCGGGTTGTCTCCGATCGCGGCCGTCGAGTCCCAGCGCGTGCTGCCGTCCCCGCCCGCGAGCCGCAGCACGCGGAACGGACCCGCGGGCGGCGCGGCCGCGATCACGAGGTCGCCGTCCGCAGCGAGCGCGAAGCCGCCGATGTCGAGGTTCGGGTGCGCGACGCCCTCGATCTCCACGACGCGCGTCCACAGCCGCGTGCCGTCCGGCGCGACCTTCCACGCCTGCGCCTGCGGGACGCCGAATGTCGACTCGGGTGCAGCCGCGATCAGCACGTCGCCCGCCGCGTCGACGGCCACGTGCGCGGCGCCGAGCGGGTTGCCGATTTCGCCGAGCTCGCCGTCGAGCACGGTCGACGTGCCCGCAGCATCGAAATGCAGCGTGAAGTAGCCCTCGCCGACCGAACCGCGCGCGGTCGCGATCGCGCCGCCGTCGGGCAGCGCGACCAGATCGTCGGGCTGGATCGCCGTGAGTCCGGACCTCCAGCGCCACTCGGGCAGGACCTGGCCGAGCGCATCGCAGCGGAAGATCACGAGGTCACCGCCCACGCGCGCGCGCACCAGCAGGCTCTCGTCCGGTGCCTGCGCGACCGTGCGCGTGCGATCACGCTCGTCGTGGCCGAGCTGCGCGCCGGTCCAGCTGCACTCGTGCACGGTGTCGCCGCTGGTCGCATCGATCACGCGTGCGAAGACCGCGGAGTCGGAGCCGACCACCGCGACGCGCCCACCCGCGAGCAGCAGCGCATCGGCGACCTCGAACGCGCTGCGCTCACGTAGCCAAGCGAAACTGCCGTCGGCCTCGAAGCGCACGAGCGTCGCGTGCGCGGTGTTGTGGTGGGTGACGTCCGCGAGCGCGAGCACGCTGCCGCCGGCCATCGGAAGCACCGCGACCGGCAGGATCGCGCGGAACGGTTCGGGGTGTTCCCAGGTCCCGATCCATTCGGGTGTCCACTGCGCGCGCGCAGGGAGCGCGGCCAGGAACAGGGCGATGGCAAGACAGGCGCGATGCACGGGGACACCTCCGGGACACGTCGGCAGGGCGCCCCCGTGTGCGCGGGGGCGCGTCGCTGGCCGGCGTCGCCGGCCCTGGATCTTTCCACATGAGTACCCCTGGCCTGCGTGCAGGTTGCGCCCTCGTGGCCGCGAAGCCGCGTGCGTGCGGCCAGCCGAGTGCTCAGCGCGGCCAGCGGCGCGTGGGGTCGGGGCGTTCGAAGCCATCGGTGAACAGCGCATCCGCCGTGCAGGCGCCGTCTGCGTCGTAGCGCAGCACATGCGCATCGTTGGACACGCCTTCGAACAGCGTGCCCGCCGCGAGCGTCCAGCCGTGCGCGCCGCCCTCGGCGGCCGCGGCGAAGTACTGCGTCTCCAGGTTCGCCACGCGACACGGCCGCAGCTGCGCGTCGAACTCCGCGATGCGCAACCCGACGTGGCCCTGGCTGTCGATGAAATCGAACCCGGTGACGAGCAGTCGCCCGTTCGGCGCCTGCGCGAGCCCGGTCGGCCAGCCCTCGATCGGCGCGAGGCCGACCGCGAGCGGCTCGCCGGTCTGCCCGTCCGTGCGCAGCACGCGAAGCGGGCCGGAGAGGCCGAAGTCGGTCGCGACCAGCGCATCGCCGTCGGCGGCCAGCGCGAAGCCCCCAGGCACCACCCTCATCAGCGGATTGCCCGGGTTTTCGAGCGCACGCGTCCACCGGCGCGTGCCGTCGGGCGCGAGCTTCCAGAGCTGCGCCTGCGAGACGCCGACCACATTCTCGAGCGCGCTGGCGGCGATCACCTCGTCGTTGCCGTCGACTTCCACGCGCACGAGCCCCTCGAAACCGTGGGTGGTGCCGTGGTGGCCGAGTTCACGGTCGTGGAACAGCACGCCGCCGTCCGCAGCGAACCGGATCACGAGCACGCCGCCGCTCTGCGGGTCGCCGCCGCCTGCGATCACCGCACCGCCGTCCGCTGTCGCGACGATGTCGTCGGCCTGCAGGTTCTCGGGGCCCGGCGACCAGCGCCACGCAGGCAGTGCGAGTCCGTCCGGGGTGTAGCGGATCACGACGAAGTCCTCGCCGTCGATCGCGGGGATCAGCAGGCCGCCGTCCGCGCCGATCGCGAGCCGGCGCGGACCCGCGGCGAGCAGGCCGGGCTGGGAGTGGTCCTCCCATGCGATCGCGCCGTCGGCGTCGTACACGCGCACGCGCACGTCTCCGAACTGGTCGATCACCGCGATGCGGCCATCCTGCATGAGGCGTGCGTCCATGCGGAACGAACCCGCACGCTCGCGCAGCCATGCGAACGCACCATCGGACTCGAAGCGCGCGATCGCCGCATGGCCCTGGCCGTCATGCCCGACGTCGATCAGGGCGAAGCTGCGCCCGTCCTCGGCCACGCGCACGCCGGCCGGGCTCGCGCTGCGCGGGGACGACTCGTATTGCCATTCGCCGATCCAGTCCGGCGTCCACTGCGCGCTCGCGGGCGCGGCGACGTGGCACCACACGACCAGCAGCAATCGGATCCAGGGCATGAGGCGGTTTCCGTCGGAGCAATGCAACTCCTACGCAATGGCGCACCCGAAATCCCAACCGGTGCGGAGCGCGGGATCCCCAGCTCGCGATGGTTCAGTCGCAGCAGCCGTCGCCGCCCTTGACGGTGTGCGCGTGCGACGCGGCGACGCCCTGGGTCAGTCCCTTGCCGCTCGCGACATAGTGGTCGGCGACCACCTTCGCCACGCAGGTCGACATGCGCTTGCCGGTCGGAATGTGCAGGAACTCGTTCGGCCCGTGCGCATTCGAGTGCGGGCCGAGCACGCCGGTGATCAGGAACTGCGCGCCCGGGAACTTCTCGCCGAGCATGCCCATGAACGGGATCGACCCGCCTTCACCGTTGTAGGCGACCGGCGCGCCGAAGAATTGCTGCGAGGCGGCGTCGACCGATTGCTCGAGCCATGGCGCGAGCGCGGGCGCTTCCCAGCCGCTGCCGGCCTTTTCCAGCTGGAAGCTCACGTTGGCACCGTAGGGCGGATCGTTCTCGAGCAGGCGCTTGAGGAACTCGCCACCCTTCGCCGCATCGAGCGTCGGCGGAACGCGCAGGCTGAGTTTCACCGCGGTGTACGGGCGCAGCACGTTGCCGGCCGAATCGAGCGCAGGCAAGCCGCCGACGCCGGTCACCGACAACGCGGGGCGCCAGGTGCGGTTGAGCACGAGTTCGGTCAGGTCCGCATCCATCGGCGACATGCCGTCGACGAGCGGGAACTTCGAATACACCGCGTCGCCGAGGATCTCGGCGGTGCGCTTCGCCTGCGCGACGCGCTGCGCGGGGATCTCGACATGCAGTTCCTGCGGCTTGATGCGTCCGGTCGACTCGTCCTCGAGCCGCGACAGGACCTGGCGCAGGATGCGGAAGCTCGAGGCGACGATGCCGGACGCATCGCCCGAGTGCACGCCTTCCTCGAGCACCTTGACGACGAGGTTGCCGCCGGTCATGCCGCGCAGCGACGTCGTGAGCCAGAGCTGGTCGTAGTTGCCGCAACCGGAATCCAGGCAGACGATCAGCGACGGCTTGCCGATCCGCGCGGCGAGGTGGTCGACGTAGTACGGCAGGTCGTAGCTGCCCGATTCTTCGCAGGCCTCGATCATCACGACGCAGCGCGCGTGCGGGATGCCCTGCTCCTGCAGCGCGAGCAGCGCGGCGAGCGAACCGAAGATCGCGTAGCCGTCGTCGGCGCCGCCGCGACCGTACAGCCGGTCACCCTCGAGCACGGGCTTCCAGGGGCCGAGGTGGTCGGACCAGCCGGTCATTTCGGGCTGCTTGTCGAGGTGGCCGTAGAGCAACACGGTATCCGTCGATGCCGCATCCGAGCCCGCGATCTCGATGAAGATCAGCGGCGTGCGGCCCTCGAGCCGCACGACTTCGACCTGCATGCCGCGCACTGGCTGCGCCCTGGCCCAGCGTTCCATCAGCTCGACCGCCGCATCCATGTAGCCGTGCTCGACCCATTGCGCGTCGAACATCGGCGACTTGTTCGGGATCCGGATGTATTCGGTCAGCTGCGGGACGATCTCGCCGTCCCAGAGGTCTCCGACGTAGCGGTTCAGTGCATTGGCATCCATGGTTTCACCTGTTTCGGTCGTGGGCGCGAGCGCGCGCCGGGGGTGCTGCCGGCACGCGCCCGCGACGCGGATCGACGATCGTATCCGATGGCGGCGGGGCGCGCCCGTGCGCGGCTGCGGGCAATCGCGGCGGCGGCGCGCGCAGGCGCCATCGAATCGCCGGCCTGGTCCGGCCGGGCAGCGGACGCAGCGTAGGAAATCTCCTACACGACGACGCAGCGGCGGCCTACGCCCGGCTGCGACGACGCGCATTCCGACCCCCCGCGGTCGCGCCTAGAATTCGTGCATGGCGCAAGCTCGCGCCGCTCCCGTCGTCGCCGATGAAACCGCTGCCTGCGCTGCTGCTCACGATCCTGCTGGCGTTGCTGCCAGCGGCGCCCGTCCGTGCTCAGGTCGACATCAACCACGCCGATGCGCGCACGCTGGCCGAGTCGCTCGATGGCATCGGGCTGGTCAAGGCCGAGGCGATCGTCGCCTATCGCACCGCGCACGGCCCATTCCGCCGTCCCGAAGACCTCAAGCGCGTGCGCGGCATCGGCAGCAAGACCGTCGAGGCCAATCGCGATGCGATCGTGATCGTCGGCACGCACGCCGACGTGAACGCGGCCGATCCGGCAACTTCGGCACCGTACTGACACGCTCGCCGCCGCGGCCAAAGATCAACGTTTGCAACATCCGACGCGCGCCCTGCGCGAACGCCGCGCGCGCATCGGCGGCTGCGCGCGCCTGCGGCCGCGCTCCGGGCGATGTCCGCGCGGGTGCACGGCAGATCCGCAGCCGCGATCCGCATGGGCCGGCGCGCTCGAGACCCCCACGTGCGCCCGCACGCTGCTAGACTTCGCATCCGCCTGTCGGCGGTGCACGCATGATCCTCCCCCGCTATCACATCGGCCCGTCTTCGATCACGGGCGCAGGGCAAGGCTTGTTCATGGACGAGCCGGTCGCGCGTGGGCGCGTGATCGTCGCGCCCGACGGGATCCCTGCCGTGCACCGCTTCGACGAGATCCTCGCGCGGTCCGATGCGACGAGCGCGCTCGCCGCGACCGTGCGCTGGTTCGAGGATCGTTACACCGTCACGCCCGAATGGCCGGACGAGTGCTACATCAACCACGCGTTCGAGCCGAGCGCGCTCTGGCATCTCGGTTTCGTGTTCGCCGCGCGCGACCTCGACCCCGGGGCCGAGATCACGGTCGACTATCGCCACCTGCTCGCGCCGGGCCAGGAAGAAGAGTTCCTCGATTCCGCGAGCGGTCGGCGCATCGTCGGCTACGCATGGCCGGAAAGCCTTCGTGCCTCCACCACCGCGCTCGCTGCGCTGCTGGCCTGAGAAGAAATGCCCGACATCCCCGTGATCGACACCGAGCGCCTGCGCCTGTGCGCGCTCGACAATCGCCATTTCGAAGCCTATGCCGCGATGCTCGGCGACGCCGACACCACGCGCTTCGTCGGCGACGGCCAGCCGCTCGACCGCATGAATGCGTGGCGATCGATGGCGATGCTGCTCGGCCACTGGGCGCTGCGCGGCTACGGCATGTGGGCGGTCGAACGCAGGGACACGGGCGAGTTCATCGGCCGCGTCGGGCTGCACAATCCCGAAGGCTGGCCCGACATCGAACTCGGCTGGATGCTGGTGCCGGGCGCGCGCCACCAGGGATACGCGACCGAGGCTGCGCGCGCGGTGCTCGACTTCGCGTTCACGCGGCTCGAGGTGCCACGTGCGATCAGCCTGATCCGCGCGGACAACAGCGCGTCCGAACGCGTCGCGCGCCGCATCGGCGGGCGCCAGGGCACCACCATCGACTTCCTCGGCGCGGCGACCCTCGTCTACGCCTACCACGCGCCGGATTCACCCTGAGCGCCCCGCGCACTTGAGCGCCGCCCTGCTTTTGCGCAGCATGCGGCGTGATCCGGCCCGCAACGTCCACCCCATGTCCGCGACCACCCTGCTGCAACCGGCCCGCTACCAGCGCACGCGCTGGAAGAACGACGGCGGCTGGACCACCGAGATCGCGCGCCGCGACGACGGCCACGCTGATTTCCTCTGGCGCGTGAGCATCGCCGAGATCGAGCGCGATGGCGCGTTCTCGTCGTTCGCCGGCGTCGATCGCGACCTGCTGCTGCTCGAAGGCAGCGGCATCGAGCTCGAGATCGGCGACGAGCCGCCGCGCGCGCTCACGCGCCGGTTCGAGCACGCGCACTTCGGCGGCGAGCTGCCGGTCCATTGCCGGCTGCTGGCCGGACCCACGCGCGACTTCAACGTGATGGTGCGTCGCGATGCGATGCTCGCCGAGGTCGCGGCGCGCCCGCTGGTCGGATCGATGCTGCTGTTCCCCGATGCGGGCGCCGCATGGCTCGTGTACGTGCACGCAGGTGCGCTCGCGCTGCGCCGCGACGGCAGCGAGACCACGGCGCTCGCGGGAGAAACGCTGATGGTCGAAGGCGAAGGCGGCCGCATCACGCTCGAGGGCGCCGGCGAGATCGTGCTGGTGAAGTTCGCGCCGCGGCTGCGCGGCGTCTGACAGCCTCTCTGGCCCGCGACGCGCGACCTCTCACGCGTATTGCAAATCATTCTCATTTGGTTTCTAATCCCGTCGCACCGCATCACGGCGCGGCGACCGGAGGGTCGGCATCGCGCGCCGCCTGCAGCGGCTCGCAACGGGGATCTGCATGCGGCGCCGTCGCCCGCTCGCCCCCGCTCGCCTGTCGCCGAACGACCACCACAGGATCGAACCCGGATGAAGCACATCAAGAGTCGCAAGCACGCCAGCGCGGGCGTGTTCGGCCGCGCACATGGCCTTACGGGCGCGGCGCGCCTCGCCACCGGCATCGCGCTCGCGTTGCCGGGCCTCGCGTCGGCGGAGGCCGCCGACGACGCCTCCGCGCAGCTGCCGACCGTGTATGTCGAAGGCTCGCGCGTCGACGAATACAAGGTCGACGAGGTGTCTTCGCCCAAATTCGTCAAGCCGCTGCTCGACACCACGCAGTCGATCCAGGTGATCCCCGGCGACCTGTTCAACGACCAGGGTGCGACCACTCTGACCGAGGCGCTGCGCAACAGCGCGGGTGTCGGCACCTTCTACACCGGCGAGAACGGCAACACGACGACCGGCGACGCGATCTACATGCGCGGATTCGACAGCCAGTCGAGCATCTTCGTCGACGGCGTGCGCGACCTCGGCAGCATCTCGCGCGACGTGTTCAACATCGAGCAGATCGAGGTGACGAAAGGCCCGGCCGGCACCGACAACGGCCGCACCGCGCCGAGCGGCGCGATCAATCTCGTGAGCAAGCAGCCGATGCTCATGGATGGATTCTCGGGCAGCGCCGCGCTCGGCACCGACAGCCAGCAGCGCCTGACCGCCGACTGGAACGTGCGCCTCGGCGCGATCGAGGGCGCCGCGTTCCGCCTGAACCTGCTCGCGCAGGACAACGGCGTGCCCGGACGCGACAGCGTCGAGAATGCGCGCTGGGCCATCGCACCCTCGCTCGCTTTCGGCCTCGGCACGGCGACGCGCCTGTACCTCGATTACCTGCACGTGAAGCAGGACAACGTGCCCGACGGCGGCGTGTTCACGATCGGCCTGCCGGGCTATGCCTCGCCCGATCCCGAGCGTCCCTGGATCGGTGACGCGCCGACGGTCGATCCGCGCAACTTCTACGGGACCGACGCCGACCACGACGACGTCGAAGCCGACATGTTCACCGCGATCGTGCAGCACGACTTCAGCGAAGACCTGAAGCTGCAGAACAGCACGCGCTGGGGTCGCACGAGCCAGGACTACCTGCTGACCGCGTTCATGGGGACCGCCGCGAACCTCGTGACGCCCGATCCCACCGATCCGTCGACCTGGACGATCCGGCGCAGCAACCCGACGTTCAAGGACCAGGTCAACCGCATCCTGACCAACCAGACGAACCTGCGCCTGCACACTGCGTCGCGCTCGTTCGAGAACGACCTCAGCATCGGCGCAGAGCTCACGCTCGAGGACCTCTCCACGCGCCAGATCGCACCGCTGGCCGGCACCGCGTGGCCAGCCGCGAACGTGTACGCACCCGATCCGCGCGTCGACGGCCTGCAGTGGGCGCCGACCGGCGGCAGGGGCGAAGGACGCAGCGACACCGTCGCGGTCTACGCATTCGATACGCTCACGCTCGGCGAGCATTGGCAGCTCAACGCGGGCGTGCGCCTCGACGACTACGACACCGATTTCCGCAGTACCGTCGCGTGCACGGCGACCGGCGCCAACGCATGTGGAGATCGACCGCCGGGCACGGTCATCCAGGCCGTCGACGCCGACGTGTCCGACACGCTGTTCAGCTGGAAGGTCGGCGCGCTGTACAAGCCGCGTCCGAACGGCAGCTTCTACGCGAACTACGCCGTATCGCAGCAGCCGCCCGGTGGCGGCACGCTCGAACTCAGCGCCGCGGCGAACAACGCGAACAACCCGGTATTCGATCCGCAGGAAGCGCGGACCGCCGAACTCGGCACCAAGTGGGAGCTGCTGGACCAGCGCCTGCTGCTGACCGCGGCGCTCTATCGCACCGACGTCGACAACGAGATCGTGCGCGACCCGGTCGACCAGCTCTACTACCAGACCGGCGAGAAGCGCGTGCAGGGCATCGAGATCGGCGTCGTCGGCAAGCTCAGCGACGCATGGTCGGTGTCGGCCGGGTTCACGACGCTCGACGCGAAGGTCACCGAAGGCACGCCGGTCGCGCAGGACGGCTCGAGCGGGCTGACCTACACGCCGGACAAGGCGTTCACGGCGTGGACCACCTACGTGACGCCGTGGAAACTCACGCTCGGCGGCGGCGCGCGCTATTCGGGGGAGATGAAGCGCGGCACCGACGGCGCGGTCGGCACGCCGACGCACACCGAGGACTACTGGGTGTTCGATGCGGTCGCGAGTTACCCGGTCCACGAAAACATCGAGCTTCGCCTCAACGCGTACAACCTGTTCGACGAGGACTACGTCGCCGCGATCAACAAGAGCGGCTACCGCTACACGCCGGGCCTCGAGCGATCGTTCCTTCTGACTGCGAACGTGCGCTTCTGACCGATCCGGCGACGCGCCTGCGCACACTGCGTCAAGCGCGCTGCAGGCGCACGCCGGGCACCGGAAGGAAGCGCGTTCACGAAATGATGCCCGGGTGCGCCGTCCGTGTTGTTCCGCGACGTGCCCGGTGTCGCAGGCCTTGGTCGTGGCTCTTTTCCCTGGCCCGCGTACCGCTCATGATCCACGCGGTGCAGATGCCGCCGCGCAATGGCGGTTGCCAGGCGAACCGCGAGGAACCGACGATGCTCGTGCACATCCCGGGCGTGCTGACGCCCGACCAGGTCGCCGCGATGCGTGGTGCGCTCGATGCGGCAGACTGGACCGATGGTCGCGAGACGGTCGGCGCGCAGGGTTCGCGCGTGAAGCGCAACCTGCAGCTGCCCGATGCTTCGCCGGTGCGCGAGCAGCTCGGGCGCCAGGTGCTCGCGGCGCTCGCGGCAATGCCGCTGTTCCATGCGGCCACCCTGCCCGTGCGCATCCTGCCGCCGCGTTTCAACCGCTACGAGGGCGGCGGCCACTACGGCTTCCACGTCGACGGCGCGGTGATGGGCGTCGCGGGCGGCGAGCAGATGCGCAGCGACGTGTCCTGCACGCTGTTCCTCGCCGCACCCGACGAGTACGACGGCGGCGAGCTCGTGGTCCACGACACCTACGGCGAGCACGACGTGAAGCTGCCCGCGGGCGACCTCATCGTGTATCCGTCGAGCAGCCTGCACCAGGTGCTGCCGGTCACGCGCGGCGCTCGCATCGCGGCGTTCTTCTGGGTGCAGAGCCTCGTGCGCGACGACGGCCAGCGGCGCCTGCTGTTCGAACTGGACACCTCGATCCAGTCGCTGACCCGATCCGGCGCCGATCCCGCCGCTGTGCTGCAACTCTCCGGCATCTACCACAACCTGCTCAGGCGCTGGGCGCAGACCTGACCTTCGTGCGCCCGGCAGGCACCGGCCGGGCGAATGCGGGGGTCCTCCGTGGATCGGGCACGCACGGTCCCGATTGCACACGCCTGCGATTTGTCCGATCTTCGCGCGGCGACCCCGCGGGTGTGTACGCTGCGGTGGCGGTCGCGGAAAGACTTCCTCTCCCTGCGAATCGGAGGCGTACATGGGCAAGGCACCTGGATGGTTCATGCCGGTCGTGGTCGTGGCACTGCTATGGAACCTGCTCGGCTGCGCGGCGTTCGCGATGGACGCGATGATGGAGCCGGCCGACGTCGCCAAGCTCGAACCTGCACAACAGGCGCTGTACGCGGCACGGCCGGCGTGGACGCTCGTCGCGACCGCCGTCGCGGTGATCGGCGGGGCGCTCGGTTGCATCGGCCTCCTGATGCGACGTCGCTGGGCGTTGCCGTTGCTCGTGTTGTCGCTGCTCGGCGTGATCGTGCAGGACGTCGCACTGTTCGTGCTCGTCGACGGCGCGACGCTCGCCGGCCCCGTCGCGGTCGCGCTGCAGGCGGTGGTGCTGGTCGTCGCGATCGGCCTCGTGCTGCTCGCGCGCACCGCGATCCGTCGCGGCTGGGTCGCCTGAGCCGGCTCCGCCGCACGCCCACCGCTCCGTAGGCTGGACGACCGAAGGTCGGCCGGCGCTCCTCGCTCGGCTAGTACACGTCGCGCCGGTAGCGCCCCTCGTCCTGCAGGCGATCGACCCGGGCGGGCCCGAGCACGTCGACGAGTACCGCATGCACGCCGGGCGCCATGCCCTCGAGGCTGCCGCAGACATGGACCGATGCGCCCGCGTCGACCCATGCGCGCAACGCCGGCGCCGCCTCGGCGAGCCGCTGCTGCACGTAGACGCGCCCGGCCTGGTCACGCGAGAACGCGAGATCGAGCCGTTCGATCCACCCTTCGCGCTGCCAGCGCAGGATCTCGTCGCGATAGTGGAAGTCGTGCGCTGCGTGGCGCTCGCCGAACACCAGCCAATTGCGGCGATGGCCGTCGGCGATGCGTTGCCTGAGCAGTGCGCGCAGGCCCGCGATGCCGGTGCCGTTGCCGACCAGCAGCAGCGGTCGCACGTCGCGCGGTGCATGGAAGTTCGGATTGCCGCGCACGCGCAGGCGCACCGAGGCGCCCTCCTGCGCGTGCTGCGTGAGCCAGCCCGAACCGAGGCCGATCGAACCGTCCGGGCGCTGCATGCTTCGCACCAGCAGCTGGATCGCGCCGTCATCGGGAATCGACGCGATCGAGTATTCGCGATGCGGCAAGGGTCGCAGTCGCGACGCAATCGCGCGCGCGTCCTCGCCACGCAGCCCTTCCACGCTCGGCAACACACTGCCGGCCGCGCGTTCACGCAGCGCCGCTTTGCCTTCGTCGCGCGGATCGAGGCCGAGCGCGCCCAGCCATGCTTCGACGGTCGCCTCGGCATGGCAGGGACCGACCTCGGCGATGTCGCCGGCCTGCCAGTCATGTCGCGCGCCGTCGATCGGCTCGAGTTCGAGGTGGAAACACGGGCCGCCGACGCTGCCGGCGTTGAGCAGGCGCCGCGCGCGCAGGCGCCACGGCGCGTACTCGGGTGCGCTCCAGTCGGCAAGATCCGCGGAACCCGCGAGCAGCCCGAGGTGATGTTGCCAGTGGCGCAGCGCGCCTTCGTCGCCGTCGTCGACCTCGACCGGATCGAACAGCGGCTCGGCGGCGCCATGGCGCAGCCACGCATCGAGTTGCCGGCCGAAGCCGCAGAAATTGCGGTAGCTGCGGTCACCGAGCGCAAGCAGGCCGTAGCGAAGGCCGCGCAGATCCGCGGGTTCACCGAGGGCGTTGCGCACGAACGCGACCGCATCGTCAGGCGCGTCGCCTTCACCGGTCGTGCTCGCGACGATCAGCACGCGACCGGCCGCACGCAGGCGTGCCGGGTCGAGTGCCGCGAGGCGCATCAGGTCGACGACGACACCCGCGTCGCGCAACGCATCGGCCGTGCGCTGCGCGAGTTGCACGGCCTGCCCGGTCTGGCTCGCGTGCGCGACGAGCATGCGCGGCGAGTCGGCGAGCGCCGCATCGGCGATGGACGTCGACGACCCGGCCCGGCGCGATTCGCGTGCGTGCCGGTACCCGGCGCGCGCGCAGGCGACGAGCCAGGCGAGCACGGCCACGGCCGCAAGCGTGCCGCGCAGCGCATCGGGCGCCTGCCACTCCGGCATGCGCCCCTGCAGGAGCAGCAGCCACGCCGCGAGGGTCGCAAGAGCGGCGAGCGCGACGACGTGGCCGACCAGCGGTGGCCATTCCAGCGGCCGCCTCGCGCGTGCGCTCATCGCGCTGCCTCGGCCGCGAACGCCCGCGTCATGCGTTCGGCGAAGCCGTCGCCGTCGCGCACGACGATGCGCACCGCGAGCCCGCGCCGTTCGGCCCAGGCCAAACCCGCATCGGGTCCCAGCACCATGACGACGGTGCCGATCGCATCGGCATCGAGTGCGTCGCGCGCGAGCGTGCTGACCGACGCGATGTGGTGCTGCACGGGCCAACCGCTGCGCGGATCGATGTGGTGCGTGTAGCGCGTGCCCTCGTGTTCGAATGCATGCCGGTAATCGCCCGATGTCGCGATCGAGCGATCGCGCAGGAGGAGCACGCGCTCGACCTGGTCGGCCGTCTCCACCGCGCCCGCCGCCGCATCGGGCCGTTCGATCGCGACATGCCAGGGCTGCCCGTCGGCGCGAAGCCCGCGCGCGCGCAGCTCGCCGCCGACTTCGACGAGGTAGTCGCGGATACCGCTCGATTCGAGGTGCCGACCGACTTCGTCGGTCGCGAAGCCTTTCGCGATCGAGGACAGGTCGATCGACACGCCGCCGGGCTGGCGCACGCTGCGCGTGCGCGCATCGAGTTCGATGCGCCGCCAGCCGACGCGCGCGCGCGCCGCCTCGATCTCGGCTTCGCCGGGGATCCGGTGCGAGCGGCTGCCGGCGCCGAAACCCCAGAGGTCGACCAGCGGGGCGACGGTCGGATCGTACGCGCCGCCGGAATCCGCCGCGAGCGCGAGCGCCTGTTCGAGCACGGTGAAGAACCCCGGCGGCAGCACCTGCCAGCTGCCGGCCGTTGCCTGGTTGAAGCGCACGAGATCCGAATCACGCTCGTACGTACTCATTTGCGCGACGACGCGGTCGAGTTCGGCCTGGATGCCGCGCTGGATCACCGCGATGTCCGCGCGTGCGGGCGCGAGCAGCGTGGCCGACCAGGTCGTCCCCATCGTTTCGCCGCGCAGCGTGCGCGGCGACGGCGCCGCACACGCGGCGAGCAGCAGCGTGAGCGCGATCGAGGCGATGTGCGGGGACGCAGTCATCGCCGGGGTCGGACGCCTGCACCGACGGACACGACGTGGGCGACCGGTTACTGCGGCAGCACTTCCAGCGTCGCGGTGTAGGCGGCGCGACGCGAGGTCGCCTTCGCCTCGCTCGGCGTGCCGCCCTCGACCGACGCATGCAGCCAGTACATGCCCGCATCCGGCCAGGTCACGCTGAACTCGCCGTTCGCGTCCGTGGTGACATCGATCTGCTGCTGGGCATTGCGATAACGCGTGCCGCCCGGCACCACCTCGACCTCGAGGCCCTTCGCGGGCTCGCCGTCGAGCACGAAGCGGAACTTCGCAGGCTCGCCCGCGAACAGGTCGTTCGGATGCGTGATCGGGACCAGTTCGAGGCCGCGGCCGAGCGGTTTCAGCGCCGCGGTATCGGGCTTGCCGAGCGTGACGAAGGTCTCGACGCGGTTCTGCGCCTGCGTGACCACGACGTTCTTCGCATCGGCCGGGATCTGCTTCGCGAGCGCCTCGGCATTGCCGCGCGCACGCTGCTTCCCGCCATCGGCGGTCTCGTAGCTCGCGGCGAGCCCGTCGCTCGGAATCGCGATGCGATAGGTGCCCGGCGTGGCGAGCGGCAACTCGAACGTGCTGCGCAACGCGCCTTCATGCACGTTCTCGGCAGTGAGCGTGCGACCGTCGGGCGCGGTCACCACGAGGGCCGCGAGCGACATCGGGCGATGGTTGAAGTAGAACAGGTCGTTGCTGACCGCCGCATCGAAGGTCACGCGCGCCTGCTCGTCGGAGAGCACCGTGGTCGAGGGCAGGATGAAGGTCTTGTGCGCGGAAGCGGACAGCGGAACGAGCGCGGCCAGCGCGAGCGCGGCCCAGTGGATCGTGGTCTTCATTGGATGGACTCCATCAGCGTGCAATCGTCGATCGTTGGAGCGGATCACGCGGGACCGGCGTCCCGCGCGCGATGGATGGCGCGCTAAGACGGATCGAGGTCGAGCCGCAGCGCGCCGAGTTCCGTCTTGCCCTGCGCGTCGAGGTGTTGCGGCGAACGCGGCGGCCATTCGAACGGGATCGTGAGCACCTCGCGGCCTCCGACTTCGCGCGCGGCCTCGACCACGAGCTTGTAGCTGCCGGCCGGCAACGCGCCGAGCGGCGGCTTGCCCTGCTCGAAGTGCAGGCGCTGCTCGCCGGCCGGCCGCGTCGCGCCGCTCACGCCATCGATCGGCAGCGCCTGGTCGCGTCCGCTGCGGCGCCACCACTGGCGCAGGTCCGCGAGCCACTTGGCGCCCGACTCCATCTTGCCCGACTGCGCGTCCTTGGCCGGCTTCTGCTGGTACCAGACCGCGAGGTTCGCGGCGACGCTGCGATCCTCGCGCTCGATCCAGGCCGCGACGTAGGGCCGGTGGTACTCGGCGACGTCGATGCGCGGAATCGTCAGGGTCACATCGAGCGAAGCGGCGGAAGCGGAAGCGGCGAGCCCGCATGAAAGTCCGATCGCAGCGTAGCGGTAACGCATGGCATCTCCAGTGTCAGTGAACCAGCAACAACGCGATCAGCAGCGGCAGCAGCACGCCGAATCCCACCATCGGCCAGGTCGAAGGCCGCTGGCGTGCATGCATCTGCAGCAGGAACAGGCCGCTCAGCGAGAACACGAGCGCGGCGACCGCGAACAGGTCGATGAACCAGCTCCACCACGGCCCCGCGTTGCGTCCCTTGTGCAAGTCGTTGAGGTAGGCGATCCAGCCTCGATCGGTGCTTTCGTGCGTCGCCTCGCCGCTCGCGGTGTCGATGCTGATCCAGCCGTCGCCGCCGGGCCGCGGCAGCGACAGGTAGATCTCGCCGTCCGACCATTCGGCCTCGCGCGTGCCCACGCGCAACGACCAGTGCTGCGCGAGCCAGTGCGCGAGCGCGGGTGGCAACGACGCCTCGCCGTCTTCGTGCGCCGCGAGGCCGGCGAGCAGATCGGCCGGAACCCTCGCGGTGCGCGTGACGACCTCGGGGCGCGCTTCGATCCGACCCGCATGGTTCAACGTGATGCCGGTGGCCGCGAACAGCAGCATGCCGAGCAGGCAGACCGCCGAACTGATCCAGTGCCACTGGTGCAGCGTCTTGAGCCAGTACGCGCGGCGCTTGGGGTCTCGCTGGGTGTCCATGCTGCTCCGGCTCGGTCCTTCGCGGCCTTCGGAGCCACAGCGATTACAACACGAATGCGAATGACTCTCAATACCAGAATGTCCGTCGCGGCGAGATTCCGCAGCCATCCGCCCGGCGCATGGCGCACCCCGGTCGCTTCCGGCGTTGTCGTGGATGTCTCCCTCAATGGGGTCCGCGATGGTCACCGCACTGCGCCGAATCGGCTTCACGCTCGCCTGCCTCCTCACGGTGCCCGCGATCGCGCTCGACGGCGAGTACGACCCGCGCTTCGGCAATTACCTGCCGGCCCGCACGCTGGTTCAGCCCCTGGCGGACCACCACGGCATGGCGTGGAGCATGGCCGTCTTGCCCGATGGACGGCTGCTGCTCGGCGGAGACGCGCTCGTGTTGCGACTCGGTGCGAGCGGACTGCCCGACCCCGCGTTCGGAAATTCGGCGTTCGGCGTCGCCGGCGTGTTCGCACTGCAACCGTTCGGCCCGCAGACGGGCTTCCTGCAGCCCGAAGCCATCCTGCGACAGGCCGATGGCAGGCTGCTCATCGTCGGCTCCGCCGAAGCAACGGACTTCCGCCACCAGCCCGTCGCGTGCCGGACGAGCGCCGACGGAGTCCTCGATGAAACCTATGGCGACGCGGGCTGCAGCGCCTACGTCGTCGAACAGGGACGCGAAGCGACGGTCGGCGCCGCCGCGCTCGACGCGTCCGGACGCCTCGTACTTGCGATCGACGGGGCGTTCACGTTCGGCGATCGGATCGTGATGGTGCGCCTGCTCGGCGACGGCGCGCTGGACACGACCTGGGGCACCAACGGGCGCACGGTGATCCTGCGTTTCGACGAGCTCGCGGGCGGCGGCACCTACCAGCAGCCCTACGGACTCGCGATCGACGCACAGGGCCGCGCGATCGTGGTCGGCGATTCGGGGCCTGCGAACTCGCACGATTTCGCGATCGCGCGCCTGGGTACCGATGGCTTCCTCGATCCGTCGTTCGGCGACGGCGGTGTGCGCGTGGTGGACTTCGCGGGTCAGCTTCAGACCGATGTCGCCTACGCAGTCGCCGTGCAGCGCAGCGGTCGGATCCTCGTCGGCGGCTACGCGAGCTTCGCGGGCACGCAACCGGGCATGGCGCTCCTCGCATTGACCGACGCAGGCGATGCCGACGCGGAGTTCGGCAATCTCGCGGGCCGAACGGTCGTGTGGCCTGTCGCGACTTCGGCCTACGCGATGGCGACCGGCCTCGCGGTCCAGAACGACGGGCGCATCGTGCTCGGGGGCTACGCGCAGAACCCGGCCGACGGCGGCGCAGCTGCACAGGACATGGTCGTGCTTCGCCTGCACGCCGATGGCACCGGACCCGATGCGAGCTTCGCGAACGCCGGCGTGTTCACCGCAGGATTCGATCTCGGCGTCCCGGGCGACACGTCGAGGGACGATCGCGTGCACGCGATCGGGCTGCAGGCCAACCGGGTCGTCGCGGTCGGCGGCGCCGCCGACGACTGGCCGCACGCGTGGTACAGCGCGATCCGACTCACCGAGGACCACCTGTTCGCCGATGGCGTCGAAGCGCCCTGACCGCAGGGCCCGGCCCGGCGGCGCGCGGCTTCAGCGGTCGTCGCGCGTGTACACGACGCCGTCCTCGACGCGGACCGGGAATTTCGCGGTGGGTTCGTACGCGGGCGGGCACAGCACCGCGCCGGTGCGGATGTCGAAGCGTGCGCCATGGCGCGGACATTCGATCTCGTGGCCTTCGATGATCCCGCCGGTCAGCTCGCCGCCGTCGTGGGTGCAGATGTCCTCGATCGCGTAGAGGTCGCCGTCGAGGTTGAACACCGCGATCGGCGTGTCGCCGTCCCATGCGACGCGGTACTCGCCCGGCAGCAGCTCGCTCGTGCTGCACACCCTCACCCAACCGTCCATGCCACCTCCTGGCATCGATCCATGCGGGAGCCGAGGCCTGGAACAACGAGCCCTCCGAGCCTGCGAACGCAATGCCTGCTCATCGCGTCGTTCCCCGCATGTCCCGGGCGCTGCGTGTCGCGACCTCTTCCGACCTGGATGTCGCGTCGACACGCAGCGGCTTGGTCAGCAGCTCGAAGCGCAGGTCGTCCCGGAGCGGGATGCCGAAGCGTTCGTCGCCGTACGGGAACGGCGAGTACTCGCCGGTGCGCCCGTAGCCGCGGCGTTCGTACCACGCGATGAGTTCGTCGCGCACCGAGATCACGGTCATGCGCATCATCGCGCAACCCCATTCGTCGCGCGCGATGCGTTCGGCCTCGGCGAGCGTCGCGCGACCGATGCCGCCGCCCTGCGACCCGGGACGCACCGAGAACATGCCGAAATAGCCCGCATCGACCTGCCGCTCGAGCTGCGCGCACGCGAGCAGCACGCGATCGGCTTCGACCAGCAGGATGCGCGCATCGTCGCGGCCGAGGAGTTCGGCGACGCCCGCCGCATCCGTGCGCTGGCCATCGAGCAGGTCCGCTTCGGTGGTCCAGCCCTGCTTGCTGGCCTCGCCGCGGTACGCCGATTGCACGAGCGCGACGATCGAGTCGATGTCCGCGTGCGTCGCGCTGCGGAATTGCAGGGTGTGCGTTGGCGTGGTGTCCATGCGATCGGTGTTGTCCGGTGGGAGTTTCGGTCACTCGGCACTTCGGGCAGTCGCACCCCATGCCAGGCGCCGGTGTGCCGTGAGGCATCCGATCATACGTCGCCGGGCGCCCGCCAGGCGGCATGCGTCGATGCATGCGTTCGTACCGCCGCGCCCGCGGGTTTGTCCAGGCGACCTCCCGACCAGGCCTCGCCATGCGCATGCTTTCCGCATTCCTTTTTTGCACGACCCTGCCGACCTGCTGCGTGCACGCGGCGACCCTCGTCGTCGACTCGACCGCGGACACGAGCGTCGTCGACGGCGACTGCACGCTGCGCGAGGCGCTCGCGGCCGCGAACAACACGACCGTGCCGGACTGCGGTACGGGCCAGGCCGCGCCGATCGTGGACGTCATCGCGTTCGCGATACCGGGCGCGGGACCGCACGTGATCATGCCGACCGGCTGGCTCGGCTCGATCAACGAAGCGCTGACGATCGACGGCTCCACGCAACCCGGCTCGATGCCGAACGCCGCGACCCCGCAGCAGGGCGGAATCGACGGCACGATCGCAATCGAGCTGTCGGGCGAGGCCTGCGCGGGGTGCACGGCACCGTTCGGTTTCGGCGCCAGCGAGGGCGAGGTGGTCCTGCGTGGACTTGCGATGACGAACTACGCGTATGTCGTCAGCCAGGCGGTCGGCACGCAGGCGACGTTCCGCATCGAAGGCTGCCACCTCGGAATCGGCGCGGACGGCGCAACCTCGGGCAGCCCGCCTTCAGGCATCGCGATCGCGAGCGGCAGCTGGATCATCGGCGGACTCGCGCCGGCGCAGCGCAACCTGATCGTCGCGACTGCGTTCATGAGTCCGGCCGCTTCGATCCTGCTGCAGGGCAACCTGATCGGCACCGACCGCAGCGGCCTCGAATCGCGGCCGATCGCCGGCGAGGCGATGCAGCTGCGCGTCGGTCCCGGCCAGTTCGCGCGTATCGGCGGCAGCGATCCCGCGGCACGCAACGTGATCGCATCCGCGAGCGGCATCGGCGTGCACCTGCTCGGTTTCGGGGCCGACGGCGCCGACCTGCGCGTCGAGGGCAACTTCGTCGGCGTCGGCATCGACGGCGTCACGCCGCTGCCGAACGGCGCGGCCGGCGTGCGCTACGGAAACAGCGTGCCGCCCGGCACCGGCAGGCCGCGTATCGGCGGCGGCGGCGCATCCGGCAACACGATCGCATGGAACCTCGGACCCGGCGTCGAGATCGCAGGCACGTCCGACACGATCGCCGAAGTGGTCGGCAACGCGATGCACGACAACGCGATCGGCATCGACATCGACGGCAATGGCCCTGTCCCGAACGATCCGGACGACATCGACACCGGACCGAACCTGGGCATGAACCACCCGCAGCTCCGCCGCGTGGCGTACGCGGCGGGTCAGTACACCATCCACTACCAGGCCGACATCGCCGTCGCGAACGCGGCGTATCCACTGCGCATCGACTTCTACGTCGCGGCCGGACCCGACGATGCCGAGGGCATCCAGTGGATCGGCAGCGAAACGATCGACGCGCCCGAAGCGCAAGCCTGGCGCGAGCTGACGCTCGCGGGTCCCGGACCCGCCGCGCTGGTGGCGACCGTCACCGATGCCGCGGGTCGCAGCAGCGAATTCTCCGGCAAGGACCGGATCTTCGCGGACGCATTCGAGTAGCCGCTGCAATGCCGGTCGCACGCGCCTTCGACAGCGCGAGGTGAACGGATGTCAGGCGAGCAATCGGCGCACGCGCGCGATCGCGTCGACGAATCGGTCGATCTCCTCGCGCGTGTTGTAGAACGCGAGCGAGGCGCGCAGCGTCGCGGGCACGCGGTAGAACTGCAGCAGCGGATGCGCGCAGTGGTGGCCCGAACGCACCGCGATTCCCTCGTGGTCGAGCAGCGTCGCGAGGTCGTGCGCGTGCGCGCCATGGATCAGGAACGCGAACACGCCGACGCGCTCCTTCGCCTCGCCGATCAGGCGCAGGCCGCGCACGGTCGAAAGCGCCTCGAGCATGTAGTCGCGCAACTCGTCTTCGTACGCGCGGATGCGCTCGCGCCCGAGCGCTTCGACGTAGTCGATCGCGGCCGACAGCCCGGCGAAACCAGCGATGTTGGGCGTGCCTGCCTCGAATCGCTGCGGCGGATCGGCCAAGGTGGTCTTCTCGAAGCGCACCTCGCGGATCATCTCGCCGCCGCCGAAGAACGGCGGCATCTCCGCGAGGATCTCGCCGCGCGCCCACAGCGCGCCGGTGCCGGTCGGGCCGAACAGCTTGTGCCCGGTCATCGCATAGAAATCGCAGCCGAGCGCGCGCAGGTCCACCGGAATGTGCGGGGCGGCCTGCGAGCCGTCGACGAGCAGCGGAATGCCGCGCTTGCGCGCATGGCGCGCGAGCTGCGCGACCGGATTGATCGTGCCGAGCACGTTGGACACGTGCGCGACCGCCGCGAGCTTGACGTCCGGGGTCAGTGCCTCGACGAACCTGTCGACGACGAGCTCTCCGGCCTCGTTGATCGGAGCGACCTTGAGCTGCGCGCCGGTGCGCTCGCACACGAGCTGCCATGGCACGATGTTCGCGTGGTGCTCCATCGTCGTGACGAGGATCGAATCGCCCGGACCCAGCCGAGGCAGCGCCCAGCTGTAGGCGACCAGGTTGATCGCCTGGGTGGTCCCGCTGGTCAGCACGATCTCGTCGCGCGACGGTGCACCGAGGAAGCGTGCGATGCGGTCGCGCGCGCCCTCGTAGGCGGCGCTCGCCTCCTCGCCGAGCAGGTGCACCGCGCGCGCGACGTTCGCGTTGTGCTCACGGTAGAAGCGGTCGACGGACTCGATCACCGAGGCCGGTTTCTGCGCGGTGTTGGCGCTGTCGAAATACACCAGCGGCTTGTCGTGCACGCTGCGCGCGAGCAGCGGGAAGTCCTCGCGCACGCGCGCGACGTCGAAAGGCTCGTGCGACGGACGTGCGCGCGCGCTCATGCGCCTTCGACCAGCGGCAGGCGCTGCGCGAGCAGGCGCAGCAGGTGCGCACGCAGCGCGTCGGGGCTGATCCCGTCGAGCGTCGCGCCACAGAACGCCGAAACCAGCAGGCGCCGCGCGGCCTCGCGCGGAATCCCGCGCGTGCGCAGGTAGAACAGCGCCTGCTCGTCGAGCTGGCCCACGGTCGCGCCGTGGGCCGCGGCGACTTCGTCGGCATGGATCACGAGCACGGGCTGGGTATCGATCTCGGCCTGGGCCGACAGCAGCAGGTTCCTGTTCGAAAGCCGCGCGTCCGCGCCGTCGGCGCCGGACTCGATCGTGATCGCGCCGTGGAACACGCCACGAGATCGCTGGTCGGCCGCGCCGCGCCAGGCGATGTCGCAGGCGGTGTCGGGCGCGAGGTGGCGCACGTCCAGGCGCGTATCGGCATGCTGGCGACCGGTCAGCGCGAAGGTCCCGCGCGAAACCAGGCGCGAGCCGGGACCTGCAAGGTCGACGCGGAAATCGTGACGCACGAGGCGCGCGCCGAGTTCGAGCGCATGCGCCGAGACGCAGGCGCCGCGGTCGAGCCGGAATGCGTCGCGCCGCACCAGCGTCGAGTCCGCGCCCGCATCCTGCAGTTGCAGCAGGTCGAGCCGCGCCCCGGCCGCAAGCACGTAGTCGGCCACGAGGTTGCCGAGGTGCGCCTGCACGCCGGTCCCGGCATGGTGTTCGACCAGCGTCAGCGCGGCGCCTTCGCCGAGTTCGACCCGGACGCGCGCCTGCCAGGCGAGGTCAGCGTCGGCGGATGTACCGATGAAGACGAGGTGCAGCGGCATCCCGATGCGCGCATCGTTCGCGACGCGCACGAGCGCTCCGTCCGCGACCAGCGCTGTATTCAGGCGCTCGAATGCGTCCGCGCGCTCGCCCTCGCCGGCATCGAGCAGCGACGCGAGGCGCGCGGGTTCGCTCGACAGCGGCGACAGCGTGAGCCCCTGGAGTTCACGCTGGTCGGAGAGGTCGACGCGGAATACGCCGTTGACGAACACCAGCCGCGGCCCTTCGATGCCGGGCAATGCATACGTCGCCGCGTCGACTTCGCGTGCTGCCGCGCCGGCATCGCCGGCGACCAAGCGTCGCTGCTCGAGCGCGCGCAGCGCGGTGTACTTCCAGGCTTCGTCGCGCGTGCCCGGAAGCCCGTCGCGGCGCAGGGCGGCGACCGCCGCGCTTCGCGCCGCGGGCCCGGCGGGCACGCCCTCGAGCAGCGATTCGAGCAGCGCCACGGCCATCAGGCAGCCCCGGCCAGCCTGCGCTGCGCGATCCATGCGTAGCCGTGTTCCTCGAGCTTGTGCGCGAGCGACTTGTCGCCGCTTTCGACGATGCGTCCCTCCGCAAGCACATGCACGAAGTCCGGCACGATGTAATCGAGCAGGCGCTGGTAATGCGTGATCACGATGAACGCACGATCGGGCGAACGCATCGCGTTGACGCCGTCGGCCACCATCTTGAGTGCGTCGATGTCGAGGCCAGAATCGGTCTCGTCGAGGATCGCGAGCCTGGGCTCGAGCAACGCCATCTGGAAGATCTCGTTGCGCTTCTTCTCGCCGCCCGAGAACCCTTCGTTGACGGCGCGATGCAGCAGTTCGTCCTTGAGGTGCAGCACCGCGAGCTTCTCGCGCACGAGCTTCAGGAACTGCATCGAGTCGAGCTCGGTCTCGCCGCGCTGCCCGCGCTGCGCGTTCAGCGCCGCGCGCAGGAAGTAGGTGTTGTTGACGCCCGGAATCTCGACCGGGTACTGGAACGCGAGGAACACGCCCGCCGCCGCGCGCTCTTCCGGCTCGAGTGCGAGCAGGTTGCGGCCGTCGTACTCGACGCTGCCCGCGACGACTTCGTAACCCTCGCGCCCGGCAAGCACGTTGCCGAGCGTCGACTTGCCGGCGCCGTTCGGGCCCATGATCGCGTGCACTTCGCCGGCCTTCGCCTCGAGCGAGAGGCCCTTGAGGATGTCCTTGCCGGCGACACGGACGTGGAGGTTGTCGATTTTCAGCATGGGATCGGGGATTCTGGATTCGGGATGACGGAGTGCAAGCGCGGCACGAGGCTCGCGCAGCGTGGGAAGCTTGCTCAGCCTACGGCGCCTTCGAGCGACACTTCGAGCAGCTTCTTCGCTTCGACCGCGAACTCCATCGGCAGCTCGCGGAACACCTGCTTGCAGAAGCCGTCGACGATCATCGAGACCGCATCCTCCTCGCTGATGCCGCGCGACCGGCAATAGAACAGCTGGTCGTCGGAGATCTTCGACGTGGTCGCCTCGTGTTCGACGATCGCGCCCGGGTTCTTGACCTCGATGTACGGGAACGTGTGCGCGCCGCAGCGCTTGCCGATCAGCAGCGAATCGCACTGGGTATGGTTGCGCGCGCCGTCGGCGCCCTTCTCGATCTTGACCAGGCCGCGGTAGGTGTTCTGGCCGCGCCCGGCACTGATGCCCTTCGACACGATCTTGGACTTCGTGTTGCGGCCGATGTGGATCATCTTGGTGCCGGTGTCGGCCTGCTGGCGATGATGGGTCAGCGCAACCGAGTGGAACTCCCCGACCGAATCGTCGCCGCGCAGCACGCAGCTCGGATACTTCCAGGTGATCGCGGAGCCGGTTTCGACCTGGGTCCAGGTGATCTTCGAGCGTGCGCCGCGGCAGTCGCCGCGCTTGGTCACGAAGTTGTAGATGCCGCCGACGCCGTTCTCGTCGCCTGGATACCAGTTCTGCACGGTCGAGTACTTGATGTTCGCGTCATCGAGCGCGACCAGTTCCACCACCGCGGCGTGCAGCTGGTTCTCGTCGCGCATCGGCGCGGTGCACCCCTCGAGGTACGACACGCTCGCGCCGTCCTCGGCGATGATCAGCGTGCGCTCGAACTGGCCGGTGTGCCCCGCATTGATGCGGAAATAGGTCGACAGCTCCATCGGGCAGCGCACGCCCTTCGGGATGAACACGAACGATCCGTCGGAGAACACCGCGGAATTGAGCGCCGCGAAATAGTTGTCGCCGACCGGCACGACGGTACCGAGGTATCGCCTGACGAGATCGGGCTGCTCGCGGATCGCTTCGGACATCGAGCAGAACACGATGCCCTTCTCGGCCAGCTCCTTGCGGAAGGTGGTCCCGACCGACACCGAATCGAACACCGCGTCGACCGCGACGCCCGCGAGGCGCGCGCGCTCGTGCAGTGGCACCCCGAGCTTGTCGTAGGTCTCGAGCAGCTTCGGGTCGACTTCGTCGAGCGACTTCGGCTGGTTCTTCGGACGCGAGAAATAGCTGATCGCCTGGAAGTCGATCGGCGCGATCTCGAGCTTGGCCCACTGCGGCGGCGTCATCGTGAGCCAGTGCCGGTAGGCGGCGAGGCGCCAGTCGGTCATCCATCCGGGCTCGCCCTTGCGTTCGGAAATCGCGCGCACGACACCTTCGTCGAGGCCCGGCGGCAGGCTCTCGCTCTCGATGTCGGTGACGAAACCGGCCTCGTAGCGCCGGTTGATCGCTTCCGCGACCGCGGCGTTGCCGGCCCGATCGAGCGGCGAGGCCGACTCGCGCGGCTCGTGCCCAGCGCGCGGCGCCTCGCTCGCCATCGCTTGCTCGCCCGCGCTCATGCGCTCGCCACCCGCAACGGCGTGGAGACGCTGCGCCGCGCCGACGGTCGCGACATCTCGGCCAGCGTCACGCTGGCCAGCGCACCCGCGATCGCCTGGTTGATGCGCCGCCAGTTCACGCGCACGCCGCAGTGCGGTTCGTGGCCGCAGGTGCCGCTGTGCACGCTGCATTCGGTCATGCCGATCGGTCCTTCGATCGCGATCACGATGTCGGCGATCGTGATGCCTTCGGGCGCACGCGCGAGCCGGTAACCGCCATTGACGCCGCGCGTGGAGACGACGAGCCCGGCCTGCGCGAGCTGCTTGAGCAGCTTGCTGACGGTCGGGACTTCGAGGCGGGCGCTGTCGGCCAGCGCCTGCGCGCTCGCGAGGTCGCTGCCGCGCGCGGCGAGGCAGGCCATCACGACCGTCGCGTAGTCGGTGAGCTTGCTGACGCGCAGCATGGGGGCGTCCTCGGGAGATCGAAACAGGACTGAAATAGTA
Organism: Lysobacteraceae bacterium; assembly: GCA_004143945.1. Classification (GTDB taxonomy): domain Bacteria; phylum Pseudomonadota; class Gammaproteobacteria; order Xanthomonadales; family Rhodanobacteraceae; genus Dokdonella_A. The sequence continues at coordinate 171,571 of SEHB01000005.1, forward strand.
CTGTATCAGGCCGGTTGGCGCAATCCGGCGACCGCGCGCGCCGGCGAGGCGGCTTGCTAGACTTCCGCGCCACCCGAACCGGACCCGTGCCCTTGCGATCGAACGTCCCCCGCGCGCAGGCGCTCCGCGACTTCGCGCACCACGCGCTGGCGTCTGGCGGCATCGAGATCAGCCCAGCCTCCGCCGACGCGAGCTTCCGCAGCTACTGGCGCGTCGATGATGGCGGCACCACGCGCATCGTGATGGACGCACCGCCGGACAAGGAGGACATCGGTCCCTGGCTCGACATCGCAGTGCGTCTGCGCCACGCGGGCGTGCACGCGCCCGAAGTCTTCGCGGTCGATCGCGCACAGGGATTCGTGCTGATGGAGGACCTCGGCACGCGCACGTTCCTGCCCGAACTCGATGAGCACAGCGTCGATGCACTGTACGGCGATGCGCTCGACGCGCTGCTGCGCATGCAGGCCAGCGTGGATGTCGCGGGCCTGCCCGCCTACGACCGCAACCGCCTCGTCGCGGAGATGGAACTCATGCCCGAATGGTTCCTGCGCCGCCACCTCGGGTTCGCGCCCGGGTGCGAGCAGTGGGACGTGATCGAAGCTGCGTTCACGTTCCTGGTGCACGCGGCGCAGGAGCAGCCGCGCGCGTTCGTGCATCGCGACTTCCACAGCCGCAACCTGCTCGTGCTCGAACGCGACGGCCCCGGCGTGATCGACTTCCAGGACGCGGTGGTCGGGCCGCTGGCCTACGACCTCGTCTCGCTGCTGCGCGACTGCTACATCGAATGGGACGGCGAGCGCGTCGAAGGCTGGCTCGAATCGCACCGCCAGCGGCTGCGGCATGCGCACCTGCTCGGCACCGACGTCGACCTCGCGCGTTTCCGGCGCTGGTTCGACCTGATCGGCCTGCAGCGGCACATCAAGGTGCTCGGGATCTTCTGCCGGCTCTGGTATCGCGACGGCAAGCCGCAGTACCTCGCCGACCTGCCGCTGGTCTGGCGCTACGCGCTCGGCGTCGCGCGCCGCTATCCCGAGCTCGCGGATTTCGCTTCGCTGCTCGATCGCGCTCTCGGCGAACGCGACATCATGCAGCCGCGCGCGGACGCACCCGCGTGAGCCTGCGCACCGCGATGATCTTCGCGGCCGGGCGCGGAGAACGCATGCGGCCGCTGACCGAAGCGACACCGAAGGCATTGCTGCGCGTCGGCGGGCGCATGCTGATCGAACATCACCTCGACAAACTCGCGGCGATCGGCGTCCGCGAAGTCGTCGTGAACGTGTCGCATCTCGCGGCGCAGTTCCCGCACGCGCTCGGCGACGGCTCGCGCTGGAACCTGCGCATCCGCTACAGCGACGAAGGGCCCGAACCGCTCGAGACCGGCGGCGGCATCGTGCATGCGCTGCCGCTGCTCGGCGAGGCACCCTTCATCGCGGTCGCCTGCGACGTCATCAGCGACTACGATTACGCGCGCTTGCCGGCAGAACCCGAGGGCCTTGGCCACCTGGTGATGGTCCCGAATCCGGATTTCCACCCGCGCGGCGACTTCCATCTCGACGGCTCGCGCCTGAACGAACACGGTTCGGGCGAACGCCTGACCTTCGGCAGCATCGCCGTCTACCGACCAGAGATCGTCTCCGGCGCGACGACCGCGCACTTCAAGCTGCTGCCGATGTACCAGCGCGCGATGCGCGAGGGTCGGCTCACGGGCGAACGCCACGACGGCTTCTGGCGCAACCTCGGGACGCCGCAGCAACTCGCCGAACTCCAGGCGGCGGGCTGGCCGGAGTAGGTTGCGCGCGTGCGAGCGTCAAGACATCCGCACGGCACTCTGCGCGGAGCCGCACCTGGCGTCTTGCCGAACGCAGCGCGCGCATCGTGTACGCCTGCATCGCCCAGCCGAACGACCGATGCAATTCCGGATGAACCGAGGTGTCTCGCCGGGATCGGCTAGTCGCGGTCGAGCAGCGTGCGCAGGAACGGAACGGTGACGCGGCGCTGGGCCGCCAGCGAGGCGCGATCGATGCGCTCGAGCAGGTCGAGCAAGGTCGCGAGGTCGCGCTTGCGTCGCGTGAACAGCCAGTCGAGCGCGCTGTCGTCGAGTTCGATACCGCGCGCGGTCGCGCGCGCGCGCACGATCCCGCGTCGTTCGACTTCGTCGAGCGGCTTCAGCGGCAGCCGCGTGCAGGCCCCGAGCCGCGAAACGAGGTCGGGCAGTCGGAGGCCGAGTTGCGCGGGCGGGGCGTTCGCCGCGAACACCATCGTCGCGCCCTGCGCGTGGCAGCGGTTGTAGAGATCGAACAGCGCATGCTCGGCATCGGCGTCGCCCGCGATCGAATCGACGTCGTCGACCGCGATGAGCGCGCTGCCGCCGAAGCCGCGGATCGCCGCGGCGCGCGGAGACGGCAACGTCGACAGCGGCAGGTACTGCGCGGAACGCGCCTCGGCGCTTGCGAGCGCGCAGGTCGCGAGCAGCAGGTGGCTGCGGCCGCTTCCCGGCGCTGCGGACAGGAACATCCACGGCGCGCCCGGTTCGCGCGCGGCGGACCGCAGCGTTTCGATGACCGACGCATTCGGGCCGGCATGGAACGACTCGAACCGCTGGTGCGCCGGCCAGCGCAGCGCGAGCGGCAATTGTGCGCTCACGTCGGTGCGGACGGCGGACTGACCGCTCCGCGCTCGACCACGACGACATCCGCCGTGCCGGCCATCGGCGTGCCGGCGACCACGATCGTCGGTTGTTCGGCCTGTCGATACAGCTGGCTCTGCGTATAGCGCTCGTGCGCGTACCGCAACAGCACCATCACGACCGAGGCGACCGGCAATGCGAGCAGCACGCCGAGGAATCCGAACAATTCGCCGCCCGCGAGCACCGCGAAGATCACCGCCACCGGATGCAGCCCGATCTTGTCGCCGACGAGCTTGGGCACGAGCACGTAACCCTCGATCAGCTGGCCGATGCCGAACACGCCGAGCACGAGCAGCAGGTGGAACCAGTCCTGGTACTGCACGAGCGCGGCGATGATCGCCATGATCACGCCGGTGATCGCGCCGAGGTACGGAACGAAGCTGATCAGGCCCGCGATCATGCCGATCAGCGGCCCGACGCTGATCCCCGCGAACCACAATCCGACGCCGTAGAACACGCCGAGCGCGACCATCACGCTGAGCTGGCCACGCAGGAATGCGCCGAGCACGACGTCCGACTCCGAAGCGAGGCGCGACACCACCGGCTCGATCGAGCGCGGCAGCAGCGCATGGATGCGCTCGACCAGCAGGTCCCAGTCGCGCAGCAGGTAGAACGCGACCACCGGGATCATCACGAGGTTCAGCAGCCAGCCGATCACGGTCATGCCGGACTTGGACACGCCGCCGAGCACGGTCGCGGCGATGCCCCCCGCGGCCTTCCAGTTCGCCTGCAGCGCATCGATGAGCCGGCGCGTGTCGAGGATCTCGAGCGAGATGCCGAAACGGGCCTCGAGCCACGGCGTCGCGCGGTTCTGGAACCAGTCGACCCAGACCGGGAGCTGCGCGAGGAAGTTGGCGATCTGCCGCTCGATGAAGGGCACCAGCACGAGCAGCACCGCGATCACGACGATGCTGCCGACGAGGAACACCAGTGCCACCGCGAGGCCGCGCCCGAGTCCGCGCCGTTCGAGCCGGTCGACCAGCGGGTCCATCAGGTAGGCGAACAGCGCGGCGACGACAAAGGGCGTCAGCACCGGCGCGAGCAGGTACAGCACTGCGCCGAGCAGCAGCGCGAGGATCAGCCATTGCCAGTGCAACGCGAGTCCGCGCGTGCGTCCAGGGGTATCCGTCATCGCATCGTCTCCTTGCGGGAACGCACGACGTCACGTGCGCGGCGTCCCCAGGCGAACAGGTAGTGCAGGCCGCTGGCCGCGGTCAACGCGGCGACCGCCGCGATCGCCGCCAGGTGGAGGATCCGCGGCAGTTCGATCCAGTCCGACAGCCGCAGCAGTTCCAGCAGGACATAGGCGATCTGGACCACGGTCGTGAGTTTCGAAACGCGGCTCGGCGCCGCGTCGAAGCGGCCGACGAGGTTGTGGTATGCGACCGCCCCCGCGACGATCACGAAGTCGCGCCCGACCACCAGCGCCGCGAGCCAGCCCTCGATGCCGCCGACCAGCGCGAGCGACACGAACGCAGCCGTCAGCAGCAGCTTGTCCGCGACCGGGTCGAGCATGCCGCCGATCCAGCTCTGCCAGCCGCAGCGCTTGGCGATGTAGCCGTCGAGCGCATCGCTGAATCCCGCGATCGCCGCGACCAGCAGCGCGCGATCGTGGCGCCCGTCCGAAATCATCCAGCACAGCGGCACGACCAGCGCCATGCGCAGCAACGTGATCAGGTTTGGAAGATGGCGCAGCATCGGCTGCGACGCTCAGTGTTGCAGCGTGAGCGCCGTGTCCGCGCCTTCGACCGGCGTTGGCGCGACCGCCAGCGCGCGCTCGAGCGCGACGATCTCGACGAAGTGCGCGAGGTCGGTCGCGAGCGAGAGCTTCAGCAGCAGCGCATCGCCCTGCGCCTGCAGCGGTTGCACCGCGCGCACGAAATTGTTGCGCGTGAAGTACGCGATCACGCGCGCGTAGTCGTCCGCATTGCGTACGTCGCCGACCCAGGCGGTCGCTTCGGTCGCGACTTCAGGGACCTGGGGCAAGCCCGCATACGGGCCGAGGCCATGCTGCTGCAGCATGCGGTCGATCGAGGCCGCATCGAAATGCGCGACCAGCATCAGCGGCGCACCGTCTTCGAGCGCATTGCGTTCGTAGCTGTACTGCAGCACGTAGCGTTCGGCCTGCGCGACCGACTTCGCGACATCGGGGTTGGCGAGCACGCCGCTGTCGCCGGACTGGTCGATCACGACATTGGCGAGCGCGGTGCGCAACGCGGACGAGCGCTCATCGTCGGACTGCGAATTGACCGGCGTGCGCCCGACGTAGGTCGCCGGAGCGGCCGCGGCGAGCCCGCACGCGAGCAACGCGAGCGCGAGACCGAAGGTGCGCAGCAACATCAGGGTTCGCACGGGCGTGGCCGAAAGCAGGATCGGGCATCCAGTCTGCCCAAACCGCGCCGGGGAGTCCATGGTGGAGCCGGGATTCCGGATTCGGGATTCGGCGGAGCGGCATGCGTGGCGCGCCGTTCGGCTTCGCTTTCACCAATCCCCAATCCCGCATCCCGAATCCCGGCTTTGCCGAATCCCCAATCCCGGCTCTGCTAGAATGCGCGCCCGCGACAATCCGCCGGTCGTCATGCCTGCTGAACTGGAATCGCTGAGTTACCGTGCCGCCGGCGTCGACATCGACGCAGGCAACGAGGTGGTCGAACGCATCAAGCCGCTCGTGCAGCGCACGTTCCGCCCCGAGGTGATGGCCGGGCTCGGCGGGTTCGGGGCGCTGTTCGAACTCGGCGGGCGCTACCGCGAACCCGTGCTCGTGTCCGGCACCGACGGCGTCGGGACCAAGCTCAAGCTCGCGCAGATGCTCGGTCGCCACGACACGATCGGCATCGACCTCGTCGGCATGTGCGTCAACGACGTGCTCGTGCAGGGCGCCGAACCGCTGTTCTTCCTCGACTACTTCGCGACCGGCAAGCTCGACGTCGACACCACGGTGTCGGTCGTCGGCGGCATCGCCAGGGGCTGCGAGCTGGCCGGTTGCGCGCTCGTCGGCGGCGAAACCGCCGAGATGCCCGACATGTACCCGAGCGGCGAGTACGACCTCGCGGGCTTCACGGTCGGCGTGGTCGAGAAATCCGCGCTCGTCGACGGCTCGCGCATCAAGGCCGGCGACGCGATCATCGGCATCGCCTCGAGCGGAGCGCATTCCAACGGCTATTCGCTGATCCGACGCATCGTCGCGCGCGCGGGCATCACGCCGGAGACCGGCGGCTTCGAGCTGGACCTCGGCGGCGTGCGGCTCGACGACGCCCTGCTCGCGCCGACCACGATCTACGTCAAGCCGATCCTTGCGCTGCTGCGCCAGCAACCCGTGCACGGCATGGCGCACATCACCGGCGGCGGACTGCGCGAGAACATCATCCGCGTGGTGCCCGATGGCCTCGGCATCGCAATCGACAGCCGCAGCTGGAAGCGTCCCGCGCTGTTCGACTGGCTGCAGCGCGAAGGCAAGGTCGCCGACGACGAGATGCTGCGCACCTTCAACTGCGGCATCGGCTACGCGCTGATCGTGCAGCGCGACCAGGTCGGCATCACGCTCGACGCGCTCGAAGCGCTCGGCCTCGCGGCCTGGACGATCGGCGCGGTGGAACCCGCGCACGGTGCGGAACGCGTCAACATTTCGTAGCGCCGGAATTCCGGTTTGGGATTGGGCAGGGCCACAGCCGGGCAGTCGCCTGCCCGCAACGAACGTCGGGACCTGATGGAACCGCTCTCGCGAATCCCGCATCCCCAATCCCGGATCCCGACCCTCAAGGCCGCCGTGCTCGCGTCGGGGCGCGGATCGAACCTGCAGGCGCTGATCGATGCGCGGGGTGACGGTCGGCTGCCTGTCGACATCGTGCTCGTGGCCGGCGACAAGGCGCAGGCGCTCGCTCTGCGACGCGCGGAAGCTGCCGGGATTCCGACGCTCGCGCTCGATCCGAGCGGTTACGCCTCGCGCGAGGCGTACGACGCCGACCTGTTCGCGCGCATTGCGGCGAGCGGCGCCGAACTCGTCGTGCTCGCGGGCTTCATGCGCATCCTCGATGCCTCGGTGCTGGGCGCATGGAGCGGACGGATCATCAACATCCACCCGTCGCTGCTGCCCAAGTACACCGGCCTGCACACGCACCGGCGCGTGCTCGCGGCCGGCGATGACGAACACGGCTGCAGCGTGCACTTCGTGACGGCCGAACTCGACGGCGGGCCGGTACTCGCGCAGGCGAGCATCCCGGTGCTGCGAGGCGACACGCCCGGGACGCTGGCCGAACGCCTGCTCGCGCACGAACATCGGTTGCTCGTCGCGACGGTCGCGGCGATCGCCGCAGGCCGGTTCACGCACGGCACCGAAGGCGTCCTGCACGACGGCGACGTGCTGCAGGCGCCGCTGCAACTGCACGATGGCGAGCTCCGCGCGGCAACGGCTTGACCCCGGGTTCAGCGCGCCGCCGCGACACTAGCGGCCTGTCCCCGCCCGAGTTCGACCCGATGACGCTTTCACCACTCCTCGCTGCGCTCGCGCTGCTCGCCGCGACGGCTACGGCCGCAGCGGAGGATGCGCCGGTGCACGCGTTCCACGCCGAGTACGCGACACTGCGCAACGGCGACGAGGTCGGGCGCACGACGCTCGAACTCGTCGAGGCCGGCGATGGGGCCTGGCGCCTGCGCAGCGAAACGCGCGGCACCGCGGGCCTCGCGAAACTCGCGGGCATCCACGTCGTGGAAACCTCGCGTTTCCGCTGGCGCGACGGACGACCCGAGGCGATCGCGTACGACTACCGCCAGGAAGGCGCATTCCGGCAACGCACGCGCGAAGCGAGGTTCGACTGGTCGGCGCGCGAAGCACGCGTGTCGGAGGGCGGCGAGCACCATCGTTATCCGATCGAAGCGGGCACGATCGACCGCCAATCGGTCACGCTCGGGCTCGCGAGCGACCTGCTGCGCGGCGCTTCCACGTTCGAGTACCGCGTCGCGGTGAAGGACCACGTCGAGGGAATGCACTATGCGCGGGGGTCCGTTGAATCCGTGCGGGTTCCGGCCGGGGCGTTCGAGGCCACGCTGATGCGTCGCGTCGGCGAACCCGGCAGCGACCGCAAGCGCGTGTCGAGAAGCTGGTTCGCCGAGTCGCTCGGCTGGCTGCCGGTGCAGATCGAGCAGACCGAGAAGAACGGCGACACGGTGACGCTGAAACTCGTGTCGATACGCAACGATTGATCGCCCGCGCATTCCCGGCCGCAGGAAGCACAAGCTTGGCAGGCTGGACCACCGAAGGTCGGCCGGCTTTTCGCGCGAGCGTGCATGCAATGCGCCGGCCGCGCTGCGCGCGTCCAGCCTGCACATCCGGAAAATCGCGTGTGTAGGCTGGACGACCGAAGGTCGGCCGGCAGCTTTTCGCGCGAGCCTGCATGCAATGCGCCGGCCGCGCTGCGCGCGTCCAGCCTACGGGCAGCGGCAAGCCGGCGCCGCGTCAGGACGGCAGGCGGCGGATGTGCGCGCCGAGCCCGCCGAGCTTTTCCTCGATGTTCTCGTAGCCGCGATCGATGTGGTAGATGCGGTCGATCAGCGTATCGCCCTTGGCGACGAGGCCCGCGAGCACGAGCGAGGCCGATGCGCGCAGGTCGGTCGCCATCATCGGTGCGCCCGACATCTTCGACACGCCCTTGATGATCGCGGTGTTGCCCTCGAGCTGGATGTCGGCGCCGAGGCGCTGCAGTTCGAGCGCGTGCATGAAGCGGTTCTCGAACACGGTCTCGGTGATGATGCCGACGCCTTCGGCCACGCAGTTGAGCGCGGTGAACTGCGCCTGCATGTCGGTCGGGAACGCGGGATACGGTGCGGTCGTCACGTTGACCGCCTTCGGGCGGCGACCCTGCATGTCGAGCTCGATCCAGTCGTCGCCGGTATTGATGTGCGCGCCCGCGTCCTCGAGCTTGGACAGCACCGCGTCGAGCGTCTTCGGGCGCGCGTGCTTGGCGGTGACCTTGCCGCCGGTGATCGCGCCGGCGACCAGGAAGGTGCCGGTCTCGATGCGGTCGGGCAATACTTCATAAGTCGTTCCCGACAGGCGCTCCACGCCCTCGATCACGAGCGTCGCGGTGCCCGCGCCCTCGATCTTCGCGCCCATCGCGTTGAGGCAGTTCGCGAGGTCGACGACTTCGGGTTCCTGCGCCGCATTCTCGATGACCGTCGTGCCCTGCGCGAGCGCGGCGGCCATCATGAGGTTCTCGGTGCCGGTCACGGTCACGAGGTCCATGTTGATGCGCGCGCCCTTGAGCCGCTTCGCATGCGCCTTGATGTAGCCGTTCTCGACGCTGACTTCCGCACCGAGCGCCTGCAGGCCGCGCAGGTGCAGGTCGACCGGGCGCGAGCCGATCGCGCAGCCTCCGGGCAGCGACACCACCGCCTCGCCGAAGCGCGCGACCAGCGGACCGAGCACGAGGATCGACGCGCGCATCGTCTTGACGAGGTCGTACGGCGCGAAATAGTTGCGCGCGGGCCGCGGGTCGACGTGGATCTTCATGCGCTCGTCGATGACCAGTTCCACGCCCATCTGGCCGAGCAACTCCATCGTTGTCGTCACGTCGTGCAGGTGCGGCACGTTGCTGATCGTGACCGGGCCGTCGGCCAGCAGCGTCGACGCGAGGATCGGCAGCACGGCGTTCTTCGCGCCGGAGATCCATACGTCGCCCTTGAGGGGCTGGCCCCCGTTGATCACGATCTTCGCCACTCGCGCCTCTCGACTCTGGTCGCCGTCCATGCGGTTGGGTTCCTGCGGGCATCCGGCCCGGAACGGTGCTGGCCCGCGAAGGCCATCGGGATCAGCCGCGGGCGGCTTCTTCGGGCGTCAACGTGCGCAGCGACAACGCGTGGATCTCGCCGCCCATCAACTCGCCGAGCGTCGCGTACACCATGCGATGGCGCGCGAGCGGCAGCTTGCCCGCGAACGCGGGGCTGACCACGAGGGCTTCGAAATGCACGCCATCGGGTCCGTGCACCTCGACGCGAGCGTCCGGCATGCCCTGCCGGATCAGATTCTGTACGGTCGTGCTGTCCATTTCCTGTCGATTCCATGGCCACGCGGCTGCAACGCCGGAGCCGGCTGGACCGTCCTGCCTCGCGGGCGGGCGCGCCGGGACCACCCTGGCGGCGCCGGCCACCCGACGGCGAAACGGCTACAATGAGGCCGCGCATGGTACTCAAAATCCTGCAACTGCGCAGAATACTTGCGTATCCCGACCTCCCCATCCCTCCGTCCGATCGCCCCTCGATGAATGCCCAGATGAGTCCAGCGGCACGCCCCCTGAGCAATCCACTGCTCGATGCGACCGCGCTGGTGCGCAGCGCACAGGCGGCGATCTCGACCGAGGCGCGCGCGATCGAGGCGCTGCACGACCGCATCGATGCCAACTTCCTCGGTGCCTGCCAGCTGATGTTCGAATGCGCGGGTCGGGTGGTCGTTTCGGGCATGGGCAAGTCGGGCCACATCGCGCGCAAGATCGCCGCGACGCTCGCCTCGACCGGCACGCCCGCGTTCTTCGTGCATCCGGGCGAGGCCAGCCACGGCGACCTCGGCATGATCACGCAGAAGGACGTGCTGCTCGCGCTGTCCAACTCGGGCGAGACCGACGAACTGCTCACGATCCTGCCGTTGATCAAGCGCCAGGGCATCCCGCTGATCGCGATGACCGGCAATGAAGGCTCCTCGCTCGCGCGCCTCGCGGACGTGCACCTCGATACCAGCGTGCCGGCCGAAGCCTGCCCGCTCGGCCTCGCGCCGACGTCGTCGACGACCGCCGCGCTCGTGATGGGCGACGCGCTCGCGATCGCGTTGCTCGAGGCGCGCGGATTCACCGACGAGGACTTCGCGCGCTCGCACCCGGCCGGCAGCCTCGGGCGCCAGCTCCTGCTCAAGATCAACGACGTCATGCACGTCGGCGCCAAGGTGCCGATGGTCGGACCCGACGTCACCATGACCGAAGCCCTCGTCGAGATGACCCAGAAGGGCCTCGGCATGACCGCGATCGTCGACCAGGAGCGCCGCCTGCTCGGCGTGTTCACCGACGGCGACCTGCGCCGCGCGGTCGACGACGACGACATCGACCTGCGCACCACCCCGGTCACGCGCCTGATGACGCCGCAGCCGAAAACGGTGGCCGGCGACAAGCTCGCGGTCGAAGCCGCGCGCCTGATGGAAGCCCACAAGATCCACGCGCTGCTCGTCGTCGACGACGACAACCGCGTGGTCGGCGCGCTGAATATCCACGACTTGTTGCGGGCGCGGGTGGTGTGAGAGCCGTGAATGGGGATGGGTGATGGGTGATGAACGATTGAACCGCACCGGGTCCCCGCCAGCTCTTGCGAACCACGAATCACGAATCACCCAGCATCCATGCACCTCGCCGACCTCCCCACCGACATTCGTGAACGCGCTGCGCGCATCAGGCTCGCGGTGTTCGACGTGGACGGCGTGCTGACCGACGGCAAGCTCTGGTACACGGCGGACGGGCACGAGCTGAAGGCGTTCAACGTGCTCGACGGGTTCGGGCTGAAGCGCCTGCTCGCGAACGGCATCGAGGTCGCGATCATCACCGCGCGGCTCAGCCACGTGGTCGCGCTGCGCATGGCCGAGCTCGGCATCGCGCACGTCTACCAGGACCAGAAGGACAAGCGCGCCTGCCTCGCGCAGCTGCTCGGCGCGCTGCAGCTCGCACCCGAGCAGGTGGCGTGGACCGGCGACGACCTGCCCGACCTCGCCGCGATGCGCACGGTCGGCCTCGCGGTCGCCCCCGCGAACGCGCATCCGTACATGCTCTCGCACGTGCACTGGCGCACGCGCAAGGCCGGCGGCGACGGCGCCGCGCGCGAGGTCTGCGACCTGATCCTCGCCGCGCAGGGCCACGTCGAAGGCGAGCTGGCGCTGTACCAGGGTTGAGCCCGTGATCGGCAGGCGCTACTGGTTCGCCCTCGTCGCGCTCGCAGTGCTCGCGGCGGGCAGCGGCTACCTCGCATGGCTGCTGCGCGACCGACCGGATGCGCAGCAGTTCGCCGGACCGCCCCGCTCGGATTACACGCTCGCGGACTTCACGCTCAACGCACTCGATTCGGAGGGTCGCCGCACGTTCCAGGTCAGCGGCCCGCGCCTGGTCCGGCGTGGCGACGACGGATCGATCCACGTGGCGACGCCGAACTACCTGCTCGTCGACGGCGGCGGCAAGGGCTGGCACGGACGCTCCGATGCGGCATGGGTCGATCGCGAAGGCACGCTCATGAAATTGCAGGGGCATGTCGAGATGCGTCGCGACGCCGCCAGCGGCGAAGACCCGGTCGAGCTCGTCACGCGCGACGTGACCGCCTGGCCGCGCGAACACCGCATCGCGACCGAGGCGCCGGCCACGATCAGCCAGCCCGGCTCTATACTTCGCGGCACCGGCATGCGCGGTGACCTCGATGCCCGGATCCTGGAGCTCATGTCCGATGTCCATTCGACCCTGCAACCCGCGCGCACGAAGCGTTGAGCGCCTCTTCGCGAGCTTGCTGCTCGCCTGCGCGCTCCCTGCGCACGCGCTCAGCACCGATCGCAACCAGCCGATGGACGTGAGCGCGAACTACTCGCGCATCAACCAGGGCGGCGGCGGCAAGCCCGGCACCACATTCCTGCGCGGCGACGTGCGCGTCGTGCAGGGCACGATGAAGGCGAACGCAGCCGAGGCGACGATCGAGCAGGACGCAAACGGCGCGATCCGCCGCGTGATCCTGAGCGGCGACCAGGCGCGGCTCGAGCAGCAGCAGGACGGCGGCGGCCTGATGACCGCGCAGGCCAACCGCATCGAATTCGACAACGCGACGAGCATCGCCGAGCTCAGCGGCAGCGTGAAGGTCGTGCAGCAGGGCCGCGGCGAGTTCCGCGGCGCACACATGACCTACAACACCAATACCGGCCAGATGGAGAGCGGCAACCAGGAAGCCGGCGGTCGCGTGCACATGATCATCCAGCCGAAGAACCCCGCCCCCGCCGCGCAGCCGGCCCCCGTGGACGGCGCCGCCGGCAAGGACACCCCGACCTGATGCTGAGTGCGAGCGGCCTGCGCAAGAGTTACCGCGCGCGCACGGTCGTGCGCGACTTCGGTTTCCGGCTCGGCGAAGGCGAAGTGGTCGGCTTGCTGGGTCCGAACGGAGCCGGCAAGACCACCTCGTTCTACATGATCGTCGGACTCGTCGCGGCCGACGAAGGCACGATCCGCATCGACGACCGCGACGTGACCGACCTGCCGATGCACGCGCGCGCGCGGCTCGGGCTCGGCTACCTGCCGCAGGAGCCGTCGGTGTTCCGCCGGCTCGGCGTCGCCGACAACATCCTCGCGATCCTGGAGCTTCGCGACGACCTCGACGAAGCCGGCCGCGCCGCCGAACTCGAATCGCTGCTCGACGACCTGCAGATCGGCCACATCGCGACGCAGATGGGCGTGAGCCTGTCCGGCGGCGAGCGGCGGCGCGTCGAGATCGCGCGCGCGCTCGCGGCCAAGCCCCGTTTCATGCTGCTCGACGAACCGTTCGCGGGCATCGATCCGATCTCGGTCGTCGACATCCAGCGCATCGTGCGCCAGCTCAAGTCGCGCGGCATCGGCATCCTGATCACCGACCACAACGTGCGCGAAACGCTCGGCATCTGCGAGCGTGCCTACATCATGAGCGACGGCGCGGTGCTCGCGCAGGGAACACCGGCGGACATCCTCGCCAACGAGCAGGTGCGCGAGGTGTACCTGGGGCGCGAGTTCAGGATGTGATTCGAAGCCGGGAATGGGGAATGGGGAATAGGGAATAGGGAATAGGTAGAGCGGGGCCCGGGTGGCGGAAACGGCGTCGCCCGGATGCGGGAAGAGCATCTCCCGAGCGCTTCTTCGGGTGCTCGGTGTTTCGATCTTGCGCTCCGGCTTCGCCGTCGCTTCGACGCCGGATGGCAAGGCGCGCCCCGGGTCGGGCGGCGCGGCAGGCGGAGATTGCGTGCCCGGGATCCGGATTTCGTCAAGGCCTGCCCGCGGCGGGGCTTTGGCGCTAGGATGGCTGAAACGGGACTTGGCACGCTTCGGGCATGAAACCCGCTCTCCAACTCCGTCTGGGCCAGTCGCTGGCCCTGACGCCGCAACTGCAGCAGGCGATCCGGCTGCTGCAGCTGTCGCGGCTGGAGCTGGAAATCGAGCTCAACCTCGCGCTCGAATCGAACCCCCTGCTCGACCTCACCGAGGACGCGCCCGAGGGCGAGGACGGCGAAGGCGACGCGGAGCCGCTCGAGCAGGAAGCGCCCGAGGCACCGGACACCGACGAACAGCCGCTCGACCTCGAGATCGAACGCAGCGAGTACCGCGGGACCGCACTCGACGAGGACGGCCTCGAACCGCAGGATGCCGAACCCGAGGACCTGCGCGACCACCTCCTGTGGCAGCTGAACCTCACGCCGATGTCGCCGCGCGACCATGCGATCGCGGCCGCGATCATCGAAGCGATCGACGACGACGGCTACCTCGCCGAAACCGACGAAGGCATTTGCGAAACGCTCGCGTCGCTGCACGTGGTGACGCCGGCCGAAGTCGCCTCGGTGCGCCGGCGCGTGCAGCAGTTCGACCCGATCGGCGTCGCGAGCCGATCGCTCAAGGAATGCCTCGCGGTGCAGCTCGATGCGTTCGACGCGGGCACGCCCGGCCTCGACCTCGCGTGCGTGCTCGTCGCCGACCACCTCGAGACGATCGCGCGCCAGGATCGCGCGCGCATCTGCCAGCGCCTGCACGTGGAGGAGGCCGACTTCGACACCGCGCTCGCGCTGGTGCGCTCGCTTTCGCCCAAGCCCGGCAGTGGATTCGCGAGCGCCGCGGCCGAGTTCGTCGCGCCGGACGCGTACGCGCGCAAGGTCGGCGGGCGCTGGCAGGTCTCGCTCGCGCCGGGCTGCCAGCCGCGCCTGGGCATCAACGAGCATTATGCGAGCCTGATCGCGAAGGCGCGTCGCGACGATGCGAACTACCTCAAGGGCCAGCTGCAGGAAGCGCGCTGGTTGATCAAGAGCCTCAAGACGCGCGCCGAGACCATGCTCAAGGTCGCCGGCGCGATCGTGCGCGCGCAGGAGGCCTTCCTCGAGTTCGGGCCCGAGGCGATGCGTCCGCTCGTGCTCAAGGATGTCGCCGACGAGATCGGCATGCACGAGTCGACGATCAGCCGCGTGACCACGCGCAAGTTCCTGCATACGCCGCGAGGCACCTACGAGTTCAAGTACTTCTTCTCGAGCGGCGTGACCACGGTCGACGGCGGTTCGGCCTCGGCAACCGCGATCCAGGCGATGATCCGCAAGCTCATCGAAGAGGAACAGACCGCGCGGCCGATCTCCGACCAGGGCCTCGCGACCGAATTGAACCGTCGCGGCATCAACGTCGCGCGCCGCACGGTGGCCAAGTACCGCGAATCGATGAACATTCCCTCGTCGAACGATCGCAGCAGGCTCGCCTGATGCGACATCCTGCCATCCCGCGCGTGAACGTGCGTCGCGACGGCGCTTGGGAACACTGCGCGCGGCCGCAGGTCCAATCAGGTGCGACCGCGCCGACGCCGATCACGACGTCGCGCGCGGGTACTGAAACGGAGCCGGCACGCACCGGCTCCATCCAGAAGGAGTCAGACATGCAGATCAACGTCAAGGGTCACCAGGTCGAAGTCACCGAAGCGCTGAACAGCTACGCGATCGGCAAGTTCGAGCGCGTCACGCGCGTCTTCGACCAGCTGCATGACGTGACGATCGTGCTCGGCGTCGAGAAGCTGCTGCACAAGGCCGAGGTCACGATGCAGCTGTCGGGCAAGACCCTGCACGCGGACGCGACCGCCACCGACATGTATGCCGCGATCGACGTGCTGGTGGACAAGGTCGAGACGCAGCTGCGCAAGCACAAGGAAAAGCTCACCGACCACCACGCCGACAGCGTGCGCGCCGCACGCTACAACTGACGCCGGCGGCACGCCGACAGGACCTCTCCAGCACCATGCCCTTCCTCGAGTTGCTGCCCGCCGAGCGGGTGCGGTACGGCCTTGTCGCGCGCGACAAGGCCGAGCTGCTGGACAGGCTCGCGCTGCTGCTCGCCGACGGCGGGGATCCTGCGCCCACGCGCGAAGCGCTGGTCGCGCGCGAGCGCCTCGGCAGCACCGGGCTCGGGCACGGCGTCGCGATCCCGCACGGCCGCAGCGCGGCCGTCACCGAGGCGCGCGCGGCGTTCGTGCGCCTCGAACCGCCGATCGAATTCGGCGCCGAGGACCGCGCGCCGGTGGACCTCGTCGCCGCGCTGATCGTGCCCGCGCATTTCACCGACCAGCACCTGAAGCTGCTGGCCGAACTCGCGGAGATGTTCTCGAACGCGGTCGTCACCGCCGAGCTGCGCGCGGCTGCGGATGCACCGGCGTTGTACGAGGCGCTGAAGAAAGGGCTGAGGGCCGAGCGCTAGGGCGCGGCACGAAGCCGCGCGACCGCCTGGAAACGCCGCAGGCGCGATCGACGAAGCGTCGAGACACTCACGACGCGGCGAACGTGCCACCGGACGGTCGCGGCTGCGCCGCTCCTACCCTACACTGCGCGCACCACGAAGGTTTCGCGATCCCATGGCCCTCAGCCCTCAGCCCTCAGCCCCGTCCCCATGGATCGCCTGAGCGCGCGCCAGCTGTTCGATGCGGTCGGCGAGCGCCTGCAGTTGCGCTGGATCGCGGGCATGCGCGGGGAGACGCGTGCGATCGAGACGGGCGGCAACCAGGAGCGCCGGCCGTCACTCGTGGGCTACCTCAACATCATCTATCCGAACAAGGTGCAGATCATCGGCACCGAGGAGCTCAACTACCTCGACAGCCTCGATTCGCGCCAGCGCTGGGAGACGGTCGAAAAGATCGTCGCCTACCGCCCGACCGCACTGCTCGTGACCAAGGACCAGGCCGTCCCGGCGGACCTGCGCGAAGCAGCCGAGGAATCCAATACGCCGCTCTGGCAAAGCCCCAAGCGTGGGCATGAATTGCTGACCTACCTGCAGTACCAGCTCGCGCGCAACCTCGCACGCCAGGTCACGCTGCACGGCGTGCTGATGGAGGTCTACTCGATCGGCGTGCTGATCACCGGCGAGAGCGGCACCGGCAAGAGCGAACTCGCGCTCGAGCTGATCACGCGCGGCCATCGGCTCGTCGCCGACGATGCGCCCGAGTTCACGCTGATCGCGCCCGACGTCATCGACGGTACCTGCCCCGAGATGCTGCGCGACCTGCTCGAAGTGCGCGGACTCGGCGTGCTCAACGTGCGCGACATGTTCGGCCAGACCGCGGTGAAGCCGTCGAAGTACCTGCGCCTGATCGTGCACCTCAAACCACAGAAGCTGGACACCACCGGCGATGCGATGATCCGCCTCACTGGCGATGTCGGTTATCGCGACGTGCTCGACGTGCAGATCCCGCAGATCATCATCCCGGTCGCGCCGGGCCGGAACATCGCGGTGCTCGCCGAAGCCGCGGTGCGCAGCCACATGCTCAAGAGCAAGGGTTTCGACCCGGCCCAGACCTTCATCGACCGCCAGGCGCATCAGATGCGCCGCCTGCCGCCATGGTAGACACGCCCGAAGCCACCCCGGCCGACGTGGCGGCCGCGCAGCTGATCATCGTCAGCGGCCTGTCGGGGTCCGGAAAGTCGGTCGCGCTGCGCACGCTCGAGGACCTCGGCTACTACTGCGTGGACAACCTGCCGGCCGCGTTGATGCCGGCGTTCGTGCAGGCGGTCACGCAGGAACCCGCGGGCCTCGCGCACAAGCTCGCGGTCGGCGTCGACGTGCGCAACCGGGCCGAGAACCTCAACCGCCTGCCCGACATCCTCGCCCAACTCGCGTCGCTCGACGTCGGCTATCGGCTCGTGTTCCTCGACACCCGCGACGACGTGCTGATCAAGCGCTATTCGGAGACGCGCCGCCGCCATCCGCTTTCCGGCGACGGCCTCGGACTCGCCGACGCGATCGCCGAGGAGCGGCGCCTGCTGCGCCCGATGCTCGCGATCGCCGATCGCACGATCGACACCAGCGACCTCAACGTGCATCAGCTGCGGCGCGTCGTGATCACCGAGATGGGCCTTGCCGGCGGCGCGATGACCTTGCTGTTCGAGTCGTTCGCCTACCGCCGCGGCGTGCCGAGCGACGCCGACTTCGTGTTCGACGCGCGCTGCCTGCCGAACCCGCACTGGGACACGCGCCTGCGCCCGCTCTCGGGCAAGGACGCGCCCGTGCGCGAATGGCTCGAATCCAAGCCCGACGTCATGCACTACGCCGGCGACCTCGGCGGCTTCCTCGAGACCTGGTTGCCGCGCTTCGAAGCCGAGAGCCGCAGCTACGTGACGATCTGCATCGGCTGCACCGGCGGCCGCCACCGCTCGGTATACCTGTGCGAGCATCTCGCCGAGCGCTTCCGCCAGCGCTATGCGCAGGTGCTGACGTACCATCGGGAGTTGGAATGATGGTGAAGATCAGGAATGGAGAATGGGGGATGGGGAATGGTCGAAGCACCCCCGCGTCCCCGCGGTACACGGTGGCTGCGCGCCGCGCTTTCCCATTCTCTGTTTCCCATTCCCTGTTCCCCGCCGGCGGAGCCGGCCCATGACCGTCGGCGTCCTGCTCCTGACCCACGAATCGATGGGCGCGGCGCTCGTGAATGCGGCGCGGCACGTGCTCGGGCGGCTGCCGCTGTCGGTCGAGGTGCAGGAGGTCGCGGCCAGCGCGGATCCCGACCAGATGCTGCGCTCGGCCGCCGCGAATGCGCGCGAACTCGACCGCGGCGATGGCGTGCTGGTACTGTCGGACCTGTACGGTGCCACGCCCTGCAACATCGCCAGGCGCCTGCCCGACCTCGGCGTGCGCATGCATTGCGTGTCCGGATTGAACCTCCCGATGCTGTTGCGGGTCCTCAACTACCCGGAACAGTCGCTCGACGAACTCGCGCAGACCGCCGCGACCGGCGGTCGCGGCGGGATCGTGGTCGATACGCCCTGAGGGCAGGGAATCGGGAATGGAGAATGGGAAAGGCGGGGCAAGCATGGAGCAGCCCGGCCCGGCACTGCGTCCGTCCCAACCCCGTTCCCGGTCCGATCAAGCCCGAATTCCGCCCTGACCATTCCCTGTTCCCCACTCCCAGCCCCAAGAAAATGCTCGAAAAGGACATCGTCATCAGCAACAAGCTCGGCCTGCACGCACGCGCGTCCGCGAAGCTCGTGCAGGCCCTGCATGATTTCCAGTGCAGCGCGTTCCTCGCCTGCCGCGGCAAGGAGGTCAATGCCAAGAGCATCATGGGGGTGATGATGCTCGCCGCGGGCCTCGGAACGCCGGTGACGCTGCGCACCGACGGGCCCGACGAGGAAGCCGCGATGCAGGCGATGCTCGGCCTGTTCGAACGCAAGTTCGACGAAGGGCAGTAGGATGGCCCTGCCCGCGCCGCAGGAACGGCACGGGTTCGAGGCGGTGGCCACGCAGCGGAGGAAGGCAAGCGCGTGCGACTCGTACTGACCGGCGGTGGCGCATCGCGCGGAATGGCGCTCGGTCGCGCTCGGCTCGAGCAACCCAGCCGCTTCCTCGTCGACGAACGGCCACTCGCCGAGGACGAAGTCGAAGCCGAAGTCGCCCGCCTGCAGCGCGCGTTGC
This sequence comes from Lysobacteraceae bacterium, assembly GCA_004143945.1. GTDB lineage: Bacteria > Pseudomonadota > Gammaproteobacteria > Xanthomonadales > Rhodanobacteraceae > Dokdonella_A. The sequence goes on from SEHB01000005.1 coordinate 190,924, forward strand.
TCGCCGCACGCGAGGAAATGCGCGTGCTGCGCGAAAAGCTGCACGGCACGATGGCGCGCGAGGTGGCCGAATTCATCGACGCGCACAGCCTGATGCTCGCCGACCGCGAGCTCACCACCGGCGTCTACGACCTGATCCGCAAGGGACGCTATCGCGCGAGCGCGGCGCTGAAGATCCAGCGCGACACGCTGGTCGCGATGTTCGAGGCGATGGACGATCCCTACCTGCGCAGCCGCAAGGAGGACGTCGAACACGTGATCGCGCGCGTGCAGGCCGGCCTCGTGCGCGAATCCAGTCGCGAGGAGCGCCGGCTCGCCTCGCGCGTCGGGCAGGTCCTCGTCAGCGACACGGTCTCGCCATCTGAACTGATTCCGCTCGCCGAGCACGGCGTGCTCGGCGTGGTGCTGTCCTCCGGCAGCCAGGTCTCGCACAGCGCGATCCTCGCGCGCTCGCTGCACCTGCCGATGATCGTCGCCGCGCACGAGGCGCTGTCCTCGATCCAGGACGACGACCTGATCCTCATCGACGGCGAGCTGGGCGAGGTCGTGGTGCATCCGACCGCGGTCGACCTCTCGCGCTACCGCGCGTGGCAGCGCGAAACCGCGCAGAAGGGCAAGCGCCTCGCGTTGCTGCGCGACGCCGAGACGCTGACGCGCGACGGCACGCCGATTGCGTTGCATGCGAACGCGGAATCCACCGGCGACGTCGCGCAGGCGCGCGCGCTCGGTGCCGCCGGCATCGGCCTCTATCGCACCGAGTTCCTGTTCCTGCAGCGGCGCGAACTGCCCGACGAGGACGAGCAGTTCCTCGCGTACCGCGACCTCGTGCTCGGCATGGGCGGCCTTCCGGTGACGATCCGCACGCTGGACCTCGGCGCCGACAAGGCCGACGCGAGCGGGCTCGTGCTCGACGACGAGGAAAATCCGGCGCTCGGCGTGCGCGGCGTGCGCCTGTCGCTGCGCCATCCGCAGCTGATGGCGACTCAGCTGCGCGCGATCCTGCGCGCGTCCGCCTACGGACCCGTGCGCATCCTCGTGCCGATGGTTTCGGCCGCCGCGGAGATGGCGACCGTGCGACGCATGCTCAACGAGTGCGCGCGCGACCTGCGCACCGCGGGCCACGAGATCGCCGACAATTTCGAGCTCGGCGCGATGATCGAGGTGCCCGCCGCCGCGATCGCGTTGCCGGGCATGATCCGCGCGCTCGACTTCATCTCGATCGGCACCAACGACCTCGTGCAATACACGCTCGCGGTCGACCGCAACAACGACCAGCTCGCGAACCTCTACGATCCGCTGCATCCGGCGGTACTCAAGCTCCTCGCGCAGACGATCGCGACCGCGCGCCGCGCCGGTCGCCCGGTGGTGCTCTGCGGCGAGATGGCCGGCGACCGCCGCCATACCGCGCTGCTGCTCGCGCTCGGTCTCACCGACCTCAGCATGCACCCGGGCATGCTGCTCGAGATCCGCGAAACGATCCGCGGCCTCGACCTTCCCGCGCTGCGCGCGCACGCGAAGGCACTGCTGCGCGCACCGACGCGCGAGCGCATCGGGAAGGTGCTGGATAAAATGAGGGCTGAGGGCTGAGGGCTGCGGACGACGCGCGATGGCGCTCACGGCTGCGGCGTCCGACCTTGTGGGAGGGGCTTCAGCCCCGAGCGCTCCGCGTTGGCTGCGCCATGACCTGCGCCATGACCGCCATCCCGGGCAACGTGGCATCATGCGCGCCCATGAATGACCCCGCCCTCGCCGCCTGCATCAATGACCGAGTGATCGCGAACGCGGACGCCCACGCCGCCGCGTTCGCACGTCGCGACCCGTTCCGCCATGTCGTCATCGACGGGTTCTTCACGCCCGACTACGCCGATTCGCTGCTCGCGCAGTTCCCCGCGTTCGAGCGTGGCAATGCACGCAACGAGGCGGGCGAGCTGGGCGGCAAGTCCACGGTCGAGCGCATCCGCGGCCTGGGCACGCCCTGGGCGGCGCTCGATGATCTGGTTCGATCACAGGCCTTCCTCGCGTTGATCGGACGCCTGACCGGCATCGGCGACCTGCTCTACGACCCGTACTACTTCGGCGGCGGCACGCATGAAAACCGCGAAGGCCAGGACCTCGATCCGCACGTCGATTTCAATCGCCATCCAGTCGAAGGCTGGCATCGTCGCCTCAACCTCATCGTCTACCTCAACCACGAATGGGACGATGCCTGGGGCGGTTCGCTCGAGCTGCATTCCGATCCGCGCTCGCCCGATGATCGCATCACGCGCGTGACGCCGCTGTTCAATCGAGCGGTGATCTTCGAGACCACCGAGTGGAGCTGGCACGGCTTCGACCGCATCGCGCTCCCGGCCGGGCGGCGCGAGCTTTCGCGCAGGTCGATCGCACTGTATTTCTACACGCGCGAGCGTCCCGAGGAAGAACTCGCGGGTACGCACTCCACCATCTACGTCGACCGCCCGTTGCCCGAACGCTTCCGTGCCGGCATGACGCTGGCCGAGGCGGATGTCGAGGAACTGCGCGTGCTGCTCGCGCGACGCGACCAGCACAACCAGCGCCTGTACCGCGACGTCTCGCGCATCACCTCGGAACTCGAACGCTCGCGTGACGCCCTCTACAGTGGCCTGTTCGGTCGCACGCGCTATTTCGCCGGGCTCGCCCGCCGCGCATTGCGGCGTCTGGGCGATCGGTGACGCTGCGCGGCCTCTACCTCGGCGCCCCTGTCGTGCACGAACTGGACTGACGGACCAGGCAGGTGCTGTTCAATTCCGTCCACTTCGTCGTTTTCTTTCTCGTCGTCATCGCGCTGAACCAGGCGCTCAGGCGCTGGCCGGTCGCGCAGAAGTTGATGCTGCTGGCAGCCAGCTACTACTTCTACGGACAGTGGGAATGGCACTACCTGCTGCTCATCTGGTTCTCGACCATCGTCGACTACCTGATCGCCCTGCGGCTGCCACGCACGGCACAACCGCGGCGGCTCGTGATCATCAGCGTGGTGGTCAACCTCGGCTTCCTCGCGATCTTCAAGTACGCGAACTGGCTGATCGATACCATCAACGTCGGCGCGGCGGCGGCAGGCAGCGCATGGCACCTGACACCGATCGACCTGCTGCTGCCGGTCGGCATCTCGTTCTACACGTTCCAGAGCCTGTCCTACACGATCGACGTCTACCGCGGGGTGCTGCCTCCGCGGCGCAACCTGCTCGACTACGCACTCGCGGTCGCGTTCTTCCCGCAACTGGAAGCCGGGCCGATCGTCCGTGCGCGCGAGTTCCTGGCCGAACTCGACGGTGACCAGCGAATCGACTTCCGCGACGTCAAGTACGCGCTGGTACTGATCGCGCTCGGATACGCGAAGAAGCTCGTGTTCGCCGACAACCTCGCGCTGGTAGCCGACCCCGTGTTCGACGAACCCGCGGCCCACGGTTTCATCGATACGCTCATCGGGGTATATGCCTTCGCGTTCCAGATCTACTGCGACTTTTCCGGATACACCGATATCGCGATCGGCTGCGCACTCCTGCTCGGCATCCGATTCCCGAAGAACTTCGACTACCCCTACTCAGCCGCCAGCCTGCAGGACTTCTGGCGGCGCTGGCACATGACGCTGTCGCGCTGGCTGCGCGATTACCTCTATATCGCCCTCGGCGGCAACCGCAAGGGCGAAGCGCGCACCTATGCCAACCTGATGCTGACCATGCTGCTCGGCGGGCTCTGGCATGGCGCAAGCTGGAACTTCGTGATCTGGGGCGGATTGCATGGCGGCTACCTCGCCTTCGAGCGCGCGCTGCTCGCGCGCCTGCGCTGGTGGAACGCGGCCGATCCGGCGATGCACGCATTGCGCGTGGCCGTGACGTTCCACCTGGTCTGCCTCGCATGGGTGTTCTTTCGCGCGCGCGACTTCGGCAGCGCGTGGACGATGCTCGGCACGCTGGCGCGACCTTCGCTCGCGGGCTTCGACATCGGCACGCATGCGAATCTCGCGCTGCTCGTCGCCGGCCTGTTCGCGCTGCAGCAGCTCGGCGCGCGCCTGCACTACAAGGAGCGCATCGCCGAAGGCCGCGGCGTGCGGTTCGCGATGCTCCTTGCGGGTGCGATCGTCGCGATGATCTGGTTCGCGCCGACCACCACCGCCCCCTTCATCTACTTCCAGTTCTGACCATGCTGCGCAAGCTGCTCGTGTTGTCCGCCCCGATCGCGCTGTTGCTGCTGCTCGAAGCCCTGTTTGCGGCAGGCGTGTGGGAGCCGCTGGCACAACCGGAAAGCCACGCGGGTACCAGCGTGCGCCTGAAGCGCGCACTCGGGGACCCCGCGCTCCCGCGACTGGACTACGTGACGCTCGGCAGCTCGCGGCCCGAATACGGCCTCGACCACGCGCTCCTCGCGGCCAGCGCCCAAGAGGCGGGACTGGTCCATGCCGACCTCTCGATGCCCGGCGCGCACTGGACCACGATCGGCATCGTCGCGCGCTGGCTCGAGCGCCACCGGCCCGAAGTACGTGGCGGCATCATCGCGCTGTCGGTGCAGGACCTGCAGTACACGAACAACGGCAGCTACGAACTCGGGATCCTGCAGCCTTTCCGTCGCGTCGATGACACGCCGTGGATCGCGGAACGGATACCCGTCAAACGCAACGACCTCGAAAGCTACGCGGTTTGGTCCGCGCTGTTCGGCTGGCGCGACGACATCCGCGAATTCGTGCGCGCGCCGCGCAGGCGCTTGGCGCGCCTCGAATGGTACGCGACGCAACGGCCGCCGCACGGAATGCTGTTCGGCGGCCCCACCTCGACGGAGAACATGTGCGCGTTCGGCCTCGACTCGCTCGATGCCTGCGACCGCATCGACGCCTCGGGCGATGCGCGCCGCGACTCGCTTGCCCGCCAGTGCAGCGAACTGCGTTCGCTCGCCGCCAACCGCCTGGACTTCCGTACGGGCATGGCAGACGGGTCGCTGCCGGTCGTCATGTTGCGCTCGCGAGCCCTCGTGCGCGCACAGTTGCGGGACATGAAATGGAGCACTCCGCCGGTGGTCGTGCTCATGCCCATGCCGCCGATCTGGCAACGCGACGTGCTCGGTCGCGGCCAACACCAGTGGGCACGGGCGGTCCTGCAGCCGCTGGTGGAAGAAGGAAGCATCCAGCTCGTCGACGCCACCGACTTCTTCTCGCGCGACACCGACGGCAGTTGCAGTGCCTTCTTCGATTTCTATCACCAGAACGCGGCCGGGCGCGATCGCTTGACGCGATGGCTTCTGCCGCAATTGAAGCAAATGTTGTATCAGGCACAATAGACCTCTCCGGCCGCGCGCCGTGACAGGTTTCCCTGGCCGATGAGTCCGCTCGCCGATCGCCTGATCCAATGGTTGCGCCCGTTCGCGCGGCAGCTGCCCGAGCGGGTCAAGCGGCGGCTGCGGCACCACTTGCGCCGGCGGTTCATCGATGGCGCGTCGGCTGGCCCTGTCCGCGCCCATGAGGTGTCTGTCGCGCGCGACGACGCCTACGAGGCGCGCGTCGCCGAGGAAACTCGGATCTTCGCCGGCCAGGCGGAGGTGCACGACCTCCCGCCGATCTTCCACTACTGGTCCAACGCCTGGCTGCGGCCGCAACTCGAATCCTTCGGGTTCTCGAATCCCGACCAGTTCTTCGCGCGATACCTCGCGGATGCACACGAGGATGCACTCGCTGCCGGCCACCCGGCGCGCTTCGCGAGCCTCGGCTGCGGCAACTGCGACACCGAAGTGCGCGTCGCCCGCCTTCTGCTCGATCGCGGCATCACCCGTTTCACGATCGATTGCGTCGACATCAACGACGCGATGCTCGAGCGCGGGCGGCGCATGGCCGAAGAGCACGGCGTGGGTGCGCACATCGTGCCGGCGCGCGGAGATTTCAACGATTGGCGCCCTTCCGGCCAATACGACGCGGTCCTCGCGAACCAGAGCCTGCACCACGTCGTGAACCTGGAAGGCCTGTTTGCGGCGGTGGACGCCGCGCTCATGCCCGCTGGCCGGTTCGTGACGTCCGACATGATCGGCCGCAACGGACACATGCGCTGGCCGGAGGCCGTCGCGATCGTGCAGGAATTCTGGCAGGAGCTTCCTGCGTCCTACCGGCGCAACGTGCAACTTCACCGCAACGAACCGCGCTTCCTCGATTGGGACTGTTCGATCGCGGGCTTCGAAGGCGTGCGCGCGCAGGACATCCTGCCGCTATTGCTCGCGCGCTTCGACTTCGAGTTCTTCTTCGCCTACGGCAACGTCATCGACCCGTTCATCGACCGGGGTTTCGGCCCGAATTTCGACGCCGAGGCGGCATGGGACCGCAGCTTCATCGATCGCGTGCATGCGCGCGATGAAACAGCCTTGTCGGCCGGCGAGGTCACGCCCACGCACATGCTCGCAGTGTTGCGACGCCGCCCGTGGAGCGGAACATGTGCGCATCGTCCGGGCTTGGCGCCGGAACGCTGCGTGCGCCGACCTGCCTGACCTGCTCGAATGCTCACCGCTCGCGCCGATACATCACCATCGCGAGCGGCGCGAAAACGAGCGTCAGCAGCGCGGCGGCGACGAGCACCCAGACGATGTCGCCCGGAACGGGCTGGCCATGCATGAGTCCGCGTGCGGCACTGGTCAGGTGCGTGACGGGGTTCAGCGACACGACGGTCTGCATCCACCCCGGCATCGTCGCGGGATCGACGAAGATGTTGCTGACGAAGGTGAGCGGGAACAGGAACAGGAAGCTCGTCGTCATCACGGATTCCGGCGTGCGCACGAGCATGCCGACGATGATCCAGAGCCACGACACCGCCGACGTGAACACGAGCATCAGCGCGAGCGCGAGCAGCACGCCGAAGACGCCGCCCCCGGGCCGGAATCCGAGCAGGAAGCCGACCGTCAGCACCACGCACGCGGCGAGGCCGTAGCGCGTGAGGTCGCCGAGCAGCGCGCCCACGATCGGCGCGGGCTGCCAGATCGGCAGCGAACGGAAGCGGTCGTACAGTCCCTTGGTGATGTCGGTGTTGAGTCCGACGCCGGTGTAGACGGTCAGGAATACCATCGTCTGCACGACGATGCCGGGCACGAGGAACTGCAGGTAGGCCGCGGGCGAGCCGGCCAGCGCACCGCCGAAGAGATACGTGAACATCAGCGTCGACATGATCGGGAACACGACCACGTCGAACAGCTGGAACGGCACGTGCTTGATCTTGAGCATCGCGCGCCATGCGAGCGTGAGCACCGCGGACAGGCGGCCCGGCGGGGTGGGTCGCGCATCGCGCGAGATCACATCGTGCAGGCTGGACGTGCTCATGCAGCTTCCTCCGTCTTGCGTGCCTCGGCCGCATGGCCGGTCAGTGCGAAGAACACGTCGTCGAGGCTCGGCTGCGCGAGGCTGAACTCGGCGATGCCGAGGCCGCGGGCCGCGAGCGCGGCGAGGGCCTGCGGCACGCGCTCCTCGTGCAGGATGCGCACGCTCAAGCTGCCGGGCTCCTCGCCATCGCTCGCCGTGCTGCCGAGCGCCTCCGCCAGCAACGCGCGCGCCTCTTCCGCGCGCGCCGCATCGACGAGCCGCAATTGCAGGCTGCGCCCGCCGACCGACTGCTTGAGTTCGCGGCTCGTGCCTTCGGCGATGACCTTGCCGTGCTCGATGACCGCGAGGCGGTCCGCGAGTCGATCGGCCTCCTCGAGGTACTGCGTCGTCAGCAGCACCGTCGTGCCCTCCGACGCGATCGCGCGCACGATGTCCCAGACCTGGCTGCGGCTGCGCGGATCCAGGCCCGTCGTCGGCTCGTCGAGGAACAGCAGCTCGCTGCCGGTGACGAGGCTCGCGGCGATGTCGAGGCGGCGCCGCATGCCGCCCGAATAGGTGCGCACGAGGCGCTTGCCGGCCTCCGCCAGGTCGAATGCCGCGAGCAGGGCGAGTGCACGCTCGCGTGCGCCGCGCCACGAGAAGCCGAGCAGCCGCGCGATCAGCACGAGGTTCTCCTGACCCGTGAGCTCCTCGTCGACCGAGGCGAACTGGCCATTGAGGCTCACGCGTGCTCGAATTGCATGCGGTTCGCCCACCACATCGTGACCGAGCACGCGCGCACTGCCGCCGTCGGGTCGCAGCAAGGTCGCGAGCATGCGCACGGTCGTGGTCTTGCCGGCACCGTTCGGACCGAGCAGCCCGAACACGCTGCCGCGCGGCACGACGAGGTCGATGCCGTCGACGGCGCGCACGTTTCCGAACAGTTTCACGAGGGCTCGGGTTTCGATCGCGTGGGTCATGCGTGTCCTTGTGTGTGCGATTCAGGGACGACGAACGGGGGCGCATCGTTTCGACGCCGCGTGATGCCGATCGTGACTTGAACTTGCCCTTACCGCGTGGGTGAAGAGCACGAGCTTCCCTCATCCGCCCCTGCGGGGCACCTTCTCCCGCGGGCGGGAGAAGGGAAAGCGCGGAGGAACAGCCATCAACCCCGCGTGCGCTGCTCGCGCGCCGCCTGCTGTTCCGCGCTCGTCAACGCGACCTTGTCGCGCAGGTACACGGGCGCCACGGAGTCGGGCGATGAACCCCGCTGCGCGCGCGCGATCGGCAAGGCGAGCAATGCGACGTCGACCGCGAGCGGATAGGCGACGCCCTCCGCCCAGGCGGGTGGCACCGGCATTCGCGCCTGCAGTGCCGCATGCCATGCCGCCCAGCCCGTGCCGATCACGTTCCAGCGTTCGGTCGGCGGCAGCACGAGCTGGTCCGCCGCGCCGACCCACTCGGCGCCGAGAGCCTCGACCAGCCCGTCTGCCGTGCGCCGGAAAGAACCCGCGTAGATTTCGCCCATGCGCGCATCGATCGCGGCGAGGATCGCCGCACCGTTGTCGGGCGCCTGCATCGCGAGTGCGGCGAGCGATGAGACCGGCACCAGCGGCAGGTCGAGCGCGAGCGCCAGGCCCTGCGCGGCCGACACCGCGAGTCGTACGCCGGTGAATGCGCCGGGGCCGACGCCGACCGCGATTGCATCGAGCGCGTGGCGACCGATGCCGGCTTCGGCCAGCACCTGTTCGCACATCGGCAGCAGCAATTCGGCATGCCGGCGCGGCGCGATCTCGCTGCGCGCGACGAGCGTGTCGCCGCTGGCCAGCGCGACCGAGCAGGCCTCGGTCGCAGTCTCGATCGCAAGCAGGTTCATGGGCCGATCTTACATGCGCCGGTTGCAGATGCGGCGATCAGGCGCGGCGTGGTGCCATCGCATACCAGTCGACGCGACGGGTCAGGTACATCAGCAGCGCGACGGTCGCGAGCAGTGAGAGCGCACCCATGAGGAGCGCGTGGTCCTCGCTCGTGACGAGGCCGTACAGCAATCCGTAGACAAGGCCGAGCAGTCCGCCGAGCATCCAGCCGGCGCGGCGCTGCCGCAACACGGCTGCCGCATAGCCGCCGACCATCGCGACGCTCGCGGCGGCCGCGACGACATAGGCCCACGCGAAACCCGCCTGCTCCGACAACGCGAGCAGCACCACGTAGAACGTGCACAGCGCGAGCCCGACCAGCATGTACTGCACCGGATGCACGCGCAGGCCGCGCAGCACTTCGAACAGGAAGAATGCGACGAAGGTCAGCGCGATGAACAGCACGCCATACTTGCCCGCGCGCACGTTCTGCTGGTACGGGCTGGCCGGCTGCACCAGCGCGACGCCGAACGCGGACGCTCCGAGCGCGATCGATCCCGCGTCGCGTTCATGCCAGTGCTGCGCGATGCGGCGGTTGAGGTCGAGTACCTGCCAGCTCGCGCTGAATCCGTCCGCCTCGACCGTGCGCTCGGCCGGCAGGAACGCGCCGTCGAATCCCGGATCGGGCCAGTTCCCGCGGATCGCGACGTCGGTCTGGCGCGCGAGCGGCAATGCCGAGAAGCGTTCGCTGCCCGCGAGCCCGAGCTCGAATGCGAACGGCAGCGGACCGGCCGATGCACTCGCATCGAGCGCGATCGGCGCGGTGATCGCCGCGACGCCCGCGACGCCGCCGCTGTCGGGTCCGAACGCAGGCTCGGCCCCGCCGACGCGCAAGGCCGACGCGCGCCGGATCCCGCGCACGTCGGCGATCGGCACGCGCAGTTCCGCACGCTGCCATTGCGGTTCGCGTCCGTTCGATGCGATCGCGGCGATGTCGCCGGCGGCGAAGCGGCCTTCGACCTTGATCGCCGCGACGTACACCGGCGTTTCGTAGAGCCCGTAGCGACGCAGCTCGGGCGTCAGCGTCGCATCGAGCCGCACGCGATCGGGCAGCACGAACGCGCGTTCCTCGAGCGTCACGAAGCCGTTCTCGCGTTGTTCCTGCCAGCGCACCGGCACGACCAGCACCGGCCCGCCGACCCGTTGCTGTCCACCCCAGCGCTCGGCCACGCGCGCGGTCGCTTCGCGCGCGCGGCCTTCGCGCTCGCGCACGAGTTGGTTGACCTGCGCCAGCGGCACCAGCATCAGCAGCGCGAGCAACGCGATGCCGAGCACCTTGAACGTCACGCCCTGGGTGAATGCGGCCATGCTCTTTCTCCGTCAGCGTCGATGTGGACCGATTGCAGCGGAGCAACGCGTTGCCGCCAAGGCGAGTTGTGGCCGATTGCGGGCCATTTGCAGCCGAACGCGCGCTGGCGCAGACACGGGATCGCCCTCGACGTTCGATCGCGTCGTGGCCTGCGGCCCGGATCAAGATCAGGAGCGGCCTCCTTCTGCCCCTGCGGGGCACCTTCCCCGCAAGCGGGGAAGCAGAAGCGCGAACCGTGCAGGCAGCGAGCACGACTCCCCTCCCTTCCCCCGCTTGCGGGGGAAGGTGCCCCGCAGGGGCGGATGAGGGCACGCCTTTGATCTGCGCTCACACCGCCGGTGATACTCTCGCGTCCATGCAAGGCCGACGACGAGGCGCGTGATGACCCCGATCGAGGACCGGTTGCTGGGCTTCGTGCTCGGCGTGCTGACGGGCTGGGTCGCGCACTGGCTGCTCCAGCGACTGCGCGGCAAGCGGCCCTCGCCGCAGGCGCCGCGGCGCGACGATCTCGCCGATGCGTTCGCGCCGGTGGCGCCCGCGCCCGCGCGCGTGGACGAACCCGGATCCCTGTCGGCGGTCGAGGTCGCTGCCCATGTGCGCGTCGTCGACGTCACCGCGGCGCGCGCGGCGGGTTTCAACATCCGCCACATGGACGACCTCACGGTCATCGAGGGCATCGGTCCGAAGATCGCCGACCTCCTGCACGCCAACGGCATCGGCAGCTTCGCCGAGCTGGCGGTGCAGCCGGTCGAGGGTCTCGTCGCGATCCTCGACCGCGGCGGCGCGAACTTCCGGCTCGCCAATCCCGAGACCTGGCCCGAACAGGCGCGGCTCGCCGCCGCAAACCACTGGAAGGAGCTCAAGCGCATGCAGCGCGAGATGATCGGCGGGCTGCCACCTGCGGAGCCGGGCGCCTGACCCGCGTCGCGGGCTCCGGCAAGCGCGGTTCCATCACTGCGCGGTGCGGCCGATGAGCGCATCCGCTTCGGGCGACACGCGCTCGCGCATCCGTGCGATCGTCGCCGCCTCGTCGGGCAACCTCGTCGAGTGGTTCGACTTCTACGTCTACGCGTTCACCGCGGTGTACTTCGCGCCTGCATTCTTCCCGGCCGGCGACCGCACCTCGCAGCTGCTGAACGCGGCCGCGATCTTCGCGGTCGGCTTCCTGATGCGGCCGATCGGCGGCTGGCTGTTCGGCCGCATCGCGGATCGCCACGGACGCAAGACGTCCCTGGTGGTGTCGGTCCTGATGATGTGCGGCGGGTCGCTGATGATCGCGTGCCTGCCGACGCACGCGAGCATCGGGGCGCTCGCGCCGGCGCTGCTGCTGCTCGCGCGCCTCCTGCAGGGTCTCTCGGTCGGCGGCGAGTACGGCATCACCGCCACCTACATGAGCGAGATCGCCACGCGCGGGCGCCGCGGTTTCCTCGCCTCGTTCCAGTACGTGACGCTGATCGGCGGCCAGCTGCTCGCGGTGCTCGTGCTCGTGCTGCTGCAACAGCTGCTCGACGACGCGCAGCTGCGCGCCTGGGGTTGGCGCATCCCGTTCGTCGTCGGCGCGCTCGCGGCCCTGGTCGCATTGCGGCTGCGCACGACGCTGCCGGAAACGAGCACTGCCGAGTCGCGCGCGGATCGCGATGCGGGGAGCGTGGTCGCGTTGCTGCGGGACCATCGCAAGGCGTTCCTCGTCGTGCTCGGATACACCGCGGGCGGTTCGCTGATGTTCTACACGTTCACGACCTACATGCAGAAGTACCTGGTCAACACCGCGGGCATGCCGATCCGCAGCGCGAGCCACGTGATGACCGCCTGCCTGCTCGTGTTCATGCTGATGCAACCCCTGTTCGGCGCGCTCTCCGATCGCATCGGCCGGCGCAACAACATGCTGCTGTTCGCGGGGCTCGGCGCGCTCGCGACGCTGCCGCTGCTGCATGCGCTCGGCAGCGTGTCCGATCCGTTCGCCGCGTTCGCGCTGGTGACCGCGGGGCTAGCGATCGTGAGCTTCTACACCTCGGTCGCGGGCATCGTGAAAGCCGAGATGTTCCCGATCGAACTGCGCGCACTCGGCGTCGGCCTTTCGTACGCGATCGCGAACGCGCTGTTCGGCGGCTCGGCCGAGTACGTCGCGCTCGCACTCAAGCGCGCCGGTCACGAACCGCTGTTCTACGCCTATGTCACCGCGATGTTGCTCATCGCGTTCTGGGCAAGCCTGCAACTGCCGCACAGGCCGCGCTTTCTCCACGATGACGCGTCGCCCCCGTAGGCTGGACGACCGAAGGTCGGCCGGCAGCCCTGCGCGCGATCGCGCAAGAACGCCGGCCGCGCTGCGCGCGTCCAGCCTACGGCAGCAACCGCGGGGTCAGCCGGTGAGGCGATGCAGGCGCCGAATCGCGCAGGAAAGGATTCAGCCGCGAGCTCTTCGCGTGATCGAACGGGGCCGACGTGCCTCCCGCAATGCCCATGGATCGGGTCGCTGCCATGTTTCAGCCGGCGCACATCGCCTGGCTTCGAACCTGCTGCGCGCCGCGCGCATCCGCGTTTGCCTGCAGCGACTGCAGCAACCTGCGCGTACGCACCACGGTATCGATGATGCGCTCGCGCTGCTCCAGCTCCATCGGCGTCATCGGCGAGCCGAGCGGCCTGAAGTCCGCGCAGGCCTTGCGCGCGTGCTGCAACAGGTTCACGGCGACCAGCACGTCGCTGGCGGCATTGTTCGCGGTCATCACACGCTCCGGAAAAAGGGATGACCCGCGTCGTCGCATGGCTTCCTGCCTGTCCCGGAAGCTGCCGGAACGTCCCTCCCTGGTCGATCCACGACTCGGCGGGTCGGGAACAGCATGCGCGTCGGACGATCACGCGCGCTGCGGACGCCTGCCGCGCGCTCGTGTACGAAATCGCCGACCCATGCTGTCGGCGCAGGCCGCCTGAACGAAAAATCCCCGCAGTTCCGGCGTCTCGCGACGAGCGGCTGCGGGGGTGTCTCTCGTGGTTGCCTGACGCGGAAAGGGGGTCGCGGCAGGCAGCGTGACTATCGACGTGTGGCGTCTCAGGACGCGCGACGCGTTCGCAGGTTTTCGTGCCCGCCGTTCGACGCGAACGTGCGCAGCTCGCGTCGCACCGCCCGCGCGCCGGGTCGCGCGGCATCGATCACGCTTGCGGAGAGCCGATTCCCTAAGCAGGAATCGGCTCTCCGCAACGTTGCAGCTTACGGATCGATCAGCTCGAACCCGTCCTGGAACAGCGTGTCATCGATGCGCAGGTCGATCGTGCTCGAATTGTTGCCGGTCGGGTCGGTCAAGCCCGAACCTGCCGACAAGGTCACCGTCGCGGTATTGAAGAACTCGTCGTAGTCGTTGGCCGGATCCGCCGCGGAGCCCACTTCGCCCGCCAGCGTGAACGTCAGCGCTGCGTCCTTCGGCACCCACGCGATCGTGACATCGAGGGCACCGGCGCCCTGGTCGGGCGTCGCACAGGTGGTACCGACCGCCGCGGTGCATTGCCAGGCCAGGCTCGCCGGATCGATGCGATCGGGCACGCGATCCTGCACGCGCATGCCCGCGGTATCCGCTTCGCCATCGTTGCCGACCGTGATCGTGAACGTCACGGTGTCGCCCATCGACGTCACTTCGCAACGCACGCAGCGGACACGAACGCAGAGAGGACCGATCGCGGACGACGCAACGCGCGCGAAGCCGACGACGAGGACCATCCGCGCGCGTGATTCCATCCGTGCGATCCGTGTCGGCACGTGACACGGACAGGGCATGCAAGCAGGCGGCAAACCGGACTGATCGATCCGAACACGCGCCGATCCATGCGGCGCAATGACCGCATCTTCGAACCCGGTGGCAGACAGCAATCGACGTGCCAACGCCGGTCGTCGCGCGCCGCGAGTCGCGGGCCGACGGCAGGTGATTCTCGATGCCTGGATGACGAACTTCCGCGTCGACGCGGATCGGCGGGATGTCGGCGGTATGGTGGGCCGTGATGGGATCGAACCATCGACCAATGGATTAAAAGTCCACTGCTCTACCGCTGAGCTAACGGCCCGCCGACATCGAACTCCTGATCAGGACCGGCGCTGGCCGCGTCGGCATGAGGGAAGGCATGTACGGCACACGCGAGCGCGCGTGCACCGAATCCGCCTGCTGTTCGGGCCGCGCAGTTTACCCGCCACGCCCGCCCGGTGGTAGCACGATTGCCCGAGCCCCGGTCGCGACGTGCGGCGACGCGTGCAAGCGCCACATGCGCAGCGGCGGATCCGGCGCCTGAACGAACGGATGGCGTGCGACGCCGACATCCGCATCGCGCGCGATCGCGTCACGCCCTGACATTCGTTGTTTGATCGTGCCGTCGCTGCCGCCGCGATCGCGCGAGCGGAGGGCCGCGATCTGGCACGTGCCTTGCTTGAGGGTGCGCACGCCCCGCAATCACTGCGCTGCCCGGCACCGCAGTGGATGTGCCCTGGAGAACCCCGATGACGCCGCCCATCCGGAACAGCATGCGCTGGCACCGGCGAATTGCACGCTACGCTTGCGCCGCGGCGATCGCGGGCGCGCTCGCACCGGCGTCGACGCCGACCCGTGCCGCGGCGGCGCAATCGGCTTCCACGCAGGCCGACATCGCCGGACTCCCGCTCGAGGAACTGCTCGACCTCGAGATCTACTCGGCCTCGCGCTTTACGCAGAAGACCCGCGAAGCGCCGTCCGCGGCGCGCGTGATCACCTCGGCGGAAATCCGCGCGCAGGGGTGGCGCACGCTCGCCGAGGCGCTCTCGAGCCTGCCCGGCCTCTACACGAGCTACGATCGCACGTACGCCTACCTCGGCGCACGCGGGTTCCTGCGTCCGGGCGACTACGACAGCCGCTTCCTGCTGCTCGTCGACGGCATCCGCGTCAACGATCCGGTGTACGACCAGGCGCCGATCGGCACTGACGCACCAGTCGACATGCGACTGGTGGAGCGCATCGAATACGTGCCCGGGCCGGGGTCGTCGGCGTTCGGATCGAATGCATTCTTCGGCGTCATCAACGTGGTCACGCGCCGCCCCGGCAAGGCACCCGGCGCGAGCGCGGCAATCGAAGCCGGCTCGCTCGGACGACGCGGTGCATTCGTCGAATACGCGGCTGCCGACCGCGACGGATTCGAATGGCTGGTCGCCGGCAGCCGCATGCGCAGGGATGGCGGCGACCTGTATTTCCCCGAGTTCGACACGCCCGCGGAGGACGGCGGCATCGCGCGCGGGCTCGACGACGTCGCGGTGGATCGCGTCTTTCTCAAGGCGGCCGCCGGCAACGCCTTGCTCACGATCGCGCATGCGGTGCAGACCAAGGGCGATCCGACCGCGTCCTATGACCAGCTGTTCGGCGATCCGCGCAGCCAGGCGCGGGACGCGCGCACGATCGCGGACTTCAGCGTGCATGGCACGTTGACGCGGGACCTGGCATGGTCCGCGCACGTGTTCGCCGGTCGCTACGACTACCGCGCCACCTACGTGTACGCGCCTCCACCAGGGCCGCTGAACCACGACACCGCGGCCGCACGCTGGGCAGGCTTCGGCGTGCAGGCGGTGTACGGCGGCTGGGCCGGGCACAAGCTCGTGTTCGGTTTCGACGGCCAGCGCGACATCCGCCGCGATCTCGGCAACCGCGATCGCGATCCCGACGCGGTCTATCTCGACGAGCGCAGCACGAACACGCATCTCGGCCCGTTCATCCAGGACGAAATCGAAATCGGCAGACACCTGCGCCTCAACGCGTGCCTGCGCTACGACCATGCGAGCGCAGCGGGATCGGATCTCAGCCCGCGCGCCGCGCTGATCTACACGCCAGACGCGGACACCACGCTGAAGGCACTGCTCGGCAGCGCGTATCGCGCGCCGAATGCCTACGAAACGTCCTACACGGTGCCGGGCGAAGGCGGCCAGATCGGCAATCCGGATCTCGATTCGGAGCGCATCCGCACCACCGAGCTGGTCTGGTCGCAACGGCTCGCGGCGGGCACCACGCTCACCGCGTCCGCGTACCGTTTCGACGTCAGGGACCTGATCAGCCAGGTCACGGACGAGCAGGCCGGCCAGCTGACGTTCGCCAATCGCGGGCGCGTGACCGCCGAGGGCCTCGAGTTGTCGGTCGACCATGCCTGGGGCAACGGCGCGAGCGCACGCGCGAGCTACAGTTTCGCCGATGTCGACGACGCGAGCGGGCAGCCCGTGCACAACTCGCCGCGCACCCTCGTGAAACTCGGCCTGGTCGCGCCGATCGCGCACGGGCGCCTGCTGTTCGCGCTGGATGCGCGCTACGTCGGGTCCCGCCTCGGCGAATCCGGCCGCGTCGATCCCTATGCCACGCTGGATCTTGCACTCCGCTATCCCGTGCCGGGTGACCGCCTCGAACTCGGCCTGAAGCTGCGCAACGTGTTCGACGCCCGATATGGCGACCCGCCCGGGCCCGCGTTCGCGCAGGGCGAAATCGAACAGGACGGTCGCACGCTCCTGTTCGAAGCAGGCGTGCGCTACTGATGCGCGCGCGCAGGTCACACTTGCTCGCCCTGCTCGTCGCGCTCGCCGCGCAGGGTGCGGACGCGCGCGCGCAGGTCGACGCGGAAACGCTCAAGGCCGCCTTCATCTACAACTTCGCGATCTACACCACCTGGCCGCCACCGCCACGCGACGTGGTCGCGATCACGCTGTGCGTGGACCGCACCAGCACGCTGGTGCGCGCACTGCGCGAACTCGCGGGCAAGCGCGTGCAGCAGCGCACGCTCGCGGTGCGCGAGGTCGATGCGACCGCCGCTCCGCTCGCGGGATGCGACATCCTGATCACGACCGCCGCGCGGCCGGGTCCTGCACCGGCCGAGCGCGGACTGTTGACGGTTTGCGACTGCGATGGCCTTCCCGCTTCGACGGGCTCGATGATCGCGCTCGTGCGCGAGGGCGACCGCCTGCGCTTCGATGTCGACCGACAAGCGGCCGAAGCGGCCGGATTGTCGCTGAGTTCGAAACTGCTGCGGCTCGCGAGGAACGCGCCGTGAGTGGCTGGACTCGCCGCGGCGATCGCGAAGGCACGCACGGGTTCGGGCGTCGCACGCTGAAGATCGCGGCAATCGGCCTCGTGCTCGTCGGCATCCTGCTGACCGCTTTCGAGTTCGTGCTGCTGCAACGCGAATTCGAGCGCTCCGCGCAGATCCTCTCGCGCGTGACGGCGATCCATTCCGCGGCCCCGGTGGTGTTCAGCGACGCGCCCGCGGCGCAGGAGACGCTGGCCGCGCTCGCCGTGCAGCCGAACCTCGAGGCCGCCGCGATCTTCGCCAGCGACGGCAGTCGGCTCGCCGCGTTCACGCGCGACGAGCAAGATGCGATCGCCGACGCGCGCGCGCCCGCCCACGCAGACCCCTGGCGACGCATCGTCGCGATTGCCCCGATCGTCGCCGGCGGCCGCGGCGTCGGCACCGTCGTGACCCGCTTCGGGCTTTCGCAGCTCTACACGCGCATCGCGGCGTTCGCCGGCATGTACGTGCTGGCGGGCTTCGGCACGCTCGCGATCGGGCTGCCGCTCTGGTGGCGCCTGCGCAAGCAGGTCGTGCACGCGCAGGAGCGCCTGACGCGGCTCGCGCACTACGACTCCACGACCGGGCAGCTCAACCGCAATGCGTTCAATCGCGACCTCGCACGTTGCGTGGACACCTGCGCCGAGGGTTCGCGCATCGGCCTGATGATTTTGGACATCGACGACTTCAAGGACATCAACGACCGTTTCGGGCACCACACCGGCGACGACCTGCTGAACCAGTTCGCCGCGCGCCTCGGCAGCATCGTGCGCCATACCGATCGCATCTACCGGCTCGGCGGCGACGAGTTCGCGGTGCTCGTGCAGCCGATCGCATCGCTCGATGACGTCGCAGCCGTCGCGTCGCGCCTGTTCACGCCGTTCCGTTCGCCGATCGTCATCGACGGCCATCGCCTGCAGGCGTCGTTCAGCGCGGGCATCAGCCTGTATCCAGACGACGCCGGCGACCTCGATACGCTGGTCGCGCATGCCGACGCCGCGATGTACCACGCCAAGCGGCGCGGCAAGAACATGTTCCAGCGCTTCGAACCGAGGATGACCGAGTCGACGCTGCGGAGGCTGCGCCTGCAGGAAGACCTGCGCGAGGCGCTGCACGACGGCGGTTCTCTCGAGGTCGCGTACCAGCCGCAGTTCGGACGCGACGGCCGCACGATCGAAGGCATGGAGGCGCTGCTGCGCTGGACGCACCCCGAACTCGGTCGCATCGCGCCCTCGGAATTCATCCCGCTCGCGGAGGACTGCGGACTCGTGGTGCCACTCGGCCAGTGGGTGCTGCGCACCGCGGTCGCGCAGGCCGCGCGCTGGCACGCAGCCGGACACCGTCGCCTGCGCATCGCGGTGAACATGTCGGTGCGCCAGATGCAGGATCCCGGGCTGCTGGCGCAGGTCGACGAAGCGCTCGCCCATTCCGGACTGCGGTCGTCGGCGCTCGAGTTCGAGATCACCGAGAACCTGTTGCTCGAGGACGCGGAAGCCAACATCCGCTTCATGCACGCGTTGCGCGAGCGCGGGATTGCGCTCGCGATCGACGACTTCGGCAAGGGTTACTCGTCGATGAGCTATCTGCGCCGCCTGCCCGTCACGCGCCTCAAGATCGACATGGGGTTCGTGCACGACATCCCGGGCAGCGGAGAGTCGATCACGACCGCGATCATCGCGATGGCGCACAGCCTTGCGCTCACGGTCGTCGCCGAGGGCGTGGAGACCGCGGAGCAGCTCACCTTCCTGCGACGCGCAGGCTGCGATGGACTGCAGGGATTCCTGCTTTGCGCGCCACTCTCCGCGCACGAGGCCAGCGCACTGCTGCGTGAGCCCGCGTGCGAGCAGGATGCGAGCGCATGCTCGTCGGCGTGAGATCGCCCACGCGGCCAGGTGGTGCGAGCGATCAGCGGTAGCGCGTCGGATCGGGCACGCGGGCCGCGGCGAATCCCGCGGCGCGCAGGCGGCAGGCGTCGCAGTGCGCGCAGGCGCGGCCGTTTTCGTCGGCCTGGTAGCAGGAAACGGTCGCGGCGAAGTCGACGCCGAGGCGAACGCCCTCGCGCACGATCTCGTCCTTGCCGAGGTGCATCAAGGGCGCGTGCACGCGCAGGCGAAGGCCCTCGACGCCGGCCTTGGTCGCGACGTTCGCGAGCCGCTCGAACGCTTCGACGAAGGCGGGCCGACAGTCCGGATAGCCCGAGTAGTCGACCGCGTTGACACCGCACCAGATGTCCTGCGAACCGAGCACCTCGGCCCAGCCGAGCGCGACCGACAGCATGATCGTGTTGCGCGCGGGCACGTAGGTGACCGGGATGCCCGCACCGCCATCGTCGGGTACGTCGATGTCGTCGGTCAGCGCCGAACCGCCGATGCGGCGCAGGTCGACGTGCACGGTCTTGTGCGCGACGGCGCCGAGCATCGCGCAGACGCGATCGGATGCTTCGAGTTCCGACGCGTGTCGCTGGCCATAATCGACGCTGAGTGCATGGCAGTCGAATCCGGCCTCGCGCGCGAGCGCAAGCGTGACGGCGGAATCCATGCCGCCGGAGACGAGGACGACGGCGCGTGGGCGGTGGGTGCTGGACATGGTGGGGGGCGAGGCGAGGGG
>SEHB01000006.1 GCA_004143945.1 Lysobacteraceae bacterium
CCCCCGCACGTCTTGCTGCAACGCGTGCGACGCGAAGCCCGGCGCTCATGTCCTGTCGAACAACTTCGCGACCGCCTTGCGCGCAGCGTCGAACGAGAAGTGCTGCTCGACGTTCGCGAGGCCGTTCGCCGACAGCGCGTTCCACAGCGCTTCGTCGCGGTAGAGCCTCACCACCGCCGCGGCGAATGCAACGGCGTCGGCCGCGACCAGCACGTCGGCGCCTTCGCGCACGTGCATGCCTTCGACCGCGATCGGCGTCGCCACGACCGGCAGGCCGCAACTCATCGCCATGTTGACCTTGCCCTTGACCCCCGCGCCGTAGCGCAGCGGCGCGACCGAAACGCGGCAACCATCCATGTACGGCAGGATGTCCTCGACGAAACCGTGCACGACCACCGACGCATCCGCGAGCGCGCGGATCGCCTCGGGCACCTTGCTGCCGATCACGTGCAGGCGCACCTCCGGCAACTCGCGGCGCACCAGCGGCAGCACCTGTGCGACGAACCATTCCACCGCGTCGGTGTTCGGCGGGTGCTGGAAGCCGCCGACGAACACGAGGTCGCGTCGCGCGTCGAACCCGGCCTTGCAGCCGTGCACCTCGTGCACGTTCGAGAGCACCTCGACGCGCGCGCCGGGCGCGTCGCGCGCGAGCAGTGCCTGCTCGACCGGGCTTACCACCAGCGTCACGTCGCATTCGCGGATCAGCTTGAGCTCCTGCGCGCGCGTGGCGGCGGCGTGGCGCGCCATCGCCGCGTCGCCCGAGAGCTCGGCCGCGCGCTGCTCGCGCAGATAGTGCAGGTCGACCGTGTCGAAAGCGAGCGTCGCCTGCGGCGCGTACAGGCGCACGAGTCCGACCAGGCCCGCCGCGACGTAGTGGCGCGACAGCAGCACGAGGTCGAACTCCCGACCGCGCTCGCGCAGCAGCCGCACCGGATCCTGCACCGCGGGCGCGTACAACGCCTCGACGCCGAGCGCCTGCAATGCAGGCGTGTAACGCTCGACGAACAACCGGTTCTCGGGCAGGAAGCTCGTCTGGCAGCCAAGATCGGCCAGCACGCGCATGAGGTTGACCATGCGCAGCGAGCCGGAGTCCTGGTCCGGCGTCGGCGTCGTCGCGTCGACGATCAGCACCCGCCTGCGCGCCCGATGCGTCGCCGCGAGGTGGATCGGCGTGCCGGGCCGCGGCTGCCGCGCGAGCGCATCCTTCCACTTGGCCACGAAGGTCTCGCGGTTGACCACCTGGTAGCGCTTGATGCCTGCGCTCGTGTCGGTCCCCGAGGTGATTCCCTCGAAATGCACGACGGTCGCCGCGGGCTCGACGTACACCTCGAGGCCGGCTGCGCGCACCGCGAAAGCGAGGTCGGTGTCCTCGTAATACGCGGGCGCATAGCGCGTATCGAAACGGCCGAGCCGCTCGAACAGGTCGCGTCGAAGCATGATCGCGGCGCCCGAGCAATAGTCTGCCGCGCGGCGGAACGCGAAGCGCGGATCGTCCGGATCCTCGAAGCGACCGTAGTTCCAGCCCGAGCCGTCGTCGAACACGATGCCGCCGGCTTCCTGCAGCCGACCGTCCGGGTAGACGAGTTTCGCGCCGACCAGTCCCGCTGCAGGTGCCTGCTCGAGGCAGCGCACGAGCGCCTCGAGCCAGCCAGCCGTGACGACGGTGTCATTGTTGAGGAACAGCACGAATTCGCCGCGCGCCTGCGCGGCGCCTGCATTGCACGAGCCGATGAAGCCGAGGTTGCGCTCGTTGCGCAGGGCCTGTATGCCGCCGATCGCCGCGAGCCGCTGCGGCGTCGCGTCGGGTGAACCGTCGTCGACGACGATGACCTCGAACGGGATCGGCCCCGCATGGCGCGCGATGGAACGCAGGCAGGCCAGCGTGTAGGCGATCTTGCCGTACACCGGTACCACGATCGACACGCGCGGCTTCGCGCTCGTCGGGATCTCGAACGGCGTCGCGTCGTCGACCGGATCGGCGTACACCGTGCGCGCGCGCGCGGCCGGACGACCGCGCAGCTCCTGCGCGATGCGCGCGAGCGTGCGCGCGAGGCCGCGCTGGGCGAGGCTTCCGCGCAGGCGGCCCGCGATCGCGCGCACGCGCGCGCCGCGGAACGCGAGCGATGCGCGCACGCCGCGCAGGCGCGCGTTGGCGTTGCGCAGGGGAGCGGTGATGCGCCACGAGGTGCTCGCGAGCATCTGCTCGTGGATCGGCTTGATCTGCTGCAGCTCGCTGTTCAGTGCAAGCGCCCAGCGCGTACGTTCGTCGAATTCCGTGCGCAGCGCCGCGAGCTCGCGGTCGAGCGCGTGGCCCCAGTCGCCGCGGCGCTCGCTCTCGCTCGACACCGCGTCGAGGCGTGCCACGAGCGCGCGCTCGCGTTCGCGCGACCTGCGCGATGCGTCCGCCTCGGTGGCCGACTCGAGCAGTTCGCGGCCTGCCTCTTCGAGCGGGTAGCGCAGCGCGGGTCGCGTGCCGAGGCGCAGGCGCGCGTGCCACGCGCCCGCCATCTCGTGCGTGCCGGGACCCGCGTGCGCGACGCGCAGGCGGGCGAGCGTGCCGCGGTCGGCCGCGAGCGCACGGATGCGCGCGACGATCGCGGCCGCGTCGGGCTCGACGAGCAGGCCATCCACGCCGTCCACGATACGCTCGGCGAGCGCGCCGACGCGCGTCGCGATCACCGGCAGGCCGAGGCTGCGCAGCTCCGACAGCGTGTAGCTGAAGGTCTCCGCGACCGTCGGAAGCAGCAGCGCCGCATCGGGCGCGATGCGCGCGAGCAGTTCGGGCAGTTCGTCGCGCCGGTAGTCGAGCAGCACGTGCACGCCGGACTGGCCGAACAGTTCCTGCGCGTCCGCGCCCGCGCCGAGCAGGAAGACCTCGGCATGCTCGCGCAGCGCGGGCAGTGCGGCGGTGATGAGCTCCGCGCCCTTGCCCTTGCGGATGCGGCCGGTCACCACGAGACGCAGGCGCTCGCGCGCAGGCGGCGCCGGAAGCGTGGCTGCGCGCGGCCAGGCCGCGAGGCCGTGCGGGATCACGGCCGCATCGAGCGCGGCGAGCTCGGGCGCGAGCCGCAGGTGGTTGGCGAGCGCGGATCGGCTCGGCGCGACGAGCGCGACGCCGTTCTCGCGCAGCGCCGTGACGAACGCGTCGCGCAGGTGGCGCCAGCAGGCCGGATCGCGTTCGGCGAATTCCGTTCCACCGTTCGGCGCGGCGAGGTCGGCCGCGCGTTGCACCTCGTCGAACGCGAGGCGCGCGTCGCCGAAATCCCGATGCAGCACCGGCCACAACGGATAGTGGTCGTGCACGACGCAGATGGTCGGCAACCCGGTGCGCAACGCATCGAGGCTGTGGCCGATCAGCGACGACACGATCACCGCGTCGACGCAATGACGCCTGACGACATCCGCGAGCAGCATCGCGTACGCGTGATCGGCCAGCGCGGTCTCCGCGATCGGTCGCGGCAACGGCCAGCGCGCGAGTGGAGGTCCCGCAAGCGTGCCGTCGTGGAGCTCGAGCCACTCGCCGTGCCGCTGCCTCGCGAAGCTGCCGCGCGCGACCAGCACGAGGTGGTGCGCCTGCCCGTCCGCGGCCGCGAAGTCACGCACCCAGCGCTCGGCGCCGCCGCCCCAACCGTGCAGCACGTGCAGCAGCACGGGTCTATCGTCGAGCCCGGGGCAGCCGGGTTGCGCGCCGCCGGCGAGTGCGTTCGCGACGCGCACGCGCAACGCATCCAGCGGCGAAGGCGGCAACGGGTCGCGCGGATCGTCGCTCCGCACGGTCGGTACCGCGGCGGGTTCCGCGACGTGCAGGTGATCGAGCAGGACGAGCCGCAACGCGGCCGCGCCGACGCGATCGCGCCGCGCGACCGAATCGGCGCCGATGCGCGCGAGGCGCGCGCCGTGCCAGGCCGAGCACGCGGGCCAGGCGTCCACGAGCGATCCGGGATCGTCGATGAGGGCGCGGGCCGAATACGCGAAGCACAGCGCATCGATGCGCGCGTCGACCGTGCCCGCGCCGGGGCGCAGGGGACTGCGTGATGCATCGCCCAGCGGCAGCGCGGCGAGCACGCCGGGACATTCGAGTGCGCGCAGCAGGCGCTCGCAGGCGAGCGCGGGCAGGGCCGCATCCGCGCGCACCAGCACGAGCTGCTCGTCGGGCCAGCGTGCCGCGGCTGCGCGCAACACCGCGTGCGCGTCGTCGGCATCGGGCATGTCGGAGACGAGGTCCGCATCGGGCCATGCGGCCGCGTCGGCGCAGGCGCCGAACAGTGCGCAGAGCGCCTGTGCCGGCACGCGCGCGCGCAACGCAGCCAGCCGGTCCGCCGATACCGGTCGCGCGCCGTGCACGCACATGCGCACGCGCGTCGCACGGGCCGCCGTTGCGTCACCATCGGGCGCAGGGCTGGCGAACGGACTGGCGTGCATCAGGTCTCCGGAACCCGGCGGTGGCCGGGGTAGCGTGCGATTATCGCCGATCGGCCACTCGACGCGGGCGCTCGGGCGCGTCCACGGCCGGGCGATTCGAAGCGCAGCGTCACGCGGTCGCGCGGTCTTCGCACCCGAAACAGGGCGCAGGGAACCGTGGGCCCGAATCCCGAATGCCGAATCCCGGCCTTCGATACCTCGCCGCGACACCGGCACGCCGCTACACTCGGCCGCAATCCGCCACGACCTCGCGTCCCGGTACCGCTTGTCCTTCCTGTCCAGTTTGCTCCGCGCATTGCACGTCTCCTGGCGTTTCGTGCGCATCCCGTTCCTGCTCGCCTCCGGGCTCGCGATCGGGTTCCTGCTGCCGTATGCGGCCTACCTCGACCACGAGGTGCGCGCGCGATTCGACGACCTCTCGTGGGAGAACCCGGGCCGTGTCTACGCGCGCCCGCTCGAACTCGCACGCGGGATGCCGATGAACGCGGGCGCGCTCGCGATCGAACTCGCTGCTGCCCGCTACGTCGAGGACGCGGCGGCCTCGCGCCCCGGCACCTGGCAGCGCGACGGCGACCGCTACGTGATCTCGCGGCGGTCCTTCATCTACCTCGACGGGCGCGAGCGCGAGCGACGCATCGCGCTGACGATCGCGAAAGGGCGTGTGGCCGCGCTTGCCGACGCCGATACGCGAGCTCCGCTCGAACGCGTGCGGCTCGAGCCCGCGCGCATCGCGACGCTCTACGGCAGCCAGCAGGAGGATCGCCGCTTCATCGCGCTCGGCGAGGCGCCGCCGCTGCTCGTCGCGGGACTGCAGGCGGTCGAGGATCGCGACTTCAAGCATCACCACGGGATCGACGCGGGATCCGTCCTGCGCGCGGCCTGGGCCAACCTGTCCGCCGGTCGCGTGGTGCAGGGGGGCTCCACGCTGACCCAGCAGCTGGTCAAGAACCTGTTCCTCGATCGCGGCCGGAGTTTCGTGCGCAAGGGAAACGAGGCGCTGATCGCGTTGCTGATCGAAGCGCGCTACGAAAAGCGCCGCATCCTCGAGGCCTACATCAACGAGGTGTTCCTCGGGCAGCAGGGCGGCCAGGCCGTGCACGGGTTCGCGGCCGCGAGCGAGTTCTATTTCGGCCGCGACGTGCGCACGCTCGGCGCGGCCGACATCGCGCTGCTGGTCGGCATGGTGCAGGGGCCGAGCCTGTACGATCCGCGCCGCAATCCGGACGGCGCGCTCGCGCGGCGCAACCGCGTGCTCGCGCAATTCCGCGAGACCGGCCTGGTCGATGCGGCGACCCACGACGCCGCGCGCAAGCAGCCGCTCGGCACCGCAGCGAAGGCGACGCTCGCGCGCGATCGCTACCCGGCGTTCCTCGATCTCGTGCGGCGGCAGCTGCGCGAAGACTGGCCCGACGCCGAACTCGCGAGCGCCGGGCTTGCGATCCACACGACGCTGTCGCCGTCGGCGCAGGCGCTCGGCGAACAGGCGATCGACGAGGCGCTCGCGGGCCTGGGCAAGCGCGCCGACGCGGTCGAGGCCGCGCTGGTCGTCACCGGTGCGCGGGATGGCGAAGTGCTCGCGGTGATCGGCGGCCGTGATGTCGATGCGCGCGGCTTCAATCGTGCGCTCGATGCCGCGCGGCCGATCGGTTCGCTGGTCAAGCCGTTCGTCAACCTCGTTGCGCTGGCGCAACCGCAACGCTATTCGCTCGCGACGCTCGTCGACGACGCGCCGGTCGACATGGCGCAGCGCGACGGCACGCGCTGGCGCCCGCAGAACGACGACCGCGAGGTGCACGGACAGGTCCTGCTCGTCGACGCGCTCGTCAACAGCTGGAACCTCGCGACGGTGCACCTGGGCCTGCGCATCGGCGTGGATCGCGTGCGCGGCTTCCTCGAATCGTTCCGGCTTGGTCGCGCGATCAATCCGAATCCCTCGATGCTGCTCGGCGCGGTGGAACTCGCACCGTTCGATGTCGCCCGTCTCTACCAGTACCTCGCGGCGGACGGCCACGCACTGCCGTTGCGCGCAGTGCGCGGCCTGCTCGATGCGCAGGGCCGGCCCTTGTCGCGCTACGGGGTGAAGCCGGGCGCGGGCGACTACGCCGACGCGGCAAGGCTCGTGACCTGGGCCATGCAGCAGGTGGCTGCCACCGGCACCGCGCGCGCGATCGATGCGGCAGGACTGGGCTGGCTGCATGCAGCGGGCAAGACCGGCACCAGCGACACCCAGCGCGATTCGTGGTTCGCTGGCTTCACCGGCGACACGCTCGCGGTCGCCTGGGTCGGTCGCGACGACAACAAGCCGACGCCGCTGTTCGGATCGACCGGCGCGCTGCGCGTCTGGATCGAACTGATGCGACGCCTGCCGACCGCGCCGCTCGATTCCTCGCGCGAAGGGCTCGAGTTCGCCTGGATCGCGCCTCAGTCGGGCAAGCGCACCGATGCGGCGTGCAGCGGCGCGCGCGAATTGCCGTTCGTGGCCGGTTACGCGCCGCGCGAAACCGAACATTGCCCGATCGACCGACTGCGCGAATTCTTCGGTGGCGAACGCGAGTGATGCGAACGCTGGAGGGGTCGCATCGCCGCGTTCAGAGGCCGGGCGCGACCGGCATGCGAGAATGGAGGGTCGCGGCGGTGCCCGATGGGCGTCCGCCGATCCCTGTCTCCCTTTCGCGATGCGAACGATCGAAATGACGACCCGCTTCCGTTTCCTGCCGACCGCGCGCGTGGCGCGGATCCTTTCCTGCGCCCTCTGTGCGATCGCGCTCGCGGCGTGCGCGCATACCGGTTCGGACTCGCCCGGCGACGACGCGTCGCCCGCACCGCAACCCGCGGCGGCCCTCGCCGCGATCCGCGCCGCGGGCGAATCGCTCGACTCGGCCGTGCAGGTGCAGCCGCTGCGCGACGCCGCGATCGACGGTGCGCTCGCGCGTGCACGCGCGGCGGAGAAAGCCGCGCGTCCGGGCGAGGCGGTCGAGCACTGCGATCTGGCGCTCGCGCTCGAACCCACGGCGCCCGACATCCTGCAATATCGCGCCGAACTCGCGATCCTTCAGGGAAAGTGGGCCGACGCCGAACGTTTCGCGCTCGAAAGCTTCGAACACGGCCCGCGCGTCGGCACGCTCTGCGCGCGCAACTGGCAGACCGTGGTCGAGGCGCGCACCGCGCTCAAAGACGAACCGACCGCCGCGCAAGCGCGCAAGCGCCTCGCGCAATGCCGGGTCGCGCCGCGGCTGAGGATGTGAATCGGCGGGGAAATAGGAACAAGGAATAGGGAATGGCTCGAGCGTCCGCACAATCGAATCGTGGGCACGCGGTCGGACATGGGGTTCCGGGTGCACGTCGCATCGTTTCACGCAATGTCGCTGCAAGCCCGCGGCGCGTGCTTCCCCATTCCCCATTCCCGGTTCGCCATTCCCGGGTCACGCAGTGACCCAGGCGTCAGACCTCCTCGGTCCCGACGGCCCGTTCGCGCGCGAGGTGCCGGGCTTCGCGCCGCGCGCGGCGCAGCAGGCGATGGCGGCGGCGGTCGAGGAAGCGATCGCGGAGCGGCAGGTGCTGGTCGCCGAAGCCGGCACCGGCACCGGCAAGACCTACGCCTACCTCGTGCCGGCGCTGATGTCGGGCAAGCGCGTGATCATCTCGACCGGCACCAAGACGCTGCAGGACCAGTTGTTCCATCGCGACCTGCCGCAGGTGCGCCAGGTGCTCGGTGCGCGCCTCGCGGCCGCGCTGCTCAAGGGGCGCGCGAACTACCTGTGTTTGCATCGGCTCGAGCAGGCGCACAAGGAAGGTCGCCATGCGAGCCGCGAACAGGCCGCGGACCTGCAGGCGATCCATGCCTGGTCGCGCCGCACGCAGTCGGGCGATCGCGCCGAGCTCGCCGCGATCGCCGAGGATTCGCCGCTGTGGCCGCGCGTGACCTCGACCACCGATAACTGCCTCGGCAGCGACTGCCCGATGTACGCCGAGTGCTTCGTGGTGAAGGCGCGTCGCGCGGCGCAGGAAGCCGACCTCGTGATCGTCAACCACCACCTCTTGTTCGCGGACCTCGCGATCAAGCAGGAAGGTTTCGGCGAGATCCTGCCTGGCGCGCATGCGTTCATCCTCGACGAGGCACACCAGATCCCCGAACTGGCGGGCCAGTTCTTCTCGGTCACGTTGTCGGCGCGCCAGCTCACCGAGCTCGCCGCCGACGTGCAGGCCGAATGCGCGGGTGTCAGCGGCGCGCTCGCGTTGCTGCAACCGCTCGTCGATGCCTTGAACGCAGCAGTGCGGCGCCTGCGCCTCGCGCTGGACCGGTTCCCGGCCAAGGCCGCCTTCGTCGTCGCTGAGAACGACGCGGACGTGCGGCAGGAACTGACGGGGCTGCGTGACGCGCTCGGTGCGCTCGCGCAGGCACTCGATACGCATGCAGAGCGCAGCCGCGGACTGGCGGGCGTGGCCGAGCGCGCGGGCGAGCAGGGCGCGCGCCTCGAGCAACTCGTCGATGGCGATGCGCGCGACGCGGTGCACTGGTACGAACTCGGCGCGCATGGGTTCTCGTTCCACGCGACGCCGCTCGACATCTCGAGGCCCCTGCGCGAACTGCGTGCGCAGAGCAGGGCGAGCTGGATCTTCACCTCGGCGACGCTGTCGGTGGCTGGAAGGTTCACGCACTTCTCGCGCCAGCTCGGGCTCGAGGATCCGGTCGAACTCGCGCTCGAGAGTCCGTTCGACTATGCGCGCCAGGCGCTCGCCTACCTGCCGAAGGGACTGCCCGAACCGTCCGCGCCGGACTACGTCGAACGCGTCGTCGACGCGGTGGTGCCCGTGCTCGAAGCATCGCACGGGCGCGCGTTCCTGCTGTTCACGTCGCACCGCGCGCTGCGTCGGGCGGCGGAACTGTTGCCTGCGCGCGTGCCGTTCCCGTTGTTCGTGCAGGGCAGCGCACCGCGCAACCGGCTGCTCGACGCGTTCCGCACTTCGGGCAATGGCGTGCTGCTCGGCGCCGCGAGCTTCTGGGAAGGCGTCGACGTCGTCGGCGAGGCGCTCAGCCTCGTCGTGATCGACAAGCTGCCGTTCGCAGCGCCCGACGATCCCGTGCTCGTCGCGCGACTCGATGCGCTGCGCGAAGCAGGTGCCAATCCGTTCGCGGACTGGCAGGTGCCGAACGCGGTGATCGCGCTCAAGCAGGGTGCCGGGCGACTGATCCGCGACGTGCACGACCGCGGCGTGCTGATGCTCTGCGACCCGCGCCTGACCGGACGTGGCTATGGACGCCTGTTCCTCGCGAGCCTGCCACCGTTGCCGCGCACGCACGACGCAGCGGTCGTGCGTACGTTCTTCGACGTCCCCGCCAGCCCTTGCGACGCTTGACCCGACGCCATCGCGCGAGCGATTCCGCGCTGTTGCGCGCAGCCGCGGGGCGCACGCCCCATGGCTATCCATCCGCCTGCGTATTGGTGCGCCGCGTCATCCGCCGAGCCTCGTTTCGATTCAGGAAAATACGCCTGCAGACGCTTGGCGCGTCGCTTCAACCGGTGCTATAAACGGTTGGCCGCACGTTGCTCAGCGCAAGTTCACTTGCAAGCTCACCCGGCGGATGCGCCTCCCCGATGGGGGAGATGCATCGCTCTTTTTTCGCGTCCATCGAAGTCATCGCACACGAATTTTTCTGGAGACACAAAGATGGGGAAGCCGCTCCGTACCAAGTCCCTCGCTGCCGCCGTCAGCCTGGCTTTCGTCAGCGCCATCGGCCTGCCGGCCGTGCACGCGGCCCAGGCGCCTTACGCCAAGTCGGCGGCCACGGCCCCGTCCGCTGCCGCAGAGGTCTACATCGTCACCTTCGTCGACGCCGGCCTGCTGCACTACACCGGTGACGTGCGCGGCATCCAGGCGACTGCACCGCGCGCGCTCAACCAGCGCAAGCTCGATGCGAACAGCCCGTCGGCGCTCGAGTACAAGGACTTCCTCGCCGCGCAGCGCGAAGCCTACCTCGCGACGATCCAGTCCACGATCGGACGCCCGCTCGACGTGACGCACAGCTACTCGGTCACGCAGAACGGCGTCGCTGCCGTGATGAACGGCGCCGAGGCTGCGGCGATCGCGCGCCTGCCCGGCGTCAAGGCGGTGCGCGCGGCTGGCGTCGAACATCTCGACACCTATCGTGGCCCGGTCTTCATCGGCGCCGACAAGATCTGGGACGGCACCGCTACGCCGACCAACACCGGCACGACCGGCGAGGGCATCGTCGCCGCGGTGCTCGATGGCGGCACCAACGCCGACCACCCTTCGTTCGCGAATGACGCCGCCTGCGGTTTCGACGGTGCCAACCCGAAGCTCGACGCCGCCGACTGCAGCACGAGCACGGGCGGCATCTGCAACGGCCCGACCCCGGAAGCGAACCCGGGCTTCGGCCACGGCGTGCACACCTCGAGCACGGTCGCGGGCAATACGCTCGACAACACCGCGGTCCCGGCCCCGGCGCTGCCGAACGGTCGCACCATGTCGGGTGTCGCGCCGTGCGCCGCGATCAACCACTACAAGGTCTGCCAGACCAACAGCTGCGGTGGCGCGGACATCGTCGCGGGCATCGAGAACGCGATCAGCGACGGCGCCGACGTGCTGAACTTCTCGATCTCGGGCGGCACCTCGCCGTGGGCCGACAATGATCGCCGCTTCCTCGACGCGGTCGAGGCCGACATCCTCGTCGCCGCCTCGGCGGGCAACAACACGCAGGCGGACCCGACCGTGATCGGTCGCGTCAACCATCGCGGCCCGTGGGTCATGACGGTCGCGGCGTCGACGCAGGACGAACTGATCGGCCCGAGCCTCAGCGTCGTCGGCCCGGGCACGCCCGATCCCGAGATCCAGAACATCCCGCTGACGCCCGGCAGCACCACGCCGGCCTCGTCGACGCCGACCTACGCGGGCGAGCCGCTCAAGACCTATCCGACCAACATCGAAGGCTGCACCGCCAGCGGCGGCATCCCTGCGGGCACCTTCACCGGTTCGGTCGCGCTGATCCGTCGCGGCACCTGCGCCTTCACCGAGAAGATCACCAATGCGTTCGCCGCAGGCGCGCAGATGGTCGTGATCGCGAACAACCAGCCTGGCTCGATCAGCATGGACACCACCGGCGCGCCGGTGGTGCCCGCCTTCAGCATCGGCAGCCAGGCCACCGGTGACGCGCTGATCGCGTTCGTGAATGCGAACAACCCGAACACGACCGCGGACGTGAGCCCGGTCGGCATCGGTGCGACGCAGGGCGACGTGCTGGCCGACTTCAGCTACCGCGGCCCGACGCCGGCCCCGCTGGCCGATCTCACCAAGCCGGACATCACCGCGCCGGGCGTGAACATCTATGCGGCGCTCGACGACACCAGCGGCCAGTACGGCTTCATGAGCGGCACCTCGATGTCCGGTCCGCACGCGGCAGGCGCCGCGGCGCTGGTGCGCTCGGTGAATCCGGCATGGACGGTCAGCGAGGTGAAGTCCGCGCTGATGACGACCGCGACCAATGCAAGCGGCACGCAGGAAGACGGCACCACCGCCTGGAACATCGACGATGTCGGCAGCGGCCGCGTCGACCTGACCAAGGCGGCGCTCGCCGGCCTCACGCTGGACGAGAGCATCGCGAACTACCTCAACTCGAACCCGACCGGCGGCAGCGTCAACATCAAGGCGCTGAACATCCCGTCGCTGCGCAACCTCACCTGCACCCCGACCTGCACCTGGACGCGTACGTTCAAGAACCAGCTCTCGACCCAGGGCACGTGGAACGTCTCGTCCGACATCGCCGCGACGGTCGTCGTGGAAGCGTCGCCGTCGACGTTCACGCTGGCGCCGGGGGCGACGCAGGAGGTGACGTTCACCGCCTCGCCGACCACCACGCTGACGGACATCGTGTTCGGCAACGTCGTGCTCGAAGAGAACGCGGGCCAGTCGCCCGACCAGCACCTGACCGTGGCCGTGCGCGGCACCGGCACCGGGCCGATCGAAGACGTGATCTTCGCCGACGGCTTCGATGGCGCCGACACCGGTGGCTTCTTCGAGGACTTCGACAGCTACGTCGCCGGCAGCAACGTGCACGGCCAGGGCGGCTGGAAGGGCTGGGCGAACGATGCGGGCGCTGGAGCGACCGTGGTCGACTCGCAGAGCTCGAGTGCGCCGAACTCGATCGAAATCGCCACCACGGCCGACCTCGTCCACGAGTTCTCGGGCTACACGAGCGGCGCCTGGACGATCACGGCGAAGCAGTTCATCCCGGTCGGTTTCACCGGGCAGTCCTACTTCATCTTCCAGAACGTGTATTCGGACACCGACACCAGCGTGATCAGCTGGTCGACGCAGGTGATTTTCGACAGCGCGACCGGCACGGTCGCCAATGAGCCGAGTGGCGCCAACCAGGGCAACACGCCGATGGTGACCGGCCAGTGGGTGGACCTGCAGCTCGACGTCGACCTCGACAACGACCTGCAGACGTTCACCTACAACGGCAACGTGGTGTTCAGCGGCTCGTGGACGCAGCAGTACCCGGCGCAGGGCGTGCCGGGCATCCTGAACATCGGAGCGATCGACCTGTTCGCGAACGGCGCAAGCGCCGTGTACTACGACGACATCCGCATCCAGGCTGCACCGTAAGCAACGCGGCCTCCGGCCCCTGCGCCGGAGGCCTTGCGGGATTCCAGGCGACGCCCTCGGGCGTCGCTTTTTTTTTGCGGGCGCGGCGCGAGCGCAGGTCGCCTCACCCGATACCCGCGAAAGAGCGCCAACACGGTTCTTGTGGGATCGGCTTCAGCCGCGAGCTCCTGGCACGATCGATCACGGTCGAAGCCGTGCCACGGGATCCCGATCACGTGGCGCGCGACCGGCGTCGCTTGCGCAACATCCATGTCCTGAGTCCGCCCGCCTCCCGATTCCGTTCAGACCGCAGCCGGCATCCGCGCCTGATCATCGCGCGATGACCCGAACCCCGATCGCGCGCCTCGCCGCCCGCGCCCTGATGGCCGCTTGCCTGCTGGCGCTCGCAGCGTGCGCGACGCTGCGCACCGGCTATCCCAAGTTCCCGAGCGAATCGCTGCCGCCGAAGGTCGACACCGCGACCACGCGCTATGTGCAGGCCGAGGTCGACGCGCATGCGGGCAAGTCGGGCTTCCGGCTGCTGGTCGGCAACCAGAACGCGCTGATGAGCCGCATCGTGATGATCGACCACGCGCGTCATTCGATCGACCTGCAGTACTACATCTACTTCAACGACGCGACCGGGCGCCTCGTCGCGCAGCGGCTTCTGGCCGCGGCCGACCGCGGCGTGCGCGTGCGCGTGCTGCTCGACGACATCGACATCGTCAAGGAAGACCAACTGCTCGACGCGCTCGACGCGCACGAGCGCATCGAGGTGCGGCTGTTCAACCCGTTCCGCTTCCGGCACCGTTCGATGCTGGCCAAGGCCGGGCAGTTCGTGCTCGAGGGCGCGCGCCTGAACCGGCGCATGCACAACAAGTCGTTCATCGTCGACGGCATGCAGGCGATCATCGGCGGACGCAACATCGGAGACGCGTACTACGACGTCGGCGACGACGTGTTCTTCCGCGACCTCGACGTGCTTTCGATCGGCCCGGTCGTGCCGCAGCTCGCGGCGGCATTCGATCGCTACTGGAACAGCGAAGCCGCGTTCCCGGTGCGCGCGTACACCGGAGAGAAGGCCGACCGTGGCGACCTCGCGAGCCAGCGTGCCGCGCTCGCGCGCGACGCACGCGCGTTCAGCGAAAGCGACTACGCGCAGGCCCTCTCGTTCGATCTGCCGAATGGCCCGAGCGCCGATCGCAAGGGACCTTGGCTGTGGGGTGAAGCCGCGGTCGTCGTCGACGACCCGGACAAGGTCGACCCGGACGAGGACCGGTCCGTCGCCCACATCGACCGCAGCCTGCGGCGCGTGCTCGATGCTGCGCAGCGCAGTGTCGTGATCGTGTCGCCCTACCTGATCCCCGGCAAGGACGGCGAGGCGCTGCTGGCCGCGCTGCTCGCGCGTGGCGTCGCCGTCCGCGCGCTGACCAACTCGCTCGCGGCCACCGACGAGGCGGCGGTCCATTCGGGCTATGCGCGCTATCGCATCCCCCTGCTCGAGGCCGGCGCGGAGCTCCACGAGTTCCGGCCCGTGAGTGGACAGGAAACATCCAACGCCTACGGCAGCTCATCCGGCGTGAGCCTGCATTCGAAGGCGCTGGTCATCGACGGCCAGCGCGTCTTCATCGGCTCGATGAACTTCGACCCCCGATCGCGCCACCTCAACACGGAACTCGGCGTGATCGTCGACAGCCCCGAGCTCGGCGTCGCGATCGAAGCCTACTACGCGCAGGCGAGCGCGCCGGCGAATGCCTGGCAAGTGGTCTACGAGCCGCGCCCAGGCGGCCGTTCCGACCGGCGAGTGCTGCAATGGATCGAACGCGCGCAAGGCGGTGAAGCGCGACGTTACGACAGCGAGCCCGGCGCAAGCGCCTGGAAGCGCTGGCAGGTGCGCATCGCGCGCATGCTGCCGATCGAAGGCCTGCTCTGAGGCGCGCCATGGCGCAGCGGCGTGCGACGGCGACGGCGGCTGACGCGCGCGCGAGGGCGGCGCTGGCCACGGTCGCGATGCTCGCGCTCGTGATCGCGGCGATCGCCGCGTGGGCGATGGATCCAGGCCTCGACTGGCCCGACGCAGCGGGCCTGCTCGACGCGGCAGCGCGCTTCGGTCGCTGGCCGCCGGCGCCGTTGCTCGCGCTCGCGTGTTTCGCGATCGGCGGCCTCGTGGTGTTCCCGGTGAACCTGCTGATCGCGGCGAGCATCGTCGCGTTCGGCCCGATCGTCGGGGGCGTGGTCGCGCTCGCGGGGTCGGTGCTGAGCGCCTGGGTCGTGCACGAACTCGGGCGCCGGCTGCCGCCGGACACCGCCTTGGCCGGGTTCGGCGAGCGAGGCGAGCGCTTGCGCAGGCGCATCGTGGGCCACGGCCTGCTCGCGATCGCGATCGTGCGAATCGTGCCGATCGCGCCGTACAGCGTGGTCGGATTCGTGTCGGGCGTCGCGCGCGTGCGGAGGATCGACTATCTCGTGGGCACCGCGCTCGGCATGGCGCCCGGCATCATCCTGTACGCAGTGTTCGTCGATCGCGCGCTCGCGGTGCTCGTCGACCCGCATCCGCTCGCATGGCTGCTCCTCGCGACGGCGCTCGCGCTGCTGGTTGCATTCGCGTTCGGCGCGCGCGCATGGCAGCGGCGCCGCAACGCCAGGCACGCGTGAAACTGCGCATCGCGACCTGGAACATGCACGCGGGCGTCGGCCTGGACGGCCGCTTCGCGCCCGCGCGCATCGCGCGCGTGCTCGAAGAGCTCGATGCAGACATCGTCGCGCTGCAGGAATTCGGCTCGCGCCGTGCGTTCGACATGCTCGCTCGCCTCGAGCAGGCAGCCGGCGCGCGCGGCATTGCGATGCCGACCTTCAGCAAGTTCGGCTGCGATTTCGGCAACGTGGTCCTGAGCCGCCTGCCGGTGCTCGCGAGCGCGTGCATCGATCTCGCCTGCGACCGCCGCGAGCCGCGCAACGCGGTCGACCTCGTCGTCGATGCCGGCGCCGCGGGAAGGCTGCGCGTGGTCGCGACCCACCTCGGCCTCGGCCGCGCCGAACGGGAATCGCAGCTCACGCGTCTCGACGCCGTGCTCGGCGAAGCGGGACGGGAGCCGACCGTGCTGCTCGGCGACTTCAACGCGTGGCGGTCGCGCGCGCTCGCGCGATTCGAGGCCGCGTTCGGTCGCGCCCGCGCGCCCGCGACGTTTCCTTCGCCGTTCCCGCTCGCCGCGCTCGACCGCATCCTCGTCGCGCCGGCCGCCGTGCTGCTCGCGCTCGACGTGCATCGCAGCCGCATCGCGCGCATTGCGTCCGACCACCTGCCGCTGGTCGCGACGCTGGACATCGGCAACAGCCCGTCGAACCGACCGAGCGTTGCCTGGTAGGCTGCACGCGCGCAGCGCGCCCGGTCGCCGTACGCGAGCGTGCGAGGAGCGCGGGTCGAGCTGCGGTGTCAAGCCTGCCGGCGGGATCGTGTCGCGCGTCAGCACTCGATCACGTTGACCGCGAGGCCGCCGCGCGAGGTTTCCTTGTACTTGTCCTGCATGTCGCGGCCGGTGTCGCGCATCGTCTTGATCACCTTGTCGAGGCTGACCTTGTGCTTGCCGTCGCCGCGCATCGCCATGCGGCTTGCATTGATCGCCTTGACCGAACCCATCGCATTGCGCTCGATGCACGGAATCTGCACGAGCCCGCCGATCGGGTCGCAGGTGAGGCCGAGGTTGTGCTCCATGCCGATCTCGGCGGCGTTCTCGACCTGGCTGCAGCTGCCGCCGAGCGCCGCGGTGAGGCCCGCCGCGGCCATCGAGCAGGCGACGCCGACCTCGCCCTGGCAGCCGACTTCGGCGCCCGAGATCGATGCGTTCTCCTTGTACAGGATGCCGATCGCGCCTGCGGTCAGCAGGTAGTCCCGGATGCCCTGCTGGTTCGCGCCCGGGATGAAGCGCTCGTAGTAATGCCCGACCGCGGGGATGATGCCCGCCGCGCCGTTGGTCGGAGCCGTCACGACGCGCCCGCCCGCGGCGTTCTCCTCGTTGACCGCGAGCGCGTAGAGGTTGACCCAGTCCAGCGTCGTCAGCGGATCGCGCATCGCGGCTTCCGGTCGCGCCGAAAGCTCCGCGTGCAGCGCCGGTGCACGGCGTCCCACGTGCAGGCCGCCCGGCAGCGTGCCGGGCGAGCGGATCCCGCGTGCGACGCAGGACTGCATCGCGCGCCAGAGTTCGTCGAGGCCCGCGTCGATCTCCGCGCGTGTACGCCAGGCCTGCTCGTTCTCGTACATCAGGGCCGCGATCGTCATGCGCTTGTCCGCGCAGTGGCGCAGCAATTCGTCGCCCGAATGGAACGCATGCGCGAGCGGCGTCTCGTCCGCGACGATGCGGTCTTCGGCGGCTTCGTCCTCGTTCACGACGAATCCGCCCCCGACCGAGTAGTAGTCGCGCGTCGCGATGACCCCGTCGGCCGCGTCGTACGCGGTGAAGCGCATGCCGTTGGTGTGGAACGGCAGCTTCTGGCGCTTGTTCATCACGAGGTCGCGTTTCTCGTCGAACATGATCTCGTGCTCGCCATGCAGGCGCACGCGCTTGCTCGTTCGGATGCGCTCGAGCGCAGCCGGGATCAGGTCGGGGTCGATCTCGTTCGGCCAGTGGCCCTCGAGGCCCATCAGCACGGCCTTGTCGGTGCCGTGCCCACGCCCGGTCAGCGCCAGCGATCCGAACACCTCGGCGCGCATGCGCGCGACCCGGTGCAACTCGCCGCTCTCCGCGAGCCAGCGCTCGACGAAGCGCGCGGCCGCGCGCATCGGCCCGACCGTGTGCGAGGACGAGGGTCCGATGCCGATCTTGAACAGGTCGAAGACGCTGACGGCCATGGTGCGGAATCTGGTGGATGAACCGCTATTCTACGCTGCACCCGCGCGCATGCCTCGCGCAGCCCTGAACGAGCCCGATCCATGCGCCTGACGCTGTTCCAGCGCGACGAGTGCCCGCTGTGCGACCAGGCGCTCGCGGTGCTCGCGGCCGCGCACGCACCCGAGTTCGAAACGGTGTGGATCGACGACGATGGCACGCGCGAACATCGATACGGCGCGCGCGTGCCGGTGCTGCGCGACGAAGAGGGCGGACGCGAACTGGACTGGCCGTTCGACCCGGGCAGCGTGCGCGCGTTCGTGCGCAGCGGTGTATAGCGGCAGCGGATGCGGGAGCGGCCGAAGCCGCGATGCGTGGACCGACCGCCGCCGCGGCGATCCAGCGG
The DNA here is from genome assembly GCA_004143945.1 of Lysobacteraceae bacterium. Taxonomy (GTDB): domain Bacteria; phylum Pseudomonadota; class Gammaproteobacteria; order Xanthomonadales; family Rhodanobacteraceae; genus Dokdonella_A. Next base: position 18,256 of record SEHB01000006.1, read on the forward strand.
CATCGCGCCGTCCGGCGCCCGGGTGCGGTCAGTCGAAGCCGTCCTCGAACACGGTATCGATGATGATGCGCGCAGCCATGAAGTTCGAATCCGCGCTCGCGGTCGCCGCGACGCCGCCGATGACGAGGTATCCGTCCTGGATGCGACCGCGCACGCCCGCATCGAACAGGTTGCCGCCGATGTCGAGCGGGAGCATGCGCTTGCCGGCGAAGCCGAAACTCGGGTCCAGCTGGCCGTCGAGGCCAAGCCGTGCAAGCGCGATGTCGGGTGCGGGGTCGCCTGCGAATCCGACGAACACGAACTTGCCGTCCGGCTGCAGCGCGCCGCCATAGGCGATGTCGTCGTTGCTGCCGCCGAGGTCGAACGCGACGGTCGCCCTGCCGCCGGTGCCGAAACTCGGGTCCGGCGTTCCGTCGGGCTGCAGCTTCACGACGGCGAAATCGTAACCGCTGGCCTTGACGCCGCCGCTCACGAAGATCGACCCGTCCGGGGCGATCTCGAGCTCGAGCGCGGTGTCTTCCAGCGTTCCGCCGAGGTCGAACGCGACCGTCACGCGCCCGTCGCCGCCGAAGTTCGGATCGAGCGTGCCGTTCGGAAGCAGCCGTGCGATCGCGAAGTCGTGCGCGCTGAGGCCGCCGTTGGGGACGGCGCCGGCGATGACGATGTTGCCTGCGCCATCGATCGCGACGCTGCTCGCGATTTCGCTGCGGAAGGTCGGGTCGAGGTCGAACGAAAAGGTCAGGCGTCCGTCGGCGTCGAAGCCGGTGTCGCGGCTCCCGTCCGCATTCAGGCGCACGACGGCGATGTCGGAGTCGTCCGGCGCCACGGCGGCCGTCCCGACCACGACGAGCTTGCCGTTCGCGAGTTGCACGCCGTCGAGCGCCCGGTCCTCGTTGTTGCCTCCGAGGTTGAACTCGACGAACGCCTTGCCGTCGCCGCTGAAGCTCGTGTCGAGCGTGCCGTCGGCGTTGAAGCGCGCGAGCTTGAAATCGCTGTCGTCGGGGACCACGCCGGTGTCCGGTCCCTCGCCGATCACGACGATCTTGCCGTCGGACTGCACGATCGTGTTGAGCGAGCCGTCGAAGGCGTTTCCGCTGCCGATCGCCGCCGTGGTCCAGCCGTCGAAGCTGAAGGCGGAATCCGGAATGCCGTCGCGCGTCAGGCGCGCGACCGCGAAGTCGGAGCCGGTCGCGACCGTCTCGATCGTGCCGCCGAGCACGATGCGCCCATCCGGCGCCAACGCGAGGCCCAGGGCCGCGGAGGTCGCCCCCAGCTCGACGACCGTCACGCCATGGGTGCCGAAGCCCGGGTCGAGGTCGCCGTCGCGCGCCTGCGCCGAAGGCGCGAGCAGCGTGGCGCAGGCGATCGCGATGCCGGCGAGGTTGTGTGCATGGTCCATCTCGTCCCCCTCAAGCGCACCGGATGGCGCGCGCAATGCCATGGTCAACGCGGGACGGCACCTCGATGTGCCATCCGCCCGTCGAGGCCGTCGGCGAACGCGACGCGCAGGGGGTCACGGACAGCCGTCCACCGTTGCGCGATTCCCGCCTCGGGCCGCGTGGGTGCACTGTGGCGCGGGCATCGCCTGACTGCCGCGCCGCATTTCACTCCCGGGGCGTGACGGACATCACGGACTGCCGGCGCCCGCCCACGGGCGGCCAGCGGGGCCTGGTTCAGCCGCGCAGGCGGCGCAGGATCTCGCCACGCGCTTCACGCAGGATCGAATCGCGGTCGAGGCTCTCGACGATGCCGCGCACGACGGTCTTCGGGCCGTGCTCGCCCCAGGATTTCCCGGCGACGAGGTACTTCTCGGCCGCGCGCCCGACCAGCGCCGTCGCGTACCAGGCGAGCGCGCCCTGTGCGCCCGCGGTCACCATCGTCGACAGTCCCGCGCTCATGCCCTTGAGCGCCGAGGCGACCAGGTGCACGCCCCAGATCGCGCCCATCAGCGCGGCGAGTTGCGCCGAGATCACCGCGATCAGCGAGCCCGCCTCGGACTTCGTGAGCGGCAGTCCGTACACGCGCCCGAGATGCATCACGAGCGCCGCATCGAGCGCACCGGCCGCGAGCAGGTCGGCGACCGGCACCGGGTTCAACGCGACCGCGACGGCTTTCGCGATGCAGTACTGGCGGATCAGCGTATCGGCGAGCTCGCGCCGCGCCTCCGCGATGCGCAGCGCCACCTGGTCGCTGAGGCGGCCTGCGAACAGGCTCGCATTGAGCGCCGCGAGCGTGCGGCCCTCGCGTTCGAGCACCGCGGCCAGCCGCGCGCGCAGCGCGTCGAGGTCGGGCATCTGGTCGACGAGTTCCATCTGTTCGCGGCCAGCGGCGTCGACGCGCACGCGCTTGTGCGGCGCCGGCTGCGCCGAGATCGCCACGACGTCCTCCGCGTGCACGATCCCGCGCGCGTGTTCGCGCAGGCGTTCGAGCAGGCGTTCGCGTTCGTCCTCGCCGTAGCGGTCGACCTTGTTCAGCGCGAGCAGCACGGGGCGTTCGGTGCGGCCGAGCAGCTGCAGCGCCTCGCGCTCGCGCTGGGTCATGTCGCCGTCCACGACGAACACGACGAGATCGCTGACAGCGGCGACGTCGAACGCGAGCCGCTCGCGGTCTTCGCCGTCGAGCTCCTCGATGCCGGGCGTGTCGATCAGGTGCACGCCGCTGCCCGCGACCTCGCGCCAGCTGCGCTGGGTCGCCTCGCGCGTCGTCCCGTGCAGCACGCCGACGGTGAAGGCGTCTTCGCCGAGCAGCGCATTCGCGAGCGCGGACTTGCCGACGCTGACGCGACCGAAGACCGCGATATGCAGTTCACCGCGCTCGAGCCGCGCGAGCATCGATTCGAGCCGCGCGAACTCCGCCGCGAGCCCGCTGCGAACCGCGGTCGGGATCTGCGGGTCGTCGAGCAACGCGCGCAGGCTCGCGACCGCGCCGTCGTGGTGCGTGGGCGGCGTGGCCGATCCGGGGGTCGTGGCGCCGGCACGCGCGCGCTCGAGCAACTCGCGCGCCCGCCGCCACAGCGCCTGCGCCGCGTTCATGCGCGACGCGCGACGCGCGGCGTCATTGCGCGACCAGCACGAGGTGGCCGTGCACAGGCACCTCGGCGCCGACATCGGACCAGTCGCTGCCGCTTCCAAGGCCGAAATCCGCGCGTCGCAGCACGGTGTCGACATCGAGCGTCGCACTGCCTCCGCGTTCGACGAACGCGACCTTCAGCGTGACCGGCTGCGTCCGGTCGCGGATCGTGAGCTTGCCATGGGCGACGACGCCGCCGTCGGCGCCGCGGGCGAACGACTCGGTCACGAAGCGCGCCTTCGGGAACCGGCCGGTGTCGAAGAAGTCGCTGCCTGCGAGCGTGTCGTCGCGCTCGGCGCTTTCGGTATCGACGCTCGCGAGATCGACCGACACGTCGAACTTCGCGTCGGCGAGCTGGTTCGCGTCGTAGCGGATCGTCGCGTCGAACGCCTTGAAGCGGCCTTCGAACGGATCGCCCTGGTAAGTGCCCTTGAAGCCGAGCGAACTCGCGGCCGGATCGACGCGCCATTCCCGCGCGTGCGCGGCGAGCGGAAGCAGCAGCAAGGCGAGCATCAGGATGCGCAGCATGTGGGTTCTCCTTCGGTCAGGGCGGGGCGGAACGGGCGCGGCCCGGAAGCATCCGGCGCAGGACGCCGTCCCGATCATGGACGTGGTGCCAGAGCGCGGCCGCGGCGTGGCCGGCGGCGACCGCGACGAGGATCCAGAACAGCAGTTCGTGCGTCTCTTCCGCGGCTTCCCGCAGGTCGCGTTGCGGCCCGCCGGTCAGGCTCGGCATCTTCACCAGTCCCCACCAGTAGAGCGGTCGCAGGCCGGTGGCCGAATCGAACAGCCAGCCCGAAAGCGGCACCGCGAACAGCAGCACGTAGAGCAGGGCATGGCCGAGGCGTGCCGCGATGCCCTGCCAGTGCGGCATCGTGGGCGGATCGGCGGGCCGCGGATCGAACAACCGCCAGAGGAGCCGCAGCAACGCGAGCGCGAAGATCGTGAGCCCGAGCGACTTGTGGAACGTGTACACCGCGACCACGTCGGGCTTGCGCGGCAGTTCGACCATCACGAGGCCGAGGATGCCCTGCGCGAGGATCAGCAGCACCACGCTCCAGTGGAAGAACTTCGCGAGGCTGCCCCAGTGGTTCGCATCACTCCTGATCGCCATCGTGGTCCTCGCGGGTCGTGGTTTGCGGTCCGGCATCGCGGTCGGCGATGCCTTCGATCTCGAAGCGCAGCTCGATCGTCGCGCCGATCACGTCCTGGTAACGGTCGATGCCGAAATCGGCGCGCGCGAGCCGCGCGCTCGCGGAGAAGCCGGCCTTGCGACCGAATGCGTAGGGATCGTTGCCGATGCGGTTGAGCGTGAACGCCACGTCGACCGGCACGCGTCGTCCGCGCAGCTCGAGTTCACCATGGATCACGCCGCTGCGCTCGCCGCTGCGCTCGACCGAGCGGCTCGCGTAACGCGCGGTCGGGCGTCGGCCTGCGTCGAGCAGCGCGCCGGAGCGCAGCGCCTTGTTCCAGCCCTCGTCGCCGAGATCGGCCGAGGCGACGTCGAGCACGACGTCGACCGCGGCCGATCGCCAGTCGTCGGGATCGAAGCGGAACCAGCCCTGCGCGATGCGCAGGCGTCCCTGCGGATGCGAGAAACCCTGGTGCGAGGCCGTGAACCAGACCTGGCTGTGGACCAGGTCGAAGCGCCAGTCGTCGGCGCGCGCGCGGGTCGGCAGCGAGGCGAAGGCCGCGCCGAAGGCCAGCGCGAGACCGACCTTCACCGCGCGGCCGCCGAATGGCTTCCGCACGTACCGATCCATCCGAAGCGTGGCATCGCGCATGTCGCCAGCTTGGCAAAATCCCGCCGGGCGCGCCAGCAGCGCCGCGTGAACACCGAGTTCATGTCAGTCGGGCCGCTCGTCGCGCCGGCTCGTGCGCGCAGCCTCGAGCGCGAGCCGCGCGACACGTTCGACGCGCTCGCGCGCGGGCTCGGCCAGCAATGCACGCACGCGCGTCTCGATGTCGACCGGATCGAGCGTGGCATGTTCGGCCAGCGTCAGCGACAGCGCGCGACCGAGGCTGTCGAACACGAGGCCGTAGGCGACCGCGTGAAGCAGGCCGCCGCCGAGCGTGCCGAGGCCCGGGAATGCCTTCAGCGCGTTGCCCGCGATCGCGAGCACGATCGCGGTGGTGTTGCGCACGGTGAGCCCGACCCGCGAGAGCAGGGCGTCGATGTCGATCTCGCGCACGGGCACGCCATGGATGCGCGCAAGGTCGCGCACGAGGCCGGTGCCGAGCGCGCCCTGGATCAGGATGTCGCTGCCGGGCGCGACCGCTGCGAGCGCGCCGACGATCGCCCGACGCGTCCAGTTCGCCACCGCCGCGGCGGATTCGCGTTCGGCGGCCGCGCGCGCGAGCGCGTCGCTGCGGCGGCCGACTTCGGCCAGCACCGCCGCTTCGCGCGCGGGCTCGAGCGCAGCGGCGCCCGGTGCGACCTGCGCGGTCAATGCATCGAGCAGCGCTTCCACCTGCGGCAGGCGTTCGCGCTCGACCGATTCGCGGCGTCCGTCGGCGAGCACGCGCTCGAAGCGTTCACGCCCACCCGCGCTGATCGCGACGATCGCGGCGGCGCGCGCGCCACTGCGCTCGCGCAGCCGCCCGAGCAGGGCCGCGCGCTCGGCGGGCTCGTAGAGGTCGGACTTGTTGAGAGCGAGCAGCAGCGGCTTTCCGAACGAGGCAAGCCAGGCGAGTTCCGCGTCCTGCGCGCGCGTGAGGTCGCCCGCGGTGAGATAGACCACCGCGTGCGCGCGCAGCACTTCGTCGCGCGCGAGGTGTTCGCGCGCGGCGCCGTCGACCTCGCGGCTGCCCGGCACGTCCGCGAGCACGAGCGTGCGTCCATCGGGCAGGCGTCCGCGATGATGCGCGACCACGCGCGTGGTGCCGCCGCGCACGTCGACTTCGGCCGGTGCATCGGGCGCGAGTGCGCGCAGCAGGCTCGACTTGCCGGTCGAGATCTCGCCGAACAACGCGACATGCACGTCACCCTCGAGCCGGCGCCGGTCGAGTTCGGCCAGCTCGGCCTCGAGCGCCGCGGTCTCCGCGCGGCGCCCGCGCAAGGCATCGATGCGCTGCTCGACCTCGGCGCGCGATACCGGCGGCGTCGCTGCCGCCCCCGCGCGGCCGTGTGCGGGTCGCGCCATGCGCCAGAGCAGCCAGCCGAACGCGCAGAGCGCGCCCGCGAGGGCGGCATACAGCGGCAGGCGCAGCCATGCCGGAAGCGCCGCGACGCGTTCATGCACTTCGAGCAGGCTGTTGAGCGTCGCGGCGAGGAAGCCGAGCAGCAACACGAGGCCGACCGCGGCCGCGGCCAGCAGCACGAGGCGCAGCGGCAGGCGGTTGCGTGGCATCGCGGGATCGCGGCGGGACATGCGCGCAGCGTACCGCAGGCGCCGGCACCGACGATGCATTTCCCCGCCCGCGCCGCGCATGGCAGTATCGCTGGCGGGGAGGCACGACATGCGTGGATGGGCAATCCTGGCGTTGCTGGTGTCGGGCACGCTCTTCGCGGCGGCGCCACCGTCGCCGCCGCAGTTCATGCCGATCACGGTCGCCGACGGCCTCCCGTCGAGCGTCGTCTACACGACCGTGCAGGACCCGCGCGGTTTCATCTGGACCGGCACGCAAGACGGACTCGCGCGATACGACGGCATCGGATTCCGCGTCTATCGGCACGATCCGGCCGATCCGCGTTCGATCGCGTCCAACGATGTCTCGGCCTTGCTGGTCGATCGCGAAGGCCGGCTCTGGTGCGGCGGCGAAGCATCGGGCCTCAATCGGCTGGAGCCGGACGGCAGCTCGTTCGCGCACTGGATCCATCGAGCGAACGATCTCGGCACGCTCGGCAGCAACGACCTGTTCGCGCTCGCGCAGGACCGCGCCGGCGCGATCTGGGTCGGCACCTACCTCGGCGGACTCAACCGGCTCGAAGCCGATGGTCGTTTCACGCACGTCGACCACGACGCCGAGGACCCGGGCAGCTTGCGCTCGAGCACGGTGTTCTCGCTGTACGGCGACGACCAGAACCGCCTCTGGATCGGCACCGACCGCGGGCTCGACGTGCGCACGCCGGACGGTCGCATCGTGCACGTCGAGCTGCCTGCGCTCGAGCAGCGGCCGGGGCAGTCGATCGTCATGAGCTTCCTCGCCGAACCCGGCGGCGACACCCTGGTCGGCACGCGCAAGGGCCTGTTCCGCGTCGGCGTGGACCTCGTGCTGCGCGAAGAGATCATGCCCCAGGCGCCGCCGCTGGCGGTGTCGGCGCTTGCGCGCAGCGATGCGGAAGGGATCTGGATCGGCTTGCTCAGCGGCGTCGCGCGCCTGGACGCGCGCGGCCTGCACCGCTACGACAGCGACGAAGCGGTCGCGGGTGCATTGCCGGGCTCGCGCACGATGGGCGTGCTGTCCGACCGCGAAGGCGGCGTGTGGTTCTCGATGCTCGACGGCGGACTCGCGCGGCTGCCGCCACACTGGCGCAACTTCGCTTCCTACCGGCGCGTGCCCGGCGACGAGGCGAGCCTGACCGGATCACGCGTCAGCGCGATCGGCATCGGAAGCGACGGCGCCGCATGGTTCACGAGCGGCAGTGATGGCCTCGACCGCATGGACTACGCAACCGGCGCGATCGAGCGCTGGGGCAAGCGCCTCGGCATCCACGGCGAGCGCCTGACGTCGGTGCTTCCGGTCGGCGACGACCAGGTCTGGGTCGGTCTGCAGACCGGCCTGCGCGTGTACGTGCCGCGCACGCGCTCATCGACGGAGTTGCCGGTCGACCTCGTGCGCGAGGACGCGCTGCCGCCGGGCTTCGTGAACCACCTGCGACGCGCGCCCGATGGCGGCGTCTGGGCGAGTTCGCGCGGCGGTGGCGTGGTCCGGCTCGGCACCGATCCGCCGCGCGTCGTGCGCCGCTACCTGCCCTCGGCCGGCACGCTCGGCGATACCGACATCTCCGCGATGGCGCTCGACCCTTCGGGCGCGCCGTGGGTCGCGACCGCGAGCGGCGTCGAGCGCCTCGACGTGCGCACCGAACGCTTCGTAGAGGTGGCCGGTCTCGACGACGTCGTCATCGACGCGTTCGCGTTCGCTCCGGATGGCACGCTCTGGACGCATCGCCTCGGCGCGCTCGAGCGGTGGCGCATCGACGGCGACGACGCGCTGCTGATGCAACGCTACGACGGCACGCGCGGCTGGGAAACCTTCGGTGCGCACGCGCTCACGGTCGATGCGGTCGGCGATGTCTGGGTCACCTCGCCGCGCGGCCTCTGGCGACTGGACGCGCGCACCGAGGCCGTGCGCCGGTTCGATGCGCGCGACGGCTTGCCGAGCCAGGAATTCATCGTCGGATCGCTCGCGGTCGCCGGCGACGGTACCGTGTTCGCGGGCACGCTCGGCGGCGTCGTCGCGTTCGATCCCGCATTGCTGCGGCTGCACTCGCCGCCGCCGCCGTTGCACTTGACCGCGTTGCAGGTGCGCCGCGCGGGCGCGGTCGAAGCGCTCGATCCCGGCGGCCCGGTCGCGCTCGCCTACGACGACATGGACTTCCATGTCGAGATGCGCGCGTTGTCCTTTGCCAATCCCGAGTCCAACCATTACCAGGTGCGTCTGGCCGGGTTCGATCCGGACTGGGTCGATGCCCAGCGCGGCGAACGCACCTGGCCGCAGTTGCCGGCCGGCCACTACACGCTCGAAGCGCGCGCGGCGAATGTCGACGGCGCCTGGGCCTCGCTCGGTCGGCCGCTGCAGGTCGAGGTCGCGCGCGCGCCGTGGGCGACGCCACTCGCGTTCGCGTTGTACGCGACGCTCGCGGTGCTCGCGATGGGCCTCGCGTTCGGTGCCTGGCGAGCGCGCGTGCGACGGCGCCATGCGTATGCGATCGCGGAAGAGCAGCGGCGTGCGAGCGACCAGCTGGTCGAGGCGAAGTCCTCGTTCCTGGCCACGCTCGGCCACGAAATCCGCACGCCGATGACCGGCGTGCTCGGCATGAGCGAACTGCTGCTGGCGACGCCGCTGGACGAACGCCAGCGCGCCTACGCGGCCGCGATCCAGCAGTCGGGCCAGATGCTGCTGCGGCTGGTCAACGACAGCCTCGACATCGCGCGCATCGATGCGGGCAAGCTCGCGCTCGACGACATCCAGCTCGATCCGGCCGCGCTGCTGCGCGAGATCGCGGGCATGCAACAGGTGCTCGCGCAGCATAAGGGACTCTCGATCTCGGTCGAGATCGGTGCCGACGTGCCGCCGCAGGTCTGGGGCGACGAGACGCGCATCAAGCAGATCCTGCTCAACTTGGTCAACAACGCGATCAAGTTCACCGAGCGCGGCGGCGTCACGTTGCGGCTGACGCGGCACGGCGCGAGCCACTTGTGCTTCCGCGTCGCCGACACCGGCCCGGGCATGAACGCCGAGGTCTGCGCGCGCCTGTTCAACCGCTTCGAGCAGGCCGCGGGCGTGATGCGCCGGCACGGCGGCAGCGGCCTCGGCCTCGCGATCTGCCGCGAACTCACGCTGCTGATGGGCGGAACGATTTCGGTGTCGAGCACGCTCGACGAGGGCAGCACCTTCGAGGTCGTGCTGCCGATCTACGACGTGGTCGGCGACGCCTCCGTGCCTGCGCCGGCATCCAAGCCCGCAGACGCCGCCGCACTCGACATCCTGCTCGTCGAGGACGACACCACGGTGGCCGAAGTGGTGGTGGGGCTGCTCGGACAGATCGGGCACCGCGCGCGCCATGTCGCGAACGGCCTCGCCGCGCTGGCCGAACTCGAGCGGGCGCGGTACGACCTCGTGATGCTCGACCTCGACCTGCCCGGCATCGACGGCCTGCAGCTCGCGCGCGTGCTGCGCAGTGGGGCGCATGCAGGGCTGCCCCTGGTGGCGGTCACCGCGCGCTCGGTCGGCGACGAGGAAGCCCGCATCCGTGCGGCGGGCATGGACACGCTGCTGCGCAAGCCGGTCACCACCGCGCTGCTGCGCAACGCGATCGCCACCGCATTCGCCGCGCGCGCTGCGCCTGCATGAGGCGGGACGGATCGAAGCCGGAGCACGCGAAGCACGCGAAGGACGAAGATTGAAACACGGAGCGCACGGAGAAGGGCAAGGACGGATGAATCGGAGCGGCTGCGCGGCCCTCTCCGTCAGCGCGGCGAGAGCCCGAAAGACAAGCGCATCGCAAGGCGTCTGACAGCCTTTCCCCGGTGCGCTCCGTGTGCTCCGTGTTTCAGTCTTTTTGTTCGCTCCGCAGCTTCCGTCAACCCGCCAGCGCTCGCCCGCGGCCGAGTTCGTGCACCGCGTCGACGAGCACGGCGACGTGCGCGGGGTCGATGTCGGGCGTGATGCCGTGGCCGAGGTTGAACACGTGGCCGGGTCCGTCGCCGAACGCATCGACGACGGCGCGGGCCTGTGCGCGGATCGCATCGGGCGACGCGGCGAGTACCGCGGGATCGAGGTTGCCCTGCAGCGCCGCGCGTTGGCCGACGCGCCGGCGCGCCTCGCCGATGTCGATCGTCCAGTCGACGCCGAGCGCGGCGCAGCCGGTGTCGGCGAGTGCCTCGAGGTGGCCGTTGGCACCCTTGGAAAACATGATCAGCGGCACTTCGGCCGCAACCGGGTCCGCGCGCAGTCGCGCAGCGATCGCGGAGAGGGCACGCAGCGAGAACTCGTGGAACATCGGTGGCGCGAGCAGCCCGCCCCAGGTGTCGAACAGCATCAGCGCCTGCGCGCCCGCCGCGGCCTGCGCCGCGAGGTAGCGCGCGACGGCTTCCACGAGCGTGTCGAGCAGCCGGTGCATCGAGGCCGGATCCTCGAGCGCGAGCGCCTTCGCGCGCGCGAAGCTCGACGAACCACCGCCCTCGATCATGTAGCAGGCGAGCGTCCACGGGCTGCCCGCGAATCCGATCAGCGGCACGCGTCCGGCGAGTTCGCGCCGGATCAGCCGCACCGCGTCCATCACGTAGCCGAGCTCGGTTTCCGGATCAGGCACGCCGAGCCGCGCGATCTCGCCCGCGCTGCGCAGCGGCCGCGAGAACTTCGGTCCTTCGCCTTCGACGAAGTGGAGCCCGAGGCCCATCGCGTCGGGCACCGTGAGGATGTCCGAGAACAGGATCGCCGCGTCGAGCGCGAAGCGCGCGAGCGGTTGCAGCGTGACTTCGCAGGCGAGTTCGGGCGTCTGCGCGAGCGCGAGGAAGCTGCCCGCGCGCGCGCGCGTCGCGCGATATTCGGGCAGGTAGCGACCGGCCTGGCGCATGATCCAGATCGGCGTGGTGTCGACGGGCTCGCGCCGCAGCGCGCGCAGGAAGCGGTGGTGATCGGCAGTGCTCATGGCGTGTCGTCGGAAGGGAAGAGGTGCGCGCGCAGGCGCGCGATGAACGCGGGCGGATCAGCCCATGCGCGGGCCGTCGAAGCCCTGCGCGAACATGACCTGGAAGCCGCGTCGCGTCTGCGCATCGCGCGCGTGCTCGAACGCGGCCACGGCCGCGTCGCGCTCGAGGTAGAGCTCGCGTTTGCTGCTCGCGCGGCTGCCCTGCTGGCCCCATTCGCGGAACAGGGTCCAGCCGCCGAGCAGGTCCTGCTCGAGCACGATCTGGTAATAGCGCGGCGGATCGGTGCCGATCGGCCGGGTCTGCATGAAGACGCGCATCCGCCCATTGTACCTGCGGCGCGTGATACCTGCGGTGCGCGTGCGACAGCGCGATCCGCTGCGGTCGCGCGGATCAGCCGTGCGCGAGCAGGTCGAGGATCGCGTGCGCGGGCACGTCGGCCGCGATCTCGGCGCGTCCGATCCCGCGCCAGAGCACGAGCCGCAGGCGGCCGCCGAGGTTCTTCTTGTCCAGCTGCATGCGTTCGAGCACGCGCTGCGGTTCGTGCGCAGGCGGCGCGACCGGCAGGCCCAGTGCGCCGAGCAGCGCGGCGAGGCGGTCGGCGTCGGTGGCCGGGGCGCGACCGAGTGTCGCGGACAGGCGCGCCGCGAGCAGCATGCCGATCGCGACCGCCTCGCCGTGCAGCAGCGCGCCGTACCCGTCGAGGGTCTCGAACGCATGGCCGAACGTGTGGCCGAAGTTCAGCAGCGCGCGCTCGCCCTGCTCGAGCTCGTCTCGCGCGACGATCGCGGCCTTGTGCCGGCAACTCGTCGTGATCACGTGCACGAGCGCCGCGCCGTCGCGCGCCGACAGCGCGTCGACGTGCTGTTCAAGCCAGGCGAAGAACGCGGGATCGCCGATCGCGCCGTACTTCACGACTTCCGCCAGGCCCGCGCGGTACTCGCGCGTCGGCAGGCTCGCGAGGGTGGCCGTATCGGCGACCACCGCGCGCGGCTGGTGGAATGCCCCGACGAGGTTCTTGCCGGCCGCGAGGTTCACGCCGGTCTTGCCGCCGACCGAGGAATCGACCATCGCGAGCAACGTGGTCGGGAACTGCAGGAAATCGATGCCGCGCATCCAGCAGGCCGCGGCGAAGCCGGCGAGGTCGCCGATGACGCCGCCGCCGAGCGCGATCACGCTCGCGTCCCGGCTCGCGCCGAGCGTGGCGAGCGCGGCGAATGCTTCGCCCGCGCACGCGAGCGTCTTGTGCACTTCACCGTCGGGCAGCACGAGGCTTGCGTGCGAGAATCCCGCGAGGCCATCGAGCACTTTCGCGAGGTAGAGCGGCGCGACCGTCGCGTTGCTGACGACGAGCACATGCCGGCCACGGATCGTGCCGTTCCAGCGCGCGGGATCATCCAGCAGGCCGTCGCCGATCCAGATCGGGTAGGAACGGTCGCCGAGCACGACGTCGACCTGCGCGACCGCGCTCATGCGTCGCTCTCCACCGCGCCGCGCTGCCAGCGCGCTTCGAGCAGGTCGAGCAGGTCATGCGCGGCGTGCATGCTGTTGCCGGCGCCGGACGAGGGCAGGCGCAGGTCGGCGATGCCCGCGTACAGCGGATTGCGCTCGGCCGCGAGGCGCAGCAGGCGCTCGCGGCGATCGGGTGCCTGCAGCAGCGGCCGCTGCCGGTCGCGCGCGAGCCGAGAGAGCTGTGCGTCCACGCTCGCGTCGAGCCAGATCACGAAGCCGCGGGCCTGCAACACGCTGCGATTGCGCGCATCGAGGATCGCGCCGCCGCCGGTCGCGAGCACGATGCCGTCGCGCGAGGCGAGCGAGGCGAGCAGCGCGCTCTCGCGGCGACGGAAGCCTTCCTCGCCCTCGAGCTCGAAGATCAGCCCGATCGCCGCTCCCGTCTGCGCCTCGATCTCATGGTCGAGGTCGAGGAACGGCATCCGGTAGAGCTCGGCGACCTGGCGCCCGACCGTGGTCTTGCCGGCGCCCATCGGGCCGACCAGGAACAGGTTGGGCGCGGGGTTCATCCGGGGATGCTATCAAAGCGGGGAATGGGGAATGGGGAATCGGACAGGGCGCGGGCCAGGAGGCGGGGTGGTTGTGTAAGCTGTCGGTGAACGGCGTCATGCCGCCGCTTCGCCATTCACCATTCCCCATCTCCATTCCCGGCTCCCAAGTGCTCCGCTTCCTGCTCGTCTTCATCGCGATCCTCGGCGTGTTGTTCGCGGCGGAGCTGCTGCAGCCGGTCGAACGGCACGTGATCGATCCGTTCACGGCCGGCATCGCGAAGGTCTGCGTCTGGATCGTCGACCTGTTCGATCCGCATGCGATCGCGCAGGGGAAGATCCTGCGCAGCACCACCAACGGCTTCGCGATCTCGATCGAGCGTGGCTGCAACGGCGTCGAGGCGGTGATCATCCTGGTCTCCGCGATGCTCGCGTTCCCAGCGCCGTGGAAGCACCGGCTGGCCGGGATCGGCGCGGGATTCCTCGCGATCCAGGGACTGAACCTCGTGCGCATCATCAGCCTGTTCTACCTCGGGCAATGGAACCGCACCTGGTTCGAGTGGTTCCACCTCTACCTCTGGCAGGCCCTGATCGTGCTCGACGCGCTCGTCGTTTTCCTGCTCTGGCTGCGCTGGCTGCCGCGTCCGAAGTCCGGGTCCGCCGCACCCGCGCAGGCTGCGTGAACGCATCCCGTCCGGCGCGATCGTGTGGACAGTTCCCGAAGTTCCAACTGGCGCCCGCGCTGCGGGCCGGTGCTATAGTGGACCGGCCTCAGCAAAGGGAGCGCGCCATGTCCGTCGCCAAGGTCATCGAACTGAGCAGCTCGTCGCCCAAGGGCATCGAGGATGCCGTGCAGCAGGGCCTGCGCAAGGTTTCGCAGACCGTGAAGAACATCAAGGGCGCCTGGGTCAACGAGATCAAGGTCGCCACCTCGGCGGATGGAAGCATCACCGAATGGCGCGTCAACATGCGCATCAACTTCATCGTCGAGTGATGCCGTCGTTCCCTCGTCGGTGACCTGACGCCATGGGCAAACTGGGTCTCGTGGTCGGCCTGCTCGAGGACGACCAGGACATGGCTGCGCTGGTCTCGCAGTGGCTCGAGGAAGCGGGCTACACGGTACGGCATTTCCGCAACGCGACCGAATACCGCCGCCGCCAGGGCAGTGAAGCGGTCGACCTGCTGCTGCTCGACTGGATGCTGCCTGACGGAACCGGCATCGAGGTGATCGAGTCGATCCGCTCCTCGCCCAACGCCAGCTTGCCGGTGGTGTTCCTGACCGCGCGCGACAGCGAGGACGACATCGTGCGCGGGCTCGCGAGCGGCGGCGACGATTACGTCGTCAAGCCGCCCAAGCAGCGTGAACTCGTCGCGCGCGTCAGCGCGGTGCTGCGCCGCCACGGCGTCGAGGCGGAAGGCGCCGATACGCTGGACGTGATGCCGTACGCGGTCGACGCGAAGCGCAGGCGCGTCACGCTCGCGGGGCAGGACGTCGACCTGACCCAGCGCGAGTTCGACCTCGCCAGCTACCTCTTCCGGCGCCAGGGCCGCATCGTGAGCCGCGATGCACTGCTCGAGAACGTCTGGAACCTGAGTTCGGCGGTGTCGACGCGCACGGTCGACACGCACGTGAGCCGCCTGCGCAAGAAGCTCGAGCTCGGCGGCGAACACGGCTGGCGCCTTGCCGCGATCTACCAGCACGGCTATCGGCTCGAGCAGGTCTGATCCGCGCGTGCCGGCGCGGCGCCTCGGCGGCGCATGGCGCGACGCATTTCCCTGACGCGACGGTCTCGATCGAGCAGCAGGCGCAGGTCCGCGCGTGCGGGCAGCGTTCGCAGCGCATGTCGCCCGAGGCGTTCGGTGTGTTGCAGGAAACGATGCATCGCTGCTGCGTCCATCGCGTGCGGTGCCTCGCGCGCGAGCAGCGCGCGTTCCTGCTCGCCGCGCCAGCGCGCGACCACGCAGGCGGCGGGCGCCTGCAACAGCACGAGCCTGTCGAGGCGCAGCCAGGCCGCGGCGTATTCGCCTGCGAGTCGTGCGTTGACCCAGCGACGCCAGCTGCAGTCCGGATCTTCGTGGCGCTCGAGCGCATTGCAGGGACGGCGCAACGCGGACGCGGACTGCGGCGGCAGGCCGACGCACCATCCCTCAAGGATCACCAGTCGCGGGCGCTCGTCGACGCGTCGCCAGCGCGACGGGATGCGCCGCGTGTCGCGGCCCTTGTCGAAGCGCGGGATGCGTGCGGGACGCGTGCACGTCGCACGCGCGAGCGCATCGATCGTCGCATGCATCAGGTCGAGGTCGTGAGTGCCGGGCACGCCGCGCGTCGCGAGAAGCGGGTGCACCTCGCGCGCGAGCCGCGCACGCGCGCGGCGCCCGAGGTAGAAGTCGTCGATCGACAACACGACCGCGGGGATGCCGCGCGCGCGCGCCGACGCGGCGAGTTGCCGCGCGAGCGTGCTCTTGCCGCTGCCCTGCAGTCCCGATACGCCGAGCAGCAACGGGCGGCCGCGCCGCGCTCGCGCCGGAGCCGCGATCGCGGCGAGTAACGCATCGACGACGTCGTCGGGAAACCGATGCTGCGTGCTAGCATCCGGGCGCATGACGGACCTGAGCGCGAATCCTGCTGTCGACCCACTCTATCAGGAGGCGCTCGCGACCTTCGGCGCGCTGCTCGAGGACGCGCGCGCAGCCGCGGATCCCGAGCCCACCGCGATGACGCTCGCGACCGCGGTCGGCACGCGCGTATCGGCACGCATCGTGCTGCTGAAGGGATTCGACCCACGCGGGTTCCGCTTCTTCACCAATTTCGAGAGCGACAAGGGCACCCAGCTCGCGGCGCAACCCTTCGTCGCGCTCTGCTTCCACTGGAAGACGCTGCGCAGCGGGGTGCAGGTGCGCGTCGAAGGGAGGGCCTCGCGCCTGCCGGATGCGGAATCGGATGCGTATTTCGCCACGCGTCCGCGCGGCAGCCAGCTCGGCGCCTGGGCCTCCGCGCAATCGCGCACGCTCGATGCGCGCGCGACATTCGAACAGCGGCTCGCCGAGGTCGAGCGCAGGTTCGATGGCACCGAGGTCACGCGGCCTTCTCATTGGGGCGGCCACGTGGTCGCGCCCGTGCGCATCGAGTTCTGGTACGGCGCCGATTTCCGCCTTCACGAGCGCCAGTGCTACGAGCTCGCCGACGGCCGCTGGACGCGACGCATGCTGTATCCCTGAGGCGATGGAGCTCGTCGCGGTCTACCGTGTCTGCGTGTTCGTGCCACCCGCGCACGCGCGGCGCGTCATCGACGGCGTCTGCGCGATCGACGACCTGCGCATCGGCGATTACGCCCATGTCGCGTGGACGTCGGCGATCGGGTCGGAGCAGTTCCGTCCACTCGAAGGTGCCCGTCCGACGCTCGGTGCGCAAGGCGAACTCTCGCAATGCGACAGCGTGCGACTCGAGTTCTGCATCACGCGCGACGATGCGCGCCTGCGCCGCATCATCGACGACGGCATCCGTCCGAACCATCCCTGGGAAGTGCCCGCGATCTTCGTCGACGCGGTGTGGCTGCCGCTCGCGTGAGCGCAGATCGATCGGTGTGATGCCGCCGCAGCCGGAGCGGCGTGGCGCAGCGTGCGTCGCGTTGCAGCCCCGGTGTCACCCGTTTTCGATGCGTGGCCAGTCGCCGGCCCCGACCCTTCGCGCGTGTGGAACCTGCGTCTCCCCCTGCCGTTCGCCCTGAGCGCAGGCCGAAGGCCGGCGTCCAAGGACCAGCGCCCGGGACGTCGCACGCCTGCGCTTCGACTCCGCGACCTGCGGCCCGCTGCGCCCAGCGCGAACGGAATGCATCGGTCGTCGCGCTGCGACCGGGGCGGACGACGCGCGCGCCCGAATCCGGGCGACAATCCACCGATGAACCCTGCCATCGGCCCACGCCGCATCGTCTGCCTGACCGAAGAACCGACCGAGGTGCTGTACGCGCTCGGCGAGGACGCGCGCATCGTCGGCATCTCGGGATTCACGGTGCGGCCGCCGCGTGCGCGTCGCGAGAAGCCGAAGGTCTCGGCCTTCACGAGCGCGAAGACCGGCGAGATCCTCGCGCTCGAGCCCGATCTCGCGATCGGCTTCTCGGACATCCAGGCGGACATCGCGCGCGACCTCGTCAAGGCCGGGGTCGAGGTCTGGATCGCGAACCACCGCAGCGTCGAAGGCATCCTCGACTACATGCTGCGCCTCGGCGCCCTGGTCGGTGCGGGTGAGCGCGCCGGACGGCTCGTGCACGAAGCGCGTGCGCACCTTGCGGCGGTCGAGGCCGCGGCGCGCGCGCTGCCGCGTCGACCGCGCGTGTACTTCGAGGAATGGGACGAACCGCCGATCACCGGCATCCGCTGGGTCGCCGAACTCGTGCGCGTAGCGGGCGGCGACGACATCTTCCCCGAACGCGCCGCGATGCCGCTCGCGCGCGACCGCATCCTCGCAGACGCCGCGGAAGTGGTGCGGCGCGCGCCCGACATCATCATCGGCTCCTGGTGCGGCAAGAAGTTCCGCCCCGAACGTGTCGCCGCGCGCGCGGGCTGGGAGGCGATCCCCGCTGTACGCGACGGCGAACTGCACGAGATCAAGTCGCCGCTGATCCTGCAGCCGGGTCCCGCCGCGCTCTCCGACGGCCTCGACGCCCTCCACCGCATCATCGCCGACTGGGCGCTGCGATCTGCGCGGGGGCCGCACGGGCAGTCGAGAGCCTGAAACCTGGAGCACACCGTGCACACCGGGTCCGGGAAACCATGATCGAGGCACGTGGAGCTTCTACTCGGTGTGCTCGCCGTGCTCCGTGTTTCAGACTTGCGCTCCAGGCTCCTCGATGCGTGCTGACGAAGGTCTTCAAGACGCAAGGGCGAGGCCGTGGCCGAGGTCGAGGATCGGTTGGACCAGCAGCACGCGCGCGAGCAGGATCGCGAGCAGGGCCAGCATCGGTGAGAAGTCGATGCCGCCGAGCGAAGGCAGGCGCCGGCGGATCGGCCCGAGCACGGGCTCGGTCAGCTGGTAGACGAGCGGCACGATCGGGTTGCTGCGTTCCACGCTGATGAACGACAGCAGCACCTGCACGAGGATCAGCCCGAGGTAGAGCATCAGCACGAAGTCGAGCAGGTCGGCGAACGCCATCACGGCGAGCCCCGCGATGCCGACCCGCTGGCCGGCCAGTGCGTACAGCAGCACGAGCTTGAGCGCAGTCAGCAACCACGCGAGCAGCACCCCGGCGACATCGAGGGTGCGCCACGCCGGGATCACCTTGCGCAGCGGCATCAGCACCGGATTGGTCACCTTGTACAGGAACTGGCAGACCGGGTTGTAGAAGTTCGCCCGCACCAGTTGCAGCAGCACGCGCAACACCACCAGCGCGACCAGCGCGCCGAATGCGAAATTGACGAGGATCTGGCCGGCGTTCGCGAAATAACCCATGGTTGAGTCCTGGACCCGTTCGTTCGAAGTGGCGGAAGCGAGGCGGGAAAGATTGGAACACGGCGCACACCAAGCGCACCGGGAAGAGCGGATCCGATGTTCCGCGGTCTCATCATCAGCTGTTGCAGCAGAAGCCAGGGCACGCCGCGGCATGAACTGCGGACAGGCGTCTCCCGTCGACCTTCAAGGTCCGGGCCGTCACGCAGTTCGATCTTCCGACCTTCGCCCTCTTCCTCCGGATTGGCTCTTCTCCGGGTGCTCCGTATGCTCCGTGTTTCAACCTGTCGATCTTCGGCTCGTGTGCCTCGAGATGCGGTCCGTCATCGGACCTCACGAATACTGTTCGGACAACTCGCGCCCGCGCGCAGTCGCGGCGGCCACCGCATCGGTGACGAGGCCGCGCAGGTTGCCGGCGGCGAACGTGTTGAGCGCGGCCGCGGTGGTGCCGCCGGGCGAGGTGACGCGTTCGCGCAGCACCGCGGGCGGCTCGCCTTCCTCGGCGAGCATGCGTCCGGCGCCGAGGCAGGTCTGTACTGCGAGCGCACGCGCGGTTTCGCGCGGCATGCCCTGCGCGAACGCCGCGTCCTCGAGCGCCTCGACCAGCAGGAAGAAATAGGCTGGCCCCGATCCCGACAGCGCGGTGACCGTGTCCATGAGTTCCTCGCGGCCGATCCACTCGGTCGTGCCGGCGGCGCCGAGGATGCGTTCGGCCTGCGCGCGTTGTTCGGCGTCGACCTGCGGATTGCCGATCAGGCCGGTGGCGCCAGCCCCGACCAGCGCCGGCGTGTTCGGCATCGCGCGCACGATCGCGAGGCCGCGCGTGCCGAGCCAGCCTGCGAGCTGCGCGATGCGGATTCCCGCCGCGATCGAAACCACCAGCGGGCGCGCGCGCGCGACCGCCGATGCGATCTCGGCGCAGACCGGTTTCATCACTTGCGGCTTGACCGCGAGCACGAGCACGCCCGCGCCCTCCGCGGCGGCCGCGGCGTTGTCGTGGACGTCGACGCCGAAGTCGCGCGCGAGTGCCTGGCGCAGGTCGCGGTTGGGCTCTGCGACCACGATGGATCCGCATGCGGCCCCGCCACGCGCGAGCGCGCCGACGAGGCTGCGCGCCATGTTCCCCCCGCCGATGAATGCGATGCGCGCCTGCTGCTGCGGGATTCGGGGTTCGGAATGCATCGTGCCGGCTCGCGATCGGGGGCCCGCTACAGCATAGCCGGATCGATTCGGACGGTGTTGCGCCCGGCGCCGCGAGACGCTCAGCGCGAGGGCCGCGCGCCGAACAGCGCGGTGCCGACACGCACCATCGTCGCGCCTTCGGCGATCGCGAGTTCGAAGTCGTCGGACATGCCCATCGACAGCGTGTCGATGCCCGCATGCGCCGCGCGCAGGCGATCGAACAACGCGCGCATGCGCCGGAACGCGGGGCGCCTGTCGCCGATGTCGGGCCACGGGGCCGGAATCGCCATCAGGCCACGCAGGCGCAACGCGGGATGTTCCGCGACGAGCGCGGCGAGCGCATCGACCTCGTCGGGTGCACAGCCGGACTTGCCGGGCTCGCCATCGACGTTGACCTGCACGAGTACGTTGAGCGCCGCGCGTCCAACAGGACGGTGGCGCGCCAGTGGCTCGACCAGCTTGCCGCGGTCCAGGCTTTGCACCCAGTCGAAGTGGAGCGCGGCGTCGCGGCACTTGTTCGACTGCAACGGACCGATCAGGTGCCACTCGAGCGCGGGATCGGCCAGCGCGTCCTGCTTGACGATCGCTTCCTGCACGTAATTCTCGCCGAACGCGCGCTGGCCGAGGCCGGCGAGTTCGCGGATGGCGTGCGCGGGCTGGCCCTTGGAGACCGCGAGCAGGCGCACGCTGGCGCAGTTCGCGATGCCCGCGGCGGTCGCGATGCGGGCGGTCACGGAACCATAGGCTGTTTCGCAGAAATCCATCGCAAGGTCGCGCACTGTCTGGAATTGGCCGGGCTATACTGCCGCAAACGGTGCCGCAGCGGTGCCGCGCATTCCCCGGGGGAGAGCCATGGATATTGCCGAGCTGCTGGCGTTTTCCGTCAAGAACAAGGCGTCCGACCTGCATCTTTCGGCGGGCCTGCCGCCGATGATCCGCGTCGACGGCGACGTCCGCCGCATCAACATCCCTGCGCTCGACCACAAGCAGATCCATTCGCTGATCTACGACATCATGTCGGACAAGCAGCGGCGCGACTACGAGGAATTCCTCGAAGTCGACTTCTCGTTCGAGATCCCGAGCCTCGCGCGCTTCCGCGTCAATGCGTTCAACCAGAACCGCGGCGCCGGCGCGGTGTTCCGCACGATCCCGTCCGAAGTCCTCACGCTCGAAGACCTCGGCTGCCCGCGCATCTTCAAGGAGCTCATCGAGCAGCCGCAGGGGCTGATCCTCGTGACCGGCCCGACCGGTTCGGGCAAGTCGACCACGCTCGCCGCGATGGTCGACCACGTCAACAAGAACGAGTACGGCCACATCCTCTCGGTCGAGGATCCGATCGAATTCGTGCACACCTCGCAGAAGTGCCTGATCAACCAGCGCGAAGTGCATCGCGACACGCACGGATTCAACGAGGCGCTGCGCTCGGCGCTGCGCGAGGACCCGGACTACATCCTCGTCGGCGAGTTGCGCGACCTCGAGACGATCCGGCTCGCGCTGACCGCGGCGGAAACCGGCCACCTCGTGTTCGCGACGCTGCACACGAGCTCTGCCGCGAAGACGATCGACCGCATCATCGACGTGTTCCCTGCCGGCGAAAAGCCGATGGTGCGCTCGATGCTGTCCGAATCGTTGCGCGCGGTGATCTCGCAGTCGCTGCTGAAGAAGGTCGGCGGCGGCCGCATCGCGGCGCACGAGATCATGGTCGGCATCCCCGCGATCCGCAACCTGATCCGCGAAGACAAGGTCGCGCAGATGTACTCGGCGATCCAGACCGGCAGCCAGCACGGCATGCAGACGCTCGACCAGTGCCTGCAGGACATGGTCAAGCGCGGCATCGTCACGCGCCAGCAGGCGATGAGCTACGCGAAGAACAAGGAGATCTTCAAGTAGCCGACACACGTGCGCACGCGTCTTTTCCCCATGCAGTTCCTCCCACGTTCACGCCGGGTCAACGCCGGTCCGAAACGCAGTGCGCGACACTGGATCGGCGTGGCGGCGCTGGCGTTCGGTGCGGCCGCCCTGCAGGTGTTGCCTGTCGGCCAGGCGCGTCTCGAACGGTCCGCCGCGCCGGACGCGCTCGGTCCACCGGAAGCGGTCGAGTCCGCGCCCGTCCTTCGCACGGTCGAGCCGAAGGGGCCGGCTCCGGCCCGCGCCAGCGTGCTCTCGGCCATGCGCTACACGATCGGACCCACGCGCCGCGTCGATGCGCGCCTGGCGGGCGCGCAATTGTGGGAACCGAGCCTGGTCGTGACGCACGCCGGCAGCGACAGTGCGCAGGACGACCAGATTGCAGCCATCTGGATGGAAGGACGTCGCTCGGGCGAGATGACCGACACGCGCATCGGGAGCGCATCGAGCTTCGACGGCGCTGATGCCTGGACGACGACTGAGCTGGTCGCGCCCGCCGGCTCCACCGGCACCCAGTTCGACCCGATGACAGCGGTCGACGCCACGACCGGCCGTACCTACGTCGGCGCGATGTCGCGCGATGCGGCGGTCGGCGCGAGCGACACGGTCTGGTTGGCCTACAAGGACGCATCCGCCGCGCAGCCCGGAGGTCCCCGCGCGATATTCGTGCAGTCCGGGGTCGACAAAGGCTGGATGGCCGCTGGCACGCCGCCCGCGCCGTTGAATGGTTCGGTCCTGTACGTGTTGTTCAAAGCGGCGGCGCTCGGCTCGCTCGGCCTGCGCAGCCTCGATGAGGGCGCGACATTCGAACCATTCGCGATCCCCGATGGCGTTGGCCACCAGCCCCGGATAGGACCCGGGGGCGTGCTGACCATCAGTTTCAGTGGCAGTGTCGGCTCCGCCAGGGCGTCGACGCTCGTGCGCAGCGTGGATGCACTCGAGTCGATATCGCAGCCGTTGATCCAGGTGCCGATGGCGGCAACCCGCCGCCAACTCGACGACGCCGTGCCGGGCGGTTTCCGCATTCCGGATCTTGCCATGCACGCGGTGGATCCGGTCAGTGGGCGCCTGTACCTGCTCTACAACGACGTGACCGGGACGAGCGGTGGCGAAGCCGACGTGAACCTGCTCCTGCGTGACTCGATCGACGGCGGAGCGAACTGGAGCGAGCCGCGCATCGTCAACGGCGACGCTTCGCCCGCCGGCGACCAGTTCATGCCGTGGATCGAATGCGATGCGCAGGGTCGGCTGCATCTGGCGTACTTCGACAACCGGCGCAACGTCGCCCCGGACGCGGGCGACATCGCGCTGCTCGACGTCTACTATGCATTGAGTACGGACGGCGGTTCGACCTGGGAGGAAGCTCGGTTGACCGGCGCGCCACTGCACGCACAGTCGACCTGGTGGAACCCGCTCGGGTACGGCACGCAGTTCGTCGGCGACTACCTTGGCATGGCGGTATCGCGCCATGCCGTTTACGTGGCCTACCCGGGCGACGACGCGGGCGAAGTGGGCATGATGGTCACCCGCATCGACTTCGCAGGAATCCCTTCGTCCCCACACCGCACGCGAGCGATTCCGACGGACACGATCGGGTCGCGCATCCGCAGGCCTGCGCCGTTCCGCTGAAACGTCGCGTGCATGCGACGTGTCGTGTCGCGGGTGTCGGGATTGCCCGGCCGGAGAGGTCCGTCGGATAAGGCGGGGCTTCGATGCGGCTGCCTCGGCACGCCGGGCGCCGCGCGCGGCGGCGCCTGCGATCACGCGGGCTCGCGGACAGGGTTACAGGTCGCCGTGAATCGCCTGCAGCGCCGCGATCGCGGCAAGTCCCGCCGTTTCGGTGCGCAGGATGCGCGGGCCGAGGCGCAGACCGCGAAATCCGGCCTGTGCGAGCGTCGCGAGGTCCTGTTCGGACAGCCCGCCTTCAGGGCCGACGACGAGCGTCGCGTGCGCTTCGATCGCGAGTTCACGTGCGCGCGCGCCGCGCTGCGGATCGAGCACGAGGCGCAGGCCCGACTCGTCACCGAGGCCCGCGGCCCAATCGTGCAGCTTCATCGGTTCCGTGAGCTCCGGAAGGCGATTGCGCCCACATTGCTCGCAGGCCGAAGCCAGCACCGCCTGCCAGTGCGCGAGGCGGCGCCCGGCGCGCTCCGCATCGAGCTTGACCTCGGTGCGATGCGTCACCAGAGGCACGATGCGCGCGACGCCGAGCTCGGTCGCCTTCTGCAGGACCCAGTCCATCTTCTCGCCGCGCGCGATGCCTTGCCCGAGCGTGATCCGCAGAGGACTCTCGATGTCCCGGGTGTCGACCGCATCGAGCACGCGCGCGGTCACGCCGCGCTTCGCGAGCGCGGCGATCTCGCCCGCGAACTCGCGGCCGTGCCCGTCGAACAGGCGCAAGGGGTGGCCGCGTTCCAGCCGCAGCACGCGCGCCAGGTGTTCCCCCGCCTGCAGCGGCAGGTCGACCTCGAGGCCAGCACGCAAGCCGTGCGGAACGTGGACGCGGGGGATGCGC
Organism: Lysobacteraceae bacterium; assembly: GCA_004143945.1. Classification (GTDB taxonomy): domain Bacteria; phylum Pseudomonadota; class Gammaproteobacteria; order Xanthomonadales; family Rhodanobacteraceae; genus Dokdonella_A. The sequence continues at coordinate 42,688 of SEHB01000006.1, forward strand.
ATCGCCGGAGTGTAGTGCAGCCGGATGCGGAGCGAGGGAAGCCGAAAGCCGACTGATTGAAACACCGAGCACGCGGAGCATACGCAGCAAGGAATTCAGGGTCCGGCGGCGATCGATGCCGCGACGCGCTCGACGAAGCCGTGTTCGTGCGAATGACGGCGGCGAATTCGAAAGCCCAGAGATCCAGACACGGAGCACGAGAAGAGAAAAGTCGAGGCTGGAGGAGGCCTTGATCGTTCGATGGCCGAAGCCGGAAGACTGGAACGCGAACGCATCTGGCGCACGAAGCGAAGGATTGAGGCCGGAAGCGTTCTCGGTGTGCTCCGTGGTGCAAGCCATGCTCCATTCAGCAGCGGCGCGTCAGGTGATCGCGAGATCGATGCCTTCGGCCGCGACCTCGACCATGAAGTCGATCTCGTCGGGGGTGATGCAGTAGGGCGGCATGAAGTAGACGACGTTGCCGAGCGGACGCAGCACCGCGCCGCGATCGAGGCCGTGGCGATAGACGCGCAACCCGCGCCGTTCGGAGGCCGGGAACGGCGCGCGCGTGCGGCGATCCTGCACGAGTTCGATCGCCGCGATCATGCCGGCCTGGCGCACGTCGGCGACGTTCGGATGGTCGGCGAGCGGCGCGAGGCGTGCGGCGAGGTGCGCAGCCAGCGCACGGTTGCGCTCGAGCACGGGTTCGTCGCGCAGCACCTGCAAGGTCGCGAGCGCGGCCCGGCAGGCGAGCGGGTTGCCGGTGTAGCTGTGCGAGTGCAGGAACGCCTTGCCGGCCGAGTACTCGGCATAGAACGCCTCGTAGATGCGCCTGGTCGTGAGTACGGCGGAAAGCGGCAGCGTGCCACCGGTGAGTCCCTTCGACAGGCAGAGGAAGTCCGGTGCGATCGCAGCCTGCTCGCACGCGAACAGGCTGCCGGTGCGACCGAAGCCGACCGCGATCTCGTCGGCGATCAGGTGCAGGTCGAACTCGTCGCACAACAGGCGCAGGCCGGTGAGGTAGTCGGGATGATGCATGCGCATCCCGCCCGCGCACTGCACGAGCGGTTCGACGATCACCGCGCAGGTTTCGCGTGCATGGCGTTCGAGCAACGCGCGCAGTTCGCCGAGGCGGCGCCGCGCGCAACCGGCCGCGCCCTCGCCGGGCAACGCTTCGTACGCATCCGGCGACGGCGCGAACAGCGGCTCGAGCAGCAGCGGCGCATAGGTTTCGCGATAGAGCGCGACATCCGTCACCGACAGCGCGCCGAGCGTCTCGCCGTGGTAGCCGCCCGTGAGCGCGATGAAGCGCGTGCGCTCGCCGCGCCCGACATTGCGCCAGTAGTGGAAGCTGAGCTTCAGCGCGACTTCGATCGCGCTCGAACCGTTGTCGGCGTAGAACACGCGCTCGAGGCCCGCCGGGGTGATGCGCACGAGCTCTTCGGCGAGTTCGATCGCGGGCTCGTGCGTGAATCCCGCGAGCATCACGTGGTCGAGGCGGTCGAGCTGGTCCTTGAGTGCGGCGACGATGCGCGGATGGCGGTGGCCGAGCAGGCAGGTCCACCAGGAACTCACCGCGTCGAGGTAGCGGCGTCCGTCGTGGCCGTGCAGCCAGGCGCGGTCCGCGCGCGCGACCGGCAGCATCGGCAGCGTCTCGTGGTCGTGCATCTGCGTGCACGGATGCCAGACCACCGCGAGATCGCGCGCGGCGAGGCGGTTCGCAAGGGAAGTGTCCATGACCTATGATCCCGGCCACCCCCGTTCCCGCACAAGCCCGCCATGCGCCGCTTTTCCCATTCCCGATTCCCCATTCCCCATTCCCGGCTCCAAAGGGGCTTCACCCTCATCGAAATCCTCGTCGTCGTCGTGATCCTCGGCATCCTCGCCGCGATCGTGGTGCCGCGCGTGATGGAGCGTCCGGGCGAAGCGCGCGTGACGCGCGCGAAGCAGGACATCCAGGGCGTGGTCACCGCGCTCAGCCTCTACAAGCTCGACAACTTCAACTATCCCTCGACCGGCCAGGGCCTCGACGCGCTCGTCGCCAAGCCCGCGGGCGAACCCGATGCACCGAACTGGAAGGGTCCCTACCTCGACCGCGTGCCGAAGGATCCGTGGAACCGCCCGTACCAGTACCTGCAACCCGGCCAGCATGGCGACGTCGACGTCTACAGCCTCGGTTCCGACGCCCGCCCGGGCGGCAGCGGGGAGGCGGCGGATGTCGGGAACTGGGAATGAGCCGGAAATAGGGAACAGGGAATGGAAACGCGCAGGGCGCTTGCGATCCCGCACCCGCTCGGAGGCGAGCGGCCACTTTTCCATTCCCCATTCCCCATTCCGCATTCCCGGCCTCGAACAGGCTTCACCCTCATCGAACTCCTCGTCGTCGTCGCGATCGTCGGCGTGCTCGCGCTGGCCCTGACGTTGTCGGTCGCCAACAGCAGCGAGCGCCGGCTCGAGGGCGCGGCGGAACGGTTCGCGGCGCTGGTCGCGCATGCGTGCGAGCAGTCGGAGTTGCGCGGTCGCGAGATCGGCATCGCGATCTCGCCCGGCGGCTATGCGTTCCTGCGCCTCGATCGCGAGGGGTGGCGACCGTTCACCGGCGAGGACGCGTTGCGCAGGCGCGATTGGCCGCAGGGCACGCGGCCGACGCTCGCACGTGAAGGCCGCCCTCTGGACCTGGTTCCTGGCGAGGGCGACGAAGTCCCGCAGCTGGTCTGCTTCGCGTCCGGCGAGCTCACGCCATTCGCGCTCGACCTCGCGCTCGGCGACAGCCGCGCGCACTACCGCATCGAGGCGCAAGGTGAAGCGGTGCCGTCGATGACGCGCGTCGACGCAGGCCCATGAGCACGCTGCGATGAGCGCGTCGCGGCGCATCGGCGCGCATGCGCGCGGCGGCTTCTCGCTGATCGAGGTACTCGTCGCGCTCGTGGTGGTCGCGCTCGCATTGCTCGCGCTGACGCGCACGGCCACGATCGAAGTGCGCCGCTTCGACGCCTTGCGCGACCGCACGCTCGCGAGCTGGGTCGCCGCGAACGTGCTGACCGAAGCGCGCCTCGCCGCCGCACTGCCACCGACCGGCCGCAGCGACGGCCGCACCACGTTCGGTGGTCGCGCCTGGCGCTGGCAACGCGAGGTCGAGGCGACCGCCGACGCGCAGATCCGCCGCGTCGACGTGCGCATCTACGCCGAAGGGTCGCGCGAACCGTCCGCGGTGTTGGTGGGGTTCGTGCCGTGAAGCCGGGAATCGGGAATGGGGAATCGGGAATGGGAAGAGCGGAGCGCGCCCGTCGTCGCGGACTCGTTCGCGGTCATCGTGGTCGCCCCTGCATTGACCATTCCCGATTCCCCATTCCCGATTCCCGGCCCAAAGGCTTCACCCTGCTCGAACTCCTCGTCGCCGTCGCGGTGTTCGCGGCGCTGGCGGCAGCCGCGTGGGGCGGGCTCGCGACGCTCGCGCGCACGCGCGCGGCGCTCGCGGCGGAGCAGCAGCGGTTCGCCGAGGTCGTGCGCGCGGTCGGCAGGTTCGAGCGCGACCTGCGCCAGGCGATCGGCCGGCCGGTGCGCGATGGAGGCAATGCAGTGGTCCCGGCGCTCGCGGGTGATGCCTCGGCGATCGAATTCACGCATGTCGGGCACGCCAATCCGCTGGCCGAGACGCGCAGCCACCTCGAGCGCGTCGCGTATGCGCCCGATGGGCGCGACCTGCGGCGCGCGCATTACGCGGTGCTCGATCGCGCGCCCGATTCGCGGCCGCTGGGTCGCGTCGCGATCGAACGCGCAGGCGCGCTGCGGCTGCGCTACCTCGGCTGCGATGGCGCCTGGCGCGAGGCATGGCCGCCGCGCGAAGCCGCGCCCTGCGAGGCGGCCGGCGATCGCCTCGGTGCATTGCCGCGCGCGGTCGAATTCCGGCTCGCGCCCGAAGGCCTCGGCGAGATTCGTCGCGTCGTCGAATTGCCGTCTTCGATGCCGCAGCGGACGCTGCCATGAAGCGCGCACCTGCACGCCAGCGCGGCGTCGCGCTGCTGGTCGCGCTGCTGGTGGTCGCGCTCGCGGTGATCCTCGTCGCGGCACTGCTCGATCGCGGCGAACTCGCATTCGCGCGCACGCGCAATGCCCTGCGTGCGCAGCAGGCGGACGCCTACGCGCTCGGGCTCGAAACCTGGGCGACGCGCGTGCTCGTGGCCGCGCAGGCCGAACGACCCGGCCTCGACACCAACGCGAGCCCGTGGGCCTTGCCGCTGCCACCGCAGACGGTGCCGGGCGGCGTCGTCGGCGGCACGCTGCGCGACCTCAACGGCTGCTTCAACCTCAACAATCTTTCGCCGCGCAACGCCGACACGCGTGCGCGCTGGGCCGGCATGCTGCGCCGGATGCTGCTCGAACTCGAACTCGATCCCGAGATCGCAGGCGCGGTCGAGGCCTGGCTCGGCGACGACACGGGCGGCAGCGAGACGAACCACTACCTCGCGCTGCCGGTCCCGTATCGACCGCGCGGCGACGTGTTCGCGCACGCGTCCGAACTGCGCCTCGTGCGCGGCGTCGGCGCGGCTGCATGGGCGAAGCTCGCGCCCCACGTCTGCGCGTTGCCGCCCGGAACGCGCCTGAACCTCAACACGGCCGATCCGGTCGTGCTCGTGAGCCTCGACGGCCTCGCGTTGCCGGTGACGATCACGCGCGAACTGGCCACCAAGCTGTGGCAGCGCGGGCAGGCGAACTACGGCAACGTCGCCGAATTCGCGCAGGCCGCGGGCGTGTCCGCGGGCCTGCTGCCCGAGACGATGTTCGGCGTCGACAGCCATTACTTCCTCGCGCGCGCGCAGGTGGTGCTCGACGGCCTGCCGCTCGCGTATGCAAGCCTGATCGAGCGCGGCGCCGGCATCCGCGTGCTCGCGCGCAGCCGCGGCAGCGATGCGATCGACGCACCCGACGGTGCCGCAGCGGGCTACGGCGAAGATCGCTGAGCCTTGCATCGGCGCATGCGCGGGGCCGTGCGGCCGGCGCAGCGTCGAACTCGACTACAATCCCGGCGATTGGACGCCCGCGATCCCGCCGAATGCCCGACCGCCTGCTGCTGCGCCTTGCCCCCGACGGCGGCCTGACCTGGCTGCGCCAGCGCGCGGGCGTGCCCGTGCCGGCGTCGACCACGGGCGCGCCGCCGGCCGACGTCGTCGCCTCTGTGCGCGAAATCGTCGCGCTGGTGCCGTCCGAGGACGTGTTGCTGACCGAGGTCAGGCTCGCCGCGCGCAACCGCGCGCAGCTCCTCAAGGCGGTTCCCTATGCGGTCGAAGACCTGTTGCTCGACCCTGTCGAGGACCTGCACTTCGCGGCCGCGCGCGCCGCCGAGGATGCGGCAGGCGTCGCGGTGGTGGCGCCGCGCGTGCTGCGGGGCTGGCTCGAGCGCCTCGCTGCAGCCGGCATCGAACCCGACGTGCTGCTGCCCGAAGCGCTCGCGCTGCCGGTCGCGTCCGGGCGCGCGCACGCGATGATCGATGGTGATCGGGCGGTCGTGCGGCTCGCACCGTGGTCGGTGCTGGCCTGCTCGCTCGGCGAATTCGAACAACGGCTCGCGCGTAGCGGCGTCGCGCTTCCGCTGGAAGTGCATGACTTCCGCGTCGCGACGCCGTTGACGCCGCCGCACGCGGTCGCGGCCTACCACGAGCGCCGACGCGATCCGCTCGCGTGGCTCGCGCAGGGACTCGCCGCCGCGCCGCTGAACCTGCTGGAAGGCACGTATGCGCCGCGGCGGCGCGCGCGCGGCAGCCGCGCGCGCGTGCTCGCGGCGATGCTCGCGGCTGCCGTGGTCGTGCTCGCGTTCGCCGACCTCGGCATCGAGGTCGCGAAGTTGTCGCGCGCGTCACGGCAACTCGACGTGCTCGCGCGCGATGAAGCACGCGCCGCCTTCCCGGACATCGATGCGATGCAGTTCGAGCGCGCCTCGCCGGCCCAGCTCGTGCGCGGGCGCATCGATCGCCTGCGCGGCGGCGGCAGCGGGGCGCTGCTGCAGCGTCTCGCGGCGATCGGCCCGGTGATTTCGAGCTCGTCGAGCATCCAGACGCGCGCGATCGAGTACCGCAATGGCGCGCTCGAACTCGCGCTGCGCGCGCCCGATGTCGCCGCGCTCGACTTCGTGCGCGAGCGCATCGCCGCGGTGCCAGGCCTGCGCGCCGAGGTCACCGCGGCCAATCCCGGCGCCGACGGCGTCGAAGGGCGCATCCGTGTACTCGCGGGAGCGGCGCCATGATCGCGACCTGGTGGCAATCGCTGGCGACGAACGAGCGCCGGATGCTCTCCGCGGGCGCGCTCGTCGCGACCCTGCTGCTGCTCTGGGCGTTCGCGTGGCATCCGCTTGCCCTGCGCCGCGCGGAGCTGGTGACCGACGTCGAACGCCAGCGGCTGGAGCTCGCCGAAGTGCGCAGCGCCGCGGCCGACGTCGCGCGCCTGCGAGCGGTCGGCGCGCAGGCGCGCGGCGACCGCGAAGGCAAGTCGCTGCTGGCACTGGCGGACACGACCGCGCGCGAAGCGGGCCTCGGATCGGCGCTTCGTCGCGTCGAGCCGGTCGGCGAACGCGACGTGCGCGTCGCATTCGAAGGCGCCGGCTTCGACCCGCTGGTGGCATGGCTGGAGCAACTCGCGGGCCGCCACGGGATCGAGGCGATCGAGTTTTCCGCTCAGCGCGCGCAGGGCATCGGGCTCGTCGATGCGCACGTGACGCTGCGCGACGCGCCGTGAGGGGGCGGGTGGACTTGCGCACATGCGCGAAGGCCGGCGCAGAGGTGCCCGCGCGAGCGGGAAGCACGGACATCGTTCAACGAAGGCTTAACGCGGCGCATGGCATAGAAGACGACCCCGGCGCATCGACGCTGCGCAGCGGACCCTGCGAGGAACGAAGACGACGATGAAGATCCTCAAGATCGCGCTTGGCCTCGCGCTGCTCGCCCTGGTCGCGCTGGTGCTGTTCGCGTGGACGATGCCGGCCGATGTCGGGTACCGCTATGGCTCCAGGTACCTCGGGCCGGTGGTGCTGAGCGGCGTGCGCGGAACGGTCTGGAACGGGCAGGCCGATGGCGTCAGCCTGTTCGGACAGGACATCGGCGGCGTGACCTGGCAGGCGCGCAAGCTGCCCCTGCTCGGCGGGCGCTTCGTCGCGGACGTGCGCGTCAAGGGCACCGACATCGAACTCGCCGGCGTACTCGAGCGCCGCACCGATGGCGTGGCAGCGCGCGGCCTGCGCTTCAGCCTGCCGGCCGAACGCCTCGCGCCCGTGCTCGGCGGCGACCTGCACCTGCTCGGCACGATCAGTGGCGAGATCGATCGCGCGACGCTGCGTGGCGCGATGCTGCACGGCGTCTCGGGGCAGGCGCGCTGGACCGGTGCCGGCGTGGTCGGCACGGTCGATGCGCGTTTTTCCGACATGATCTCCGAGTTCTCCTCGCAGCCCGACCAGAGCGTCGCAGGCAACGTGCGCGACGACGGCAGCGGTGCGCTCGAAGTCGACGGCGGCTTCGAGCTGCGTCTCGGCGAATACCGCGCGCATGCGACGCTGCGAGCGCGTGACGATCCGCAACTGGCGAGCGCACTCGCGCAGCTCGGCGTGCCGCAGGCGGACGGTTCGACGCGGATCGAACTCGAGGGCCCGCTGCTGAGGCCGTTCTGAATGGATGCAGGTTTCCTCGAAGCTGCGCTCGCGGTGGCGCACCGCGCCGCCGATGCGGCCGAGCGCGAGGTGATGCCTCGCTGGCGCGCGCGCGACTTCACGGTCGAAACCAAGGCCGACGCCACGCCGGTCACCGAGGTCGACCGCGCGGCCGAGCACGCGATCCGCGACGTGCTGCGCGCGGCCTATCCGCGGCATGCGGTGTTCGGCGAGGAAGGCGGCCGCGAGGGTGGTGGCGATTTCCTCTGGCTCGTCGATCCGATCGACGGAACGCGCTCGTTCGTGCGCGGCTATCCGATGTTCTCGACCCAGGTCGCGCTGATGCATGACGGCGAGATCGTGCTCGGCGTTTCAGCGGCGCCCGCGTACGGTGAGCGCGCGTGGGCGATGCGCGGCTCGGGCGCGTGGCTCGGCAGCAGCGCATCGGATGCGCGCCGCGTGCAGGTCGCCGCGACGCGCGCGTTCGATGCCGGCGCCGCGGTGTCCACCGGCAACCTGCGGTCGCTCGCGGCGTCGCCCGCGCGCTGGGCCGCGTATGCGGACATCGTGCGTCGCGTCGGCCGCATCCGTGGCTACGGCGATTTCCTGCACTACCACCTGCTCGCGCGCGGCGCGATCGACCTCGTGGTCGAATCCGACCTCAACATCCTCGACATCGCGCCACTCGCGCTGATCGTGCGCGAAGCCGGCGGGACCTTCACCGACCTCGACGGCAGGTCGGTCGGACTGAACACGACCAGCGCGCTGGCCGGCACGCCCGCGCTGCATGCGCAGGCGCTCGAACTGTTCCGGATCGGGCCCGAACCGTAGGCAGGACGCGCGCAGCGCGGCCTGCGCGGGTGAGGCTTCGCCTGGGGAGCGGCCGGGCGAATGCGCTCGTCGAGCCGACCGCACGCGCGCGAACGACGTCGGCACGGCCTACAATCGACGCATGCCCACGTCACCCCCGACCATCCTCGCCACCCGGCGTTCCGAGACGAGCCGCTTCCTGCGCGCCGAGCAGGTCGACCTCGAGTTCTCCAACGGCGAGCGGCGCACGTTCGAGCGCCTGACCGGATCGGGACTGGGCGCCGTCGTGATCGTGCCGATGCGGGACGAGGACACCGTGCTGCTCGTGCGCGAGTACGCGGTCGGCGTCGATCGTTACGAACTCGGCCTGCCCAAGGGCCGTCTCGATCGTGACGAGACGGTGGAGCAGGGCGCCGATCGCGAGCTCAAGGAAGAGATCGGTTTCGGCGCGCGCGACATCTCGATCCTCGCGACGCTGTCGGTGTCGCCCGCGTACATGACCGCGATGACCCATGTCGTGCTCGCGCGCGAACTGCACGCGGAGAAGCTCGAGGGCGACGAGCCCGAGCCGCTCGAAATCGTGCCCTGGCGCTTGTCCGAGCTGCATCGGCTGCTCGGCCACGACGAAGTCACCGACAGCCGCTCGATCGCCGCGCTGTTCATCGCGCGCGAGTTCCTCGACGGCCGCTACCGGCCACGCCCATGAGCGAGCTCGACGCACTCGCGCGGCGCGTCGGCGAGATCGCCGTGCGCGCGGCGGCGGCGATCCTCGAGGTGTATGAATCGGACTTCGCGGTCACCTGCAAGGACGACCGCTCGCCGCTGACCGCGGCCGACCTCGCAGCGAACCGCGTGATCGTCGAAGCACTGCGCGCGCTGACGCCGGAATGGCCGGTGCTGTCGGAGGAATCGGCCGAGGTCGCCTGGTCGGAGCGCGCGCGCTGGCAGCGTTACTGGATCGTCGACCCGCTCGACGGCACGCGAGAGTTCGTCAAGCGCAACGGTGAGTTCACGGTCAACATCGCGTTGATCGACGACCACCGGCCGATCCTCGGCGTGGTGCAGACGCCGGTGTCGGGCGAACTCGCCTGCGCCTGGGAAGGCGGCGGGACCTGGATCGGCGATCGCGCGGGCGGCGTCGCCCGGCATGTGACGACGCGCACGCGCGCGATGCCACTGGTGGTCGCGGGCAGCCGCTCGCACGGCTCGGAGCACGAGGCCGCGCTGCTGTCGCGGCTCGGGCCTTGCGCGAAGCTGCCGCTCGGATCCTCGCTGAAGTTCGTGCGCATCGCGGCAGCCGAAGCGGATCTCTACCTTCGCCTCGGCCCGACGTCCGAATGGGACACCGCGGCGGGCCAGTGCGTGCTCGAGCAGGCCGGTGGCGCGGTGCTCGATTTCAGCGGGAGGCCGTTGCGCTACAACACGCGCGATTCGCTGCTGAATCCCGACTTCTTCGCGGTCGGCGAACGTGCGGCGGACTGGTCGGCACTGCTCGCCTGAAGCGCCACGGTCGCACGCGGTGCGGACCGCGCGCCTGCGGCGCTGCGACCCGCCCTACAATCGCGTATCGCCACTTCCGCCCATGCCCATGGCCGAGCCCCGCACCCCCATCGACGAGCTGCTGCAGATCATGGCGCGCCTGCGCGACCGCGAGCGTGGATGTCCATGGGACGTCGAGCAGACTTTCGAGACGATCGCACCGTACACGATCGAGGAGGCCTACGAAGTCGCCGATGCGATCGACCGTCGCGACCACGCGGCGCTCTGCGACGAGCTCGGCGACCTGCTGCTGCAGGTCGTGTTCCACGCGCGCATGGCCGAGGAAGCGGGCCACTTCGCGTTCTCCGACGTGGTCGCCGCGATCCGCGACAAGCTCGTTCGACGCCATCCGCACGTGTTCGGCGACGCGAGCGCCGAGGAGTCGGCCGAACGCCAGCTCGCGAACTGGGAAGACCTCAAGGCGGCCGAACGCGCGGGCCGCGGCGACGGCGACACGAGCGCGCTCGCGGGCATCGCGCGCGGCATGCCGGAGTGGCAGCGCGCGCTGAAGCTGCAGCAGCGCGCCGCGCGCGTCGGCTTCGACTGGCCCGATGTCGCGCCAGTGTTCGACAAGCTGCATGAGGAGATCGACGAGGTTCGCGCCGAGTTCGCGGCCGGCGCCGAGCCGGAGCGGCTCGCCGACGAGATCGGCGACGTGCTGTTCGTCTGCGTCAACCTCGCGCGCCACGCGCGCGTCGATGTCTCGCGCGCGCTGCGCCATGCGAACGCGAAGTTCGAGCGGCGCTTCAGGCGCATGGAGGCGCTCGCGGCCGCGGCGGGCGGCTCGCTGGAGCAGCACTCGCTCGCCGGCCAGGACGCCCTGTGGGACGCGGCCAAGGCCGAGGAGCGCGGCGCCTGACTGCGGGTGTCACAGTGCGTCGCGTTTTTGCGTTGTGTTCGGAAAGCGCAGCGCGTGCTCGCGTGTCCGCGCATCCTGTCGTCCCCGGAGATCCTGCCATGCCCGCCTACCGCAATCCGATGATCCATCACCTCGTGCTGGCTACCGCCGGACTGCTGTCGGGCACTGCCGCCGCGGCCGATGGCGTGGTCGGACCCGGCAACTGCAACGAGGCCGGGTTCGATGCGGTACTCGCCACGGTGGATGGCAGCGGCGGCGGCACGATCACGTTCAACTGCGGCGCGGCGACGATCGCGATCAGCGGACGCAAGCAGATCGCGAATCGCGTCACCATCGACGGCGGCGGCACGATCACGCTCGATGGCGGCAATGGTTCCGCGTTCATCCAGGTGTATGCGAGCGCCGAAGTGGTCCTGAAGCGCCTGACCCTGGCCCACGGCGTCTTCAATGCCGCGCATGCGCTCGAGAACTTCGGCACGCTCTCGCTCGATCGCGTGCGCATGCTCGACAATGTCTCGAGCGAATCACCGGTGATGAACTACGGATCGCTCAGCGTCCGCCGCAGCACCTTCAGCGGCAACGCGGCCACCTCGGCCACGCTCGGCGACGGCGGTGCGATCGCGAACCAGGGCGGCGAACTGCGCGTGATGGGCAGCACGTTCACGGGCAATGATGCGGGCCACCATGGCGGCGCGATCTTCAGCACCGGGTCGATGACGATCTCGAATTCGACCTTCACCGGGAACGACGCGGCTGCCGGCGCAGGCGTCTACCAGACCGACTCCGGCGATGCGACGCTCACGCACGTGACGATCGTGTCCAACAATGCGACGCAGTACGGCGGCGGCGTCTACAACGAGGGCAGTTCCGGCACCTCGACGCTCACGATCGGGCGCTCGATCATCAGCCAGAACACCAACGGCAACTGCGACGGCGTGCTGCAGTCGGCGGGCTACAACCTGTGGTCGGGCAGCACCAATTGCGCGCTGTCGGGTCCGGGCGACATGCAGGCGAGCCTGCCGATCGGCGCGCTCGCGAACAACGGCGGCCCGACGTCGACGATGCTGCCGCTCGCGGGCAGCGCCGCGATCAACCACGTGCCGAACGGCCAGTGCGTGGTGCCGCTCGACCAGCGCGATGCAAGCCGTCCGAGCGGCGCCGGCTGCGACAGCGGCGCGGTCGAGGTCGGCGGTGTCCTCGACCTGATCTTCTTCGACGCGTTCGACTGACCTGCGCGTTCGGACGAACTTCATCGCGGCCCTGGCCGCTCCGGCGTCGCGATCGCCGCGCGGAGCGATGCCGTCGCTGCCGCCGCTGGCCGCTTCGCGGCTTGCGGCGCTCGCGCATCGCGACGCTTGCATGGATCCGCATTAAACCCTCGGCTGCGGGCCCGCATCCCATGCGAAAGCCTGCCACCGGAGGAACGCCCATGCTTCGCACGATCCTGCTGCTGCCACTCGCACTGGCGCCGCTTGCGGCGCTTGCCGACGGCTGCGGACACACCGCCGAGCGCACCCTCGACATCGATGCGGCGGGCGTCTCGACGCTGCATGTCGACGCCGCGGCAGGCGAACTCGACATCCGTGCGGTGCCGGGGCTCGCGCGCATCGAGGTGCGCGGGCGCGCCTGCCACAGCGAGGAGGAAGGGCTCGCTGGCATCCAGTTGCGGCAGGAACGCACCGGCACGGACGTGCGCGTGAGCGCGATCATCCCCGACCCGGGCTCGCGCTGGGGCCTGTTCGGCGACTCGCATGCGTACATGGACCTGCGCGTGCGCATGCCCGACGGGATCCGGCTGGTGTTGCGCGATTCGTCGGGCGACGTACGCGTCGAAGGCCTGCGCGCCGGCCTCGATCTCACCGACAGCTCGGGCGACATCGAGCTGCGCGACATCGGCGGCGGCATCGAAGTCGCCGACAGCTCGGGCGACATCGAGGCGCGCACGATTGCCGGCGACTTCACGGTTCGCTCCGACAGTTCCGGCGACATCGACATCGCGGGCGTCGAAGGCAACGTGCGCGTGCGCGACGACAGCTCGGGCGACGTCGACATCCGCGACGTCACCGGCGATGCCGAAGTCGGGCGCGACAGTTCCGGCAGCATCACGTTCGACACGATCGGCGGCAGCGCGAAGGTCGGGGCGGACGGCTCCGGCGACGTCCGCGCGAGCAAGGTGCGCGGTGACTTCACGGTCGAGCGCAAGGCGAATGCAGACGGCATCCGCCATCGCGACGTCGGAGGTCGCGTGAACCTGCCGCAGTCCGACTGACCGCCGGACCGGCCCGCCTTCCTTCCCCCGCGTCGCGGGGGAAGGAAGGCCTTCGGTCAGGGCGCGGCTTCGAAGCCGTCCGCGAAGATCGTGTCGTCCGCGAGGTCGGCGCAGCCGGCCACGCGGATGTCGTCGATGTACCAGCCTTCACGCGGGTTCGTGCTGTTGCTGGCGAGCCGGAAGCGGAACTGCGCATCATGGCCCGCGTAGCCTGACAGGTCGACGATCACCGGCGCGTGCGCGCTGGCCAGGCCGCACCAGGCGGGATTGCCCGCGAGCGGATTGCCGCTGCCGCCCGCGATCGTGCCGTTGTAGGCACCGACCAGCATCTGCGCGGCCGGCACCTGGTTCCAGACGCCGCCGTCGACCGAGACTTCGAGGATGCCGCCGTCCTGGCAGGTCGCGCCGCTTCCGCTCGTGCTGCCTTCGATCAGCGGCCAGTGGCTGAACTGCAGGTTGAGTCCGCTCAGCGTGTCCGGAATCGCGATGATTGGCGAGACCAGCCGCTGGTCGGAGACCGACGAGGGATCGCTCGCCTTCCACGACGATACCGGGCTGTTCGGGCGCGCGGTCGAGATCGTCCAGCTGTCGGTGCCGACTGCGGCCTCGTGCGTCCAGCCGTTCGCGCCCGATTCCACGTCGTCCTCGAACAGCGCCTGCGTCGTCGTGCCGACGCTGCACTGCCCGGGTCCGGCCTGGGTGATGAAGCTCGCGACCGTGCTCTGCGTGTCGCCGCATTCATTGCTGGCGGTCACGCGCCACCAGAGTTCGGTGTTGAGCGGCAGCGCCGCGGTCGGCTGGAAGTCCGTCGTCGTCACGACCTGCGAAAGGATCACGTTGCTGAACGCCGCGTCGGTCGCGATCTCGATCAGGTAGTCCGTGGCCTGCGTCGCCGCGGTCCAGCTGAACATCGGTTGCGCGGGCACGCTGTGGGCGCCATCCGGCGGCGCGAGCAGGGTTGCCGCACCGGTCACCGCGGTCGCGACCGCGACCTGCAGTTCGACATCGCGATCGATGCCGGCTGCGCTGCCGCGCAGGATCAGCGCGTTCGTGCCCGGCATCGCGGTGTTGTCGACGAACAGGCTCGCGACCGTGCTGCCGGGTGGCGACACCGGGTCGACGCTGTAGCTGCCGCTGAATCCGGCCGGAAGGCCCGGAACGAAGCTCATGTCGACCGGGTCGGTGAATCCGTTGCGCGCCTCGAGCTGCAGCGTGACCGGCGCGAGGGCGACCGGCGAGGGCGTCATCGCGCAGACGCCCTGCGAAAGGTTGTCCCCGACCATCGTGAACGTCGGCGTGCCGCAGCTGTCGAAGCGGAACGCCGCGACGCGGTTGCGCCAGCTGCCGCCGGGCGGCATGTACATGCCCGCGAACCAGAACGTGCAGCCGTCGACGGGGTCCACGCCCATGCCGAAGTAGTCGCCCCAGCGGTCGGCACCGGTCTGCGCGCTCCCGCCGTTGACCAGCGTGGTTTCGGCGGTCGACATCACGCCCGCGGGGTCGGTCGCCTCGCGACCCACGTAGCGCAGGCCCGCGAACACGCCGGGATCGCGCGCGACGCTGTAGCCCATCGCGATGTTGCCCGATTCGTCCATGCCGATCGCGGCCATCCAGCGGCTGATCTGGCCACCCGCATCGGCCGGCGCATAGGTGCCCTGCTGGTGCATGACCCACGGATTCGCGGGCCCGCCCGTGCGCCGGAGCTCGAACCAGCGCACGCCGGCGATGTTGTTGGTGGTGTCGTCGGGCAGGCGCGTGACGTGGTTGCCGACCAGCACTTCGTAATCGCCGAGGTTGCGGTAGTGCACGGGCACCATCGGCACTTCGAACAGCGGATCGAGCAGTTGCGAGGTGCCGGGCTGGTGGATCGCGCCGAAACCGCCGGGCACGCTGAACAGCGAGTTCCATTCGGCCTCCGCGACCGAGACCGGACCCGCGAGCACGGTGTTCGCCGGCGTCGTGAAATCCACCGTCAGCGTGAACAGCTGCAGGAAATCCTGGCTCGGATCGTTCGAGGCCGGATAGTTGCGTTCGTCGTCGTTGCTGCGGATGAAGATGCCCGGCGCGCCCGCGGGCGGCGGCGTCGCGCCGAACACGGACACCGGCGGCGTCATCTCGAAACCGAGCCCGGGCAGGCCCGGCACCGCCTTGCGCTGCAGCGTCGCGCTCTGGCCCGCGAGCATGCGCGTGCGGTCGATCGCATAGACCGCAGGGCCTTCGTTCGCGCCGATGTAGTACGCGTCGGACCAGACGCCGTACTTCGGATAATCCGGGAAGCCCGGCGTGTTGAACGCGTAGCGCGTCCACGTCGTGGCGACCGGGTCGTCGCCCGAACTCAGGTACGTGCAGAGCGTGTTGCTCGCGCCGGAAAACTCGGTGAACAGCCAGCGTTGCGCAAGCGGGTCGAACAGCACGACGCCGTCGCCGAGACCGCTCGCGCACGCACCGCCGCTGCCGAGGCCGTCCATGCTGAACGGTCCGGCGACAAGCGTGCCGTCGGTGCTGTCGTAGATCCGCAGCAGGGCGCCGCCACTGCCGTTGTAGACCTCGACGAAGAAGCCGCCGCCCGCGTCGCCGCTGATGTCGGGCGGAAACACGCCCGAGAACGAGGCGCCGTCCTGGTTCACGAGCGGCGTGGTGAAGCCACCGCCGCGATCGCCGGGTCCGTGCGCGCGCTGCAGTTGCACGAGTACGTCCATGCCCTCGACGACGGGGTTGGCGGGCTCGGGCCGATTGCGCTGCAGTTCCTCCTCGCCGTGGAACTGGCGCGGGATCTCGCGCACCGGATCGCCCGGGCGCCACGTCGGCACCACCGGTCGCGTGCGTGCGTCGAGGAAGAACGCATCGGGCACCGCCGGCGGGCTCACGTAGTCGGCGCCCCGCGACAGCGGCACGTCGGCGGACGGCGCGGCGAACGCGACGCCGCAGGCAACGAGGAAACCGGGGACGACCAGCTTGCGGACGGTCTGCATCGGGCGACTCCTGCACTCGGAAGAGCGGGAAGGACGCTGCCGGCGCCGGCCTTTCGGCCTGCTCAGTCCTCGTCCTCGGGTAGCTGCGTATGCTGCGCCGCTGGAATGAGCTGTTCAAGCACGATTTCGCCGCTGCGGCTGCGCACCTGCAGGATCGAGCCGCCGCGGCCGTAGCTCGCGTGCGCCGCCTGCTGGCCATCCGCCTGCGCATGGACGCTGAGCCCGAACCCGCTGCGCAGGCGTCCGCCGGTGCGGGCGTCGAGCGTGACGTCGCCGAACGTCGGCACCAGCACGACCGCGCGGCCGCTGTCGGTCTCGATCTCGCTGGTGCCGGTCCAGCGTTCACCCATGAGCATCGCGCGCACCTGGCCCGATCCACTGCGCACGACGAGACGCTGGCGCGAGGCGGCCTGGATCTCGCCGCTGCGCGAATGGGCTTCGACCGCGCCGTCGCGCTTCCGCGTCGCGATGCGGCCGGCGTCGGTCCGCAGCAGCAGCGCGACCTGCTTGGGGACGTACAGCGCGATGTCGGCGCGTCCCTGCGAAGTGTCCGGCCGCGCGCGGTCCAGCCCCTCGAGGTGCACCTCGACGTACAGCGTGTCGCCATCGATGCGCGATTCGAATCGCGCGCGTGCATGACGTGGCGCGAGGCGCTGCACGACCGCGTGCATGCCGACCTCGTGGCGCGCGTGGTCGCGCACGTTGATCTCGCCCCAGGGATTGTCGACCGCGACGCGCGCGACCTCGGGGCCGAGCGTGAACACGCGATCGATGCGCTCGAGCCGTGGCTCGCCCGCGGTGCCGTCCATGCGGGTCGGCGTCGAGGTGCACGCGCCGAGCGCGAGCGCGAACGCGGTCGCCGCGATGCGGCTGCAATGGATGGTCGGTTGCATGGCTTAGACCTTGAAGATCAGGAACGCGGCGACGACGATCAGCGCGAAGCCGAGCAGGTGGTTCCAGCGGATCGCCGCATCGAGGTAGGCGACCGAGAAGGCCGCGAACACGAGCAGCGTGACGATTTCCTGGATCGCCTTCAACTGCGCCGGCTCGTATACCGCGTAGCCGTATCGGTTGGCCGGCACCTGCAGGCAGTACTCGAAGAACGCGATGCCCCAGCTGGCGACGATCACGATCCAGATCGGGCGATCGGTGAACTTCAGGTGCCCGTACCAGGCGAAGGTCATGAACACGTTCGAGCCGACCAGCAGCAGGATCGGCATCAGGTAGTTCCACATCGGCGCGTACCCCGTCAGGTTCGGCGCGATGGTAGTGCGAGCGCACCCTGTGCGCGACCGCGGCGCTCCCGGCGATCAACCCCTTCTCAACACCACCATCGGCGAGGTGCGCGCAATCCGCAGCGTGCCGATCCAGCCGGCCAGCGCGACGAGCAGCGCGGCGCCCGCGACCAGTACGGCGAGCGGCACGATCGGAGGCGCGTAACCGGGCAGGTCGAACACGCTGCCCGCGAGCGTCTTGCCGATCGCGGCCGCGGCGACCACCGAGATCGCGCCCGAGAGCAGCCCGAGCGCGCCGAATTCGGCGAGTACAGCGACCGCGAGCTGGCGGCCATGCGCGCCGAGCGTGCGCAGCAGCGCCGCTTCGAACCGCCGTTCGTCCGCGGTCGCGGCGAGCGCCGCGAGCAGCACGAGCACGCCCGCGAGCAGGCTGAAGCCGAGCACCCACGAGACCGCGGCGCTGACGCGGCCGATGATGTCGCGCACGCGGTCCAGGATCGCGTTCAGATCGATCAGCGACAGGTTCGGCAGGTCGCGCGAGAGCGTGGCGAGGGCTTCGGAATGATCCCCGGCGAGATGGAAGCTCGCGATGTGGCTGTGGGGCAGCGATGCGCCGGTGCCGGGATCGAGCATGAGGAAGAAGTTCGCGCGGAACGCATCCCACTCGACCTTGCGCAGGCTCGTCACCTTCGCCTCGATCTCGCGCTCGCCGACGCCGATCGTCAGCGTGTCGCCGAGGCGGATCCCGTAGCGTTCGACCCAGACCTGTTCGACCGACGCCGACGGGCCCGTCGTGCCCGCGTCGAACCAGTGGCCTGCGGTGAGCTCGTTCGCTTCCGGCAGTGCCTCGCTCCAGCTCAGGCGGATCTCGCCCTGGCCGCGATCGGCCGCCTCGCGGCGTTCCTCGGGGTCCTGCAGCCGGGGTTCGGCGCCATTGACCGCGACGAGCTTGCCGACCGCGAGCGGCAGCAGGTTGAGGTTGCTCGCGCCGAGCGACTCCAGGCGCTGCCGCAGCGTGTCGCGCTGGTCGGTCTGCAGGTTCACGACGAACCAGTTCGGTGTCTCCGGCGGCAGGTCCGCGCGCCAGCGTTCGAGCAGCGAAGGGCCGACCACGCCGAGCAGTGCGAGCGCGGTCAGGCTCAGCGCGAGCGCGCCGGTCTGCAGCAAGGTG
This sequence comes from Lysobacteraceae bacterium, assembly GCA_004143945.1. Lineage (GTDB taxonomy): Bacteria > Pseudomonadota > Gammaproteobacteria > Xanthomonadales > Rhodanobacteraceae > Dokdonella_A. The sequence goes on from SEHB01000006.1 coordinate 61,155, forward strand.
AGCGCGCGCCGTCGTGCGAGGTTGGCGAGTCCGAAGCGCAGCGCACCGCGCAGGCGCGAGGCGCCGCGCCTGACCAGCGCGAGCAGGCCGAGGCCGAGCACGAACGTCGCGAGCGCGACGGCGGCGAAACCCAGCGCGAGCGTACCCGCGAGGCGCATGTTGCCCGCGCCGTAGAACACGAGCAGCGCGCCGACCACGAGTGGCAGCAGGTAGAGCACGTCGAAGCGTCGCACGCGCGTGCCGACATCGCGCCGGAACACGCGCATCGGCTCGACGTCGCGCAGGCGCAGCAGCGGTGGCATCGCGAAGCCGAACAGCACCGCGAGGCCGACCGCGAACGCGGCCAGCGGCGGTCCCCACGGCAGCGGCGGCGCCGCGCCAGGCAGCAGGCCGCTCGCGAGGCCGAGCACGAGCTGCTGCAGGCCGAGGCCGAGCGCGAGGCCGAGCAGGCAGGCCGGCAGCGCGAGCAGCGCGAGCTCGAGCAGCAGCGCGACCAGGATCTCGCCGCGGCGCGCGCCGAGGCAGCGCAGCAGCGCGACCTCGCTGGTCTTGCGGCGCGCGAAGCGTTGCGCCGCGAGCGCGATCGCGACGCCCGACAGCAGTGCCGCGAGCAACGCCGCGAGGCGCAGGAAGCTTTCGCCGCGCTCGAACGCGCGGCGCAGGTTCTGCTGCGCCTGCTCGATCGTCGTGATGCGCGCGCCATCGGGCAGGCGCGCCTTCGCCCACGTCGCATAACCTTCGATCGCGCCCATGTCGCCGGCCAGCAGCAGGCGATGGCGTGCGCGGCTGCCGACGCCGAGCAGGCCGCTGGCCTCGGCATCGTCGATGTGCATGAGCACGCGCGGTGCGAGCCGGAACAGGTTGCCGTTGTCGGGCGCCTTGGTGATTTCCCCGGCGACGACGAGATCGCGGCCACCGATCTGGACGGTCGCGCCGATCGACACGCCGAGTGCGACCAGCGCACTGCGCTCGGCATAGACGTTGCCCGGCGGCGGCGCGTGCACCTCGCGCAGCGTGCCGGCGAGATCGCGGATCTCGAGCGTGCCGCGCAGCGGGAATGCCGCATCGCTCGCGCGCACGTCGGCGAGCTGGCTGCGGTCGCCCGCGAACAGCACGCTCGGGAACTCGGCCGATCGGTTGGTCGCGAGCCCGCGTCGTCCGGCTTCCGCGACTAATTCGGCCGGCAGCGGCTGGCTCGCGCCGAGCGCGAGGTCGCCGCCGATGAGTTCGGCCGCCGATGCGACCAGCGCGCGCTCGACGCGCGTGGCGAGCGTTGCCACGGCGGCGAGCGCGGCTACCGCGAGCACCAGCGCGAGCGCGAGCGTCGCGAGCTCGGCGTGCAGGAACTCGCGGCGCAGGCTGCGCGCCGCGAACGCGAGCGGCCTCATTCGCGGTCCCCGGCGATGCGCCCTTCGCGCAGTTGCAGGCTGCGTGCGCAGCGCGCGGCGAGCTTCGCGTCGTGAGTGACGAGCACGAGCGTCGTGCCGTGTTCGCGGTTCAGTTCGAACAGGAGGTCACCGACGCCGCCGCCGGTGCGCTGATCGAGATTGCCGGTCGGCTCGTCGGCGAACAGCAGGCCGGGGCCGTGCACGAACGCGCGCGCGAGCGCGACGCGCTGCTGCTCGCCGCCCGAAAGCTGCGAAGGATAGTGGTGCCGCCGCGCGCCGAGTCCGACCCGCTGCAGCGCGTCGGCCGCGCGCTCGCGCGCGTCGTCGCGGCCATCGAGGTCGAGCGGCAGCATCACGTTCTCCTCGGCGTTCAGCGCGGGCAACAGGTGGAAGCCCTGGAACACGAAGCCGACGCGGCTGCGACGCAGGCGCGCGCGCGCTTCCTCGTCGAGCTGGTCGAGGCGTTCGCCCGCGAGCGAGATCGTGCCCGAGCTCGGCCGGTCCAGCCCCGCGAGCAGGCCGAGCAGGGTGGTCTTGCCCGAACCCGAGGCGCCGACGATCGCGAGGCTGTCGCCGTGGGCGACCGCGAGGCTCACGCGGTCGAGGATCGTCAGGCGGCCGTCGGGACCCTCGACGACTTTGCTAACCTCACTGGCCTCGAGTGCGAATCCGGTGTCCACGATCATGCTGCGCTTCCTCTTCGTCCTGTTGTTCGTGTCGGGGACCGTTCCGGCGCTGGCCGCGCCGGTTCCACCGGTGCTGGTGCTCGGCGATTCGCTGTCGGCCGCGTACGGTATCGCGCCGGAGCAGGGCTGGGTGGCCCTGCTCGACGCGCGCCTGGCGACGGCCGCGCGGCCGCGCAAGGTCGTCAACGCGAGCATCAGCGGCGAAACCACCGCCGGCGGCCTCGCGCGCCTGCCCGCGCTGCTGGCCGAACACCGGCCTGCGCTGGTCGTGCTCGAACTCGGCGCCAACGACGGCCTGCGCGGCCTGCCGCTCGCGAGCGCGCGCGCCAATCTGTCGCGGATGCTCGCGGCGATCCGCGCGGCCGGCGCGCAGGCGTTGCTGGTCGGCATCGAGCTGCCGGTCAACTACGGCCCGCAGTACCGCGACGGATTGCGCTCCTTGTATCGGGACCTCGCGCGCGAATTCAACGTGCCATTGGTCCCGTTCCTGCTCGAGGGCGTCGCGCTCGACCCCGCGCTGATGCAGGAGGACGGACTGCACCCGAAGGCGGCTGCGCAGCCTGCCGTGCTCGCCAACGTCTGGGCCGTGCTCGAACCCGCGCTCGCGAAGCTGCGCGAGGCCTCCTGACGCGCGTGGGTCGAACGGCACATGGCGGCGCCGCCCCGCGTTGGGTACCCTCAGGGCCCCCGCGTCCGGCCGGCTGCAGCGCCAGGCGCCCTCCACCCGCTGTCCAAGGACGCCTTCGATGCTGCGCACGCGAATCCTGACCATGACGATGAACCTTGCCCTGTTCGGCGCCGCCGGCATCCTGATGCAGGATGCCATCGCGAAGGAAGCCGCGGCGCTGCCCGCGAGCAATCCGTTTGCCGCGAAGAGCACGCTGCCGTACCAGGCGCCGCCGTTCGACCGCATCAAGGATGCCGACTACCAGCCCGCGCTCGAGGCCGGCATGCGCGAGCACATCGCCGAGATCGCGAAGATCTCCGCGCTCGCCGACGCGCCGACGTTCGCGAACACGATCGAGGCGATGGAACGCAGCGGCCAGTTGCTGCAGCGCACCGCTTCGGTGTTCTTCGCGCTGACCTCGGCCGACACCAACGAGACGCTGCAGAAGGTCGAGGGTGAGATCGCGCCCAGGCTCGCCGCGCATCGCGACGCGATCTATCTCGACGACACGCTGTTCCAGCGCGTGAAGAAGCTCTACGACGCGCGCGCGACGCTCGGCCTCGACGCCGAGCAGTCCGAACTCGTGCAGCGCTACTACCGGAACTTCGTGCGTGCGGGCGCCCTGCTCGGCGAGGCCGACAAGACGAAGCTGCGCGCGCTCAATACCGAGGAATCCACGCTCACGACCGAGTTCGGCAACAAGCTGCTCGCGGCCGGCAACGCGGCGGCGCTGGTCGTCGATTCGAAGGCCGCGCTGGCCGGATTGTCCGATGCGGAGATCGCGGCGGCCGCCGCGGACGCGAAGGCCGCGGGCAAGGACGGCAAGTTCCTGCTCGCGCTGCAGAACACCACGCAGCAGCCGCCGCAGGTGTCGCTGACGGATCGCGCGACGCGCGAGGCACTGTTCAAGGCCTCGACCACGCGCACGGAGCGCGGGGACGCCAATGACACGCGCGAGATCATCCAGCGCCTCGCGGTGCTGCGCGCCGAACGCGCGAAGCTGCTCGGCTTCCCGAACTACGCGACCTACACGCTCGATGACCAGATGGCGAAGACGCCGGAAGCCGCGCTCGCGCTGATGACCGACATGGTGCCGGCCGCGACCGCGAAGGCGCGTGGCGAGGCCGCGCAGATGCAGGCGCTGATCGACAGGCAGAAGGGCGGTTTCAAGCTCGCGCCATGGGACTGGCAGTACTACGCCGAGCAGGTGCGCAAGGCCGAATACGACCTCGACGAGGCGCAGATCAAGCCGTACCTCGAGATCAACCGCGTGCTCGAGGACGGCGTGTTCTACGCCGCGACCCAGCTCTACGGCATCACGTTCAAGGAACGCAAGGACCTGCCGGTGTACGACCCGGACGTGCGCGTGTTCGAGGTGTTCGACAAGGACGGCAGCGCGCTCGCGCTGTTCTACGCGGACTTCTGGAAGCGCGACAGCAAGCGTGGCGGCGCCTGGATGGACAACTTCGTCGGCCAGTCGGGGCTGTTCGGGACGAAGCCCGTGGTGTTCAACGTCTGCAATTTCACCAAGCCCGCCGACGGTCAGCCCGCGCTGATCAGCTGGGACGACGCGACGACGATGTTCCACGAGTTCGGCCACGCGCTGCACGGCATGTTCTCCGACGTGAAGTACCCGACGCTGTCGGGCACCAACGTGCCGCGCGACTTCGTCGAGTTCCCGTCGCAGTTCAACGAGCACTGGGCCAACGATCCGAAGGTGTTCGCGAACTTCGCGCGCCACTACCGGAGCGGCGAGCCGATGCCGGCCGCGCTGGTCGAGAAGATCCGCAAGACGCGCACCTACGGCCAGGGCTTCGCGACCACCGAATACCTCGCTGCCGCGCTGCTCGACATGGCCTGGCACGTGCTGCCGGCGGATGCGCCGAAGCAGGACGTGCTCGCGTTCGAAAAGGCCGCGCTCGCGAAGTACAAGGTCGACATGCCGGAAGTCCCGCCGCGCTATCGCACCAGTTACTTCGCGCACATCTGGGGCGGCGGCTACGGGGCCGGCTACTACGCCTACCTCTGGAGCGAGGTGCTCGACCACGACACCTACTACTGGTTCCGCGACAATGGCGGCATGACGGCCGCGAACGGCCAGCGCTTCCGCGACATGGTGCTCTCGCGCGGCAGCACCAAGGACATGGCCGCGCTGTACCGCGATTTCCGCGGCCGCGATCCCGAAGTCGAACCGCTGCTCGAGCAGCGTGGCCTCAAGGCCGTAGCCGGCGGAGACGAAACCGCGCGGTGACCGCGGTCGCGCAGCACGACCTGCGTGCAGGAGCGCCGCAGGCGCGATCGATGATGCGGTGACGCCACGTGACGCTGCGATCGTCCGGCAGGACGGTCGCGGCTTCGCCGCTCCCGCAGTGACGCCGGAGCGCGTGATCTACCTGCAGTACCGCCGCAGGCGCGATCGGCGAGGCCGCGAAACCGAACGACGCGGTGAACGCGCCAGATCACGGTCGCGGCGTTGCCGCTCCTGCAGCCGCGCGGCGCGATCCGAGTGCATCCGCTGGCTATACTCGGCACCCTGTCCATCGCGGGAGTGCTCGTGCCGACACGCCGCCACGCAACGGCTTCGCTGCGTCCTTCCTGGCTCCCGGCAGCTTGAGGCATCGACAATCGTGAGGACGATCTCGGCGACACGCTATGTCACGCCGCTGCGCGAGGGCGGCTCGCTGCCCGCGATCGTCGAAGGCGACGACGACGGGCTCTACGTGCTGAAGTTCCGCGGCGCCGGGCAGGGCGCGAAAGCGCTGATCGCCGAGCTCGTCGCAGGCGAGCTCGCGCGGACGCTCGGACTGCCGGTGCCGGAGATCGTGCTGGTCGAACTCGACGCCGAACTCGCGCGCACCGAACCCGATCCCGAGATCCAGCACCTGATGCGCGCGAGCGACGGGCTCAACCTCGCGCTCGATTACCTCCCGGGCTCGATCACGTTCGACCCGGTGGTCGAACAGCCCGATGCCGCTCTCGCGTCCGACATCGTGTGGTTCGACGCGTTCACCAGCAATGTCGACCGCACCGCGCGCAACACCAACCTGCTGGTCTGGCATCGCCGGCTGTGGCTGATCGACCATGGTGCCGCGCTGTACTTCCACCATGACTGGGACGGCTACCTCGCGCGCGCGGCCGATCCGTTCGCGCGCATCCGCGACCATGTGCTGCTGCCGTTCGCATCGGAGCTGCGCGAGGCCGACGCCCGCCTCGGCGCGCGCCTGTCGCGCGCGGTGATCGAACGCATCCTGCAGGATGTGCCCGACGCGTGGCTCGGCGGCGACGCGCCGTTCGCGGATCCCGCGGCGCATCGCGCGGCGTACGCGGATTACCTGTGCCGGCGCCTGAAGCCGCCGCATGCGTTCCTCGAGGAGGCACTGCGTGCACGCGTATGACTACGCGCTGATCCGCGTGGTGCCGCGCGTCGAGCGCGGCGAGTTCGTCAATGTCGGCGTGGTGGTGTCGTGCAAGCGCGGCGACTTCATCGAGGCGCGCATCGAACTCGACGAGCCGCGCCTGCGCGCGCTCGATCCCGGCGTCGACCTCGACGCGGTGCGCGCGCATCTCGCGGCGTTCGCGGCGATCTGCGCGGGCGGCGAGGAGGCGGGACCGATCGGACGAATGCCTGCGCGCGAGCGGTTCCGCTGGCTGACCGCGCCGCGCAGCACGATGATCCAGACGTCGCCCGTGCACACCGGCCGCTGCGCCGAACCCGCCGCGGCGATCGACCGCCTGCTCCGCACGATGGTGCGCGCGCCGCGCACGCGAGAGCACCAACACGCGTAGGCTGGACGACCGAAGGTCGGCCGGCGCTTCTGCATGTTTTGCCCCGTTCCCGGAACCCAAGCCGGCCGCGCTGCGCGCGTCCAGCCTACGGGAGCCTCACCCGCGCTCGCGCACCGGGCGCTTGGCGAGCTTGCGCTGCAGCGTGCGACGATGCAGGCCGAGGCGGCGCGCGGCTTCGGAGATGTTGTTGTCGGATTCGGCCAGCACGCGCTGGATGTGTTCCCACTCGAGCCGCTTCAACGGAGGGGTGTGCAGTTCGTCGGTCGCGCCGGCCTCGGAACCCTCGGGCGCCTCGGCGCCGAGAAGCGCCTGCGCGACCTGGTCGGCGTCGACGGGCTTGGCGAGGTAATCGTGCGCGCCGCGCTTGATCGCCTCGACCGCGGTCGCGATCGACGCATAGCCGGTCAGCAGCAGGATGCGCAGGCCCGGGCGCGCCGCGAGCAGGTCCGGGATCAGCGCGAGGCCGTTCTCCGCGCCGAGCTTGAGGTCGAGCACGGCCGCGTCGGGCCTGGCCTCGCGCACCTGCGCCAGCGCGCTCGCGCCGTCCGCCGCGGTGTCGACCTCGAAACCACGCGCACGCAGCGCACGGGCCAGTACCGACGAGAACACGGTGTCGTCGTCGATCAGGATGACGCGTTGGGCGGGTTCGTTCACGGGGTCTGATTCTCCGCTGGTGCGAGTGGGATGCGCAATCGTTGCAACAGTCCGCCGTCGGCTGCGCGCTGCGCCGACAGTTCGCCGCCGAGCCGCTCCGCGGTCGAATGCGCCAGCGCGAGCCCAAGGCCGAGGCCCTCGCGCTTGCTGGTCTGGAACGCCTTGCCGGCGCCCGGCGCGAGGCCGCTACCGTGGTCGCGGATCAGGAACTCGGCCATGCGTCCGGCACGCGCGACATGCAGCGACACTTCACGGCTGCCGGCCGCGAGCGAGGCGTCGGCCGCGTTGCTGAGCAGGTTGATCAGCGCATGGCCGAGGTCGGGCGTCGCTTCGACGCCTCGCGCGCCCACGTCGTCATCGAGGCTGGTCGCGAAATCGACCTCGGGACGCAGCAGGCGGAACTGGTCGCCGCAGCGGTCGAGCAGCGTGGCCAGCGTCACCGACGCGTGGGTGCCGGCGAGCTGGCGCGTGCCGACCGCGACGAGTTCGCGCAGGATGTCGCGGCAACGCTGCGCCTGGCCCGCGAGCAGGTCGAGGTCCGCCGCGAGCGCGGGGTTTCCGGCCTGCTCGCGCTGCAGCTCGCCGAGCAGCGTGCGGATCGTCGACAGCGGGGTATTGAGTTCGTGCGCGGTGCCGGCCGCCTGCGTCGCGATCGCGAGGATCCCCTCGTCGCGCAACGTGCGCTCGCGTTCCAGCGCGACTTCCGCCTCGCGCTCGCGCAGCGCGCGCGCGAGCCTGCCGATGAAGATCGTGAGCATCGTCGTGATCAGGAAGAAATTGACCGCCATTCCCGGGATGCGCAGGTTGAAGCCGCCCGCGGTCTGCAGCGGCGGCAGGTCGACGTGGTGGCGGATCAGCATGAGGTAGCAGCCGCCCGCGAGCGCGGCGACCATCGCGACGTGGCGCAGCGGCAGCGCCGCCGCCGCGAGCACGATCGGGATCAGCAGCAGCGGCAGGAACGTGTTCTGCACGCCGCCGGACCAGTACAGCAGCCACGCGAGCACGAGCACGTCGATCGCGACATGCAGCAGCGCCTCGACCGGAACCAGGGGCCATGGCTGGCGCAGCCGCCAGAACGCGAACAACGCGAACGCCGCGAGCGCCGCGATGCCCGAGACCAGCGGGGTCACCGCGATCGGCATGCGGAACGCGTACGCGACCACCGCCACCGTCAGCAACTGCCCACCCACCGCGCAGGCGCGCAGCCAGGCGAGGGTCTCGGCAAGCCCGCGCGCGCGCTGCTCGAATCCGCGCCGGCTGTCATGGTCGGGTGTCATGGGCTGCGATTGTCGCATCCGGAAGGCCCGTCCGGACCCGGCTGCCCATACCCAATCCCCGATCCAGGATCCCTAATCCCGGCCTTTCGCGAGCGGCAACCGGATCTCGACCTCGAGCCCGCCGCCTTCCGCATTGCGCGCGAGGATACTGCCTCGATGGCGCTGGATCGCGCGCTGGGCGATCGCGAGGCCGAGGCCGGTGCCGCCGGAGCCGCGCGTGCGTGCACGATCGGTGCGGTAGAACGGTTCGAAGATGCGCTCGAGTTCGGCCGCGGGCACGCCCGGGCCGTGGTCGCGCACGCTGACCAGTGCGACGTCGGCCCGCGCGGGATCGCGCACGAGTCGCACCGCGACCGTGCTGCCATCCGCCGTGTAGGCGAGCGCATTGCGGATCACGTTCTCGAACGCGCTGTGCAGCGCCGCGTGCGCGCCGCGCAGGCGCAGGCGTTCGCGCTCGGCGAGCACGACCTTGCGACCGCGCGGCGCGCCTTCGTAGGCGGCGTTGGTGATCACGTCTTCGAGCAGCGCGTCGAGTTCGATCTCGTCGTTCGCGCCGCCCTCCGAGGTTTCCAGGCGCGACAGCTCGAGCGACTGCGCGAGCATGCCTTCGAGGCGATCGGCTTCGCGCTCGATGCGGTCGAACGCGGCCTCGGCCACCGGCGCTTCGCCGCCGCGGCCGAGTTCGAGCGCGACGCGCAGGCGCGCGAGCGGCGAGCGCAGTTCGTGCGAGACGTCGCGCACGAGCCGGCGATGGCTTTCGACGAGCGCCTTGATGCGCTCGGCCATGCCGTCGAATTCGGACGCGAGCGCCGCGATCTCGGCGCTGCGCCCGAAGCGCAGGCGCCCGACGCGCGCATCGAGGTCGCCCTCGGCGATGCGCCGCGTGCTGCGCCGGATCCGCGCGAGCGGCGCGGTCACGTACGCGGCCAGCAGCAGGCTCACCATCGCGCTGACGGACATCGCGATCGCGAGGTGCATCCAGAGCGTATGTGGAGGCCGCGACACCAGGCGCGACAGGAAACCGCCTTCGAGCGTCGCCACCGCGACGTAATCGGGCGCATCGCGCATGCGGATCGTGCGCGCGCGCATGCGACCGCTGCCGATGGTGACCGACCCGGTGCCCTCGGCCGCGGGCGGCGCGCGAAGCAGTCCGAGCGCCGCACTGCGCCCGGGTTCGGGCGGCACCCGACCGAGCAGCTCGCGACCGCCGGCATCGTAGACGTAGATCTCGATCGCGCCGGCATCGCCGGTTTCGAGCCACGCGCGCACCGCGGGTTCGCCTTCGCGACGCAACTGGCGCGCCGCGCGTCCGAGTTTGTCGTCCATCGCGGCCTGCAGGCGCGTGATGCCGAGCCCCGGGATCTCCTGGTTCTCGAAATTGCGCATGGTCACCCATGCGAACGCGAGCAGCATCAGCACCGCGGCCAGCCAGAACGCGGCGAAGATGCGCCAGAACAGGCGACGCATCATGGCGCGGCCGCGTCGTCGAGCTGGCGCATGAGGTAACCGCTGCGGTGGATCGTCGTGATCGGCGAAGCGCCGTCGGGCGCGTCGCCGAGCTTGCGGCGCAGGTTCGACACGTGCACGTCGATCGAGCGGTCGTACGGGCCGAGCGGGCGGCCCAGCACGCTTTGCGAGATGCGTTCCTTGCTGACCACGCGACCCGCTTCGCGCAGGAGCAGCACGAGCAGGTCGAACTCCGTCGCGGTCAACGCGACCGGCTTGTCGTCGACGCTGACGCCGCGCGAGGCCGCGCGCAACCGGATCGGCCCGTTGCGCAGGTCGGTCAGTGCCTCGCCGCCTTCGCCGCGCGCACGTCGCAGCACGGCGCGCAGCCTCGCTGCGAGTTCACGCGGGTTGCAGGGCTTGGGGATGTAGTCGTCCGCGCCGAGTTCGAGCCCGAGGATACGGTCGATGTCCTCGCCGAGCGCGGTCAGCATGAGCACGGGCAGCGCCGATGCGCGGCGCAGGTCGCGCAAGGCGTCGAGGCCCGAGCGACCCGGCATCATCACGTCGAGCACGAGTGCATCGAACGCATCGGTGCGCGCCGCCGTGAGCGCAGCGTCGGCGTCGTGCGCGAGCGTGACCTCGAATCCCTCGCGCGAGAGGAAGTCGCGCAGCAACTGCGCGAGCTCGACGTCGTCGTCGGCCAGCAGGATGCGGTTGCGGTTCATGCCGCGAGCATAGCGCCGCACGGCATGGCGCGGCTCCGGATCGGACCGCCGCGCGCGGACCTTTGCAGACGTTTACGCCGGATCGGCGGCCAACGCGGGCTGCGCGCGCGGCACGCGAGGCCACCAGCGCTGCAGCAGCCAGCATGCGAGCCAGGTATACGCCGCTGCGATCACGGCCGATGCAGCGACATCCGAGAGGAAATGCCGCTCGAGTCCGAGCCGCGCGATCGCGACGTACACGGGCACCGCGATCAGCACGGCGCGCAGCCAGCGGATCGGGCAGGCCGCCGCGAGCGGGAGCAGCAGGCCGAAGTAGAACGCGGAGTGGCCGGAAGGAAACGAGCCGCCACCGACGAACCAGACCTGCGACCAGTCGCCGCGCTCGAACACTTCGGAAGGCCGCAGGCGCCCGAAATGCGACTTACCGAGGATCATCGTGTGCAACGTCGCGAACTGCACCACGCCGGCCGCGAGCCACGCGAGCGGCCAGCGCGCACCGCGTCGAACCAGCAGGCCGATCAGGCCGATCGCGAGTGCGACGCAGCCGGCCAGCCAAAACCAGGCGTGCATGCCGGCCGCACCGTCGAGCAGCGCGAGGCCCCATTCGAACACGCGTGCATGCGCGATCGCGGAGGCGTGGATCCATTCGGCCAGTGGCCGGTCCACGAGCATCAAGCCGAGCGCCGCGAACGCGGCGGCCACGAGGGCGACCCAGGCCGGAAGTCGATGATCCATCGGTGATTCCCCTGCAGGCGTGCCGGACGGAGGGCGTCCGGCGGTGTGGCATCATATCGCGGCGTCCGCTGCGCCCTCGCGCCGAACGGCGCAGACTTCGCACGTTCAGGGGAGAACCACGCGCATGCCGAGCACCGAACCGCGCGGCCCGCGGCAGATCGCGCGGGCGTTCAAGTGGTCGATCGCGGGCATGCGCGCGGCATGGCGGTACGAAGCCTCGTTCCGGCTCGAAGGCTGGTTGTTCCTCGTGATGTTCCCGCTCGGACTGTGGCTCGGCGGCGACGCGATCGAGCGCGCAGTACTCTGCGGCAGCCTGCTGTTCGTGTTGTCGGCGGAACTGCTCAATTCTGCGGTCGAGGCCGTCGTCGACAAGGTCAGCCCCGAGTTCCACGAACTCGCCGGGCGCGCGAAGGACATGGGGTCGGCCGCGGTGCTGCTGCTGATGGCCAACGTGGTGCTGTGCTGGGCACTCGTGCTGTGGCAGCGCTACGCCTGACTGCCTGACCTGAACTGCGGCCTCCCGGTCTGCGCGGTGTCGCTTGCGCCGCATCGGCGCGCGCGCGAAAGTAGCGTCGCCGGCGCGGGCCGGTCGTCCGCCATCGGAGGGAACATGCGTGCGATTCGCCGGCTTTCGCTGCTGTTGCTGGTGTTGTTGCTCAGCGGCTGCGGATACAACCAGATCCAGTCGAAGGACGAGGGGGTCAAGGCCGCATGGTCCGAGGTGCTGAACCAGTACCAGCGCCGCGCCGACCTCGTGCCGAACCTCGTCGAGACCGTGAAGGGCTACGCCGCGCACGAGGAGGCGGTGTTCACCCAGGTCACGAATGCGCGCGCCAAAGTCGGGCAGACCACGCTGAGCGTCGACGACCTCGACGATGCCGCGAAGATGGCGCAGTTCCAGGCCGCGCAGGGCGAGCTTTCGAGCGCGCTGAGCCGCCTAATGGTGGTCAGCGAGAACTATCCGCAGCTCAAGGCGGACGGCCTGTTCCAGAACCTGCAGGCGCAGCTCGAAGGCACCGAGAACCGCGTGACCGTCGCGCGCCAGCGCTTCATCGAGGCGACCCAGGACTTCAACACCTACGTGCGCCAGTTCCCGCAGAACCTCACCGCGATGATCTTCGGCTACAAGGCGAAGGCGAACTTCACGGTCGAGAACGAACGCGAGATCTCGCGGCCGCCGTCGGTCGACTTCAGCCGACCCGCGCAGACGCAGCCGCAGCAATTGCCGCCGCCGCAGCCGGCGACGGCACAGCCCGCACCGGCCGAACCACAGCCGCAGCCGGCGCAGTAGTCCGATGCCCGGCGCCAGCCGCCATTCCCGGCGCGCTGGCGACCGGCGGCGAGGCCCGCGCTGCGCCGTCCGCGGGTGCGACCGAAACCTCTCCGCGCACAGGAGTAGAACGCCGCCGTGAGCCCCGTCTTGCGCATGCTGCTCCAGCTCGCGTTGCTGGTCGCCCTCGTGCCGTGTGCATTCGCGCAGGACCGGCCGCAGGCCGTGCCCGCGCTGACCGCGCGTGTCACCGATCTCACCGGCACGCTCGACGCGCAGCAGAAGCAGACGCTGGAAGCCGAACTCGAAGCGCTCGAGAAATCCAAGGGCGCGCAGCTCGCGGTGCTGCTCGTGCCGACCACCGAACCCGAGGACATCGCGGCCTACGGCATCCGCGTCGCGGACGCGTGGAAGCTCGGGCGCGCGGCCACCGACGATGGCGTGATCCTGATCGTCGCGAAGAACGATCGCCGCGTGCGCATCGAAGTCGGCCAAGGCCTCGAAGGCGCGATTCCCGACGCGGCCGCCGCGCGCATCATCCGCGAATACATCGCGCCGCGCTTTCGCGCTGGCGACTGGTACGGCGGCATCCATGACGCGACCGGTGCGCTGACCAAACTCGTCAACGACGAGCCGCTGCCGCCGCCGCTCGCGGAAGAAGAGATGCCCTCGGCCGACCGCTTCGAGACCGCGCTGTTCATGGCGCTGTTCGCCGCGGTGTTCCTGCGTGGACTGTTCGGTCGAGCACCCGCGCTCGCGCGCGGCGGCGTCGTCGGCGCCGGAGCCGGCGGCGTCGCCTGGCTCGTCAGCGGACTCACCGCGCTCGGCATCGGTGCGGGCGTGCTGGGAGTGCTGTTCGGCCTGTTCGGCGGAGGCGGCGGTGGCGGTTTCAGCGGCGGCGGCGGAGGCTTCTCCGGCGGCGGCGCCTCGGGGAGTTGGTGACATGCGCTGGCTGCGCCATCTGTTCGACCTGTCGGGTGGGAAACGGCATTTCCCGGCCGCGACGCTGGATGCGGTCCAGCACGCGATCGCCGCGAGCGAGCATCGTCACCACGGCGAGATCGTGTTCGCGGTCGAAGGCAGCCTCGCACCTGCGGACCTCTGGCGCGGCGTCGGCGCGCGGGCCCGCGCGGAAGAGGTCTTCGCGCACCTGCGCGTGTGGAACACCGAAGGCAACACCGGCGTGCTCGTCTACGTGCTGCTCGCCGACCATGCGATCGAAATCGTCGCCGACCGCGCGGTCGCGCGCGAGATCGATGCGGGCGAATGGGTGCCGATCTGCGCCACGATGCAGCAGCACTTCCGCGCGGGCGAGTACGAACGCGGCGCGGTGGCCGGCGTCGACGCGATCGGTGCACTGCTCGAACGGCACTTCCCTGCCGACGGCAGCCGCGGCGATCGTGACGAGCTGCCGGACCGGCCGGTGCTGCTGTAGTAAGAATCGGGTGGGACGTCCACGACGTTGCGAGTCCGTCAGAAGTCCGGACGTGTGCCCGCAGGAGCGCGGCATCCGCGATTGGCGATGGCGCGACACCGCATGATGCAGCGATCGGGGGAGAGAACGGTCGCGGCTTCGCCGCTCTACCGTGCGTTCTCCGGTGATGCGAGGCCGGCGGGATCAGTGACCGGTGCGAGGCATTGCAGTCCGCGGCACGCATACGCGACTCCGCCGCCGACGTGGGGCTGCGTCGCCAGCACGCCCGGAAGGGTCGACGCATCCGCGGGTATCACGTACGCGTCGACGCGATCACCGAGGCGCGCGAGCGCAGACTGCCAGCGCGGCGATTCCTTCTCGGCTGCGCGCAGCACGACGTGCGTGCGCGGCCGCAGGTATTCATCGAGCGCGAGCAACAGCGTGCAGCACGCGTGCGGAAGTTCGAGCAGCGTCGGCCATGCCGCGCGCAGCGTGCGCTCGGCGGCGTCGAGGTAGCGCGGTTCGCCGAGCAGGTGGCCTAGTTGCAGCAAGGCGCGCGCGGCAACGCCGTTGCCTGATGGCAACGATTCGTCCATCCAGGGCTTGGGCCGCTGCGGCAGGGCCTCGGCATCGTGCGCGGTGAAGAAGAACCCGCCGGCTTCGCGGTCCTCGAAGCGCAGCAGCAGCGTGTCCGCGAGTTCGATCGCCCAGTTGAGGTCGCGCCGGCTCCAGCGCACGCGCAGCATCGCGAGCAGCGCGTCGAGCAGGAACGCGTGGTCGTCGAGATAGCCGGCGAACTTCGCCGCGCCGCGCGCATGACTCGCGTGGAGACGTCCGTCGCGCCATGCGTGGTCGTGCAGGAAGTCGAGCGCACGCTGGGCCTCGCGCAGCAACGGCCGATCGGCGAGCTGCAGCGCCGCGCGTGCGGCAGCGCCGATCGCGAGCGCATTCCAGGCGGTCAGGATCTTGTCGTCGAGGCCGGGGCGCGCGCGATGCGCGCGTGCAGAGAGCAGTTTCGCGCGCGCGCTGCCGAGCCGCCGCTGCGCCTCGGACGATGCGAGATCGAGTTCGCGCGCGACGGCCTCGAGCGGACGATCGACGACGAGGTGCCATGCATGCCCCTCGAAGTTCGGATCGCGCGCGAGCCCGTAGTGCAGTGCCGCGACCTCGCGTTCCGCCGGGTCGAGCAAAGCGCGCACCTCATCGGCATCCCAGACGTAGTAGCGGCCTTCCTCGCCTTCCGAATCGGCGTCGAGCGAGCTCCAGAAGCCGCCACCCGGTGCGCGCAGCTCGCGTTCGAGCCAGGCGGCGCATTCGCTCGCGGTCTCGCCGTACGCAGGCTCGCCGAACATGGAGGCGGCGCGCGCGTACAGCGGCAGCAGCTGCGCGTTGTCGTAGAGCATCTTCTCGAAATGCGGGATTTCCCAGCGCTCGTCGACGCAGTAGCGGAAGAAGCCGCCGCCGAGGTGGTCGGCGAGTCCGCGCGTGGCCATGCGCTCGAGCGTGAGCCGCGCCATCGGGGCGAGCTCGCCGTCGCGATCGCACGCGAGCAGCAATTCCACCTCGCTCGCGTGCGGGAACTTCGGCGCGCCGCGATGGCCGCCGTTGTCGGGATCGAATCCCGCGCGGATGCGCGCGAGCGCAAGCCGCAGCGGCGCGTCGCCGAGCGCGCCCGCGTGCGGCGCATCGCGTCCGTGCTCGTCGAGAAAGCGCGCGAGCGCCGCGTTCTGCGACTGGAGTTCACCCGGCTTTTCGTCGAACCAGCGGCGCACGCCCTGCAGCACCTGCACGAACGACGGCAGGCCGTGGCGCGGCGTCTTGGGGAAGTAGGTGCCCGCGTAGAACGGCACGAGGTCGTCGGGCGAGAGGAAGACGGTCAGCGGCCAGCCGCCGCCGCGCCGCGCGAGTGCCTGGTGCGCGAGCTGGTAGACCTTGTCGATGTCGGGTCGCTCCTCGCGGTCGACCTTGATGTTGACGAACAGCGCGTCCATGACTTCGGCGGTCGCCACGTCCTCGAAGCTTTCGTGCGCCATCACGTGGCACCAGTGGCACGCCGAGTAGCCGATCGACAGCAGGATCGGCCGGCGTTCGCGCCGCGCGAGCGCGAGCGCCTCCTCGCACCACGGCCACCAGTCGACCGGGTTATCGGCATGCTGGAGCAGGTACGGGCTGGTTTCGGCCGCGAGTCGGTTCGCCATGTCGCCACGGTGCACCGGTGCGACGGCGCTGTAAACCATGCGGCGCGTCGGACTAGACTGGCGCCCTTTCCGGAGGGAGCCGCGCATGTCCAAGAGCGTCCATGATTTCGAGGACGATCCGCGCAACGCGGACATCAGGATCTGGATCAACGGCGCGCTCAGGCCGCGTGCCGAGGCGATGGTGTCCGTGTTCGACAGCGGATTCGTGCTCGGCGACGGCGTCTGGGAAGGCCTGCGCGTCGCCGGCGGGCACCCGCTGTTCCTCGACGCACACCTCGACCGCCTCTACGAGGGCGCGAAGGCGATCGCGCTCGACATCGGGCTCGATCGCGCGCAGTTGACGGACGCGTTGTACGCGACGCTCGCGGCCAACGGCATGCACGACGGCGTGCACCTGCGCCTGATGATCACGCGCGGGCCCAAGCGCACGCCCTATCAGGACCCGCGTGCGTCGGCCGGGCCGGCCACGATCGTGATCCTGCCCGAGTTCAAGCAGCCGCGTCCCGAGACGCTCGCGCGCGGACTCTCGCTGTTCACCGTTCACGTGCGTCGCGGCTTTCCCGACGTGCAGGATCCGAAGCTCAACAGCCACAGCAAGCTCAACTGCATCACGGCCTGCATCCAGGCGATCGAGGCCGGTGCAGATGAAGCCCTGATGCTGGATCCGCACGGCTTCGTCGCGACCTGCAATTCGACGCACTTCTTCATCGTGCGCGGCGGCGAGGTATGGACCTCGAGCGGCGACTACTGCCTCGGCGGCATCACGCGCGCGAACGTGTTGCGCGTCTGCCGCGAAGCCGGGATCCCGGCGTTCGAGAAGAACTTCAGCCTGACCCAGGTCTACGGTGCCGACGAGGCGTTCTGCACCGGCACCTTCGCCGGCGTCGTGCCGGTGCGCAGCATCGACGGTCGCGTCCCCGCCGCGGCGGTGCCGGGGCCGATGGTGCAGCGCCTGCAGCAGCGCTATCGCGCGCTGGCCGAGCGCGACGTCGCCGAGCGCGCGCGGGAGCGTGGCGCGTGACTCCGTTGCGGATCGCGATGTGGAGCGGCCCGCGCAACCTGTCGACCGCGATGATGCGTGCGTGGGAGAACCGCGGCGACTGCGCGGTCAGCGACGAGCCGCTGTATGCGCATTACCTGCACGCGACCGGCCTCGATCATCCCGCGCGGGACGCCGTCATCGCCGCGGGCGACACCGACTGGCGGCGCGTCACGCAGGCGCTGACGCAGGGTCCGGCGCCGGGCGACCAGCCCGTCTGGTACCAGAAACACATGAGCCACCACCTGTTGCCGTCGATGGACGACGCGTGGATCGCAGGCTTGCGCAACGTGCTGCTGATCCGCGATCCGCGCGAGGTCGTCGCGTCGTACGTGAAGTCGCGCGCGACGGTCACGCCCGATGACATCGGCCTGCCGCAGCAGGTGCGCCTGTACGATCGCCTCGCGGCGCTGGGGCGGCCGCCGCCGGTCATCGATGCGGGCGCGTTCCTGCATGCGCCAGAGGCGCACCTGCGGCACCTGTGCGCCGATCTCGGCATCGACTTCACGCCGCGGATGCTGCACTGGCCCGCGGGTCCGCGCGACAGCGACGGCATCTGGGCACCGCACTGGTACGAGCGCGTGTGGGCGTCGACCGGTTTCGAGTCGACGAACGACGAGGCGCCCGCGCTCGCGGGCGCCCATGCCGCGGTCGCGGCGGCCTGCATGCCGGGCTACGAGCGCCTGCGCGCGCTGTGCGTACGCGCCTGACGCGCTCGACGTCGCGTTCGATTGCGCCGCATCGCGCGGGCGGCTACCGTGCACGACCCGCCGACGAGCATGCGCCCGTGTCCGATTCGATCGAATTGCCCGCCCTCTGGCTCAAACGTGGCGAGGATGCGCGACTGCGCGCCGGGCACCTGTGGGTATTCTCGAACGAGATCGACGTCGCGCGGTCGCCGCTGTCGGGATTCGAGCCCGGCGACCCCTGCGCGATCGTCGACCACCACGGCAAGCCGATCGGCGTCGGCTACGTGAACCCGAACTCGCTGATCGCGGCGCGGCTGGTGTCGCGCGGGCTCGAGCACGCCATCGACCGCTCGCTGCTCGTGCATCGCCTCAACGTCGCGCTCGCGCTGCGCGAACGCTTCTACGCCGAGCCGTATTACCGCCTCGTGTTCGGCGAATCCGACGGCCTGCCGGGCCTCGTGATCGACCGCTTCGGCGACGTGCTGGTCGGCCAGGTCGGGACCGCGGGCATGGAGCGCCTCAAGGATGCGATCACCGACGCCGCAGTGAAAGTGCTCAAGCCGCGCCAGTTCTGGTGGAAGAACGACGGCGGCACGCGCGCGCTCGAGCAGCTCCCGCAGTATGCCGACCTCGGCTGCGGCGAATACGGCGGCGAAACGCTCGCGCGCGAAGCCGGACTCGAATTCGCGATCGATCCGGTCGGCGGCCAGAAGACCGGCTGGTTCTACGATCAGCGCGAGAATCGCGACCGGCTCGCGCGCTTCGTCAAGGGCAAGCGCGTGCTCGACATGTTCAGCTACCTCGGTGGCTGGGGCCTGCGCGCGGCCGCCGACGGCGCGAGCGAGGTCACCTGCGTGGATGCGTCGGCCGCGGCCGTGGAGGCGATCGCGCGCAATGCGCAGCGCAACGGCCTCGCCGATCGCGTCACCGCCGTGCGTGCGGATGCGTTCGAGCATCTGAAGGCGTTGCGCGAGGCGCGCGAGGCCTACGACGTCGTGATCCTCGATCCCCCCGCCTTCATCAAGCGTCGCAAGGACTACAAGGAAGGCAGCCTCGCCTATCGCCGGCTCAACGAACTCGGCATGCGCGTGCTCGCGCGCGACGGCATCCTCGTGACCTGTTCGTGCTCGCACCACATGCCGCGCGCGGCGCTGCTCGAATCGGTGCAGCAGGCCGCGCGCCACATCGATCGCCAGGTGCAGTCCCTCGTGGCGCTGCAGCAGGGCCCGGACCATCCGGTGCACCCGGCGATCCCGGAAACCGACTACCTCAAGGGTTTCGTGTGCCGGGTGTTGCCGGCGTGAAGTCAGGGCCGAGGGCCGCGGGCCGAGAGGCGCGATCCCGTATCATCCACTGATGGCCGACTGTCGACAGACGTGACCACGGGCGTTCCAATCAGCCCTCAGCCCTCAGCCCTCAGCCCCCAGCCCAGTCTCGTCCATGCCGCTCTACGTTGACATCGATCCGATCGCATTCTCCATCGGCCCGCTGCAGGTGCACTGGTACGGGATCATGTACCTGCTCGCGTTCGGCATCTGCTGGTGGCTCGGGCAGCGCCGGCGAGCGGCGGGCCGCCTGCCGGTCACGGCGGACCAGTTTTCCGACCTCGCGTTCTACCTGATGCTCGGCGTGATCCTCGGCGGCCGCATCGGCTACATGCTGTTCTACGATGCGGCGCGGCTCGCCTCCAATCCGCTCAGCATCGTGCGTGTCTGGGAAGGCGGCATGTCCTTCCACGGTGGCCTGCTCGGCGTGCTCGCCGCGGGCTGGTTCTGGACGCGTCGGCACGCGATCCACTTCTTCGATGCGATCGACTTCGTCGCGCCGCTGGTTCCGATCGGCCTCGGCCTCGGTCGGCTCGGCAATTTCATCGGCGGCGAGCTGTGGGGCCGGCACACCGATGCGCCCTGGGGCATGGTCTTCGCGCGCGCGCTCGATGCGCTCGGGAAGACGCCCGACGAACTGCGCGCGATGTACCTCGCGGGCCAGTTGTCGGGCGAGGCGCGGCATCCCTCGCAGCTCTACGAGTTCGCGCTCGAAGGCGTCG
Source organism: Lysobacteraceae bacterium (assembly GCA_004143945.1). Classification (GTDB taxonomy): domain Bacteria; phylum Pseudomonadota; class Gammaproteobacteria; order Xanthomonadales; family Rhodanobacteraceae; genus Dokdonella_A. The sequence goes on from SEHB01000006.1 coordinate 81,179, forward strand.
TGATGTTCGCGGTGCTCTGGTGGTATTCGCGCAAGCCGCGGCCGCGCTACGCGGTATCGGGCCTGTTCGCGCTGCTCTACGGCTTCTTCCGCTTCGCGGTCGAGTTCGTGCGCGAGCCGGATGCCCAACTCGGCTACCTCGCGTTCGGCTGGCTCACGATGGGTCAGGTGCTCTCGCTGCCGCTGATGGCGGTGGGCGCTTTCCTGCTGTGGTGGTCGCGAAGGCGAGGGCTGAGGGCTGAGGGCTGAGGCATGGCCACGAACCATCGCGGGCGGGTTGCATGAAGCAGTACATCGATCTCCTCCGGCACGTGCTCGAGCACGGCACGGAGAAATCCGACCGCACGGGCACCGGCACGCGCAGCGTGTTCGGCTGGCAGATGCGCTTCGACCTCGCGCAGGGCTTTCCGCTCGTCACGACCAAGAAGCTGCACCTGAAGTCGATCGTGCACGAGCTGATCTGGTTCCTGCGCGGCGACACCAACATCGGTTATCTCAAGGACCATGGCGTCTCGATCTGGGACGAGTGGGCGGATGCGGACGGCGAGCTCGGGCCGGTCTACGGCAAGCAGTGGCGTTCCTGGAGCTGCCCGGATGGCAGCGTAGTCGACCAGATCGCGTGGGTGCTCGGCGAAATCCGTCGCAACCCCGATTCCCGACGGCTCATCGTGAGTGCGTGGAACGTCGCCGACCTGCCGCGCATGGCGCTGCAACCCTGCCACACGATGTTCCAGTTCTATGTCGCCGACGGGCGGCTTTCGTGCCAGCTCTACCAGCGCTCGGGCGACATCTTCCTCGGCGTGCCGTTCAATATCGCGAGCTATGCGCTGCTGACGCAGATGGTCGCGCAGGTCAGCGGCTTGCAGCCTGGTGATTTCGTGCACACGCTCGGCGACGCGCACCTGTACACGAACCACTTCGACCAGGCGCGCGAGCAGCTTGTGCGCGAGCCGCGACCGTTGCCGCGGCTCGTGCTGAATCCCGAAGTGCGCTCGCTGTTCGACTTCCGCTACGAGGATGTCGCGATCGAAGGCTACGCGCCGCACGCACCGATCAAGGCGCCCGTCGCCGTATGAGGATCAGTCTCGTCGCCGCGCTCGACTCGGCCTTCGCGATCGGCCGCGCGGGCGAGATGCCGTGGCATCTCCCGGACGACCTCAGGCGCTTCAAGGCGCTGACGCTCGGCAAGCCGGTGCTGATGGGCCGCAAGACCGCGCACGCGATCGGGCGCGCGCTGCCGGGGCGACGCAACCTCGTGCTGACGCGCGGCATGCACGCACCGTTCGATGGGCAGTGCGTGGTGCGGTCCGTCGACGAGGCGATCGCGCTCGCGGGCGACGAGGATCTCGCGGTGATCGGTGGCGGTGAGGTGTATGCGCTGGCGCTGCCGCGCGCGAGCGTGATGCACCTGACCTGGGTCGACACGACGGTCGATGGCGCCGATGCGTGGTTTCCGCGCTTCGATCCGAACGAGTGGGCCGAGGTTGCGCGCGAGGAGCACGCGGCCGACGCGCGCCATGCGTTCGCGATGCGCTTCGTCGACTACCAGCGCGTCTCCCTGTAGGAGCGGCGCAGCCGCGACCGTGCTGTCGACGTTCGCGGCGGGGTCCGGTTTCGAATTCCCTGCTATCGCGTCGGCCACGGTGCCGCTGCGTCACCCGCGGCTCAGTCCATTTCCTTGCCGGGTGCAGGCTTGCGATCGGACTTGATCGTGACGTACTCGGGTTCTTCGGTGTCGAGGCGCAACGCGGTCAGCGCACCGCCCCAGACGCAGCCGGTGTCGATCGCGTGCACGCCGAGGCCGGCGAAGCGTCCGAGCGTCGACCAGTGGCCGCACACCACCCGCAGGTCGCGCCTGACCTGGCCCGGGACCTCGTACCAGGGATACAGGCCCGGGCGCTGCGTGCCCGGTTCACCCTTGTCGCCGAATCCGATGCGCCCGCGCACGTCGCAATAGCGCATGCGCGTGAACACGTTGATCCCGGCGCGCCAGCGATCGATGCCGCGCAGCTTGGGCGTCCACAGGTCCGGCTTGTTGCCGAACAGCTGCTTGAGCAGCCGGCGGCCACCGTCGCTTCGCAGCTTGTCCTCGATTTCGCGCGCGAGCTCCTCGGCCTGCTGCGTGGTCCAGCGCGGGAACAGGCCTGCGTGCACGAGCATGAACCCGAGCGTGCGATCGACATGCACGAGCTTCTGTCGCCGCATCCACGCGAGCAGTTCGTCGCGATCCGGCGCGAACAGGATCTCGCGCAGCTCCGGGTTCACGCGCGCCTGGTCCTCGCGCTTGCGCTCGGCGATCGCGAGCAGCGAGAGGTCGTGGTTGCCGAGCGCTACGATCGCGCGCTCGCCGAGGCCCTTGACCGTGCGCAGCACCGCGAGCGACTGGCCACCGCGATTGACGAGGTCGCCGCAGAACCACACGCGGTCGGTGGCCGGGTCGATGCGAAGCTTGTCGAGGAGTCGGACCAGTTCGTCGTGGCAGCCCTGGACGTCGCCGATGGCCCAGGTCGCCATCAGTGCAGCGTCCGCGGCGTGGACAGGACGAAGGCCGGGATGTAGGCGTCGAAACGCGTGCCGTCGTCGGCGACCATCTCGTAGCTGCCGCGCATCGTGCCGAGCGAGGTTTCGATCACCGCGCCCGAGGTGTACTCGAAGTCGTCGCCCGGGCGAACCCAGGGCTGTTCGCCGACCACGCCGTCGCCGTGCACTTCACGCACCTTGCCGTTGTCGTCGGTGATCACCCAGTGGCGGGAAAGCAGGCGCGCGCCGACGGTGCCCTCGTTGACGATCGTGATCGTGTAGGAGAATGCATAGCGATTGTCCGCCGGCGCCGACTGGTCGTCGAGGAAGCGGGTATTGACCGAGATCGTGATGTCGTAGGGCTTCTTGCCGCTCATGGGCGCGGATTTTCCGGGACACGGGCCGCCGCGGCAAGCGCGACGAACGCGGCCGGCTCCAGTTGTTCCGCGCGCTTGCGCGGGTCGATGCCCGCGGCTGCGATGCGATCGGCGTCGAGCAGGCCATGCAGTGCGTTCGCCAGCGTCTTGCGGCGCTGCCCGAATGCGGCCCTGACGATGTCCGCGACCGGCCCGTCGCGTTCGCCGGGACGCTCGGCGCGCGGCCGCGGCAGCAGGCGCACGACCGCCGAATCGACCTTCGGCGGCGGCCGGAACGCGCCGGGCGGCACCTCGATCAGCGGCTCGACACGGCAGGCGAGCTGCAGCATCACCGAGAGGCGGCCGTAGACCTTGCTGCCGGGCGCCGCGGCCATGCGCTCGACGACTTCCTTCTGCAGCATGAAGTGCATGTCGCGGATCGCATCGAGATGGTCGATGCAGTGGAACAGGATCGGCGAGGAAATGTTGTAGGGCAGGTTGCCGACGACGCGCAGCGCATCGCCGCGCGCGAGCGCGGTGAAGTCGACGCCGAGCACGTCGGCGTTGACGATCTCGAGCTCGCCGAGGTGCTCGGCGGCGGCACGCAGGCGCGGCACCAGGTCGCGATCGAGCTCGATCACGCTCATGCGCCCGAGCGCGCGCAGCAAGGGCAGGGTCAGTGCGCCGTCGCCGGGTCCGATCTCGACGACGCGATCGCCCGGGCGCGGCGCGATGGCCTGCACGATGCGCTGCAGGATCGTCGCGTCATGCAGGAAATGCTGGCCGAAGCGCTTCTTGTGGACGTGGCGGTCGGGGGAGGGCGTGGGCATCGGTACATCGTAGCGGATGGGGTTGGTGTTTCGCTTCATCGCAGGATCCGGTGGGCGCTTGAGATCGAGCTGCGATCGGGCCGCTTCCGGAGATCCGACTCCATTGCTTGCGGGCTCTGCAGACTTTTGATCGGCTCATTCGAGTGGACCGACTCGCGTCCCTGCGCGTTTCGCCCGCATCCCTGCGGGCGAGTGACTTTCTCTTTGCGAAAGAGAAAGTCACCAAAGAGGAACCTCCCCCGCAGCGCCGCCCACCGGGCCTTCGGCCCGGCGGGTGCGTGGACGACGGCCGGGGTTCGCTGACAGCACATTCCTGTGCTGACAGCGAACGCGGCGCGATCCCTCGCGCCGCCCCTGCGGGCTGTTCCGTCCGCCGTCCACCGGCGCTGAAGTGGGAACGGCAACGGCAGCGCGCCGCGCGCGCCAGGGCAACAGGCAGAACAACAGACAGAACAGCAAAACAGAGCAGCAGACAGAACAGCAGACAGAACAGCAGCCAAGGCAGCAGCCAAAGCGGCAGCCTGAGCGGCAGCTCGCGACAGCTTCGGGTTCTTGTGGGAGGGGCTTCAGCCCCGATGGGACGCGCGAAGAACTCGGGACTGAAGTCCCTCCCACACGAGACGCGCTTCGATGTGCAGGGGTGCGCGCGATTCCGTCGTCAGCGCCGCTGCGCGAGTTCGAGTGCGAGCTGCGCGGCCGCGATCATGCTGCCTGCATCGGCGATGCCTCGTCCGGCGACGTCGAGCGCGGTGCCGTGGTCGACCGACGTGCGGATCCACGGCAGGCCGAGCGTGACGTTTACGGCGTGGCCGAAGCCCGCGTGCTTGAGCACGGGCAGGCCCTGGTCGTGGTACATCGCGAGCACCGCGTCGTAGCGCGCGAGGCGCGCGGGCACGAACGCGGTGTCCGCCGCGAGCGGCCCTTCGATGTCGCGGCCGGCGGCGCGCAGCTGCGCGATCGCGGGCGCGATCTCTTCGATTTCCTCGCGCCCGAGGTGGCCGCCTTCGCCTGCGTGCGGATTGAGTCCGAGCACGGCGACGCGCGGGGTCGCGATGCCGAATCGATCCGCCAACCCGTCGCAGAGGATCGCGAGGCAGCGCGCGACGCCTGCACGCGTGATCGCGTCGGGCACCGCGGACAGCGCGAGGTGGGTGGTCGCGAGCGCGACGCGCAGCGCTCGCGAGTCGGCTCCGCGCGCGGGCGCGACCAGCATCATCACCACGTCGCTGGCGGCGCGCGCGGCGAAGAACTCGGTGTGGCCGGTGAACGCGATCCCTGCATCGTTGATGACGCCCTTGTGCAGCGGCGCGGTCACGATCGCGTCGAACTCGCCGCTGCCGGCGCCATCGGCGGCGCGCGCGAGCATGTCGACGACCCAGCGCGCATTGCGCGGATCGAGCCGGCCAGGTATGACCGCTTGCGCCAATGCGAACGGAAGCACGCGCAATTCGCCCGTGGCGCGTGCCGTGACGCACTCATCCGGATCGTAGGTGCGAAGCTGCAACCCGATGCGCGCGGAACGCGCGGCATCCTCGATGAGCGCGGGATCGACGATCGCCACGAGATCGGCCTGGATCGGCGTCGCTGCAAGCCGCGCGAGCAGTTCGGGGCCGATGCCCGCGGGCTCGCCCGCGGTCAGGGCGAGGCGCGGCAGCGGTCGCGTCGGCACGTGCGACATGACGAGTCCCGTTCGCGGCGAGGATGCCCGCGTGCCGCGCGATGCGCGGCACGCGTGGCGTCAGGGCGTGCCGCCGCCCGTGGACGAGGTGTCCTCGGCGCCGGGCAGGCGGATCTCGACGTAGGCCTCGCTGCGCATCTGGCGCAGGAAACTCTCGTATTCGTCCTCGGCCTTGCGCTGGAACAGGATGTTGCGCGCTTCCTCGCGCTGCATTTCGCCGGCCTTGTCGGTGTTGCGCACCTCGTCGAGCTTGACGATGTGCCAACCGACGTTGGTACGGAATGGCTGGGAGACCTCGCCCGGCGAGAGCGACTTCACCGCTTCACCGACGCCGGCCCCGTAGGAGTCGACCGGGAACCAGCCGAGGTCGCCGCCGAGCGCCTTGGTGGTGTCGTCGTCGGAGGTTTCGCGTGCGACGGCTTCGAAGTCTTCTCCGCCGGCCACGCGTGCGCGCACGGTGTCGATCTTCGCGCGCGCCTTCGCGTCGTCGTTGAGTTCGTCGATCCTGGCGAGGATGTGGCGCGCCTTGTACTCGGTGACGAGCTTCTCGCCGCCGGCTCCGCCGTCGCGCTTGCCGATGAGTTTGATCAGGTGGAAGCCGTTCGGCCCGCGGATCGGGGCCGAGACGCCGCCCTCGGGCAGCGCGTCGGCGGCTTCGACCAGCGGGGGCGGCAATTCGTTGCGGTTGCGCCAGCCGAGGTCGCCGCCCTGCAACGCGTTGTCCGCGTTCGAGTAGCGGATCGCCGCCGCGGTGAAGTCCATGCCCGCATCGATCTGCTGCTTGGCCTCGGTCGCCTTCGCGTGCGCCTCGTCGACCTGCTCGGGCGTCGCGCCGTCGGGCAGCCCGACGAGGATGTAACCGATATGGAGTTGCCCCTGGTTCAACTTGCCGTTGCGCACGAGGCTGTCGATTTCCGCGTCGCTGACCTGTACGCGACTCTGCGCGATGCGCTGGCGCAAGCGCTGCACGACCACCTGCTCGGCGACGTCCTCCCTGAAACGGTTGAAGTCGATGCCCTGGCTCTCGATCGCGCCGCGCAGCTGGCTGAGCTCCATGTTGTTCTGGCGCGCGATCTGCGTCATCGCCTGGTCGACGTCCGCATCGGAGACCTTGACGCCCGAGGTCGCGGCGCGCGCGATCTGCAGTTTCTGCACGATCAGGCGGCTCAGCAGCTGGCGCTCGAGCACGTCGCGCGGCGGCAGCTGCGAAGGGTTGCTCGCGTACTGCGTGGTGACCGCGTTGACCTGGCTGTCGAGTTCGCTTTGCAGCACGACGTCCTCGTCGACGACGGCGACGATGCGGTCGAGCGGTTGGATGGCAGGCTGCGCGTCGGCGCGGGGAACGGCGACGGTGGCGAGCAGCGCGAAGGCGAGGGCGGAGAGGATCTTCATCGGTTTTCCGTAGTGCCGGTGGCCCGGTTCAGGTACGACAGGAGAGCGCGGCTGCAGGCGGCGCGGCAGGTGCCTGCGCCGGCGCGGAACGGCGAATGCAGGCCGCAGAGTCCGCGTGTGTCATTGATATCCGAGGATACCACGGCGCAGGAAACCGTCGGTTTTCTGCCCGACCGAGCCGACGCCCTTGAATTCGAGTTCGAAGTACAGCGCGGTGTCGTACTCGCCTTCGATGTTGTGCACCCAGCGCCGCGCGATCAGGCGCCACGCAATGCAGCAGGTGTCGTGCTCGATGCCGAGGAACCGCTCGAGGCTGCGACCACCTTCGCCACGCGTTTCGACCGGCAGCGAACGCGGCTCGTTCAGCGCGTAGTTCTCGCGTGCGATCAGGCGCCAGCCCGGTGCGAGCGGGATCGCTGTCGAGAAGTCGACCTGTTCGAGGAAGTCGCGGCGGTAGCGGTAGGAGAGATTGGCCACGCCATCGCCCGCGAAGCGGTTCTGCAGGGTGACGGTCGAGAGATCGGTGTGGTCGGTGTTCGGGTTGTACTGCTGGTCGATCGCGACGCGCCAGCGGTCCGACAGCCGCAGGGCGAGCTGGCCCGCGTAGGCCGAGCCGGAATAATCGGTCGCCTCGCGCCCGGGCAGCTGCACGCGCTGGTCGTCGAAATAGCGGATCTGGCCGATGCTCGCCGACACGCGTTCTTCACCGGTCGCGTTCTCGAGGAATCGCGTGGTCAGTGCGAGCGAGAGGTTGTTCGCGTCCATCTGGCGGTCGGCGCCGACGAAGCGGTTGCTGCGGAACAGCTCGCTGAACGTGAACGGGATCTGCTGCGTGTCGAACAACGGGATGTCGTCCTGGTCGCGGTACGGCACGCGCAGGTAGTACGCGCGCGGCTCGAACGTCTGGGTCCAGGCTTCGCCACCGAACTCGAGCTCGCGTTCGAACACGAGGCCGCCGTCGACGCTGAAGATCGGCGTGCCGCGATGTGGGTCGTCGCTGCGGAGCAGCGGATTGTCCGCTTCGTCGAGGTCTTCGAGCTCGTAGCGCGTGTAGCGATAGCCGAGTTCGGGTCGCAGGAACCACGCAGCGCCCTCGAGTCGCAGCGAGAGGTGCGGGTACAGGTCGAGTCTCCGGCCGTCGACCGCGTCGTCCTTCGCGAACGAGACGAACTCCGCGTCGACGCCCCCTTCGAGCGGACCGAGCAACGCGCGCTCGGCGTCGAACGTCGCGCGCGGCAGGCGGCGGTACGGTTCGAAGCGTTCGGGCAAGGTCGGATCGGTGATCTGGTAGTCATCGCCGCCGATCGACGCGCTCCAGTATTCGCCGCGTCCGTGCACATAGGCGCGCGAGGGCAGGAAGCTGACCGCGGAACTGTAGAGGCCGCGGCCGAAATCCTCGAAATAGCGCGCGTCGGAAACGCGGTTGAGATCGACGTTCGCGCCCCAGGCCTCGTTGAAGCTCGTGGTGTTGCGCCACTGGTACCACCAGCGGCTGCCCGGCAGGTTTTCGCCATGCTCGCGCTCTTGATCGTCGGCGCGGCGGTCGTCGGGCAGGAACTCGAAATTGAACGTGCCGCTGCTCGCATCGGCGAGGTAGCGGAACTCGCCGCCGAGCATCAGCCCGCGCTCGGTCATCAGCCGTGGCGCGAGCGTCGCGTCGTAGTTCGGCGCGATGTTGAAGTAGTACGGCAGCGTGAGGTCGAAGCCGCGCTGGTCGCTGAAGCCTATGTTGGGGAACAGGAAACCGCTGACGCGCCGGTCGTCGAGCGGGAAGCGCGCGTACGGCAGCCAGAACACCGGCACGTTGCGCACGCGGAACGTCACGTCGCGCGCGCGGCCGATGCCTTCGACCCGGTCGAGTTCGATCTCGCGCGCGGCGAACGCCCACTGCTGGTTCGCGACATCGCAGGTCGAGAACGTCGCGCCGGTCAGGCGCGCATGATCGACGTCGGTGGTGATCGCGACCGACGCGACGCCGTTGCCGCGCGAGCCGAGCAACTGGTAGCGCACGCCCTCGAGCGTGCACTGGTCGCGGTCCGCGTTGCCGCTCGCGGCGTCCGCGGAGAGCAGCAGCCCGCGATCCTGGTACGTGATCGGACCCTGCGCGGTGTAGTCGCTGGTGTCGGCGTCGTAGGTGATCTTTTGCGCGCGCAGCAGGAGGTCGAGCTGGCGGATCTCGGCCTTGCCCTCCAGCACGTAGCGCGAGTTGTCGGGAGAACTCACCTTGAGCGCGCTGACGTCGCGCGCGACGCTGTCGCGATCGCCTTCGGTCGGGAGGCCGGCCACATGGAAATCGAGCAGGTCGTTCTTCCCGCATAGGCCCCAGTCGAGCGGCCTGGCGGCACACCCCGCCATGCCTGCCGTGCACGAAGGCGGCGCGACCTCGATCGCCTGCGCGGCCCAAGCGGCGGGGGCCGCGGGCAGCAGGACCTGGAGGATCGCGATCGGCAGCAGGCGCCGCCCGGGCAGGCGGTCAAGGGTCGGACGCACGGTGGGAGGCTTCTTAGTCGAACGCAAGAAGCGCTAGCTTGCCGCAAGCGCCGGTGGCGGGCAAACCCCGCCACCGGCGCCGCGCGTTCATTCGAAGCCGTCCGCGAAGACGAGGTCGGCCGACGGATCGGACGGGAACCCGTCCACGATGAACTCGAACCGCCTTGCGAACCCTCGACGTCGAGAGGCGGTGTGGCCACGATCAGCCAGTGGTTGCCCGCGGGCAGGTCCTGGACCTGGATCGGAAGGCCCGGGTCGCCGGCGGCGTCGCAGGTGCCGAGGCCGCACGCCTGATCGCCGTCGATCACCTAGATCACCCGATCGAAGCCTGCCGCGCTATCGCAAAGCCGGATCGCGCTCGCCCCCAGCCGTCGAGGTTCATCCGGAACACGAAGGCCGACCCCGTGCGGTCGAACATCTTGCAGTGCTCGCTCAAGCCGGTTTGGCCCATGCCGGTGGATCCGTGTACGGGCTTCGGCGGGACCGGCACCGGGTCCGCGCAGGTCTGCGCCCGTGCGCTGCCAACCGCAACGAGCAGGGACAGGGCGGCGACCCAGCGCGCGCAGGTCGCGCCGCGTGGCGGGCTCGATGAAGGCCGGGGCGGCACATGGCGGGATCGTGCATGCATGGCGCGCTCCTTTCGCCGGATCGGCAGGAACACAATCGCAGGATCGCGCCTGAGCGGGACAGGCCGACCAACGCGTTTCGCCGCGCGCCCACGCGCGACGATGCCGACTCAGTCGAACCCGTTCGCAAAGACGAGGTCGAAATCGCCGAGGTCGCCGGTGATCGCGAGTTCGTAGGTGCCGCAACTGCCCGGAGGATTCCATTCCGAGCCCGTGACGAGCAGGTGGTACCTGCCCGGAGGCACGTCGGCGAGCTGCAAGGGGTTCATCGGGTCGACGCGTGCGTGGCAGTCACCCTGCCCGCAGCCGCTGCCTGCGTCGAGCAGATAGCCTACGGGCGTGAACGTCCAGTCGGGCTGCGCCAGCGCAAGGGTGGCGCTGGCACCCGTTCCGACGATGACTTGCCAGATCTCGCCCGGTCCGGCGATCGTGATCTCGCCATTGCAGATCGAGGTGATCGACAGATCGCCGCCGCAGGTCGTCGACAGCATCGGTTCGGCGCGCGGCAGCAGCGGGGCGTCGCAGGTCTGGGCCTGCACGGAGCAGGCTGCGCACGCGAGCACTGCCAGCAGGATGCTGCGCGTGGTGCGGCGGGTGGTGGATGCCATGCGCTCGACTCCAGCGCGGAAGCGCGAGGTCCGGCTCATGACGGATCTCCAAGCCTGGATACGGCCATTGTACGCCCGCACCCGCAGCGCCGCGAATCCCGCATCAACCGCCGAGCGCTGCGACATGCGCAACGACGCTCTCGCGCAACGCCTCGAGGCTGTATCCGCCTTCGAGACTCGACACGACGCGACCGCGCGCATGTCGCGCACCGACGTCGACGAGACGCGTCGTGAGCCAGCCGAAGTCGTCGGCGCCGAGTTCGAGGCTCGCGAGCGGATCGAGCCGGTGGGCATCGAAGCCCGCCGAGACCAGCACGAGTTGCGGACCGAAATCCTCGAGCGCGGGCAGTCCCTCGAACTCCCAGGCCGAGCGGAACGCCTGCGATGCAGTCCCCGGCGGCAGCGGGATGTTCACGATGTTGCCGACGCCGCCCTCGTTGCGACTGCCGGTGCCGGGATACAGCGGCGACTGGTGCGAGGAGACATAGAGCACGCGCGGGTCGCACCAGAAGATGTCCTGGCTGCCGTTGCCGTGGTGCACGTCGAAGTCGACGATCGCGACGCGCTCGAGCCGGTGGCGCGCGATCGCGTGGGCGGCGCCGACCGCGACGTTGTTGAACAGGCAGAACCCCATCGCCGCGGCCGGCGTCGCATGGTGGCCGGGCGGGCGCACCGCGCAGAACGCGCGGCGGTGCCAGCCCGTGATCGCACTGTCGATCGCGGCGCACACCGCGCCCGCCGCGCGCAACGCGGCCTGTGCGGATCCAGGCGACACGACGGTATCGGCGTCGACGTGGATCCAGGGTTCGTCGGGACGATTGCGCAGGATGTCGTCGACGTAGTCCGCGCGGTGCACGCGCATGAGTTGCTCGCGCGTCGCGCGTGGCGCGTCGAAGCGGTCGAACAGCGCGAAACGCGGGTCTTCGAGGGCCTCGAGCACGGCCGCGAGCCTTGCAGGCGATTCGGGATGGCCGACGCCGGGCTCGTGCGCAAGGCAGTCCGGATGGCTGTAGATCGCGACGTTCACGTCGGGTCGCGGCTCACGTGCAGGAGCGGCGCGAGGTGCGCCTGCGCTTCGGACTCCTCGAGTCGACCCGCCTCCGCCGCGACGTGCAGCGGCAGCCAGAGCGGGAACGCGACCTCGTCCGTGCGATGCCGCCCGCGGCTCGTGTGGACCTCCTGCAAGCGGGACAGGCGCGCGGGCGGGAAGCGTTCGGCCAGGCGCGCGAGCGCGGGCCACAGGCGCTCGTGCACGAAGCTGATGTGGCCCTCGACGATGCGGCAGGTGAGGATCTGCGCGGCGCCGCGCAGCGCGCGCGTGACCGCGAAGATCTCGCGACCCTGCGCGTGCGCCCACCAGCTGCCGCGGATCGGCTTCCCCGCGATCGCCTGCGCGATCGACGGGATCGTCGCGTGCCGCGCCGATTCGAGCACGACGCCGTGCCGCTCGACGAAGGCCAGCGCCTGTATCGCGTTCATTCCGTCGCGGGACGCTTGCGCCGCTCGTGCTGCCACAACACTTCGCCGTGCCCGGATGCGCGCGCGAGCACGCGGCAGGTCACGAACAGGAGGTCGGACAACCGGTTGAGGTAGTGCAGCGCCTCGTTGCGCACCGACTCGTGGCGCGCGAGCGTGACCAGCACGCGCTCGGCGCGGCGGCAGATCGTGCGCGCGAGATGGCACTGCGCCGCGGCCATGCCGCCGCCAGGCAGGATGAATTCCTTCAGCGGCGGCAGGCCGTCGTTGAATGCGTCGAGCACGCGTTCGAGCCGCTCGATGTCGGGCGCGTGCACCATCGCCATGCCCGGGATGCAGAGCTCGCCGCCGAGATCGAACAGGTCGTGCTGCACCTGCACCAGCGCCTCGCGCACCGATTCCGGAACGTCGCATGCGAGCACGATGCCGATTGCGCAGTTGAGTTCGTCGACGGTGCCGTAGGCTTCGACGCGCGCCGAATCCTTCGGTACGCGCGTGCCGTCGCCGAGGCCGGTGCTGCCGTCGTCGCCGGTGCGCGTGTAGATCTTCGATAGACGGTTGCCCACTGCGGGTGTCGCGCGCTCGACGCCTGTCAGAACCGCGCCGTGCGCGCGTCGCTCGCGACGCCGGCCAGCGCGCGCGCGGCGAACGCCGTCGCGACGTGCAGCACCGCGGCGACACCGACGTAGACCAGCGTGGTGCCGAGGTAGGACAGGTACCAGTCGCCCATGTTCTCGAACCAGCCGCCGAAGCTGCGCGCGGGAACGTTTGCGCTGATCCAGTAGAAGCTGCCGTTGGACACCAGGAAGCACAGGCTCGCCGCGAGCACGCTGCTGCCCGCGAGCATGCCGAGTTCGCGCAGGCCCGGCCCTTCATAGTGCTTGCGCAGCCAGGAGCCGCCGAGCCATGGCGCCGCATAGGCCGGCAGCAGGAACAGGTAGGCCGTCGACATGCAGTAGTGGCTCCAGAACGCGATGCCCTGGCCGGTGATCACGGCGTAGTCGATCGCGACCGCAAGCGCCATCAGCATCGGGAACGCCCAGCGGCCCCAGCCGCGCAGGTAGAACCCCGCGATGAAGAACACCGCCCACGAGGCATCGGGGACGGCGGCGAAATGGTGCAGGCGCGTGGCCAGCATCGCGACCGCGAGCAACGCGAGGATGCCGCCGCGGGCGCCGGGGGACAGGACGGGTGCGTGGGTCATGTTCGAAGGTCCGGTGGTGCAGGCAGCCAGTCTAGCAGGATGGCGACGGACTGCCGCGGCGCGCAGGCGCCGTCGCGCCGCGACGGCCGCTATGATGGCGGCGTGAACGAGCCCCTGGATGTCCTCATCGTCGGCGGCGGCCTCGTGGGCGCGAGCCTCGCGATCGCACTCGACGGCGCGGGCCTGCGCGTTGCGCTGGCGGAAGCCGCGCCGCCGCGCGTCGACCTGCAGCCGAGCTACGACGAGCGCAACCTCGTGCTTGCGAGTGCGAGCGTCAACGCGCTCGAAGCGCTCGGGGTACTCGGTCCAGGCACGCCCGCGACGCCGCTGCATCGCATCCATGTGAGCCGGCGCGGCGATTTCGGCGCGGTGCGCCTCGACGCGCGCGAACTCGGCCTGCCGGCCTTCGGCGCGGTACTGCCCGCGCGCGAGCTCGGCAATGCGCTGCTCCGGCGCCTCGACCGTTGCACGGCACTCGAGCGCTTCGCGCCGGCGACCGCGGTCGCGATCGAGCCCGGCGATGGCGAAGCCGTCACGATCGCGTTCGCCTGCGCCGATGTGAAGCGCAGCGTGCGCACGCGCCTGCTCGTCGCGGCGGACGGAACCGAATCCTTCGTGCGCGCGGCGCACGGAATCGACGCGGTCCGCCACGACTACGCACAGTCCGCGTTCGTGACCACGCTGACGACCGAGCGCCCGCTCGACGGCACCGCGTACGAACGCTTCACCGATTCGGGGCCGGTCGCGCTGCTGCCGCTCGGCGAACGCCGCGCCGGTCTCGTGCTCAGCGTACCGACCGCCGAGGCCGCATCGGTAGCGGCGCTGGACGAAGACGCGTTCATCGCGTTCGTGCACGAACGCTTCGGCTGGCGTGCGGGGCGCTTCTCGCGCCCCGGCCGGCGCAGGCCGTATCCACTCGCGCGCATGCTCGCCGCTCGCACGACGGCACCGCGTTGCGTGCTGGTCGGCAATGCGGCGCAGACCGTGCATCCGATCGGCGCGCAGGGTTTCAATCTCGGCCTGCGCGATGCGCTGACGCTCGCCGAGCTGCTGCGCGAGTCGCATGCGCGCAGCGGCGATCCCGGCGACGCGAGCCTGCTCGCACGCCACGTGGAGTTGCGCGCGCCGGATCGCGCCGCGACCACGTCGTTCAGCGACGACCTCGTGCGCCTGATGGGCAACGACCTCCTGCCGCTGCGCGCGCTGCGCTCCCTCGGCTTCCACGCGCTCGACCGCATCGGCCCGCTCAAGCGCCGCTTCGCGCTGCGCGGGATGGGCTATCGCGGCAACGCACCCACGCTCGGATTGATGCGATGAATCTTGCACCGGGAGCAACGCGCCGCACGCGCGGCCGTAGCGAACTCGACGTGATCGTGGTCGGTGCGGGCGCGGCGGGCGGCGCGCTCGCGCTCGCGCTCGCGCGCGACGGGTTCGAGGTCGCCGTTGTCGAAGCGCGCGAACCCGCGCCGTGGCGCGCCGGCGACGAGGTCGACCTGCGCGTCGTCGCGCTCGCACCCGACGCGCGCGCACTGCTCGACGACATCGGCGCGTGGCCGGCGATCGCCGCCGCGCGCATCGGGCCGTATCGCCAGATGCATGTGTGGGACGCGCTCGCGCCGGGTTCGCTGCATTTCGATGCGGCCGAGCAGGGCGAGGCCGCGCTCGGCTGGATCGTCGAGAACAAGCTCGTGCAGCATGCGTTGTGGCAGGCGCTCGCGACCGAGGCACGCGTGCGCGTGATCTGCCCGGCCGAAGTCGATGCGATCGATGACGGAGAGGGGGCGGTCACCGCGGTGATCGCGGACGGCACGCGCCTGCATGCCAGGGTGCTCGTCTCGGCCGAAGGTGCCGACTCCTCGGTGCGAACGAAACTCGGCATCGCATTCGAGGGCCGTGATTACGGCCAGCGTGCGGTGGTCGCCCACGTCACGACCGAACGCCCGCACGACGGCACGGCCTTGCAACGCTTCCGGCCCGGTGGCCCGCTCGCGTTCCTGCCGCTTGCCGACGGGCGCTGTTCGATCGTCTGGTCGCTGCCCGACGCCGATGCCACGCGCATCCTCGCACTCGACGACGCCGCGTTCCGCGCCGAACTCGGCTGCGCGTTCGACTTCCGACTCGGCGCGATCACGGCGACCACGAAGCGCGCCGCGTTCCCGCTGCGCCTGCGCCTCGCGAAGCGCTTCGTGCACGGCCGCTGCGTGCTCGCAGGAGACGCCGCGCATGTCGTGCATCCGCTCGCGGGGCAGGGCATGAACCTCGCTTTCCGCGACGTGCGCGCACTGCGCGAGATCCTGCGCGCCGCGCGCGACCGCGGCAGCGACATCGGCGCCGCGCACGTGCTGCGTCGTTACGAGCGCGAGCGGCGCAGCGAGTCGACGGTGGCGGCGTACGGGCTCGATGCGATCGGGCGCGCGTTCGCATCCGACAGCGCGCCGCTGGCGCAATTGCGCGGAATCGCGCTTTCGATCGCGGGCCACTTGGGGCCACTCAAGCGGATGCTCGTTGACGCGGCTGGCGGTACGCGGCGCGGTGGCGTCGCTCCATAGCGCCCACAGGCGGGAGCCTCATCGAGAGTCACGGGCGTGCCCCCTTCTGCCCCTGCGGGGCATCTTCCCCCGCGAGCGGGGGCAGCAGAGTCATTCCTTCTCCCGCTTGCGGGAGAAGGTGCCGCGCAGCGGCGGATGAGGGGAGCTCTTGATCTTCGCTGACGGCGCCCAGGAAAGATCAAGATCAAAAGCGTGCCACCTTCTGCGCCTGCGGGGCATCTTCCCCCGCGAGCGGGGGCAGCAGAAGCAGAAGCAGAAGAAGCAGACGCAGAAGCGGAAGCAAGAAGCGGCGCTCGGAATCAGCGCTCGTAGCGGTAGTTGATGCCCGCGCGGTTGCCGGTCGTCGCGTTCTGCGCTTCGAAGTTCCAGCGGCGGTTGAACAGGTACTTGAGGCTCACGACTTCGCCGGGCGTGAACAGGCCGACGCCGTAGCTGAGGTAGAGCTTGGGTGACAGGTACTTGCCGACCGTGAACGCGGCGCCGCCGAGCGCGGCGTTGTCGGAGACGCCCGCGTCGACGCCCATGCGCGCGCCGATGCCCTTCGCGAGCAGGTCGCCGCCGGCGCTGCCGAGCGCGCGCGCTGCGGTGCCGAGCATGTCGCCTTCGCCGCTCTTGAGGCTCGACAGTGGCTTGCCGGTCACGAGGTAGGACAGCGCTTCGGACTGCTCCATCGTCGGATTCGAGAACACGGTCAGCACCGGCACCTGCGCGGTGCCGCGCACCTGCAGGCCCGCGGTGACGGTGTCGCCGCCGAAGTCGCCCGACTCACCGAGGATCTTGCGCACCGCGCGGATGTCGAGGCCCGGGTTGTCGAGCGCGGTGCCTGCGAACAGCAGGCGCCCGCTTTCGATGTCGAGATCCTGGCCATAGGCCTTGTAGGTGCCGCTCACGTTGAGCGTGCCGGTGCCGGTCGCGAGCTTGCCGGGCCGCTGGTCGACGCGCAGCTGGCCGCGCACGCGGCCGTCGAGTCCGAGGCCCGCGAGCTTGACCTGGCGCCCGAGCTTCACGTCGACGCCGACGATGACCGGCAGCGGCGCGCCGGGCCCGGGCTGCTCGGCATCGGTGACGACGACGTCGGGCGACTTCTTCGAGACGCCGCCGCCCGGCAGTCGTGCGAGGTCGACATCGGTCTGCGGAATCTCGAGGCTGCCTCCGATGCGGATGTTGTCGGGACCGCGCGCGATCACGAGATCGGGCGAGATCACCACGCGTGCGGCCGGGATGTCGGCGGCGAGGAAGTTTTCCCCCTTTATGCTCGCTTCGAACGGCGCATCCGGGTCGAGCCCGCCATTGCCGGACAGCACGAGCGTGCCCTCGCCGGACTTCAGGCGCCCCTCGAGCACGAAGCGCTGCGCGTCCACTGCACGCAGGCTCACGTCGCCGTCGTGCAGGCGCAAGCCTGCGGTCGGGATCTCGGCCGAGAAATCCTTCAGCGTGAGTGCGCCATCGAGTGCCGGTTCGGCGAGCGTGCCGCCGAAGCGGTAGTCGGCCGCGAGCCGGCCCTTCGCGTTCGCGACTTCGGGCGTCAGCAGCTCGACGAACGCCAGGCTTTCGAGCACGAGTTCGATGCGGCCCGAGAGCGCCTGGCTCGAGCCGGGCGGACCCGACAGCGTGAGCTCGCCATCGATGCGTCCGCCGTGGTCGAGCGCTGCGCGCAGCGTCGCGCGCGTGGACTGCGGCGACAGCCGCGCGTCGAGCGCGAGGCCGTTCCATTCGAGCAGCGGCTGCGCGGCTTCCTCGGGCCATGCCACGCGGCCGCTCGCGGACTGGATCGTCGCCTGCCCGCCGAGTGCGCCCGCCGCGTCGCGACGGATGTCGCCGCTGCCTTCGAGCATGCCTTCGACGCGCAGTGGCGCATCGGGTGCCGCGAGTCGCGCGAGCAATTCGACCGGGAGTCGCTCGATGCGATAGCGCGCCGCGAGTGCGCCATCCGCTCCACCTTCGCCTGACAGGCATACGCGTGGTCCGCCGCCGGCGAGGCAGATTTCCTGCGCGCTGAACCGCTGTCCGTCCCATGCGAGTTGCGCGGGCGCCTCGAGCGCGAGCCGCGGTGCGTCCTTGATCGCGAGGTCGAGCGTGCGCAGGTTGCCGTTCCAGCGTCCGTCGTCGTGCAGTGCGCCGCCGAGCGCGATCGCGATGTCGGCCGGTGAACCCTTCGCGCTGACCTCGACGTCATGGCGCGCGGCGCTGCCGCTGGCGTCGAGTTCGAGCGTGTCGAACACGAGGCCACCGCTCGCGAGATCGGTCGCAGTGAGGTCGAGGCGGCCTTGCGGCGGCTGGATCGAATCGAGCGTTGCGCGCAGGTCGAGCGAGCCGATGTGCGTGTCGCCGAACGCGAGTCGCGTACCGCGCGCAGTCCCCTCGAGCGCGAGCGCGGGCCATTGGCCCTGCACGCGGAAATCGCCCGCGAGCGCACCGCCCGCGTCGGGCAGCCAGTCGCCGAGCGAAGCGATCGCGAGCGTGACCGCCGCATCGGTGCGGTCGCCACCGCGACCGATCACGCCGACCCGGCTCTTGCCCGAAACGAGATCGAGCTTGCCGTCGACGACGTAACCCGGCTCGATCTCGAGGTCGGCGCTGCCGGAGACGGGCCGCTTGCGCAGCGTACCGCCGAGTTTCGAGAGCAGCAGCGTCGCGTCGGGACCCTGGTCGGTCATCCGGCCGTTGCTTGCGAGCTCGAAGTCGAGCGCGCCGGGCCAGTCCGCCGCGTACGCGCCCGGATCGAAGCGTCGCGCGTTTGCGACGAGGTCCCAGCCGATCCCCGGTTGCAGCGTGATCGTGCCCTTCGCGTCGAGCCCGCCGTTCGGTTGCTCCAGCGCGAGCTGGTGCAGCGTGATCGCCTCGGGCGTGCCCTCGAGGCGCAGCGCGATGTCCGAGAGCGCGCCCGGTGGGCCGAGCGCCAGCGTGCCGGAGGCCTGGTAGCGCTCGGCACTGCCGGATGCGTCGAGCTTGCCGTGCGTCGCGAGCGGCTGCCCGACGAGGTCCGCAGGCAATTCGACGCCTTGCCAATCGAGCGCGAGCTGCGCGGATACCGGCTCCGCATCGAGCTGCACGGTGCCGTGCGCGTTCACCACGCCGCTGGCTTCTGGACTTCGCAGGCTCAGGGCCTCGACCACGAGCCGCTGGCCGTCGAGCGCGTAACGCAGCGTGTCGAGCGACACGCGATGGTCGTTGAGGCCGACTTCGCCCGCGAGCGTGCCGCTGTCGCGATCGCCGCTGCCTTCGAGCGACAACGCGAGCGCGGCGAGCCTTGCGTCGGGTTGCAGGAGGCGCGGATCGAAGCGCGGGACCTCGAGGTGCGCGGTCCACGGGAAGTCGCCCGATTGCGCGAGGTTCGCGACCAGCCGCGCCGGCGTGGGCTGCGTCAGCGAGAGCTCGAGCTGTGCGATGCGACCATCGCCACGCGCGCCGAGCGTGCCCGCGTAGTCGACTTGCTGCACGCGCCAGTGGAACCCGAGTTCGCCGTCGCCGGGATAGCCCGGCAGCGCCGACACGCTGCCGCGCAGGTCGACGTCGCCGTCGGGCGACTTCAGTGCGAGCGACTGCACCGCGAGCCCTTCGCGCGTCCAGCGACCGACGACATCGAGCGAGTCGATGCGCGCCTGTTCGACGCCGTCCTGCGCAAGCGTGGCCCCGGCGACCACGAGGCGGTCGAGCACGATGTCGAGCGGCGCCTCGAGCGAGAACGCGCCCGCGTCGCGCGAGGGTTCGGTGGACGGCACGCGGGCCAGCGCGACATCGACGCCCTCGACGTCGAGCCGGGTCACGTGCAGTCGCGAAGCCAGCAGTTCGAGCGGCGCGTACTCGATCTCGACGCGGCGCACCTCCACCTCGAAGCCGGCCTCGGCATCACGGTAGCGCACGCCCTCGAGCGTGACCGGCCCGGCGAGGTGCCCGGACGAGGTGCCGACTTCGAGCTTGCCCTCGGTCGCGCCGATCGCGCGCGCAAGCGCGAATTGCAGGCCCGACTCCGTACGCAACAGCCAGAGCGCGAACGCGGCGAGTAGCAGCAGCAGCGCCGTGAACCCGATCGCGATGCGTCGCAGCAACACCGCGCGTGCGATGCCGCATGCGCGCTTCCCGGGATCGAAGGATCGACGGCGCTTCACAGGTCGGGCCCTATCACGATATGCAGTTCGACGCCGCTCGCGCGGTCATCGTTGACCGGCACGCCGAGATCGACGCGCACCATGCCGACCGGCGAGCGCCAGCGCGCGCCGATGCCGACGCCGGTGCGCTGGCGGTAGTCGTCGAACGTCGTGAACGCGTCGCCGGTGTCGACGAACGCCGCGATGCCCCAGTTCGGCTTGAAGTAGTACTCGTACTCGGCGCTCGCGACCGCGAGGAACTTGCCGCCGATCACGAGTTCCTGGCATGGCCGGTTCGGCCGCGCCGCGCAGCGTTCGAGCGCGAGCGGCACCAGTTCGTCGGGCAGCGGCGTGCCGACCGTCTGGAACGCGTGGCCGCGGATCGAGCGGTCGCCACCCGCGAAGAAGCGCAGCTCCGGCGGCAGGCTCTCGAAGTCGTCGACGCGGGTCGCGCCGAAGGCGCCGCGCGCGATGAAGCGCGAGCGCTCGCCGATGCCGCGGATCCATTTCGCATCCGCGGACACCTGCGCGAAGTCGGTGTCCGACAGCAGCGCCGAGGAACCGGCGCGCGCGGCGAAGGTCAAGGACCAGCCGTCGCGCACGAACAACGGGTCGTCGGCCTGCTTGCGCGCGAGCGATGCCTCCGGATAGAGCAGGGTGGTGTCGCCCTGGATGTTCGCGACCTCGAAGTCGCCGGTCAGGAACTTGAGCCCGAGCGTGCGCGTCCATCCGCGCCAGACGCGCGTATCGGTCGCGGCGAGGCCGAACGTGCGCGAAGTACTCGTGTCGGTGTCTTCGTCGCGGAACGTGACGCCGTAGTTGATCGTGTGGTTGTCGGGCCCGGCCAGCGGCACTTCGTATTGCGCGAGCGCGGTCGTGAGCCGCTGCGCGACGATCGCCTCGGTGCGCAGCTTGTGGCCGCGCCGGTTGAGCCAGCGGCGCTGGATGCCGCCGCGCACGCCGGCGCCGGTGTCGGTGCCAATGAACACGCCGCCGGTGTAGATCGTGCGCTTCGCGGGCGCGAGCATGACCTTGATCGGCACGACGCCGTCGCGCGCGGCCTCGGTGTCGGGCTGCACCTGCACGATCGAGAAGTAGTCGGCGTCGATGAGCCGCTGCTGCAGCGCGAGCACGTGGTCCTGGGTGTAGAAATCCCCTTCGCGCCAGGGCACGTAGCGCTGCAGGAAGCGCTCGGGGAACTGGCCGCCTTCGAACGTCGTCGGGCCGAGCCGGTAGCGCGTGCCGACTTTCCACGCGAGATGGATCTCGGCACCGTGGGTCGAGCGCGTGACTTCGACCTGGTGGGTGACCAGTTCCGCGTCGAGGTAGCCGCTCGCGAACAGCGCGGCCTGCAGCGCGCCCTTGCTCTTCTCGTAGGCGGCGTGATCGATCGGCTGGCCCTTGGCCGGCACGAACGCGGCGAGCGCGGCGCGCACGGGTCGCTGGCCATCGGCGTCGCCGTCGAGCCGGATGTCGAGCAGGTTGACGCGCGCGGGTTCGCCCGCGGCGATCCGCAACACCGAGGTGTAGTCGTCGCCCGACTCGCGCAGTTCGCCCTCCACCGCGGCGTCGTAGTAACCGTAGGGTTCGAGCGCGCTGCGTGCCTGGTCGATCGCGCGTTCGTGCAGGCGCCTGGCCTGCGATGCGGAGACGTCGCGGTCGGCGTATTGCGCGACTTCCACCGACTCCACCACGGCGTCGCGCAGCAGCCCTTCGAGGCCTTCGACCTGCAGCGCGATGCGGCCCGCCGATGCGGGCATCGCGACGAACAGCAGCAGCGCGAGCGCGGCACGCAACCGGCGTCGATCGGCGACGTCGGGCGGATCGGATTGCGCGTGCATCACGGCCACGATGCGTCGCTTACAGGCGCAGCGCGGGGAACAGTCCGAGCAGGCCGATCACGATCAGGTAGATCGCGACGACGAGGTTGAGCAGCTTGGGTCGAATCAGGATCAGGATGCCGGCGAGCAGTGCGAGCAGCGGTTGCAGCGACAGGTGCAGGTTCATCGAAGGGAGTCCATGCCGGGGTCGGGTTCTACGCGGGTGGCGTCCGCAGGCTGCGCGGTGCCCGGGATATATAGCCGTTCGCAACCGAACGGTCCATGAGCCGCGGGGACACGCGGCTGCCGGTCCTGCCGCGGCGGCAGCCACCTGCGGTGCTAGACTCGCGCGGCACGGAGGCCGCATGACCGATTCCGCACAGGCGCCGCTCGGTGCCGACGCCATGTTCACGCAGGTCTACGAGCGCCTGAAGGCAATGGCCGGTCGTCGACTCGCGATGGGCGCGCGCGGCACGCTCGAGACCACGATGCTCGTCCACGAGTTGTACCTTCGGCTCAGTGGCAACGACGCGCTCGCGTTCGAGCGTCCCGAGCAGTTCTTCGGCTACGCCGCGCGCGCGATGCGCCATCTGCTCGCCGATCGCGCGCGCGACCGGTTGCGCCAGCGCGCGGGCGGCGACTGGGCGCGCGTGACGCTGACCGGCGCCGACGAGCGACTCGCGATCGACAGCGCCGAACAGGCGCTCGCGATCGACGAGGCATTGCGCAAGCTCGAGCAGGTCGACGAGCGCGCCGCGCGCGTGGTCGAGCTGATCTGGTTCGCCGGACTCACGCACGAGCAGGCCGCGTCGACGCTCGGCCTCAATCGCCGCACGATCGAGCGCGACTGGCGCTTCGCGCGTGCCTACCTGAAGTCCGAACTCGGCGACTGACCCGCTCCGCGGCGATCAGCGCGTGAACGCGGTCGCCGCGAGCAGGCGCCGCGTCTTGCGCGAGGAGCGCGGCCGCTTCGGCGTGGCCTCGCCGGCATCCGCGTCGTGGCGCTGCTGGCGCGTGGCGACGATCAGGCCGAGCGCGTCGAATGCATTCACGACATCGAACACGTCGGCCATGTGCGCCTTCGCCGACGCGGCGATCCGGTGCAGCGGTGCGTCGCGCATCAGCGTGAGCGCGATGCGGTGCTGCTTGCGGTAATCGGGGTCGAGCGCGAACCAGCGCTTGAGGCGGTAGTTCGCACTCGGGTCGAGATGGTCGGCGAGCCAGCCGTTCGAGCGCAGCAGCGCATTGAGCCAGCGCAGGCGCGCGAGCGGGCGCGCGGGCAGCTGCTTGCGCAACTCGGCCAGTTGCGTGCCGCCGACGCGCCGGCGTTCGCGGCCGACCACGGGTTCGAGGAAGTAGGGCTCGAGGTCGGCCATGCGCGCCTTCGTGTGGAAGGTATCGGTGACCGGATCGATCAGCAGCGCCTGCAGGCCGGGTCGTTCGAGCAGCACCGCGCCACGTTGCAGCAGCGACTCGAGGTCGGTGCACGGCCTGACCCGCTGGATGTCGATGAAGCATGCGCGCGTCGAGTTCGGGTCCGTGCGTTCCTCCACCTTGCGCACCAGCGGTTCGATGATGCGTTCGGTCACGCCGACGTCGACGAGGCGCCGCGGCGCGGGCCGCTTGACGTTGCCGACGTGGTTGAGCAGGCCGACCAGCGCCTTGGCGCTGAGCGGACGGTGCAGCACGAGCTCGGCGCCGAACACGTCGTCGCCCGGCGTGGCGAGCACGGCGAAATGGCGGCCTTCGTCGAGCGCGCGCACGCGCGCGCAGCGTCCACCGAAGTCGGACAGGTCCGACAGCACGAAGTCCACCTCATCGTCTTCGGTCGCGAACGACCACGCGTGGTCGAGGTGCGCCTGCGTCGCGCGCAGGAACGTCGCGATCTCGGCGGCTTCGGCGGGCGAGACGCCGGGGGTGACCAGCTGCTTGCGAAGTTTCATGGACGCATCCGGCGGGCGAGGCTTCAGGGGGAGCGCAGCCGCCGGGCCATTATCCTTTTCGGCGTCGCGGAAAACGTGCGCGGCATCGCAGCTGGACGGCAGCCGGCGTCGCGAAAGGACCGTTCGCGGCCGAATGGAGCGCGATCGCTTGCAGTCGTGCGCGTCCGGCCGGATCATCGGCCGGCAAGCGGAGCCTGCCGTGGACCTCGCGCAATCCTGGAAACTCGCGGTGCAGTTCGGGCGTCGGCTGATCGGCGTGCCCGACTACGACACCTACGTGGCGCACCTGCGCGCGCACCATCCGGAGCGCCGGGTGCCGGACTACGTCGAGTTCTTCCGCGAACGCCAGCAGGCGCGCTACCGCGGCGGCGGCGGTCGCTGCTGCTGACGCGGGGCGCGTCGCTCAGGCCGCGGCGCCGGCCGCCGGCGTCTCGCGCGCAGTCGGCCGAGGCGCGCGCCAGCCCGCGAGCGCCGAGCGGATGCCGAAGCCGATCATCGCGAGCACCACGAGCATGAAGATCGCGGCCAGGGCGGCATCGACGCGGTCGTTGACGATGATGCGCTGCATCTCCGCCATCGATTTCGCGGGCGCGAGCAGCTGGCCCGCGTCGGCCGCATCCGCGAATTTCCGCGCGTGGGCGAGGAAGCCGATGCGCACGTCGGGGCTGAACACCTTCTGCCAACCCGCGGCCAGCGTGCAGACGACGAGCCAGGTCGTCGGCAGCAGCGGCACCCAGAGGTAGCGCTCGCGTTTCATTCGCACGAGGCAGACGCAGGCGAAAATCAGCGCGATCGCCGCGAGCATCTGGTTCGCGATGCCGAACAGCGGCCACAAGGTGTTGATCCCGCCGAGCGGGTCGACCACGCCTTGGTAGAGGAAATAGCCCCAGCAACCGACGCAGAGCGCGGTCGCGACGATGTTCGCTGTCCAGGACTCGGTCTTCTTGAGCGCGGGCACGGCGAGGCCCGCGAGTTCCTGGATCATGAAACGACCGACGCGCGTTCCCGCGTCGACGGTGGTCAGGATGAACAGCGCCTCGAACAGGATCGCGTAGTGGTACCAGAAGGCCATCATGCCGTCGCCCGCGAAGAGGCCGTGGAGGATCTGCGCCATGCCGACCGCGAGCGTCGGCGCGCCGCCGGTGCGCGACAGGATCGTCGCCTCGCCGATGTCCCTGGCGGTCTGCGTCAGCACCTCGGGCGTCAGCACGAAGCCCCACTGGGTGACCGCCTGCGCGGCGGATTCGACCGTCGTGCCGATCAGCGCCGCAGGCGCATTCATCGCGAAGTACACACCCGGTTGCAGCACGCACGCGGCGATCAGCGCCATGATCGCGACGAACGCTTCCATCAGCATCGAGCCGTATCCGACCAGGCGCGCCTCGCGCTCGTTCGCAACCAGCTTCGGCGTCGTGCCGGACGCGATCAGCGAGTGCCAGCCGGATACCGCGCCGCATGCGATCGTGATGAACAGGAACGGGAACAGTGCGCCGGCGAACACCGGTCCGCTGCCGTCGATGAACGACGTCAGCGCCGGCATGCGCAGTTCCGGCATCGCGACGACGATGCCCGCCGCGAGCATCAGCACGGTGCCGATCTTGAGGAAGGTGCTGAGGTAGTCGCGCGGCGCGAGCAGCAACCAGACCGGCGCGACGGAGGCGCAGAAGCCGTACGCGATCAGCATCCAGGCCAGCGCCCTGCCGTCGAAGCTGAAGCGCGGGCCCCACTGCGGATCCGCCGCGACGAGGCCGCCGACCCAGATCGAAAGCATCAGCAGCACGAGTCCGATGATCGAGACCTCGAGCACGCGCCCCGGTCGCAGCCAGCGCAGGTAGATGCCCATCAGCAGCGCGATCGGTATCGTCATCGCGACCGTGAACGTGCCCCAGGGGCTGCCGATCAGCGCCTTGACCACGACCAGCGCGAGCACCGCGAGGATGATGAACATGATCATCAGCACGCCGATCATCGCGATCACGCCGGCGGCCGGGCCCATTTCGGCGCGCACCATCTCCCCGAGCGAGCGCGCGTCGCGGCGCAGCGACAGGAACAGGATCATGAAGTCCTGCACGGCGCCCGCGAGCACCACGCCGAACAGGATCCAGAGCGTGCCCGGCAGGTAACCCATCTGCGCGGCGAGCACCGGACCGACCAGCGGACCCGCGCCCGCGATCGCGGCGAAGTGATGCCCGAACACGACCCACTTGTCGGTCGGCACGTAGTCGAGCCCGTCGTTGCGGCGCACGGCCGGGGTCAGGCGCGTCGGATCGAGGCCGAGCACGCGGTCGCCGATGAAACGCGCGTAGAAGCGGTGCGCGATCAGGAAGATCGCGGTGGCGGCGCCGACCAGCCAGATCGCGTTGATCGACTCGCCGCGGTGCAGCGCCACCGTGCCGAGGCAGAACGCCCCGAGCAGGGCCAATGCGAACCAGCCGATCCTGCTTGTGATCGCAGCCATGGCACACCCGCGGCAGGGAGGTGCGGCGAAGCCTGTTCCCGCGCCCGGTGGCGGTCAAGCCGCGGCGCACCAGCCCGCCGGGCCTCCGCTAGACTGCGCGGAAGGGGGAAGCATGCTCGATACTGCGTTGCCGGTTGGCGCGACCGGATGCGCGCCTGCGACGACGCCGGCGCACCTGCGCCCGTTGATGGCGCAGTCGGGCGCGCGACGGCGTTGTCCCTGGATGCGATGACGGGATCGACGGACACCTTGCGCGCGTTGTTCGAGGCGGCGCTCGCGCTGCCGGCCGACCGGCGCCCGGCGTTCCTCGAAGGCGAATGCAGCGACCCGCTGCTGCGCGCGCGCATCGAGGCGATGCTGCGCGCCGACGCGGCCGGCGACGAGCCGGTGTCGAGCGACCGGCTCGCGCGGCTCGCACAGGCGATCGGCGAGGACGTCGCGCCAGGTGCATTCCCGCCCGGTTGCCGCGTGGGGCCGTTCGAAATCGTGCGGGCGATCGGCGAGGGCGGATCCTCGACCGTGTTCGAGGCGGTGCGCGCTTTCGACGGCGCGACGCAGCGCGTCGCGCTCAAGCTGCTGCGCCACGGACTGCTCGGCGCGGATGCGCGGCGCCGGTTCGCGCGCGAGCAGCGCGCCCTGCTGCGCCTCCAGCATCCGAACATCGCACACATGCTCGAGGGCGGCGTGACCGCGCAGGGCGTCGCCTACATCGCGCTGGAACTGGTCGAGGGACTTCCGATCACCCACTATGCGCACGAACAGGCCCTCGGCTCGCGCGCTCGCCTCGCACTGTTCGCGAGCGTGTGCCGCGCGGTCGACGCCGCGCACCGCGCACTGATCGTGCATCGCGACCTCAAGCCCTCGAACGTGCTGGTCACGGACGGCGGGCAGGCCAAGCTGCTCGACTTCGGCATCGCGAAGCTGCTCGAGGATGAAGCCGACCCGGAAGCGACGGTGCTGCAGGCGTTCACGCCCGCATATGCGGCGCCCGAGCAGGCGTCCGGTGGCGCGATCACCACCGCCACCGACGTGTACGCGCTCGGCATCATGCTCGGCGAGCTGCTGACCGGGCGACGCGCAGGTGGCCCGCCAGCCGCGACGCCGGATGCGACCCTGCCGTCGACGACGACGCGGCGCCTGCGCAACGACATCGACGCGGTCGTCGCGAAGGCGACCGCACCCGTGCCCGATCGACGCTACGCCTCCGCTGGCGCGCTCGCCGACGACATCGACCGCCTGCTCGAGCAGCGTCCCGTGCAGGCGCAACCGCAGACGCGCTGGTACCGCGCGCGCAAGTTCATCCTGCGCCACCGCGGCGGCGTCGCGGGCACGATGGCGTTCGTGCTCGCGATCCTCGCCGCGCTCGGCATCGCACTCTGGCAGGCGCGCATCGCGCAGCGGGAGGCCGCGCGCGCGAACGCGGAGAACCGATTCATCGCGGGCTTGTTCGATCCGCTTCGCACGGGCGTGCAGGAAGGCGAGACGCCGACGATCCGGCAACTGCTGGACGCGGGCGTCGCCCAGCTCAACGTGCAGTTCGGAGCGGACGATGCGGCGCTCGCGGATCTCGCGCTGCTGTTCTCGCGCGTGCACATCGAGATCGGCGCGCCCGACGTCGCCCACGACCTCGCTGGACGCGCGATCGTGCACGCGCGCCAGGCCTGGGGCGAGCGCGACCCGCGCGCATGGGTCGCGCTCGCGCCTCGCGGCGAGGCGGCCTACTACCTCGATCGATATGCCGAGGCGGTCGCCGATCTCGAACAGGCGACCGCCGCGATGCGAGCAGGCGGCATGCGCGGAGATGACTACGCTTTCGCGCTGCAGGACCTCGGACTCGCCTATGCGAAAGTCGATCGAGCCGCCGATGCCGTCGTCGCGCAGCAGTCGGCGTACGCGTTGCTGGCCGAGGGTGGCGACCGCATCGAATTGGCCACCGCGATGAACAACCTCGGCGGCGCGTACCTCGCTGCGGGCAATGCCGAACAGTCGCTGGCCTGGAGGCAGCGCGCGTACGACTGGCACGTCGCGCACGGCCTCGGCGAGAACCGCGCCGCGCTGGTCGTGCTCGGCAACCTCGCGCGCGTCAAATACGGACTCGGCCTCTGGCGCGAGGCGCTGACCGACCTCGATCACCTGCTGCCGTTGCGCGCGCACCTCGAAGGCGGGCAGCTCAAGCGCTGGACCACGACCGCGCAGGCCTGTTCGACCGCGAGCGCGCTGTGGGAGCTCGACAAGGCCGAAGCCTGGTGCGCGCAGGCGCTGACCGAAGCGGAACAGGATGCGTCGCCGCAGCGGCCGCGCGCGATCATGCTGGACTTTCGCGGCGGCCTGCGCGTGCGGCAGGGGCGCTTCGCGGACGCGCGCGCGGACTTCGCGCAATCGCGTCGCCTGTTCGCGTCGATCGAGGGCAACCACGCGGATTTCGTGCGCGGCATCGCGCTCGACGAAGCGGAGATACTGCGCGTGTCGGGCGATGCGCGCGCATTCGCGGATGCGCTCGCGCAGGTGCTGCCGACGGTTGCGGACGAGCGAAAGCAGGCGGCGCTGTCCGCGATGCTGCTCGCACGCTTCGCCCAGGCCTGCGCGGAAGCCGACGCCGCGCCGGCCGCCTGCAACGACGGTGTCGCCGCGCGTGCGCAGGCGCTGGTCGCGACGCTCGCGCCGGCGAATCCATACCGCCTGCCCGCGACCACCGCGCTCGCCGCGCGCTCGCTGCAGGTTGGCGACGGCGCGGATCGTCGCGCAGGGCTGCAGGACGCGATCGCGGACGCGAGTCCGGTGCTCGGCGCGCAGCACCCGTGGATCGGCGAGGCACAGGCCGTGCTCGCGCGCGCGGCCGATGCTGCCGGAGACGCGTCACTCGCGCAGGCCGCACGCGCGGAGGCGGCGCGGATCTCCGAGCGCCTCGCCCCCGGCCATCCACTGCGCGCGCGTCTCTCGTCGCGCTGACGGCGTGCGATCGCAGCGTGCGTTTACGCGCGGACGCTCGCCGTCGACCGCGGCGTTCCAACTTGCGCGACGGGGTGTTCCAGCCGGGGCCGGCGCCCGCGCGCTAGAGCCACTTCGCGCGCTTGAGCACCGCGTAGAGGCCCGTGCAGATGCCGATCGTGAGCAGCACCATCGCGGGATAACCCCAGGGCTGGTCGAGCTCGGGCATGTGGTGGAAGTTCATGCCGTACCAGCTCGTCAGCAGCGTCGGCGCCGCGAGCAGCGCCGCCCAGCCCGCGAGGCGCTTGACGATTTCGCCCTGCGCGACCGTGACCAGCGAGAGGTTCACGCTGAGCGCCGCGGTCAGCATCTCGCGGATCGTGTCGGTCGCTTCGTTGATGCGCGCCGCGTGGTCGAACACGTCGCGGAAGTAGGGTCGAACCTCGTCGCTCACGAGCCCCGGGTACTGTCGAGTGAGCTGGTTCAGGATGTCCTGCAGCGGCGCGACCGCGAGGCGCAGCGTCACCAGTTCCTTCTTGAGGTCGTACAGGCGCCGGATCGTCGCGCGCTTGAACGCCTCCTCGAAGACTTCTTCCTCCAGTTCCTGCAGCTCTTCCTTGAACTCGCGCACGAGCGGGAAGAAGTTGTCGACGATGAAGTCGAGCACCGAGTACAGGCCGAAGCTCGGACCGTAGGCCATCATCTCGGGCGACTGCTCGCAGCCGCGGCGCGCGGTCGCGTACGAGAGCGAGGCGCCGTGGCGCACGGTCAGCAGGTAGTTGCGGCCGAGGAATGCATGCGTCTCGCCGAACGCGATCTTGCCGCCGACGACCTGCGCGGTCTGCGCGACGATGAACAGCGACTCGCCGTAGACCTCGATCTTCGCGCGCTGGTGCGCGTTGTGCGCATCCTCGACCGCGAGTTCGTGCAGGCCGAATTCCTCCTGCAGCGTGTCGAGCAGCTGCTCGGTCGGTTCGTGCAGGCCGACCCACACCCACTGGTCGGGCGTCGCGATGACGTCGCTGATTTCCTCGATCGTGATGTCGCGCAGGCGACGGCCGTCGGCGGAATAGGCCACGCAGTTGACGACCATCGGTCCGCCGGCGTCGGGCGTCGTGGGGAGGGTCGGCGCGGCGCTGTCCATGCGCGCATCATGCCGCGTCGCGGGAGGCGTCGACAATGGCGCGCGCGCGGTCTCCGGTTGCGCGGGCCTACTTCGCTGCGATCTCCGCGGCGGCGGGCGCCGGCTCGAAACCGTCCTCGAAGATCGTGTCGAGCGGGCCGCTGCCGCCCTTGGCGAGTTCGCCGAGGAACGCGAGGCCGAGCTGCGCGAACGGAACGCTGCGCTGTGCATCGCCGCCCATGTTCGCGAGCAGGTCGTCGGCGGTGTGGATCAGCCAGAACGAATGGTTCAGGCCGCCGCCTTCGAACGCGAACGAGGAGGGATATCCGGCGGCCTGCCACGAGGCGTGGTCCGAGCAGCCGTAATTGCACGGACTCGACCCGCGCGTGAGGCCGAGCGGCGCGAGGTATTCGTCGAACAGCGCAGCGACGAACGCGTTGAGGCCGCTGTCGGTGAAGTCGGAAATGATCTCGATGTCGACCTGGCCGGCTTCGTGGTAGTTGGTCATGTCGAGCTGAAGAGCGCCGACCACGTCCACACCTGCGCCCGCGTAGGCATCGGCGATCGCCTGGGACCCGTTGAGGCCGACTTCCTCGGCCGCGTAGGCCATCAGGCGCACGGTGCGCGCGGGCCGGTAGCCTGTCGACATCGCGATGCGCAGGATCTCGGTCAGCGTCGCGACGCCGGAGGCGTCGTCGTCGGCGCCGGGTGCGCGCGCAGTCAGCGGATTGCCCGAGGCCCAGTTGACCGAGTCGAGGTGCGCGCCGAGCACGACGTTCTGTTCCGGCAGCGAGGCGCCTGCGATCGTGAGGATCACCGAGGGTTGGCCTCCGCAGTCGTTGCAGTCGGTGAACAGCTCCACCTGCACGTCGTTGCGACCCGCAGCGAGCGCGAGCCAGCGATCGCGGATCCAGACCGCGGCATCGGCGCCGGTCGGGCTCGCGTAGTAGCGGTTGTGGAACGCTTCGAGCCCCGCGATCGAGGCGCGGATCTCGGGTTCGCTGACCTCGACGAGCCACGGCGCGACGGTCGCCTGGTTGTCGATCGGATAGCCGCCGCGGGGGACGAGCGTCGGCGCCACCGAACGCGCGAGAAAGGCCTCGGCTTCGGCCCGCGTCGGGAACGAGAAGAAGCCGCCGCAGCGCTGCTCGCGCTCATGCACGTGCCGGGCGAGCGTGGCGATGTCCGCGGGACCCGCCTCGACCAGCACGACGGCATGGCCCTGCGCATCCAGTCGCGGCGTCGCATCGGCTCCGCCAGCCGCGCGCCAGGTGTCCTGGCCGACGACGAGGAATGCGGGGTCGGCCAGGCCTGCGGTGGCGCTGCCGGCGAAACAGCAGAGCGCGAGCATGAGACACGCGGCGGGGTGGCGCGAAGAGAGGGTCACGGCGGCTCCGACGGCAGGCGCGAAACGCCGAGCATAGGTCAGCCCGCCGCGGCGTGCACCCGTGCCGGGCGTGCCAGCGCGAGAGCGAGCGCGAGATGGATCGGCAGCAGCAGGACGATCCAGTGCAGGTTGGCCTGCGCGAACCACGGCAGGATCTTCGAGAACAGCGCGAACGCCGCGAGCAGCGCCACCAGTGCCGCGATCGCGGTCGCGACCGGCCGCGGCCGCAGGCGCCCGCGCGCGACACCCCACCACGCGGGCAGCAACGCGAGGCAGATCGGATTCAGCAGCAGCAGGTTCTCGTTGCGCCACGCAGCGCGATGCTCGGTGCCGAACCACAGGAACAGCAGCAGCAGTCCGCCGAGGCCGCAGAAGAGTTCGAACACGAGCGCGAATCCCGCGAATGGCAGGCGACGCGAGCCGCGCGCATCGCGCCCGAGTCGGTGCAACACCGCGCCGACCGCGAGGCCGATCGCGAGGAACGGCCAGCGCAGGTCCGGCGGGAGCAGCGGCGGCTCCTCGACGAGTCCGGGCGCGAGTGCCGTGGTCGCGGCGACGACAGGCACCTGCGCGCCGGTGGCCTCCGCGCGCGTCGCCTCCGCCACGACGCGCGAGAGCGTGTCGGGTACGAAGCTTTCCTGCCAGTAGTCGATGCGCTGGTCCGCGTACGGCCCGAGGCCGAGGTCGATGCCGAGCATGAGCCAGGGCTCGGGCGCCATCAGCCGCAAGGCATCGAGGCGCCAGGTATAGCCGCGCGACCGACCCTCGCCGTGCGCGCGCAATGCCCCGTCGAGCGCGCGGTCGAGTGCGTCGCGCACGCGCGTGGAGCAGTTCGACTCGAAGTAGTCGTAACGGTACTGCGTGTTCTGGGGCAGCACGTTCCAGGCGAGGAAGTCGACGAGTTCGCGCGCACGCGTCGGGTCGATGTCGAGCACCTGCTCGACGATCGAACGCCCCTGCGCGCGGTACATCCCGAGATCGTCGGCGAGCGGCCCTTCGATCACGCGGTACAGCATCCGCCCGCGCGCGAAATTCAGCAGGAAATCCTCCTGCGCGAAATCGAAGATGCCGTAGTTGTAGACGACGGCAGGCCGCCCCGACTCGCGCACCACGATCGCGTTGTGGCCGAAGCGCTCGAAGAAGAGTTCGCCGGGGCCGATGGTCAGGAGGCTGATCGAAAGACGGGAATCGGGAACCGGGAATGGGGAGTGGTCTGGAGCGGATTCGACCGCCACCTGGGCGAAGGCGCGATCGAATGGAGCGACGGCGCAGAGCGTGAGCAGCCATGCGAGCACGACAAGCCGACGCCTGCCGCGCCCCAACCAATCCCCATTCCCCATTCCCCATTCCCCGCCGCTACGCCTCATGCACCCGCACCACGAATTGCGGCGGGCGACGCGGGTCGGGGCGCGCGGCGCGGAAACTGAAGCCTCCGATCGCGACTTCTTCGCCGAGCGCGGGGGCGTGGCCGAGTTCGCCCGCGACCATCGCGCCGACGGTCTCGTGGCGTTCGGCATCGAACTCGACGTCGAAGCGCTGGTTGAATTCGACCACCGAGGTCTGCGCGTTGACGAGGAAATCCCCATTCGCGGCGGGCTGGATCAGCGTGTGCTTGTCGTCGTCGTCGTCGTGCTCGTCGCCGATGTCGCCGACGATCTGCTCGAGCACGTCCTCGATCGTGATGAGCCCGGCGACGCCGCCGTACTCGTCGACGACGATCGCCATGTGGTTGCGCGAGAGGCGGAACTCCTTGAGCAGGATGTTCAGGCGCTTGGACTCGGGGATCATCGTGACCGGGCGCAGCAGGTGGTCGATGCGTGCGACCGGCCTGCTTTCGACGAAACAGCGCAACAGGTCCTTGGCGAGCAGGATCCCGAGCACTTCGTCCTTGTTGTCGCCGGTATGGACCGGGAAGCGCGAATGGCCCGATTCGACCACCGCGGCGAGCGTGTGCGCGAGCGGCGCCTCGATCGGCAGCGATACCATCTGCGCACGTGGCACCATCACGTCGCCGACGGTGAGGTCGGCGACCTCGATCGCGCCCTCGACCATCGACAGGGTGTCGTTCGACATCAGGCCATTGGCCTGCGCGTGTCGCAGTTCCTCGATGAGTTCCTCGCGGTTCTGCGGTTCGCCGGAAAGCGCTTGCGTGATCCGTTCGAACCACGTTCGCGCGGGGGTACTGGGAGGATCCTCGCTCATCTGACGCTGGCGCATGCCCGGTGGGGCGGGGTCCGGAGTGTAGCAAAGAGACGGCCCAGGGCTGAGGGCGGAGTACTGGCGCGGATCTGTCCGGGTCAGCCCTGCCCTAAGCCTTCAGCCTTCAGCCTTAAGCCCTCAGCCCTCAGCCCTCAGCCCTCAGCCCTCAGCCCCGCGATACGGGTCGGCGATGCCGAATCCCGCGAGGATCCGCCGTTCGAGCGCCTCCATGCGCTCGGCCTCCGCATCGTCCTCGTGGTCATGGCCGAGCAGGTGCAGCGCACCGTGGATGGCCAGGTGCGCGTAGTGGTCGCGCGGATCCTTGCCCTGTTCGCGCGCCTCGCGGGCGACCACCGGTGCGCAGATCACGAGATCGCCGAGCAGGCCGGATGCCTCGCCCGCCACGGGTTCGTACGGGAAGCTCAACACGTTGGTGGCGTAGTCGCGGGCACGGAACCGGCGGTTGTAGTCACGACCCGACTTTCCGTCGACGATGAGGATGTTGATTTCGCTCATGCCCTTGCGCCGGCGAAGCGCCGGGATCGCCTCGAGCCAGCGCTGGAACGAGCGCAGCATCGGCACGCCGCGGCGACCCGCTTCGTTGCGCACCCAGACGCACAGGCGCGGCGCCGCCGGGTCGGGCTTCGCGCCGGCGCGCGCACGGCTGGCCAAGACGCGGCTCAACGCTCGAATTCGTCGGCGAACACGGCGGCTTCGCAGCCGGTGGCGTGGAGGCTGACTTCGTCGCTGCCCGACTCGGGAACGCCGATCTCGCCGCTGGTTCGGCCAAAGTCGATGTCCGCAGGATTGGACAGCCCCTCGGCGAGCAACGTGAACGGGGTGTCCATCGCGAACGGCGGCTCGAAGCGCGCGAGGCAGCCGCCCGCGACACCGCAGCCGCCCCACGCCGCGGCGACGATCGCGCCACGGCAATCCAGTGCGATGCCGTCGATGTTCGACAGGGTGGTTCCGATCAGGATTGCCGGAGCGGCATCGCTCCCCGCGGCGAACGAGAGGATCTTCGCGTTCGATCCCCACGTCGCGACGAGCACGCGTTGGCCGGCGCGGTCGAACACGAGGCCATTGGGCGTCGCGCTGCCGGTCGACAGCGGCGTGCCCGCAATGGGCGCAGCGAGGTCGGTGACATCGATGCGATGGATCTTCCTCGCGCTGAAGTCGCTGATGTAGACCGTGTGCGAGCCATCCGACGTGATGCCGTTGAGGAAGGTCGCACCCGCTATCGGGAAGTCGAGCACCGGCGCTGCGCTGTCGATGTCGAAGCCCTTGAGGCGCCCGTTGTCCAGCACGAACAGCGTTCCGCCGAGCAGCTCGATGCCGTACGGCGAAACAGTCGCATCGGTGAACACGCCGAGCGTGCCGTCCGTCGCGCGCGAGAGGATCGGACCCCCGGTGTTGCCGACGAGGTGGCGATCGAGGCGCGCGTGGTATTCGACGCTTTCCGGTCCGTCATAGGTCTGCGCCGTCGCCGCGCAGGTGGCGCACGCGAGCACGACGGCGAGCCGCCGCGACACGGCCACGCCGGTCATGCCGATCCCTGCGCGTCGGCGGACTGCTGTTCGCGCGCCTCGTAGGCATGCACGATGCGCTGCACGAGCGGATGGCGCACGACGTCCTTCGCGGTGAAGAACGTGAAGCTGACGCCGTCGACGTCCCGCAGCACCTCGGTCGCGTCGCGCAGGCCGGACTTCACGTGGCGCGGCAGGTCGGTCTGGGTCACGTCGCCGGTCACGACCGCGACCGAGCCGAAGCCGATGCGCGTGAGGAACATCTTCATCTGCTCGATCGTGGTGTTCTGCGCCTCGTCGAGGATCACGAATGCATCGTTGAGCGTGCGCCCGCGCATGTAGGCGAGCGGCGCGATCTCGATCACGTTGCGCTCGATCAGCTTCATGACCTTCTCGATGCCGAGCATCTCGTAAAGCGCGTCGTAGAGCGGGCGCAGGTACGGATCGACCTTCTGCGTGAGGTCGCCCGGAAGGAAACCGAGCTTCTCGCCGGCTTCGACCGCGGGCCGCACGAGGATCAGGCGCTGCACGCGGCTGTCGTTGAGTGCATCGACCGCCATCGCGACCGCGAGCCAGGTCTTGCCGGTGCCGGCCGGGCCGATGCCGAAATTGATGTCGTGGCGCGCCATCGCGTGCAGGTAGCGCTGCTGGTTCGCGCCGCGGCCGCGCACGGTGCCGCGCTTGGTCTTGATCGCGATCTCGGGCGTGCCCTCGGTCGACTGCGCGACCACCGCGTCGACGCCGCTGCCGGCCAGGTGCAGGTTGACCTGGGCGCCGGTCAGGGCTTCGTCGGCGGTCGCCTCGTACAACTCGCGCAGCACGCGCTCGCCGAGTTTGACCGCGCGCGCGTCGCCGCTGACGCGGAACACGTTGCCGCGGTTGCCGATCTCGATGCCGAGGCGCAGTTCGATCTGGCGCAGGTGTTCGTCGAATGGACCCGCGAGGTTGGCGAGGCGCTCGCCATCGTCGGGTTCGAGGGTGAAGTCGTGGTGGGTGGCTTGGGTCATAAAGCGAGAGTAGCGCGCGCGCTAGCAGCTCACCAGTACAATGGCGCGCGCGGGTGGCGGCGCGCCCGTATCCGCGGCATCCATGAGGTTTCGATTCATGTCAATGTCACAGAATGCAGGCGCTCTCGCCATCAGCCTGTGGATGGGCGTCGCGCCCGCGCAAGGCGAGCAGCCCACGCACGATATGTCCACTCTCATGCGCTTCGAATGGACACTGCGCGACGCGCGTTCTCATTCGGGTGAGCGGAAGAACGTATATTTTCCGCCAACAGGGAGGCCGCTCGTCTTGGTCTTCGAAACGCCCGGACATTTCTCGGTCGTCGGGGACTGCAACCGCTTCAGCGGCGGCTATGTACTATCAGATGGGGTGATGCGGAAGGATCCATCCCCGCAGTCCCTGAGGACTGCCACCGTGATGGGTTGCGACTACGATCGTCTCGCGACCGACGCCGCCGCGATAAGCTTCTTCGATGCAGAGCCACGATATCGGATACGGGATGTGGAGGGAGTGCAAGGACTTCCACTGCTCGAGCTGGAAGCGGACTCGGGCGACCGTCTTGAATTCAGAGGCCGCCTGACATTGTCCGAACGGTTTGGAAGCAGTGGGCGGCACATCCACCTCGAGGTGCAGCCCGCGTTCGTGCGCTGCCCGAGCAGTACGCAGCGTGGCTTTGAGTGCCTGCGTGTGCGCGAGGTGCACGAGCTACCTGCAGTCCCCGTTCCGGGCCGTGGGGACTTCGACTACAGCTTCGAGGCGCGAGAGGATTGGCATACGCTGCAGCAGGAAATCGAAGGGTTTGTGCCGAGAGGTCGTGTTCCGCTCGTAATCGGAGTGCGGTGTTTCGACCAGGAACTGGCCGTGCCAGGCCGGGCGACGGCTGGCTGTATTTTCGAGAGCGTCTTCGCGGGCGACGGATGGATCGATGACTGGGCTTGGCGAAACAGCCATGCCGACTGGACGCCGACGTCGGTCAGCGTGATTGAACCCAAGAAGTAGATCGCGCGCCGCGGCTTGAGTAGCAATCGCGTGTGCGGGGGATCAAGTGGAGCACCCGATCGCGCACTGGCGCATCGCGATGGTCGCAAGCCATCTTCGATCGATAGATTAAGCGCCTTCGAACCCATCCGCGAAGATCGCATCCCCCGCGAGTTCGTCCGCGCCGATGTCGTTCGGCCCTGTACGCGGCTGGCCATCGATGTCGTCGTTCACGTCGGCGCGCGTTTCGCCGGCGTCGATTGCCGGATTGACGGGCAGGAGATGACCGTCCGCCGCGAGCGGTAGCGGCGCTTCGAAGCTGTTGCCGTCGCTGGCGGTATGGGCGCGCCATTGCGCGAGCGTGCCGCCGCCATCGATCGGGCTGCCCGGGCGCCGGTCGATGAATTCGCACGTACCTTGCGCGTCGTGGAAGGCGTTGTGGTCGCTGCCGGGCGAACCATCGAGGCCGGACAGCCCGCCGAGCTCGTCCGACCAGCGGACCGCGATGCAGGGCCGGCCGTCCTGCGCCACGAGATTGTTGCGGATCGTCGGGTTGACGTTGGCCGGTCGCAGCGCGTTGTCGTCCCAGTCCTGGAACGTGATGCCGAAATAGATCGCGGCGTGGCCGAGCGCCGAGGTGCCGATGATCGTGTTGTTCGCGACGACGACGTCGCGCGAGGCGTACAGGCCGATGCCGGAGTACGCGCCGCCGATCACGATGTTGTTGCGCACGATGCCGCGGACCGCTTCGTAATAGCCCGGGTTCTCGTCGAGATCGAAGTACTCGGGGCTGGTGTCGAAGCCGACGAGGATGCCGGCGAAGCCCGGATTCTCGATGCGATTGCGCTGCACGACGACATCGGCCGCTCCGCCCTTGAAGTAGACGCCGGTGGTCGCGGTGTCGTGGATCCAGTTGTCCTCGACGAGCATGCCCGAGCCGTTCACGTTGTCGATGCCTTCGGCGTTCTTGTCGTCGAGCGGCGTGCCGGGCGGGTAGATCGCGCCGGAGTTCCAGATCTCGCAGCGGCGGATCGTGGCGCGGTCGGAGTGCGGCGTGATCTTGATCGCGTCGCGTCCGGTGTCGTGGATCTTCGAATCCTCGATGATCACGTCGAGTGCACCGTGGCCGGATTCGTTCGCGCCCTGTTCCCAGTCCGTCTGCAGGAACACGCCGTAGTAGTAGCCGCCGCTGATCTCGAGGCGCGAGAGGCGCGAGCCCGACGCGCCCGGATCGACCTGCACCGCGACGGTGTCGATGTTGGAGATGTCGCAATGGATGTGTGCGAACTCGCCCGGATGCGAGCGCAGCGTCAGCGGCACGCGCAGTCGCACTTCGCATTCTTCGTAGGTGTTGTTTCCGGCAGGCCCGCGCAAGGTCACGGTGTCGCCGGCCGCGACGATCGCGTTCGCCGGCGCCAGCACGTGGCCGAGCGTGCGGAACGGTTGCGCGAGGCTGCCGGTGCCGGTTGCGTCGTTGCCCGTGGTCGAGACGAACCACTCGGTCGCGGCGGCGTCGTGGACGATCGTGAGCGTACCGGCGAGCAACAGCAGCGACAAGGTCTTCATTGCGCGGATTTCCGGAAGGGGAGACATGGACAGCACGTGACCCGGCGCGTGCGCGGGCCATCGAGGTATCGCATGGCCGCTGGCTGGGTGTCTGCGAAGCGCGTCGCGCGCATGCGGCGCCGGCGCCTCGAGGGAGCAGCTCGAGCTTGCAACTAATTAAGCGATCAATTAAATTGCGCCCATGGAACGCAGACCGCCCCGATCCGCCGCTTCGCGCACGCGCACTGGCAGCGCCGCGCGGAAGCCGGCGTCCCGCGCCAGCGCCTCGCGCGCTCCGGCGCCCGCCCGCAAGTCGCCCGTCGCAAAGCCATCCGGCCGGGCGGGCGCGAAGCGCAGTTCGAATCGCGTCGACCCGCGTTCGCCGGGTCGGCCCGCCGCGGGTTCCGGATTGCGCACCGAACTGCTCGATGCCGCGATCGCCTGCTTCACGCGCACTGGCATCGCGGCGACACCGCTGCGCGCGGTCGCGACGACCGCGTGCGTGACGCCCGCGCTCGTGCATTACTACTTCGGCGACAAGGCAACGCTCGTGCAGGCACTCGTCGAGGAGCGCCTGCTGCCCGCGCTCGCGCCATTGCGCCAGCGCATGGCCGGCGTCGGTGACGACCCCGCCGCGCTGATCGCGGCCTTCGCGCACGGCGTGGCCGACGCGGTGGCTGCATCGCCGTGGTTGCCCGCGCTGTGGGTGCGCGAGGTGCTGTGCGAGGGCGGCGGCCTGCGCGAGATCCTGTTCGACCGGCTGGTGCCCGAGATGCCGCAGACGATGGCCGCGCGCTTCGCGGCCGCGCAGGCGGCCGGTCGCCTGAATCCCGATCTGGATCCACGGCTGCTCGTGGTCTCGCTGATCGGCCTCACGCTGTTCCCGGCTGCCGGCGCGCCGATCTGGCGCCGGTTGTTCGATGCGGGCGATCTCGACGGTGATGCGCTCGCCCGCCATGCGATCGCATTGCTCGACCGTGGCGTCGGTGCGGACTGACCCTGGAGGATCCGATGCAACCGCTGCGCAGCCTCGCTCCGTTGCTTGCCCTGGTCCTCGTCGGCGGTTGCTCGACCGAGGTTCCGCAGGCACTCGGCACGCTCGAGTTCGACCGCATCACCCTGCCGGCGCCCGCGGCCGAACGCATCGTCGAGATCGACGTGCGCGAGGGCGAGGTCGTGGTCGAGGGCCAGCGGCTGCTGCAACTGGACACGACGCGCACGCAGGCGCAACTCGCGGCCCTGGTCGCCGAAGCCGAACGCGCGCGTGACCGCCTGTCCGAGTTGCAGGCCGGCCCTCGCAGCGAGGCCATCGCGGCGGCGCGCGCCAACCTTGCCGCCAACGAGGCGCGCGCGCGCGAGGCCACTGCGTACTACGAGCGCCTGCTGCCGCTGAAGGACAAGGCGCATGTCGCCGCAGCCGACCTCGATCGCGCGCGCGCAGCGATGCGCAGCGCGGCTGCGCAGGCCAGTGCGACGCGCGCCGCACTCGATGAACTGCTGCACGGCACGCGCGCCGAGCAGTTGCGCCAGGCCGAGGCATCGCTCGCTGCGGCCGAGGCGCAGGCCGATGCGCAGCGCGTGCTGCTCGGCAAGCTTGCGCTGGTCGCGCCGCGCGCGGCGCGCGTGGACAGCCTGCCGTACCGGCTCGGCGACCAGGCGCCGCCCGGCGCACCGCTCGCGATCCTGCTCGCGGGGGACACGCCGTACGCACGCATCTACGTGCCCGAAGCGCTGCGCGAGCAGGTCAAGGTCGGCGATCCGCTCAAGGTGTTCGTCGGCACGCGCGCGCAGGCGTACGAGGGCAGGTTGCGCATGATCCGCAGCGAGCCCGTGTTCACGCCGTACTACGCGCTGATCGGCGCGGATGTCGCGCGCCTGAGTTGGCTCGCCGAAGTCGAACTCGGAGCGGACGCCGCCGAGCTGCCCGCCGGGATGCCGGTGCGGATCGAGTTCGCCGGCGCGACGCGATGAATGTGCGCGGCGACGACATCGCGGTCCGTGCGCGCGGCCTCACGCGGCGCTTCGGGCGCCTCGTCGCGGTCGATCACGTCGACCTCGCGGTGCCGCGCCGACACGTCTACGGCTTCCTCGGCCCGAACGGCTCGGGCAAGTCGACGACGATCCGCATGCTCTGCGGGCTGCTCACGCCGAGCGAGGGCGAGATCGAGGTGCTCGGCCTGTCGATCCCGCGCGAGGCGGAGGCGTTGCGCGCGCGCATCGGCTACATGACGCAGAAGTTCTCGCTGTTCGAGGACCTCACCGTGCGCGAAAACCTCGAGTTCCTCGCCGCCGTGCAGTCGCTGCCGAGGGGGCGCGCACGTGCACGCATCGACGAGCTGCTCGTGCAGTTCCGCTTCGGCGATCGCCGCAGGCAACTCGCGGGCACGCTGAGCGGCGGGCAGAAGCAGCGCCTCGCGCTCGCCTGCGCGGTGATCCACGAGCCGGAGCTGCTGTTCCTCGACGAACCGACCAGCGCGGTCGATCCCGAGTCGCGCCGCGACTTCTGGGAGAAGCTGTTCGAACTCGCCGACGCGGGCACGACCCTGCTGGTCTCGACGCACTACATGGACGAGGCCGAGCGCTGCCACCGCCTCGCGATCCTCGACCACGGCGTACTCGTCGCCGACGGCACGCCGGCCGAACTCACCGCGGGCCTCGCGGGTCGCACGCTGGTAGTCGAATCGGGCGATCCGCGTCGCGCCCGCGAGGCCCTGCTCGAGGTCGACGGCGTGCTCGGCGCCGCGCAGATCGGCAACAGCCTGCGCGTGCTCGCCGACGTGGGCGCAGGCGCGATCGAGCGCACGCTGACCGACGCGCTGTCGCGCGCCGGGCTCGCGGCGCGCGTGGTGCCGATCGAGGCGAACCTCGAGGACGTGTTCGTCGCGGTCACGCATGCGAGCCGCGTCGAGCAGGGCGATCGCGCATGAACCTGCGCCGGCTGTGGGCCGTGGTCGTGAAGGAGCTGCGCCAGATGCGGCGGGACCGCATCACGCTCGCGATGATCATCGGCGTACCCGTGCTGCAGCTGGTCCTGTTCGGCTATGCGATCAACCTCAACCTGCGCGGACTCGACGCGGGCATCGCCGACCAGGCCAACACGGCCGGTTCGCGTGCGGTCGTGATGGACATGCTCGCGACCGGCGTGGTCGCGCCGGTGCTCGAAGCGCGCACGCCGCAGGAACTGGTCGAACATATCCGGCGCGGCGAGATCAGCGTCGGCATCGCGATCCCGCCCGACTTCGAGCGGCGCCGGGCCGAACACACGGAGGCGGTGCAGGTGATGGTCGATGCGAGCGACACCGCGGTGCAGGGCGCGGCCGCGCAGCTCGCGCAGGTGCCGCTCTCGGTCGTGCCGGGGACGGGCGTCGCGCCGCTCTCGGCCACGCCGCCAGCGACGCCGGTCAGCGTGGTCGCGTTCTACAACCCCGAGCGGCGCACCGCGGTCAACATCGTGCCGGGCCTGATCGGCGTGATACTGACCATGACGATGGTGCTGTTCACCGCGGTCGCGATCGTGCGCGAACGCGAGCGCGGCAACATGGAACTCCTGATCGCGACGCCGTTGTCGAGCGCCGAACTCATGATCGGCAAGGTGTTGCCCTACATCGGCATCGGCCTCGTGCAGACGACGGTGATCCTCGCACTCGGCATGTGGCTGTTCGAGGTGCCGGTACGCGGCAGCATGCTCGACGTCTACCTCGCGGCGGGCCTGCTGATCCTCGCCAACCTCGCGCTCGGCCTGCTGATCTCGACGCGTGCGAAGTCGCAGTTCCAGGCGATGCAGATGACGTTCTTCATCTTCCTGCCGTCGATCCTGCTGTCGGGCTTCATGTTCCCGTTCGCGGGCATGCCACGCGTCGCGCAATGGCTGGCGGAACTGCTGCCGCTGACGCACTTCCTGCGCCTGATCCGCGGCGTCATGCTGCGCGGCGCCGGCCTGTGGGAGCTGTGGATCGACGCGGCGGCGCTCGGCCTGTTCATCGTCGTGATGATCGGCGCGGCGATCCTGCGCTTCAGCAAGCGACTGGACTGAGGTCCCGGCTCATGCGCGG
Source organism: Lysobacteraceae bacterium (assembly GCA_004143945.1). Classification (GTDB taxonomy): domain Bacteria; phylum Pseudomonadota; class Gammaproteobacteria; order Xanthomonadales; family Rhodanobacteraceae; genus Dokdonella_A. Next base: position 123,959 of record SEHB01000006.1, read on the forward strand.
GCGCCTGCGGCTGCGTGGACGCACGCGACTGCACTACACTGCGCGCACGCCGGCCCGGCGCGGCATCGGGCAGCGGGCGGCCATCACCCAGGGGGGAAATCAGATGCCTTGCACCGAAGTCCGCCGCGGTCGCCGCAGCGTCGTACGCGCTTGCGCCGCGCTGTTCGCGCTTGCCGCTCCTTCCGCCTTCGCCGGTGCCGGCCTCGTGCTCGCGATCGAGGACGACGTCGCGTACGCGCGCTACGGCCAGGTGGTCGACTACCGGGTCACGCTGTCGAACGAAGGCGCGGCCGACGCGGCCGACCTCGCGTGGTCGCTGGTCGTCTCCGCTGCGATGGACGGCGAAGGCGCGAGCTGGACCTGCTACGGCGCCGGTGCGGGCGCGACCTGCGGCGGCAGCGGGAACGGACTTCCGGACGAGGTCGGCATCGCATTGCCGGCCGGACGCAGCCTGACCTGGGTCGTCAGCGTGCCGGTGCGCGCCGATGCGGCCGATGCCGTGGCCGACGTCAGCGCGGTCCTCGCCGCACCGGCGTTCGACGCGAGCGACAGCAACACGCTCGTGCTGCTGCGCGACGGTTTCGACGAGGCCTATCCGCTCTCGCCGGCGCGCTGACGCGCGCCGCGGATCGCCGCTCAAGCGGCAGAGGCGGGCTCCGGCGCATCCACGGCGCACACGCGCCCGCGCAGCGAATTGGCCAGCGCCTCGGTGATCTCGAGGTCGACGAACTGGCCGACCAGGCGCGCGGGCGCCGCGAAGTTGACCGAACGCATGTTCTCGGTCTTGCCGGTGAGTTCGGACGCATTCTTGCGCGACGGCCCTTCGACGAGCACGCGCTGCGTGCTTCCGACCATCGCTTCGCTGATCCGTTTCGCATTCGCATTGAGTACGGCCTGCAGGCGCTCGAGGCGGCGGTGCTTGACCGCATCGGAGGTGTCGTCCGCGAGGCTCGCCGCGGGCGTGCCCGGGCGGCGCGAGTAGATGAACGAGAAGCTCTGGTCGAAGCCGACCTCGTCGATGAGCGTCATCGTGCGCTCGAAGTCGGCCTCGGTCTCGCCCGGGAATCCGACGATGAAATCCGACGAGATGCAGATGCCCGGACGCACCGCGCGCAGCTTGCGGATCTTCTGCTTGAACTCGAGCGCGGTGTAGCCGCGCTTCATCGCGGCGAGCACGCGGTCCGATCCCGATTGCACGGGCAGGTGCAGGAAATCGGCGAGCTTGGGCACGTTCGCGTAGGCCTCGACCAGCGAATCGGAGAATTCGAGCGGGTGCGAGGTCGTGAAGCGGATGCGGCCGATGCCGTCGATTTCCGCGATCGCATGGATCAGCAGGCCGAGGTCGGCGGTGCCGCCGCCGAACATCGGTCCGCGATACGCGTTGACGTTCTGGCCGAGCAGGTTGACCTCGCGCACGCCCTGCTCGGCGAGCGTCGCGACTTCGGCGAGCACGTCGTCGAACGGACGGCTGATTTCCTCGCCGCGCGTGTAGGGCACCACGCAGAACGAGCAATACTTCGAGCAGCCTTCCATGATCGAGACGAACGCGCTCGGGCCCTCCGCGCGCGGCTCCGGCAGTGCGTCGAACTTCTCGATCTCCGGAAAGCTGATGTCGACCTGCGCCTTGCCACTCGCGCGCCGTGCCTCGATGAGCTCGGGCAGGCGATGCAGCGTCTGCGGGCCGAACACGAGGTCGACGAACGGCGCGCGCTTGACGATCGCGTCGCCCTCCTGGCTCGCGACGCAGCCGCCGACGCCGATCAGCACCGGTTTGCCATCGTGCTTGTGCTGCTTCCAGCGCCCGAGCTGGCTGAAGACCTTTTCCTGCGCCTTTTCGCGGATCGAGCAGGTGTTGACGAGGATCACGTCGGCTTCCGATTCGACCTGGGTCAGCTCCAGGCCATGCGAAGCGCGCAGCACGTCGGCCATCCGCGCCGAGTCGTACTCGTTCATCTGGCAACCGTGGGTCTTGATGTAGAGCTTGCCGGTCATGGTCGGGGCGAAAGACGCGGGGGACCTCGGAGTTTAGCATTGCGCGGCAAGGACTTAGCATGGGCGGGCAGGGCCCGTACGGCTCGTCGGGCGGGAGATTCATGCTGCGATGCGGCATCGAAGTCGCTTGGCAACGTGAACAATGCATCGGAAACTCCTGACCCGATTCGGTTTCAATAGCGTTCATGTCGAGATTCCGTTCCCTTGCCATCGGCCTCGCCGGCTCCGCACTCCTGTGCACGGGCGCGGGCGTGCACGCGGGCGCGCTGTACAAGTGCGATACCGCCGACGGCAGTGTCGCGTACACGAGTTCGAAGCAGGGCTTTCGCAACTGCAAGACGCTCTCGGTATTTGCCGATCCGCCGAAACCGACTGCGGTCGCGGGCGCTGGCGCGGCGGCGGTGGCGCCGGCCGCGCAGAAAGGCTGGGTCTACCGCGAGAACGTCGCCGAACCGGCCAAGGCGGATTTCCGCGCGGTCGCGGCTGCGATCGACGCGGCGCCCGCGGAGATCCTGCGCGCGGACTTCGCGTCGGCGTCGGGCGGTGGTGGAACGACCGCGCACGTGATCGCGTTGCAGGACTTCTCGACCGTGCAGGCCGATGTCGCGAGCAATGCGGCGACCGTCGGCAACCCGCTGTTCATCGCCGCGCCGTATCGCTCGCCGCTGCGTGCGCAGGCACCGCGCACGCCGACGGCATCCGTCGCGAAGCCTGTCGAAGTTGCGAGCGCTGCGGCCGCGCGCACGCCGCGCGTGCTGCGCGGCGCGGTCTACAAGGTCGATCGCAAGGACGGCATCACCGAGTACACCAATATCCGGCCCGCGGGCAAGACGTTCGCGGTGCTGTTCACCTACATCTCGACCTGCGTCGCCTGCGACATCCACTCGAAGATCGACTTCGCGCGCACCGCGCTCAACCTCGATGCCTACAAGGACGAAATCGCGGCCGCCGCTGCCGACTTCGGCGTCGACGGCGCTTTGCTGCGTGCGGTGATCCATGCGGAATCCGCGTTCAACCCGATGGCGCTTTCGAACAAGGGCGCGCAAGGCCTGATGCAGCTGATGCCCGGCACCGCCGGAGACCTCGGCGTGACCGACGCGTTCGATGTGTCGCAGAACATCCGCGGCGGCGCGCGCTACCTCTCGCAGCTGCTCAAGAACTTCAACGGCGACAGCCAGCTCGCGACCGCGGCCTACAACGCCGGCCCCGGTGCCGTGCAGAAATACGGCGGCATCCCGCCCTACGACGAAACCCAGGTCTACGTGCAGCGCGTGGCGACGTTGCGAGATCGGTATTCGAAGGCGCTTTGAGGCAGGGAATAGGGAATAGTCAAAGCGCAGAGCAGCCGCGCGGCTATCCGTCGCCCCGGCAAACGCCGGGCCCCAGTGCCTGTGCTCCGGCCTTCGCTTGAACTATTCCCTATTCCCCGCCCTCAAGCGCCCGTCGTACTCGGCGCCGGACGTTCGGTCAGCACGAGGTCGAGCGCGAACGGGAGGTTGCCGCGCAGGCCTTCGAGGCGGATCTTCGTGCCCGGGGCCAGCGCGGCTTCGCGGTTGCGCAATTCGATCTGGTCGGCGACCGCATCGCCATCGAGCTTGAGCAGCAGGTCGCCGGGCAGCAGTCCCGCCTGCGCGGCCGGGCTTTCCGGACTGATCCGCATCAGCAGCACACCCTGCGGTCGCGAGGTGGCACCCGATGGAGCCGGAATGTCGGTGTAGTCGGCTCCGATCCAGCCACGGATCACGCGTCCGTTCCGGATGATCTGCTCGAGCACCGCCTGCGCGGTCGCGACCGGGATCGCGAAGCCGATGCCCTCGGTCGCCTGCACCTGCGCCGAGCGCCCGTCCGCGCGCGGCGAGCGCGGGTAGAACGCGGTGTTGATGCCGATCAGCTCGCCGACCGCGTTGACGAGCGCGCCGCCGGAGTTGCCCGCGTTGATCGCTGCGTCGGTCTGGATGAAGTCCTCGTACGCCGACATCCTGAGCTGGCGACCGGTCGCGCTGACGATGCCCATCGTGACGGTCTTGCCGAGACCGACCGGATTGCCGATCGCGAGCACGACGTCGCCCACTTCGGCGCCCTGGCCATCGGGTACGTCGATCGCGGGCAGGTTGCCCGCATCGACCTTGAGCACGGCGAGGTCGGTTTCGGCGTCGCTGCCGATCACCTGCGCCTGCGCGACGCGGCCGTCGTCGAGCGCGATCTGGATGTCGTCGGCGCCGCTGATCACGTGGTTGTTGGTCAGCACGTACCCATCGGCGCTGAAGATCACCCCGGAACCCAGGCTCTGGTCGCGCCGCTTCATCAGCGGTCCCGGCACGTACTGCAGCAGGCGCTGCGTGAGATCCGGGATCTGGTAGACACGCCGGTAGGTCGTGATCTTGTTCGCGTAGATGTTGACCACCGCGGGCGAAGCGCGCGCGACCGCCTCCGCGTACGAGAACGGGCCGCGACGCGACGCGGACGGCGCTTCCGCGCGGGGCGCTTCGCTGCCGTTGCGTCCGCGCAGCCCGTCGACGAGGCCGGGCGCCAGCACGCTGAGCAGGAACGCGGCAGCGAGCCCGACGATGACCCAGCGGACCAGGAAGCCGGCGAATTCGTAGGCGGTGCGCGTGCGCATCGTGGTCTCGTGTGGGTCAGTGTCCCCGACGGTCGCGCGGCATGCGCCGCGGTGTCCGGGGCCCGGATCGCGGCGCATCGTCGCGCGTCGCCGGTCCATCCGCACAGTCACGCGGCGATCACGCTCGCCGGGCGCTGCAAGGATGGCCCGAGGTCGCGCGTGCATCAGCGCGCATCCGGCAACTTTGATTGTGCGCTGCAGGGGCGTTCGTTAAACTAACACGATTTTGGGGCATCGCCCCGGCACGCACCGGCGCGGCGCATGCGCGCCGTGCCGGGCGCACGGATTCTTACTGATCTGCGGTATGCAGCGGAGTGCTGATGGCAAACGATGCTGTGGTGGACAAGGGGCGCCGTCGATTCCTGACCGCGACGACTTCGGTCGTCGGAGGCGCAGGCGTCGTGCTGGCGGCCATCCCCTTCGTCAAGTCATGGGAGCCGAGCGAACGCGCGAAATCCGCGGGCGCTCCGGTACTGGCCGACATCGGCAAGATCGAAGCCGGGCAGAAGGTCACGTTCGAGTGGCGCGGCCTGCCGGTTTTCGTCGTGAACCGCACCAAGGCGCAACTCGACGCGCTGCCTTCGGTCGACGAGAACCTGCGCGACCCGCAGTCGGAGAACGCGGCGCAGCAGCCCGAGTACGCGCGCAACGCGTACCGCTCGATCAAGCCCGAGTGGCTGGTCGTGACCGGCATCTGCACCCATCTCGGCTGCGTCCCCGACTTCTTCCCCGAGCTCAAGCCCGAGCCGTTCGACCCGCACTGGAAGGGCGGCTTCTACTGTCCCTGCCACAAGTCGCGCTTCGACGTCGCGGGCCGCGTCTACAACGGCGTGCCGGCGCCGGCGAACCTCGCGGTGCCGCCGCACCACTTCGTCGACGACACCCACATCCTGATCGGCGTGAACCCCGGGGAGGCTGCGTGATGGGCACCACGATGACGCGCCTGCATCCGAAGAACCGCGTGCTCGGCTGGGTCGAGGACCGCTTGCCGGTCCTGTCGTTCCTGTCGTCGCACACGAGTGGCTACTACGCGCCGAAGAACTTCAACCTCTGGTACTACTTCGGCTCGCTCGCTCTGCTGGTGCTGGTCAACCAGATCCTGACCGGCATCTTCCTCACGATGCACTACAAGCCGGATGCGGCGCAGGCATTCGCCTCCGTCGAATACATCATGCGCGACGTGCCGTGGGGCTGGCTGATCCGCTACATGCACTCGACCGGCGCCTCGCTGTTCTTCGTGGTCGTGTACCTGCACATGTTCCGCGGCCTCATGTACGGGTCCTACAAGAAGCCTCGCGAGCTGGTCTGGATCCTCGGCATGCTGGTGTTCCTCGCGCTGATGGCCGAGGCGTTCATGGGCTACGTGCTGCCTTGGGGCAACATGTCGTTCTGGGGCGCGAAGGTGATCATCTCGCTGTTCGGCACGATCCCGTTCATCGGCGACGTGCTCGTCGAATGGATCATGGGCGACTACCTGCCCGCGGACGCGACGCTCAACCGCTTCTTCGCGCTGCACGTGATCGCGCTGCCGCTGGTGCTGCTGCTGCTCGTCGTGCTGCACCTCGGTGCGCTGCACGAGGTCGGCTCCAACAATCCGGATGGCGTCGAGATCAAGCAGAAGCTGAAGCCGGACGGCACGCCGCTCGACGGCATCGCGTTCCATCCGTACTACACGGTGAAGGACATCTTCGGCACCGGCTTCTTCCTGATGATCGCCGCGTTCATCGTGTTCTATGCGCCGACCTTCGGCGGCTGGTTCCTCGAGCACGACAACTTCATCCCGGCCAACAACCTTGCCACGCCGACGCACATCAAGCCGGTGTGGTACTTCACGCCGTTCTACGCGATCCTGCGCATGGTGCCGTCGTTCTTCGGCAGCGCGATCTGGGGCGTGATCGCGATGTTCGCGTCGATCGCGCTGCTGTTCCTGATGCCGTGGCTCGACCAGGGCGCGGTCAAGTCGGTGCGCTACCGCGGCCTCGGCTACAAGCTCGCGCTCGGCCTGTTCGCGATCTCGTTCGTGATGCTGGGCGCGGTCGGCGCCGGTGTCAGCGCGGAGACGATCCCGAAGTGGTTCGGTGCGGACGCCGACGTGACCTTGCTCGACAACCTGTTCGGTCGCTTCTGGACCATCGTCTATTTCGGCTTCTTCCTCTTCATCTGGGTGTACACGCACTTCGGGTTCGAGAAGACCAAGCCGGTGCCGGAGCGGGTGACCACGCATGACTGAGGCCCTGATGACCAAGACCTTGCGCTCCGTGCGTCGCCTCGCGACGCTGCTTGCCTGCGCCGCGGGATTCGCAGCGGGCGGAAGCGCGCTCGCCGCGGGCGGCGCCGGCCTGCAGCATGCGAACGTGAGCCTCGACGACGTCGCCTCGATGCAGCGTGGCGCGCGCCTGTTCTTCAACTACTGCGCGGGCTGCCATTCGCTGCAGTACCTGCGCTACTCGCGCATCGCCGAGGACCTGCAGCTCGATCCGAAGGACGTCGAGAAGAACTTCATGTTCGCCGGCGGCAAGATCGGCGACCACGCGATCAGCACCCTGTCGGCCGCGGACGGCACCGCATGGTTCGGGAAGGCACCGCCGGACCTCTCGCTCGAGGCGCGCTCGAAGGGCGTGGACTGGATCTATACCTACCTGAAGTCGTTCCACGTCGACCCGACGCGTCCGCTGGGCTGGAACAACACGCTGTTCGAAAACGCGTCGATGCCGAACGTGCTGTGGGAACTGCAGGGCGTGCAGGTGCTCGCGCCCAAGGGCGAGGCCCACGGGGACGGGCAGGCGGCAGGGGCCCACGGTTCCAGCCCGTTCGCATTGCGCAGCCCCGGCAGCCAGACGCCCGAGCAGTTCGACCAGACGGTGCGGGACATCACGGCCTTCCTGCAGTACGCGGGCGAGCCGGCCGCGCTCAAGCGCGAATCGATGGGCGTGTGGGTGCTGCTGTACCTCGCGTTCTTCACCTTCCTCGCGTACCTGCTCAAGCACGAGTTCTGGAAGGACGTGCACTGAAACGCCCCGGGCGGCCACGGCCGCCCGCCGGCTGCGACCCTGGCCTCGAGGCTCGGCCGCTATCGCCCGCCCGCGATCGGGGCGCGTGCGCCACGCACCTTGGAGGGCGCCCCGGATGCGCCGGGACGCCTGCCCGGAACGCCCTAGGCGCGCGCCGCCCCTGCGTAGTACATTCCGGCGAGGGGCGGTTCTACGGGATGCAGGGGGATCGGATATGGCTTTGAACCAGCGCACGCGCACCGTGCTGACCCTCTATTCCGCGCGCGACTGCGTGCATTGCCACCGGGTCCGGATGGCGCTTGCCGCCAAGGGCGTGACCTACGACCACGTGCTGGTCGACCTCGACGACCCGCCCGAAGACCTGATCGACCTGAATCCCTACAACTCGGTGCCGACCCTGGTCGACCGCGACCTCGTGCTCTACGACACCTCGGTCATCTGCGAGTACCTCGACGAACGCTACCCGCACCCGCCGCTGATGCCGGTCGATCCGCTGTCGCGTGCGCGCCTGCGGCTCGCGATCGTGCGCATCGAGAACGACTGGCTCACGCTCGTCGACGAGATCGAGGCCGGCGGTCGCCAGGCCGACACCGCGCGCAAGTCGCTGCGCGACGACCTCGTGCGCAATGCGGGTGCCTTCAAGGCCTCGCGCTTCTTCCTGAGCCCGGAAATCAGCCTCGCCGACTGCGCGCTCGCGCCGCTGGTCTGGCGGCTCGACGCGCTCGGCGTGCCGCTGCCGCGCGAAGCGCAGGCGATCATCGACTACGGCGAGCGGATCTTCCGCAGCCAGGGTTTCGCGCGCAGCCTGACGCCCGAGGAACGAGGCCTGCACGCGTGACCCCATCCAGCTGGACGAAAAACCCGTGCGCGCAGGACCGATGACCTCGAATCGCCCGTACCTGGTGCGCGCGCTGTACGAGTGGATCAGCGACAACGGACTGACGCCTTACCTTCTCGTCGACGCGGCGTTCGACGGCGTGCGCGTGCCGCCAGGCGCGGCGAAGGACGGCAAGGTCATCCTCAACATCGCCGCGCGCGCAGTCGGCAGTTTCGAGATAGGCAACGAGTTCGTCGCGTTCACCGCGCGCTTCGGCGGCGTGAGCCAGTCGGTGCACGTGCCGATGGGCGCGGTGCTCGCGATCTACGCGCAGGAGAACGGGCAGGGCATGATGTTCCAGGCCGAAGACGCGCCGAACGAGCCGCCGCCCGCCTCGCCGCGCCCGGACGAAGCGCCCAAGCGACCGCATCTGCGCGTGATCAAGTGATCGCGGGTCGGCCCGGTCGCGTGCGGGCTGCGCGGGGATGACGGGGTTCCAGGATCGAAACACGGAGCACACACGGCACACGGAGAAAGGCAAAAGCCCCTCAAATGGCGGGAGCTTGTCGCCTTGCTTGTCCTCGGTGTGCTCGGTGCGCTCCGTGTTTCAATCTCGTCGCCCTGCAAGTCACTCCTCGTTCGCGCGAACCAGCCGCAGGGTCGGCGCGGCAGGCTCGATCGCGGGCAGCGCTTCGCGCAGCGGCAGGCTCCAGGCCTCGAGCCGGTGACCGGCCAGATCGAGGTGGCCGCGGTGGCGGTCGCTGCCGTCGAGGCTGAGCTCGAAGCCGTAACGGCGGACCAGCGTCGGCAGGCCATCGCGACGCGCGATGCGCACGCGCTGCAACGAGACGCTCTGGTCGAGCAGCTGGACACGCGCGTCGCGGCAGAGCGCGCGCCCGTGGCGAACGGCGAACTCGCGCGCCTTCAGCACGTCCATCCAGGCCCAGATCGCGACGGCGATCGTGAGCAGGGCGATCCAGGTTCCGGTCATGAAGCAAGTCTGGGGGCACCGGGTGCTTCCCGCAAGGCGGCGGCGCCTGCGGGCGCGCGAGTGTGCGTTGCTTCGTGGACGCGAACCCGCCCGCGGTTACAATCGGCGGGATGTTGCCGGCGCGGGCCGGCCTCCAGGGGAACATCATGAAGCTTGTATTTCCGGGCGGCGAACATGCACCCGTCGCGTTGGCGGAAGGCGTCGTCACGATCGGCAGCGATGCCGCCTGCGACGTCCTGCTCAAGGGCGCGGGCGTCGCGGCCAGGCATTGCGAAATCGCCTACGGCGGCGGGCGCGCGAGCGTGCGACCGCTCGATGCTTCGGCGCCGACCGTACTCAACGGGCGCCAGGCGAGCGGCGACACCGCGATCAAGGACGGCGACCTGCTGGTGCTCGGGCGCGTCGGTTGCTCGATCACCTCGGGCGAACGTGTCGCGTCCGCGCCCGTCGCGGCGGCGAACACGCCTGCGGCAGATGCCGACGACGGGCGTACGCGCGTGCGCGCGACGCTGCCGAAGTTCATGCTGCGCGGCGTGTCGGGCGTCACGCTCGGCAAGACCTTCGCGGTCACCGACAACGCGGTGATGGGACGCCAGCCCGACTCCGACATCCCGGTGCCGTCCGAGGAGGTCTCGCGCCATCACGCGCGCCTGCGCGTGACGCCCGATGGCCTGTTCGTCGAGGACATGGGCTCGGCCAACGGCACCTACCTCAACGGCAAGCGCGTGCAGAGCGGCCATCTGAAGCCAGGCGAGGAGCTGCGCCTCGACACGGTGCGCTTCCTGCTCGTCGCGCCGGGGATGGACGCGCGCCAGCAATCGGTCGCGACGCGCGTCGAGGCGCCGGCCGCCAAGCCGGCTGCCGCGAACACCAAGGTCTGGCTGGCGGTCTACGCAGTCGCCGCGCTCGTGATCCTCGGCGCCGTCCTGCACTTCATGGGCGTGCTCTGACGGCACCGGCGTGCCGCGTGCGCATCGCGCACGCGGTGGCTCAGCCGTCGACGAGTTCGACGCGCATCGAGAGGTCGATCGCGCGCACGTGCTTGGTCAGTGCGCCGATCGAAACGTAGTCGACACCGGTCTCGGCGATCGCGCGCACGCGCTCGAGTGCGACCGAGCCCGAGACCTCGAGTGGCACGCGCCCGCCGACTTCGGCGACTGCCTGCGCGAGTTCGTGCAGTTCGAACTCGTCGAGCATGATGCGATCCGCGCCGGCCCCGAGTGCCTCGCGCAGTTCCGCGAACGTCTCGACCTCGGTTTCCACGAGCACGCCCGGATGCAGTTCGCGCGCGCGCGCGACGGCCGCCGCGATCGAGCCGCACGCGGCGATGTGGTTTTCCTTCACGAGTACCGCATCGAACAGGCCGATGCGATGGTTGGCGCCGCCGCCCGCGCGCACCGCGTACTTCTGTGCGAGACGCAGGCCGGGCAGCGTCTTGCGCGTGTCGAGCACCACCGTGCGCGTCCCGCGCACCGCCTCGACGAAGGTCGCGGTGGTGGTTGCGGTTCCCGACAGGGCCTGCAGGAAGTTCAGCGCGCTGCGCTCGGCGGTCACGAGCGCGCGCGCGGCGCCCTCGATGCGGCACAGCAACGCGCCTGCGGCGACACGTTCGCCGTCGGCCGCGGCCCATTCGATGCGCACGGCCGGGTCGAGCTGGCGGAAGCACTCATCGAACCACGCGCGTCCGCACAGCACCGCGTTCTCGCGCGTGATCACGCGGGCGCGCGCCTGCGCACGCTCGGGAAGCAAGTCGGCGGTCACGTCGCCGCTGCCGATGTCTTCGGCCAGGGCCGCGCGCACGTCGCGCGCGATCGCTTCGGATGGCGGCGTCGCCAGGGCGATTCCGGTCACTGCACGGGCTCCTGCTGCGGGACGGCCGCGCAGCATAGCAAGGCTCGTCGCGGCCCGCGCCGCGAGCGAAATCAACCCGCCGGCGTGGTCGCAGCCGGAGGCGATGCCTGGGCTTCGTCGCCCGCATGGCGCAGGCGCGCGACGATCGCATCGAGCGCGCGGTCGAACAGCGGCACTTCCTCGAGCACCACCGCACTGCCGCGGCGCAGTTCCGCGGCGAGGCCGTAGACGGTCTTGTCGCAGACCTTGAGGCCGCGCCGATTGACGAACAGGTACTTCTGGCTGATCGGGCTGATCCACGACAGCTTGGCGCGTTCGCGCTGGCCGTTCTCTTCGATGAACTCGAGCCAGGTACCGACCTTGAGCTCGCGCACGCCCTGCACGACCTCGTCTTCCGCTTCCGGCGGCGCCTCGGCTTCATCCGGTGGTTCGGTGCTGAGGACGATCTCCTCGACCGGGCTTTGCGGCGCGGTCGGCATCGCGGCATCGGCGAGCGAGGTGTCCACGCCCGCGACGGGCGCAGGCGCCGCGACGTTGTGTTCGATCACGTCCTTCGCGGTGCGCGTCTCGATCTTCTGTCCGTCGAGCAGCTTGCGATAGAACTGCGACAGCTCGCCCATCAGCTGCTTCACGTCGCTGTCGTGGTAGGCGACCGTCGCGAGTCCGTGGCGCAGCGCCTTCTCGAGCTGCGGCAGCAACGCGCGCAGGCGCGTGATGTCGTTTTCGGTGGTCTTGGGCTGCGCGCTCCAGACGAACTCGTCGGCGAAGCGCAGCGCGTTCTTCCACTCGTCGGAACCTTCGCCCTGGCGCAGGATCGTCAGCACGAGGTAATTCGCCCACGGGCGGGACAGGACGGTGTGCACGACCGGCGGCAATTGCCGTTCCTCGATGCGCTTCAGGATCTCGCGCGCGGCGGTCCGGCGCGCCTCCTGCAGGCGCTCGCGCCCGCGCGTGGCCTCGGCCGCGCGCTGCTCGGCGAGTTCGGCGCGCTTGCGGTGCTGGTCCATGAACTCGGTGAACGACTCGAGCTCGCGCTCGAACACGCCGACGTCGTCGTCGAAGTCGCGCAGCACGGCTTCGACCGCGGCACGGATGCGGTCGTGCAGGCGGTTGTCGCGATCCGATTCCTCTGTCCAGCTCTTGCCGGCTTCGGCCAGCAGGTCGAGCAGGCGGCGCGCGGGATGGCTCTTCTGCGCGAACAGGTGCTTGTCGAGGATCGCGACCTTGAGATACGGGATCTGCAAGCGTCCGAACAGCGCCTGCATGCGCGTCGGCAGGTTGCGGTCCTGCAGGATGTATTCGAACAGCATCCCGACGAGGTCGATCGTGTCCTCGTCCGCTGCGGAGACGCGGCGGCTCTTGGCATCCTCGGAAATCCGGCCGACCTGGTCGAGCAGTTCGCGCTTGATCTGCTGCACGGCCTGCGCCGCGTCGGCAACGCCGTCGGCGCGTGCCTGGATCGCGGCCGACTGCGATTGCAGGATCGTCAGTGCGCTCAGCAGGTCGGTGGGGCTCAGGCCCGGCAAGCCGGCTCCGCCTTCGCCGCCTTCATAGCGGTCACCCGGGTGGCGGCTTGCCAGCAGCGAGCGCAGGGTCTGGTAGATCTCGCCCTGCAGTTCGCTCGACGCGGCGTCGTAGTAGCCCGGCGCGATCGCGCCAGCGGCCGCGCGCGAACCGGCCGGTGCGCCGGCGCCCGCGGGCATGCCGTGCGGACGACTGCCGTGCGGCATCACGTGCCGGACCTGCGGCAGCACGCCGGCGCGGATCAGCTCGACGTTGACCTCGTCGTAGACCGGTTCGAGCCCGGCCATCACGTAGCGGTCGAACAGCTTGTAGACGATCAGCTTGACCTGGATGTTGACGTCGAATTCGCGGATCGCGGTGCGGAACGCGTTGCCGAGCACGGCTGGGCCGATCGGGTTGTTCGCGTCCTCGACCTTGCCGCCGCCGATGATCACCGCGAGTCGCTGGTTCACCTGGTACAGCGCGCGCTGCAGCCGGCTGTCGGCCTTCGCGACCATGCTCGTGACCGCGAGCGATTCCTCGAGTTCGACGTCGTCGACGAGCGAGAGGCCGGGCGTCGACGAGGCAGTGCCCGCTTCGCCCTTGACCGGCTTGAGCTTGCCGTCGGCGAAATCGGTGAATGCCTTGGTCGCCTGCTCCTGGAACAGGCGCTCGACCAGCTGGCGCTTCTTGCGCACCTCGCGCATGCCGTCGAAGTATTCGGTCTGGATCGCGTTGCTTCCGGCGCGCTCGGCGAGGTCGAACAGCGCGTCGTCGACATTCTCGAACAGGGTCCCGACCAGCGCGTTGATGCGCTTCAGCGCAACGCTGCGCACGAGCTTGAGCAGGTCGCCGAGCCGGTCGCCCGCGTTGCCGGTCGGCTGGCGCTGCTGCAGGTCGACGACATTGGGCGTGTCTTTGGCGGCGGTCATGCGCGGGATCCGTCGGACGTGGGCGCGTGGCCGGCAGATGCCGGCGACGTACCGCCATGATAGATGCGGGCAGCGACGCGAATGTGCGCGACTTCACACTTGCCTGGGGCGGTGCGACGGGCGTTCACGTGCGCGGGAATCCTTCGATCGACGGTGCGGCCACCGCGTGGTCCGCGAGCAGCACCGGGATGCCGTCTTCGACGCGGTAGATGGTGTTTCCATCGCGCGTGATCAAGCCCTCGGCAATCGCGCTGGCGCATGCACGCCCGCCCTGGTCGCGCAGCTGCCCGCCGGCGATCGCGCGGTTGACCGCCTCCAGCTCGGGTGCCGACAGCGCGCGCAGCGGCGCGTGCGTGGCCGGGCAGCAGAGGATGTCGAGCAGGCGCTTGTCCATCGGTGGCAGGTTCGTCGTCGCCGGATGTGCGTACAATAACGATTTGGGCAGCGCTCGGCCATGGCAGAACGCGTGAATCTCGCGTTGCGGATAGGCGTCGTGATGGGTTCCCGGTCGGACTGGGACACCATGCGCCATGCGGTCGAGACCCTCGAGGGCCTCGCGATCGAACATGAGGTGCGCGTCGTTTCGGCGCACCGCACGCCCGACCTGCTGTTCGGCTACGCGGCGAGCGCGAGCGACCGTGGCCTCGCCGCGATCATCGCGGGTGCCGGCGGCGCCGCGCACCTGCCCGGGATGCTCGCGTCGAAGACGCGCGTGCCGGTGCTCGGCGTGCCGGTGCAGTCGCAGGCGCTCAACGGCATGGATTCGCTGCTGTCGATCGTGCAGATGCCGGCCGGAATCCCGGTCGCGACGTTCGCGATCGGGCGCGCCGGCGCGGTCAATGCGGCGCTGCACGCCGCGGCGCTGCTCGCGACGTTCGACGACGCGGTCGCGCAGCGGCTCGATGCATTCCGCCTCGAGCAGACGCGCGCGGTGCTCGCCAACCCCGATCCGCGCGAATCCGCATGAGCGCGCCGCGTCGCGCCTGCCGCCTGCAGCGTACCGCGGCGCCCGTGTCGCACGCGCCGCGCGCGGCGTCATCCGGATCGATCCGCGCATGTCGACGGTAGGCATCCTCGGCGGCGGGCAGCTCGCACGCATGATGGCGCTGGCCGGCGCGCCGCTCGGCCTGCGCTTCCTCGTCGTCGACAGCGCCGAGGACGCCTGCGCGGCGCAGGTCGCACCGATGCTGCGCGCCGACTGGCGCGACTTCGACGCGCTCGGCGACTTCGCGCGGCGCATCGACGTCGCCACGTTCGACTTCGAGAACGTGCCGGCCGACACCGCACGCTGGCTCAGCGAACGCACGCGCGTGTTCCCGAATCCGCGCGCGCTCGCGACCTCGCAGGACCGGCTCGAGGAGAAGCGCCTGTTCGCGACCGTCGGGCTGGAGACGCCCGACTACGTCGCAGTCGACTCGCTCGCCGATCTCGAACGCGCGATCGAACGCATCGGCACCCCGTCGATCCTCAAGACGCGCCGCCTCGGCTACGACGGCAAGGGCCAGTTCCGCCTCAAATCACCCGCGGATGCCGCAGCGGCGTGGAACGCGATCGCGGCAGCGCCGGCGGTACTCGAGGCATTCGTCGCGTTCGAGCGCGAACTCTCGGTGATCGCGGTGCGCTCGCGCCAGGGCGAGTTCCGCACCTGGCCGCTGACGCGGAACTGGCACGCAGACGGCATCCTGTCGGCGAGCCTCGCGCCTGCGCCGGGCAGCGAACCGCTGGGCCCGCAGGCCGTCGCGCATGCGCGGCGCATCGCCGAAGAGCTCGATTATGTCGGCGTGTTCGCGCTCGAGCTGTTCGTGGTCGGCGAGCGCCTGCTCGGCAACGAGATGGCCCCGCGCGTGCACAACTCGGGGCACTGGACGATCGAAGGCTCGCCCGCGAGCCAGTTCGAGAACCACGTGCGCGCAGTCCTCGGCCTGCCGCTCGGCGATACCCGCGCGCTCGGCGTCCACGCGATGCTGAACTGGGTCGGCGACCTGCCGCCGGCCGGGCCGGTGCTGGCCGAACCGCGCGCGCACTGGCACGACTACGGCAAGAGCGCGCGCCCGGGTCGCAAGGTGGGCCACGCGACGATCTGCGCCGACGACGCGGGCGAGATGATCGACCGCCTGCAGCGCATCGGCGCCGCCCTCGGCCGCGACGCCCAGGTCGCCCCCGTCATCGCGGCGCTGAGGGAAGGGGACTGAGGCGCGGGAAACGGCGCGACGGACGTCTTGCCATCCCGAATCCCCAATCCCGATCCCGGCTGTCAGGCCAGCTGGCTCGCCGCGAACTCCCAGTTCACGAGGTTCCAGAACGCCTCGACGTACTTCGGTCGCGCGTTGCGGTAATCGATGTAGTACGCGTGTTCCCACACGTCGCAGGTCAGCAGCGCACGATCGCTGCCGGTCAGCGGGGTATTCGCGTTCGATGTGCTCGCGAGCGCGAGGCTGCCGTCCGGGCGCTGCACGAGCCAGCCCCAACCGGAGCCGAAGGTGCCGATGCAGGTCTTGGAAAACTCTTCCTTGAACTGCGCGAACCCGCCGAATGCCTTGTTGATCGCATCGGCGAGGCGGCCGCCGGGTTCACCACCGCCATCGGGCGCGAGGCAGTTCCAGTAGAACGTGTGGTTCCAGACCTGGGCCGCGTTGTTGAACATGCCGCCGGAGGACTTGCGGATGATCTCCTCGAGCGGGAGCTGCTCGAACTCGGTGCCCTTGATCTGGTTGTTGAGGTTGGTGACGTAGGCCTGGTGGTGCTTGCCGTAGTGGTAGTCGATGGTTTCGGCCGAGATGTGCGGCGCGAGTGCATCGCGCGCCCACGGAAGCGGGGGAAGTTCGATCGCCATGGAGTCACTCCTTGCCGGCAGGTAGGGCCTTCCAGTCTAGCGCGGACGTGGCGCCGGCTGCTCGGTGGTAACATGGGCGATTGTGCGCCGGTGTCGGCGCGGATTCATCGAGGGCCGGTGTATGGACGTCATCGAACGCATCAAGGGCACGCTCGATTCGCACCCGATCGTGCTGTACATGAAGGGCACGCCGCAGTTCCCGATGTGCGGCTTCTCGAGCCGCACTTCGCAGGCGCTCAAGGCCGCGGGCGCCGACTTCCATTCGGTCAACGTGCTCGAGGATCCCGAAGTGCGCGCGAGCCTGCCGCGCTATTCGAACTGGCCCACCTTCCCGCAGTTGTTCATCAACGGCGAGCTGATCGGGGGCTGCGACATCACGCTCGACCTCTACGAGTCGGGGGAGCTCGCGCGACTCGTGCAGGACACGAAGAAGGCCTGACGCATGCTGCTGGCGGAACGACCGGCGGAGGCTGTTCCGGCGCCCGCCGCCGATGCGCTGCGCGAGCGCGTCGTGCTCGTCACCGGCGCGACCGGCGGCCTCGGGCGCGCGTGTTCGCTCGCGGCAGCCGCCGCGGGTGCGACCGTCGTGCTGTGCGGCCGCCGCGTCCGCGCGCTCGAAGCGCTCTACGACGAGATCGTCGCGCTCGGCGCGCCGATGCCCGCGATCTATCCGATGGACCTGCTCGGCGCGACGCCGAAGGACCATGCCGACCTCGCCGCGACGATCGAGCGCGAATTCGGCCGCCTCGACGGGATCGTGCACGCGGCCGCGCACTTCGACACGCTGCAGCCGTTCGACCAGCAGAAACCCGAAGAGTGGGCGCGCGCGCAGCATGTCAACGTGACCGCGCCGTTCCTGATGACGAGCGCGTGCATGCCGCTGCTGAGCGCGGCCGCCGATTCCGCGATCGTGTTCGTGCTCGACGACCTCGAGCGCGTGTCGCGCGCGTACTGGGGCGGCTACGGCGTGGCCAAGCACGCGCTGCGCGGGCTCGCCTCGATCGTGCACGAGGAAACCGAGCATTCGAGCGTGCGCACCCACGCGATCCTGCCGGGACCGATGCGCACCGCATTGCGACGCGCGGCGTATTATGGCGAGGACACGATGGCGCAGCCGGACCCGGCGCACGCAGCTTCCGCGGTGGTGGCGCTGCTCGCTTCCGGCCACGACCTGCGCGGGCGGATACTGGACCTGCGCGGCGCGTGAGGCCGGCGCCGCGAAGGCGCCGCGCGATCAGCGCAACGGCAACACGCGCAACAGCCACGGGGAAAAGGCGATGAGTACGCTGTCGGCGGGCATCCTGCTGTTCCTGATCATGGATCCGCTCGGGAACATCCCGCTGTTCCTGAGCCTGCTGCGCAATGTCGCGCCGGGGCGGCGCCAGCGCGTGCTCGTGCGCGAACTGCTGATCGCGCTGGTGGTGCTGTTCGGCTTCCTGTTCGGCGGCCGCTTCCTGCTCGCGCTGCTCCAGCTCAAGCAGGAGTCGGTCGGCATCGCGGGCGGCATCGTGCTGTTCCTGATCGGCATCCGCATGATCTTCCCGCCCGAGCGCGGCATCTTCGGGGATGCGGACGGCGAGCCATTCATCGTGCCGATGGCGATCCCCGCGGTGGCCGGGCCCTCGACGATGGCCGCGGTGATGCTGCTCGCGAACAGCCATCCCGGGCGCGAGGTCGACTGGAGCATCGCGCTGTTCCTCGCATGGCTCGCGACCGCGGTGATCCTGCTGTCCTCGACCTACCTCTATCGCTGGCTCGGCTCCAGCGTGTTGACCGCGCTCGAGCGGCTCATGGGCATGCTGCTGGTGGCGCTGTCGGTGCAGATGTTCCTCGACGGCCTCGTCGCCTACCTGCGCGCGCCGGCCTGACGCGCCGATCCATGCGCGTGTAACAAACGCCGGCTAGCGTGCTCCGCATCAGCGGAGGTGCGCCTTGATCAGCGTCGAGCGGAGTTTCAACGACCGGTTCCCGCGCCTGGCCGCCGGCCGCGCGCGCAGCTTCGCCCAGCCGGTGGTCGCGTTGCTGCGGCGGATCGCGTGCGAGGAACGCATCAATGCCGCGCTGCGCGAGCTCGACGGCTCCACCGGCTTCGGCTTCGTCGAGCGCGCGCTGGAGCGACTCCAGGTCAGCTACAGCGTCGCCAACACCGATCGCGAGAACATCCCGGTGGACGGGCGTGTCGTGATCGTCGCGAACCATCCGCTCGGCGCGCTCGACGCGCTCGCGCTGATCGATCTCGTCGGCTCGGTACGCCGCGACGTCAAGGTGCTCGCGAACGACATGCTGCTGCAGCTCGGCGCGCTCGCGCCGCTGCTGCTGCCGCTGCCGGTATTCGGCGGCGGCCCCGGCATCGGTGGCCTGCGCGAGGCGTATCGCGCGCTCGAGCGCGAACAGGCGCTGATCGTGTTCCCCGCCGGAGAGGTGTCGCGCGTGCGCGCGGGCGGCGTGCGTGACGCGGGCTGGTCGCCAGGATTCGCGCGGCTCGCGGCGCGCACGTCGTCGCCGGTGTTGCCGGTGCATATCGCCGCGCGCAACTCGCCGATGTTCTACGGCGTGTCGATGCTCGCGCGTCCGCTGTCGCCCTTGCTGCTCGCGCGCGAAATGTTCGGCGCCGCGCGCACGCGCATCGGGTTCCAGGTCGGCGAACAGGTGCCGAGCGCGGTGCTCGCGGGCCTCGTCGACGATCCGGAGCAGGTCGCGCGGCACATGCGCCGGCACGTCTATCGCCTGTCGCGGCGGCGTCCGACCGTATTCCGGACCTCGACCGCGGTCGCGCACCCTGAACCGCCGAGCGCAGTGCGGCGCGCCGTGCGTGCGGGCGAGGCGCTCGGCCGCACCCGCGACGGCAAGCAGATCGTGCTGCTCGAGGGGCGCGCCGATTGTCCCGCGCTGCGCGAGATCGGTCGGCTGCGCGAACTCGCGTTCCGCCGCGTCGGCGAAGGCACCGGTGCGCGCCGCGACCTCGACCGCCATGACCTCACCTATCGCCACCTCGTGCTCTGGGACGACGAAGCGCTCGCGGTCGCGGGTGCCTACCGGCTCGGCGAAGCCGGTCCAATCCTGGGCGAACACGGCATCGAGGGCCTGTATTCGGCCAGCCTGTTCGACTACTCGGCCGAGGCGCGCGCGCTGCTGTCGAGTTCGGTCGAGCTCGGGCGCAGTTTCGTGCCGCCCGCGTACCAGGGCTCGCGCAGCCTCGATCTCCTGTGGCAGGGCATCGGTGCCTATCTCAAGGCGAGGCCCGCGGTCACGCACCTGTTCGGACCGGTCAGCCTCAGCGCGTCGCTGCCGGCGGAGGCGCGCGAGTGGATCGTGCATTACCACGCGTACTACTTCGGTGGCGCCGAAGGCCTGGCACGTGCGCGCAATCCGTTCGTCATCGGCGCGCCGGTCGCACGCGACGCCGCGGCGGCCTGGAGCGGGCGTTCGCGCGAGGAGGGATTCGAGGTGCTGCGCCAGCGGCTCGATGCGCTCGGCGCGCGCCTGCCGGTGCTGTATCGCCAGTACGCGGACCTGTGCGAGCCCGACGGGGTGCGCTTCCTTGCGTTTGGCGTCGATCCCGCGTTCGGGGGGTGCGTCGACGGTCTCGTGCGCCTGGACCTCGCGCGGCTCCGGCCCACGAAGCGGGCGCGCTACTTCGCCGCAGGGGACTGATGCTGCGTCACAGCAAAATCGACACCGCCTGTTACATTTTCGTCATTGAACGCTGTTAAACTGTAGTTAAGGCTGCGGGCTCCCGACGGAGTCCCTGCCGCTACGGCGGGCAGCCTGCGACCCACTCCGAACCGAAGCATCCCCGCCGGGATGGGCCGGTCCGGCGTTTTTTTGCGCACTTCGATCTCGACGTCGTCCTGAGGGGACCTCCACCCATGAACAAGCCACTTCGCATGCGCCTGCTGCCGCTCGTCATCGGCTCGCTGCTGGCCGCATCCACCGCGTTCGCGCAGAACACGTCGTCGTCCCTGAGCGGACGCCTCGTCGACGCGAGCGGCCAGCCGGTCGCCGGTGCGACCGTGCAGATCCTGCACGTGCCGTCGGGCACGACCAAGACCGTCACGACCGACGCGAACGGCCACTACGTCGCGCAGGGCCTGCGCGTCGGCGGTCCGTTCTTCGTGACCGCGGAGAAGGACGGCGAGAGCGCGGAGCGCAACGACGTCTACCTCAAGCTCGCCGAGGAAACCAAGCTCGACCTCGCGACCGGCGCGATCGACTCGACCACGCTCGAGGGCATCACGGTCACCGCGAGCGCGCTGACGCAGGTGTTCCAGCCCGACAACAAGGGCCTCAGCACCAACGTGTCGGGCCGCGAGCTGCAGAACGCGCCGTCGGCGAACCGTTCGATCCAGGACATCGCGCGCCTCGACCCGCGCATCGTGGTCAGCGACCGCGGCGACGGCTCGATGTCCGCAATGGGCCAGAACAGCCGCTACAACGCGATCAGCGTCGACTCGGTCAACGTCGGCGACCCGTTCGGCCTCAATTCCAACGGCATGCCGTACATCGGCTCGCCGGTCTCGGTCGACACGATCGCCGAGTACAACCTCTCGACCGCGAACTTCGACGTCTCCTCGAGCACGGTCGGCGCGAGCATCAACGCGGTCACCAAGAGCGGCACCAACGAGTTCCACGGCTCGGCCTACTTCGCGTATCGCAACGCGAAGGACCTCACCGGTGACGCCGGCTGGCTCGACAGCGACAACGACTTCTACGAATACCGCGGCTACGAGCACAACCGCACCTACGGCCTCACGCTCGGCGGCCCGATCATCAAGGACACGCTGTTCTTCTTCCTCGGTTACGAAGAGGAAACCACCACCGCGCTCGGCGCCGACGCCGCGAACGGCCTCGACCAGAGCCTCGGCGACGGTCCGTCGACGTCGAACCGCGTCTCCCCGGGCGACCTCAACCGCATCATCGACATCGCGACCGACCTCGGCCTGAAGCCCGGCACGTTCGGCGACGCGGGCGCGGACCTCGAGGACAAGCGCCTGCTGGCCAAGCTCGACTGGAACATCAACGACAGCCATCGCGCGAGCCTGAGCTTCCAGCGCACGAAGGAGAACCAGCCGATCGTGCAGGGCAACAACGCGACCTCGGTCGGCCTGTCGAGCTTCTGGTACAACAAGGACAGCGACACCAAGAACACCGTGCTGCACCTCTTCAGCGACTGGACCGACACGTTCTCGACCGAGGCCTCGGTTTCGCACACCTCGTTCGAGCAGGTGCGCACGACCGAGAACCAGCAGCCGCAGGTCGTGATCCGCCTCAACGACGACGGCACCGGCCCGACCGTCAACCTCGGCGAAGACCAGTTCTCGCACTACAACGTGCTCGACGTGAAGTCCTGGAACGCGTTCGCGGCGGGTACCTGGAACCTCGAGTCGCATGCGTTCAAGGTCGGCTTCGACTACCAGCAGAACGAGATCTACAACCTGTTCGGCCGCACGCAGTTCGGCGCCTACACGTTCTGGGGCATCGACAACTTCGCGCAGGGCATCTACAACCAGTTCGACCTGTACCAGCCCGCGCCCGGCCTGACGATCGACGACGTCGCGGCCGAGTGGACCTACAAGCAGTGGGGCCTGTTCGCGCAGGACACCTGGCAGGTCAACGATGCGCTGTCGGTGCAGTACGGCCTGCGCATCGACATCCCGAAGACCGGCGACACGCCGCGCTACAACGCCGCGTTCGAGGACGCGTTCGGCTACCGCAACGATTCGACGATCGACAACGCGGTGCTGTTCCAGCCGCGCATCTCGTTCAACATGGACCTCGGCGGCCCGCGCATGACCCAGCTGCGCGGTGGCTTCGGCAAGTTCATGTCGAATCCGCCGACCGTCTGGATGACCAATCCGTACCAGAACAACGGCCTGACCACCGCGACCTACTCGGCGCGCAACAACGATGGCGTGATTCCCGCGCCGGGCACGCCATTCCCGCCGTTCAGCGCCGATCCGTTCAACCAGAACCTGCCGCCGGCCGGCAGCGCGCAGATGACGGTCGATGCGATCGATCCGGACTTCAAGCTGCCGTCCGTGTGGAAGGCCTCGGTCGCGATCGACCATGAACTGCCGTGGTGGGAAACCGTGTTCTCGGCCGAGTACCAGCGCATCACGGTCGAGGACGGCATCCTGTACGAGAACCTCAACATCGGCGCGCCGACCGGCGTGCTGCCGGATGGCCGCTACACGTACTACCGCGACCCGCGCGGCGGCCCGTCGGGCAACCGCAACCGCCAGAACGCGGACCCGCGCTTCTCGGGCAACGTGACCCTGCTGCGCAACACCGACAAGGGCAGCTCGGACAACGTCACGCTGTCGCTGCGCAAGCCGTTCGCGGACAGCTGGTCGGCGAACATGGCGGCCTCGTTCGGCCGCGCCAGCGAAGTGAACCCGGGTACCTCGAGCCAGGCCTCGTCGAACTACTCCAACAACTGGTGGGTGAACCCGAACGAGGACGTCGCATCGCCGTCGAACGGTTCGGTGCGCCAGCGCTTCAGCACCTCGCTGACCTGGGAGCACAAGTTCTTCGGTGACTACACGACCGCGGTGACGGGCTTCTACAACGGTCAGACCGGCAACCCGTACAGCTGGGTGTTCGGCAACGACATGAACGGCGATTCCTACAGCCGCGACCTCGTCTACATCCCGAACCCGGGCGACGTCTCGTTCACGTCGGACACCACGGCCGCGCAGCAGCAGCAGTTCTTCGACTTCATCGCGGGCAACGACTACCTGCGCGACCACCAGGGCGAAATCGCGGGCCGCAACGGCGCGAAGTCGGCATGGATCAACCAGGTCGACCTCAGCTTCCGTCAGGAAGTGCCGGGCTTCTTCCCGGAAGGCGCCAAGGGCGAGCTGCGCCTCGACATCTTCAACCTGATGAACCTGCTCAACAAGGACTGGGGCCACCAGGAGTACGTCGGCTTCCCGTACGGCCGCACGCTCGCGAACTTCCAGGGCGTGGATGCGGACGGCAAGCCGATCTACTCGCTGCCGACCGATCGCGACGGCAACTACCAGCCCGGCGGAACCATCGTGTATGACGCCGGTCGCGACATCAAGACCAACGTCGTTTCGCGCTGGTCGGCGATGGTGACCTTGCGCTACACGTTCTGACGCGCCTGCTGCGTTGGGCGAACGGCCGGCCTCGTGCCGGCCGTTTGCTTTTGCACGGACGCTTGACCACGACGCCATCGTTTGGCGATTCTGGACCATGCGCACTCCGGTGCGCGGCACACAGGGAAGCACACATGCAGCAGACCCGCACCAGCCCGGCCACCGTCAGCGCGCGCATCTCGCCTGTCGCCGGCCTCGACATCCTGTCGCGCCATGAAGTCGCGCGCCTGCGCGACGCGGGAGCGGGCGGCCTGCACGACCTGCTGCGCCGCTGCGCGCTCGCGGTGCTGACCCAGGGCAGCATGACCGACGACGCGCGCGCCCTGCTCGAGCGCTATCCGGATTTCGAGATCCAGATCCTGCAGCAGGACCGCGGCGTCAAGCTCGAGCTCACGCACGCGCCCGCCGAGGCGTTCGTCGACGGCCACATCATCCGCGGCGTCAACGAACTGCTGTTCGCGGTGGTGCGCGACATCGTCTACGTGTCGACGCAGATCGAGGGCGGCCTGTTCGAACTCGACGATTCCATCGGCATCACGCACGCGGTGTTCGAGATCCTGCGCCATGCGCGCGTGCTGCGCCCGAACCTGGACCCCAACCTCGTGGTCTGCTGGGGCGGGCATTCGATCTCGCGCAACGAATACGAATACACCAAGCGCGTCGGCTACGAACTCGGCCTGCGCGCGTTCGACATCGTGACCGGCTGCGGCCCGGGCGCGATGAAGGGGCCGATGAAGGGCGCGACGATCGCGCACGCGAAGCAGCGGCGGCGCAACAACCGCTACATCGGCATCACCGAGCCCGGCATCATCGCGGCGGAGTCGCCGAACCCGATCGTCAACAACCTCGTGATCATGCCGGACATCGAGAAGCGGCTCGAGGCGTTCGTGCGCATCGGGCACGCGATCGTGGTGTTCCCGGGCGGCGTCGGCACCGCGGAGGAAATCCTCTACCTGCTCGGCATCCTGCTGCATCCCGACAACGCCGGCCTGCCGTTCCCGCTGGTGTTCACCGGGCCGGCGGAATCTGCCGCCTACTTCGAGCAGATCGACCGCTTCCTGCGCCTCGCGCTCGGCGAGGACGTCGCGCAGCACTACCACGTCGTCGTGGACGATCCGCGCGAGGTCTCGCGCATCGTGCGCAAGGGCGTCGATCGCGTGCGCAGCCACCGCCTCGACAGCAAGGATGCGTTCTTCTTCAACTGGTCGCTCAACGTCGAGCACGAGTTCCAGTCGCCGTTCGTGCCCACGCACGCCGCGATGGCCGCGCTCGACCTGCGCCGCACGCAGGCGCCGCACCGGCTCGCCGCCGACCTGCGCCGCGCGTTCTCGGGCATCGTCGCCGGCAACGTCAAGGTCGAGGGCATGCGCGCGATCGAGCAGCACGGACCGTTCGACATCCGCGGCGACAGCGGCATCATGCAGGCGCTCGACGAACTCCTCGCGAGCTTCGTCGCGCAGCAGCGCATGAAGCTGCCCGGCACGCACTACGTGCCGTGCTACCGCGTGCACACCGACTGACGATCGGGCAGCACGCAAAAGCGGCGAAGCCTTCAACACGAAGCATACAGAGCACGCGGAGACGGCGAGAGCACTTCAGTTGGGCGTGTTCTCCGTGTGCTTCGTGTGCTCCGCGTTTCAATCTCTCGATTCACTCGAACCCGCGCTGCCGCGTCAGCCCGGCGGCCGCGCGGCGGTCGAGATCACGCCGGCGACGATCTCGCCGTGCGCCGCGGCCTGCACCTTCTGGCCCGGGCTGAGGCGTTCGGCGCCGCGCACCACGACCTGGTCGCCGGGCTGCAGCGGCCCTTCGACCGCGACGAGCGCCGCATCGCTCGCGCCGCTGCGCACGGCCACGCGTTCGCTCGCGCCGTCGGCGCCGACGCGCACCACGTGGCTGCCTTCGCTGCGCGTGACCAGCGCGTCGCGCGGTACCGCGAGCGAGCGCGTCGCCGCGCGCTCCGGCAACGCGACCTCGACCGCACTGCCGACGAGCAGCGGCGCGCCGTCCAGGGCGAGACGCAGCTCGAACTGGCGCGAGCGCTCTTCGCCGACCGGCACGATCGTGCGCACCTGGCCGCGCAGCGTGGCGGCTCCGGCACGCAGTTCGAGCGGCATGCCTTCGCGCAGCGCGCCCGCGAGCGCGAGGGGCGCCTGCACGCGCGCTTCGAGGTGGCCGGTGTCGACGAGGTGCGCGATCGCCGCGCCGGTCGCGACGTACTCGCCCCGCTGCACCATGCGTTCGCTGACCACGCCCGGGAACGGCGCGCGCACCACGGTCTGTTCGAGTTCGTAGCGGACCGAGCGCACGCCGACCTCCGCCTGGCGCAACTGGGCCGTGAGCTGCGCGACCTGCGCCTTCGCTTCGTCGACCTGGTTGGCGGCGACCGAATGGTTCGCCGCGAGCGCCGAGAGCCGCTCGGACTGGCGCTGCGCGAGTTCGCGCTGCGCATGGATGCGCGCGACTTCACTCTGTGCGTCCTCGAGGCGCAGGCGGATCGCCTCGTCCTCGAGCTTCGCGATGCGCTCGCCGGCGGCGAGCACGGTGCCGACCTCGGCGACGTATTCGACGCGGCCGGCCGCGCTGGTCGCGAGCCGCGCATCGTCGCGACTGACGACGCTGCCCGGCACCCAGCGGTGCGGCGCGATCTCGGCGCTGACGACTTCGGCGACCTCGACGATGGCCGGTGGGGGCGCGGCCTGCTGGGCGATCGCGCACGGCGCGAGCGTCGCGATCAGGACGAGCAGGGCGCCGGACGACGGACGGTGCGTGGACATGGGCATTCCTCGGCAGACGGATCAGGCCGCATGCGCGATCGAGGCGCGCGAGGCGTCCTCGTGCGCACGCGCGGCGGTGGGCGGGTTGCGCGTCATCAGGCGCATCAGGCTCGGCAGCAGCAGCAGCGAGAACACCATCGCGACGATCACGCCGCCGACGTTGACCGCTGCGAGCCCGCGGTAGATCACGCTGCCCGGCCCCGGGTTGATCGCCATCGGCAGCGCGCCGAGCGCGCCGGTCAGCGTGCTCGCGAGGATCGCGCGCAGGCGCTGGTTCAGCGCGAGGCGGATCGATTCGTCGAGCGCGTGGCCGTGGTTCTGCGCATCGCGCGTGCGGTCGACGAGCAGGATCGCGTGGTTGACGATGATGCCGACCATCATGATGAAGCCGATCATCGTGAGCATGTCGAGCGGCTGGAACGCGACGAGGCCGAGCACGCGCAGGCCGAGCACGCCGCCGACCAGTGCGACCGGCACCGTCAGCACGACGACCAGCGCGTCGCGCAGCGACCGGAACATCGCGGCCATCAGCAGGAACAGCACGAGCAGAGCGAGCACGAAGTTCTTGCCCATCGTCGCGACCGTCGCTTCGAGCCGGTCGGCCGCGCCGGCGAGGCGGATGTTCGCGTCGGGCGGCAGCTTCGCCTCCAGCGCGGGCACGATCTTCTGCTCGATCGTCGCGAGCGCGTCCTCCAGCGAGAGCGTCTGCGGCGGGTCCATCGTCAGCGTGACGGTGCGCCGGTGGTCGAGGCGGCGGATCTGGCCCGGACCCTGCTTCATCTCGAGCCGGATCACCTCGCCGAGCGGGACGACTGCGCCGGTCGGCGTGACCAGCGGCGCTTCGGCGAGCGCCTCGGCGGTCTCGCGCCCGTCCGCGCGCAGGATGATGGGCAGGCGATTCTGGCCGTCGAAGTACTCGCCGAGCCAGGCGCCGTCGCCCAGCGCGCGCACGATCGTGCCGACCGTCGCGCGGTCCCAGCCGGCTTCGGCGATGCGACGGTCGTCCGGGATCGCATGCATTTCGAGCGCGACCTGGTCGGTGTTCGGATTCGCCTGCACGTTGGCGCCGGGGAATTCCTGTTCGAGCAGCGTGCGGCCTTCTTCGGCGACGCGCGTGAGCGTCTGCGCGTCGTCGCTCTGCAGGTGGATCGCGACCGAGCGCGCCGAGCCGCCGACGCCGCCGAACAGCTCGCCCTCGGTCGCGAATGCGCGCGTGTCGGGGAATCCCTTCACGATCTCGTCGCGCATGATCGCCTCGAGCTCGCCGATGCGCGATTCGTCGACCACGCGCGCGCCGATCGTGCCGCCGCCGGGCCACAGCCAGACGTAGTAGTTCTTGAGCTGCGGCTGCTTCTCGCCCTTCATGTACGGCTGCAGGCGCTCGATCAGCGTGCCGCCGATTTCGCGGTTCACCACTTCCGGGCTCATGCCGGGCGGGAAGCTGAAGAACGCGTCGATCGCGGCGCGCTTGACCGGCGGCAGGTAGTCGAGCTTGGGCAGGAAGTACCAGCTCGCGGCGAGCGGCAGCACGAGCAGCGCGAGCACCCAGCCGATCTGCTTCGGGCGCGTGTCGGTCCAGCGCAGGATGCGTTCGGTCAACGCGGGCCAGCCGTCGCCGTAGCCGGACTTGAGCTTCTTCGCCTTGAGCCAGCCGCCCGCCGCGGCCGGCAGCACGGTGATCGCGACGACGATCGAGAGCGCCACCGCGATCGAGATCGTGAGCGCGAGGTCGGAGAAGATCTGGCCTTCGACGTCCTGCAGGAACAACACCGGCAGGAACACCGCGATCGTCGTGATCGTGGACGCGATCAGCGCGGGCACCACCTGCTGCGTGCCCTCGCGCGCGGCCTCGACCGGCGTCATCCCCGCTTCCTTGAGCCGGATGATGTTGCCGGACACGACGATCGCCCCTTCGACGACCATGCCGACCGCGAACGCGAGGCCAGCGAGCGAGATCACGTTGAGGCTGCGACCACCGAGTTCGAGTGCGCCGAACGTCGCGAACAGGCACACCGGGATCGCGCTCGCGATCAGCAGCGTCGCGCGCCAGTCGCGCATGAACCACCAGACGCAGACCAGCGCGAGCAGCGCGCCGACGATGAGGTTCTCCGTCAGCAGGTGCACCGCGCGGTGGATGAACAGCGAGGCGTCGAAGCTCTGCTCGATCGCGAGCCCGCGCGCCTTCAGCGTGCCTTCGCGCAGTTCCTCGACGACCGACTTCACCTGCTCGAGCGTGCCGAGCACGTTCGCGCCGGGTGCGCGCAGGATCTGCAGTCCGATCGCGGGATTGCCGTTCTGGTAGACGAAGAACTGCTGCTCGGGCGGGCGCTTCTCGATCGTCGCGACGTCGCCGAGCCGGACCGGCCGGCCGTCGCGCCACGCGAGCACGAGCTCGCCGAGATCCTCGGGTTGGTAGCGCCCGGTGAAGCGCAGCGTGTACTGCTGGCGGCCGAGCCCGATCTGGCCGGCCGACACGTCGGTCGCGCGCGCGGCGCGCTGCGCGATCTCCGGAATGCCGACCCCGAGCGCGGCCGCGCGCGCGAGGTCGACCGTGATGCGGATGTCGTCGGGCGGTCCCGCGTTGACGTTCACCGCGGCCACGCCGGGCACCGATTCGATGCGCGGCTTGACGACGTCCTCGATGAAGCTGCGCTGGTCCGCGATCGCGCCCTCGGTGCCGGGCAGCAGCTGCACGAAGAACCAGCCGAGCGAATCGTTCGCGTCGCCGCCGCCGCCACCGATCTGGATCACCGGGCGCTCGGCGTCCTGCGGCTGCGAGCGCACGCGGTTCATGCGCCCGATCACGTCGACGAGCGCGGTGCGCATGTCGGTGCCGATCGCGAACGTCAGGTTGATGAAGCTGCCACCCGCATTCGCGTTGCCCTGCACTTCCTCGACGCCGGGCAGGCCCTGCAACACCTGCTCCTGCGGCTCGAGCAGCTCGGCCTCGGTTTCCTCGGGCGAGGCGGCGCGCCAGGCCGTGAAGATCGTGATGTTCGGCCGGTCGATGTCGGGAAACAGCTGCAGCGGCAACTTGCCGAGGGCCATCCCGCCGAACAGGCAGATCAGCAGCACGCAGACCGCGACTGCGATCGGGTTGCGGATGGACGCATCGATCAGGCGCATGGCGGTCTCTCCAGGTTCCACGGCAGCCTGCGCCGCCCTCCGCGGAAACGGATGCGCCGGGAGTCACGTTGGTTGCAGGCGATGCGCCGGGCCGTTGGCTGATAGCGCCGGGTGGTGCAACGGTGTGGCCCGGTGGGGCGCGGCGAGCGGCGAGGAGTGCGGCACATGCCCTCGCCGCTTGCGCCGAGCCTCGTTTGCTCGCGCCGTGCTCATGTCCGTTCGCGCTGAGCGCAGCGGCCGCAAGCCGCGGAACATCACTTCCGTTCGCGCTGAGCGCAGCGGCCGCAGGCCGCGAAGTCGAAGCGTCCCGCAAGGTGTGGCGATTTCGCGAGCGTGCCCTTCGACTCCGGCCTTCGGTCTGCGCTCAGGGCGAACGGATCCTACTTCGCCTTGCGCCGAGCGCAGCGGCCGCAGGCCGCGAAGTCGAAGCGTCCCGCAAGGTGTGGCGATTTCGCGAGTGGGCCCTTCGACTCCGGCCTTCGGCCTGCGCTCAGGGCGAACGGATCCTACTTCGCCTTGCGCCGAGCGCAGCGGCCGCAGGCCCGCGAAGTCGAAGCGTTCCGCAAGGCGGGGCGATTCCGCGAGTGGGCCCTTCGACTCCGGCCTTCGGCCTGCGCTCAGGGCGAACGGATCCTACTTCGCCGTTCGCGCTGAGCGCAGCGGCCGCAGGCCGCGAAGTCGAAGCGTCCCGCAAGGCGGGGCGATTCCGCGAGCGGGCCCTTCGACTCCGGCCTTCGGCCTGCGCTCAGGGCGAACGGCAACGGGGGTCATGCTCGGTCACGCAGGCAGCCGGCCGGCAGCTCGGGTCGAATCCCGGATCCCCAATCCCGACCTCAATGCAACAACCGCACCTTGTCCTTGTAACTGCGCGACAACTTGAGCTGCTGCCCGGAGTCGAGGATCAGGAAGTACTCGCCGTTGAGGTGCGAGCGCAGTTCCTTCACGCGCGAGACGTTGACGATGGTCGAGCGGTGGATGCGCTGGAAACGCCGCGCGTCGAGGCGGCCCTCGAGTTCGCGCATCGTCGCGCGCAGCACGTGCGTGTCGGTCGGCGTGTGCACGCACATGTAGTCGCCGGCGGCGTCGATCCAGAGGATCTCGTCGAGCGGCACGCGCAGGATGCGGCCGGCATCCTTGATCGACAGGCGCTCGTCACCCGTGGCCGCGGTGCTGCCGTCGAGCGCCTGTTCGAGCGTGAGGTCGGGCTTGCCCGACACGTCGCCGAGCAGCCGCAGCAGCCGCGCGCAGTGGTCCTGTGCGTCGCGCGCGCCGAGTTCGCGTCGCGCGCGCTCGAGCGCGGCGTCGAGGCGCGCGTCCTCGATCGGCTTCAGCAGGTAGTCGATCGCGCTCGCCTCGAACGCGCGCAGCGCGTACTGGTCGTATGCGGTCACGAACACCGTCAGCGGCATCTGCGAGGCCGGGATCGCGCGCAGCAGCTCGAACCCGTCGACACCGGGCATCTGCACGTCGAGGAACATCAGCGCGGGCTGGTGCTCGGACACCGCGAAGAACGCTTCGCGCCCGTTGCCGGCTTCGCCGACGACGTCGATGTCGGGATGGCGCGCCAGGCGCAGGCTGAGGCCGCGCCGGGCGAGCGGCTCGTCGTCGACGATCAGGGTGCGGATTCGCATGCAGCGCGGTCCTCAAGCTGGGCGGTTTCGTACGGGAACTGGATGCGGACTTCGGTACCTTGCGGCTGCAGCCGGACGATCGTGAAGTGCTGTTGGTCACCGTAGAGCACGTTCAGGCGTTCGCGCGTGTTGGCGAGGCCGACACCATGGCCGTCGCTGCGCTCGGGGCGATAGTCGAGGCTGCCGGGTCCGTCGTCGCGCAACGCGATGTCGAGGATGCCGCCCTCCACGCGCGCGATGATCTCGATCCGGCCGCCTTCCTCGCGCCGCGACACGCCGTACTTGACCGCGTTCTCGATCACCGGCTGCAGGATCAGGCTCGGCACCAGCGCGTCACCCGCCGGCGGCGTCACGAGGATGCCGACCGCGAGCCGGTCACCGAACCTGAGCTGCTCGATCGCGAGATAGCGCCGGATCGCGCCGATCTCCTGGTCGAGCGTGATCTTCTGTTCGGGATCGCTGTCGAGCGAATAGCGCAGGAACCCCGACAGCGCGCCGACCATCCCGTTGGCGGGTTCGCGCTGGCCGTCGAGGATCAGCGTCGAGATCGCATTCAGCGTGTTGAACAGGAAGTGCGGGTTGAGCTGGTAGCGCAGCATGCGCAACTGCGCCTGGTGCGCCATCGCGGTCGCCTTGAGCGCGGTTTCCTTCTCCTGCTGCAGCTGCCGCGCGAGCTTGATGCCGACGTAGGCGCCGGCCCACGCGAGCAGCAGGTAGAACCAGCCGAAGAAGTAGGAGATGTAGCCGAGCCAGCTCGGCGGCGGCTTGCAGTCGGTGCAGACGCCGTAGATCGCGAGCGCCCACGCGTAGCCGCCGACCAGCGAACACACCGTCAGCGCGCCCGCACCCCAGGCGATGCGCTGGCGCGGCGTACGGTTCCAGGTCGACTTCAGCACAGCGCGCACGACCAAGGTCAGCGCGAACCCGCAGACGCTGTCGAACAGCGCGAGCTTGTAATAGCCGACCGGCCGGCCCTGGCCGAGCGCGGCGAGGTAGGTCTCGACGCCGTAGCCGAGCCATACAGCGGTCTGGAGCAGCCAGAACTGCAGTTGGCGCGACTTCAGCGGGTCGGGAGTGGGGGGCAT
Organism: Lysobacteraceae bacterium; assembly: GCA_004143945.1. Taxonomy (GTDB): domain Bacteria; phylum Pseudomonadota; class Gammaproteobacteria; order Xanthomonadales; family Rhodanobacteraceae; genus Dokdonella_A. The sequence continues at coordinate 156,249 of SEHB01000006.1, forward strand.
GGTCGCGCGATGGTAGAACGGGAGCGCGCCGGGCGGTGCCGGTTCGGCGTTCGGTGCGAACGGCTCGTCCCGCCGTCGCACGCTTCCGACGTGGACGATCGGCGGGGGCTGCCAGCGAGCCGCGTCACGGCGGTGCGGGTTCGCCGACTCGAAAGCGCCGCATTCAGGTGGTCAGCATCCGCCAAAAAAGCGCGCAGGGCTCCGGCAAGGTTTGCCCAGTGAAAAGGCCGCATTGCTGCGGCGACGTCTATGCAATGAAAAAGGCCGCATTGCTGCGGCGAGGTTTCTTCAATGAAAAAGGCCGCATTGCTGCGGCCTTTTTGCGCATCTGGCGCCCGAAGTTGGACTCGAACCAACGACCCCCTGATTAACAGTCAAGTGCTCTAACCAGCTGAGCTATTCGGGCGAGCCGCGTATTTTCTTCCGGAGTGCCGGCCTCGTCAAGCCTCGGTCGTGGCGGCCGCATCGAGGCAGGCGCGGGCGGCAGCGGGCGTGGCGACGCCGCGGCGCACGCGGCCGGAGGGGCTGACCACGACCGTGCTCGCGCCGCTCGCGCCACTCCGGCGGTCGCAGATGGTCAGCGTGAGGTTGGTGCCGGCGGCGCTGCCGTCGGGGCGGTAGTCGAGCACGACGCGGCCGCTGCTCGAGACGATCGCGACGCCGCTTGCGTGCACCTGGCCGACCGCGAGCAGCGGTTCGTGGTCCGCGCGGACGCGGTCGTGGTCGAGGTCGACGTAGAGGATCCAGCCCTGGTGCCAGGTCGTCGTGCGCGCGCAGTGCTCGGCGTCGAGGCTCGGGCACACCACGACATGGCCGCCGTGGTTCACCGCCGCGATGCGCGCCTGGTTCAGCGAGGTTTCGAGCACGTTGCGAGCGGTGCGCGCCTGCGTGCGCCCGATGAAGGATCCGAACGCGGGTGCCGCGAGGGTCGACAGCACCGCGACGATCGCGAGCACCATCAGGAGTTCGACCAGCGTGAAGCCGCGGGGTATGCGCGAGGCGTGCATGGGGCAGGTCCGTTGCGTGGATGCCCCGTCATGTTCGATCGCGTGCGCGCCGCGGTCGAGCGCCGCGTGCCGACGCCTCGCGTAGGAAATCGCCGCGTCGCGGTTCATGAGCGTGCGGGCACCTGCTCCTATAATCGAAGATCCGCACGGACACGCCGATGACCGAACGCTTCCAGCTCGTTTCGCCGTTCAAGCCCGCGGGCGACCAGCCCGCCGCGATCGAGCGCCTCGAAGCCGCTTTCCAGGCCGGGCTCGCGAGCCAGACGCTGCTCGGCGTCACCGGCTCCGGCAAGACCTTCACGATCGCGAACCTCGTCGAGCGGATCCAGAAGCCGACGCTCGTGATGGCGCCGAACAAGACGCTCGCCGCGCAGCTCTACGGCGAGTTCAAGGAGTTCTTCCCGCACAACTCGGTCGAGTACTTCGTCAGCTACTACGACTACTACCAGCCGGAAGCCTACGTTCCCTCGAGCGACACCTACATCGAGAAGGACGCTTCGATCAACGAGCACATCGAACAGATGCGGCTCGCCGCGACCAAGGCGCTGCTGTCGCGCCCGGACTCGCTGATCGTGGCGACGGTATCGGCGATCTACGGCCTCGGCGACCCCGAGGACTACCTGCAGATGCGCCTGATCCTCGCGCGCGGCGAACACACCGACCAGCGCAAGCTGATCCGGCACCTGACCGAGCTGCAGTACACGCGCGGCGACATGGAGCTTCGTCGCGGCAGCTACCGCGTGCGCGGCGAGGTCATCGACGTGTTCCCGGCGGAATCGGAGACCGAGGCGTTGCGCATCGAGCTGTTCGACGGCGAGGTCGAGAACCTCTCGCTGTTCGATCCGCTGACCGGCGCGTTGATCCGCAAGGTGCCGCGCTACGTCGTGTATCCGAAGACGCACTACGCGACCACGCGCGAGAGCGTGCTCAACGCGATCGAGTCGATCAAGGTCGAGCTCAAGGACCGGCTCGAATACCTCTACCGCGAGAACAAGCTGGTCGAGGCCCAGCGGCTCGAGCAGCGCACGCGCTTCGACCTCGAGATGATGGCGGAGGTCGGCTACTGCAACGGCATCGAGAACTATTCGCGGCACCTCACGCGGCGCCAGCCCGGCGAGCCGCCGCCCACGCTGTTTGACTACCTGCCGCCCGACGCGCTGCTCGTGGTCGACGAATCGCACGTGACGGTTCCGCAGATCGGCGCGATGTACAAGGGCGACCGCTCGCGCAAGGAGACGCTGGTCGAGTTCGGCTTCCGCCTGCCGTCCGCGCTCGACAACCGCCCGCTGAAGTTCGCCGAGTGGGAGGAACGCCAGCCGCGCACGGTATTCGTCTCCGCGACGCCGGGCGCGTACGAGGTCGACAAGTCGCAGGGCAACGTGGTCGAGCTCGTCGTGCGCCCGACCGGCCTCGTCGATCCGCGCGTCGAAGTGCGCCCGGCGCGCACGCAGGTCGACGACCTGCTGTCAGAGGCGAACGCGCGCATCGCGCAGGGTGACCGCGTGCTGGTCACGACGCTGACCAAGCGCATGGCCGAGAACCTGACCGAGTACCTCGAGGAACACGGCATCCGCGTGCGCTACCTGCATTCGGACATCGAGACGGTCGAGCGCGTGGAGATCTTGCGCGACCTCCGGCTCGGCAAGTTCGACGTGCTGGTCGGCATCAACCTGCTGCGCGAGGGACTCGACATGCCCGAGGTGTCGCTGGTCGCGATCCTCGACGCGGACAAGGAAGGCTTCCTGCGCTCGGCCGGCTCGCTGATCCAGACGATCGGCCGTGCCGCGCGCAACCTCCGCGGCACCGCGATCCTGTACGCCGATCGCGTCACGCGATCGATGCAGGCCGCGATCGACGAAACCGATCGGCGGCGCGCGAAGCAGGAGGAATACAACACCGAGCATGGCATCACGCCGAAGTCGGTCGTGCGCAAGGTCACCGACGTGATGGAAGGCGCGCGTTCCGACGGCGAATCCGAGCGCGGGCGTGGCCGCGCGCGCAAGGTCGCCGAACCCGCGGTCGACTACAGCCGGATGTCGCCGCAGCAGCTGTCCTCGAAGCTGCGCCAGCTCGAGGCGCAGATGTACAAGCATGCGCAGGACCTCGAGTTCGAGGACGCCGCGCGCCTGCGCGACGAGATCCACCGGATTCGCGAGCAGGCGCTGGTGGGTTGAGGACGCAGACGAACAGCGGCCAAGGGGATGGGCAGGAGCGGCGCGCAGGCGGCGAGTCTGCTCTTGTGGGAGGGACTTCAGTCCCGAGCTTTTCGCGCGTCGCATCGGTGCTGGAGCCCCTCCCACCAGAGGCAAGGCGTCGGGAGCCAGGGTGCGTGGTGCCAGTCGCACGGTTCGGGCCGGCGAGCATCGCGCTTGCCGGGTTGTCGCTGGACCGGGGCCTGTGGTACCTTGCGCGCCCCTCGCGGGGGTGAAGTTTGGTCGCGCGACGACGCGGCGTGGCCTCACCCCTTGCCCTCTCCCGCAGGCGGGAGAGGGGGAGTGAACATCGCGTTTTGCGCGATGGTTTATCATCAAAAGACGGGCGGTTAGCTCAGCGGTAGAGCACTACCTTGACATGGTAGGGGTCACAAGTTCGATCCTTGTACCGCCCACCAATTACTTTTGCCATCGTCCCTGATGGCGGGGTATTGGAATGTTGGTCCGGCGTGCGATTGCGCGCCGTTGCCGAGCATTTAGACCGGCCATCCATGGCCGGACTTTTCAAATGAAGCAATGAAGCACAGTCACAGGCACGGAAAGAGGGAGCCGTAGTTCGAAAGAACACGATCACCATGACGCGAACCTCGACGCTCCACTGAGAACCTCGCGCTTCGTCCCGTGGCTGTAGAAGGAAAGGGCGCGACGCGCCCTTTTTTGTTGCCTGTGGTTTCCGCACGACGTGGCGGGACCGAACGCTGGAACCGACCATGATCCAGATCACGCTACCCGACGGCAGCCGCCGCGAATTCGACCAGCCGGTGACGGTCGCCGAAGTCGCCGCGTCGATCGGCGCGGGCCTCGCGAAGGCGACCGTCGCCGGCCAGGTCGACGGCCGCCTCGTCGACGCGAGCGACCGCATCGACCACGACGCGACGCTGCGCATCATCACGCCGAAGGATCCCGAGGGCGTCGAGATCATCCGCCACTCGTCGGCGCACCTGGTCGGCCACGCGGTCAAGCAGCTGTACCCGACCGCGAAGATGGTGATCGGGCCCGTGATCGAGGACGGCTTCTACTACGACATCTGGTACGAGCGCCCGTTCACGCCCGACGACCTTGCCGCGATCGAGCAGCGCATGCGCGAGCTCATCGACAAGGACTACGACGTCGTCAAGAAGGTGACGCCGCGCGACGAAGTGATCGCGGTGTTCAAACAGCGCGGCGAGGACTACAAGCTGCGCCTCGTCGAGGACATGCCCGACGAAAAGGCGATGGGCCTGTATTACCACGAGGAATACGTCGACATGTGCCGCGGTCCGCACGTGCCGAACACGCGCTTCCTCAAGGCGTTCAAGCTCACGCGCATCTCCGGCGCCTACTGGCGCGGCGATGCGAAGAACGAGCAGCTGCAGCGCATCTACGGCACCGCATGGGCCGACCGCAAGCAACTCGATGCGTGGATCCTGCGCATGGAGGAGGCCGAGAAGCGCGACCACCGCAAGCTCGGCAAGCAGCTCGACCTGTTCCACATGCAGGACGAGGCGCCCGGCCTCGTGTTCTGGCACGCGCGCGGCTGGTCGATCTGGCAGGTGGTCGAGCAGACCATGCGCCGCGTCTACGTCGAATCGGGCTACCAGGAGATCCGCTGCCCGCAGATTCTCGACAAGAGCCTGTGGGAACGGACCGGCCACTGGCAGAACTACCGCGAGAACATGTTCACGACCTCGTCGGAGAACCGCGACTACGCGCTGAAGCCGATGAACTGCCCGGGCCACGTGCTCGTATACAACCACGGCCTGCACAGTTACCGCGAATTGCCGATCCGCTACGGCGAGTTCGGCTCCTGCACGCGCAACGAGCCCTCCGGGGCGCTGCACGGCCTCATGCGCGTGCGCGGCTTCGTGCAGGACGACGGCCACATCTTCTGCACCGAGGCGCAGATCGAGGGCGAGGTGGTCGCGTTCCATCGCCAGGCGATGGCGGTCTACGCCCACTTCGGCTTCGAGGAGATCGACCTCAAGATCGCGCTGCGCCCGGAGTCGCGCATCGGCTCGGACGAAACCTGGGACAAGGCCGAGGAGGCGCTGCGCGCGGCGCTGCGCGCGTGCGGGGTCGAATGGCAGGAGCTGCCGGGCGAGGGCGCGTTCTACGGCCCGAAGATCGAGTACCACATGAAGGACTCGATCGGCCGTGCCTGGCAGGTCGGCACCATGCAGGTCGATTTCTCGATGCCCGGGCGCCTCGGGGCCGAATACGTCGGCGAGGATTCGGCCCGCCATACGCCGGTCATGCTGCACCGCGCGATCGTCGGCTCGATGGAGCGCTTCATCGGCATCCTGATCGAACACCACGCGGGCGCGTTCCCGGCCTGGCTGGCCCCGGTGCAGGCCGTGGTCATGAACATCACGGGCGCCCAGACCGATTTCGCGGCCGAGGTCGCGCAAGCCCTTGTGGCCAAAGGTTTCCGGGTCGAGGCCGATTTGCGCAACGAGAAAATCGGCTATAAAATCCGCGAACACACGTTGGACAAGGTCCCCTACCTGCTGGTCGTCGGCGACCGGGAACGGGAGGCGGGGGCCGTTGCCGTGCGTACGCGTGCGGGCGAGGACCTCGGATCGATGCCGATCGAAGCCTTCGCCGCGCGCCTGCAGTCCGAGAGCGCGCGGTCCTGACGCCGCGTGCCCCGGGAATATTCCCCCTTGGAGGATTGACGTATCGCCACCGACAGCAAGCCGAACCGCAGGAACCACGAAATCCGTGTTCCGCGAGTGCGCGTGATTGGCGCGGAAGGAGAACAGGTAGGCATCCTGTCCCGCGACGAGGCGCTTGCCATGGCCCAGGAAGCGGGCCTGGATCTGGTCGAGATCCAGCCGAACGGCGACCCGCCGGTCTGCCGCATCATGGATTTCGGCAAGTTCAAGTTCGATGCGCAGAAGAAGGCGCATGCGGCCAAGAAGAAGCAGAAGCAGGTCGAGATCAAGGAACTGAAGTTCCGCCCGACCACCGACGTCGGCGACTACGCGATCAAGTTGCGCAACCTGCGCCGCTTCATCGAGGAAGGCGACAAGGTCAAGATCACGATCCGATTCCGCGGGCGCGAGATGGCGCACCAGGAACTGGGTCGCGCGATGGTCGACAAGATCGTCGCGGACATCGCCGAGGAAGCGGTGATCGAGCAATACCCGCGCATGGAAGGGCGACTGATGGTGATGATGGTCGCACCGAAGAAGAAGATCTGACACGCAGGACCCGCGCGGCCCGCCCACCAGGGCGAAACCGCGCGGCGCGATACGCTCCCCGCCGGCGACGGCGAGGGGACGGTGATGAGCAAAGCAGGAGCCGGTCCGCGATGCGGGCCCTACAAGCCGGAACGAGCAGGACGGAAAGCGTGGGTTCGCCCACCGCTCGCGCCAGTATCGAAAACCACCGAAGGAGTTGGGTCATGCCCAAGATGAAGACCAATCGGGCCGCCGCGAAGCGGTTCCGCAAGACCGCGTCCGGCAAGTTCAAGTGCGGCCACGCGTTCAAGAGCCACATCCTCACGAAGAAGGCCACCAAGCGCAAGCGCGGCCTGCGTGCGACCAACCACGTGCGGAAGGAAGACGCCGGTCGCGTCGCCCGCATGCTGCCGTACATCTAAGGGGGGCGAGACATGGCACGAGTCAAGCGTGGCGTCATCGCCCACCGTCGTCACAAGAAGATCCTCGGCAAGGCCAAGGGTTACTACAACGCGCGCCGCAAGGTGTTCCGCGTCGCCAAGCAGGCGGTCACCAAGGCGCACCAGTACGCCTACATCGGCCGCAAGCAGAAGAAGCGCAACTTCCGCGCGCTCTGGATCGTCCGCATCAACGCGGGTGCGCGCCAGTTCGGCCTGTCCTACAGCCGCCTGATGAATGGCCTCAAGAAGGCCGGCATCACGCTCGACCGCAAGGTGCTCGCGGACATCGCCGTGCACGACATCAAGGCGTTCGGCGCGCTCGCGGAGAAGGCCAAGGCCAGTCTGGCTGCGTAGTCGTTCGAGCGTTCGTGCAGCGGGACCGCATCGGCCCTCAGCACGCAGCGAGCGTCGAGACACGCGGGGAGGAGGCCTGGCCTCCTCCCCGTTTTCGTTTGCGCAACACCCTGGTGGAATAGCCGATGGACGTGCTGCAGGACATCCAGCGATCGCTCGACGGGATCGCCAACGCGGGATCGCTCGATGCGCTCGAGGCGCAGCGCGTCGCGCTGCTCGGCAAGAACGGCGCGGTCACCGCTGCGCTGAAGGCGCTCGGCGCGTTGCCGCCCGACGAGCGCAAGGCGCGCGGCGCCGAAGTCAACGTCGCGAAGGAACGCATCGCAGGCGCGCTCGCCGCGCGCAAGGCCGTGCTCGAGGCGGCGGCGCTCGAGCAGCGCCTCGCGGACGATCGCATCGACGTGACGCTCCCGGGCAGACATGCCGATCGCGGTTCGCTGCACCCGCTGACGCGCGCCCTCGACCGCATCGTCTCGATCTTCGCGCGGCTCGGCTACGACGTCGCCGACGGCCCCGAGATCGAGGACGACTGGCACAACTTCGGCGCACTGAACTTCCCGCCGGACCATCCCGCGCGCACGATGCACGACACGTTCTGGTTCCCGGACGGCCGCCTGCTGCGCACGCACACCTCGCCGGTGCAGATCCGCAGCGCGAAGGGGCGCACGCCGCCGATCCGCATCATCGCGCCGGGCAAGGTCTACCGCAGCGATTCGGACCAGACCCATTCGCCGATGTTCCACCAGGTCGAGGGCCTGCTCATCGACGAAACCTCGACGATGGCCGACCTCAAGGGCACGCTGCGCGAGTTCCTGCGCGCGTTCTTCGGTCGCGACTTCCGCATGATGTTCAAGCCGACCTTCTTTCCGTTCGTCGAACCCGGTGCCGACGTCGTGATCCGCTGGGACCTGCCCGACGGCGGCTCGCGCTGGCTCGAGGTGCTCGGCTGCGGCATGGTGCATCCGGAGGTGCTGCGCAACTGCGGCATCGATCCCGAGCGCTACACCGGCTTCGCGTTCGGCATGGGCGTCGAACGCCTCGCGATGCTGCGCTACGGCGTCACCGACCTGCGCGCGTTCTTCGAGAACGACGTGCGGTTCCTGAGGCAGTTCGCCTGACGGGCGGGGAATCGGGAATTGGGGAATAGGGAATGGCAACAGCAAGAGCTGCAATCACGGTCTTCGCGTCGCCGACAGCCCCGTTGACCTCCACCCCGCGCATGTCGAGCCTCGTCTTGAACCATTCCCGATTCCCCATTCCCGATTCCCTGACCAAATGAAATTCTCCGAGAACTGGCTGCGCTCCCGTGTTCCGCTCGACGTCGACCACGACGTGCTGTGCGAGCGTTTCGACATGATCGGCCACGAGGTCGAAGGGGTCGAACGCATCGGTGGCGCGCTCGACGGCATCGTCGTCGCGCAGATCGTGTCGTGCGCGCCGCATCCGCAGGCCGATCGCCTGCAGGTGTGCGAAGTCGACGCGGGCAGCGAGCGGCTGCAGATCGTCTGCGGCGCACCGAATGCGCGCGCAGGACTCAAGGCGCCGCTTGCGCGAATCGGCGCGAAGGTCGGCGAACTCGTGATCAAGGCCGCGAAGCTGCGTGGCGTCGAGTCGGCGGGGATGCTGTGCTCGGCGAAGGAGCTCGGAATCGATGCGGACGCGTCGGGCCTGCTCGAACTTCCGGCGGATGCGCCGGTGGGGGAGCCGCTCGGGCCGTATCTCGGCTTGCCCGACAACGTGATCGATCTCGGCCTCACGCCGAACCGCGCCGATTGCCTCGCGCTCGAAGGCATCGCGAACGATGTCGCGGCTGCATTCGACGTGCCGTACCTGCCGCTCGTGATCGAGCCGGTCGCGCCGCAATCCGCGCGCAGCGTCGAGGTCGCGCTCGAGGCGACGCCCGACTGCCCGCGTTACTGCGGGCGCTGGATCGGCGGCATCGACGCGACCGCGGCGACGCCCGCGTGGATGCGCGAGCGCCTGCGCCACAGCGGCATGCGGCCGATCAGCCTGCTCGTCGACGTGACCAACTACGTGATGCTCGAACTCGGCCAGCCGCTGCACGCGTTCGATGCGGATCGGCTGCAGGGGCCGATCGGCGTCCGACGCGCGCGCGCGGGCGAATCGCTGCGGCTGCTCGACGAGCGCGAGGTCGCGCTCGACGACGCGTTCCTCGTCGTCACCGATGCCGACCGGCCGGTTGCGCTCGCGGGCCTCATGGGAGGCCGGGACACGCGCATCGGCGACACCACGCGCAACGTGTTCCTCGAAGCCGCGCATTTCTCGCCCTCCGCGCTCGCCGGCCGCGCGCGCCGACTCGGCATGCACACCGATGCCGCGCATCGCTTCGAGCGCGGCGTCGACCCGGAGCTGCCGCGCCTCGCGCTCGAACGTGCGACGCGCCTGATCCTCGACGCCGCGGGCGGCGAGCCCGGCGTGCTCGTCGAAGCCGCGTCGGTGCCGCACCTGCCGGTACCCGCGCCGGTGCGGCTGCGCCGCGCGCGCATCCTGCGCGTGCTCGGCATCGAAGTCCCCGATGCCGAGGTCGAGCGCATCCTCGAGGCGCTCGGCATGCGCCCGCAGCGCATCGCGGATGGCTGGATCGCGACGCCGCCGAGCCGACGCTTCGACATCGCGATCGAGGAAGACCTGATCGAGGAAGTCGCGCGCATCCACGGCTACGAGCGGATCCCCGACCGCGCGCCATCGGGCGAACTCGCGGGGCCGTCGCTGCGCGAGGACCGCGTCGAGCAGCGCGCCTGGCGCGAACAGCTCGCGGCACGCGGCTACCTCGAGGCGATCACGTTCGCGTTCGTCGCGCGCGAGCAGCTCACGACCTGGGGACTGGCCGAACGCGCGATCGAACTCGCCAATCCGCTCTCGGCCGAGCTGTCGGTGATGCGCACGAGCCTGCTGCCCGGGCTGGTGGCCGCGCTCGGCGCCAATCGCAGCCGCCAGCAGGCGCGCGTGCGCCTGTTCGAACTCGGTCGCGCCTACCACGAGGGTGCGGACGCGCCCGTGGAGACCGACCGCATCGCGGGCGTCGCCTGCGGCGCCGCGATCACCGAACAATGGGGCACGCAGGCGCGTGCGCTCGACTACTTCGACCTCAAGGGCGACGTCGAGTCGCTGCTCGCGTTGACCGCCGCGTCGCACGCGTTCGCGTTCCGGCCGGCCACCGCGGCGTGGCTGCACCCGGGGCAATCGGCCGACATCGTGCGCGGCGAGCGCGTGGTCGGCTCGCTCGGCGCCGTGCATCCGAACCTGCTCGCGCGGCTCGGGCTCGACGAGGACGTGTTCGTGTTCGAGCTCGATCTCGACGGAATCGGGGCGCGCGACGTACCGCGCGCCGAGGGCGTTTCGCGCTATCCGTCGGTTCGCCGCGACCTGTCGTTCGAGTTGCCCGAAGAGGTGCCCTATGCGGCAGTGGAAGCCGCGATTCGTGACGCGGTTGGCGAAACGCTCGCAGGGCTCGTGCTGTTCGACCGCTACGCCGGAGCAAACCTCGGTTCAGGAATCAAAAGTCTCGCTATTGGCTTGATTTTGCAGGACCGTTACCGCACCCTTACGGACCAGGACGCAGACCGATCGGTCGCACTCGCGGTCTCTGCCCTGGAATCCGGTTGCAAAGCGAAGCTGCGAGGGTAGGATGGCGCTTACGAAGGCGGAGATGGCGGAGCGTCTGTTCCTGGACGTCGGCCTGAACAAGCGCGAAGCCAAGGAATTCGTCGACGCGTTCTTCGAAGTCGTTCGCGATGCACTTGAAAAAGGGGAGCAGGTGAAGCTGTCGGGTTTCGGCAATTTCGACTTGCGTTTCAAGAACCAGCGTCCAGGGCGCAACCCCAAGACCGGCGTCGAGATTCCGATCTCGGCCAGGCGGGTGGTCACGTTCCGTCCCGGGCAAAAACTGAAGGTCCGGGTCGAAGCCTATGCTGGATCAGGGCAGCAATAGCGAACTGCCGGTCATCCCGGCCAAGCGCTATTTCACGATTGGCGAGGTCAGCGAGCTCTGCGGCGTGAAGCCGCACGTGCTGCGCTACTGGGAGCAGGAGTTCCCGAACCTCAAGCCCGTGAAGCGTCGCGGCAATCGCCGGTATTACCAGCGCCATGACGTGCTGATGATCCGGCAGATCCGCTCGCTCCTGTACGACCAGGGCTTCACGATCACGGGTGCGCGCCAGCGCCTCGAAGGCACCCAGGCGCGCGCCGAGTCGACGATCTCCAACCAGATCGTGCGCCAGGTGCGGCAGGAACTCGAGGAAGTGCTGCAGATCCTGCGCCGTTAGCTCTTGCGATCGTCCCTGATCGCCTGAGCAGCAACAGCCATCCATGGCCGCACGCTTCAAGGGTCTGCTAAAATCGCGGACCAGCCGAATCACTGCAACATGTCGGGGCGTAGCGCAGCCTGGTAGCGCACCTGCCTGGGGGGCAGGGGGTCGTGGGTTCGAATCCCGCCGCCCCGACCATTGCAGCGCCCGCGTCCCAGCGGGCCATTCTTTCCACGCAACCCTCGCGCACGCCGGCGACCGCACGCCTGGCGGCAATTGCGTGCCGCTCCGGGCGCCGATTGTGGGATGCTGTCCGATCCTCGATTGGCCGAACCGACCCGCATGACCGACCGTCGCACCCTGTATCCGGACGTCGATCCGTACGACTCCGGCTTCCTCGATGTTTCCCCGCTGCACCGCGTGTACTACGAGCAGTGCGGCAACCCGCGCGGCAAGCCCGTCGTGTTCCTGCACGGCGGCCCCGGCGCGGGCTGCAATCCGAAGTGCCGGCGCTTCTTCGATCCCGCGAGCTACCGCATCGTGCTGTTCGACCAGCGCGGTTGCGGGCGTTCGACGCCGCATGCCGAGCTCGTCGACAACACCACCTGGCACCTCGTGGGCGACATCGAGCAGCTGCGTGAACACCTCGGCATCGAGCGTTGGCAGGTATTCGGCGGTTCCTGGGGTTCGACGCTCGCGCTCGCCTATGCCGAGACGCATCCGCAACGCGTGAGCGAACTCGTGCTGCGCGGGATCTTCATGCTGCGTCGCTGGGAACTGGAATGGTTCTACCAGCAAGGCTGCGACGCGATCTTCCCGGACGTCTGGGAGCAGTACCTCGAGCCGATCCCCGAGGTCGAGCGCGGCGACCTCATGGGTGCCTACCACCGCCGACTCACCAGTCCGGATCCGGCGGTGCGGCTCGCGGCCGCGCGCGCGTGGTCGATCTGGGAGGGCGCGACCAGCTTCCTGTTCCAGGACAGCTCGCACATCGCATCGAGCGGCGAGGACGAGTTCGCACTCGCGTTCGCGCGCATCGAGAACCACTATTTCGTCAATGGCGGCTTCTTCGACAGCGACGCTCAGCTGCTGCGCGACGTGCATCGGATCCGACACATCCCAGCGGTGATCGTGCAGGGTCGCTACGACGTCGTCTGTCCAGCGCGCAGCGCCTGGGACCTGCACCGCGCCTGGCCCGAAGCGCACCTTCGCATCGTCCCCGACGCCGGACATTCGGCGTTCGAGCCCGGGATCACGGACGAACTCGTGAGGGCGACCGACCGCTTCCGCTGAGCGCGCGCGGGGGCGCGCGCGCGAGGGGGCACATCCATGTGCCGGGTGCCGCGGAACGCGTCCGCGGCGGTCCTGGTGGTGCGATCAGTCCGCGCGCGCGAGTTCGTCCTCGCTCACGCATTCGTTCACGAACGTCTTGCGCTCGTCGCCCTTGAGGCCCTGCGACTTGGCTTCGGCACTGCAGGCCTTGCGCTTGAGCTGCGCGGGGCTCGGCGTCGCCGCGGGCTTCGCGTCGCCGCGCGCAGCGAGCTCCTTCGTGCCGCCCTTGAGGCAGGTGCTCATGAATGCGCGGCGCTCGTCGCCCTTGAGGCCCTGCTCGCGCGCGTCGGCGTTGCAGTTCTTCATGCGCAGCTGCTGCCCCGTGAGCGGCTTGCCGGACTTGCCGGCCGCCTCGGCATTCTGCGCGAACGCATTGCCGGCGCCGAACGCGATGGCGCAGGCGAACAGCAGCGACGTGATGGACGTGATCTGCATGTGACACTCCTCCCTGGATGGTTGAACCACGACCGTCCGGCCGTGGTGGGAGAAGTGTCCGCGCTGCGCCGCTCGCGCGGGAGAGGAAACCGTCGGCGCCGCGCGCGCGCCTCGCGCGCATCCGCGCCGAGGATTGCGGCGGCGCGGATGTAGGAAAAAACCGCGGGCTGGCGTGCCGGGCCGGCGCGCCGCGTGATCAGGCGGCTGCGCGCTTGCCCTCGACCTTGCGCGGTCCCTCGACGAGCGCGCGACGCACGCCTTCGACGACGAGCTCGATCTCCGCGTCGCCGATCGCGAAATGCGGCGTGAAGCGCAGCGAGTTGGCGCCGCCGTGGATCACGCCGTAGCCGTTCTCGCGCATCCACTCCTCGGTGCTGCCTTCGCCGTAGCACTTGAACTCGGGCGAAAGCTCGCACGAGAACAGCAGGCCCGTGCCCTGCACCTTCGTGATGTAGCCCGGCAGCTCGGTCGCGAGCCTGCCGAGCCTGGCGACGAATTCGCGCCCGCGCGCGCGGATGTTCTCGCGCAGTTCGGGCGTGAGCCCCGCGAGCACCGCGCAGCCGACGTCGAGGCCGCGCGGATTGGCGGTCATCGTGTTGCCGTAGATGCCCTTGCGGTAGAGCGCGGCTGCGCGCGCCGACAGCGCGAGTACCGACAGCGGGTACTGACCCGCGTTGAGCGCCTTCGAATAGGTTTCCATGTCCGGTGCGTCGAACGCCTCGAAGCCCGGATAGTCGACGAACGACAGCACGCCATGCGCGCGCAGGCCGGCCTGGATCGAATCGACGAGCAGCAGGCTGCCGTGCGCGGCGGTGAGTTCGCGCGCGGCCGCGTAGAACTCGGGCGTCACGCCGCGGCCGGGATCGCCTTCGCCCATCACGGGTTCGATGAACACCGCCTCGATGAACCAGCCGTTGCGGTCGGCATCCGCGAAGGCCTGGCGCAGCTGCTCGACGCTGTAGGGCTCGACCGTCAGCACGCTGGTCTCGCCGCGATAGCTCGCGAGATGCGTGTCGTAGGCCTTGCGCGAGGAGTCCGAATACAGCGCGGGGCGCTCGGTGCGGCCGTGGAACGCACCCTTCACCGCAAGGCGCTTGATCGTGCGACCGGCGTGGCGCGCGCCGGGATCGGTCATGAGCTTGGCATTGACGTCGATGATGCGCGAGGCGAGCGTGACCGACTCGGAGCCCGAGTTGAGGCACATGAAGCGCTCGTACGGGCAGCCGCCGCGCGTCTGGCCGATCTCCTTGCGCAGCGCCTTGCCGAACTTCAGCTGCGAGAGGTTCGGCGTCATCACGTTGGCCATCACCTGCGGACGGCCGAGCACCGCGAGGATCGCCTTCGGCGCATGGCCGGAGCCGAGCATGCCGTAGCCGCCTGCGTCGTACACGACCGCACCCTTGAGCGTGACCAGCCACGGACCGTGCGCGGCGAGCGCGACGTAGGGATTCACGCCGTCGTCGGAATAGAAATTCACGAAGTCGGCCTGCGCCTGGCGGATCTGCTCGGACTCGTCGAGATGCAGGAAGTCGGACATGCACGAACGCAGCGCGAGGTGCGCCGCATACGCCTCGTCGATCGCTTCGGTGAGCGCGGGATCGCGCTCGAGGAAGTCGCTGATGACCGCATCCGGCAGCCCGCGCGTGCGTACCGCGCCGTCGAACTCGCGCATTTCCTTGAGCTTGGCCAGCATCGGGTTCATCGAAACCTCCTCGCAAACGGCGCGTGCCCGCCCCGGGGCCGGTGCGGGCACGCGCGCATTACCTGTTGATTGGAATGGAAAAAAGCAGACAGTCAATGTACCACAAGGGGCGCGGCCCCGGTACCCCGCCCGGCACCGGGGCGCTTCGCAGACGGCATGACAGCCGTCATGCCGCTTGCGTGATGCGCGATTCTGGGGCGCGCGCGGGCGCTCGCGCAGAATGGCCTCGTGCATCCGGACAGGAGTGGACCCATGCAGGCAGCGACCACCGAACCCTGCGCCGAGCTCGAGCGCGTGGTGCGACGCCACGGCGCGACGATCGCGCTCGACGGCGTCAGTCTCGCCGTGCGCGCAGGCGAGGTGCTCGCGCTGCTCGGGGCGAACGGCGCGGGCAAGAGCACCGCGATCGCGTGCTGGCTCGGCCTGCTCGATCCGCACGCGGGCCATGCGCGCCTGTTCGGCCGATCGCCGCGCCTGCTGTCGGCGCGGCGCCTGACCGGCGTGATGCTGCAGGACGCGCAGTTGCCGTCGCCGCTGCGCGTGGGCGAACTGCTCGCGCACGCGCGCAGCTGCTACCCCGCGCCGCGCACCGAAGCAGAGTGCGTCGAACTGGCCGGTCTCGACGGTTTGATGAGGCGGCGCTACGGCGCACTCTCGGGCGGCCAGCAGCGCCGCGTGCAGTTCGCGCTCGCGCTGTGCGGTCGCCCACGCCTGATGTTCCTCGACGAACCCGGCTCGGGCCTCGACATCGAGGCGCGCGGCCTGCTCTGGCAGTCGATCCGCGCGATGGCCGGGGACGGCTGCGCGGTCGTCCTCACGACCCACGATCTCGGCGAGGCCGAGACGCTCGCGAGCCGCGTCGCCGTGCTCGCGCGAGGCCGCGTCGTCGCCGATGGCCAACGCGACGCGCTGCGTGCGCGCATCGCGGCCTGCACGGTGCGCTGTCGCAGCACGCTCGATGCGACCGACGTCGCGACCTGGCCCGGCGTGCGCAGCGCGCGGCGCGAGGGCGACCGACTCGAGCTCGTCGTCGATCCGGCCGAGCCGCTGGTGCGGCGCCTGCTGCACGAGGACGCGGATCTCGGCGAGCTCGAGGTGCTGCGCGCGGGGCTTGCAGACGTCTTCAGCGAGATCACGAGGAGCGCCGCATGAGCGCCGCCACCA
This sequence comes from Lysobacteraceae bacterium, assembly GCA_004143945.1. GTDB lineage: Bacteria > Pseudomonadota > Gammaproteobacteria > Xanthomonadales > Rhodanobacteraceae > Dokdonella_A. Next base: position 172,325 of record SEHB01000006.1, read on the forward strand.
CCGTCCCCGCGCCGCGCGTCGACCTGCTGCGCTGCTACGCGCTCGAGGCGAAACTCGAATTCCTGCGCATGCTGCGCACGCCCGCGTTCGTGCTGCCGACGCTGCTGTTCCCGCCGATGTTCTACCTGCTGTTCGGCGTGATGCTCGCGCGTGCGTCGTCGCCAGGCGCCTACCAGCCCGCGGTGTACCTGCTCGCGACCTACAACGTGTTCGGGGTGATGGCGCCCGGGTTGTTCGGATTCGGCGTGACGGTCGCGCTCGACCGCGAACGCGGTTGGCACGCGCTCAAGCGCGCGATGCCGATGCCGCCCGGTGCCTGGCTCGCGGCCAAGCTCGCGATGGCGATGCTGTTCGCGGGCGTGATCTTCGCGATCATGGCGCTGGTCGCGATCGGCTTCGGCGGCGTCGACCTGCCGCTTCGGGCGTGGGCCGGCCTGTTCGTCGTGGACGTGCTCGGCGTGCTGCCGTTCTGCGCGATGGGCCTGTTCGTCGGTTGCGTCGTCGACGGGCAAGGTGCGCCGGCCGTCGCGAACCTCATCTACCTGCCGATGGCGTTCCTGTCCGGGCTCTGGTTCCCGCTGCACGTCCTGCCGCCCCTCGTCGGCGACATCGCGCCGCTGTGGCCGGCCTGGCACCTCGGCCGCCTCGCGCTCGCGGCGGTCGGGCAGGCCGCATCGGCGGGATCGGCAGGGCACGTGCTCGCGCTCGTCGCGACCACCGCGCTGTTCCTCGTGCTCGCGCGCTGGCGACTCGTGCGCGGATAGGGCGAACGACCGATGCAGGCACTATCATCCAGCGAGCGAACGAGGCCGATGCCGTGACCGATCTGTTGCGAAGCCTGCGCGCGCGCGCGCTGCCGAGCCGCTTCGTCGATGAAGAGGGCAGTGCGCCGCTGTGGAGCCTGCTCTACCTCGGCTTCCTGTTCATGAACTGGAACAACGCGCCGGTCGGGGACTGGCTGCCGCTCACGATCGCGAGCATCGCGCTGTTCCTGCCGCTGTACTTCCGTGCGCTGTGGCAATGCGGTCGCCGCATCCTCGTGCTGGCGGCTGCGATCGCGCTGCTCGGCTGCCTGCTCGTCCCGTTCAACACGGGTGCGAACACCTACCTCATCTACGCGGGCGCGTTGCTGCCTGCGAGCGGCATCCCGCTGCGGGCGTCGATCGCGTCGATCTTCGGCGGGCTCGCGGTGTTCGCGGTCGAGCTCGCCTGGGTGCTCGAATGGCCGACGCGGTTCGTCGTGATTTCCGTCGCGATCACCGCGCTGGTCGCGACCGCGATCTGCGTCGCGAACCACCACCAGCGCGAGAAGCGCCAACGCCAGGCCGAGCTCAAGCTCAGCCACGATGAAGTGCGCAGGCTCGCGGCGCTGGCCGAGCGCGAGCGGATCGGGCGCGACCTGCACGACCTTCTGGGCCACACCTTGTCGCTGATCACGCTGAAGGCCGAACTCGCGGTGCGGCTGTTCGATCGCGACGCGCTCGCCGCGCGGCGTGAAATCGTCGACGTCGAGCGCGTCGCGCGCGACGCGCTCGGGCAGGTGCGCCGGGCCGTCACCGGCATCCGCGCGGCCGGCCTCGCGGCCGAACTCGCGTCGGCCAAGCTGCTGCTCGAATCGTGCGGCACGCGCCTCGCGTACGAGCGCGCCGATTGGTCGTTGCCGCCCGAGGTGGAGACCACGCTCGCGTTGGTCGTGCGCGAGGCGGTCACGAACGTGCAGCGGCATGCGCAGGCCAGCTCGGTGAGGATCGCAATCGAAACCGATGGGAACGAGGTCGTGCTGGAGGTGCGCGACGATGGCAACGGCGCGCGCGTTGTCGCGGGCAATGGACTGGCCGGCATGTGCGAGCGCCTCGCGGTGCTCGACGGACGCCTCCACATCGATTCCGTGCGCGGCAGCGGCACCTGCCTCGTCGCGCGTGTGCCGCTCAACGCCTGGCCGGATCCGGCCACGACGCCCGCGGCGTTGGGTTCCTGATCGCGCCAGCATCCGTTCGCCCGGAGTGAGGCCGAAGTCAAACGGCCAGTCGCCGTGCAGTCGCATGCGTGCGCTTCGACTGCGCGCCTTGCAGGCGCTGCGCTCAGCGCGAACGGGAGTTTTCCGGTATCAGTTCGCGTATGCGCTCGGCGCGAACGGGTGTTCCGCCCGTTCGCCCTGAGCGCAGGCCGAAGGCCGAAGGCCGAAGTGGAGGGGCCAGGTCGCCGTGCAGTCCCACGCGTGCGCTTCGACTCCGCAACCTACGGTCGCTGCGCTCAGCGCGAACGGTTTACGGTGCCGCATGGCGCTGCGCTCGGCGCGAGCGGTTGCCGTGCCGCATGCTGCGCTCAATCCGCGTCAGCATCGATTTTCAGCGACGTCAACTCGGCGTCGCCGGCTGCAGCCGCCGCCGCGGCTCGCATGCGCGCGATGCGCGCAGCGTCCGCAGGATGGGTCGAAAACAGCGTCGGCCCCTGGCCGGGTCCGGCGCGATGGTCGGCGAGCACCCGGAACACCGCATCGGTGCCGCGTGCGTGGCCGTACAGCGAAACGACCGCTGCGAGCGCGGCCTCGTCCGCGCGTCGCTCGACTGCGCGCGAGTATCCGAGCGTGACGAGCCGCGCGAGTTGCGGCAGCAGCGCGTGCCCGTCGCCCGCGAGGACCGCGATCAGCAACGCGATCGAAGCGCCGCCGCCGATCGCCGAGATCGGATCGCGCGCACGCAGGTGGCCGAGTTCGTGCGCGAGGACGAGTGCGAGCGCGTTCTCGCTCGGCATGCGCCGGTACAGGCCCTGCGTCACGATCACGTGTCCGCCGAGTGTCGCGAATGCATTGGGCGTGTCCGAATCGGCGAGGTGCACGGTCGGCACCATGCCTTCGGGCAGGTCCATGCGTGCCACGAGTCGCGACGCGAGCTCCGCGAGATAGGCCTCGATGCGTGCATGCGTCGCGTCCGGCGCGCCGCCTGCACCCGCGTCGAGCAGGTCGAAGCCGAACACGTGACTGCCGACCATCGCCTGTTCGGTCGCATACGGAATGCGCCGCGCGAGCCAGCCGCCGGCGACCCACAGCAGCGCGCTGCCGATCACGATGCACAGGCCGATGCCCGCGCACAGCCTGAGGAACTGCGCGAGTGGACTCTCGCGCGAGACATTGACCTCATGCGGAACCGGCGGGTTTTCGTAGCTCATCCCGGCGCTTCGCACCTTCGTCCGCACGCCGGGCCGGCACGGCAGGTCATCCGCGTGCCTCGAGGCGCGACTCGGACATCGCCGGGCGCGTCGGGATCGCACTCGCCGGAACGAGCGCCGTGCCGTAGGCGAGGAATTCGGCCGAGAACAGCGCCTGCCTGCGATGGTCTTCGGACAGCGACGCGGTCTCGAAGCGCACGTTGAACACCATCGTCGCGCCGATCGCCTGCGCGTCGCGCTTCATGCGCACGATCGCCTCGCGACGCCCGCGGTCCATCAGCGATTCGTACACGCCGAGTCGCCCGCCGACGAGGCTCGCGAGCGACGCCGCGATGCGCTTGAAATAGTCCTCCGCGATCACGACCGAGCCGGTGACGAGGCGCGTCCGGCGGTACTCGTCCGGCGGCGGCGTGCGTTCGTTGAACACGAGGATGCGCGCGAGCTGGCGTTCGGCCTGCGCGAGCTCGCGGAAATGCCGCTGTTCGGCGATCCGGCCGAACACGAGGCCGATCGCGAGCAGCGCGACGAAGAAGCCGACCTGTATCAGGAATTCCATCGCTACTGCACCACGACCGCGGTGCCGTAGGCCATCACCTCGGCCGCACCCGCGGTGATGTTCGAGGTCGAGAAGCGCACGTTGACGACGGCGTTCGCGCCGACCGCCTTCGCCTGCGCCAGCATGCGCGCCGTCGCTTCATCGCGCGACTCGGCCAGCAGTTCGGTGTAGGCCTTGAGTTCGCCGCCGACGATATTCTTGAGCCCGGCGAGGATGTCGCGGCCCGCATGCTTGGCACGCACGGTCGAGCCCTGCACGAGACCGAGGTGGCGCACCGTGGTCTTGCCCGGGATCGCCTCGAGGTTGCTGATTTCCATTCCTTCCCCCTTCGTCTGCCAGCGGCTGCCGGCGCGCTAGCGTAGCGCCTCCGCGCGCGCATGGACCAGCGGCGTCACCCGCCGCGATTGCGCTACAGTCCGCACGGTTTCACCGAAGCGGGGACAGGGCGTGATCCGGGTGTTGCTGGCGGAAGACCAGGCGATGGTGCGAGGTGCGTTGTCCGCGCTGCTCGGCCTCGAGCCCGACATCGAGGTCGTCGGACAGGCTGCCGATGGCGAGGAAGCCTGGCGCCTGCTGCAGCAGTGCGCGCCCGACGTCTTCGTGACCGACATCGAAATGCCCGGGCTGACCGGGCTCGAACTCGCGCAGCGCGTGCGTCGGCACGAACTTGCGTGCAAGGTCGTGATCCTGACCACGTTCGCGCGGCCCGGCTTCCTGCGCCGCGCGCTCGAGGCCGGCGTCGGCGGCTACCTGCTCAAGGATGCGCCGGCGACGCAACTCGCGGAGGCGCTCCGCACCGTGCACCGCGGCGGCCGCGCGATCGACCCGCAACTCGCGATGGGCGCGTGGTCGGAGGCCGATCCGCTCAACGACCGCGAACGCCAGTTGCTGCGCCTCGCGGGCGAAGGCCTGTCCGCGGGCGAGATCGCCGAACGCCTGAACCTCTCGCACGGCACCGTGCGCAACTACCTCTCCGAAGCGATCGGCAAGCTCGGTGTCGGCAACCGCATCGAGGCGTACCGGCTGGCTCGTCAGAAGGGGTGGCTGTGAAGGGCGGGGAATGGGGAACAGGGAATAGGAGCGGCAGGAGCACGATGCGAAACTGTGGCGCGTCGTGCGGAGAGGCCGCGCGGCCCTTACCATTCCCTGTTCCCCATTCCCCATTCCCATTCCCCGATTGAACAAGCACGACTTCCACTTCGACCTGCCGCCCGCGCTGATCGCGCAGGCGCCGCTGCCGGAACGGTCGGGAAGTCGCTTGCTGCTCGCCGACGGCGCTACGCGACGCATCGAGGATCGCCGCTTCGTCGAGCTTCCGGAGCTGCTGCGCGCGGGCGACCTGCTCGTGTTCAACGACACGCGCGTGCTGCCTGCGCGTCTGTTCGGACGCAAGGCGAGTGGAGGGGCGGTCGAGATCCTGATCGAGCGTATCACCGGCACGCACGAGGCGCTCGCGCAGCTCGGCGTCAGCAAGAAGCCCAGGCCGGGAGCGCGGATCGCGTTGCAGGATGGCAGCGAAGTCGAAGTGCTCGCGCGCGAGGGGACGTTCTTCCGCCTGCGCTTCGATGTCGTCGAGCCGCTCGAGAAGCTGCTGTCGCGCGTCGGGCGCATGCCGCTGCCGCCGTACATCGCGCGTGATGCGGGGGCGGCCGACCAGGAGCGTTACCAGACCGTCTACGCGCGCGAGGCTGGCGCGGTCGCCGCGCCGACCGCGGGGCTGCATTTCGATGCGGCGTTGCTGGAACGGCTCGCCACGCGCGGCATCGAATCGGGCTACGTCACGCTGCACGTCGGTGCGGGCACGTTCCAGCCGGTGCGCGCCGAGCGCATCGAGGACCATGCGATGCATCGCGAGTGGCTCAATGTCGGCGCGGGCCTGGTGGAACAGATCCGGCGCACGCGCGAGCGCGGCGGCCGCGTCGTCGCGGTGGGCACCACGGTCGTGCGCGCGCTCGAAAGCGCGGCGCGCGACGGTCAGCTCGCGCCGTTCGCGGGCGAGACGCAGATCTTCATCTTCCCGGGCTACCGCATCACGACCGTCGATGCGCTGCTGACCAATTTCCACCTGCCCGAATCGACGCTGCTGATGCTGGTGTCGGCGTTCGCCGGACGCGAATTCGTGCTCGACGCCTACCGCCACGCGGTCGAACAGCGCTACCGCTTCTTCTCGTACGGGGACGCGATGCTGGTGTGGCCGTGTGGCCCGGGAATGGGAATGGGAATGGGGAATAGGGAATAGGGAATAGGGAGTCGGTGTGCGGGAGCAGCTTGCATTTGCCCTTACCATTCCCCGACCCCTATTCCCATTCCCCATTCCCCGCCCGATGAACTTCACCCTCCAGGCCACCGACGGCGCCGCACGGCGCGGGCGCATCGCGTTCGCGCGCGGCACGGTCGAGACGCCCGCGTTCATGCCGGTCGGCACCTATGGCTCGGTCAAGGCGATGCTGCCGCGCGACCTCGTCGCGCTCGGCGCCGAGATCATCCTCGGCAACACCTTCCACCTGTTCCTGCGCCCGGGCCTCGACGTCATCGGCGACTTCGGCGGGCTGCATCGCTTCATCGGCTGGGACAAGCCGATCCTCACCGACTCGGGCGGATTCCAGGTCTTCAGCCTCGCGCACAAGCGCAAGATCACCGAGCAGGGCGTCACCTTCGCCTCGCCGGTCGACGGATCGAAGGTGTTCCTCGGGCCGGAGGAGTCGATGCGCATCCAGCGCGTGCTCGATTCCGACATCGCGATGATCTTCGACGAGTGCACGCCCTATCCCGCCACCGAGGCGCAGGCGCGCGACTCGATGGAGCTCTCGCTGCGCTGGGCCGAGCGCTCGCGGCGGGCGTTCGACGAACTCGGCAATCCGAACGCGCTGTTCGGCATCGTGCAGGGTGGCGTCCATCCCGGCTTGCGCGCGCGCTCGGCCGCGGCGCTGGCCGCGATCGGCTTCGACGGCTACGCGGTCGGCGGACTCGCGGTGGGCGAACCCGAGGACGAGCGCAATCGCACGCTCGAGCAGGTCGAGCCATTGCTGCCGCGCGACAAGCCGCGCTACCTGATGGGGGTGGGGCGTCCGCAGGACATCGTCGAGGCAGTGCGCCGCGGCGTCGACATGTTCGACTGCGTGATGCCGACGCGCAACGCGCGCAATGCGCACCTGTTCACGCGACATGGCGTGCTGCGCATCCGCAATGCGAAGTACGAACGCGATGCGCGCCCGCTCGATGACGAGTGCACCTGCCACACCTGCCGCTCCGGATTCAGCCGCGCGTACCTGCGCCACCTCGATCGCTGCGGCGAGATGCTCGGCCCGATGCTCGCGACGATCCACAACCTGCACTACTACCAGGTGCTCATGGCCGGCCTGCGCGCGGCGATCGCGGAGCGGCGGCTGGACGCGTTCGTGGACGAGTTCTACTCGGGGCTGAGGGCTGAGGGCTGAGGGGCGAGTTGGCCTCGCCATCGGTGACGCGGGGTAACGGGGATGCTCGTCGGATCGCAAGCCCGAGCGAGCGGCCCGCGGACGGGAAGCGTCGAAGGTGAACTCCGGGACGGGGACGACGGTCGCAAGATTGAGCGTGTGCGTGGAACCTGCCTTCCAGCGCTCGGCCCCCGGCGTCCAGCCTCGGCAGGCAGGCTCCGGGTCCCGTGCGCGGCCCGGATCGGCATGCCATAATCCGCGACCTTTTCGATGGTTGCCGCGTCCGCGCGGGCAACCGCATCCGCCGGAGTACACATGGATTTCCTGATCTCGAATGCGTATGCGCAGGCCGCGGCCCCGGCCGCCGCGCCGAACCCGCTGATGTCGTTCCTGCCGCTGATCATCCTGTTCGGCATCTTCTACTTCATGCTGATCCGGCCGCAGATGAAGCGCGCCAAGGAACAGCGTGCGATGGTCGCGGCGCTGAGCAAGGGCGATGAAGTGCTCACGAACGGCGGCCTGCTCGGGCGCATCGACAGCATCGCCGAGCAGTTCGTGACGCTCGAACTCGCGCCCGGCGTGGTCGTGAAGTTGCGCAAGGACGCCGTTTCGGCCGTGTTGCCGAAGGGCACGCTGAAGACCGCCTGATTCCCCGCCGCCGGACCCGCGAACCCGCCGCCCGTGTCGGCGGGCTGGCCGTCGTGATGCATTGGACCCCAAGATGAACGAATTCCCTCGCTGGAAGTACGTGCTGGTCGTCGTCGTGCTGTTGCTCGGCGTGCTCTACGGCGTGCCGAACCTGTTCGTGCAGCAGCCCGCCGTGCAGATCAATGCCAATCGCGGCGCCACCGTCGACGAGGCGCTGAAGGAACGCGTGCAGGGGGTGCTCGAGAAGGAAAAGATCACCTTCGACCGCATCGAGACCGGCGATGGCCGCATGCTGGTTCGCCTGCCGATCGGCGAAACCGAAGAGCAGGCGAAGGCGCAGGAAAAGCTGCGCACGGAACTCGGCGACCAGTACGTCGTGGCGCTCAACCTCGCCTCCACCGTTCCCGCCTGGATGCGCGCGATCGGCGCGCGCGAAATGCCCAAGGGTCTGGACCTGCAGGGCGGCGTGCACTTCCTGATGGAAGTCGATTCCAAGGACGTCATCGAGAAGCAGCTGCAGCGCTTTTCCGACGACATTCGCTCCGCGTTGCGCGACCGCGACATCCGTTACCAGTCGGTCGGCCGCGGCCCGCAAGGCCTGGTCGTGACCCTGCGCAACGACGAGGACCGCGATGCGGCGCTGACCGCGATCACCGCGGCCGTGCCCGATGTCGAAGTCAGCCGCGGCGCGCAGGTCGGCGACGCCTGGACCCTCAACGCGAACGTGAAGCCGGAGAAGATCCGCGAGATCTCGCAGAACACGATCCGCCAGAACGTCGCGACGCTGAGCAACCGCATCAACGCGCTCGGCGTGGCCGAGCCGCTGATCCAGCAGCAGGGCGAGAACCGCATCGCGGTCGAGCTGCCGGGCGTGCAGGACACCGCCGAGGCGAAGAAGACGCTCGGCGCGCAGGCGACGCTCGAATACCGCGCGGTCGACGAGAACGCCGACGCGTTCGCCGCGATGCGCACCGGACAGGTGCCGCCCGACGACAAGCTGTACTACCGTCGCGACCGCGGGCCGGACGGCAAGCAGATCCCGATCCTCTTGAAGAAGAAGATCATCGTCAGCGGCGACGAGATGGTGGACGCGACCAGCGCGCCGGATCCTCAGTCGGGCACGCCGTCGGTGTCGGTCGTGCTGAACTCGGCCGGCGGTCGCAAGATGCTCGACTTCACCACCAAGAGCGTCGGCAAGCCGATGGCGGTCGTCTACATCGAGCGCACGCCTGAAGTGCGCGTCGTCGACGGCAAGGAAGTGCGCAGCACGAAGATCACCGAGGAGGTGATCAGTGTCGCGAACATCCGTGGCGTGTTCTCCAACCGCTTCCAGACCACCGGCCTCGGCAGCAACGACGAAGCCGCCGAACTCGCGCTGCTGCTGCGCTCCGGCTCGCTGGCTGCGCCGATCGACATCGTCGAGGAACGCGTGATCGGCCCGAGCCTCGGCAAGGACAACATCCAGAAGGGCATCATGGCGGTGCTGCTCGGCCTCGGCGCCGTGCTCGTGTTCATGGCGTTCTACTACTGGCTGTTCGGTTTGATCGCCGACCTCGCGCTGGTGTTCAACCTCGTGCTGCTGCTCGCGGTCATGAGCGCGGTCGGCGTGACGCTGACGATGCCGGGCATCGCGGGCATCGTGCTCACGCTCGGCATGGCGATCGACGCGAACGTGCTGATCTGCGAACGCGTGCGTGAGGAACTGCGCAACGGCTCCAGCCCGCTCGCCGCGATCCGCGCCGGCTACGACAAGGCATGGGCCACCATCCTCGACGCCAACGTGACCCACCTGATCTCGGCGCTCGCGCTGATGACGCTCGGCTCCGGCGCGATTCGCGGATTCGGCGTCACGCTGTTCATCGGCATCCTGACCTCGATGTTCACCTCGGTCACGGTCAGCCACGCGATCACCAATCTCGTGCACGGTCGCCGCAAGAAGCTCAAGGGGCTGTCGATCGGCAGCGGTTACACGCGCGCCGCGGCTGCCTGACAGGAACGGACATGGAACTCTTCAATCCGAACAGCAACATCGACTTCCTCGCCAAGCGCAAGATCAGCCTGGTGATCTCGATCCTCCTGATCCTGGTTTCGCTCGGCCTGCTCGCGACGCGCGGCCTCAACTACGCGCTCGACTTCACCGGCGGCGTGCTGGTGGAGGTCCATTACGACGAACCGGCCGAGATCGACCAGGTGCGCAGCGCGCTCGAAACCGGCGGCTTCCACGGCGCTCAGGTGCAGAGCCTCGGCGGCACGCGCGACGTGTCGATCCGCCTGCAGCCGCGCGAGGACCAGAAGGACGCCGAGCGCGTCGGCCGCGACGTGCTCGCGGCGCTGCAGACGCAGCGGCAGGACGTGTCGCTCGCGCGGCATCCGGACCTCGTCGGGCCGCAGGTCGGCGCGGAACTGCGGTCGGACGGCTTCGTCGCGGCGGTGTTCGTGATGATCGGCATCATGATCTACATCGGCATCCGCTTCGAGAAACGCTTCGCGGTTGCGGCGATCGCGAGCGAATTCCACGACGCGATCCTGACGCTCGGTTTCTTCTCGGCGACGCAGATCGACTTCGACCTGACCGTGCTCGCCTCGCTGCTCGCGGTGCTCGGCTACTCGATCAACGACAAGGTCGTCGTGTTCGACCGCGTGCGCGAGCTGTTCCGCATCACGCGCAAGGCCGAGCCTTACGCGATTCTCAACAAGGCGGTCAACCAGACCCTTTCGCGCACGATCATGACCTCGCTCACGACCGCGCTCGCGATGGGTGCACTGTACTTCTGGGGTGGCCCTGCCGTGCACGGCTTCGCGCTGACGATGCTGGTCGGCATCGTGATCGGCACGCTGTCGTCGATCTTCTTCGCCAATCCGATCCTGTACTGGCTCGGCGTGTCGAAGACCGACCTCATGCCGGTCACCAAGGAAGACCCCGAGCTCGCGCGCCGGCCTTGACCGGCGCGCGGTTGCGCGCGCCCAGGGCACGGAACACGAGGTACACGCGGGCACCCTCACGGCGTACCCGATGCCGGATGGTCTTCGTACCTCGGGTCGGTCAGCCTGCGCGTCCGATCCGCCGCGCCGTCAGAACGTTTCGGGAATCCAGAAATCCGGATCGCGCAGCTTCTCGCGCGCGGGCTTGCGCGGAAGCTTCGGCAGCTTCAGCGGCTTGTCGGGCGGCGCACGTTCGGGCAGCTGCCGCAGCAGGTGGGCGACGAGGTTGAGGCGGCCACGCTTCTGGTTGTTGAAGTCCACCACGAACCACGGCGCATGTTTCGCATGCGTCGCCTTCAACATCGTGTCGCGCGCCTTGCCGTAATCGACGTAGCGCTTGCGTGCCTCGAGGTCGACCGGCGAGATCTTGAAGCGCTTGAGCGGATCGGTCGCACGTTCGGCGAAGCGCTGCTCCTGTTCGTCCTGGTCGACCGCGAGCCAGTATTTCAGCAGGATCAGACCGTCGGCGGTGATCAGGCGCTCGAACAGCGGGCAGTCGGCGAGGAACTGCCGGTATTGCGCATCGGTGCAGAAGCCCATCACGTGCTCGACGCCGGCGCGGTTGTACCAGCTGCGGTCGAACAGCACGAGTTCCCCCGCGGCCGGAAGGTGGCGCGCGTAGCGCTGGAAATACCATTGCGTGGCTTCGCGTTCGCTCGGCTTCGAGAGCGCGACGGTGCGCACGTGGCGCGGATTGAGCGGCTCCTCGATCGCCTTGATGACGCCGCCCTTGCCGGCTGCGTCGCGACCCTCGAACACGACGACGACGCGCTTGCCGTGCGCGATGATCCAGCGCTGCAGGTCGAGCAGGTCGTCGTGCATGCGCTCGATCTGATCGTTGTACCCCGGCTTCTTCTGTTCCTTCACGGCGGGATCCCGGTTGGAGTGGAGGTGACGCTGCGCACGGCGCGACCCGGCCACGACGGCTCACTCGCGCAGGCGCGGACGCAATCCGGCGAGGTTGCAGGGTTTCGTCGTCGCATCGAGCTGGGGGCGCAGCAGCCGCTCCCAGGCCGTGCGGCAGGCCGAGGTGGAGCCGGGCAGGCAGAACACGAAGGTCGCGTTGGCGAGGCCCGCGAATGCGCGCGACTGCAGGGTCGAGGTGCCGATTTCCTCGAAGCTCAACGCGCGGAACATCTCGCCGAAGCCCGGCATCTGCTTGTCGAGCAAGGGCAGGATCGCCTCGGGCGTCGAATCGCGACCGGTGAAACCGGTGCCACCGGTCACGATCACGCCATCGACGGCTTCGTCCGCGATCCAGTCCGCGACGACCGCGCGGATGCGATAGAGATGGTCGCGCTCGATGCGCCGCTCGTGCAGCAGGTGCCCGGCCTGGCCGAGCGAAAGCACGAGATAATCGCCGGAACCGTCGTTGCCGGCATTGCGCGTGTCCGAAACGGTCAGCACGCACAGGCGAAGCGGAACGAAGGCATCGGCGGCGGTCATGCGCGCAGCCTAGCGTGGGCGACGCCCGCTGCAAAGGCACCCGTGGCTTCGCCTGCGCCAGGCCTCATTCGAGGGGCGCGGGCGCGAGTCCGGCGCGGTCGCGCTCGGCCATCCGGCGCAGCAACCCGGCGAAATCGCGTGCGAAGCCGCGCATGTCGAACAGGCCCGCGCGCTCGCGCGCATCGGCGACGCGCGCGCGCAGCGCCGCGCGTGCAGCCGGATCATTCCCGAGGCGCGCCGCGATCGCGACGTATGCGTCGTCGTCGGCTGCCATGAGTTCGTCGAGCCCGAGGTGATGCACGAGGCTCGCCGCAACCCGCGATGCGAACGTCTCGCCCGGGCAGGTCAGCACCGGGCAGCCGGCCCAGAGTGCATCTGATGCGGTGGTATGCGCGCCGTACGGCGCGGTGTCGAGGAACAGGTCCGCATGCGCGTAGCGCGCGAGGTGCTGCTCGTGCGGCAACGGTGGGCCGAACACGAGGCGCGTGGGCGGGATGTGCGCGCGCGCGGCCTCCGCCCGCAGCCGCGCGTTCGCGTCGTCGGGACCATCGAGCAGCCACAGCACGCCCGCCGGCACCGCCTGCAGCACCGCGAGCAGCCGCGTGAACGTGGTCCGATTGAGTTTCCAGCTGTTGTTGAAGCAGGCGAACACGACCGCGTCCGCGGGCAGCCCGTGGCGTTCGCGCGGCTGCGGCGCGACGATGCGTCGCGTCGTGTCTGACGGCTGGAAACACCGCGGCAGCCAGGCCACGTTCTCGGCGAAATGCGGCCAGTGCGCGCGCGGCAACACGATGCGGTCCGCGATCACGTAGGACATCCATGGCGCGCCGAGCGTGCCGGGGTACGCGAGCCAGTTGACCTGCAAGGGCGCCGGCCGCAATGCGAACACGCGCGGACGCGAGCCCTGGCAGTAGCCGTCGACGTCGACCAGCACCTCGATGCCGGCCGCGTGCACGCGCGCTGCGATCGTTTCGTCGGTCGCCGAGGACACGTCGTGCCAGGCATGCGCTGCGGCGCGCAGGCGCTGCATCAGCGCGCCGCCGTCGTCGCGCGCGGTCGAGAACAGGTGCAGATCGAGCGCCTCGTCGCGCAGCGCTTCGATGCATGCGACGACGAGCAGCGCGGTCGGATGGTTGCCGAAGCCGTTCGCGACGAATCCGACGCGCAGTGGGTCGCCGGCGCGGCGCCGCTCGAGCCGCAGCGGTCGCGCCGCACGCACCGGCGCGACCGCGCGTTCGATCGTGGCGGCCTGGGTGGCCGCGCAACGCAGCTGCAGGGCGGCGCCCGCATCTTCGGCGAGGAAACCGAAGGGCGCGATGCCCGAAGCGCCCGCGGCGACGCGCGCGGCGAGCCGCGCGGAGAGTGCGTCGAGCCCCTCCCAGTCGCACAGGCGTCGACGCACGAACACCAGTTGCGCGAGCGCGGGATCGAGTCCGGGGTCGCGTTCGAGCGCGCGCGCATGGCACGCCGCGGCCTGCGCGGGTCGACCCGACTCTTCGGCCATGAGCCCCGCCTGGTACGGAAAACGCGCATCACGCGGCGCCGAGCGCGCGCCAGCCTCGTAGGCATCGAACGCATCGACGTGGCGCTGCTGCGCCGCAAGTGCATGGCCGAGCACGAGCAGCGCTTCGGGATGCCCCGGCGCGAGCGCGAGTCCCGCGCGCGCGGAGCGCTCGGCCGCGTTCGCGTCGCCGAGCGCGAGTTCTGCCGCGGCGAGGTTGCACCATCCGCCGAGGTAGCCCGGCGCCGCGCGCGTAGCCGCCGCATAGGCATCGCGCGCGCCCGCGGTGTCGCCTGCGGCGAGTCGCGCGTTGCCTAGACCGTTCAGCGCCGCCGGGTGCGCGGGCGCGAGGCGGACCGCGGTCTCGAGTGCAGTGCGTGCAGCCGCTGCGTCGCCACCTGCGAGCAGCACGCTGCCGAGGTTGCACAGCACCTCGATCGATGCGGGAGCAATCGAACGCGCGTGCTCGAGCGCATCGCGCGCCTGCGCGATGCGTCCCAGCTGGAACAGCGCGATGCCGTGCAGCCGCGCGGCCTCCGGCTGGCGGGGCAGGCGCTCCCGCAGGTGCATGGCCTCGCTCGCCGCGAGTTCGGGGCGACCGCTCGCGATCAAGCTCGCGATCCGGTCGAGCGCGGTCGTGGAATCGTCCATCGTCCTTCGTGCCTCGCAGTCGATGCATTCTAGGTGCATGCGACGCAGGTTGCCGACGGGAACGACCGACATGCTGACGCGGTGCGCGCGACGATGGCACCATCGCGGCCTTGTCTCGCCCGGGGCGTCGCGCGCATGCGGACCGCGTTGAACGGATGGCTCGTGGTGGCTGCACTCGTGTTTCCGCTCTCGACCGTGACGGCCGCACCGGCAGGGCCGGCGGCGACCTCGGTGATGCGCGTCGCCGGCGGCGAGGTGGCGATCGGCCTCGATCCCGACGCGCTCGCCGCGCTCGACCTGCAGCTCGCCGGCGCGGATCGCGCGCGCGACGTCATCGACGGCGTTCGCGGCCGGCGCCAGCACCGCGCGCGCTACGAGGCGCGCGAAGGCGACCTCGACCTGCGCCTCGAAGACGGCATCGTCGTCGCGCTCGGCGCCGGCACGCTGCAGTACGCGGGCGGGCCCGTATTCACGCATGCGGGCCGGCGCATCGGCCTTGCGGGATTCGGCCTGCGCGCGTCTTCCGCGGCGCCGCTCGACCTCGAGCTCGTCGACGCAGGCGGCACGGTCTGGTTCAGTGCCGACCATGCGCACCATGGCGTCGAAGAGGGCGAGCCGCGCCGGTTCGCGATGCGTGCGATGAACCTGCGCCTGTCGCCGCATTTCGCGCGCGTGCTCGGCGAGGCGGCCCGCGCGAACCTCGTCGTCGGTTCGCTCGACCTCGTCGTTCAGATCGAAGGCACGGGCGGCGCACAGGCCGGACGCGCCTGCAGCGCACCGTGGCCGGCGCCCGGGTTGCGCACCGATGTCGCGCTGATCCGCTCCAACCTCAGCGGGTTCTGGGACGCCGTCTACGCGCCGCGATGCGGGCGTCCGCCGTTGCCCGATGGCGGCGCCTGTACGGCGAGCGACGACGACGGCTTCGTCGTGATCGGCGCGGATGCGAGCCTGCGCAACGTCGGCGAGACCGCGATTCCGTGGCATGCGAGTTTCAGCGGCAACCACCCGCCGCATGGCGGTGACCAGCATCCGGTGCTGGTGTGGAACCTGTACCGCATCGGTGCCGACGGGCGCATCCGCCAGATCGGTGCTTCCGGCGCGAAGCACGCGTTCTATTCGGTCAACCGCAACTGTGGCTGCGCGGGTGGCAACGTGTTCTGGCCGGGCTGCGACGACATCTACTCGTTCGCGAGCAATGACAACGGCGGTGGCGCGCAGCACCTCGCGCCGCGCGCCGAGATCATCCCGTATGGCGTGCGCTGGGCGCGCTGCGGCTCGGCCTGGGACGCCGATTGCGACGGCCGCATGGACGCGGGCAGTGGCGCGCAGGATCTCTACCAGCATCGGCTGCTCGCGCGCGAACGCGACCTGCTGCCGCCGCTCGCGGACGGCGCGGACTACCTGTTCGAGTACTGGTATCTCGTGCGGGAAGACGGCGACCTCTACAACACGATCGGCCATCGCCGGATCAGGCCGCGCAAGCTCGGCGCGAACTGGTCGGTGCAACTCGTCGATCCGACGCCGCCGCATTTCGACTTCTTCGTCGGCCCCGCGCTGGATCGCTGGGTCGACCGCGCTCGGCCGCCACCGCATTCGGCCAATCGCGAACTCGCGACACGCGACGGACGCGCGCGCATCGCTGCAAAGGCGACCAGCCTCGGCGGCGGCCGCTGGCGCTACGAGTACGCGGTGATGAACTTCGACTACGCGCGCGTCGCGATCGATCCGGCGCACGCACGCGAACCCGACCTGCGCCTGCTTGCGCATCGCGGCTTCGCGCGCTTCGAGGTGCGACTGCCTGCCGGCGTGCGCGCGCAGGAGATCGCGTCCGCGGGACTCGGCGATGCGAGCGCCGGCGCGTGGCGCGGTCGCCAGCGGGGTCGCGCCGTGGAATGGACGGCCCCGTCCCTTGCCAATACACTCGAATGGGGCATGCTCCGTCACTTCGAGTTCGTCGCCGCGGTCGCGCCAGGCGTCGCTGCAGTGCAACTCGCAGGCGCGGCGATGCCGCAGGCACCCGAACAGGTGCATGCAATGCAGCTGCCAGGCCCCGCGGCGCCGAGCGCCAAACCGCCCAGTCCTTAGACGATGCCGCACATGTCCCGATCGATCGCGTTGCCCTTCCGCCACCTGTTCGCGTTCGCGCTGTCGATCTTCGTCGCGCACGACGCCAGCGCCGGGGATGCCTGGTGGCAGGTCGCGCAGCACCTGCAGCCCGCGGGCAGCATCGACCTCACGCCGCATGGCACGCAGCCCGGGCTCGCCAACGACTTGCAGGTCTCGGACCAGTGCGCGTCCTGCCATTCGGCGAACAACGCAAGCGAGCGCGCGTTCCGCCCGTATTCGAGCTGGAGCGGCAGCATGATGGCGAACGCGACGCGCGATCCGTTGTTCTGGGCCGCGCTCGATGTCGCCAACAAGGATTTCCCGGGCGCCGGCGATTTCTGCCTGCGCTGCCACACCCCGCGCGGATGGCTCGAGGGCCGCGTGGTCAAGCCCGGCTTCAATCCGCTGCCCGGCACGCCCGAGCAGGGTGCGAACGGATGCCTGCTGGTCGGCCAGTACGATTCGCCCGACGACCTCAACAGCGATTTCGGCGGACTCACCTGCCACTTCTGCCATCGCATGATGCCGACCGGGCCGCTCGGCGAACCCGGCTACACCGAGAACGCGAACATCTGGGTCGACGACGCGCCGTGCGCGAACACCGGCGATTTCGAACCCTGCCGGCGCGGCCCGTACGACTATCCGGGCGGCGGCGGGGCGCCACCGCATCCATGGGTCTATTCCGAGTACCACGTGCAGAGCGAGATGTGCGGCACCTGCCACAACGTCACCTCGCCCGACACCGACAAGGGCCCGCTGAAGACGCTCAAGCTCGCGAACGGCACCGACACCGGCATTCCGTTCCCGATCGAGCGCACGTTCGCCGAATGGCAGCGCAGCGCGTATCCCGCGATGACGGAGAAGCAGTGCCAGGACTGCCACATGCCGCAGAGCGAGGACCCGAACGCGAGCGCGTGCTCGTTCGGCGGCAACCGCGCGGGCAACCTCGGCGTCCACGAGTTCGTCGGCGGCAATACCTGGATCCCCGCGATCATCAAGGGCCAGTACGCGGCCGGGCTCGAATCGGCCGGCCCCGAGCGCGCCGCGACGTACGACCAGACCATCCAGTGGGCGCGCGACCTGCTCGCGACCGCGGCCGTGGTGGATGCGACGCTGCAATCCTATACGCCGCCCGGCGCCGGCACGGGCTCGATGTCGGTGCGCGTCAGCGTCACCAACAACAGCGGGCACAAGCTGCCGAGCGGATACGGCGAAGGTCGCCGCATGTGGTTGAACCTCCAGGTGCGTGACGCGAACGGTGGCCTCGTCCACGAAAGCGCGGGCTACGACCCGACCACCGGCGTGCTCGCGCAGGATGCGCAGGCGCGCGTGTACGAAGTGCTGCAGGGCATCCACGATCACAACGGCAGCGGAAGTTGCGACGTCGACGACGCGAGCGGCAAGCCGATGTTCCATTTCGTGCTGAACGACTGCATCGCGAAGGACAACCGGATTCCGCCGCTCGGCTTCAAGCCCGCGACGGTCGCCGATCCGAACGCGTACGAGGTCGGTCCGGTGCCGGCCGGCCTCTATCCGGAGACGACGCCGGGTTCGGGCGTGCTCGTCAACTACGACACGGTCGACTACACGATCGCGGTGCCGGTCGGCACCGTCGGCCCGCTGACCGCGACCGCGCGGCTCTACTACCAGACCGCGAGCAAGGAATACATCGAGTTCCTGCGCGACGAGGCGGTCGCCAACGGCACCCAGGGCGAGAACCTCATGTGCTCGGGCGCGGCAGCCCGACCGTTCGATGTCGGCCCGCAAGGCAAGACGCGCGGGCAGTACATGTACGACCTCTGGAGCGGCAAGGAATTCGGCGATCGCGTGTTCACCGACGGCTTCGACGGACCGCTGATGCAGGGCTACGGCAAGTCGCCGCCGGAGCTGATCGGCTACGACGCGGTCACCACCACGCCCTGAACGACTCCATCCGCCGAGGTACGGCAGCACCTACGACCTAAGTCGTAGTTTCCCGCCCCGCAGCGTGCGGCTTCCTGGCCTGCGTGCTAGATTCGGTGACTGGCGTTCATCGAACCAGTCGCATGCGCGCATGGCGCGCATCTCCATCATCCCGGGGTGGACCAGCATGAAACGACGTCTCTTGGGCGCGATGCTCGTCGTGTGCGGCGTGCCCGCGTTCGCTCACGCAGGCGTGATCGACGAGGCGCGCAAGGCCGAAGCCGACGCGATGCAAGCCTGGACCGCCTGGGGCGGCGAAGTCGGCGTGCGCTGGAACCGCCCATTGCTCGAATTGCTCGGCCTCACGGTCGAGCCGGTCGCCGAGCAGCGCCTCGCGCGCAGCAACGCGCGCCGGCACGAGTGGTTCGCGCTGCGCGACAGCGGCGGCTTGCGCTTCATCGTGCGCAACGGCGCCTTGCAGCGCTTCAGCGAGGGTTCGCTGCAGATGCGCGGCGGCTACCAGCTGCGCCTGCGCGACGGCAGCCGCATCGACCTGCGCGAGCTCACGCTGCGCGTTCGCAGCGGCGATCCCCGGATCATCGACCTCGTCGGTGCAGACGGCCGGGCGTGGTTCTATACCGACCGTCTCATGTTCGAGCTCGTCGACGGCAAGCGCCGTCTCGCGATCCAGGCCGCGGACGTGCGCATGGCGCCCGAACTCGCGCGCCGCCTCGGTCGCGCCGACGCCGCGCACCAGGAGGTCGCAGACCTCGCATTGACGACGCAGGTGCATGTCGAAGGCAGCGACGCAGCCATCGCGGGCGTCTGCAGCCCGTATCCGTGGCCCGGCGTCGCGGTGCCCGAAGCGCCCGGCGAGACCTACCAGGCCGACCTGTTCATGCAGAACTTCTCGATCTCGTCGGTCGACTGCATGAGTTGCGACGGCGTGGCCGGCAACGACGGCACGATCGCGTGGGCACCTTCCTCGACGCTGCGCAACAACGTCAACAACGGCACGCTGCAGCCCACCGTCTCGGGCGACCCGCTTGGCACCAGCACGGCGCCGTACACCGCGACGATCCGCTGGCAGCAGATGTTCACCGGCAACGTCGATCCGTACGCCAATGACCAGCATCCGTACCTGATCTGGAACCTCTACCGCATCAATGCGGACGGCAGCATCGAGCAGATCGGCCGCTCCGGCGTGAAACATGCCTTCCTGACCGTCAATGGCGGCTGCCTCGACAGCTGCAACGATCCGCACATCCTCGGTCGCGGTTGCAGCGACACCTACGGCACCTTCAACAACGACAGCCCGGGCGACATGGGGCCGCGTTCGGAAATCGTGCCCGCGAAGGGGATCTGGGGTCGCTGCGGTTCGATCTGGGACGCGGACTGCAACGGCAGTCCGTCCGACAACGGCAACGACTTCTGGACCCAGCGCATGAAGGTGCGCGAGTCTCAGGTCGCGGCGACGCTGCATCCGGGTGCGAGCTACATCATGGATTCGTGGTACCTCGCGCGCGACGACATCAACATCTACAACTCGATGGCGACGCTGACCGGAACGCCGAATTACGCCAGCGGCATCTGGAACTTCAGCGGGCAGGGCAATTACAAACTGGGTCCCGCGATCGACCGCTGGGTCAACCCGGCGGCGCCGGGCGCGAATGCGATGAACACCGAACTCGTCGCGCCCGAGGGCCACGCCAAGGTCGCGGTCAAGGCGACCGATCTCGGCGGCGGCAACTGGCGCTACGACTATGCGGTGATGAACTTCGACTTCGCGCGCGCGCTGATGCAACCCGCGGACGGAAGCGGGCCGAATCCGCGCGTGCTCGGCAACCGCGGCTTCGACCGATTCGCGATCCCGCTGCCGACGAGCGCGGTGGTCGTGTCCACCTCGTTCAGCAACGGCACCCACGATGCCGCCGATCCATGGACCGTGGATCGTGCCGCCGACCAGCTGGCGTGGGTCGCGCCAGCCGGCGCGAGCCTCGACTGGGGCACGCTGTATTCGTTTTCGGTCACGCTCGCGGCCGCGCCGACGCAAGGTGCGTCCGCGCTGCGCGTCGCCGAAGCGGGTACGCCGGCGGCGTACGAGGTTGCGACGCTCGTACCCGACGTGGTCGATCCGAACGACGTGATCTTCGAAAACGGCTTCGAGGCGTCGCCCTGAGCGACGCGCAGCGCCGCGCGGCCTGACGGGGGCGTCCGCAGCGACGCCCGTGACATACATGATGGGGTGAATTGCATGAAGAAGCTTCTGATCGTCCTCGCCGTCGCGTTCGCGTGTCCGGCCGCCGCGGGTGTCATCGATACCGCGCAGAAGGCCGACGCGCAGTCGCAGTCGACGCAGGCATGGTCGGCGTGGGGTGGCAACCTCGGCCTGCGCTGGAACCGCGACCTGTTCGAAACCGTCGGCGTGCAGGTGCTCGAGGGCGACCAGCGCGTCGACATGCGGGATCGCCGGCTGCACGAATGGTTCCAGGTACGCGAAGCGGGCGGCCTCAAGTTCATCGTGCGCAACGGCATCCTGCAGCGTTTCAGCGAGGGCGCGATCCAGATGCGCGGTGGCCACGCGCTGCGCCTGCCCGACGGCAGCCGCATCGACCTGCGCGATGCCTCGCTGCGCGTGCGCGCGGGCAGCGACAACATCCTCGATCTCGTCAGTGGCGACGGCAAGGCCTGGTTCTACATCGATCGCCTGATGTTCGAACTCGTCGACGGCGATCGCCGCCTCGCGATCCAGGCCGCGGACATGCGTATCGCGCCCGCACTGGCTGCGCGCATCGGGCGACCCGACCTCGCAGACATCGAGATCGCCGACCTCGCGCTGCATTCGGAGGTCTACGTGCAAGGCGGCAACGCGATGGCCGGCACCTGCAGCCCGTACCCGTGGCCCGGCGTCGGTGTGCCCGAAGCGCCCGGGGAGACCTACGAGGCGGACCTGTTCATGCAGAACTTCTCGATGAGCCCGGTCGGTTGCCAGAGCTGCGACGGGCCCGGCGGCGCGAGCGACGGCACGATCGCGTGGGCGCCGTCATCAACGCTCAAGAACAACGTCAACAACGGCAGCCTGCAGGCGACCATCGCGGGCGATCCGCTGGGTACCAGCACGGCGCTGCACACGGCGACCATCGCGTGGTACATGATGTTCACGGGCAGCCCGCCGACCTGGTTCGATCCCTACAAGAACGACCAGCACCCGTACCTGATCTGGAACGTGTACCGCTTCAATGCGGATGGCAGCATCGAGCAGATCGGTCGCTCCTCGGTCAAGCACGCGTGGCTGACGACCAATGGCGGCTGCCTCGACAGCTGCAACGAGTCGCACATCCTCGGCCGAGGCTGCAGCGACACCTACGGCGTCGGCAACAATGACAATCCAGGCGACCTCGGGCCACGCTCCGAAATCGTGCCTGCCACCGGCATCTGGGGTCGTTGCGGCTCGATCTGGGACGCGGACTGCGACGGCAACGAAAGCAGCAACGGCAACGACAGCTGGACGCGACGCATGAAGGTGCGCGAGTCGCAGGTCGAGGCCGCGTCGCATCCGGGCGCGAGCTACATGGTGGATTCCTGGTACATCGCGCGCGACGACATCAACATCTACAACTCGATGGCCACGGTCACCGGCACGCCGAACTACAGCGGCGGCAACTGGAACTTCAGCGGCCAGGGCAATTACCGGCTCGGCGCTGCGATCGACCGCTGGGTCGATCCGGCCAATCCGCCGGCCAACAGCGCGAACAGCGAACTCGACGTCAACGAAGGCCACGCGAAGGTCGCGGTCAAGGCCACCGATCTCGGCGACGGCGTGTGGCGCTACGACTACGCGGTCATGAACTTCGACTTCGCGCGCGCGGTGCTGCAGGGCCAGGGCAGCGGCAACGGCCCGAATCCCCGCGTGGTCAGCAATCGCGGCTTCGACAGTTTCAGCATTCCGCTGCCGTCGGGCCAGGCACTGCTCGCCTCGAAATTCAGCAACGGCACCCATGACAATGCGGGCGCGTGGACGCTGGACACGAGCGGTGACCGCGTGACCTGGACAGCGCCCGAGGGTGCCACGCTCGACTGGGGCTCGCTGTATACGTTCTCGGTGACGGTCGCAGCGCCGCCGGTGCAGGGCGGTTCGTCGCTGCGCGTCGCGCAGGCCGGCACGCCGCAGGCATACGAAGTGGCGACGCTGGTGCCCGAACCCTTCGATCCGAACGACGTGATCTTCGAGGACGGGTTCGAAGCGGCGCCGTGACGATGCTTCAGGCGGTCAGCTCGAGGACGGCGGCGCCGATGCAGAACGCGAAGCGTCGCGCTGCGCGCTGGCTGGCGTGGGTGATCGGCAGCTCGGCGATGGCCGCGCTGCCGATCGCGCTCGCGCTCGATTTCACGCCGCATGGCACCCAGCCGGGCCTCGATGCCGCGCTTGCATCGGTGAGTACCTGCACCGACTGCCACCGCAGCCTCGATCCGGCGAATGATGCGTTCATGCCGCATTCGAGCTGGGGCGGGTCGATGATGGCGAATGCGTTGCGCGACCCGCTGTTCTGGGCCGCGCTCGACGTCGCCAACAATGACGCCGCGAGCATCGGCAAGCCCGGCGTGGGCGACTACTGCCTGCGATGCCATACGCCGCGCGGCTGGTACGGCGGACGCGTGGTGAAGAACGGCTTCGGCGGCGACGCCGGCCCCGGCGGCGAGAGTGGCTGCCAGCTTCAGGGGGATTACGCCAAGAAGGATCGCAAGTCGAACGACTACTCGGGCGTCGACTGCCATTACTGCCATCGCCTGATGCCGCAGGGGCCGAATGGCGAGCCGCACATCAGCGGCAACGCGAATGCCTGGCTCGATGATTCGCTGACCTGCGACAACGTGCCGGGATCGTTCGGTCCGTGCCGCCGAGGGCCGTACCGATACACCGAAGGCGATCCGCTCACGGCCCCGCACGGCTGGGCGCAGTCCGACTACCACGCCGATTCCGCGCTGTGCGGCAGTTGCCACGACGTGACGACGCCGGATACCGATGAAGGGCCATTGCGTACCCTCGTGCTCGCCGACGGCACGGATACGGGCCGGCCTTTCCCGATCGAACGCACCTACACCGAATGGACGCGCGGCCTGTACGCGGAAGCGATCCTGCGCGACGGCTTCGGCGACGTTCCGCACGGAACACCCACGGTCGCGAAGGCGCAGCACTGCCAGGACTGCCACATGTGGTCCTCGGTGGACCCGCTCGCGAAAGCCTGCGAGTTCAACCCTGCCGGTTCGCGCACCGGCAACCTGCCGGTGCACGTGTTCGCGGGCGCGAATGCGTGGATGCCCGGGATCATCAAGGCCGAGTTCGGCAGCGACCTGCTGCAGCAACCCGCCGACTTCGACCGCACGATCGCCTCGGCGAGGGAGATGTTGCAGTCGAGCGCGCAGGTGACAGCCGCGATAACCTCGTACCTGCCCGCCGGTCCCGGAAGCGCGGGTTCGATCGCGCTCGAGGTCAAGGTCACCAACCTCAGTGGCCACAAGCTGCCGACGGGATACTCGGAAGGGCGGCGCATGTGGCTCAACGTGCAGGTGCGCGACGCCGCCAACCAGATCGTCGCCGAAAGCGGCGCCTACGATGCCGCCACGGCCACCCTCACCGAAGACACGCAGGCGCGTGTCTACGAAGTGCTGCAGGGCATCTGGAACGCGGGCACCCAGTCGTGCCAGGTGGAGGAAGGCGGCGCGAAGAAGTTCCATTTCGTTCTGAACAACTGCGTGGCGAAGGACAACCGCATTCCGCCGATCGGCTTCCGCACGAAGTCGACCGACGATCCCGATGGCCTCGAGGTGCCCCCGGTCGCCGCGGCGTATCCGGAGACTGCGCCGGGTTCCGGCGTGCTGGTCAACTTCGATCAGGCGGGCTACACCTTCGGCGTGCCGGCCGGCACCGTGGGTCCGCTCACGGCGACCGCCACCCTCTATCATCAGGTGTCGAGCAGGGAGTACATCGAATTCCTGCGCGACGAGGCCATCGAACACGCCATCCCCGCGGAGAACGACCTCTGCGCAGGCGGCGCCGATCGTCCGTTCAAGGTCGGCCCGCAGGCGCTCTCGCGCGGCGCATACATGTACGAGTTGTGGAGCAACCCGTTGCACGGCAAGTCGCCGCCCGAGCCTGCGGGCGCGGTCACGGTGGTCGCCGCGCGGCAGGTACGCAGATAGGGGGTTCGTGCACCGACGGCATTCCGCGGGTGCGCCGAGGGACGAATCCTGGCTCGATTGGGCGATCGGCCGGCAACCACGAGGCAGGAAACAGGAGACCGCACCACGTGAATCGAATCTTTCACTGCCTGCCCGGCGTGCTCGCGAGCCTGCTCTGCGCGTGCGCGACGACGTCGCCGCAGGGTCCTCGACCGGCGGCCGATGCACCCGAGCTCGTCGCCAGCAAGGTCGATGCGGGCGGGCGCATGCGCGGCATCGTGATCAATCGCCGTTATGGCGACTTCTTCATGATCGACGGCAAGGAAGTCCACCGCGAGATCGAGCTGGCCTGGGACTACGAGCGTGGCACCGCGATCCGCAGGACCTACGACCTGTCGGGCGCGTTGCTGACGACAGAAGATCTTCCGGGTGCGGAAATGCGCCTGACGCCGCTCGAGGACGAGCGCGTCAAGGACCTCGTCCGCGGCTATCCGACGCTCGAGGGCGTCGCCAGCGAACCCGGCGTCGTGATCTGGGCCGGCGGATTCGTCATGCGCATTCCGGGTGATCGCTACTGCGACAAGGGCACGCGCTGCATCTATGCCACGCTGTCCACGGATGGCGGCTTCACGCCGATCGTGCGAGCGATCGTCGACCTGCAACGTGACCGGGTCGTCTATCCGGATTTCGATCCGGGTACACGCTCCAAGACTGCAACACCTTCCATGGGGAGCAAGTGATGCGCAGAACCAAATCGTTGTCGATCCTGTTGTTGCTGCTCGGGAGCGGCGTGGCGGGATCCGCCCTCGCCGATGCCCCGAACTGCGCGAGCAACGGGACCTTGCTGAGCTGGCCGGCGACCGATCCCATCTGGGAGATGTGCTGGTTGCCGCCGAGCCAGAGCGTGGGACCGGACGGCTCGGGCATGGAACTGCGCCAGGTGCACTTCAAGGGGCACCGTGTGCTGAATCGCGCGCACGCGCCGATGCTGTTCGCCGAATACAACGGCAGCACCTGCTATCGCGACTGGAAGGACGACAATGCGAACTTCCTGTCCGACAACGCGGTGCAGAACCACCTCGGCATCTCGCTCGATCCGCAGAACGCGACCACGTCATGCGACCGCTCCGACAAGCCGCTCATTTCCTACGGCAACTGCCCATTCCAGTTGCCCGGCTATCCCAATGCAACCGCCGATTGCTTCACCGGCGTCGCGGTCGAGGACGGTGGCGACCACGTCACCCTGACCACCCAGCACGCGGCCGCGTGGTACCAGTACACCGCACGCTGGACGTTCTACGCCGATGGCCGGATGGAGCCCGAGTTCGGCTTCGGCAACAACGACGGCACCGGCAACGAGACCACGCACTGGCACCACAACTACTGGCGCATGGAATTCGCGATCGACAACTCGGTCGAGAACGTGATCAGCATCGACAACGTCGACCAGACGACCGAGTTCAGCGACCTGCGCGATGTCACCGGCGGTCCGGGCGGCGGCCCCGTCACCTGGTCGGTGCGCAATGCGACCACCGGCAACGGCTACCGCTTCGAACCCGGTCCCGAGGACAGCCTGCTCGCGCCGAACGATTCCGGGCGCGGCTTCCACAACGTCGACATCATGGCCACGCGCCAGCACGACAACGAGTACGGCGACCGTTCCGACAATCCGCTTGGCGCCTGCGCGATGGACGACGATGTGCTCGTCAATGGCGAGAGCCTGGTGGGCACCAACGTCGGGACCGCGTTCTACTACCATGTGTCGGTGCGCGACACCTCGAACAACGAATGGCCACCCGGCTGTAGCGGCGGGAATTGCCTGCCGCAGGACTCGATGGTGTGCAAGCGCCGCGGCCCGACCATCGTGCCGTTCGGCCCCTGGGTCGAAACGGAACCGACGATCCCGGCCGCGAACGTCAGCGGCGGTCCGATCGACGTGATCGTGGTCGAGGGCCAGCAGGCCACCGACAGCTTCGCGCTGGCCAATACCGGTGATCCGGGCAGCTCGCTCGATTACACGATCGATACCGCGACCACGTCGTGTGCTACCCCGGTGGCGGTGGCCTGGATCGGCATCAGTCCGGATGCGGGCAGCGTCGCGGCCGGTGCGAACGCCGTGATCGACGTGAGTGTCGATGCCGCCGCGCTCGCGCAGGGCAACCATTCGGCCCTCGTCTGCGTACGCAGCAATGACCCGCAGAACTCGGTGATCGAGGTAGCGGTTTCAGTCGAGGTGCAACCTGACCTCGACATGATCTTCGAGGACGGTTTCGAAGCGGCGCCCTGACGCCGCCCCGCAGAGGACCTGCCCACTGCCCGCGTGCCGCTGCGCGCGGGCGACTTCAATTGTTTCGAGAGGGTGACGATGAGAAAGCTATTGCTTGGGTTGGGAATCGCCGCGGCCTGCCTGCCGACGGCGGCATTGGCCGGCGTGATCGATCGCGCGGGGAATGGGTCGAGCCAGGGCACGCAGACCTGGTCCGCCTGGGGCGGCGAAGTCGGCGTGCGCTGGAACCACGACCTGCTCGGCAACCTCGGCATCGCGGTCGACGCCGAGCGTGACCAGATGCTCCCGACGACCGACCGCCGGCAGCACGAGTGGTTCGGCCTGCGCGAGAGCGGCGGCCTCGATTTCCTCGTGCGCTACGGCGCACTCGAGCGCTTCAGCGGCGGTTCGCTGCAGATGCGCGGCGGCTACATGTTGCGCCTGCCCGACGGCAGCCGACTCGATCTGCGCAACCTCACGATGCGCGTGCGCGCGAACGAGCCCGGCATCCTCGACGTCGTCGGCGCCGACGGGCGCGCGTGGTTCTACATCGATCGCGTGATGTTCGAACTCGTCGACAACCGCCAGACCCTCGCGGTGAAGGCATCGGACCTTCGCATGTCGGCCGCGTTCGCGCGCCGCATCGGCCAGCCCCAGGCTGCCGGCTGGATCGTCGCGGACTTCGCGGTCGACGCGGGCGTGTTCGTGCAGGGCGGCGATGCGGTCGCGGGCACGTGCAGCCCGTATCCATGGCCCGGCGTCGCGGTGCCCGAGGCGCCTGGCCAGACCTACCAGGCCGACCTGTTCATGCAGGGCTTCTCGGTTTCGCCCGTGGGCTGCCAGAACTGCGACGGACCGTCGGGTGGCGACGGCACGATCGCGTGGGCGCCGTCGTCGACGCTCAAGAACAACGTCAACAGCGGCAGCCAGCAGCAGACGATCGGCGGCGATCCGCTCGGCACGAGTTCGGCGCTCTACACGGCGAACATCCGCTGGCAGCAGATGTTCACCGGCAACGTCCCGCCGTACAACAATGACCAGCATCCGTACCTGATCTGGAACCTGTACCGCTTCAATGCCGACGGCAGCTTCGAGCAGATCGGTCGCTCCAGCGTGAAGCACGCGTGGCTGACGACGAATGGCAACTGCGCGGACAGCTGCCGCGATTCGCACTCGCTCGGTCGCAGCTGTACCGACACCTACGGCACCGGCAACAACGATGCGCCCGGCGACCTCGGCCCGCGTTCGGAGATCATTCCCGCGACCGGGCAGTGGGGACGCTGCGGATCGATCTGGGATCCGGACTGCAACGGCGTCGAGAACGGCAACGGCAACGACTCGTGGACGCGCCGCATGAAGGTCCCGGAATCGCAGGTCTCGGCGACCGCCAATCCCGGCGCGACCTACCTGATGGATTCCTGGTACGTCGCGCGCGACGACATCAACATCTACAACTCGATGGCGACCGTCACCGGCACGCCGGTCTACAGCAGCGGCAACTGGACCTTCAGCGGCCAGGCCAACTACAAGCTCGGCGCGGCGATCGATCGTTGGGTGAATCCGGCAAGCCCGGGCCCGAACGCGATGAACACGGAAATCGTCGCGCCGGAAGGCCATGCGAAGGTCGCGGTCAAGGTCACCGACCTCGGTGGCGGCAGCTGGCGCTACGAGTACGCAGTGATGAACTTCGACTTCGCGCGCGCGGTGACCACCGGCAGCGAACCGAACCTGCGCGTGCTCTCGAACAAGGGCTTCGACACGTTCAGCGTGCCGCTGCCCGCGGGCGCGACGGCCTCGGCCACCGCCTTCCGTGACGGCGATGCGAACGCCACGACCGACTGGCGCACGAGCACCACCGGCGGCCGCGTGCAGTGGACTGCAAACGGTCGTTCGGCGAGCTGGAACGCGCGCGAGCAGCGCCCGACGCTGGACTGGGGCTCGCTGTATTCGTTCGGATTCGTGTCCAATCGCGCACCGGTCGCGGGCCAGGCAAGACTGAATGTCGCCCAGGCGGGAACGCCGGCCGCCTTCGAGGTCGCGACGCTGGTTCCCGGAAACTGATCCGGAGCGGCGCGCAAGCGCCGGCATCCGAACCGCTGCGATCGCGAGGTCGCAGCGGTTTTTTTTTGCGGCGGTCCGCAGCGTCCGCGGGAGCGCTTCGCGCGTCAGTCCTGGCGCACGGGTTCGAAGCGAAGGATCTGTTCGACGGGTCCCGGCAGGAACGGCGTCGGCCGTCCCGCAACCCAATCGGCATGGCCTGCGCCGTAATAGGGCGAGAGCGGATGACCACTCTGTCCGCCGGGCATCATGAAGTAGCCTTCCGCCTCGCGTCCGGGTGCGACGGCAAAACGCTGCGATGCGCCGAACGCGGGGCCCTGCACGCGCGGCATGTGGCTGTCACCGGGCAGTTCATCCGCGGGCATGTCGAGCCAGCGCGCGACGAAAGCGGGCAGCGCGCGCGACACCGGATGCACGATGCGTGCGGTATTGCGCTCGCCCCAGGTCGGAGGCGTGGCTCCGCTGTCATCGATGCCGAGCCGCTCGCCGACCCGCCTCGTGCAATCGGCGAGGAACGCGTTCCAGTCGGCGTGGCCGGGCGGCAGCAGGTGCGCAGGTCGATGCTGCAGCAGGCTCCACACCGCGTGCTCGGCCTGCGACAGCTTCGGCATCGAAAAATCCGGATACGTCGCGCGCACCTTTGCAGCGAAGCCGTCCAGCACGCGGTCGACGACTTCGTTGCGCCAGCTGCGCACGAGTCGATATGAAGCCGACCCCGTCGACGCGCGCGCCTCCCATTGCGCGAGTACGGTCCTGATCGCGGTGGTCTCGGCCGACACCGGCATGCGTGCGAGCTCGGCTTCGAGCAGATCCTTCCAATGCTGCAGGAACAGCGCGCGGTCATCGAGCTGGACCGCGAGCAGGTCGGCCGGCGTGAAGGCATCGCGGGCGCGCAATCCGTCACGGATCTGCATCGCGCGCGCACCGAGGTCGTAGCCGCCATCTCCGATGCGCGCGAGCCCCGCGCCTTCGACCGCGCGCTGGTTGCCGCTCCAGAGCCGTTGCCAGGGCGGGTTCGTGATCAGCGGGATCTCGACCGGATCGAGCCATCCGTTCCAACCGCTGCCCGCCTGCGACCAGTCGCCCGGCAGTCGCGGATCCGCATCACCGACGCGGCGCGGCAGCCGTCCCGCGATCGTCCACGCGATCGAACCGGCGCGATCGCCGACGATGAAGTTCTGCGGCGGAATGCCGCTCGCGTGCGCGACCGTGACAGCCTCGTCGACGCTGCGTGCAAGCTCCAGCCGCGTCAGCTCGATGTTGATCGCGCCGGGCTCGCGCGCGCTCCATGCCAGCGCAAGCGGCGTGCCGTCGGCATCGGTCGCGAGCAGCGGACCCCAGCGCGTGTCCTCGATTTCGAGCTCGACGTCATCGCCGCCCTTCACGCGGATCAGTTCGTCGTGCCGTTCGAATGCCTGCCAGCCATCGGGCGTGCGATAGCGCGATGCATCTGCCGGGTCGCGCGTCACGCGCACCCAGTCGGTCACGTCGGCATACGCGTTGGTGAATCCCCATGCGACTTCGCCGTTGCTGCCGACCACGATCGCCGGCGCGCCCGGCAGCGATGCGCCGGTGACGTCGATCGTGCGCCGCGGATCGCGCGGATCGGGGTAGACCAGTCGTGCGCGGAACCAGAGGTTCGGCACGCGCAGGTCGAGGTGCATGTCGTCGGCGACCAGCGCCGGACCGCCGGCGAGCGCGCCCGCGACTGCGAACGCATTGCTGCCACGCACGCCGTCGTCGGGTTGCGTCGAGCCGAGCAGGGAAGGATCGAGCGTGCGAAGGTCGATCTCGTCGGCACGCGGTGGCTCCGGCCATTTCAGTGCCGCGCCCGCGATCGGCGCATCCCAGCGGCCGCCTTGCGCGGAAAGAAAGGCCCACGCGCTTTCGGGCAGGGCCGCATGCATGCGGCCGAATGCGAGTTCGCGCGCGTTCGTCGCATCGTTGAGCGTGAACGCCATCGCGGCGACCACGAGCAGGCTGTCAACTTCGTTCCACGGCGTCGGCGTGGTGCCGGTCAGCAGGTACGGGAATGGCCGCACGGAGAGCGCGGCGAGCCCCGCGTTGACGCCGCCTGCGTACGCGATGATCGGTTCGCGCGCGGCGTCGTCGAATCCTTCGTAGGCCTGCCGCATGCGCGCGCGCATGCGGTGCACGCGCGCGTCGCGGTCGGCGCTCAGGGCGCCTTCGCCGAACAGCTCCGCGAGTTCACCCGCCGCGCGACGACGCAGCAGGTCCATTTCGAAGTAGCGCTCCTGCGCGTGCGCATAACCGAGCGCCCATGCGATGTCCGTTCGGTCGTTCGCGCGGATTGTCGGCGTGCCGAGCGCGTCGCGCTCCGCGACGACCGGGGCTCGCAGCGCGGTGCTGGCCACTCGACCTTCGTACTGCGGCATGCTGCCCCGCAGCAACCACGTGCCCGCGGCGAGCAGGCTGCTTGCGATCAGGAAAGTGGCGAGCAGCAGTCGCGCCAGCAGGCGCACGGCAGGACGTCGGGGCATGGCGTTCGCGGATGTCGGCGGCAGTCGCGCATCGTATTCGATTCGCGCATCGCGTACGGCGGCGTCTGTTGACCCGACTCGAAGCTTGCGCTACACAGGTGGATGGACGGCGCGACTTTTCGCGTCGTGCATTCCCGCATTCCTGACCACCGGTGTGTGTCATGCGGTACGCCGGTGACTCGATGCGCCCCTAGTCGAACAACCCCCGGGGATTCACTCCATGTCGAAAGCATTGAAGGGCGGCGTGCGCTCGCAATGGCCGCGGACGCTGGCGCTGGCGATGTCGATCGCCACCGCCACCGTACTGGCCGGAGCGGGCAACATCGCGCAAGCGGCCGCCGTCGACGAAACATCGTTCACCACCGTCAAGATCGATCCCGCGCTGCTCACCGCGGTCAGTCGCGGCGAAGCACCCGCAGTCCTGGTCAAGTTCCGCGGCGAGGCGGATCTTTCCTCCGCCTTCGGCATGAGTGGCGACGCGCGCGCGACCTGGGTCTACGAGACCCTGAAGTCATTCGCCGACACGCAGCAGGCGCAGGCGCGCCAGACGCTCGCGGGCCAGTTCCGGCTGAGCGAATCCGCGCACGACTACACCGTGCTGTGGATCGACAACAGCATCGCGATCGCGGGCATGAGCGCGCCGATGCTCGATGCGCTGCGTTCTGCGCCGAACGTCAAGGAGATCCGCCTGCAGCGCGAGATCCCGCTTCCGGTCGAGCCGGACGCGCAGCCGGCGCCGTGGCAGACCTTCGCGATCGAAACCAACCTCACGCACATCAACGTGCCGAGCGTGTGGGCGCTGGGCTTCAAGGGCGCCGGCATCGTCGTCGCGAACATCGACACGGGCGTTCGCTACACGCACCAGTCGCTGGTCGGCAAGTACCGCGGCAACAACGGCGGCGGCAGCTACACCCACAACTACAACTGGTACGACCCGTACAACCATTCCGCCACGCCGCGCACCTCGCATCCACATGGTTCGCACACCATGGGCACGATGCTCGGTGACGACGGTGCGGCCAACCAGACCGGCGTCGCGCCGGACGCGAAGTGGATGGCCTGCATCGGCTTCGGCTTCAATGGTTCGGGCGCCACCGACGCGGGCCTGCTCGAATGCGGCCAGTTCGCACTCGCGCCGACCAACACGGCGGGTGCGTCGCCTGATCCGACCAAGCACGCCGATGTCGTCAACAATTCGTGGGGCGACTGCGGCCAGACCTACGACAACTGGTACGAAGGCGTCATCAATGGCTGGATCGCGGCCGGCATGGTGCCGATCTTCTCGAACGGCAACGCGTCCAACTGCGGCTATCCGAACAACCCGCCGCTGAACACCGTCGGCAACCCGGCGCGTTCGGGCAAGGTGCTCGGCATCGGTTCGACCGGCAAGGACAACGGCCTGTACGCGCCGCATTCGAACAAGGGTCCGACCGACAACGTCAATACGGGCCTGCCGAATTATCCGGATCCGGCTGGCTTCGCGAACCTCAAGCCGAACGTGTCGGCACCGGGCGTGAACATCCGCGCCGCGGACCACACCTCGGACACCGCGTACTACCTCAGCAACGGCACCTCGATGTCCGCGCCGCACGCGGCGGGCGTCGTCGCGCTGATGTGGAGTGCGGCGCCGTGCCTGAAGGGCAACTACGGCGTCACCGGCACGCTGATGATGAACACGGCCACGGCGATTCCGGTGAACACCGGCAGCCCGTCGGATGGTCCGGGCAACATCCCGAACCAGGCGACCGGTTGGGGCGAGATCAACGCGCTCGCCGCAGTCGAGGCGGCGATCGAGTTCTGCGCCACCGGGGCTCCGCCGGCCGTGTCGAAGGCGTTCGCGCCGACGACGATTGCGACCGGCGGCACCAGCACGCTGACGATCACGCTGACCAATGCGAACGCGAGCGTCGCCACGCTCGACGCCGTGCTGACCGACAACCTGCCGGCTGGCGTGGTCGTCGCTCCGACGCCGAATGCTTCGACCACGTGTGGTGGCAGCGTGAGCGCGACCGCGGGCGGCAGCACGGTCAGCCTCGCGAGCGGCGGCACGATCCCGGCCAGCGGCTCGTGCACGGTCACGGCTACCGTCACGGCACCGGCGAATGGCAGCTTCGTCAACACGATCCCGGCCGGCGCGCTCAGCACCGACTTCGGTGACAGCGCAGCCCCGGCCAGCGCGACGTTGACCGTGAACTCGGGCGGCACCTTCGTCTGCTCGGCTCCGATCAACCATGCGCTGCCTGCGACGATCGACGGCTTCTCGATCAACTGGGCCACCGGCGCGCTGATCGATGACGACCCGGCGACGGGCTACGACATCAACCTCTACAGCTCGGGCGGCTTGACGATGTGGTGGACCAATGCACCGCCAGTCAACGCCGGCGTGGCGCCCACGACGACGAGTGCGGACTACAGCGTGCTGCAGGCGGGCGCAGTGGTGGGTCCGGCGTCGACCTGGTCGCGCACGAACGGTGCGATGACGTCGTTCCGTGCGGGCGTCGACGGCTACCTCGGCTTCCGTTACCAGTGCGCGGCAGGCACCTGCTACGGCTACGCGCACCTGACCACGACCGCGGGCGGCGCGAATCCGGGCTTCCCGGCTACGCTCGTCGACTACTGCCACGACACCAGTGGTGCGCCGGTCACGATCGGCGGCGGCGGTGGCGGCAACCACACGGTCACCCCGAGCGTCGGCACCCCGTCGGGCACGATCAGCCCGTCGACGCCGCAGTCGGTGGCCGATGGTGCGACGACGCAGTTCACGCTGACGCCGGCTTCGGGCTTCCAGAT
>SEHB01000007.1 GCA_004143945.1 Lysobacteraceae bacterium
TCGGCTATATCCCGCCCGCCGAAGCCGAGGCAAACTACTACCGGCAACTCGCTGAGTCGCGGGTTGCGGAGACGGCGTGACTTAAACCAAACAGCCTCCACGAAAGCCGGGGCGGTTCAGTTCTCGGCTACCACGAGCGCTTCCGCAGAACGCTCGACGAGCTCCATCCCTTGCTCGAATCCCTGGACACGGACGCACTGGCGCGGGATCGCTCGTATGCCACCCAAAGCGCAGAAGCAGCGTTTGCCGAGTTCCGTGAAGCTCGGTCGCAAACGCTGGCCCTTGTCTCCGGCCTCTCGCCCGAACAGCTTCGCCGAACAGCAGAATTCGAAGGCTACGGGCAGTTATCACTGCAAAGCCTGGTGCACTATCTCTGCAGCCACGATCAACAGCACTTGGCTGGCCTGCAGTGGCTTCTCGGCAAGATTGAGGCCACTCGTGCGTAGGTGCCGGCCCGGCCCTTCCATCGAGAGGACGCACCGGAAAGCCGGGTCGAGCCTTTCATGTCAAACGTTGAGGCCGTAGTTCGCCATCGTCGCTGTCGATGCGTTCGCGCATGCGCTGCGTGTGGGTGACGATGGCTCCGCGCGTGAGCATCGCGACCTGACGCAGGGGCGTGGTGCCGGGTCTGCAATGGCATCGGGTTCGCAGCGTGCAGTCGGTGCGTGCAGAAGTCATCGCGAGGAACGGTCGGTTGCAGGCGAGTGTCCGCGGCACGGGCAGGGATGGCGGTCCGTTCTGTGCGTCGGTTCCGCTGCTGTCGGACGGGACGGTCGCGACGGCTGCCTGAAGTGGGTGGAGGACGCGGCTGCAGCGCGCGCCACGCCGTCCCGCCGCCATGCGCATGCACTATGCTGGGCGGATGCGCATCCACATTCTCGGCATCTGCGGCACCTTCATGGGCGGCATCGCGGCACTCGCGCGCGAGCTCGGGCACGAGGTCGAGGGCTCCGACGCGAATGTCTACCCACCGATGTCGACCCAGCTCGAGGCGCTCGGCATCACGCTGAAGCAGGGCTACCGCGCCGAGCACCTCGATCCGGCGCCCGACCTCGTGATCGTGGGCAATGCGCTGTCGCGCGGCAATCCCGCGATCGAGCACGTGCTCGATGCGCGGCTTCCCTATGTCTCCGGCCCGCAATGGCTCGGCGAGACGCTGCTCGCGCGGCGCCGCGTGCTCGCGGTCGCCGGCACCCACGGCAAGACCACCACGACCTCGCTGCTCGCGTGGATTCTCGAAGCGGCCGGCCGTGCGCCCGGATTCCTCGTCGGCGGCGTGCCGGCGAACTTCGGGTTGTCGGCGCGGGTGGAGGGCGCGGCGTCCCTCACCCCACCATCGGCGTCCGCCGATGGTCCCCCCCTCTCCCGCTCCGCGGGCGAGGGACGATCGTGGCAGCCTTCGGCTGCGGATTTCGTACTGGAAGCCGACGAATACGACACCGCGTTCTTCGACAAGCGCTCGAAGTTCGTGCACTACCGCCCGACGGTCGCGATCCTCAACAACCTCGAGTACGACCACGCGGACATCTTTCCGGACGTCGCGGCGATCCAGAGGCAGTTCCACCACCTCGTGCGGATCGTGCCGGGCAACGGCCGGCTCGTCGTGAACGCCGAGGACGAGCGGCTCGCAGAAGTGCTTGCGATGGGATGCTGGTCGCCGGTCGAGCGCTTCGGCATCGACGCCGGTGAGTGGCGCGCGCGCCCGACCTCGGCGGACGGTTCAACCTTCATCGTTTCGCATCTCGGGCGCGAGATCGGCGAAGCGCACTGGGCACTTTCGGGCCGCCACAACGTGATGAATGCGCTCGCGGCGATCGTCGCGTCTGCTGCGGTCGGCGTCGAGCCTGCGGTTGCACTCGACGCGCTCGCGGGTTTTCGCAACGTCGCGCGGCGCATGGAGCGGATCGGCGTTCAGCGCGGCGTCGAGGTCTACGACGATTTCGCGCACCACCCGACCGCGATCGCGACGACGCTCGCTGGCCTGCGCGCGCGCGTCGGTGACGCGCGCATCCTCGTCGGCATGGAGCCGCGCTCGAACTCGATGCGCCTCGGCGCGCATGCGGACGAGCTCGCGCCGAGCCTGCGCGATGCGGACGCGGTGGTGTTCCTGCAGCGACCCGAACTCGCGTGGGACGCGGAACGCGTGACCGCGGCCCTCGGCGGCCGCGGCCGCACGGCCGCGAACGTCGAGGCGCTGCTCGCGCTGCTGCTGGCCGAGGCGCGCGACGGCGACCATGTCGTGTTCATGTCCAACGGCGGCTTCGAGGATGCGCCGCGGCGGTTCCTCGCCGGGCTCGGGTGACCGCGCCTCGGCCTCGCGCGAACGCGTGGAACACCGAGCACGCCGGGCACGCGAAGGAGGGCGTTCCATGCCTGACACGAAGGCCACGAAAAAAGAAGCCGCAATGCAAGGGATCCCCGCCCTCGCGGGAGAGCGCGAAGGCGCGATGCTTCTCGCTTCGGGTGCCCAAAGGTGTCGCATCTTCCGGGTTCCCACGAAGCATGCGACGGAGAGACTTCGGTTCCGATGCGCGTGCGCGATCGGGTGCAATTGAAGGTGAAAATCATCGGGACTGAAGTCCCTCCCACAAGGACTTCTCCTGGCTGTTCCTCCGCGTGCTCCGTGTT
Source organism: Lysobacteraceae bacterium (assembly GCA_004143945.1). GTDB lineage: Bacteria > Pseudomonadota > Gammaproteobacteria > Xanthomonadales > Rhodanobacteraceae > Dokdonella_A. Next base: position 2,629 of record SEHB01000007.1, read on the forward strand.
TCAGTCCTCCATCTTTTCTTCGTGTCCTTCGTGCTTCAAGCTTGCGCGGTTCGGACCGCGTCCCCTCGGACCCTGACGGAATCCCTCGATGCGTGATCGGTATGTGGCGGTAGCGGACGGCTTGCTCGGTTGCGCAGTCGTGGTGGTCGCATGCGTGGCGTACCTGTCGGGCGTCGGCGGCGCGTTCGCGCTGAATTCGGACATCGTGATGCCGTACGTCGTGTACGCCGACGCGATCGCGGGCGAGCACGCGCTGTCGGGATGGATGCTGCCCGAATCGCCCTACTGGTTCCCCGACCTGCTCGTGACGTGGGCGCTGCGCTCCATGATGCCGTTGCTGGCGGCGGTGAATGCGTTCGCGATGCTGCAGATCGGCGCATGGCTGCTGCTAGCGCGCTGGGTGCTCGGGCAGGTCGCGCCGCGTGCGGCACGCCTCGCGTGGCTGCTGTTCGTGCTGGCTTGGCTCACGCTGGTGCTGCTGGCGCTGCAGCAACCGGACTCGTGGCTTGACCGGCTCGCGCAGTACCTGTTCGTGCCGTCGACGCACGCGGCCGCGTTGCTCGCGACGCTCGCGAGCCTCGGCCTCGTGCTGCGCATGCAGCGCGCGCCGCGCGACCGCGGCCCGGCCGTGCTGCTGATCGCCCTCGCGCTGGCGATGGTGGTGTCCGATCGGCTCTACGCGATCAGCGCACTGCTGCCGATGATCGGCCTCGCCGTGCTGCCCGTGCTCGACCGTCGCGTGCGCGCGCGCACCGCGCTGATCGCGCTCGGCGTGCTGGGCGGCTCGGAAGCCTGGCGCTGGTTCGCGGGCAAGTCCGACGTCGTCTCGCGCTATGGGCCGGTCAAGTCTGCGCCGGAATCGGCGGTGCAGATGGCGTCGGACTTCGCGACGTTGTTCGGCTCGCATGCGCTGGCCAGCGCGATCATGGTGGCGGCCCTGTGCGCGCTCGGCGCCGCGCTCGTGCGGGCATTGCGCGTCCACCGCGCGGGAGCCGATCCCGATTCGACCGATACCGCGCGCGCGGCGGGGGCCGTGTTCATCGGAGGCGCCGTGCTGCTGCCGCTCGCGGCGAGCATCGCGCTCGGGCGCCACACGGGACTCGACAGCTTTCGCTATGCGCAGACCTTGCTGCTGCCGTTGCTGCCGCTCGCGTGGTGGCTCGCCGATGTGCTCGCGCGTCGCGCCGGCGCCCGCCCGGTCTGGGCCGCGTACGCGGCGCTCGCGCTCGTGACCGCACTCGCCGCGCTGCGACTGGACACCAGCGAACGCGCGTTGCGCACCGAGTGGCGCGGCCAGGCCGACTGCATCGACCGCCTGCAGGCCGAACACGGCCTGCACCATGGCCTCTCGCGCTACTGGCACGCGAACGCACTGACCGCGATGCTCGCGTCAGGCGCGCCGGTGTTCTCGGTGTCGGCCGACCTCGTTTCGGTGCCGATCAACAAGAACATCGACTGGATCGGTGCGCGCGCACGCGAAGCCGCGGCGATGCCGGTCATCGACTTCATCGACGAGTACCAGTTCGATCCGGCGCTGCTCGACCGCGCGTTCGGTACGCCGCGCGCGCGGGTGCAGTGCCCGCTGTCGACGGTGCGCGTGTACGCGCCGGACGATGGCGTGCTCGGCGCGCTGTTTCGCGCGAACGACTGGCTGCCGCAGGACACGCTGCAGCGCCATGGCCGCGCCGCGCTGCCGGGTGCACTCTGGGCGCGGGCGCCCGCACGCGTCGAGGGCAATGCCTTGCGCGTCGATGGGACCTTCGCACGACCGCAACCGGTCCTGCTCGGCGCCGTCGAATCGCGGCGCGCCGTCACGCGGCTGTGGTTCGACTACCGCTTGTCCGGCGCGCCCGCGAATGCGCGCTGGGAAGTCGTCGCGCTCGACGCGCAAGGCCGCACGCTCGACGTCCTCGCCACCGGCGTGCTGCCGCCGGCCGACTCGCATTCGCACCACGTAGTCGGCATCCCGCTTCCGAAAGCCGCGCCGCACGGCATCGGTATCTCGCTCGCCGTTCGCGGCGACGTCGCGCTCGAGGTGCGCGCGCTGGGCATGTCGGCCGACTGAGGACGGAACGCGATCGCCGATGCTCCGGGCCGGTTCCTTGTGGCGCGGCCAGCGCCTAGACTGCACGCGATGCTGACGGACCTGCCGCTGTTCCCGCTCAACGCCGTGCTGTTCCCGGGCAGCCCGCTGAGCCTGCGCATCTTCGAGCCGCGCTACCTCGACCTCGTGCGCGATTGTTCGCGCACCGGCTCGGGTTTCGGCGTGTGCCTGATCCTCGAAGGGCGCGAGGCCGGCGAGCCGGCCGTCCCGGCCGCGATCGGCACGGTCGCGCGCATCAACGACTTCTACACCTTGCCGGACGGCCTGCTCGGCATCGGCGCGATCGGTGGCGAGCGCTTCCAGGTCGCGACGACGCGCGTGCGCGACAACGGGCTCGTGCATGGCGAGGTGCGGATGTGGCCCGACGAACCCGCGATCGAGGTGCCGCCCGAGCACGGCCTGCTCGCGACGATCCTCGAGCGCCTGCTCGAACAACTCGGCGGAGCGCATGCGCAGGCCGAGCGCTGCCGCCTCGATGATGCGAGCTGGGTCGGCTTCCGCCTCGCCGAACTGCTGCCGCTCGGACAGTCCGAGAAGCAGCACCTGCTGCAGATGACCGACCCGCTGCGCCGCCTCGCGCAACTGCAACACTACATGCCGCGCTTCCTGCGCGGCTGAGCAGCGGCGAAGGGCAACACGAAGGACACGAAGCAGCAGATCCCGAATCCTCCCCATTCCCCATTCCCGGCCCCAAGATGAAATACCTCCATACGATGATCCGCGTCCGCGACCTCGATGCATCGCTCGCGTTCTTCCGCGATGGCCTCGGCCTGCGCGAAGTGCGGCGGATGGACCACGAGGCCGGGCGCTTCACGCTCGTGTTCCTCGCGGCGCCCGAGTCGCCCGAGGCGGAGATCGAGCTCACGTACAACTGGGGCTCGGACGAGGACTACGGCTCGGCGCGCAACTTCGGTCATCTCGCGTTCCGCGTCGACGACATCTACGCTGCCTGCGCGCACCTCGCATCGATGGGCGTGACGATCAATCGCCCGCCGCGCGACGGACACATGGCGTTCGTGCGCTCGCCCGACCTCGTGTCGATCGAGCTGCTGCAGAAGGGCGAGCCGCTGCCGCCTGCCGAGCCCTGGAAGTCGATGCCGAACACCGGGGTGTGGTGAGCGGCGGGCTTCACTTCGGCGCCAGCCTGAAGCGGCACGCGTGGCCGCCGCGCAGCAGGCATTCCATGTGCTGCACCGGATGGCCGGTCGCGGCTTCCATGAACGCGAGGTCGAAGCGGCACACGTCAGGGTGCGCGCGCGCGAGCGCGTGGAACACGCAATTCCAGGCTTCGATCTGCGTTTCGCCGTCGCGCTGCACGGCTTGCGCTTCGTAACCGAGTGCGTCCATTTGCCCCGCCAGCGCCTGCGCGGTGTCGGATGGGTCGGCCGCGCGGATGCGCTCGGCGGCCGCTGCGCCGAGGCTGCGCCCGATCTCGCCGAGCATCGCCTGCACGCCGGCCTTGCCGGTGTTCGCGTACAGGTGTTCGAGCACGCCGGTCGCGATCAGCGCGTAATTGCGCGGGAACAGCTCGCGTCCGGCCGCGCGCAGCACGTAGCGCGCCTGCGGGCGCCCGCCGGAAGGCAGCGCGGTGCCGCGTTCGACGTAGCCCGCGGTGATCAACGCGGTCAGGTGTTGCCTGACCGCGTTGTGGCTCACGCGCAGCGCGTCGCAGAGGTTCTCGACGGTGGCGCCCTGCGGCGCCGCGAGCAGCACGCGCATCAGCTTGTGCCGGGTGGGCCCGAGTTCGCGCAGCGCCGTCACCGGTTTCATGTCGCCTTGTCCGCGAACTGCTTCGCGATGCCATCGCTGAGTGCGTCGGCGAGCGTGTCCATGTGCGCCTTCATCGCCGACCAGGTCTGCGCTTCCGCGGCCATGTCGCCGCGCATGATCTCGTCGACCTGCGCCCGGTGGTGCGCGACGTGCGCGGTGAGCAGGCCGAAGACCGCGTCCTCGGGCAGGTTCGGATTGGCGCCGGCGAGGAACTTCGCGATCGCGGTCCCGTTCGCGGTGAGTGCCTGCATCGCCTGGGTGCCGCCGGCCGTGTCGCCGGATTTCGCGGCATCGGTCAGGGCCTTCACGCCGCTCCAGTGGCCCGCGAGCAGGTCCAGCATCGCGACGCCGGCCTCCTTGCCGTAGAAACCCGCGACCGCATCGGCGATCTGCTTCGCGTTCGCGACGACGCCCTCTGCGGCGGTGCCCGCCGCGGCTGCATCGCCGGCCTCGACGGCCAGCGCATACGCGCGCGTCCGTTCGACGTGTCCTTGCCAGAGTGCGCGCATCGCCGCATGCAATTTCGGTGCAGCCGGCGTGGCCGCGGCCGGCGCGGTCGTCGCCGGAGCGCCAGCCTGGAGCGTCGGGGCGTAGCCGCCGGCAACAGCGAGCGCAAGCGCGCCCGCGAACAGGATCGGTTTCATGAGGATCTCCTTGCAGTCCGTCGGATGACGGCGCACGCATCCTGCGCGCTCCTGGCAGATAGTAAACCCTTCCATGTGTAAAGCTAGGGCGACGCGGCCTCCGCGAAAGCGATGCGGGCCGCGGCGAGCGTATCGGCGATCACCTGCTCGGTGTGCGCGATCGACACGAAGCCGGCCTCGAACGCGGAAGGCGCGAGGTAGACGCCCTGGCGCAGCATCGAATGGAAGAAGCGATTGAACATCGCGGTGTCGCACGCGGTGGCCTGGGCGAACGTCTCGACCTTCTGCGAGGTGAAGAACAGGCCGAACATGCCGCAGACCCGGTTCACATGGAACGGCACGCCGGCTTCTGCCGCGGCCGCGATCAGCGTGTCGGTCAGCAGCCGCGTGCGGCGGTCGAGTTCGGCGTGGAACTCCGGCGTCCTGATCAACTCGAGCATCGCGAGGCCCGCGGCCATCGCGACCGGATTGCCCGACAAGGTGCCGGCCTGGTAGACCGGTCCCGCCGGTGCGACCTGTTGCATGAGGTCGCGCCGGCCGCCATAGGCGCCGACCGGCATGCCGCCGCCGATGATCTTGCCGAACGTCGTGAGGTCGGGGGTGATGCCGAACAGCTCCTGCGCGCCGCCGAGCGCGACGCGAAAACCCGTCATCACCTCGTCGAAGATCAGCAGCGCACCGTGTCGGGTGCAGAGTTCCCGCAGGCCCGCGAGGTAGCCCTCGCGCGGGAGGATGCAGTTCATGTTGCCCGCGACCGGCTCGATGATCAGCGCGGCGATCTCGCCGCCGACTTCGTCGAACAGGCGCGTGGCCGCGTCGAGGTCGTTGTAGGGCAGGGTCAGCGTGAGATCGGCGAGTCCCTTCGGCACGCCGGGCGACGTCGGCGTGCCGAACGTCAGCGCGCCGGAACCCGCCTTGACCAGGAACGCATCGGCGTGGCCGTGGTAGCAGCCTTCGAACTTCACGATGCGCGAGCGACCGGTCGCGCCGCGCGCGAGCCGGATCGCCGACATCGTCGCCTCGGTGCCGGAATTGACCATGCGCACGACCTCGATCGACGGCACCAGCGCGCAGATCGCCTCGGCCATCGTGACCTCGGCCGGGCAGGGCGTGCCGAACGACAGGCCATCCTGGATCGCGCGCGCGACCGCCTCGCGCACATGCGGATGGTTGTGGCCGACGACCATCGGCCCCCACGATCCGACGTAGTCGATGTAGCGCGTGCCTTCGACGTCCCAGAGGTACGCGCCGTCCGCGCGCGCGGTGAAGAACGGCTCGCCACCGACCGACTTGAATGCGCGCACCGGCGAGTTCACGCCGCCCGGGATGCGCGCGAGCGCGCGCTGGAAGAGTTCGTGGTTGCTGGTCATCGGCGGTCCATGGGCAGTGGCGCAGGCGCACCGCAACCGCTGCGGCGAGGCGCGAAGCGCTGGATCCCGGCGCAGGCCGGGACGAGGAAACGCCTATTGTGTTACGAACCGCGCGGCTCGAACAGCGAGGCGATCCGCCGCGCCGCCGCGCGCACGTCGCGCGCGCCGAACAGCGCGGACACCACCGCGAGCGCGTCGGCGCCGGCGTCGACGAGCTCGCGCGCGTTGCCCGCGTCGATGCCGCCGATCGCGACCAGCGGCAGGCCGAACGCGCGTGCCTCCTGCAGCAGCGCGGGCGTCGCGCGCCGCGCGGCCGGCTTGGTCGGCGAGGCGAAGAACGCGCCGAACGCGAGGTAGTCGACGCGCGCGGGATCGGCCGCGAACGCGCGCGCGCGTTCGATCGAGTCGTAGCAGGACACGCCGATCAACGCGTGCTCGCCGAGCCGCGCTCGCGCTCGCGCGGGGCTCGCGTCGTGCTCGCCGAGGTGCACGCCGGCCGCACCGACGCGCCGGGCGAGTTCGATGTCGTCGTTGACGATCAGCGGCACGCCGTGGTCCACGCACAGCGTCTGCAACGCCCGCGCTTCGCGCAGCCGGCGCACGTCGTCGCCGGCCTTGTCGCGGTACTGCAGCAGCGCCGCGCCGCCTTCGATCGCCGCGGCGCATGCGTCGACGAGGTCGACGCGGGGGCCATCGGTGACCGCGTAGAGGCCGCGGATCGCGGGATGCGGTTGTGCCATGCGCGGGAAGCGTCCGTGGAACGTGCGCATGATCCTAACGCCGGCTTTGCGGCAGGACTATAGTGCGGCCGGGAACGTCGAAGGCGCGCTGCGATGAAATGGATCGTCCCTTGCGTTGCGATCGCGCTCGCGTGCGTCGCGAAGCCGCTTCCGGCGCAGGTCGCCGCGCCGGTGCCGAAGTGGGCGCACGGCGGCTGTTTCGCGAGCTGGTGCCAGACCGGCTGGTACAGCTCGCCCGCGGTCGTCGACGTCGACGGCGACGGATCGCGCGAGGTGGTTGCAGGCAGCTATGACGTGGTCGCGCTCGATGGCGCGAGCGGCGCGCTCGAATGGCGCGCCGAGAGCGGCGGGCGCGTCTGGCCCGGCGTCGCGGTCGGCGACCTCGACGGCGACGGACTGCTCGAGATCGTCGCGGGCCGCAGCGGCGGCGAGGTCAGCGTGTACCGCCTCGACGGCAGCCTGCGACCGGGATGGCCGGTCGCCGCGTTCGCGAGCGGCGAGGTGCGTTCGCTCGCGCTCGGCGACCTCGATCGCGACGGCCGCCTCGCGGTGGTCGCCGGTGTCGCGGCGAGCACCTCGGTCAACCAGGTGACCGTGCGCGCGGCGAATGGATCGCTGCGCGCGGGCTGGCCCGCGCGGCATGCGGGGGAGCCCGGGTACGGCGCCGGCATGTACAACCAGAACCTCGCGGTGGCCGACCTCGACGCGGACGGATTCGTCGACGTGCTCGCGCCGACCGACACCCACTACGTGACGGCGCTCGACCGCAACGGCGTGCAGTTGCGCGCGCATCCGATGTATGGCCAGAGCAGCGACGGCAGCAATCGCAAGACCTGGGCCGAGGTCGGCGTGCACGTCGACCAGGCGGCCGACCTTCGCGGTTATGCCGAATGCGGGATCGAGCATCGCCCGAACTTCGCGAGCGCCTCGCCCGCGATCGCCGACGTGGACGGCGACGGCACGCGCGAGTTCGTGCTGCCCGGCAACGTCTACGACTGCGATGCGAGTCCGTACCAGAGCCTGTATTACGATGTCTGGCTGCTGCGAGCGGACCGCACGCGCTGGGCCGCGGCTGCATGGGACTGGACCGTGGTGCCGCCGCAGGGCGCGAGCGGCGCGCCGTTGTCGGAAGACTACGGCGTGATCCAGAACATCGCCGCGAACGTCGTCGTGGCCGACCTCGACCGCGACGGTCGCGGCGAAATCCTGCTGCCGAGCTACGACGGCAAGCTGCATGCATGGTGGCTCGATCGCAGCGAGCATCACGCGTGGCCGTACGTGATCCCCGGCGCGGGATTCCACTTCGCGTCCGAGCCCGTGGTAGCCGACCTCGACAACGACGGTTTCGCCGAGGTGCTGTTCACGAGCTGGGGCCAGAACGGCAACGGCGAGTCCGGCCGGCTGCACGTGCTCAACCACCGCGGCGAGGCGCTGCACGTGCTCGCGTTGCCGGCCGCGCGCGGCGGCTCCTGGAGCGGCGGCCTCGCCGCGCCGACGCTGGATGACATCGATGGCGATGGCGAACTCGAACTCGTCGCGTTGACGAGCGGCGCGGGCGTCGTCGCGTTCGACCTGCCCGGCACGCGCCATGCGCGCGTGCTCTGGGCGACCGGTCGCGGCAGCTACCTGCGCGCGGGCTTCGCCTCGAACGACCGCATCTTCATCGACGGCTTCGGCGCGCACGGCGCGGCGGAGTGACGCGACTTGGATCGGACCGCGCCTGCTGCGAGAATGCGGGTCCTGCACGACTGACCGACTGGAACCGAATGCCCCCCGCCACCGCTCCCGCGCAGGACGACGTCCCGTTCCGCTCCTTCATGTGCGTCGTCTGCGGCTTCATCTACAACGAGGCCGACGGCTGGCCCGACGAGGGCATCGCGCCGGGCACGCGCTGGGAAGACGTGCCCGAGACCTGGACCTGCCCCGACTGCGGCGTGACCAAGTCGGACTTTGAAATGACGGAGATGTGAGCAAGTGGCAGGGTCTTGGGCCAAATGGCCGAAGGCGCGCACCGGCCACGCTTGTTCCGCCCCCCATCCTCCGCAAAACGCCACCAAACCGCCTCACTCCCTGCACACACGCCTGCTTGACTGCGCGCATCGGTCAACGGAGGCGTTCCACATGCAGGTATTCGTTCCGCTCGAAGATGCGAACCTCGATGCCCGCGCGGGCGTGCTCGTCCCCTATCGCTGCGGGCTCGCGTGCGCGCATGAACTGCGTGCGCAACGGCAGCTGCCCGACGGCAGTTGGCAGGTGGTGACGCCGCTCAGCGATGGATCGTCAGCTCGTCGCCCGGATGCACGCCGAGCTTCGACGCCTGGCCCGCATTGAGCTCGAGCACGTAGCGCGCGGGTGCGCCGCTGGAGTAGCCGCGGCAGGGATCGGCGATGCACGGCGGCACGTCGCGCTGCACGCTGACCAGGCGTCGTTCGGCATCGAAGAACAGCATGTCCAGCGGGATCTTCGTGTTCTTCATCCAGAACGCGCGCGGTGCGTCGTCGGGGAAAACGAACAGCATGCCGTGGTCGACTGGCATCTCGGTTCGGTTCATGAGGCCCTGCGCGCGCGCCGCGTCGTCTTCGGCGATCTCGATCGAATAGCGCTGCCCCGCGAGTTCGACGTGCGGCCCCTCGGCCGCGCAGGCGCCGACGCCCGCGACGAGCGCGAGAGACGCGAGCAGGCGCGGAAGGACGGATCGGATCGGCATCGTGGAGCCTCCTGTGCAGGCCTCAGCCCAGCGCGTGGCCAAACTGCTGGCGATATTGTTCCGCGAATTCCGCATAGTCGAAACGCTGGTTCTGGGTGCCCGGATGCTCGACTTTGAGCGCGCCCATCAAGGAGGCCATGCGCCCGCAGACCTCGAGCCCGTAGCCGCGCATGAGCCCGAAGATCAGGCCCGCGCGATACGCATCGCCGCAGCCGGTCGGATCGGTGATGCGGCGCTCGTGCGCAGGCGGGATCTGCGTGATCGCGCCGTCCGCGCGGATTACCGAGCCGCGCGGACCCTGCGTGATGATGTAGGCACGCGCCTTCGAGGCGATCGTCGCGGCGTCCCAGCCGGTGCGTTCCTGCAGCAGGTTCGATTCGTAGTCGTTGACGACGACGTAGTCCGCGATCTCGATGAAATGGCGGAACTCCTCGCCGTTGAACAACGGCATCGCCTGGCCCGGATCGAAGATGAAAGGGATGCCGAGTTCGGCGAACTCGGCCGCGTTCTGCAGCATCGCATCGCGGCCGTCCGGCGCGACGATGCCGAACGTCGCGCCGTCGACGTCGCGCACGTGGTTCTCGTGGCTGCGCAGCATCGCGCCCGGATGGAACGCGGTGATCTGGTTGTTGTCGAGGTCGGTGGTCATGAACGCCTGCGCGGTGAACATCTCCGGCAGCTCGCGCACGTGGTCGAGGCGGATGCCCTGGCTCGTGAACCACTCGCGATACGGGCCGAAATCCTGTCCGACGGTGGCCATCGGGATCGGATCGGCGCCGAGCAACTTGAGGTTGTAGGCGATGTTGCCGGCGCAGCCGCCGAACTCGCGCCGCATGCGCGGCACCAGGAACGACACGTTCAGGATGTGCACCTTGTCGGGCAGGATGTGGTTCTTGAACTGGTCCTGGAACACCATGATGGTGTCGTAGGCGAGCGAGCCGCAGATCAGTGCTGACATTCGGGAATCCGCATCCTGGGCCCGGCGGTGGGCCGGGCCAAACCGCTCGATCTTACCCGACACGGCGGGAGCGGCGGAAGGCGAGTACCCGAAACGGAGGCGCAGGCAGTCGGGCAGCCTGCGCTCGACCAGCGCCATCGCCGTGCCGTCGAGCGCGCGGAAACCAGCGTCGCGCAAGGCATTTTTAACCTCGGCGTCCTTGCCCGCGCGCGCGATGGCGTCTAGACTCGCGCGCTTTTCCCCGCTTTCGCACAAGGCTCGCGCCTCATCATGTTCAAAGGTCTCCGCGGACTCTTCTCCAACGATCTCTCGATCGATCTCGGCACCGCCAACACGCTGATCTACGTGCGCGGGCAGGGCATCGTCCTCAACGAACCCTCGGTGGTCGCGATCCGCCAGGACCGCGGGCCGGGCGGTCCGCGCTCGGTCGCGGCGGTCGGTGGCGACGCCAAGCGCATGCTCGGGCGCACGCCGGGCAACATCGTGACGATTCGCCCGATGAAGGACGGCGTGATCGCCGACTTCACGATGACCGAGGAGATGCTCAAGCAGTTCATCAAGAAGGTGCATCGCGCGCGCATGTTCCGCCCGAGTCCGCGCGTGCTCGTCTGCGTGCCCTGCGGTTCGACCCAGGTCGAGCGCCGCGCGATCAAGGAATCGGCCGAGAGCGCGGGCGCGCGCGACGTCTACCTGATCGAGGAACCGATGGCCGCCGCGATCGGCGCGGGCATCCCGGTGCACGAGGCGCGCGGCTCGATGGTGCTCGACATCGGCGGTGGCACTTCGGAAGTCGCGGTGATCTCGCTCAACGGCATCGTCTACTCGCAGTCGGTGCGCATCGGCGGCGATCGCTTCGACGAAGCGATCATCAACTACGTGCGCCGCAACCACGGCACGCTGATCGGTGAATCGACCGCCGAGAAGATCAAGGTCGAGATCGGTTGCGCATTCCCGCAGTCGGAGGTGCGCGAGATCGAAGTCTCCGGCCGCAACCTCGCCGAGGGCGTGCCGCGCATGTTCACGGTCAACTCGAACGAGATCCTCGAGGCCCTGCACGAGCCCCTGTCGGGCATCGTGAGTTCGGTGCGCAGCGCACTCGAGCAGACGCCGCCGGAACTGTGTTCGGACGTCGCCGAGCGCGGCATCGTGCTGACCGGCGGCGGCGCGTTGTTGCGCGACATCGACCGCCTGATCTCCGAGGAAACCGGCCTGCACGTGCACGTCGCCGACGACCCGCTGACCTGCGTCGCACGCGGTGGTGGTCGCGCGCTCGAGCTGATCGACCAGCACGGCAGCGATTTCTTCGCCCCCGAATAGCCGGGAATGGGGAATCGGGAATGGTAAGTAGCGCCATGCGCGCGCCGAACCTGCCGTCACCATTCCCTATTCGCCATTCCCCATTCCCCGCCCATGCGCACCGACACCGCCACCCTGTTCGCCGAGGGCTCGGCCAGCACGCTGAGGCTCATCGTCTATCTCGCGATCGCGGTCGCGCTGATGGTGCTCGACCACCGCGGCGGCTGGCTGCAGTCGCTGCGCCGCCATGTGGGCCAGACCCTGGTTGAGCCGGCCTGGCGCGTGGCCGCGCTGCCGTCCGAAGTCGCGCGCGCCGCGCGCATGGCGGTCGTCACGCAGGACAGCCTCGCGAGCGAGAACCGACTCTTGCGCGAGCAGTTGCTGCTGGCGCAGACGCGCCTCAACCGCCTCGACGTGCTGGTCGCGCAGAACGAGCGCCTGAAGGAGCTGCTCGATGCGCAGCAGGACCTCGGCCTGTCGGTGCAGTTCGCACGCATCGTCGACGTCGACCTCGATCCGTTCCGCCATCGCATCGTGCTCGATGTCGGGAGCAACCAGGGCGTCGCGATCGGCCAGCCCGTCATCGACGCACACGGCGTGATGGGACAGGTGGTCGAAGTCCTCGCGGACTCCGCGATCGTGATGCTCGTCACCGACCCGACGCACGCGGTACCGGTGGTGGTCGAGCGCACAGGCCTGCGCACGGTCGCGTACGGCAGCGGCGCGATCGACCGGCTCGAACTGCCCAACATCCCGATCAGCGCCGACGTCGCGGTCGGCGACCGCCTGATGACCTCGGGCCTCGGCGGACGCTTCCCCGCGGGATTCCCGCTCGGCGAAATCCTCTCGGTCAACAACTCCGAGGACGGCATGTTCGCCGCCGCGGTCGCGCGGCCCGCAGCCGCGCTCGATCGCAGCGGAGAGGTGTTGCTGCTCGGCGACCAGCCGCAGCCTTACGGCCCACCTTCGCCGGAGCCCGCGGGTCCGCCCGTTCCCGAAACGCGGAAGCCCGGCGCATGAACCGCTGGCGCGCGCAGGGATGGTTGATGCTCGCGAGCCTCGTGCTCGCGTTCCTGCTGCAGTTGCTGCCGTTGCCGGTCGCGATGCTGCCGTTCAAGCCGTGGTGGATCGGACTCGTGCTGGTCTACTGGACGATCGAGGTGCCCGAACGCGCCGGGCTCGGCCTTGCGTTCGCGTTCGGCCTCGCAGGCGATATCGTGACCGGCGAGTTGCTCGGCGAGCAGGCGCTGCGGCTGGTCGTGCTCGCCTTCATCGTGCTGCGCTTCCGCGCACGCCTGCGCTTCTTCCCGATCTGGCAGCAGACGCTCGCGGTGTTCGCGTTGCTGCTCAATGACCGCGTCGTCACGCTGATGGTGCGTGGTTTCGCGGGCGAGCCGATGCCGCCGGCCACGTTCTGGATGTCGCCGCTGACCGGCATGCTCGCGTGGCCGTTCGTGTACCTGCTCTTCGACGACGTGCGCACGCGCCTGCGCGCGAAGGACTAGGCGTGCGTCGCGACGGCGAACGCGTGCCTGCCCGCGTGCTCGCCGCGCGTGCCGCACGGGTACGCGCGAGGGCATGCCCGTGGTGATGCGCGGCACGCTCAAACCGCTGAAGGAAGGTCGCCACGAAGCGGCGCTGTTCCGACGCCGCGCGGTGGTCGGCATGCTCGCGATCGTCGCGTTCCTCGTCGCGCTCGGCTTGCGTTTCGCCTATCTGCAGGTCGATCGCCATCACGAGCTGAGCCTGCGTTCCGACGCGAACCGCGTCGTCACGCGCCCGCTGGCGCCGACGCGCGGCCTGATCTACGACCGCAACGGCGTGCTGCTGGCCGAGAATGTCGCGGCCTTCAGGCTCGAAGTCACACCCGAGCAGGTCAAGGACATCGACGCGATGCTGGACGCGCTCGCACGCGTGGTGCCGCTCAGCGAGGACGACCTGACGCGCTTCCACGCGACGCGCAAGGGCAAGCGCTCCTACGAGGGCGTGCCGCTGCGGCTCAAGCTGTCGGAAGAGGAGATCGCGCGCTTCTCGGTCAGCCGCTGGGCGTTTCCCGGCGTCGACGTGGTGCCCTACCTCACGCGCTCGTATCCGCTCGGCGCAGAGTTCGCGCACACGGTCGGCTATGTCGGTCGCATCGACGAGGACGATCTCGCGCGGCTCGATCGCGGCGACTATGCCGGTACCAGCCACGTCGGCAAGACCGGGATCGAGCGACGTTATGAAGACCGGCTGCACGGCGAGCCCGGCTACGAACAGGTGGAGGTCAATGCCGACCACCGCCCGCTGCGCGTGCTCGAACGCGTGCCGCCCAAGCCCGGGCAGAACCTCTACCTCACGATCGACGCGCGCATCCAGGAGGCGGCCGAAGTCGCATTCGCGGGCCGCGCGGGTGCGGCCGTCGCGATCGACCCGCGCAACGGCGAAGTGCTCGCGATGGTCAGCGTGCCGAGCTTCGATCCGAACCTGTTCGTCAACGGCATCTCGCGCGCCGATTACGCCGCGCTGCTGGCCGACCCGGGCAAGCCGCTGCTGAACCGCCTGCTGCGCGGCAACTACGTGCCCGGCTCGACGATGAAGCCATTCGTCGGCCTCGCCGGGCTCGAGTACGGCATCCGCAAGCCCTCCGACACCATCCTCTCGACCGGCGAGTTCCACATCCCGGGCCAGTCGCGCGGCTACCGCGACGACAAGCGCGGCGGCCACGGCCGCGTCGACCTCGTGCAGGCGATCGCGCAATCGGCGAACACCTATTTCTATTCGGTCGCGCTCGATCTCGGCATCGACCGCTTCAGCGAATTCATGCGCCGCTTCGGTTTCGGCCAGCCGACCGGCATCGATCTCGATGGCGAAGGCAGCGGCGTGCTGCCGTCGCGCGAATGGAAGCGCGGGCGCATGAACCAGCCCTGGTATCCGGGCGAGACGGTGATCGCGGGCATCGGCCAGGGATACTGGGTGGTGACCCCGCTGCAGCTCGCGCATGCGGTCGCGATCCTCGCCGCGCGCGGAGAGCCGCACGTGCCGCACCTGCTGTCGGCGGCGCAGCAGGGTTTCGACGTGGCGCCGGTGCCGGTCCCGCCATCGCCCCCACGGCCCAACGTCATGCGCAACCAGGCCGACTGGGAGGCGATCGAACTCGGCATGATCGAAGTGCTGCGCAGTGGCACCGCGCGCGGCATCGATCGGGATTTCCCGTACGTGATCGCGGGCAAGACCGGCACCGCGGAGCGCTTCTCGCGCACCGACGAAACCTGGACCAGCATCAGCACCAGCCCGATCGAGCGCCACCAGGTGCTGTTCGAGGCGTTCACGCCGGCCGAGGACGCGCGCATCGCGGTGATCGTCGCGCTCGAAGCCGGCCGCAGCGGCGCGCACGATGCCGCGCCGATCGTGCGCAAGATCCTCGATGCCTGGCTGCCGGGCGATCTCGCGCGCAATGGCGGGACGCCGGCGATCGGCGGCGGCACGGCGTCGGGGGGGAGCCGCGGATGATCGACGAAGCGCTCGCGCGACTGCGCCATCGACTCGCGACGCTGTGGCGCAAGCCTCGGTTGGACCTGCCCTTGTTCGGCGCGTTGCTGCTGCTGATGGGCATCGGGCTCGTCACGCTCTACAGCGCGAGCGACCTCGACCGCAGCCAGGTGATCGCGCAGGGACTGCGCTTCGCGCTCGGGCTCGCATTGCTGCTGCTGATCGCGCGGATCCCTCCGCAGACGCTGCGCGCGTGGACGCCGTGGCTCTATGCCGGCAGCGTCGTGTTGCTCGCGCTGGTCGCCCTGCTCGGCGAAGGACGCGGCGCGCACCGCTGGCTCGACCTCGGCGTCGTGCGCTTCCAGCCGTCCGAGTTGCTCAAGCTGACGATGCCGATGATGGTCGCCTGGTACCTCAATGGCCGGCCGTTGCCGCCGGGCTGGGGCACGCTCGGCGTGGTCGCGGTACTGATCGCGATCCCGGCCGGGTTCGTGGCCGAACAGCCCGACCTCGGCACCGCCCTGCTGATCGCCGCGAGCGGCGCATTCGGCGTGTTCCTGTCGGGCGTCGCGTGGTGGCGCATCGGCCTGATCGTCGGCGTCTGCGTCGCGCTGGTGCCGATCGGCTGGCCGTTCCTGCACGACTACCAGCGCAACCGCGTGCTGACGATGCTCGACCCGGAAGCCGATCCGCTCGGCAAGGGTTGGCACATCATCCAGTCCAAGATCGCGGTCGGCTCCGGTGGCATCTGGGGCAAGGGCTGGCACAACGGCACGCAGTCGCGACTCGAATTCCTGCCCGAGCACACGACCGACTTCATCTTTTCGGTCTATGCCGAGGAATGGGGCCTGGTCGGCGTGCTGCTGCTGCTCGCGCTGTACGTGTTCATCATCGGTCGCTGCCTGTGGATCGCGGCCGAGGCGAAGGACACCTACGCACGCCTGCTCGCGGGCGCGATCGGCATGTCGCTGTTCGTCTACGTCGTCGTCAACGGCGGCATGATCACCGGCGTGTTGCCCGTGGTCGGCGTGCCGCTGCCGCTGATGAGCTACGGCGGCACTTCGGCGGTGTCGATGCTGACCGGCTTCGGCGTGCTGATGTCGATCCATGCGCACCGCAAGGTCCTCGGCTCGTCGCTGTGATAGCGTACGGGCGTCCGCGCGCCGGATCGCGAGGTTTCGCATGAAAGGGCATCTGCAGGCACTGGCGTTGGCGCTCGCTGCGCACGCACCAGCCGCGGTCGCCGTGTCGCTCGCCCACGACGGCAGCGGGCAGGTGCTGCTGTTCCCGTACTACACGGCGAACGGCAGCCAGGACACCCTGCTCACCATCGGCAATCGCATGGATGAGCCGCAAGTGGCAAGGGTGCGCTTCCTCGAGGGCTACAACGGGCGCCCGGTGCTCGAGTTCGACCTGTACCTCGATCGCAATGACATCTGGACCGCGGCGGTCACGCTGGGCGAAGGAGGCCACGCGCTGCTGCGCACGGCCGATCCGTCCTGCACCGTACCGGCGATCCCGGCGGCCGGCGCGACGTTCTCCACGGCGGAGTTCGACGGCAGCGGCAGCCTGTCCGCCGATCCCGGGCCGCACGACGCCGCGCGTACACGCGAAGGCTTGATCGAAGTGATCGCGGGCGCGACGCTCGGCATTGGCACGCCGACCCACCTGCACATCACCCAGCTGGCGCCAGCCTGCGGCGAACTGCCAGGTTCGATGTTCGAGGACATCACGGATCGCGGCGGCGCGCTGTACGGGACCGCCGCGATCATCAGCGTCGGCGAGGGGCTCTACTACGCGTATGACGCCGTCGCGCTGCGCGACTTCTCGGCCGATCCGCTCTATGGGCCCGCGATGGATGCTTCGGGACCGTCGCTCGCGGACGCCGGAGGATCCGCCGCGGGCGCCGATGCATGGATCGACGGCTACGGTCCGTTGCACTTCGATCGCAAGATCGATGCCGTCAGCGCCGTGCTCGCCAGGTATGGTTTGCACAACCAGTACATCGCGGCACCCGCGCTTGGTGCGCGCACCGACTGGATCGTCACGTTTCCGACCCAGCGCTACTACACCGACCCCGCCGTGTCGGGGAGTGCAATCGCGCTTCCTCCGTTCGTCGTGCCGTTCCAGGCGCCCGGCGTCGCGCGGGTGGAGTTCGCCGAACCGCGGATCTACGACCGCCAGGGCGCGACCTGCCTCGGAACCTATTGCCTGTACGAAGCCCCGTTCCACCTCGACCACGCGGTGAACGCGATCACGTTCGCGCAGCCGGAGGACGTCGGTGATCCATCCGGCGTGTTCGGCTCCCGGCTCGTCGCCTACCTGTACCCGTACGCCGACGCGGGCCACGTGCTGCTGCCGGATGCGCTGACACGCACGCTCGAGGGCGAAGACGGCGGCCCGCTGCAGCGCGGCCGCGTGTGCGTGAAAGGTCTGCCCGAGATCGGCTTCCTCGCCTACAACCTCGTCAACGCGAACGCGCAGCCCGGTCGCCTCGCGAACTATGGCGGCGTGTATCGCGACCACTGGTATCCAGCCGAGGTCTACGCGCGGGACACGCCGTTCGGTACCCACGAATGCCTCTAGTCGCGCGCCGCGCGGACGCGCGGCGCGGCCTCCGGCGACCGCCTCAGAGGCAATCGACCAGATGGTCGTAAATCGAGTCCGTTCCGCCCGGAAGCGGCATGAACAGCGGTTGCTCGCCCGCGAGCGCGACCAGCAGTTGCGCCATCGTCACGTCCGGCGCGAGCGTGATCGGGCAGTTCCACGCGGGGACGTCCACCGAGAGCCCGCCCGTGCCTGCATCGATGCCCTCGTTGCTCGCCGCGAAGCTCCACGTGCAGGCTCCGATGCGGCCACTTCGCAGTTGCACCGAGCACTGGAAGCGCAGCGGCGCGATGTTGGAGTAGTCGCCCTCGCAGAAGGTGTCGCCGCAGATGTCCTCGAAGCCGAGCTCGAGCCCCGCGCGCAGCGCGTACCAGGCCTCGTACTGCGCCTCTTCGGTGAAATACGAGTACGGATCGACGAATGGCGGCCGCCACGCGTCGGCGTGCGAGGGTACTGCCTGTGCGCCGAACGTGGCGAGGGTGATTGCAGCAAGCAATGGATGTAAGCGCATGGTGGTCCTCCCTGGACTGGCGTGTTGCTCCGCGCGGTCCACCGCGGACCGCGCGCAACACGAAGCATCCTGCCGCTACGACGCGCGTCGCGCGATCCGCGTTCGCCGTCTCGGCGCGTAGGAGAACTGCGTGGCGTGCATGCGGTGCGGGCGGTTCCGCCCGTCCGCGGTGGTACATTAGGCCGATGCGAACCCTTTTCCGCGCCTGGTGCGCATGCGTCCTCCTCCTGATCGCCGTGGGCGGCGGCAGCGCGTCCGCGGGCGAAACGTCCGACGCGCAGCGCGCGTTCGCGGCCGAAGTCGCGCGCGAAGGCGGGCCTTCCGAAGCCGACGTACTGGCCACGCTCGCGGGCGCGAAGGTGCAGTCCTCGATCCTCGAGGCGATCGCGCGCCCGGCCGAGAAGACGCGCGAGTGGAAGGACTACCGTCCGATCTTCCTGACCGATGGCCGCATCGACGATGGCGTCGATTTCTACCTCGCGCACCGGGAGTTGCTCGATCGCATCGGCGCCGAGTACGGCGTGCCGCCCGAGGTCATCGTCGCGATCATCGGCGTCGAGACCAGTTACGGGCGCATCACCGGCAAGTACCGCGTTCTTGATGCGCTCTACACGCTCGCCTTCCACTATCCGCCGCGCGCGACCTTCTTCCGCGGCGAGCTGAAACGCCTGTTCCTGCTTGGCGACCAGCACCTCGCGTTTCCGATCGACGAGCTCCGCGGCTCCTACGCGGGTGCGATGGGCTGGGGCCAGTTCATGCCGACCAGCGTCGCGAACTGGGCCCGGGACGAGGACGCGGACGGTCGCATCGACCTGTGGTCGTCGATGCCCGACATCACCGCGAGCATCGCGAACTACTTCGTCGAGCACGGCTGGAAGGCCGGCGAGCCTGTCGCGGTGCGCGCGCAGCCAGCCGACGATGCGCGCGTGCTGCCCGACCCCGGCCTCGATCCGGTCTACCCGCTGCAGCAGATGGAGGCCTGGGGCTACGCGCCGCTCGCGCATGTCGACGCCGACACGCCGTCGACGCTGCTGAAACTGGAAGGCGAACGCGGTCCCGAGTACTGGCTTGTGTTCGGCAACTTCCGGACGATCACGCGCTACAACAAGAGTCCGATGTACGCGCTCGCGGTGTGGCAGCTCGCGCAGGCGATCGCCGACGGCAGCAGGGCCGCGACGCGATGAATCGGTGCACGCTCGCCTGCATGATGCTCGCCGCGCTGCTGCTCGGCGGCTGCGCGGGCAACAAGGCGAAGCGTGGCGACGGCGCGCGGCCGGTCGCGAGCGCGGACAGGCGCATCGACGACGACACGCGCAAGTCGCAGTCCGATCGCTACCGCCACCGCCAGGACCATGGTCCGGACGCACCGCCGATCGATGTCTCGAAGATCCCCGAGCCCGTGCCGAAGGCCGAGCCACGCTCGCGCTACGGCAACAAGCCGACCTACAGCGTGCTCGGCCGCAGCTACCGCGTGCTGCCGAGCGCAAGGGGGTATGTCGAGCGCGGACTCGCGTCCTGGTACGGCAGCAAGTTCCACGGCTACATGACGTCCTCGTTCGAGCCTTACGACATGTACGGGTTCAGCGCCGCCCACAAGACGCTGCCGCTGCCAAGCTACGCGCGCGTGACCAACCTCGAGAACGGCAAGAGCGTGGTCGTGCGCGTCAATGATCGCGGTCCGTTCCACGAAGGGCGCGTGATCGATCTCTCGTACGCGGCAGCGGTGAAGATCGGCGTCTGGCCGAACGGCACCGCGCGGGTCGAGGTGCGCGCGATCGATCCGGATCATCCCGATGACAGCGGCGCGACGTCGCGCGTCGCCTCCGCCGCTTCACCGCGGCCCTCGGCCCTCGATGCGCGCCCCGCGCAGGTCACCGAGCGTCCGCGCGCCTCGACCGGCCACGGCGGCGCGCCGGGCCTCTACCTGCAGATCGGCGCGTTCGGCGAACGCGCGAACGCCGAACGCGCGCTCGAGACTGCGCGCCGCTCGGGGATCACGGGCGTCGGCATCGATTCGATCGCGGTCGCGGGTCGCACCGTCCATCGCGTGCGCATCGGTCCGCTCGCCGATGCGAGGGAGGCGGACGCGCTGACCGACCGCATCCGCGCGCTCGGCCTCGGCGAACCGCGCGTCGCGCTCGAACGCTGAGCCGTGGGAGGGGCTTCGGCCCCGAGCTTTTCCGGCGCACGCGTTTCGCCCTGCATCGCCTGAACCCCGGATGGCCCCGCGTCCCGCACAGCGTGCCTGAGCAGGCACGGTCTGCCACAATCCGGCCCTTGTTCGCCCTGCAGGACCCTGTTTTCGAATGAAACTGCCGTACCTGATCGCATCCGCCCTCGTTTTCGCCTGCGCCGCCGCGCCGCTCCCGGCGCATGCGCAGACGCCGCCTGCCGCCGAGGCGCCTGCCGCGACGACCGCTGCACCCGCGTTGCCGACGCCGCAGCCGGTCGCCAAGCCCGCGCTGCCCGTTCCCGGCGCCGGCGCGGGACCCACGCCGCCGCCACCGACGATCGCGGCGAAAAGCTGGGTGCTCATGGATTTCGCGAGCGGCCAGGTCCTCGCCGAGAGCAACAAGGACGCGCGCGTCGCGCCTGCGTCGATCACCAAGGTGATGACCTCGTACGTGGTCTCGGCCGAACTCAAGCGCGGCAAGATCCATCTCGACGACCAGGTCTTCATCAGCGAGCACGCGTGGCGCGCGGGCGGCGCCGGCACCGACGGATCGACGAGCTTCCTGCAGCTCAACAGCAAGGTCGCGCTGAAGGACCTGTTGTACGGCATGATCATCCAGTCCGGCAACGACGCGGCGATCGCGCTCGCCGAGCACGTCGGCGGTTCGGAGGAAACGTTCGCGAACCTCATGAACCAGTACGCGCAGCGGCTTGGAATGACCGCCACGCACTACGTCGACGCGAGCGGCCTGCCGCATCCGGAGCACTACACCACCGCCTACGACATCGCGCTGCTCTCGCGCGCGCTGATCCGCGACTATCCCGAGGACTACTCGATCTACGCGATCAAGGATTTCGAGTGGAACGGGATCAAGCAGCACAACCGCAACACGCTGCTCTGGCGCGACGACAGCGTGGACGGCATCAAGACCGGCCACACCTCCGAAGCGGGCTACTGCCTCGCGACCTCGGCCAAACGCGGCGAGCAGCGCCTCATCGCGGTCGTGATGGGTGCCGCGAGCGAGAAGCAGCGCGCCGATGACAATCAGGCGCTGCTGAACTACGGTTTCCGCTTCTTCGAGACGCGCAAGCTGTACGCCGCGAACGCGCCGCTCGCGACGCCCGAGCTGTGGAAGGGCGCGGCGGAGACGCTGCCGCTCGGCGTCGACGGCGACGTGCTCGTGACGTTCCCGCGCGGCCGCTACGAAGACCTCAAGGCGAGCCTCGAACTGCCCGCGCGACTGGTCGCGCCGATCGCGAAGGGTGGCGAGGTGGGCAAGCTCAAGGTCGAACTCGATGGCAAACCCCTCGTCGAACGCCCGCTGGTCGCGCTCGCGCCGGGCGAATCGGGTGGCTTCTTCACGCGCGTCGTCGACGAGGTCTGGATGTGGTTCAAGGGCGACGCCGCGGCGAACGTGTCCTCGACCGCGCCGCAGGCCGAGTAGCAGGCCGGTACGCACGATGCAGAACCTCGACGACATCAAGCCGCAGGAACCCGGCCAGGGCTTCCAGTTCCCCGGCGTGTTCGAGATCACCGCGATGGGCAGCGCAAGCGCGGACCTCGAGCAGAAGCTCGTGCGCATCCTCGCCGACCTCGGCCTCTCGGTGCTCGCGGGCACGCTGCGCGTGCGACCCTCGCGCGAAGGCAATTACGTGTCGGTCACGACGAGCTTCACCTGCCCCACGCGCGAGAAGTACGACGCCGCGCACGCGGCGCTGCGCGCGGACCCCGCGATCCGCTGGACCCTGTAGGAGCCCACCCTGTGGGCGATCCGCGCAGGAAACCGGTTGGTCGCAAGTTCCCGGATTCGCGCGAAGTCGCGCACAGGGTGCGCTCCTACAATGGCGCTTCCGGCACGCGCGCGTTCGTCGAGGGATGCCAATCCGCGGGAGGTTCGGCCTTGTCGGCGCGCGTCGCGGCGAGGCGCAGCGCTTCGACTTCGCTGCCGGTCGACTGCCAGTCCTCGAAATAAGCCTCCAGCGCATCGCCGGACTGCATCGCGGGCGACTGCGCCTGCTGCCACCAGGCGAGCAGCCTCGCGCGTTCCGCATCCGCATCGGAGAGCGCGTCGAGCTTTCGCAACAGGGCTTCGCCAAACCGCGCCGCGAGCACCGTGCGCCCCTGATGCAGGATCACGCGCGCGGCGCCGGTGCACGCTTCACGTCGTTCGGTGCCTGGCATCGCACGATCGGGCCCGCAAGCGCGCGAGAGATTCACAAGCCCATTGCCCATGTGCAGATGGGACATCGACCCCATCGCCGCGACCTTGGACATGTTCGCGCCGTCGAAATCGGGGACCATCGCCTCGTAGGCAGCCGCGAGGTCTTGCGGCAACGGGACCCGCGCGAATGCGCCTTCCCAGATGCCGACGAACCCGGTCAGGTAGTCGTCGTGGTGGCGGCTCGCCGCCATCCGCTTCAGCATCGGCGCGGGATCCGCCGCATCGTCGGCCGACGGCAATGACAGCGCCCAGGTCGCCGCGTTGTCGGGATCGAGTCGCTGCAGCCGCGCGAGCGCTGCGGCTCGGGCGTCGGCATCGCCATGCTGCGCCACGGCGGCCTGCACGAGCAGTTCGTCCGGTCGCGTCGTCGCGATCGCGGCAATGGTGCGGTTCGCGGTTTTTTCATCGGCGCCCTTTTCATCCGCCGTGGGCGACGCCTGCAATTCAAGCGCACGGCTCGCGATCACGGCGAGAACCTGCTCGCGTGCATCGCCGCTCGCGCGCATCGCGTCGAATACCGTGCGCAGGTATGTGAGCCAGGCATCGGCCGTTGCTTCGGCTTCGGCTGCGTCATAGGCCTCTTCCGCGACCCAGCCTTCGGGCGGCGTCGCGGGCTTGCCGAGCCGCGCGAGACGCCGCTGCGCGGCGACGACGGAGCCTTCCGCATCCATCCAGTCTCGCTCGCGGTCTTCGGGAGCGTCGGAGTAGGCCGACATGCTGAGCGCGGGATTCGACGCATTCGCCTCCAGCCAGTCGTACTCGCGCTGCAGGTCCGCGTGTCCATCGCGCTTGTCGAGCAACGACAGGCCGAGTTCGCGCAACGCGAAGCTTTCGCCTTCGCTCGCGAGCACTTGACCCGCGCGCTCGCACCAGTCGAGGCGCCGCCAGTCCTGTTCGGTCGAGCCATCGGGTTGGCACGCGCGCTTGAACGCCGCATCGGCACCGGAGTAGCGCCACGTCACGCGCTCGAGCGCGGCGGCGAGCGCAGTCCGCGGCGGGCCTGCATCCGGTTCGTCATCGACCGGCGTCGACAGGGTTGCGGGATGTTGGCGGAAGACCCGTGTCCAGATCGCGACTTCCTCGCCTTCGTGGTCATCTGCGCGCGCAGCCGTCGCCATGCGTTCGAGCGCGGCGTCGATGCCGGCCTGGTCGCCCTTCGCGGCCGCGAGTGCGACCGCGTAGCGCCACGCCGCCGCGTTGTCCGGTTCCAGCCGCACGAGGTTCGCGACCTCGGCCTCGGGCCAGCGCACCGGACCGCACTGGCTGGCGAAGTAGTGGCCTTCGGATGCCGCGACCGCCTGCACGAACGCGTCGTCCGGCGCGAGGTTCGCTGCGCGTGCGACGATGTCGTCGCCTTTCGGTTGAAGCGGGTTCTTCGCATCTTCATCCGACAGGACGATGCGCCCGGCCAGCACCTGCACGCGCGGCGAGCCATCGACGCGCAGCAGGTCGAACAGTTCGCGCTCGCTGCGTGCGTGGCGCGCCTCCCAGGCATCCGCATCGAATGCGCCGTCGGCCACGGGCGGCGAATCGGCGAGACCGATAACCGACGCCAAGGCGGCGGCGAACGCGAGACAGAGCCGGGTCGTGCGCATGGTCCGATCCTCGTACGGGCGGGCGAGCCCAGTCTAGCAATGAAAAAATGGCAACACGCGGCGCGTTTCATGATGCAATCGTGCTTGTGAACTCGCATCCGGCACCCATTTCGCGATGATGTCCCGCCCCGTCCTCGTCCGCTGCCTCGGCCGCCAGCCCTATGAGCCCGTCTGGCGCGCGATGCAGGCGTTCACCGATGCGCGTGGGCCGGAAACGCCCGACGAACTCTGGGTGCTCGAGCACGACCCGGTGTTCACGCTCGGCCAGGTGGGGCGCATGGAGCACGTGCTCGCGCCCGGCGACATTCCGCTCGTTCCCGTCGACCGCGGTGGCCAGGTGACGTATCACGGCCCCGGGCAGATCGTCGCGTACCCGCTGTTCGACCTGCGCCGGCTCGGAATCGGCGTGCGCGAACTCGTCACGCGGATCGAGCAGGCGATCATCGACACGCTCGAAACCTGGAACATCGTCGCGCTGCGGCGCGAGGGCGCGCCGGGCGTCTATGTCGCGGACGCGAAGATCGCCGCGCTCGGGCTGCGCGTCCGGCGTGGCTGCTCGTTCCATGGGCTCGCGTTCAACGTCGCGATGGACCTCGAGCCATTTCGGCGCATCAATCCCTGCGGCTACGAGGGTCTCGCGGTCACCCAGGTGCTAGACTTGGGCGGACCCGGATCGCTGGGCGCGGTCGAGGCGGTCCTGGTCGGCGAACTCGCGCGCCAGTTCGGGCTTTCGCCGCAACCTGCCGATCCGCACCTGCCTGCCGCCGAGGACGACGCTGCGCGCGTCGCGCGTTCCGCATGACCATCAAGACCATCCCGCTCGCCGTCGTCGACGGCGTCGAACGACAACTCGGCGAAGACAAGATCGCGCGCAACCGCGCGACGTTCGCCGACGCCCCGGCGCTGCGCAAGCCGAGCTGGATCCGCGTGCGCATCCCGCCCGGCAACGGCGTCGCGAAACTCAAGGCGAAGCTGCGCGAGAACCGCCTCGTCACGGTCTGCGAGGAAGCGTCCTGCCCGAACATCCACGAATGCTTCGGCAAGGGCACCGCGACCTTCATGATCCTCGGCGAGGTCTGCACGCGGCGCTGCTCGTTCTGCGACGTCGCGCACGGCCGCCCGAAGGCGCCCGATCCGCTCGAGCCCGCGAACCTCGCGGGCACGATCCGCGACATGGGCCTGCGCTACGTCGTGATCACCTCGGTCGACCGCGACGACCTGCGCGACGGCGGCGCGGCGCATTTCGCGGCCTGCATCAAGGCCGTGCGCTTCGAGAATCCCGACATCCGCATCGAGATCCTGACGCCGGATTTCCGCGGCAAGGGCCGCATGGAGCGCGCGCTCGAGGTACTCGCGGGCGATCCGCCCGACGTGTTCAACCACAACCTCGAGACGCCGCGCGCGCTCTACCGCGAGGTGCGCCCGGGCGCCGACTACGACTGGTCGCTCGAGTTGCTCCGGCGCTTCAAGGCGCAGCACCCGGCGGTGCCGACGAAGTCCGGCATCATGCTCGGACTCGGCGAAACGTTCGAGCAGGTCGAGGAAACGTTGAACGACCTGCGCCGCCACGATGTCGATATGGTTACGATCGGCCAGTACCTGCAGCCGAGCCCCCACCACCACCCGGTGCTCCGCTACTGGACCCCGGAAGAATTCAAGGCGATCGAAGAACTTGGTTACCGCATCGGATTCCAGCATGTCGCGTCGGGCCCGATGGTGCGCTCCTCGTACCATGCCGACGAGATGGCGCATGCGGCTGGCTACGTTCAGGTCGCCCACGCTTGAATGCCCGCAGGCGGCACGCGCCGCCGAAGCCGGTTTCCCTGGAGATTCCCCGATGCGGAAGTTGCTGATCACCGCGGCCCTGGTCGCACTCGCCGGCCCGGTGTTCGCGAAGCCGACCCCGGAAACGGGCGGCCCGTTGCTGCAGCCGACACCCGAGCAGGGCGAGGCCGCGGTCTGGGCCACGCGCTTCCTGACGCGCTTCCACTACAAGCCGACCCCGCTCGACGACGCGATGAGCGGGCGGATCCTCGACGCCTACTTCGAGGCGCTCGACGGCGACCGGCTGTTCTTCGTGCAAGCCGACGTCAATCGCTTCGAGCCGTACCGCGACCGCCTCGACGACGCGATCTACGACCAGGACCTGTCGCCGGCCTACTCGATCTTCAACATCTACCAGCAGCGTGTGTCCGAGCGCGTCGCGCATGCGCGCGCGCTGCTCGCCAAGGGCTTCGACTTCAGCGGCGACGAGACCTACGACTACGATCGCGAGCACGCGGCCTGGCCGAAGGACACCGCCGAGGTCGACGACCTCTGGCGCAAGCGCATCAAGAACGACTGGCTGCGCCTCAAGCTCGCGGGCAAGGCCGACAAGGACATCCGCGAGACGCTCGACAAGCGCTACGCGAACTACCTCGACCGCGTGCGCCAGCTCAACAGCGAGGACGTGTTCCAGACGTTCATGAACGCGTACGCGTCCTCGATCGAGCCGCACACGAACTACCTCGGCCCGCGCGCGTCGGAAAACTTCGACATCGCGATGAAGCTTTCGCTCGAGGGCATCGGCGCGGTGCTCCAGCGCGACGACGAATACACCGCGATCCGCGAGATCGTGCCGGGTGGCCCGGCCGCGCTGTCGGGCAAGCTCAAGGTCGGCGATCGCATCGTGGGCGTCGGCCAGGGCGATTCCGGCCCGCTCATCGACGTCGTCGGCTGGCGCCTCGACGACGTGGTCGAGAAGATCCGCGGTGCGAAGGACACGGTCGTGCGCCTCGAGGTGCTGCCGGCCGATGCGAGCCCCGACGGCAAGCACGAGCTGCTCTCGCTCGTGCGCAAGAAGGTCAGCATCGAGGAACAGGCTGCGAAGAAATCGGTGATCGAAGTCGGCACGGGCGAGCGCGCGCGCCGCATCGGCGTGATCTCGCTGCCGACCTTCTACCAGGACTTCGACGCGCGCCGGCGCGGCGACGAGAACTACAAGAGCGCCACGCGCGATGCCGCCCGGCTGCTGCGCGAACTCAAGGCCGACGGCGTCGACGGCGTGATCGTCGACCTGCGCAACAACGGCGGCGGTTCGCTCGCCGAAGCCACCGATCTCACCGGGCTGTTCATCGATCGCGGCCCGGTGGTGCAGGTGCGCAACGCGGCCGGCCAGGTCGAGGCGGAAGAGGACAAGGAACCCGGCATGGCCTGGGACGGACCGCTCGCGGTGCTGGTCAACCGCAGTTCCGCCTCGGCATCGGAGATCTTCGCGGCCGCGATGCAGGACTACGGACGCGGCATCGTCGTCGGCGAGCCGACCTACGGCAAGGGCACGGTGCAGAACCTCATCGACCTCGACGACGTCGCGCGGAACGAGAAGCCGGTCTACGGCGAGGTCAAGATGACGATCGCGCAGTTCTTCCGCATCGACGGCGGCTCGACCCAGCTGCGCGGCGTCACGCCGGACATCAGCTTCCCGCTGACGGTCGATGCCGACGAATACGGCGAGTCGAGCTACGAGAATGCGCTGCCGTGGACCTCGATCGCCCCCGCGCGCTACCAGCCGGTCGCGGACCTCAAGCCGATCATCCCGATGCTGGCCGAACGCCATGCCGAGCGCACGCGCGAGAACGCCGAGTGGAAGAACCTCGAAGCGGACCTCGCGGAACTGCGCAAGCTGCGCGCGCAGACGACGGTGTCGCTCAACGAGGACGCGCGCCGCAAGGAACGCGATGCGCAGGAAGCGAAGCGCAAGGCGCGCGACTTCGCGGCCGGGCATGCAACGCCGGCCGCCGATCCCGCGCAGAAGACGCGCGCGAAGATCCAGGAAGGCGTCGATACGCCCGCCGGCAAGGGCACCGAATCGCTCGTAGCGGAACCCGGTGCGGCTGGCGTCGTCGAGGAAGCCTTGCGTGACGACGGTCTGCAGCCCGACGAACGCGGGATCCGCAACGACATCGCGCGCGAGGAAAAGGCGAAGGAACGACGCGACGTCGTGCTCGACGAAACCGCGAACATCCTCGCCGACGAAATCGGCCTGATTCGTGCGGACACCAAGCTGGCCGCGCAGGTATTGCCGCATGGCACGGCGGTGCCGGCCGAAGTCGACTGACGCGCACGATCGCGGACTCCCACGCAGGAGCGGCGCAGCCGCGACCGTGATCTCCCACGCTCGCGCCGTCATCGGGTTTCGACGCTCCGCCTATCGCGCCTGCGGCGCTCATACAGGTAGCCTTGGCGACCATCGGCTCGATCTTGCGCGTCGTCTCGGGTTCCTACGCTTCGCCGATCTCATCACCAGTGGTCCTGCGCACTCACGCGAGGGCTCGAAGCACGCCCCGCTGGACGCGCGCCGCGAGTGCGGCGACCATCGGCGCTCCACCAGATCGGGGAACGCCACATGCGCATCGAGCTCATCGCCGCGACGGCCGCACTCGCGGTCGTGCTTCCGATTCGCGCGCAAGCCCAATCGGCCGAACAGCGCATGCAGCCGCTGTTGCCGCAGGTCGTCGCGTGGCGGCGCGACATCCACGAGCACCCCGAACTCGGCAACCGCGAAGTACGCACCGCGCGCCTCGTCGCCGACCAGCTCGAGCGGCTCGGCCTCGAAGTCCGCACCGGCATCGCGCATACCGGCGTCGTCGGCGTGCTCAAGGGCAGCAAGCCCGGTCGGCGGCTCGTGATTCGCGCGGACATGGATGCGCTCCCGGTGACCGAGGAAGTCGACCTGCCGTTCGCATCGAAGGCGACCGGCATCTACCAGGGCAAGCAGGTCGGCGTGATGCACGCCTGCGGCCACGACGCGCACACCGCGATGGTGCTCGGCATCGCGAGCGCGATGGCGCCGATGCGTGGCGAACTTGCGGGGGAGGTGATGTTCGTGTTCCAGCCGGCCGAGGAAGGCTCGCCGCCGGGAGAGCAGGGCGGCGCACCGCTGATGGTCGCCGAAGGCGTGTTCAAGGACTTTCGCCCGGATGCGCTGCTCGGCATGCACGTCGTGAGCACGCTGCCGGTCGGCAGCGTCGCGCTGCGCGCGGGTGGCGCGATGGCAAGTTCGGACACGTTCCGCATCACCGTGCACGGGCGCCAGAGCCATGGCGCCACGCCATGGCTCGGCATCGATCCGATCGTGGCGGCCGCGCAGATCGTCACCAACGCGCAGGTCATCGTGAGCCGCCAGCTCGACATCAACTCCAATCCAGCGGTCGTGACGTTCGGGGTGTTCGACGGCGGTCAGCGTTTCAATATCGTGCCCGATTCCGCGCGCCTCGAAGGCACCGTGCGCGCATTCGACGAGGACATGCGCGTGCAGGCGCTCGCGAGCCTGCGCAACATCGCCGAGCACGTCGCCGCGGCGAACGGCGCGACCATCGAGGCCGAGATCCCGGTGACGCCGGGCAGCAATCCGGTCAACTACAACGACCCGGACCTCACCGCCCGCGTGCGCGCGAGCCTCGAAACCGCGCTCGGCAAGGACAAGGTGCAGGAAGCCCCTCGCTGGACCGCAGCCGAGGATTTCCCGCACCTCGGTCGTTCGGTGTCGGCGCCGAGCGTGTACTTCTTCGTCGGCGCGACGCCGGCCGGCCGCGATCCGGCCAGCGTGCCGGGCAACCACTCGCCCCGCTTCTTCGTCGACGAAGGCGCGCTCGCCGCCGGCAGTGCGGGCATGCTGCAGGCCGCGCTCGACTTCCTCGGCGCCGCTGCGAACGACTGACCCGGCGCGAGGCATGCGCGGCGCACGCGCGCAGGCTTCGTCAGGACTTCGGCAGCAGCGCGCGGAACGCGGACGGCGCGGGATAGGCGCGTTCGACGATTGCAGTCGCGTCGCGCTCGAGCATCGCAGCCTGCGCAGCATCGCCGGCCGCGCGCAGTGAACGCGCATACGCGAGCGCGAGGCGCGCGGTGCGCGGATGTGCGTCGCCGACGTCCGCGCGCGTGAGCTCGAACGCACGGCGGTCCGCGTCGAGCGCGGCTTGTGCGTCGACCGCGCGCAGGATGTCCGCGCGCGTGCTCGCGACGCGCGCATGCATCTCCGGCTCGACGCGCGTGCCGACCGCCTCGACCTTTCGCAGCAGTTCCAGCGCGTCGGCATCGCGGTGGTTGGCGGCCAGCCAGCGAGCGAGCGGCAGCCACGCGTACGCGAGCTCCTCGCTGTCGGCCTGCGCGGCGCTGCGCGACGCCACCACCGCGTCGATCAGCGTGCGCGCCTCGGCGCCGGCCTGCCCCGCATCGATGAGCGCATTCGCAAGGTCCACGCGCATCACCGGCAGGCGGCTGTTGTCCGCATCGCCGACCACCGATTCGAGTATCGCGAGCGCCTGGCGCAGCAGCGGCACCGCGCGCTCGAAGTCGCCGCGCAGGTAGTGCAGGCGCCCGGCCGAGAACAGCGCATGCGCGTACTGCGTGCTGCGCGCGCCGTCGCGCGCGAGCGTCGCCGGCGTAGCGCGTGCGATCAGCGCCTCGGCCTCGTCGAAGCGCCCCTGCTCGGCCAGCATGCGCCCGAGCTGCAGGCGCTCGCGCGCGAGGGGTGAGCTGTCCTCGCCGAACAGCACGCGCGTCAGCTCGAGGCGCCTGCGCGCGGCGTCGAGCGCGCGCGCGTAGTCTCCGGCGTAGGACAGTGCATTCTCGTGGATGTCGAGCGCGCGCCGGTACGCGAGGGTGCGCGTCGTGCCGGCGGCTTCCATGGAGGAGCGCGCGCGCTCGCAGTACGCCAGGGCTTCGCGCGGCCGGCCCGAATCGGCACCGATCGCGCAGAGGTCGAGCAGGCTCTCGACGATCGCCTGCGACGGTGCGCCGACGCGTTCGCGCAGCGCCAGCGCCTCGCGCGCGGCAGCGTCCGCCTCGCGCGTCTTCGCGCCGCGCATGAGCGTTCGCGCGAGCGCGCTCCAGGCGTCGGCCTGCAGCGCCTCGTCATCGGGGGCGTGCGTGCGCATCAGTTCGAGCGCGGCGCGCGCCGCGCGTTCGGCGTCGGCCGACGAGCCGTTCGATTCGACCATTGCGAGCGCCTGCGCGCGCAGGCTGCGTGCCGCCGCGAGCGGATCGTCCACCACGGGATCTCGCTGCAGGCGCGCGGCCTCGGCCAGCAGCGAGGCGCCCGCCTCGCCCTCGTTGATGCCGCGGTAGGCATTGCCGAGTGCCTCTAGCAGGCGCGCGCGCACGTGCGGCTGGTCCGCGAGTTCGGTCGCGATGCGCTCGCGGCCGCGGTCGAGCACCGCGCGCGCGCTGAAGTCGTGGCGGCCCGAGGCGGTCGGATCCGCGAGTGCGAACGCCGACACGAGGAAATCGGTGGTGCGACCCGCGACTTCGGCCTCCACGCGCGCGGCGCGCTCGGCCAGCAGCGTGCGCCAGGTGAAGCCCGCGGCGACCGCGACGACGAGTGCCGCGGCCGCGATCGCCCAGCGGTTTCGCCGCATGAAGCGCTGTGCGCGATATCCGAACTGGTCCTTTCGCGCGAGCACCGGCTGCGCCGCGAGGTGGCGACGCAGGTCGTCGGCGAACTCGGCGACCGACGCGTACCGCTGCGCGGGCTCGCGCCGCAGCGCCTTCAACGCGATCGCGTCGATGTCCGGCGATATCCGGCGCGACGTGCGGCGAGTGCGCGCCGACGACGCCTCCGCGCGCGCCTGGGCGCGCCGGCTCGGCGGCGCCACCTCGCCGGACACGATTGCGCTGCTGCGCGCGTGGTCGTTCGGCAGGTGCGCGAACGGCCGCGCGCCCGTGAGCAACTCGTACAGGACGACGCCGAGCGCATAGATGTCGCTCGCGGTGCCGAGCGGCTGCCCCTCGATCTGTTCCGGACTCGCGTACGCGAGCGTCATCGCGTGGACCAGGGTGGTCGCGCCCGCGGATCCGTCCTCGCGATCGAGCAGGCGCGCGATGCCGAAGTCGAGCAGCTTGGGTTCGCCCGCCGCGTCGACGAGGATGTTCGCGGGTTTAAGGTCGCGATGGATCACGAGCCGCGCATGCGCGTACGCGACCGCGGCGCAGACCTTGAGGAACAGCGCGATGCGATCGTGCAGCGCGAGCCCGCGCGCATCGCACCAGCGGTCGATGTGCTCGCCTTCGACGTATTCCATCGCGAGGAACGGGCGGTCGTCGAGCCCGGCGCCCGCATCGAGCAGCTGCGCGATGTTCGGATGCTGCAGCGACGCGAGGATGCGACCCTCGGCGAGGAAGCGCGCGCGCTCGCGCGTGCCCGGCAGGTCGGTGCCGCGCAGCATCTTCAGCGCCACGCGCCGGCGGATGCCGCCATCCTCGCGTTCGGCCAGCCAGACCTGGCCCATGCCGCCCTCGCCGAGGCGTTCGAGCAGGCGGTACTCGCGCGGCGCCTGCACCTCGACCCGCACGTCACCGAGCAGCTCGCGCGCGTGCGCATCGGCGCCCGCATCGAGCGCGGACGGCGCGCTGTCCTCGGCCGACGCGACGAGCCAGTCGACTTCGCGCCGCAGGCCGTCGTCGGCCGCGCAGGCGCGTCCGAGGAAGTCCGCGCGCGCGTCGCCGGCGAGGTCGAGCGCGGCGTGCGCGATGCCGAGCGCACGCTGGTAACGCGCATCGCCGCCGTTCATGCGAGTTCGCGCTGCAGCCACGCGCGCGCCATGCGCCAGTCGCGCACCACGGTCGGGCGCGCGACGTCGAGCACGTCGGCGATCTGCTCGAGTTCGAGCCCGGCGAAGAACTTGAGATCGACCACGCGTGCCTGGCGCGGACTGATCGACGCGAGGCGTCCGAGCACCGCGTCGAGTTGCACGAGGTCCACGCCCTCGCCAGCGGGCAGGTCGACTTCGTCGATGCCGATGCGCTCGTCCGAGCCCGGGCGCTTGAGCGCGCGGCGCCGTCGCGCGTGATCGACGAGCACGCGTCGCATCGCCTGCGCGGCGATCGCGATGAAGTGAGCGCGATCGGACGGCGCCTTCTGCTGCGCGGCGAGGCGCAGGAACGCCTCGTTCACGAGTGCGGTGGTCTGCAGCGTGTGGTCGCCGCGCTCGCGCGCGAGCGCGCGCGAGGCGAGCGACTTGAGGTCCGCGTACACGATCGGCGCGAGGCGGTCGAGCGCCGTGCCGTCGCCCTGTTGCCAGCATGACAGCAGGCGCGCCACTTCGTTTTCATCATCGTCGGCGGCCATCGCGCTCCTGCGCGGGGTCGTGCACGGCTCGAGCCCGAGGATAGCAAGGGATCGACGCGGCCGCCGACGCCGGACGAGCGAGCGATGGCGCTTCGCGCAGCGGACGGCCGGGGCTGGCGACGGCGATGCTATAGTTCCGCGGTGTAGTCCCCGGCCGTGCGGGATGCGCGGCGCCTCGACCCGGCGACCATGTCCACCATCGAAGAACTCAAGCAGGCCGCGCTCGCCTACCATCGCAAGGCGCCGGCCGGGAAGATCAAGGTCAGCCCGACCAAGCCGGTCGTCACCCAGCGCGAACTCTCGCTCGCGTATTCGCCCGGCGTCGCGGCCGCCTGCGAGGAGATCGTGCGCGACCCCGCCGAGGTCGCGACGCTGACCGCGCGCAGCAACCTCGTCGCGGTGATCACGAACGGCACCGCGGTGCTCGGGCTCGGCAACATCGGGCCGCTCGCGGCCAAGCCCGTGATGGAAGGCAAGGGCGTGCTGTTCCAGAAGTTCGCCGGCGTCGACGTATTCGACCTCGAGATCGCCGAGAACGATCCGGACAAGCTCGTCGAGATCATCGCGAGCCTCGAACCGAGCTTCGGCGGCATCAACCTCGAGGACATCAAGGCGCCCGAGTGCTTCGAGGTCGAGCGCAAGTTGCGCGAGCGCATGAAGATCCCGGTGTTCCACGACGACCAGCACGGCACCGCGATCATCGTCGGCGCGGCGCTCGTCAATGCGCTCTACATCGCGGGCAAGGACATCGGTTCGATCAAGCTCGTATCGACCGGCGCCGGCGCCGCCGGCATCGCGTGCCTCGACATGGCGGTGAGCCTCGGCGTGAAGCCCGGGAACATCTGGGTCGCTGATCGCCTCGGCGTGGTCTGGAAGGGCCGCAAGGAGGAGATGGACCCGAACAAGTGCCGCTACGCGCGCGAGACCGACGCGCGCGTGCTCGACGAGATCATTGGCGACGCCGACGTGTTCCTCGGCCTGTCCGCGCCGGGCGTGCTCAAGCCCGCGATGGTCGCGCGCATGGCCGCGCGGCCCGTGATCCTCGCGCTGGCCAATCCGACGCCCGAGATCCTGCCCGAAGAAGCCAAGGCGGTGCGCGCGGATGTGATCATCGCGACCGGCCGCTCGGACTATCCGAACCAGGTCAACAACGCGCTCTGCTTCCCGTACATCTTCCGCGGTGCGCTCGATGTCGGCGCGACCGTGATCAACGAGTCGATGAAGGTCGCCTGCGTGCACGCGATCGCCGAACTCGCGCGACGCGAGGCGAGCGACATCGCTGCGCGTGCGTACGGCGGGCGCACGGTCTCGTTCGGGCCCGAGTCGATCATCCCGCAGCCGTTCGATCCGCGCCTGATCGTGCAACTCGCGCCCGCGGTCGCGAAGGCCGCGATGGAATCGGGTGTCGCGACGCGGCCGATCGAGGACCTCGGCGCCTACCGCGAGAAGCTCAGCGCGTTCGTGTTCCGCACCACACTCGTGATGAAGCCGGTGTTCGCGCGCGCGAAGGCGGATCCCAAGCGCATCGTCTACGCCGAGGGCGAGGAAGAGACCGTGCTGCGCGCGGTGCAGCACATCGCCGACGAACGCATGGCCTGGCCGATCCTCGTCGGGCGGCCGAGCGTGATCGAGTCGCGCATCCAGCGACTCGGGCTCAGGATCCGGCCCGGCGTCGACTTCGAGCTCTGCAACATCGACGACGACCCGCGCTTCAAGGATTACTGGACGCTCTACCACGACCTCATGCAGCGCCACGGCGTCACGCCGGACAGCGCAAAGCAGATCGTGCGCTCGCGAGCGACCGTGATCGCGGCGCTGATGCTGCGCAGGGGCGAGGCCGACGGCCTGATCTGCGGACTCGTCGGACGCTTCCACAAGAAGCTCAACTACCTGCGCGGCATCGTGCCGCTCGACCCCGGCATCGAGCAGCCCGCCGCGATGAGCGCGGTGTTCAACGAGCGCGGCGTGTTCTTCTTCCTCGACACCCATGTCGCGCCCGAGCCCGACGCCGAACGCATCGCCGAGGCGACCGCGCAGGCGACGCTGCGCCTCAAGCTGTTCGGCATCACGCCGAAGGTCGCGATCCTCTCGCATTCGAACTTCGGCAGCCACGACGATGCGAGCGCGCGCAAGATGCGGCGCGTGGTCGAGTTGCTGCGCGAGCGCCTGCCCAAGGTCGAGATCGAGGGCGAGATGCACGCCGACACCGCGCTGAATGTCGAAGTGCGCGAACGCCTGTTCCCGAATTCGCGCCTGTCCGGCGTCGCGAACGTGTTCGTCTGCCCGAACATCGACGCGGCGAACATCGCGTTCAACATCACGCGCGTGATGACCGACGGCGTCGTGCTCGGGCCGATCCTCATGGGTCTTTCGCGCCCGGCGCACGTGCTGACGCCCGCCGCCACCGTGCGTCGCGTGTTCAACATGACCGCGCTCGCGGTGGTCGAGGCGCAGATCCGCGCCCAGGTCGCGCAGGCCGGAGGCGGCACGCCGCCAACCTGATCGCGCCCGCTCATCCCGGATCGCATGCTGGCCCCTGAGACCGCGTTCCTGCGTGGACCTGATCGACGCAACGACAGCGGCGGTGGGCGATGGGCGGGAGATCGAATTCATGGCGCGCGAACGCAGCATGCGTGCGCGCGGCGCTGCGCTTCGCCGGCCTCGCGTTCGCTTTCGCATTCGCGGCGGCCAGTGGTGCGCAGGCGCAGGACTACATGGCGCGGCAGGTAATCACGGCGGTCGCCAGCGGCGAAGGCGCGCAGCATGGGCTGTTCGGCTGGGATGTCGCAATCGATGGCGACCTGGCGGTCGCCTGTGATGCGCGGCTGGATGGATCGCCCGCGCGCGTGCGCACCTGGCGACGTTCGGGGCAGGCCTGGCAACGCCTGCCTGCGCATGACGTCGTGCTCTACGGCGACAGCGGATGCCGGATCGCACTCGCCGATGGCACGCTCGCGATCACCCAGTACGGCTCCACCGCACCCTCGCGCGGGTACATCAACGTGTTCGCGTGGACGGACGAGGGGTGGGACCAGGAATACGGCGTATCGACGACCGCCGACTTCTACGATGCGATCGCGACCAGCGGCAGCATCGTGGCCGTCGGCGCGCCGTTGCACGACGGTGCAGCCGGTGACAACACCGGTCGCGTGCGCGTCCTGCGACGCTCCGGCAGCGGCAGCTGGACGTCGTCGTTCATCAACCCGCCGACGGCGCAGGAAGACGCGTACTTCGGTCAGTCGGTCGCGATCGTGGCCGGCGCGATCGCGGTCGGCGCCCCGGCCATGGATGTCGACGATGGCGGCACGCTGCGCGCTGACGCAGGCGCGGCCTATGTGTTCGAACTCACGATCGACACCTGGAACCTCGCGGCATCGCTGACCGAGCCCGGCGGCGATATCGGGGCGGGGCACCGCTTCGGCAGTGCGGTCGCGATCAGCGGCCTCGATCCGAGCACGCCGGATCGCCTGCTGGTGAGCGCCCCGTCGAACGCGGACGTCGCGCATGCGGGCATCGTGCGCGCGTATGCACGCGCCGCCGGCAGCTGGACCGAGGCGTTCTCGTTCGGCCAGTCCGGTTCGCCCGTCGACGACCAGTTCGGCTGCTCGCTCGCGATGGACGGCGCGTGGGCGGTGATCGGCGCCTGCTCGAACAGCAGCGTCGCCGCGAACGCCGGCGCGCTGCGCGTCGCGCGCTTCAACGACGACTTCGAGGGCGTCGCGTCCTGGTCGCAACGCACCGATCCGGGTGGCGTCGCGAACGACTACTTCGGCGGCCGCGTCGGCATCGATCGGGACGGCCCTGCCGTGATCGCCGGCAACCCGGCCGCCAACCTGCATGGCAACGCGTCCCAGGGCGTCGTGCTGACGAGCGTGGGCACGACCGGCGACGTGCCCCCGCTCGCGCGCAGCTTCGAACTCGGCCAGGGCCTCACCGGCGCGCGCGCATCGCAGTTCGCCGTCGACGGCGACGCGATCGCGATCGGCGCATCGGGCGAGGATGTCGGCCTGCAGCAGCAGCGTGGCGCGGCCTACGTCTACCGTCGTGGCACCGGCGGTTACCTGTTCGAAGCTCGCGTGCTCGCCCCCGACGGCATGGCGGGGGACCAGTTCGGCGCGACGATCGCGCTGCAGGGCGACCGCTTGCTCGTCGGCGCACCCGGGCGTGCGAGCCAGGGCGAGCCGCAGGCCGGCGCGGTCTACGCGTTCCGGCGCGTTTCGGGGACCTGGACGCTCGAGGCGCAATGGGTGCCGGCCGATCCGGGTTACGAGACCACGTTCGGCTTCACGCTCGCGCTCGACGGGTCGACCGCGATGGTCGGCGAATTCGGCGAGAACACCAGCGTCTTCGAACGCTCGACCGAGGGCACGTGGAGCCTCGTGCAGGCGCTGCCCTATCGCGCGTGGTCGCTCGCGATGCGCGGCGACCGCGCGTTCCTCGGCGACCCCAATGCCGCGGACGGCGTCGGCAGTGTCGCGTTCTATCGCCGTGAGAACGGATGGTGGGAGCCGCAGGGCACGCTTGCGGGGACCACGGCGGACCAGGGCTTCGGCCGCGGCGTCGATGCGGATGGCGACGTCATCGCCGTCGCGAGTTCCGTCGCAGCGGTGCCGGTGCTGCTGTACCAGCGCTCCGGCGAGACCTGGTTGCCGTCGGCGAGCCTGCTGCCCGAGGACGTCACCGCCGACACGATCTGCTCGCGTGTCGCGCTGCGCGCGTCCACCTTGCTGCTCGGCTGCAACGAGCCCGGATACGAGGGCGCGGTCTACGTGCTCGAGAAGGCGTCCGGCGCCTGGAGCCAGGTGCAGAAGCTGACCCTGCCAAGCCCGGTCGAACTCGACGTGTTCGGCAACCCCCTCGCGATCGCACCGGGCGGCTGGCTGTTCGCGGGTTCGTTCGGTCGCGACCTGGACTTCATCGACCAGGGCGCGGTCTACGCCTTCGCGGGCGATCGGCTGTTCCGCGACGGTTTCGACTAGCCGGCGGCGCCTTCGCGGGCTCCCGCCGAGCTTGCGCGCGCCGGCGGTGCGCGACGCAGGCCGTGCGGGTCGTGGTCGCGCCGTCGCGCCGCGGGTTACGCAGAACACGGTATTCGGGTTATCGTCGGCGCTCCGGGGTGGCAGGCTTCGATTGCGGCGGTAAGCCGCATCCGCGTGCGACCGTTGCTGCGCATCGCCGATGACCGAACCTGTCGATT
Source organism: Lysobacteraceae bacterium (assembly GCA_004143945.1). GTDB lineage: Bacteria > Pseudomonadota > Gammaproteobacteria > Xanthomonadales > Rhodanobacteraceae > Dokdonella_A. Next base: position 41,099 of record SEHB01000007.1, read on the forward strand.
CACACCCATCCTCCGATGCGAGGGCGCCGGCACCTCGACCGGGCTGGCTCTGGCGCGCCCCGGTAGCCGATCCGGTCGACCGGCGAAATGCGCCGATGCTGCAGGTCGTCCTGCTCCTGCTCGGCACGTTGCCGCCCCTGATGTGGGCCTATCGCGCGCTCGCGGCCGACATCCCGTGGCGCCCGGGCGAACTCGAGAGCCTCGCGATGAGCCTGCTCGTCAGTGCCACCGCGCTGGCCGGTGTCCTGTTGATCCGACGCGGTCGCCTGCAGTGGGCGATCCGGCAGATGCTCGTCGTCATCGCCGTCACCGTGATCGCCGGATACGCGCTGCACGGTTTCGATGCGGGCCGCTACGAGCAGCCTCTGCTGGTGGTGTGGATCGTCCTCGCCGGGTTGATGGTCGGGCGGCGCGCGTTGTGGTTGATGTTCGGCGCCATCGTGGTCGCGTTCACCGTCGGCACGTTCTCCGATGCGCGCACGAGCACCGATCCGATCGATACCGGGTTCAACCTCGCGATGAACGGCGTCATCCACGCGGTGATGTTCCTGCTGATCGCGGTGGTGGTCGACCGCAGCGTGACCGCGCTGCGCGAGACCCTCGCCGACGCCACGCTGCGCGGGGACGAGCTCGCGCTCGCGAACCGGCGTCTGGAAGCCGAAATGGCCGAGCGCGAGCGCGTGCAGGAACAGTTGATCCACGCACGGAAGGTCGAAGCGGTCGGTCGTCTAGCGGGCGGCATCGCGCACGATTTCAACCACCTGCTCGCGCTGATACTGGGCTACGCGGAGAAGGGCAGGGCATCGTCGGCACCCGCGGACCTTCGCGAGGCGCTGACCGGCATCGAGGCGGCGGGTCGACGCGCGAGCGCCGTGACGCGCAAGCTGCTGAACTTCAGCCGCCAGGACGAGACGCGCGCGCAGCATTTCGACGCCGGCGACGCGCTGCGCGATCTTGGTCCGATGCTGCGCCAGGCGATGCATCCCGGCGTGCGGATCGGTTTCGACATCGCCGACGAGCCGTTGCCGATCGTGTTCGATCGCGCGCAGTTCGACCTCGTCGCGCTCAATCTCGCATCGAACGCGAACCACGCGATGCCGGAGGGCGGGCGTTTTGACCTGGCCGCGCGGCGCGATGGCGATGATATCTCGCTCGCGTTCGCGGATGATGGCGTCGGCATGAGCGACGAAGTCCGCGCGCGCGTGTTCGAACCCTTCTTCTCGACCAAGCCCGCCGGGCAAGGGGTGGGCCTCGGGCTGTCGGTCACGCATGACCTGGTCGTCGCGGCAGGTGGCTGCATCGAGGTCCACACCGCGCCGGGCCGCACCACGTTCCGCATTCGCCTGCCGCTCGCGCAGGGTGCGATGGCCGATGCTTGATCGGCGAGCCGCAGGGCGAGATGTTCGCGATCCGCTGGGCGAGGCGCCGCGCATCGCGGTGCTCGAGGACGACGACGCGCTGCGCGACGACATCCTGTTGCCCGCGTTCGCTGCACGCGGCTTCGCCGCCGAGGGCTTCGCGCGGGCCGCCGACCTGTACCGGCGCATGGTCTCCGCGTCGTTCGACGTGGCCGTCGTCGACATCGGTCTCCCCGACGAGGACGGGCTGTCGGTCGCGCGCAACCTGCGCGCCGGGTCGGCGCTCGGCATCGTGGTGTTGACGGGAACCGGCGGGACGGCCGAACGCATGCGCGCATTGGACGAAGTCGCGGATGCCTGGCTGTCCAAGCCGATCGAGACCGGCGTCGTCGTGGCCACCGTCGGTAGCGTGCTCCGGCGCGTACGCATGCCGCCCGCGGCCGCCGGAGCCGAGTTCGAGCGACCCTGCTGGCGGCTCGCGGCGGGCCAATGGCGACTGCTCGCGCCATCCGGGCGCTCGGTCGACCTCAACCGTGCGGAACGCTGCGTGCTGGCCTTCCTGTTCGCTGCGAATGGCGAGCCGGTCGCGCGCGAGCGACTGATCGAGGAACTGGGCGAGCCGCTGCACGAATTCGACCCGCACCGCCTCGACATGCTCGTCCACCGCCTGCGACGCAAGGTCGCGGAAGAAGCGGCAGAGGAGCTCCCGCTGCGCGCCGTGCGCGGCCTCGGCTACGTGTTCGTCGCGGACGACGCCGGCGCCTGACCACGCGCTCGCGTGCGGCGACGCTGCGGCGCGATCGCCTGCAAATCGATCTCCCCTCGCGCCCATAGCGGGCGGGCGATGACTTTCGGTGAGTCATCGCAAGTCGCCGTGCGTGCTCGAGCGCATCGCGTTTCCTGCCCTCGCCGCCGGTGGATGCATCGATCCACGAGCTGGATGGCCAAGAGGAGACGTCAGTCGCATGGGAGTGCCGGCCTCCCCGAGGCGGGCCGCAGGGATGCACCAGGTCTGCATCGTGGATGACTGATGCGCTCCTGCTCGAGCTGGCCAGCGGCTCCGCGCTCGCGGAAGGCACGCGCACGCTGCATCCGGCCGGCGCCACCGGCGAACGCGGCGTGATGGACGTGAGCGACTCGTCCTCGAACCACTCGCTGAGTGAGGGTGGGGTCCTCACGGTTGCGAGGGAGTTTCCCTCAGCGCGTCCACGCAGCAACGACGGGCCCCTGACGCATTCAATCGCAAGAACAGCGAGATGGAGCGATGGACAGCTCGGTGCGGGGGGACAAGGCGTGAGCATTCGTGAAGTTTGCAATAGGTAGCGTGATCTTTTTTTGTCACCGGCCTGAGTAGACTCGCGGCCCCAAAGATTGCCGTGGCTCCCATCGGGATCGCCGCATGCACGACAAGGCTTTGGCCGCGATATCGGGATTCGGGATATCTGCGCCGATCGGCGCGCGTGCCGCCTCTCGTGCCATCCATACGAATTCACGCATCGGAATGCGGACGGCGTTCGCGCCGTGGTCGGGACGAACTGAAGATTTCTCCGGGGAGGCTGCAATGCCGTTGAACACGATCGCCGTACACGACTCGGCAAACCGCTGGCTCGCCCGCTGGCAGCGCCGCAGCCTGCTCATGCTTGCCCTGCTCATGTGCGGGCATGCCACCGCGGAAGGCACGCGCACGTTGCATCCGGCCGGCGCGACCGGCGAACGTGGCGTGATGGACGTCAGCGACTCGTCGTTCTTCGCGAACGTCGCGCGCGGCCGGCAGTTCCTGTACGTGTATGCGCGGGCGGGCGAATACATCCTGCTCGGCTCGCGCAACCGCAGCAACGGCGGCGACGCTTTCGTGTACGACCCGCAGTCGTTCGGCACGCCCGGCGACGAGACCGTCCCCGGCACCGCCGACTTCACCTGCAGTTCGCAAGCCGGCCGCGGCACGATCGCCGGACGCGCGGCCGAACTCGCGGGGCCCAACAGCGCCGACGGCACGGCCACCGTCACCGATGGCTTCACGCCGTGTTCGTACCTTGCGCCCGTGACCGGCCTCTACGGCGTTCGCTTCACCGGCGCGACCAGCGGCGGCCAGACCAACACCGCGTCGATCGCGACGCCGCCGATCCTGTCCGGCAGCCTGGTGTCCGCCTGGGACGTGACGATCCGCGCGGGCGCGGATTCGCTCACCGACATCAACGGTCGCCTCTTCACCTACGCGTGGACGGTGTATCTGCAGAGCAACGGACGCCGGCTCGACAACGACCTCTACTACGTGTCCAGCGACGGCTATCGCTATCGCCAGTCGCTGCGCGGCATCGACCCGAACCGCGCCGCGTTCTACGCCAATTCCAGCGGCTTCATCGACACCGACGGCGGTCCGCTGTATCGCGATATCCGGGGCAACAACGCCGCCGTGACCGCGGGACCGTCCATCGCCGCGGGCATTACCGCACAACGCCCGCAGTACCCGATCTTCTTCAGCGACGTGTCGCCGTCAGGCGCCAACGCGAGCGAAGTCGACCGCGTGCTCACCGCCCTCGCGATCCCGCTCGCGCCGTTGCCGCCGCAACTGGGCAGCCCGAGCTTCGTCGGCAACATCGGCGGCAACACCTCGACCGTCTCGAGCGGCGGCGTGTTCACGTTCACGACGCTCAATACGCTCACCTACGAGATCGTCATCAGCCGTGACGGCATCGATTTCGATCCGGCGAACGTGCTCAACCGCGTGCTCACCGGCATCGCGCTGAGCGGCAGCCACACGGTCCTCTGGGACGGCCTCGACAACGATGGAAACGCGTTTCCCGTCGGCGACTACGAGTTCCGCATCGTCGGTCGCAACGGCGAGATCCATTTCCCGATGATCGACATCGAAGCCAACACGCGCGGTGGCCCGACCCTGACCAAGCTCAACGGCACGCTGCAGGAGGCGACGACCGTCTACTTCGATGATCGCGGCTACGCCGCTGCGAACGGAACCCTGATCGGGCAGCTCAACGGCCACCTCTGCGGCGCCGGCAGCCTGATCGCGCAGCCGGTGCCGAACCACTCGCTGGTGGGCGTGGATTCGGCGGACGCCAACCTCGGCGGCAGCGGCAACTACTATCGTTCGTGGGGTGGGTCGGCGGACAACAACAACGACTGCACCAACAACGCGACGCAATACTTCGCGACCGCGAAAGGACTCGACCTCTGGGCGCTGGAGAAGTCGGCCGTCACGGAACTGCCGATCGAGATCGTCGAGCCGACCGTCGGCGTCGACGTGGGCACGATGGTCAGCGTCACGCCGGCCGTGCTGCCCGGCGACACCGCGTACGGCAGCTTCGTGTTCACCAACGCGGGCGACCAGATCGCCACCGGCGTCACCTACGGCGTGGCGCTCGGCAATTCGGCGCAGCCGGTTACCTGCCCGACCGCAGTGAATTTCACCCTCGTTCCCGCCGGCGTCGTCGCGACGTACAACCCGGCGCCCGCGTGCACGATCACCTTCACCGGCATGCCGGCCACGCTCGCGCCGGGTGAATCGCTGGCCTTCAACTTCGACTACGTCGTGCTGCCCGCGAACCCGGGTCCGATTCCCGTCGCCACGACCATCACGGCGGCGAACGAGAACAACGATGTCGCGCCGAACACGGCCAACGCCGAGACCGTGGTCGCGCGGCCGGTCATCAACGTCGCCAAGAGCGCGTCCCCGGCGCCGGGTACCGAAGTCGACGTCGGCGACACGATCACCTACACGCTGAGCGCGACCATCGGGAACGCTCCGTTGACCGCCACGCTGACGCTGACCGATACGCTCGGTGCCGGATTGGCCTTCGGAAGCGTGAGCAGCAGCCATCCCGCCTTCACCTGCGGCGGAAACCTCACCTGCACGCTTCCGGCCGGCACCGCGACCGGGACCTACACGGTGGTCTACACCGCGACGGTCGAGCCGTCCGCGGTCGGCAGCGTCGCCAATAGCGTGGTGCCGAGCGGTGGAGGCAGCGACGACCCGCCGGGCTGCGCGCCCTGCAGCGTGGAGCATCCGCTCGTGCCGCCGCCGGCATTCCCGTTCTGCCCCGCTGCCGGTGATCCGGCGCAGGTGTTCAATGTCGTCAACGGCGTCCAGATCTACGGTTACACGCCGCCCGGCACGGCGCCCGATGTGCTGCTGCCGCTGGTGCCGGAGACGATCTCCGGCAACCTCAATGCGCTGATGCTCGACCCGGTGCGCAACCGCCTGCTGCTGATCCAGCGGTCGAGCGGCTCGGAATCCACGCTGTGGGCCTACGACGCCGCCAACGGCGGCTGGTACGTGGCATTCGGTCCGTTCGCGTCGCCGGACTTCCCGCGCGGCGGATTCAACGCGGCGGGCACTGGCTATCTGATCGGCGGCGGCACGAGTCCCGAAGTGTGGGAAGTCGTGTCCTCCTCGACGTTCGGTTACACCGTGGCCCAGATCGGCACGATGAATTACGACAACGCGCCGACCGACACGGGCTCGGGCGACATCGCGTTCGACGGCAACGGCAGGGCATGGCTGGCAGTCGGCCAGGACATCTACCACCTCGACCTTGGTGGCAGCTCGCCGTTCACGGCCGTGCGCCAGACGCGGCCGCTGCTCGGTGGTTCGCCGAGCGCGATCGGCTGGGCCGGCATCGCGTTCGCGGCGGACGGCACGTTGATCCTTGCCAACAATGCACCGTCGCCGAGTGCCTACTACCAGTACGATCCGGCGACGGGCGTCATCGTGCATCGTGTCGACACCACGGCCAATGCCGCGCGCGACCTCGCGTCCTGCGCGTTCCCGGTCCAGCTCGAGCCCGAGCTCTCGATCGTGAAGGTGCTGAGCACGGTGAACGGCGCCCCGTACCCGCCGCTGGCCGCCGTTTCACCCGGCGACGTCCTGACATATGCCATCACGATCACCAATTCGGGTGGCGCGGTTGCGACGCTGTTCGCCGGTGACGTGGTCGAAACGGTTCCCGCCGACACCACGCACGTCGGCGGCGACAGCTTCACCTGCGCGGCCGCGACCGCCGGATCGTCGTGCGGCAACACCTCGGCGTTCAACCTCGCGGCCGGTGCCAGCAGCGAATTGACCTTCACGGTGCAAGTGAACCCGACGGTCGGTGGTGCGTCGATCGCGAATGCCGTGGCGATCCCGGGTGATGTCGACTGCGCCGTCGCGCCGAACGACTGCGGGGAAGTGACGCCGGTCGATCCATCGGTGACGCTGTCGAAGACGCTGCAATCGGGAGGACCGACCGCCGAGCCCGGCGAGACGCTCACCTATGCGATCACGCTGAGCAATGGCACCGGTACGCCGGCGAGCAACTACGGCGTCACCGACGTGCTCGATCCGAACGTGGCGTTCGTGTCGGCCTCCGACGGCGGCAATCATGCCGGCGGGACGGTGAGCTGGAGTGGCCTGACCGTGCCTGCGAACGGCAGCCTCGTGCTCACGGTGCAGGTGGTGGTCGCCGATCCGTTGCCCGAGGGCGTTTCGCAGATTGTGAACCTCGCCTACGAAACCGGCACGACGCCGCCGGGCTGTCCGCCCGCCGGCGCCCAGTGCGTCGTCACGCCGACCGCACCCGAGGTCGCACTCGTGAAGGCGCTCGCCGGCGAGAGCGGCAGCGTGGCGGGCGTCGCCGAGCCGGGCGAGCAGCTCAGCTACACGATCACGCTGAGCAACAGCGGCGGCAGCGATGCGATCGGCTACGGCGTCACCGACGTGCTCGACCCGAACGTCGCATTCGTCAGCGCCGACAACGGCGGTGCGCTCGTCGCCGGCAACGTCGAGTGGAGCGGCCTGGGCATTCCTTCGGGCGGCAACCTCGTGTTGACCGTCGTCGTCACGGTGGCCGATCCGCTGCCGAGTGGCGTCGCGCGGATCGCGAACCTCGCCTACGAAACCGGCACGACGCCCCCGGCGTGCCCGCCGATCGGGCCGCAGTGCGTGGTCGTGCCGACCGAGGCGGCAGTCACGATCACCAAGGCGCTTGCAGGCGAGAGCGGCGCGCGACCCGGCCAGGCCGAGGCAGGTGAACAACTGACCTGGACGATCACGCTCGCGAACTCGGGTGGCACGGACGCGACGAACGTCGGCGTCACCGATGCGCTCGACTCGAACACGAGCTTCGTCTCCGCGAGCAACGGCGGAGCGCATGCAGCAAGCGTCGTGACCTGGAGCGGCCTGGGCGTGCCCGCGGGCGGCAGTCTCGTGCTGACCGTGGTCGCGACGGTGGACGATCCGATTCCCGACGGGGTCACGCAGGTCGCGAACCTCGCCTACGAGACCGGCACCACGCCGCCCGCCTGCCCGCCGAGCGGCTCGCAGTGCGTCGTCGTGCCGACCGCGCCGGACGTCACGATCGCGAAGGCGGCGAGCGCGCCGGTGCCGACCGGCAATCCAGACGAGTACGCGATCACGTATGTCGTCACCGTCGACAACCGCGGTGGCAGCACCGGCAACTACGATCTCGCCGACACGCTGAGCTTCAACGGCGCGACGGTCACCGCGATCAGCGCACCGGTGCATGCGACGACGACGGGAGACATCCAGGACGGTGCGTTGGGCAGCTTCAACCCGCCCGCCGGCGGATCGATCGTCACCAACGAGTCGATCGGCAGCGGCGGCAGCGAGCGCTGGACCTACACCGTGACCTATGCGGTCGCCGACGGCGACCTTGCCTCCGACTGTTCGATTCCGAATGGCGGCCTGCGCAACCGTGCCGAGCTCGGCGGCGACTCGGCCGGCGCGCCGCCCGCGGAAACCTGCAGCGGCGCGCCGAGCGTCGCCATCGTGAAGACCGCGACGGCGCCGGCGCCGACCGGCAACCCGAACGAGTTCACGCTGACCTACACGATCGACATCGCGAACACGGGCTCGCTCGCGGGCGTCTACGACCTCGCCGACACGTTCGTATTCAACGGCGCCAATGTCACCGCAGTCAGCACGCCGATGTACAACTCGACCAGCGACGTGCAAGACGGCACGCCCGGCGCGTTCGCGCCACCGAGTGGCGGCACGATCGTGACGGGCGAGGGCATCAGCGCAGGTGGCGCGGAGAGCTGGAGCTACACCGTGACCTACACGGTGACCGATGCCGGCACCGCGCAGGACTGCGCGGACCCCGCCGGAGGCTTGCGCAACTCCGCGCAACTCGGCGGCTCGCTCGCCGGCGAATCGAACACCTGCACCGGCGCGCCTGCCGTGGTGATCGGCAAGAGCGTCAGTGGCCCGGGTGCGACCGGCAATCCGGGCGAGTACACGCTCGACTACCTCGTCACGGTGCAGAACGACGGCAGCCTCGTCGGCAACTACGACCTCGTCGACACGTTCGCGTTCAGTGGCGTCACGGTGACATCGGTGAGCGCGATCATCCACGGCGGCGCCGATCCGCTCGCGGGCGTGCTCGGAACGCTGGGCGCGAACGGCGGCGCGATCGTCGGCGACGAGACGATCGCCGCAGGCGCGAGCGAAACGTATGCGTACACGGTCACGTTCACGCTGGACGATCTCGCGGCCGTCGGCACCTGCGCCGATGGCGGCGGACTCGTGAACGCGGCCGCGCTCGGCGGCAGCTCGACCGGCCAGGTCGGTACCTGCAGTGACATGCCCGATCTCGTCATCACCAAGAGCGCCGGCACGCCGGCGCCGACCGGTGTGCCGAACCAGTACACGCTCGCCTACAGCGTGCGCGTGGACAATGCGGGTGCAGCCGCAGGCAGCTACGACCTCGCGGATGCGTTCGACTTCGCGGGTGCGACCATCGACGCGGTCAGCGCGGTTGCGCATGTCGGTCCCGATCCGCTCGGCGGCACGCTCGGCACGCTGACGCCGACGGGCGGCACGATCGTCAGCGGCGAGACGCTCGCGGCAGGCAGCGGCGAGAGCTTCGTCTACGCCGTGACCTTCACCCTCACCGATCCCGTCGCCGCGGCCGATTGCGCGAATCCGAACGGCGGCCTGCGCAATGCGGCCACGCTCGGCGGCAGCGCGGTCGGAGACTCGCAGACCTGCACGTCGATGCCGGCCGTCTCGATCCTGAAGGCGCTCGCGGGCGAGAACGGAGCGCATCCCGGGGTCGCCGAACCCGGCGAGCAGTTGACCTACACGATCACGCTGAGCAATACGGGCGACAGCGACGCGACCGGCTACGGCGTCACCGACCAGCTCGACCCGAATACCGCGTTCGTGTCGGCCGACAATGGTGGCGCGCACGCCGCAGGATTCGTCGAGTGGGACGGACTCACGGTTCCCGCGAACGGCACGTTGACCTTGACCGTCGTCGTCGTGGTCATCGATCCATTGCCGGTCGGAGTCACCCAGGTCGCCAACGTTGCCTACGAGACCGGCACGACACCGCCCGCGTGTCCGCCGAGCGGGCCACAGTGCGTGGTGATTCCCGTCGAAGCAGCGGTCACGCTCTCGAAGTCGGTCGTCGATGCGGGTGGCAACGGCGAGGCCGAAGCAGGCGAACTGCTGACCTACACGATCACTCTGGTCAATGCGGGTGGCAGCGACGCGACCGGCATCGGCGTGACCGACCCGCTGGACCCGAACACGACATTCGTGTCGGCCGACCATGGCGGCCTCCACGCTGCGGGGACGGTGAGCTGGAGCGATCTCCTCGTTCCGGCGGGGGGCACCCTGCAGCTGACGGTCGTCGTCGCAGTCGCCGATCCGTTGCCGGCCGGCGTGACGCATATCGGCAACATGGCCTACGAAACCGGCACGTCGCCACCCGATTGCGACGCGCAGCCGCGTCCGGCGAACTGCACCGATATCCCGGTGGCCGGGCTGCCGCACCTGATGATCACCAAGACGGCCGACAGCGCGACGCTCTCGCCCGGCGGCCTCGTGGTCTACACGATCAGCGTCGGCAACGATGGCGATGCGGCCGCGACCGGCGTGGTGATCAGTGATCCACTGCCCGAAGGCATCGTCGCGTTTGCGTGGAGCTGCTCGGCGAGCGGCGGCGTGAGCTGCCCGAATGCGGCCGGCACCGGCGCGATCGACGAGACGGTCGCGGCGTTCCCGGCCGGCGGCCTGCTCGTCTACAGCGTGACCGCGACCTTGTCGGATGATCCGCCCGGAAGCGTGGTGAACACCGCCACGGTCACGCCCGGAGGCGATGCGACCTGCGGGCCGGACAATACGGCACCCCCGTGCCCGGCCACCGTGATCGGCACGGTCGTTCCGGTGGGCGGCGGCGAAGTGCAACCGGTGCCGACCACGAGCGAATGGGCACTGCTGCTGATGGCACTGATGATCGGCGGCTGGGCAGGCGTCGCAGCGCACCGTCGGGAACACCGGCGCTGACATGGGGGCGCGAGGCGCCCCCATGTGCGACATGCGTGCACGCTCGGCGGCTTCGAAGCCGCCTCCGTGCGCGCGGGCCTACGGCTGGATCTCGATGCGGTTCACGGCGCCCGCGAGGTCGCGATTCAACGTGATCCACAATTCGCCGGCGGCCGCACGCGGCGACGGGAAGTAGTCGACATCCTGCACGAGCGTCGCGCCGCCGAGCTTCAGCGTCGCCGGCAGGCCCGCGCTCCATCCGCGCACGACCAGCAACGGGTGTCGCAGCGTTCCGGTGCCGATCGCGATGTTCGCGTCGAGGCGGTTCGTCGATGCATCGAAGGTCAATGCGCCGCGCACGCGATCCCAGCCGGCGGGTGCGTAGGTGTACGGCGTTGCATCGGCGACGCCTGCCGGACCCTGTGTCGCAACGGCGCCGATCGTCGCCGTGAGCGCGAGCGACTGCAGCGCGTCGACCTCGGCGACGCGCGCGCCGACCGGATCGGACGAGTGCGTGCCGAGCACGATCCAGAGTGAATAGCTCTTCTTCGGCCAGCCGGGTGCGACCGGATCGCCGGGCAGCGCGAACGCACCGCCGCCGTACCAGGCGTTGCCGCGCACGCGGTATTGCTGCTGGCCGAGGAAACCGAAGTTCGTGCCCCAGGCAAGGCGTGCGTCCTGCGTCGCACCGCCGTACAGGTTGTAGTTGATCGACTGGTAGGGCCAGTTGTAGTCGCAGGGCATCAGGTAGTTGCCGGGACAGCCGCTCGTCGTCGCGCTGCTCGTCATCCACAGATCCTGGCCCCAGTAACCGCCCGCATCCTGCTGCGCGATCGTCTGCGTCTGCACGAGGCCCATCGTCGCGTCGACGCTGCCGGTCCAGAGTTTCACGAACGGGATCGTGTTGGCCTGGTTCCAGTTCCATGCGCTGCCGAGCGTGACCGGGCTCGTCGTGCTCGCGAAGCGGTAATAGTCGCCCCAGGCGACCCCTGCGATCTGCGCGCGCGTCGCGTCGCTGGCGGCGCCGTCGATGCGCAACTGGCCGTAGGGCGCGCGTGAATCGTCGGCCAGGCGGTCGACCGGAACGCCGGAGAGGTCGTAGGTGATCGACCACAGCGGATCATCGCGCCCGCTCGAGACGACCCAGTCGATCGTGACCGGCAGGTTGTACTGCTGCGCGGGCGCCGCCGTCGTGCAATAGCGTGGATAGGCCTGCGTGAAGCGCAGGATCGCGTGATGGCGGCCTTCGAACACGCGCTCGAAACTGCCGCCGGTGAAATGGCCGAGGCTGGAACTGTCGCCGCCGCCGGTGCAGTGGCTCTCGTCGCCCGCGTGCGAAACGACGTAGCCGAAGCCGCCGAAGCCATCGGTTGTCGCGCGCACCACGCGCGTCGCGCCGCCCGCCTCGTAGCGGAACTCGCGCAACTCGCCGCCGCGGCTGCCGCCGTTGCCGGCGCCGCCGTCGTTGTGCGCGAGCACGGCGACGCGCGGCCTGCCGGTTGCATCGCGCCAGCCGAAGCGATCGCCGGTCAGGCCGTCGATCGCGACGTCGCGTTCGATCACGAGCCCTCCGGGCGGCGGCGGCCCATCGCCCTCGAAGCCGTCCGCGAAGATCGCATCACCACCCGCGCCGAACAGCGCGATGTCGTCGAGATAGACGGTCGGCTGCGTCGCCGCGGCATCACTCTGGATGTCGATGCGGTCGAATGCGCCCGACCACGAAAGGGGTGGCTGCGCGAGCATGACGGTCGCTTCGCGCCAGGTCGCTGCGCTCGGACCTCCGGCGAGATATGCGGACAGCGCTGCCTGCGCGACCACTTCGCCCTCATTCTGCAGGATGAGCTGCAGCTGCTGGCCGCCGCCGCTGCCGCCGTGCACCCAGAGCTTGAGGGTCGGCCATGTGGTAGCGGACAGGCCGCCAGATGCGTGATGGAAGGACACCGCGTTGTACGCGTTGCCGGACAACGCGATCGAATAGGTCCCCGCATGCACCGGCGTCGTGTTGGCGAAGTCGCTGCCGCCGCCGTAGGACCAGTCCTCGAAGCCCGGGCCGAGCGCATCCTCATAGACGACCTGCTGGGCCGGCGCCGCCGCGGCCTGCGCGAGGAAGAAGAGCGCGCACGCGGCGCGTGGGATGCGACTCATCGGATCACTCCATCAATGCATTCGGTCATTCATACGTCAGGCGAAGGGCATTCCGGACATCCGCACGCGTGCGACCGCATGGCGGGAGCCGGTATGCCCTCCACGTCGCGCCATCACGCGCCATGGAGGACTGCGCTGTTCGCGGGCGCGAACCGGCGGTCATTCGAAGCCGTCGGCGAAGATCACGTCGCTCGCGCTGCAACTGCTCCCTGCCGGCGTCGCGACGGCATCGATGGCATATCCGCCGCCCTCGGCGGATTTTCTCGATGGCGTCAGCCTCGCCTGCAGCTCGAATCCGCCGTTCGCCTGCACGGCTGCAGCTGCGTGCGCCCGGCCCTGCAATTCGAACCGGACCGGTGCGTCGTCGGCCTGCACGACGGGGCAGGCGAACAGGAACAGCAGTGTCGCCATGGTGGAACTCGACGCGCGCCGCGGACGAATCAGCGGCCGTCGTGGGATCGGCGCATCCATCTCACTCGCCTCCGTCCGCTTCGAGCCGTGCGATGCGCGCGGTCAGCCGCTGCACCATGGCTTCGAGCTTCGCGTTCTTCTGCGCGAGTTCCTGCACCGCGGCGATCGTGACGATCTGCGCGGGATAGGTGTCCACCTGCAGGATCTCGTTCTCGGCGCTCCTCGCCTCCCCCGGCAGGTACTCGCCGGACCGCGTCACCGCATCCGGGAACACGTCGGCGAACTGCTGCGCGATCACATTGTAGTAACGCTGGTCGGGCACTTCGGGGTGTTGTTCGCGATACGCATCGGTATAGCGGAAGGTGACCGGCTGGACGCGCGCCAGCGTGTCGAGTGCGGCCTCGACCCGCGCCACGTCCTGCTTGATGCGTCCATCCGAATTGGCCTGCCAGGCGCCGGCGGTCGACTTCGTCGCGGTCCCTTCGACCTTGAGGCCCTCCTCGATGCTCACCGGATTGCTGACGTGCACGCCACCGGTCGCGCTGATCTGCATGATCCCGTTGCCGTTGCTCACGTAGATCCGACCGTTGTTGACGCCGCCGCGCGTGACGAAGCGCAGGTCGGGATCGGAATCGCCCCCCGCGCGCGGCGCGATGACGAAGTCGTCGGTGCCGACCGGCAGCGTCGAGGTGTTGTTGAGGAAGCCACCGTCCGAGTACACGACGAACTGGTTCGCGCCCCCGGTATGGACGCGACTGGCGTCGTCGACGAACGGCCTGCCGCCCCAGATGAAGCTGCCGCTGTGCGCGGCGTCCACGGTCGCGCTGCTGCCGCCGGCGAAGCTGTCCACGGCGTTGGCGAGGCCCTTGTTGAACGCGGCGGCGCGAGCTGCGTAGGCGCCCGCGTTGCCCACTTCGAACGACACGCCATCGGTGAAGTGCTTGATCCCCGCGCCGAAGCGGTCACCCACCCGCATGATCAGGTTCTGGTTGTCCAGCGGGCCGATGAAGTTGCCGGGGCCGACGTCGGCGTTGCCCGTCGTCGACCAGCATGCGCCGGCGCCGTTGATTTCCGAGCGGCCCGCCAGTTCGACGAAGTCATCGCCGCCGGCCTTGCGCACGGCGACGCCGATCCAGCCATCCTGCGTTGCCGCGTTCGACGCGAAATCCACCTCCACGCTGAAGAGGCCTTCGCGGACCTCGACGCCGTACAACGTGACTGCATCGCCGAGTGATGCCGCCGCGTGCTCGCCCGCGTAGGGCGTCACGCGGAGGTCGTAGAGTCCATTGGCCGGCGCACCTGCGTCGTTCAGGCTGCCGTGGTAGGTGAACGAGGCGGCGTGTGCGCTGGCGCCGGCCAGGGCGAATGCGAGGCCGGTCGTCAGCGCGGCCCTGCGAATGCATGCGTTCATGAATGCTCCCGTGCGGTGGTTGGGCGGCCGCGGACCGGAGTCCGGTGCGTGCAGCCGTCGCCAGTTACGCCGATCGGTCGGCAAACCCGCCATTGCGCGTCCGGGCATGTCCGTGCACTGCGTTTGCTGCACAATCGACCGCATGACGGAGTCCGCCGCGCTGCCGAGGGAACAGGCCATCCAGCTGCTGGCGGAGACCTTCTACGCGGACCTGCAGCGCCTTGCGCGCCACGAGCGCCACCGCGTCATCGCGCCATCGCAGACGCTGGGCACGACTGCGCTCGTCCACGAGGCCTACCTGAAGCTCGCGCGCCAGGGCTCGTTCGAGAACCGCGCGCATTTCCTCAATACGGCCGCGCTCGCGATGCGCCAGGCGCTGGTCTCGCACGCGCGCATGCGCCTGCGCGCGAAGCGCGGCGGTGGCCAGTCGGCGCTCGACCTCGATGCAATCGAGATCCTCGCCGAGAGCGACGAGCGCATCGCCGCGCTCGACGATGCGCTGAATGCACTCGAACAGGCTTCGCCGCGGCTCGCGCGCGTGGTGGAGTGTCGCTACTTCGCGGGCTACTCCGAGAAGGAAACCGCACTCGCGCTCGGGATCGGCGAACGGACCGTGCAAAGGGACTGGAACATCGCGAAGGCGCTGCTGTACGAAGCACTGGACGCGATCTAGCGGCCCGCCAGGCAGGCGTGGCGAGGCGCGCTCGTCTTGTCAACGTCCGGCGAGTCGGCTGCGCAGGCGCTCCAGCGATGCCGCGTCGCGCGGCGACAGCCACCGATGCTGCGCTTCGAGCGTGGCCACGCGCGCGACGCGATGTTGCGCTTCCTCGGGCCTTCCCTGCGCGAGATCGCATTCGGCGAGTGCGAGTTCGACTTCCGCGAGCTTCGGGCTCGCGGGAAGATACAGCTCCGTGCGCGTGGCCAGCGCGCGCTCGAGCAGGGGCCGTGCCGCGCGCACGTCGCCATCGCCCAGGCGTGCGCGGCCTTCGATCCAGTCCGCATCGGCGATCAGTGGGCGCAGATGGGGCGCGAGGCGACTGGCGCACATCCTCGCGCCGGTGTCCATGGCGAGGCTCGCACTTGCGCCGGACTGGCCGCTGCGCCATTCGATCTCTGCTGCAAGCATCGAATGCTCGAACGTTGACACCTCGCGTGCGTTCGGCGTGCCGCCGCTGCCCGCATGTCGCGCGAGCTGCGCGCGCGCCTGGGCGAGGTCGCCGCGATCCAGCGCGATGCGCGCCCGTTGCAGCCGATGGCGGTGGTCCGTGACGCCATTGACGCGCTGCAGGAGCGCATCCGCTTCCTGCAGCGCCGCTGTCGCCTCGGCAAGCCGGCCGAGGTCGATGAACGCGTCGGCGGCGACATGGAGCGCGGAAGCGAGGTGCGAGTCGAACTTCGACTCGCGGAACGTCTCGACCGCAGCCAGCGCATGCGCGAGGCCGTCCGCGGGATCGCCGGCTGCCACGAGGGCCGCCGCGAGCGTGCGGCGCACGGTCGCGGCCAGGATCGGATCCTTCGATCCTCCTGCGGGTCCGCCGAGCCATTCATGGGCCTTGCGCGCGGATGCGAGGCTCTCCCTGACGCGGCCGCCCGCGAGCTGGATCGACGCGACGGCCGCCTGCGCACGCGTGCGGTCGTAGGCGAATTCCCCGTTGTCCGCCAGTCCGATCGCGAGCGCCTTGCGCGCCGACGCCTCGGCGGCCTCGAGCTCCCACGCCCTGCCTTGCAGCCGCGCCAGGCCCATGTAGTACGACGGCAGCATCGGATCGCGCTCGCCATCGATCGAGCGCGAAACGCGAATGGCTTCTTCCACGCTCTGCACCGCCGCTTCGATCCCGACCACACCCTCGGCGGTCAGGCCCTTGTAGAACAGGGCGAGCACGAGGTCCTTCGATGGCGGAAACAGGCGCAGGATCCTCACGGCCGATTCCGCTTCCTCGAACGTGCGACGATCGTCCTGGGTCAGGAAAGAGAATGCCTGCGCAACGTGCATGCGCCCACGCAATTCCGACGCGTGGTCGCCAAGGCGATCGAACGTCGCGGCCGCCGCCCGCAACAGCTCCCGCGCCTCGCCGCGCTTGCCCTGGTTCGACAGCAGCCGGGCGAGGTGCACGCGATCGCCGGCGAGCTCGATCGAATCCTCCCCGTGCACGCTGCGGCTCAGGACCACCGCCTGCCGCATCAGCGGGATGCTCGGGAATCCCTCGCTGAGTCCTTCTTCATAGAGACCGGAGAACACCCTCAGCAACGCGAGCTTGTTCTCGGGCGCGCCGTCGAGAGATGCCTGGATGCGCGCAGCGCCGATGTCGAGCAGTTCGCGCACGGTGGTTTGCCTGGCCTTGGCCGGATCCTGCTGGCGGGCCGTGTTCATCCGGAACAGGTCCACCATGAATCCCTGCACGGCCCCGGCGCGCTGCGCCGCCAGTCGCGCCTTGCGTGCCTGCGAGGAGACGGCGACGGTCGCCGCGGCCATCGCCGCGAACAGCAGCGCCGCCGCCGACACCGGCAGCCAGTGCCGGCGCAGGAAACGCCGCGTGACGTAGCTGCGCGCACCTGCGCGCGCGTGAACCGGGCGGCGCTCGAGGTGGCGACGCACGTCTTCCGCGAGTGCGCGCGCATCCGGGTAGCGCTCGTTCGGCTCGCGCCGCATCGCCTTGGCGACGATCGCATCGAGGTCGCCTTGAAGCTGGCGCACGGACACCTGCGTTTGCGCACCAGCGCATCGGCTCGGCGGTGGCGGCGCGTCGAGCAGGCGCTTTACCGCGGTGGCCATCGGGGCCGGGTCGACCGGCCATGGCAGCCGCTCGGTCAGCAGCTCGAACAGGATCACGCCGAGCGCGTACACATCGGTCGCGGTGCCGATCGAACCATTGGCGAGTTGCTCCGGTGCCGCGTGGGACGGCGACAGGAACAGCGTGCGGGTCGCATCGTGCTGGCCTGCTTCGACGTCGAGCAGCTTGGCGATGCCGAAGTCGAGCAGCTTGGCCTGTCCATCGGACGTGACGAGGATGTTGGAGGGCTTGAGGTCGCGATGCACGACGAGATGCGTATGCGCGTACGCGACCGCGTCGCAGATCTGCAGGAACAGGTCGAGGCGCGCGGAAAGCGCAGGGCGCTGCGCCTTCACCCATTCGAGGAGGTGCACGCCTGCGACATGCTCCATCACCATGTAGGCCGTGCCATCCGCCTCGACGCCGCCGTCGTACAGGCGCGAGATCCCGGGATGCACGAGCGCGGCGAGGATCTCGCGCTCGCCGACGAAACGCCGGCCGATCGAACCGCGTGCGTTCGGGATCAGCTTCACCGCCGCGTGCTGGCGGAATCCGCCCTCGCTGCGTTCGGCGAGCCAGACTTCAGCCATGCCGCCGCGACCGAGCGGACGGAGCAGTCGGTATGCGCCGATCGCGTGGCCCGCGGACCACGCACTGTCGTGCCCCGTGGCGCCGGGGTCGATCCGCACCGCGGCGCGGTCGAGGAATCCTTCGCCCTCGCCGGCGAGCCGCAGCAGGCGTTCGATCCGCTCACGCAGCGCAGGTTGCCCCTCGCACTCGCGATCGAGCAGTCGGGCACGCCGTTCCGGCGACTCCTCGAGCGCACGTTCGAGCAGGGCATGGACTTTCGCGGTCAGCGATGCCTCCGACATGGCCAGCCTTCTTTTCCTGCGTCAGGGTAGCGCCGCGCGATGCGTCTTGCGACGGTGCTTGCACGTCGTACGCCGAATTGCGGCCAAGTCCGCCAGCGTCCATCGGCGCGGGGTGCGGCGTCCGCGGTGTGCGGATGCGGCGCCAGCCGATTAGACTTGCCGTTCCCGCGGCGCCGCCGCGTGTCCCGGACCGCCGCGCCTGCGCGTGCCGCCATCGAGAGAACCGAATGAATCCGCTCAACGACATCCTCGACCAGGACCTCGATCCGACCGAAACCCGCGAATGGATCGATTCGCTGAAAGGCGTGATCGACGCCGACGGCACCGAGCGCGCGCATTTCCTCGTCGAGCGCATGGTCGACGAGACGCGCCGTGCCGGCGGATACCTGCCGTTCGCGCCGACCACCGAGTACGTCAACACGATTCCGCCGCATCTCGAGGCACGCATGCCCGGCGATGCGAACATGGAGTGGCGCATCCGCTCGCTGATCCGCTGGAACGCGATGGCGATGGTCGTGCGCGCGAATCGCAAGCCGGGCGACCTCGGCGGCCACATCGCGAGCTTCGCCTCGTCGGCGACGCTCTACGACGTCGGCTTCAACCACTTCTGGCGCGCGCCGAGCGACGCGCACCCGGGCGACCTCGTGTTCCACCAGGGCCACTCGAGCCCGGGCATCTACGCGCGCTCGTTCCTCGAAGGCCGCATCGACGAGGCGCAGCTCGACCTGTTCCGCATGGAAGTCGCCGGGCACGGGCGCGGACTGTCCTCGTATCCGCATCCGTGGCTGATGCCCGACTACTGGCAGGTGCCGACCGTCTCGATGGGCCTGGGTCCGCTGCAGGCGATCTACCAGGCGCATTTCATGAAGTACCTCGAGCATCGCGGCCTGATCGCGCCGAGCGATCGCAAGGTCTGGTGCTTCCTCGGTGACGGCGAGACCGACGAACCCGAATCGCTCGGCGCGATCTCGCTGGCCGGTCGCGAAGGCCTCGACAACCTGATCTTCGTGATCAACTGCAACCTGCAGCGCCTCGACGGCCCGGTGCGCGGCAACGGCAAGATCATCCAGGAGCTCGAAGGCAACTTCCGCGGCGCCGGCTGGAACGTGATCAAGACCGTGTGGGGCAGCTACTGGGACCCGCTGCTCGCGCAGGATTCGAGCGGCAAGCTGCGCCAGCTCATGATGGAAACCGTCGACGGCGAATACCAGAACTGCAAGGCATTCGGCGGCGCGTACACGCGCGAGCATTTCTTCGGCAAGTATCCGGAGACCGCGGGCCTCGTCGCGAACCTCTCCGACGACGACATCTGGCGCCTCAACCGCGGCGGCCATGATCCGCACAAGGTGTACGCGGCCTACCATTCGGCGGTCAACACGCGCGGCATGCCGACCGTGATCCTCGCCAAGACGGTCAAGGGCTATGGCATGGGTTCGGCGGGCGAGTCGCAGAACCCGACGCACCAGCAGAAGAAGCTCGACGACGATTCCGTGCGCCATTTCCGCGACCGCTTCCAGATCCCGATCGCGGACGACAGGCTGAAGGACGTGCCGTACTACCATCCGGGCAAGGACTCGCCCGAAGTCGAATACATGCTCGAGCGGCGCAAGGCACTCGGCGGCTTCCTGCCGCAGCGGCGGCGCAAGAGCACGTCGGTCCCGGCGCCCGGGCTCGATGCATTCGCGCAGATCACCGGCGGCAGCGGCGAGCGCGAGATCTCGACCACGATGGCGTTCGTGCGCGGCATGAACCTGCTGCTGCGCGACAAGCAGGTCGCCTCGCACGTGGTGCCGATCGTCGCCGACGAGGCGCGCACGTTCGGCATGGAAGGCATGTTCCGCCAGATCGGCATCTATGCGCCGTTCGGCCAGAAGTACAAGCCGGTCGATGCCGACCAGCTCATGTACTACCGCGAGGACCAGAAGGGACAGGTGCTGCAGGAAGGCATCAGCGAACCCGGCGCGATCAGCGCGTGGATGGCCGCCGCGACGAGCTACTCGATCAGCAACGTGCCGATGCTGCCGTTCTACATCTACTACTCGATGTTCGGCTTCCAGCGCGTCGGCGACCTCGCCTGGGCCGCGGGCGACATGCGCGCGCGCGGCTTCCTCGTCGGCGGCACCGCGGGACGCACCACGCTCAACGGCGAAGGCCTGCAGCACGAGGACGGTCATTCGCACCTGCTCGCGGGCGCGATCCCGAACTGCCGCGCATACGACCCGACGTTCTCCTACGAGGTCGCGGTCGTGCTGCAGGACGGCGTTCGGCGCATGCTGCAGGAACAGGAAGACGTGTACTACTACGTCACCGTGATGAACGAGAACTACGAACACCCGGACATGCCGGCGGGTGTCGAGGGCGACATCATCAAGGGCATGTATCTCTTCAGGGAATCGGGAACGGGGAATCGTGAATCGGGCAAAGGCAAGGGCAAGAGCAAGGCGCCGTGCGTGCAGCTGCTCGGTTCCGGCACGATCCTGCGCGAGGCGATCGCTGCGGCGGAACTGCTCGAGAAGGAGTTCGGCGTCGCGAGCGACATCTGGTCGTGCCCGAGCTTCACGGAACTGCGCCGCGACGGCTTCGACGTCGAACGCTGGAACCGCCTGCACCCGATGGACAAGAAGCCGCGCAAGGCGCACGTGACGGCCTGCCTCGAGGGACGCGCGGGACCCGCGATCGCGGCGACCGACTACGTGCGCGAGTTCGCCGACCAGATCCGCGCGTTCATGCCCGACGGCAAGCGCTACGTCGTGCTCGGCACCGACGGCTTCGGCCGCAGCGACACGCGCGCGAACCTGCGCGGGTTCTTCGAAGTCGACCGTTACTGGATCGCGCACGCCGCGATCGCCGCGCTTGCAGCGGACGGCGAGATGAATCCCGAGGACGTCGCACGCGCGATCAAGCTCTGGAAGCTCGATCCGGACAAGCCCAATCCGCTGACCGTGTAGGTTCCCGCCGCGCCGGTCGCGGCACGCGCCCCTGCAGGAGCGGCGCAGCCGCGACCGTCCTGTTGCACGTTCGCGTGCGATGCGCGGTTTCGCGGCGTCGTCGATCGCGCCTTCGGCGCTCCTGCGGGTAGGTGCCGCGTGGGCGGGCGATCGCGTGGGTGCGCACCGTCGCGTTCGGTATCGTCGGGTGCGGCGATCCGCGGCGGGATCGCGTGATGTGTCCCGGTGGAGCGGAACACCGCCGGCGCGTGGCCGGCGGTGCGGGGCGATCAGAGCGCCGCGTCCTTGAGCTTCTTCAGCGCGCGGACCTTGAGCTTGACGGTCGCCGGCTTCGCGGCGAACCAGCGCTCTTCCTTCGTGAAGGGGTCGATGCCTTTGCGCTTCGGCTTGGCCGCGACCGCGACCGCGCTGATCTTCAGCAGGCCCGGCAGCGTGAACGTGCCGGCGCCCTTCTTGTTGACCGAATTCGCGACAGCCTGCTCGAGCGATGCGAGCACGGCGCGCACGCCCTTGGGCTCGACGCCGCTGTGTTCGGAGAGGTACGCGACGAGGCCGGACTTGCCGAGCGCTTCGGTGATCGGCTTGGACGCGCTCTTCTTGCCGGCGGCCGGCTTCTTGGATGTAGCCATGGTGTTTTGTTCTCCCTTGGGGGTAGCGCGGCGATCCTGTAGCCGCCGCGTCGCCAAGCGTATCCGTTTTTTGGCGCTTGCGCGCAAGGGGGAGGCGCAAAAAACCCTGAAAATCGCACCTCCCGCAGCTGCTCGACGCGGCGAACGCCATTTCCGCCGCATCTGCGCCACGCCGACCCTGCGTGCGCTGTCATGATCCGGTCGCTTCGGCACGCCAACCTGCGCGCCGGCGTCGACGCCCGGCGGTCCTCCCGATGCGGGAATCGCCCGCGAAAATGCCGATCGTTGACGGTAGACTGCGCGCGCCGCGTCCGTCGAAGTGGCCACCACCAGGGGATTTCCGCGATGTCGTTCCAGATCCGTCGTCCGGCCGCCGGACGGTTTGCCGCATCACGTCCGTCGCGCCGCGCGCGCCTCCACGCATGCGCCTCGCTGCTGCTGCTCGGCCTGTCCGCGCCGGCGTTGGCGCAGGTGTTCCTGGACGTGCTCGACAACCCGTACCAGCAGAATTTCGACGGCCTGCCGGCGAGCGGGTCCGCGACCTGGACCAACAACGCGACGATCACGGGCTGGTACCACGCGCGCACGGGCACGGGCCTCACGGTCGTCGCGAACGACGGCAGCAGCAACGGTGGCAACCTCTACAGCTACGGTGTCGGTACCACGGCCGAGCGCGCACTCGGATCGCTCGGCTCGAGCAATGCGGCGGTGGGTCATCTGTTCTGGGGTGCGCGGCTGCACAACAACACCGGAGCCACGATCACGTCGCTCGAGGTGTCCTACGTCGGCGAGCAGTGGCGCAACAGCGCGGCGGCGGCGCAGACGATTTCGTTCTCGTACCTGCTCGGCACGCCCTCGGTCACGGGTTCGCTCGCCGACTTCCAGGCCGCCGGAACGGCGGTACCTGCGCTCGATTTCACCGGCCCCGTCACGGGCGGCACCGCCGGGGCGCTGAGCGGCAATCTGGTCGCCAACCGCGTCGCACGCAGCTTCACGATCGACGGACTGTCGATACCCGTGGGTTCGGAAATCCTGCTGCGCTGGTCCGATCCCGACCATACGGGCGCCGACCACGGTCTTTCGATCGACGAGTTCTCGGTCACCCCGCGCGGCGGCGCGCCGTTGCCGGCGCTCACCCTCGCGGATGCGTCCGTGGTCGAAGGCGATGCCGGCACCACGATGCTGAACTTCGTCGTTTCGCTGTCTGCGCCGGCGCCCGCGGGCGGCGTCAGCTTCGACATCGCGACCGCCGACAACACCGCGACGTCACCGTCCGACTACGTCGCGCAGTCGCTGCCGGGCGTGGTGATCCCGGCTGGCGTCCAGACATACGCGTTCAACGTGGCGATCAACGGCGACACGCTGCCGGAGACCAGCGAAACGCTGTTCGTCAACGTGACCAACATCACCGGTGCGACCGCGCTCGACACGCAGGCGACCGGCACCATCGTCAATGACGACGCCGCACCGACGTTGTCGATCACCGACGTCACGGGCGTCGAAGGCAACGCCGGCACGACGACGTTCTCGTTCGTCGTCCAGCTGTCGTCACCGTCGCCGACCAGTGTCGGCTTCGACATCGCGACCGCCGACCTCAGCGCGAGCGCACCGGCCGACTACGTCGCGCATGCGCTGAGCGGCCAGGTCATCCCGCCGGGCGTGACGAGCTACGTGTTCGACGTGACCGTCAATGGCGATGCGCTGCCGGAGGCCGACGAAACCTTCCGCGTCGACGTCGGCAACATCGTCGGCAGCGTGATCGTCGCCGATACCGAGGCGACGGGCACGATCCTCAACGACGACCTCGACCGCATCCACGATGTGCAGGGCAATGGCGCGGTTTCGCCGATCGTCGGCGCGACGGTGGTGATCGAAGGCGTCGTCAGCGCGAGCTACCAGGGCAATGGCGGCCTGTCCGGCTTCTTCCTGCAGGAAGAGGACGCCGACGCCGACGCCGACCCCGCGACGTCGGAGGGCGTGTTCGTGTTCTGCTCGAGCTGCCCGGTGCCGGTCGCCGAAGGCCAGCGCGTGCGCGTCGCCGGCACCGTCAGCGAGTTCTTCAACATGACGCAGGTGAATGCGACCACGCTCGCGGCGGTCAGCGTGGTCGATGCCGGCAACCACCTCGCCGACATCACGCCGGCGACGATCGACCTTCCGGTCGCCGGCGCGATCGATGCGTACTACGAACCGCGTGAAGGCATGCTCGTCACGTATGCCGACACGCTCGCGGTCGGCGAGTATTTCGAACTCGCGCGCTACGGCCAGATCGAGTTGTACGAGGGCGGGCGCCCGCGCCAGTACACCGCGGACAACATGCCGACCCCCGCGGGCTACGCCGCGCACCTCGACGAACTCGCCCGCCGCCGCGTCATCCTCGACGATCGCAACAACATGCAGAACTGGCCGCTCTCGCTCGTCGACGGCAGCCAGTTCGTCTGGCATCCGCGCGCGAACGGCGGCCTCTCGACCGGCTCGCAGGGGCTCGATTTCTTCCGCGGCGGCGACGAAGTCATCGCGTTGACCGGCGTGCTGCACTGGTCGTTCGCGGGCCTGACCGGCACCGACGCCTGGCGCATCCGTCCGACCGATTCGAACCCGGTCACGTTCACGGTCGCCAACCCGCGCCCGGACACGCCGCCCGCCGTCGGCGGCGCGATCAAGGCCGCGAGCGTGAACCTGCTGAACTGGTTCACGACGATCGACACGACCTCGAGCACGAACAGCGGGCCGTGCGGCCCCTCTGGCGGCATGGATTGCCGCGGCGCCGACAGCGCGGCCGAACTCGTGCGCCAGCGTGATCGCACCTCGACCATGCTCTGCGGCCTCGGCGCCGACGTGATCGGCCTTGGCGAGCTCGAGAACACGACGCCGCGCGACGCGATCGACGACCTGCTCGCAGCGGTCAACGCGAGCTGCGGCGGCGCGCATCCGTACGTCTACGCCGACACCGGCGGCACGCTCGGCACCGATGCGATCCGCGTCGCGATCGTCTACCGCAGCGGCGTGCTCGCGCCGGTCGGCGCGCCGCTCGTCGACCTCGATCCCGTGCACAGCCGCCCGCCGACCGCGCAGGTGTTCGATGTCGCCGATGCGTCGAACGCGGCGTTCGGCCAGCGCTTCAGCGTCGTCGCGAACCACCTGAAGTCCAAGCGCTGCGACGACGCGACCGGCGGCGACGTCGATGCGAACGACGGCCAGGGCTGCTTCTCCGCGCGTCGCACCGCGCAGGCGCAGCGCGTGCATGCGTGGGTCAACGCGGCCGTGATCCCCGCCGCGGGCGGCGACACCGACGTGCTGCTGCTCGGCGACTTCAATTCGCATGCGATGGAAGCGCCGATCACCGCGCTCACGGGTATCGGCTACATCGATCTCATGACCTCGTTCGGCGGCATCGACGCGTATTCCTACGTGTTCGACGGCCAGCTCGGCCACCTCGACTACGCGCTCGCGAGCGCGAGCCTCGCCGACCAGGTCGTCGGCGCGGCCGCGTGGCACGTCAATGCGGACGAGATCCAGCTGTTCGACTACAACGACGACGTGCGTGACACGGGCGAGGCGGTGCACGAGGAAGAGCCGAACGGTTCCGCGCTCGCGCCTGCGCGCAGCCTGTACCAGGCCGGCACGCCGTGGCGTGCGTCGGACCATGATCCGGTGGTGGTGGGCCTGTTCGGTGGCGAGTCCGATCTTGCGGTCACCCTGAATGCCGACTCGGCTGCCATCGCGGGTTCCACGACGGGCTACTCCATCGGAGTCACGAACCTCGGTCCCAACGCCGCGCTCAACGCACGCTGGTCAGACACATTGCCCGCCGGCACCAGGTTCGTGGCCGTGGACGCACCCGCGGATTGGTCGTGTTCGACGCCGCCGGTGGGAGCGGGCGGGGTGGTCACCTGCAGCACCGGAAGCCTGGCGTCCATCGTCAATGTCTTCTTCACCCTGACGGTCGCGCTCGACGCGGCCATCGAAGAGGGCACCTTGCTGGACAACACCGTGGTGGTGGAATCCGACAACTTCGATCCCGAGACGAGCGACAACAGCGCCAGCTTCGAGTTCATGGTGTGGCTGAGCGCCGACCTGTCGATCCAGGTTTCCGATTCGCCTGACCCCGTGGTCGCCGGAGGGTTGCTGACCTACACGGTCGTGCTGCACAACTCCGGCCCGAGCTATTCCGGCGACATCACGACCAGCACCGGCGTGCCCGCGGGTACCAGCTTCGTGTCGCTGGATGCGCCGCTCGACTGGAGTTGCGATACGCCCGCGGCGGGTGGAACGGGCCTGGTGTTCTGCAATCTGGAACGGCTCGGGCTCGGCGAGAGCGAATCCTGGACGATGGTCGTGCAGGTCGACGCGGGCCTCGCAGAAGGCACCATGATCCACATGATCGCGAGCCTCGCCACGCTCACGGGTGATCCCACCGGGGGAGACCACGAGGCGAGCGCTACGACGTTCGTCGTTGCGCCGCCCGAAGGCGTGCTGTCGATCGCTCCGTCGAACGTCGATTTCGGCACCCATGTCATCGGCACGACCAGTGCGCCCGCGACCGTCACACTCGCCAATGCGGGTGACGCCGCGCTCGAAGTGACCGGGCTCACGCCGGCCACGACGCCATTCTCGCGCAGCGGCGGAACGTGCGCGGCGGACCCGCCGCTCACGCTCGGCGTCGGCGCGAGCTGCACGTTGCAGTACGTGTTCGCGCCGACCACGGCCGGCGCTGCGAACCAGGTGCTGACGGTCGCATCCGACGCACCGGGTAGCGGCACGATCACGCTCTCCGGCGACGGCACGCCCGCACCCGCGGACATCGCGATCTCGATTGATGATGGCCGCGAGTACGTGCAGGTCGGCGATACGCTCGAATACATCATCACCGTTTCGCACGTCGCGGGCACCGGCACGGCGAACGCGACCGTCACCGACATCCTGCCGCCGGAACTCGACGAAGGTGCATGGACCTGCGTTCCCGCCGGTGGCGCGAGCTGTGCTGGCGGGAACGGCAACGTGCTCACCGATGTCGCGCTGCTGCCGCCCGGCGGTACGGCGAGCTATGTCTACACCGCGGTCGTGATGACCGAAGGCAGCGGCGTCATCGCGAATGGCGCGACCGTCGACGCGGGTGCGAAGGATGCGAACCCCGCCAACGACAGCGCTGCCGACACGCCTGCCGACGTCGTCGTGGTGTTCCGCGATGGCTTCGACGAAACGTCGGTCGGCGAAGAGCCGGCCGCTTCGGAGCCGGCGCCGCAGGACTGACGAGCGGTGTGCTCGATCCTGATTGTGAGCTTCGGATCAGGATCAAGAGCGCCCTCATCCGGGTCTTCGATCCACCTTCCCCCGCTAGCGGGGGAAGGGAAGGCGGTCGCGGCGGAATGGCCCCGGTTCCGGCCAGTTCCTCCTTCCCCCGCTTGCGGGGGAAGGTGCCCCGCAGGGGCGGATGAGGGCCGCTCCTGCTCTTCGCGCCTGCCCGCCCTTCGCCGCGCTGATGGATGACGTGAGGTTTCGCCGCGTCGGGTTGCGGCAGCGCGCGGTCGGTGGAACAGTGGCGCCGTTCCCCCGATGGAGCCTCGCCATGAACCGAGCCCTGTTCCTCGTTGCATTCGCCGCGACATCCGCCATCGCCCTGCCTGCTTTCGCTGCGCAGGCGCCGGCCTCGGGTCTGGTCGCCGTGCCGCTCACCGACATCGCGCAGCCGATCATCCACGGCGATTCGTTCAAGTCGATCGATCACCTGCGGCACCAGCGCGGCAGCCATGCCTCGCGCGTGGATGCGCCTGTCGGTCTCACCGATGCCGATTTCTCGGTGCAGTTCGACGCCGGCGTCTCGCGTGATGCACGCGCGGACTACATCGCCGACGTCGAGCGCAGCAGTGGCATCCAGGCAGCGCGCGCGCTCGACGCCTGGTACGACCGCCACGATGCGCACGCGCTGCTGCGCGATGCGATGGCCCCGTATGCGCTGCGCGGCGACGACTTCGCCGACGTGACCACCGCATGGCT
Source organism: Lysobacteraceae bacterium (assembly GCA_004143945.1). Taxonomy (GTDB): domain Bacteria; phylum Pseudomonadota; class Gammaproteobacteria; order Xanthomonadales; family Rhodanobacteraceae; genus Dokdonella_A. The sequence continues at coordinate 68,927 of SEHB01000007.1, forward strand.
CGTCGTGATGTGGTCGATCGCGAACCAGGCACCGATGCCGTCGCCCGAATCGGTGCAGGCCGTGCGCATGCAGACGCGCGCGTCGCTGCTCGACAAAGGCCGCGTGCCCGAGCGCGCCGCCGAACGCCAGCGTGCGCTCGAAGCGCTGGTCTACCAGACCGTCACGCTGATGCACGCGCGCGACTCGGCGGTCGCGAACGGCGACGCCGCGTATCTCGCCGAACTGGCCGATTCGGCGCAGGCGGGCATGCGACGCCAGCATTTCGACCTGCGTGCGATGGCGATGACCGACGCGGGCCTCGAGCGCCGCTGAACGGCTTCGCAGGCTGGACGGCCGAAGGCCGGCCAGCCTGCATTCGTCGCGCGAAGTTCGCCGCATGCAGCGCGCAACGCACATGCACCGTGCCGGCTAGTTGATCGCGAACACCGACTCCGGCGCGCCATAGCGCGCCGCCCAGGGCGCCCATGCGACATCGGCGGGGCCGATCACCTGCACCACCATCGTCCATTCGCCGGCCTTGAACCGCAGCAGCGCCGCGTAGGTCTGTGATGCGCCGCCCGCCGCCGCGAGCGCCTCGAGCGCGCTGCCCGTGTAGTCGTACGGCGCGCCTAGCGCGTCGCGCAGGTCCGCGAACAGGAACGCCCATTCGCCTTCGATCGTGAGCGCGACGGGCGCGAGCCACGCCAGTTTCTTCAGCTCGGCCGATGCGGCCGCTTCGGCGATCGCGGTGATCGCGTGAGTGGATTCCGTTTCGATGGCGTCGACGTCGCCGACGCGTGCGTGTGCTTCCATGGCCACTCCTGGCGGGAAAGGGACGCGGACCGCCCTTGCAGTCGATGCCCTCACGCGTCCGTTCGTGGCCGTGGCACCGGGGCGATCCTCGCGCAGGATCGGCTGTCCACGCTGAACCCATTCCACATGCGACGCGATCTTGACGATCACGTCACACATTTCGCGGCACTGCCGCCGAGATGCTCGCCGAGCCGCATCAGCGTGACGACGTCCTGCCGGTTGTGCTCGATCACGCGCGCGAGGTTGCGCGAGGACTGCCCGCGCAGGAACGCGAGCCACGCAGCTGGCGCCTCGGAGCCCGGCAGGTCGTCCTCGCGCACGATGCCGAGCGCGTGGCGCTCGATCGTCGCGAGCCGGCAGTTCTCGTAGACGCCGCGGTACATGCGCCGAGTCGGATGCAGCCAGTCCACGTGCGGCAACGCATCGAGCCGATGCGCGATGCGGTTGAGGCGCAGCCGGCCCTTCAGCAACGGCGCGTCGTAGCACTTGCCGTTGTAGCTCGCGAGGATCGTGTCTTCGCACAGCCAATCCGCGAACAGCGCGAGCATCGCGGCCTCGCCCGCGATCGAGGTCAGGTAGAGCTGGCGTACATGGAGCTGCTGCGCACGCCACGCGGCGACGCCGATCATGAACGCGCGCGTGCCGACGCCGCCCGCGAGCCCGGTGGTTTCGGTATCGAAGCAGAGCAGGCGCTCGCGATCGACGACCGGGGCATCCGGCAGCGGAAGCGCGATCCAGCGCTCGGCGGGCCAGGCGCATTGCCACTCGACGAGCCGCACGCCGGGCGCGACTTCGGTACCGCCGGGCGCGGGCAACGCCGCGCGCGCACGATTGCGCACGCGCAGCAGCGCCCGCAGCGCGTCGGCACGCGGCGGGCTCGAATCGATCGGCGAGCTGGCGCGCGTCGCGAGGCCGGCATCGGCGCGCAGGCGGCGCAATCGATCGGCAAGGCTACTCATGCGCCGAACAACGCGAGCACGGCCGCCGCGAGCTCGCGGGCGCTCGCCGTACCCGCTGCCTCGTTGCCGGGCACAGGGCCGATGCAGGCCGGACACCCGCCCGTACATTCGCAGCCCTGCACGAGTTCGATCGCCTCGCGCACGAGATGCGGCGCCGCGCGGAACAGCGGTTCGGACAAGCCGATGCCGCCCGGATAGTTGTCGTAGAGGAATACGGTCGGATTGAACGAGCCGGCCTTCGCGGGATCGCCCGCGCGACCTTCGGCGTCGCGCCATTGGCCGAGCCCGTTGAGGTCGCGCGCGGCGAACCAGGTCGCGTCGCCCGAGCCAACCGCCTTCTGCAGGTCGCGCGACTCGGCCATCACGCGCACCGCGGCCACCGTGTGCAGCGCATACGCGGCGCCGAGGAAACCGTCGAGCGCATCCTGCCGGCTCGCGAACGCGGCTTCGAGCGTCGACTGCGCGAGCTGCCACCAGATCGAACTCGTATGCAGTTCCTGGTCCGGCAGGTTCACCGGCCCGTAGCCGATGTTCTCGTGGCTGTAGAAACGGATCTTCTTGTAGCCCGCGACGCGACGGACCACGTGCACCTCGCCGTGGTGGCAGGTGCCCTCGCCCGCGTTCGCACCATCGAAGCGCTCGAGTATCTTGAGCCGCGTGTAGTCGATCGCGTCGGTGTAGTAGTCGACGTTCGTCGTCGTCACGAACGCCTTGCGGCCTTCCCAGTCGAGCCGCTCGACCTGGTACGGGCGCGACTGCACCATGTAGATCGCGCCTTCGTACAAGGTGAGCGCGGCGCTGCCGAAGTCGACCTCGGCGATGATCGACTGGCGCCCGTCGGTGCGGTCGACCACGACGAAGTTGCCGTCGGCGACCGAGCGCAGGCTGACCGCGGCGGCCGGATAGCTGTCGGCGATCCAGTCCCAGCGATCACCCTCGTTGTGCAGCACGCCCGACTCCGCGAGCACGCCGAGGAAGTCGTCGACGAGGTTTTCGCCGAAGCGCTCGCCCGAGCGGAACGGCAGCTCGAACGCGGCGCAGCGGATATGGTCGAGCAGGATCAGAAGCTGGTCCGGCGCGATGCGCGCCTGCTCCGGCGGCGCCGCCTCGAAGAACTCCGGATGGCGCACGACGTACTGGTCGAGCGCCTGGCTCGTCGCGACCAGCACGCCGAGCGAAGGCTGCTGCCGCCGCCCCGTGCGGCCGAGCCGCTGCCAGGTCGCCGAGATCGATCCCGGGAAGCCGTTGAGGATCGCGACGTCGAGTGCGCCGATGTCGACGCCGAGTTCGAGCGCCGAGGTGCTGACCACGCCATCGACGCCGCCCGCGCGCAGGCTCCGTTCCGTCGCGCGCCGTTCGGTCGGCAGGTAGCCGCCACGATACGCGCGAATCCGCGCAGGCTTGCGCGGGTCGTGGTCGAACACGTCCTTGAGGTACTTGGTCAGCACCTCGACCATCAGGCGAGACTGTGCGAACACGATCGTCTTCATCTTCGAACGGATCGCGTGCCGCGCGAGCCGCATCGACTGCGAACGCGCCGACGCGCGGATGCCGAGATCGGGATTGATCACCGGCGGATTCCAGAGCAGCACATGCCGCTCGCCGACCGGCGCACCGCTCTCGGTGATCGCATGCACCGATTCACCGAGAAGCGCCTCGGCATGGTCCTTCGGGTTGCCGATCGTCGCCGAGCACAGGATGAAGGTCGGCGACACGCCGTAGAACGCACACACTCGCCGCAGCCGCCGGATCACGTTCGCGACATGCGAGCCGAACACGCCGCGGTAGGTATGCACCTCGTCGATCACGACGTAGCGCAGGGATTCGAAGAACTGCGCCCACTTCGTGTGATGCGGCAGGATCGCCTGGTGCAGCATGTCCGGGTTGCTGACGACGATGTCGCCCTTCACGCGGATCGCCTGGCGCGCATCGGCCGGCGTGTCGCCATCGAACGTCGCCGCGAGCAACCCGAGCCCACCCGCCTTGTTGAGTTCGAGCAACTCCGCGACCTGGTCCTGCGCGAGCGCCTTGGTCGGGAACAGGTACAGCGCCTTCGCCTTCGCCGCACGCACCGCCTCGATCACCGGCAGGTTGTAGCAGAGCGTCTTGCCCGACGCGGTCGGCGTGACGACGACGACATGCTCGCCCGCCTGCACGCGGTCCCACGCCTCGCGCTGGTGGCTGTAAAGCCGCTGCACCCCGCGCCGCTCGAGCGCCTCGCGGAGTTCCGTTGAAAGCTCGGGCGGGAAGTCCGCATAACGCGCAGGTTGCGCCGGCCGGCGCAGGTAGCCCGTGATGCGATCGCCGTACTTGCGTGCCCAGCGCTCGACCAGGCGTTCGATCGCTGGCGTCTCGGCAGGAATGGGTGGGGTCGAGACGGTCATCGGCGGGCTCCGCGGCAAAGGCGCGGGTATGGCCGATTGCTTTCTCAGTTAATGCGACTCGCTGTGGAAGGTAGGGAATGCCCGCAGGGTGGGTTCTAACGGCAGCCCGGAGTACTTTCGTACCCCGGCGCACAACTGTCCGAATTCGGGGGAAAACGGGCTGGCGGTGATAAAGACCGCTTGAAAAGTAGACATATATGGCAAATACTCGGCAAGTCACCCACACATTTGCCATATACGTCAATGCAGACTGTGCAAGAGCTAGGTGAAGCTGTCGCGATACGCCGGCGCTCGCTCGGCATGAAGCAAGGCGATGTGGCCGCCCGCGCTGGCGTGTCGCAGGAAGGGCTCTCCCGCTTCGAGCGCGGCAAGCTAGCTGAATTCGGTTCGCGCAAGCTCCTCGCGGTGCTGGCCGTGCTAGGCATGGAACTCCAGTTCGCAGAGATCGGTGCATCGGGCTCGCTGGATGAGCTCCGCCGCGAGCGCGGAGGCGGCGCGTGACGCTCTCCGTCTCTGTGCTCGGTCGCGAGGTCGCCACGCTCGAGGCTTTGGGAGATTTCAAGAGCTCGATGACCTACCACGACGGGGCGGCGCCCGCGGACTTCGTGTCACTGACCATGCGCGTGCGCCGCGATCCCTACATCTGGGACGACGTGCTGCACCCGATCTTCCAGATGAACCTACCCGAAGGTTATCTGTTGCAGGTGCTGCAGGAGCAGTTCGGTCCGCATATAGGTGCTAGCCCGATGGCGCTGCTGTCCGTGATCGGCCGCAACATGATCGGGCGGATCCAGGTGGCTCCACCGGGGGCGAACCTGGAGGAGCCGGCCAAGCCAGTAGACGTCGCCGGCCTTCTGCAGGGGGACAACTCGGAAGAGGCCTTCGCTGAACTGGTGCGCCAGCATGCGACCAGCGGTGTGTCGGGGGTCGTGCCAAAATTCCTGGACAGCGACGCTGAGAAGATCGAAACCGGCACGCACAAGAAGACCACCCTCTTCACTCATCGCCACATCATCAAGGGTTCTTCCCGACTCCTGCCATTTGTGTCCTTGAACGAACATCTTTGCATGCAGGTGACCCGCAAGGTCATGCCCGCTGCAATGACCGAAGTGTCCCGTGACGGCCAAGCGCTGATCGTTCACCGCTTCGACGTGGACGAGAACGGTGTACGTCTGTGGGGCATGGAGGACTTCTGCGCCTTGCTCGGCCTGCGGCCGGCGAACAAGTACGAAACCACTTGGGAACGCATCAGCAGGGCCGTTCGCGATCATGTGCCGGTAGCCAATCGGCCCGAGGTGTTCCGGCAGATGGCGACGATGCTGCTGCTGACCTACGCCCTGCGCAATGCGGACTGCCACGCCAAGAACGTTGCCTTGCGCTACACCCGTCATGAAGACGTTCACCTGGCGCCGGCGTACGACATGATCACCACGGCGGCATACCCGGACTACGCGAACAATCCGCCCGCGATCTCGTTCATGGGAAAGAAGACCTGGGAGCCAGGCAAGAACCTGCAGACCTTCATTACTGCAACGTTCGGACTCTCACCGAGCGAACAGGTCCACATCGTCGATCAGATTGGCACTGCGATGGTTGAGGTGGGGAGACAGGTTCGCGAGGCGATGGCAGAGCACTCCGGTTTCTCGGAAATCGGCAAAGGCATGCTGCTTGCATGGAAGGAGGGTATGACTGCCCTGCGTGGCAAGCGGATCTACGCCATGGGCGATACAAACCTGGGCGAAGCATTCACCACATTGACGGCCCCGGAACTTGTCAAGCCCGAGCGCCGCGTGATCGGTCGCTCTGATCTGATTGGTAGAAACCAATGAGTGCGGTGAAGAACGCCAGCACGCCGATGGCCTCACCGTTCAGTGCAGGAGTGATCGCTTGAAACAGTATCAGGCTGATCTATCCGCAGGCTCACTCATGCTTCCCGAAAGCCGCATCGTCGCGCGCCTGCTGATGGCTGGCGCCAAGGATGCCGAGTGGGACAAAGCCATTCGAACGGACAACCTCCTGCAGAAAAGCTCGCCGGCAACGGCCATTCGGCAAGCACGACTGATCCGCTTCCGACTGGGGTCCATCAGCCCTTCGCTGTGGCCGCTGGTCGCCAATGGTGATAAGGAAGTCGCCATGCAAGCGCTATTCGCAGCCGCGCTCAAACACAGCGAACTGCTGAGCGACTTTGTTCGTGACGTGGTCGCGGACCATGTTCGCAGGCTGGAAATGACGTTGTCTCCCAGGGAATGGGAACAGTTCCTCGCGGATTGTCAGGCTCGGGATCCGGCAGTCGGTACCTGGAGTGAATCCACTCGACGCAAACTGCTGCAGGTCGTCCTCAGGATTCTCGCCGAGACGCGATGCCTCGAATCGACCCGGTCACTGCGCTTGCTACAGCCCCACATCCATCCAAACGTGGCCGACACTTTGAAGAGAGCGGGGGAGCAACGCCTGCTCATGCTCATGGAGTTACGCGCATGACCGACGACTTCCGCGTTCGCCTGAACAAGATTGCCGACCGGCTGTCGTCGGAAGAACTGCTGTCCAACAAGGGACTTGGCAACGAGATCGGCTTCTGGATCTTCGACTACCCACCCGAACGTGAACTGGAAGTGCGCAGTTTCATCGACGATGTCTTGCTGCCAGGCGTAGCCAAACGCCAGCCGGTCGTAAGACCTGCCGTAGTGAATCTGTTCGAACTCATCATCGACTTGCTCGAGGATCGCAAGCTTTATGACCGGGTCCTCGACATCCAGGCAAAGAAAGGGGATGCGGAAGCTCTGGCCGCACTGCGTCCTGTGCTGAAGGAAGACAAGCTTGCTGAGCGCATCGCAACCAAGATCGACTTCGATCAGGTCGATGTATTGCTGCTCACCAGGGTTGGCGCAGCCTACCCCATGCTCCGGTCACACACGCTTCTGGCCGGACTGCAGGCCACCATGAAAGACAAGCCCGTCGTGATGTTCTATCCGGGTCGGTATGACGGTTTTTCTTTGCGGCTGTTCAACAAGCTGGCGGATGACAACTATTACCGGGCCTTCCGGCTCGTCGATTGACGTTTACAGGGGGCGAACACCGCAATGAAGATCAGGGAACTGTTCAAGAAGCCGATCGACCGGCCGATCAACGGGGTGATCAAGGCCGATCAGCGCGATGCCGAAAGCATCTGGCAGGAACTCGACGAGTACGTCGTCACCAAGGAGCTGGCCGACTACTTTCGCCGCTTCTTCGACACCTACCTCGCCGCGCTCGACAACCCCAAGGATGCGGTGCTGACGTCGCGCATGGGCGTCTGGGTGTCCGGCTTCTTCGGTTCGGGCAAATCGCACTTCATCAAGATCCTGTCGTACCTGCTCGAAAATCGTGAAGCGATCAATCCCGTCTCGGGCGAAGGCAAGCGCGCCGCCGCATTCTTCGACGAGCAAAAGATCAAGGATCCGCTGCTGCTCGCGGACCTCCAGCGCGCCACGCGCGGCAGTGTGGATGTCATCCTGTTCAACATCGATGCGAAGGCCGACAGCAAGGATCATCGCGACGTGATCCTGCAGGTGTTCCTGCGCGTGTTCAACGAGAAGCTCGGCTACTCCGGTGACGCGCCGCATATCGCCGAAATGGAGCGCTATCTGGTCGCCAAAGGCGCCTACGACGCGTTCCAGCAGGAGTTCCAGCGCATCCACGGCAATTCGTGGCTGCAGGAGCGCGACGCATTCGATTTCCTGCGCGACGAAGTCATCGAAGCGCTCTCCATCGCATTGAAGATGACGAAGGAATCGGCGACCCGCTGGTTCGACGACTCACGCGAGACCTTCAAGATCAACATCGAGAGCTTCGCGAAGCTGTTGCGCGACTATCTCGACTCCAAAGGCAACGGGCACCGCATCGTCTTCCTCGTGGACGAAGTCGGCCAGTTCATCGGCAACAACACGCAAGTGATGCTCAGCCTGCAGACCATTACCGAGCAGCTCGGTACGCTCTGCAATGGCCGTGCGTGGGTGATCGTCACCAGCCAGGAAGACATCGATGCCGCGATCGGCGAAGCCAACCGCGCGCGCTCGCAGGATTTCTCCAAGATCCAGGGCCGCTTCCATACTCGCCTATCCTTGGCCAGCGTCAACGCCGACGAGGTCATCGGCGAGCGCCTGCTGGCCAAAACCGAACCCGCTCACGATGCGCTGCGCGACGTGTTCGAGCAGAAGGGCGACATCATCAACAACCAGATCTCGTTCCACGGCAACGCGGTCACCATGCGCGGCTATCGCGACTCGGTCGACTACGTCGCCAACTATCCGTTTGCCCCGTACCAGTTCACGTTGCTGCAGAAGATCTTCGAGGCGATCCGCAAGGTCGGCGCGACCGGCCAGCACTTGGCGCGTGGTGAGCGTTCGCTGCTCGATGCGTTCCAGTTCGCCGCGAAGATCAATGCAGACCGTGGTATCGAGGCGCTGGTCCCCCTGTACGACTTCTACCCCTCGATCGAGAGCTTTCTCGATACCGCAGTCAAGCTCGCGATCGATCAGGCGGCGCAAAACGCTGCGCTCGAACCGCAGGACATCCGTCTGCTGAAAGCGCTGTTCCTGATCCGTCACATCGCTGAGGTCATCAAGCCGAACGTCGACAACCTCGCGGCGCTGTGTCTCAACGAGATCGATGCCGACAAACTGCAGCTCAAGCGCCAGATCCAGGAAAGTCTGGAGCGCCTGGAACGCCAGCAGTTGGTCAACCGCAACGGTGACCAATGGTTTTTCCTGACCAACGAGGAACGCGACATTGCGCGTGAAATTGGCCACGTCGAGGTATCGGCCGCCGAAAAGTCGAAGCTGATGGCCGAGATCGTTTTCGAGGAAATTCTCGGCGGCCAGACGAAGGTGCGCCATCGCGATACCAAGGCCGACTACGAATTCAACCGCCTGCTTGACGGCGCGCCCTACCGCAGCGCCAACCACGCGCTCACACTCGATATTCGAACGCCGCTCGGTGACGACTACGAACTGCTCAAGCCCGATCGCTGCATCCTGCTCAGTGCGGAGGGCCACGGCCGCGCGCTGATCCGCATTGCCGAGGGCCATCGGCTGGACGTCGAGCTGACGCTCTACCGGCAAATCGAAAAATACGTCGACAGCCCCAAGGCAAGCACCGCCACACCGTCGCTGAAGAAGATCCTGCTGGAGCGCAAGGACGAAAATCGGGAACGCCTCCAGCGTCTGGTCGCGCAGGTCGGTCAGCTAATGGTCGAAGGCGACTTCTACGCCAAGGGTCAAAAGTTCAGCTCCAAGGCCGCGACCGCGCCGACGTTGCTCGACGAACTGGTCAACTACCTGATCACCAATACCTACAACAAGCTCCCCTATCTGAAGGTTCGTCAGACCGATCCAATCGCCGAGATTCGTGCGCTGTTGTCTGCGGACGATCATGCGCAGCGCAATCTCGCGCTCGGTGGCGAGGAGGGCAATCCGCAGGCACTGGATGAGGTGCGCCAATACCTGGCGCTGAGCGCGACCTCAAGCCGCGTCTTGCTTTCGGACGTGGTGGATCGCTTCACCGGCATTCCGTTCGGCTGGAAGCCCGATTGGGAAGTTGTGCTGCTGGTCACACGGCTGTTCATGGCTGGCGAGATCAAGCTCACCATGGGCGGCTCGGATCTCGATCCGCGGAACGCCTTCGATCCGTTGACCAAAGCCGTGCAGCACAAGCAGGTTTCGATCCTCAAACGCAAGACCGCGGATGCCGGCAGTATCAATCGTGTTGCGGAGCTCTACCGGCAGCTTTTCTCTTCGCTACCGAGGAAGGAAGAGGACGGCGTCGTAGCCGATTTCCGCGCCAAGTTGCAGGAATGGGACGGTGAACTGCGTCAGTGGCTGCCGCTCGCGTCGCAGCCTCATCATCCCGGCAAGGACATGCTGGAACGCTTGCTCGCCCGGTGTGGGCGGCAACTTGCGATCCGCGATCCATTCGAATTTATCGAAGCCTTGAACGCGTCGAAGGACGAATGGCTCGATGCCGGCGAGGCTGTGAACGACGTCAACGGCTTCTACAAGAACCAGCTGCCGACTTGGCAGCACTTGCTGGGCGCGGTCCATCGGTTCGGTCCGAACCGTGAGGTTCTGCGTTCCGACCCGAAAGCCAGCGCTGCGCTCATCGAACTCGATCGCATCCGTGAAGAACCTGTCCCGTATCCGCTGGTAAGTCGCATCGGGCCGCTGATCGCCGCTGTCGAAGCGGCCAACGAGACGCTGGTGCAGGCGCTGCGCGAAACCACGCTTCGCAACGTAGACCAGAAGATCGACGAAGTCACCAAGGCCCTGGCGCAGATATCGGCCGGTGCGGATCTCAGCAACGCCGCGCTGCAACCATTGCAGGCGATCAAGCTCAAGATCGCCGGCTTGGCCAGTGTCCCGGAGATCCAGTATGCGGGGAATGGCGCCGGCGACCGTCTCGACGAGGCCATGGACCTTATCGTCGACACGCTGAAGAATCAGCAGGCAGCAACGACCGCGAGCGGAAAGTCGTCCTCCAGCGCTGCGAGCTCCTCTGCAGCAACCAAGACAGAGCCGGCAGGACCCAAGCCCTCGCAGACTTTCCGTCCGGCAGAGTTCTGGTCGAAGACGTATCTGGAGACCGATACCGATGTCGACACCTATCTGGCCGAGCTGAAGGCCCAACTCATGGCGGCGATCAACGCCGGCAAGCGCATCCGGATCCAATAAGCAATGAACACAGGGAATCTCAAGAGCTACGCACCGCAGGCGCGCAGGGACTTTATCGCGGCGGTGACGGCACGTGCCAACCTGCTGGGCTTGAGCGAAAGCAAGGGTGCGCTGCAGGTAGCCGATGCGGAGGTCAAGAACGACGTCTTGATGATCGCCGGCCGCCCGTGGCCGGTGAAGGTCAACGAGCAGCGCAACAAGCTCATCGCGCGAATGAAACAGCAAGGCTTCGGCCAGACCATCGAGGCCGTGGCCTATGCCTGGTTTAACCGACTGGCTGCGCTGCGCTTCATGGAAGTGCACGACTATCTGGGCCACGGCCGGCGCGTGTTGTCGAACCCGGCCGGCGGGTTGCCCGAAGTGCTGGCGCACGCGCTGGATCTGGCTGAGTCGAATGCGTTGCCGGGTTTGTCCGCTAACACTGTGCGCGAGCTGAAGCTGGCCAATCAGGATCCCGAGTTGTACCGCTTGATCCTGATCGCCCAGTGCAATGCGCTGCATCAGGCTATGCCGTTCCTGTTCGAGCAGTTGGGCGATGAGACCGAGCTGCTGTTGCCAGAAAACCTGCTGCTCACCGATTCGGTGGTGGCCAAGCTGGTGCAGTCGATCCCTGAGGAGGACTGGCAGCAGATCGAGATCATCGGCTGGCTCTACCAGTTCTACATCTCGGAAAAGAAAGACCAGGTCATCGGCAAGGTGGTGAAGTCCGAAGACATTCCGGCAGCGACTCAGCTGTTCACGCCGAACTGGATCGTGAAGTACATGGTGCAGAACTCGCTCGGGGCGCAGTGGCTGGCGACCTATCCGGACTCGCCGCTCAAGGCGCAGATGGACTACTACATCGAGCCGGCTGAGCAGACCGACGAGGTCAATGCCCAGCTCGCGGCGATCACGCCAACTTCGCTCAATCCCGAGGAACTGACGCTGATCGACCCGGCCTGCGGTTCCGGGCACATCCTGGTGGAGGCCTATGAGCTGTTCAAGGCGATCTACCTGGAGCGCGGCTACCGTCAGCGGGATGTGGCGCAGCTGATCCTGGAGAAAAACCTGTTCGGCCTCGACATCGATGAGCGGGCGGCGCAACTGGCCGGCTTTGCGCTGATGATGAAGGGGCGGGCGGATGACCGTCGGCTGTTTGAGCGCACTGTGAAGCTCAACGTGCTGGCGCTGATGGATAGCGCGGGGTTTGATGCGGAGCGGTTGGCGCAGGGAGTGAAGTTGGCGGATTACGGGTTGAAGCTGGGTGACCTCACGGCGCTGAAGGAGCTGTTTGAGCACGCCACGACGTTTGGATCGCTGATTCGGGTGCCGGAGGGAGTCGCATCGAAGCTGCCGGCGTTGAAGAAACTGAGCGGCGCGACCAGACAAGACCTATTCGTGGCGGGAGCGCTAAAAAGTTTGGTGCCGCTGGTGCAGCAGGCCGAACTACTCGCGACGCAGTATGACGCGGTGGTAGCAAACCCGCCGTATTTGAGCGACAAGCATTTCACTCGGCAGCTCAAGAGCAGAATCAAGGGTGACTTCCACGAATCTCGGCACAACCTGTACAGCGTATTCCTGGACCGCGCGGTTGGGATGCTGGAACCCAATGGTCACGTCGGAATGGTGACGCTCCACTCGTGGATGTCGGGATCAAAATATCAGCCGTTTCGAGAGCGATTGATCGGCGATTACCCAATCGGCTCAATGGCTCACCTGGGTTCGGGCGCATTCGAATCCATCGGTGGTCAGGTAGTTTCGGCAACCACCTTTGTCGTCTGTAATCAAAGCCTCGCCAACTATCGCGGCGTATACCTCAACCTAACGACGACGTCCGGCGAGAGAGCTAAGGCCTCCTTGGTACGCGATGCGGCGAACGATGCCGATTCTCCGTTTCGTTATGTTGTTTCGGGCGCCGTATTTTCAAAGGTGCCTGGCTCTCCGATTGTCTATTGGATTTCATCGCGGGAGTTGCATGCGTTCCTGTCGCTTGAATCACTTGATGCAATCGCCGACTTTCGACAGGGCATGGCGACGACGGACAACGAGCGATTTCTTAGACGCTGGAGTGAGCTGTCTATCGGAGAGGTTGCGATGGACGTTTCGTCCACCACGGACCGTTCTGCCCGTGAAAAATATTGGTTCCCGTACAACAAGGGCGGCGGCGATCGAAGGTGGTATGGCCACAATGACTATGTGGTTAGATATGAGGATGATGGAGACGTTCTCATCGAGCTCGTTCGGGAAAAATATCCTCGGATTTCCGATCCCGAGTTTGTCATCAAGAATCGGAGTTATTACTTCAGGCCAAGTGTGACGTATTCTGCTCTGTCGGACGGCGAGTTTGCCGCCCGCATCTGTGGCCGCGGATTCATTTTCGACACTAAGGGATCCTGCGCCTTTCCGACGGGAGACGTCCCGCGCGAGAACATTGCATCCCTTCTCAACAGCTGCGTCGCGTCGACCTTTCTACGGCTGTTGGCCCCGACACTGGATTTCAGCTTGTTTGCACTAAAGAGCATCCCGGTTCCCGCGGCGTTGCCGAAAGACATAGAAACATTGGCGAATAGATGCTTACCGTTCGCGGCGGCTGACTGGGACGCATACGAACGCTCCTGGGACTTCCAATCGTTCCCCATCCTGACGGCCTCCTCCGACCCGGGCCCTACTCTCGAATCTACCTACACAGCCTGGATCACCCAGAACCGGGCGACCATTGCCGAGATGAAACGCCTCGAAGAGGAGAACAACCGCCTCTTCATCGAAGCCTACGGTTTGCAGGACGAACTTATCCCCGACGTTCCGATCGAGCAGATCACCCTTACGGTGAATCCCGCCTACCGCTACGGCGGCAAGCTGAGCGAAGAGGAGCAGTGGACCCGCTTCCGCCAGGACACCATGGCGGAACTGGTTTCCTACGCCATCGGCTGCATGATGGGTCGCTACAGCTTGGACGCACCGGGCTTGATCTATGCCCACCGCGGCAATATCGGTTTCGACGCTTCGCGCTACACGAAGTTTCCTGCCGATGCCGACGGCATCGTCCCGGTTACCGATGAACTGTGGTTCGAGGACGATGCGGCGCTACGCGTGCGCGAATTTTTGCTCGCCGTGTGGGGTGCCGCTTCTCTTGGGCAGAACATGGCTTTTCTGGCGGACGACCTGGGCCGCAAGGCCAGCGAATCGCCGGAAGAGGCGATCCGCCGCTATCTGGCGGACAAGTTCTTCAAGGACCACTTGCAGACCTACAAGAAGCGCCCGATCTACTGGTTGTTCTCCAGCGGCAAGCAGGGCGCCTTCCAGGCCTTGGTCTACCTGCACCGCTACAACGCCGGCACGCTGTCGCGCCTACGCGCCGAATACGTGGTGCCGCTGACCGGCAAGATGCAGAGCAAGATCGAACTGCTGGAAAAGGATGTCGCCGCCTCGAGCTCGACCGCACAACGCAACAAGCTGTCCAAACAGCGGGACAAGCTGCGCAAGCAGCATCTGGGGTTGCTGGCCTACGACGAGCAGCTGCGCCACTTCGCCGACCAGCGCATCGAGCTCGATCTGGATGATGGTGTGAAGGTGAACTACGGCAAGTTCGGCGACCTCCTGGCCGAGGTCAAGGCGGTGACCGGCGGGAAGGGCGATGACGAATGACCGCCGCTCAGTGCGCGCGCGCGACTTCGTCTTGGCGAACCGCCGCGCAAGGCGAGGTGACACATGGATGTGAATGAACGCCGCGTGGTCGACTCGCTGCGCAGTCTGTTCGCGACTGAACAGGTGGTGTTTTGGTGCGACACCGATTCGCAGTTCACCATCACGCTGGAATCGCTGGAGCTGGGCGACGGCATCGAGATCGTGCGGCTGGATCAATCGCCGGTGCTGGCGGTCAAGCGACAGCTGGAACAGCAGCCAGAGACACGATTCTTGCTATACAGCACGTATCCGGAGCCAGATGCCACCGCCGACTGGTTGCTGGATGTACGCCTGCGTGCGAAATCCTTCCGCGCCGACCTGACCACGTTGCTGATCGAGGATCTCGGCCTGACCTCGTTGACGCTGGCACCGTATATCCGCGCGCGCAGCAAGTTCCTTGGCGCGGAAACGCGGCGCGGCAGACTCAAGCGACTGATCGCACCCGGCAATGGCGAGGCGGAACTCGATCGCAAGATGATGGCCGTTCTGCTGCGCAGCGACGAATCCGACGCGCTTTCCATCACCCAGAAGCTGCTGCAGGGACTTTGGGTGGAAGGGCAGGCGACGATTGGCGCGCCACCGAAAGCATGGACCGAGTTGCAGGGCTACGAACTGGAGCCCGCGTTCTGGGAACTGATGCGGCGCACGTTTGGTTACGACAACGACGAACCGACGCTCGCAGATCTGTTGCTGCGCCTGCTGGTCACCGACTTCGCGCGTGCGATCGGCACCGAGGTGCCGCAGCCGCTGCGGCATCTGATGCTCGACAATACACAACTAGCCGGCAATGCAGCCATCCTGGCGGCGCGTTGGCGCGGTGATCTGCGCGGTCACGCCGCGTATGCGGATCTCTCGGCCGCCGTGGCCGACACGGTGGGCTTGCGGCCGTTGCTCGCCGACTTGACCGCGGAAGAGCTGCTCGAATGCATGACCTTCGCCGAGGTCGAGCGCCAGATCATCCACGACCTGAAGACCCGCGTGGTGCGCGATGGGAGTGCGATCCTGGGCGACATCCAGTCGATCATCGCGCGCCGTCGCGATGGCCACTGGGCCAATGCGCTGATCAGCGATGCAAGCGACGAGATCCGCGCGATGGCGGCCTGCTATGACGCAGTCGAGGCCGCTGCAGGTTTCCTCGCGCTGAAGGAACGCCACGTTGGCGGCCTCAGCTTTGCCGATGCGGAAAGCGCGGTGCAGGCCTATCGCACCGAACTGTTCCGCTTCGACCAGTTGTACCGCGACTTCCACTTCGCCGCCGGCAAGGTCGAACCGATGGGTTGGGGCGTCCTGCACGAGTTGCGCGACGTCATCGAGGCAGGTTACTCGGGCTGGTTTATTCCTGCGCTCTCGTCGGCCTGGACTTCGGTGCTCGAAGGCAAGGACGGACTCCTGTACCGTTGGAAGGTCTCGGGCACGCTGCCGCAGCAGCGCTTCTTCGAGGACCATGTGGCCAGCGCACTCAGCGCGGGCGCGGTCAAGCGCGTCTTCGTGCTGATTTCCGATGCGTTCCGCTACGAGGCAGGCGAGGAGCTGGTCCGCGACATCAATTCGAAGAACCGCTTCACCGCGCAGCTCGACGCGATGCTGGGCGTTCTGCCGAGCTATACCTCGTTGGGCATGGCGGCGTTGTTGCCGCATCAGCGCATCGAGTACAAGACCGGCGCGAATCTGGATGTGCTGGTAGATGGCCAATCGACCGCCACGCTGGAAAGCCGCAATGCCCAGCTGGCGCGCTACGACGGCATCGCGGTGCGTGCGACCGATCTGCTCGAACTCGGCAAGAACAAGGGCCGTGAGCTGGTTGGCGAGCATCGCGTAATCTATGTCTATCACGACCTGATCGACATGCTGGGCGACAAGCAGGGCACCGAGGGCAAGACCTTTGAAGCCGTCGCCGACACGTTGACCGAGCTCAACCGTCTTATCTCCCACATCATCAACAACCTCAACGGATCGATGGTGCTGGTGACCGCCGATCACGGCTTCCTGTATCAGGAGTCCGCGCTCGACGAGGCAAGCAAATCCGCACTGGCCGAGAAGCCACCGGGAACGCTGCATGCCAAGAAGCGTTACCTGATCGGTCGCGATCTGCCGGGCAACGACAAGGTCTGGCAGGGCAACACGGCGCTGACCACAGGGACGACGCCGGGCGAGGGCAGTGTGGATTTCTGGTTGCCCAAGGGCGCGATGCGGTTCCATTTCGCCGGCGGCGCGCGCTTCGTCCACGGCTCCGCCATGCCGCAAGAGGTGATCGTGCCGCTGATCACGGTGCGTGAATCGGAGAACGACAAGGCGCGCACCCGCCCGGTCGAAATCACCCTGATGGGTGTTTCCAACAAGGTGGTCACCAATACGCAGCGCTTCGAGCTGATCCAGACCGAGGCGGTCTCCAACCGCGTGCTGCCGCGCACCGTGCGAGTCTCGATCCGCGATGGTGAAACACCGATCAGCGATGAGCAGGTGGTGACCTTCGACAGCACGTCGAGCGTGCTCGGCGAGCGTATCAAGCCGTTGATTTTGACGATCCGCTCGGGTAGCTATGATCGTCAGAAGGACTATCACCTCGTCGCACGCGATGCGCAGAGCAAGGTGGAAGTGCTGCGCGTTCCCCTGAAGATCGACCTGGCGTTCTCCAATGACTTCTGAATCCACCGACATCGCCCAGCCCGTCGAGACGGCGCCTGCCGCGCCTGATATCGATCATCTGCTCAATCGCCACTTCGCCGGCAAGGTGGTCCGCAAGGATCTGACCAAGCTGATCAAGGAAGGCGCGAATGTGCCGGTGTACGTGCTCGAGTATCTGCTTGGCATGTACTGCGCCTCGGATGACGAAGCCACCATCCAGGCAGGCATGACGACCGTCAAGCGGGTGCTGAGCGAGAACTATGTCCGCCCGGATGAAGCGGAGAAGGTCAAGTCAAAGATCCGTGAAAGCGGCACGTACCGGATCATCGACAAGGTCACCGTGAAGCTCAATGACAAGCGTGACGTCTACGAGGCGCTGCTATCCAACCTGGGCGTGAAGAACGCCGAAATTTCGCACCGTTTCGTGCGCGAGTTCGAAAAACTGCTGGCCGGTGGCATCTGGTGCATCGTCACCCTGCGCTATCTCTACGAAGAGAACCAGAAGGGATCGCCGTTCGTCGTCGAGGATCTCAAGCCGATCCAGATGCCCAACATGGACATGCAGGCCCTGTTTGACGGGCGCAAAGCGTTCACCGACGAGCAGTGGATCAATGTCTTGCTGCGATCCACCGGCATGGAGCCGACGTCATTCGAACGCCGGGCCAAATGGCACCTGCTGGCACGCATGATTCCGCTCGTCGAGAACAATTACAACTACTGCGAGCTGGGTCCGCGCGGCACCGGCAAGAGCCACATCTTCAAGGAGATCAGTCCCAACAGCATTCTGGTTTCGGGTGGCCAGACGACCGTGGCCAACCTGTTCTACAACATGGCTGCACGGACGGTAGGCTTGGTGGGCCTTTGGGACGTCGTCGCTTTCGATGAAGTGGCGGGAATCCGCTTCAAGGATCAGGACGGCGTCCAGATCATGAAGGACTATATGGCCTCTGGCTCATTCAGCCGCGGCCGTGAAGCCATAAATGCCAATGCCTCGATGGTCTTCATCGGCAACATCAATCAGAGCGTCGAATCGCTGGTCAAGACCTCGCACCTGCTGGCGCCGTTTCCGGATGTGATGATCGACTCGGCCTTCTTCGACCGTTTCCATGCCTATGTGCCTGGCTGGGAGATTCCGAAGATGCGGCCAGAATTCTTCACGAACCAGTTCGGCCTGATCGTGGATTACCTGGCGGAGTACTTGCGCGAGATGCGCAAGCACAGCTTCTCGGACGCGATCGACCGCTACTTCAAACTGGGTAACAACCTCAACCAGCGCGACACGATTGCAGTGCGGCGCACGGTTTCCGGCCTGCTCAAGCTGTTGTGTCCGCACGGGGAGTACGACAAGGAGCAGGTGCGGCAGTGCCTGGAGTACGCGCTTGAGACGCGACGCCGGATCAAGGAGCAGCTGAAGAAGATCGGCGGGATGGAGTTCTATGACGTCCACTTCTCCTACATCGACTTGGAGAATCGTGAAGAGCGTTTCATTGCCGTTCCGGAGCAGGGTGGCGGCGGGCTGATCCCTGAGGGTGGCAGTGCGCCCGGCACCCTGTACACGATCACGGTGGGTCCCGCAGGGATGCCAGGCGTCTACCGGGTGGAAATCCAGACGATGGCTGGCAACGGGAAGCTGTCGATCTCCGGGGCCGCTGCAAAGGAATCGGTCCGCGTGGGCTTCGACTATTTCAAGGCGCATGCAGGGCGCGTCAGCGCGTCGGTCAAACCCAGTGAGCATGATTTCCACCTTCACCTTGTCGAGCTTCAGAACATTGGCGCGCCTGAAGCAATGACGCTATCGAGCTTCATCGCCCTTTGTTCTGCCGGGCTCGGACGCTCGGTGCAAAGCCAGATGGTGGTCCTCGGCGACATGTCATTGGGAGGGACCATCAGTCCGGCACGGAATCTTGCCGAATCGATGCAGGTTGCGTTTGATGCCGGCGCAAAGCGGATCCTGCTGCCGATGAGCAGCGTTGGGGACATCCCGTCGGTGCCTGGTGAACTGTTCGCAAAGTTCCAGACGAGCTTCTATTCGGATCCCGTGGATGCGGTGTTCAAGGCGCTCGGAGTGGACTAATACCGAACGCCAACAGGTCCGCGTGCCTGAGTGCGGTTCTTGGCGTTTCAGATTCGTGTCCTTTGGGGGTGCCATGAGTGCAACGCAGTACTTCCAGCGCTATTCGCAGCGCGAGAACGTAGTGACGAACAATGTGCTGCTGTTGCTGCAGCGAATCTGCAGCCGGCATCCGCGCAAGCTTCAGATCGTCCTGTCAAGCTTGATTGTTCGGACATCGGGCGGCGCTGAGCTGGAGGTCGGGCCGCAGTTCAGGCAGCAGGTCCGTGGCCCTGAACGAGTTGCCGATGGCCTCGTGTCTCAGTTGGGCTTCGATGTGCTGATTGAAACGAAGCTGGGGTCGGACTTCGATGTCGAGCAGGCTATTGGGCACCTGGCGCAGGTAAGGTTCTCGCCCAATCCGGTGCTCCTGCTCCTCGGTCGCGATCCGAAGTCCGATGCTGCTCCTGTTGCGAAGATCCGCGCCGCCGCTGATGCGTCGGCCAATGGTACCCGCGTCGTTGTCTGCTCGTTCAAGCAACTGGTCGATGAGTGCCGAACCGCCGTCGGTACTGACCTCGAGCTATCCGAACTGGTGGACGACTTTGAGGACTTTTGTGCCGTCTCTGATCTGCTGCCGGTTGACGAGCAGACATTGTTTGTTCCGCCGTGTGGCGACTCTTTCGACGAGAACATGCGCTGGAAGTTGTACTACTGCGCTGCCACGCGACCACGGCGCTTGGGACGTTGGCTCGGGGTCTACAGAGAGAAACGCGTGCACGCAATTGGCCGCATCGATCTGGTCGTCGACGTCGAGTACAGCGCATCCGGGAGTGTCGACACCAAGATCGCCAGCGCGGAAGAGCGGGACAGGATACTCGGCGCGATCCGTGACGCGAAAACTCGCGGTTGGGATCTACTGACTGAGCCGCACACGTTCTACGTTTGCTCCGAAATGGTCGCGACAGCGTTCGACAAAGACAGTTCGGGTGGATTGCCGGGACATCGGTATTTCGATCTCGGCCGGATCAAGACCACGGCTGGTGAAAATCTGACCGCGGAGTCGATTGCGGAACGCCTGCGTCACATGCGCTGGAGCGCATGGAGCTGAGCTGTATCGAGGTATGGTGGCTATGGGTGGACTCGAACCACCGACCCCAGCATTATGAGTGCTGTGCTCTAACCGGCTGAGCTACATAGCCATTCGGGTGCGCGCGGACGCGTGCACGGCGGGGCGTGCGATTCTAGTGGGGTGGGGGCGCTTGTCAAGCGTGGTTGGAGTGTGAGGCCCTTCGACTCCGGCCTTCGGTCTGCGCTCAGGGCGAACGGCAATGATGCCTGGCCCTTCGACTCCGGGCTTCGCCCTGCGCTCAGGGTGAACGGGCGTGGTCGGCTTCGCCCCGCGCTCGGGCGAACGGTGGGGGTGGCGAACGAATCCTGAGGCCGCTTCCGCTCGGGTTGCCCCTCGCGCGACCCGTATGGAAGAATCGGGCGCATCAAAGCTTTACGGGCCTTCGGCCATGATCGATCCCGATGGCTACCGACCGAATGTCGGCATCATCTTGTTGAACGCCCAGGGCGAAGTGTTCTGGGCGAGGCGGGTCGGACGCGATGGCTGGCAGTTCCCGCAGGGCGGGATGCGCAGCGACGAGACGCCGATCGAGGCGATGTATCGCGAGCTGGAGGAGGAAACCGGCTTGCGCGAGCACCATGTCGAGGTGCTGGGCTCCACGCCGGGCTGGCTGCGCTATCGGCTGCCGCCGCGGCTCGTGCGTCGGCATGACCGCCCGATCTGCATCGGGCAGAAGCAGGTGTGGTTCCTGCTGCGCCTGCATGGCGAGGAGTCGGCGGTACGGCTCGACGCGAGCGAGAAGCCGGAGTTCGACCACTGGCGCTGGGTCGACTTCTGGTATCCGGCGCAGCATGTCGTGAACTTCAAGCGGCGCGTGTACGAGCAGGCGTTGCGGCACTTGGTGCCGCTCGCGGAGACCAGTTGCTCGGTGACGTTGCGGGAGCAGCGGTGGGTGGTGGAGATGGCGGGGACGTAACCCCGGTACAGCCGGAGCTGCGGATCGTCCCCCTTCCGCCCTTCGGGCACCTTCCCCCGCCGTGCGGGGGAAGGGAAAAGCGCCGGTGTTGACAATCATTCTCATTTGCGTTTGAATGCGCGCATCCGAGAACCGGTGTGCGCTTCATGTACGTCTGCATCTGCAATGCCGTGACCGACCGAGCGATCCGCGAAGCCGCCGAGAGCGGGGTGGAGTCGTTCGAGACCGTGCGTCGCGAGACGGGCTGTGGTGATTGCTGCGGGAATTGCGAGGACCTCGCGTCCGAGATCTTCCACGAGGCGGTCGCGTCGCGCAGCCTCGGGCTTCCGATCATCGCGCAGGCGGCGTAGCGCGCCTTGGCTCGCCGGAGCGAGCCTTCTCATCATTCCCGCGAGTCGAGGCGCAAGAGCGCCGGCCGCGCTGTGCGCGTCCAGCCTACGGGGACGCTGGCGAGTAACGCCGCGATGAAGAACGAGATCAAAGGCGGCCCTCATCCGCCCCTGCGGGGCACCTTCTCCCGCGAGCGGGAGAAGGGGAGCGCATGCCTTTGCGGTGCAACCTTTCGCGCGCGTGGGCCGGCGGAGATGCGCGCGCGCGCAAATGCGTGCGATTTTCGTTTCGTCGCGCGTTCGCGACCGGGGCTATAGTCGGGTTTCGCATGAACGCGTAGCGCGCTGCGCTTCGCCCGCACCGGAGTTGACGCGATGAAGGGACATCCCGAGGTCATCAGCCACCTCAACAAGGCGCTCTACAACGAGCTGACCGCGATCAACCAGTATTTCCTGCATGCGCGCATGTACAAGAACTGGGGCTACAAGCAGCTCGCCGATCACGAGTACGAAGAATCGATTGACGAGATGAAGCATGCGGACAAGCTGATCGAGCGCATCCTGTTCCTCGAGGGGCTGCCGAACCTGCAGGCGCTCGGCAAGCTCATGATCGGCGAGACGCCGAAGGAAGTGCTCGAGTGCGACTTGCGGCTCGAGCTCGCCGCGGTGCCCGACCTCAAGGCCGCGATCGCCGATTGCGAGCGGCTCGGTGACTACGTGAGCCGCGAGCTGTTCGAATCGATCCTCGAGTCGGAAGAAGAGCACATCGACTGGCTCGAGACCCAGCTCGGCCTGATCGCGCAGCTCGGCGAGAAGCCGTACCTGCAGCAGAAGATCGGAAGCTGACGCAGGCCGCCCCGTTCGCCGCGCAGGAAGCCGGCTCGACGCGGGACTTCGTGAAATCACGCATCGCGCACAGGGTGCGCTCCTGCGCGTGGCTCCGGTCACATCACCGCGCCATCGAATTCGAACGCGAAGCCGCGGTCGGCGGCCTGCACGAAATTGCCCTGGATGTAGTCGGCGCCGCTGCTCCACAGCGTCGCCACTGCGCTAGCGTCCTCGACGCGCGGTGCGATCACGCGCACCTCGCGTTCGTGCAGGCCGTCGACGAGCAGGCGCAGGTCTTCGTGCGCGTTCGCGTCGTTGCGCTGGAGCAGGTCGACGTCGAGCTTGACGAAGTCCGGCGTGAGCGCGTCGAGCAGGTGGAGGTCGGTGGTGCTGCCGAATCCGGACAGCGACAGCGCCGCGCCGCAGGCCTGGGCCGCCGCGGCATAGCGCCGTACATCGCCCGGCGCGCCGAGCACGTCGCGGCTGCGAAGTTCGAGCACGATGCACGAGGCATCCACCGCGTGCGCCTGCAACTGCTCGCGCAGGCGCTCCGCCGCATGCGGATCGGTCGCACTCGCGATCGACTGGCTCACGAACAGCCGTGGCCGATCGGCCGACGCTGGCGTCGCGCCGAGTAACGCGATGCAATGCTGCAGCACCCAGCGATCGACCGCCGCGAGCAGGCCTGCCTGTTCCGCCGCGGGAATGAGTTCCGCCGCGACGTGCAGCTTGCCGCCGATGCCCCGCAGGCGCACGAGCGCCTGGAACTGCGCGCGGTGCTCGCCGTGCAACGGCATGATCGGCTGGAACAGCACCTCGAGCCCGGTGCCGTCGAGCGCGAGCCGCAGTTCCTCGACGAGCCCTGCATCGACGAGCGCGGCGAGGTCGCGCAGCACGAACACGCCGTGGCGTCCGACGGCGCGCGCGTTGTCGATCGCGCGACGCGTGCCGTCGAGCAGCGCAGCGCCGTCGCTTGCGCCGCAGCCGAGCGCGCCCGCACCGACGTCGAACACGACCTGCACCGCGAGGTCGCGACCGAACGGCTCGCGCGCGATGCGGTCGCGCAGGTTCAGCGCCCAGGCTTCGAGCAGGTTCGGATCGCGCTCGGGGCCGAGCAGCAGGTAGCGGCCGTTGCCGTCGGCCGCAACCGATTCGCCGTCGCCCGCGATCGTGAGCACGAAGCGCGCGACGACTTCGCGCAATCCGGGATCGGCGAGCGTGGCCGCGTCCTCCGGATCGAATACGAGCAAGGCGCCATTGCGCGCACCGGCTTCGCGCGCAGCGAGCAGGGTATCGACGCGACGCAGGAGTTCGCGCAACGGCACGAGGCTGCGTTCATCCCCGTCGTGCATCGGCAGCCGACGGTCGCCCGCACGGCGATCCGGCAGCGTGATCACGTTCGGCGTCGCGCCAGGCTCGGGATCCGGCGCGGGCACTGCCGCCACGACCGGTGCGGGGCGCGGGCGCGGCGCCGCGGGCAGGCCATCGAAGCGTTTCCAGTATTGCGCCGGCGGGCGCGTGAGCAGCGGGAAACCGTCGTCGTTCGCGGGTGATTCGACGAGCAACGCCGGAACGCTGTGGTCGCGCGCGGATGCGGGAAGGCGTTCGGGGGTGATGCGCTCGATCAGGTGCGCGAGATGCGCAGCGCTCGCGCTGTCGGGGAGGCGCAGAGGATCGAACAAGGCCACGGTCGCCGCATGCAGTGCGTCGAGGTCGTCGGCGAGCGCGGTGATGCCGGCGCGGCGGCACACGCCCGCGAGCGTCGCCGCATCGACCGCGAGCAGATGCAGCATGTTGATGTCCCAGCCGCTGCGGCGCATGCGCTCGCCGTGGCGGCGGAGCTGGGCGAGCCGCTGCGGCAACTGCATCACGTAGTGTCGCTGGCGGTCCGGCTGTTCCGGCACGCGGTCGCGATCCGGCATGGGGAGGCCTCCGACGCGTGTCCGGACTATAGATCAGATCGCCGCAGCAGGCATCCCGCGCGGTTTCAGGGCTTGACCACGACGAGCAGCACGATCGCGATCAGCAGCACCGCGGGCACCTCGTTGAAGATCCGCAGCCAGCGGCTCGTATGGCGGATGTCGTCGCGCGCGAAGCGCGCGACCATGCGCACGAGCTGCACGTGGTAGGCGACCAGCAACGCGACCAGCGCGAGCTTCGCGTGCAGCCAGCCTTGCGCGAAGTAGGCACTGGAAGCCTGCGCGAACGCGGCGAGCGTCGCGAAGCCGAAGCCGAGCGCGAACGCGCCGCCGATGTGCGTGATGCCGAGCAGGCGGCGCTCCATCACCTTGAGCCGCTCGCGCACCACGGGCTCGCGTGCCTCGACGTGGTAGACGAAAAGCCGCGGCAGGTAGAACAGCCCGGCGAACCAGGTCACTACGAAGATGATGTGGAAGGCCTTGAGCCAGAGCATGCAATCGTCCTCGGATCCACGAGTATAGGGGTGTGCTGATGCCGCGTGGCCCTTCGACTTCGGCCATCGGCCTGCGCTCAGGGCGAACGGTTGTTCCGTACCCGTTCGCGCTGAGCGCAGCGGCCGCAGGCCGCGGAGTCGAAGCGCCGTCTCGTCGCAGTGCGTGCGAGTGCCCTTCGACTCCGGCCTTCGGCCTGCGCTCAGGGCGAACGGGTGTATGGTCCGTTCGCGCCGAGCGCAGCGGCCGCAGGCCGCGGAGTCGAAGCGCCGTCTCGTCGCAGCGCGTGCGAGTGCCCTTCGACTCCGGCCTTCGGCCTGCGCTCAGGGCGAACGGGGTGTGCGGTCCGTTCTCGACGAGCGTAGCGGCCGCAGGCCGCCTACCTATCCGTTCGCGCTGAGCGCAGCGGCCGCAGGCCGCGGAGTCGAAGCGCCGTCTCGTCGCAGCGCGTGCGGGGCCCTTCGACTCGGGCGTTCGGCCTGCGCTGAGGGCGAATGGAGTTGAACGTAGCCGTAGCGCCCGGTCGGCTGACGGAGCTTGCGCGGCGGCTTGACCCTCGCGGGAGCCGAGTCTATAAGCGAAGACCCCCGGCGCGCCGCGCCGCCGTGCGCGTCCCGATGGAACCCACGCCCTCCCTCGTCATCCGGCGCCACAACCCCGCGCAGGATCGCCGACGCTGGCTCATGCTCGGCGCGGCCTGGCTCGGTTCGCTGCTGCTGGCCGCCGTGCTCGTGGCGAGCTACGTCACGCGCGCGCCGAACACCGCGCAGTTGCAGCGGCTCGCGGATTCGGCCGAGGAAATCGAATCGCTGAAGGCGCGCGTCGCGGTGCTCACGCGTTCCGAACAGGTCGCGAAGGCCGCCCTGCTCGACGTGCAGCAGACCTTGCGCGAGCGCGAGGAAGAAGTCGACGGCCTGCGCGCCGACCTCGCGTTCTACGGACGCCTCGTCGGCGGCGGCACGCGCGAGGGGCTCGCCGTGCATTCGCTCAGCGTGCAGCCGGTGCGCGACTCCACCGCGTGGAACTTCACCGTTACGCTGACCCAGAACTTCAAGCGCGGCCAGGACATCAAGGGCCGCCTCACGCTCGACCTCGAGGGCATCGAGGACGGCAAGCTGCGCCGCATCGAGTGGAAATCCCTGACCCAGGGCCAGCAAGACGCGGGAATCGAGTACCGCTTCAAGTATTTCCAGCAGGTCGGCGGTACCATCATGCTCCCCGCCGGCTTCATGCCGAATCGAGTCGTGGTCCGCGTCGACGGCGACGGTGGCCGTGTCGAGCAGGAATTTGCCTGGGCGGACGCAAACAAGGGCGAGGAGACCAGCGATGTTTCGCAGTGACAAGCGCAACGGCAAACCGGTTGCAGCGATCAACACGCTGATCGCGGCGGGCACCACGATTCGCGGCGACGTGCATTTCACCGGCGGCCTCCACCTCGAAGGAGCGATCGAAGGCTCGATCGCGGCGGAAGGCGCCGATTCGGTGCTGACGATGAGCGACCAGGGCCGCGTCACCGGCGAAGTGCGCGTCTCGAACGCGGTCGTCAACGGCGTCGTGGTCGGCGACCTGTTCGTCGGCGAGCGGCTCGAACTCGCGGGCAACGCGCGCGTCGACGGCAACGTGCACTACAAGGTGCTCGAGATGGCCGCGGGTGCGCAGGTCAACGGCAAGATGCTGTACCAGACCGAGGCACCGCGTCGCCTGAGCGCGCCAGGTGCGGTCGAAGACCTCGGCGACGCCGAGCCCGCGCATGCCTGAAAGCCTTGAAATCGCGTCGCGGCGCACCGATATCGGCCACTCCCCGACGAGCCCGCCATGACGCACGCGACACCGACCTACCTCGATGCAGCCGAAGCGCCGCTCGTGTTCACCGACGCGGCGGTCGGCAAGGTGCGTGAGCTCATCGCGGAAGAGGGTAATCCGGAACTCAAGCTGCGCGTCTACATCAGCGGCGGCGGATGCTCGGGGTTCCAGTACGGTTTCACGTTCGACGAGGAACGCGCCGAGGACGACCTCGCGGTCGATCGCGAGGGCGTGGTCCTGCTCGTCGATCCGCTGAGCCTGCAGTACCTCGCCGGCGCGGAGATCGACTACGCCGAATCGCTGAGCGGCGCGCAATTCGTGATCCGCAACCCGAACGCGAAGACGACCTGCGGCTGCGGTTCTTCGTTCACGGTCTGAGCGCGATGGCGCTCGGACCCGATCGCATCAACGTCTTCTCGGGACTCGCGCTCGATCGCGGCGCCGAACAGCGTGACGACAGCGCCTGGGCCGCGATGCGCGCCGCCGATCCCGCCGCGCGCTTCCTGCTGCTCGGCGCGCTCGCGGCGGGCGGACGGCCTGCGCTGATCCACGCGGGCAGCAGCGCGCTGCGCTGGCTCGATCGCTGCGAACGCGAGCGCTTCGCGCCCGACGTGCATGCGACCTATCTCGGCGATGACGGCGGCGGCCCGCTCTACGTGGTCGCCCTCGATGCGCCGATCGCGGCGCTCGCGGCGAACGAACTCGGCGGCAGCTGGATCGACCTGCGCAGCGCCGGCGTGCGGCTTCGCGCGGAACAATCGGGCGTGTTCGCGTATGCGCGCGCGCTCGTGCACTGGCAGGCGCGCACGCGCTGGTGCGGCGCCTGCGGCGCACCGCTCGAACTCGTCGCGCTCGGCCATCGCGCGCGTTGCACGAATCCGGATTGCGCGCTCGACCATTTCCCGCGCGTCGACCCCGCGATGATCGTGATCGTTCGCTGGCGCGACCGCTGCCTGCTCGGCGCGCAGCCGGGTTGGGCGCCGGGTCGCTGGTCGACGCTCGCGGGGTTCATCGAACCCGGCGAATCCCTCGAAGACTCGGTGCGCCGCGAAGTCTACGAGGAGGCCGGCGTGCGCGTCGGTGCCTGCGAGTACCACTCCTCGCAACCCTGGCCGTTCCCGTCGGCGCTGATGCTCGGCTTCATCGCCGAGGCGGAGGATCCGACCATCAACGTCGGCCCCGAATTGCGCGAGGCGCGCTGGTTCTCCGCCGAGGACCTCGTCGACGGCCTCGCGCAGCGCACGCTCGTGCTGCCGCCGAGGCTGTCGGTCTCGCACGAACTCATCGCGCACTGGCTGCGCGAATGCTCGGGCCTCGAGCTCGGCGAGCTGCTGTCCGACGTGCCGTGGCAGCCCGTGGCTTCGTGAGAGGTCAGCGAAGCGTCCAGCGGCCGTGTGGGAGGGACATCAGTCCCGAAGGATCGTGCGAAGAGCTCGGGGCTGAAGCCCCTCCCACAACAGCAGGGGCTGAAGCCCCTCCCACAACAGCAGGGGCTGAAGCTCCTCCCACGACAGCAGGGGCTGCCGCGTGGCGAGCATGGTCGAGGCGGGCAGTCGGTCTCTCGTGGGAGGGACTTCCTCTTGTGGGAGGGACTTCCTCTTGTGGGAGGGACTTCAGTCCCGAGCCCTTCGCACGAAAAGCTCGAGACTTGAGTACCTCCCACGACAGCAGCCACGCCACACATGCGTCGCCGGCTCGCAGGAGAACGCCGCCGCGCGGCGGCGAACGGAACAGGTCGGCGACGCGCCGCGAGGCGATTGCGGGCTAGAATCGACCGGCCGCGCCATGCGGCGTCGTAGCGCGTGACCATGGCCCCTACGTTCCTCGCCATCCTGATCGTCCTCGTTACTGCCCGGGCGGCGCCCGATCTCGCACGCCTGCGCGAATTCCGCTGGCTCGGGGACCTGCTCGGTTCGCCGTCGCGCGACGGCGGCGAGTCCGCGCGTTCGCGCTTCCCGGCCGCATTGCTGCCGCTGATCGCGTTCGCGCTCTGCGTGCTGGTGCAGGTCGGCCTCGACCACGTGCTGTTCGGACTGCCGGCGTTCGCGTTCGCGGTCGCCGTGCTGTACTTCAGCTGGGGACCGCGCGACCTCGACGTCGACGTCGACGCGGTGCTCGGCGCGGGCGATGGCGAGCGTCGCCACGCGGCGGCGCAGGCGTTGCGGCCCGACCCCGCGGTCGCCCCGCTGCCGTTCGAGGCCGGCGCGCTGGTCGAGGCGACGTTCCGTTCGGCGCTCGCGCGCTGGTTCGGCGTGCTGTTCTGGTTCGTGGTGCTCGGCCCGGCCGGCGCGCTCGGCTACCGGCTGGTGCAACTGCTCGCGCGCAACCTCGCGTTCGCGCCGCGCGTCGATGACGAGCAGCGCGAGCTGCTCGAACGCGCCGCGCGCATCCTCGACTGGGCGCCGGCGCACCTGGTCGCGCTCACCCTCGCGCTGGTGTCCGATTTCGATGCGGTGATGACGAACTGGCGCGGCTACCACGCTGCGCACGGCAAGGGCTATTTCACCCTCGACCTCGGCTTCCTCGGCTCGCTCGCGCACGCCGGCATCGACGCGGATGTCGCCGCCGGCGACGGCTACTCGACCGACACGCAAGACCCGCTCGCCGAACTCGCCGACGCACGCAAGGTACTGCGTCGCATCCTGATCGCCTGGGTGGCGATCCTCGCCGTCTGCGTGATCGCCGGCTGGTCGCTGTAGCAGGCCAGCCATCCCGGATCCGCAGGAGCCCGCCCTGTGGGCGATCCGCGCAGTGAACCGATTGCGCGCGGGCGTCTGGATGGTCGCGCGATCGCGCAGAGGGTGCGCTCCTGCGCGACATTCGCGGGCCTGTGGCGCCGCGCAGCCACCGTTCGCCGCGAATCGATCAGGGTCGATCGCCACGTAGCGCCCGGACCCGTTGCTCGAGATGGGCCGCATCGGCTTCGCTGGCGGGGATCGCGTCACCGACCGCGAGCCCGATGCGGGAGCGGAAGCGCCGCGGCAGGCGCGAGCGACCCAGCGCGCTGTCGCGACGGCTGAACACCGAACCCCAGAGCCCGCGCAGCGCGAGCGGAATCACCGGCACCGGCCGGCGCGCGAGGATGCGCTCGACGCCGCCTCGGAATGGCGCGATCTCGCCATCGCGCGTGAGGCCGCCCTCGGGAAACAGGCAGACGAGTTCGCCGTCCGCAAGCGCGCGGTCGACCTCCTCGAACGCGCGTTCGAGCAGCGCCGGATCCTCCTTGCGCCCCGCGATCGGGATCGCCTTCGCGGTGCGGAACAGAAAGCGCAGCACCGGGATGTTGAAGATCCTGTAGTACATGACGAAGCGCACCGGCCGGCGCACGCTGCCGCCGAGGATCAGCGCATCCATGTAGCTCACGTGGTTGCACACGAGCAGCGCCGGGCCTTCTTCCGGAATCCGCGCGAGCCCCTGCGCGTCGATCCGGTACAGCGTGTTGACGAGGATCCACGACAGGAACCGCATGAGGAATTCGGGCACCAGCGTGTAGATGTAGATGGCGACCGCGACGTTGAGCAACGCGGTCGCGAGGAAGATCTGCGGGATCGAGAGGCCCAGCGCACCCAGCCCGAGTCCGAAGCCCGCGGCGACGACCATGAACAGCGCGTTGATGATGTTGTTGCCCGCGATCACGCGCGACAGCTCGTGGCTCGGCGTGCGGCTCTGTACGAGCGCGAACAGCGGCACGATGTAGAAGCCCGCGAACACCCCGAGCAGGGACATGTCGAGCACGATGCGCCAGTGCCCGGGCGCAGCGACGAAGCTCCAGGCATCGATGCCGTGCGCGGACGCCAGTCCCGGTTGCGCGAAATAGAGGTCGATGCCGAACAGGCTGAGCCCGATCGACCCGAGCGGCACGAGCCCGATCTCGACCTTGTGGCCCGAAAGGCGCTCGCACAGCAGCGAGCCGATGCCGACGCCGACCGAGAACAGCGCGAGCACGAGGATCGCGACCGACTCGTCGCCGCCGAGGAACAGCTTGGTGTAGTTCGGCAGCTGCGCGGTGAAGACGCCGCCGAAGAACCAGAACCACGAGATGCCGAGCACCGAGTTGAACACGGTGCGGTCGCGCACGACGAACCCGATCGCGCGCACCGTCTCGGTGACGGGGTTCCAGTTGAAGCGCAGCCCGGGTGCGGTCGCTGGCGCGGCAGGGATCGCGCGACACGCGAGCCAGCCCAGTACCGCGGTGCCGACCACGAGGATCGAGGCCGCGGTCGGGCCGTGGCCCTCGATCGCCATCAGCGAACCGCCGGCGATCATGCCGAACAGGATCGCGAGCGAGGTGCCCATCTCGACGAGGCCGTTGCCGCCGACCAGTTCCTCGCGCTTGAGTGCCTGCGGCAGGATCGCGTACTTGATCGGTCCGAACATCGTCGAATGCAGGCCCATCAGGAACAGCACGCCGAGCAGCAGCGGCACGTTCTTCGCGTGGAAGCCGTAGGCCGCGAGCGCCATCGCGGCGATCTCGAACAGCTTCACGTAGCGGATCAGGCGCGTCTTCTCGTACTTTTCCGCGAGCTGGCCCGCGCTCGCCGAGAACAGGAAGAACGGCAGGATGAACAGCGCGGGCGCGATGTTCGAGTAGAAGCCGACCTCGGCGTCGCCGAGGCCGAGGTGGAACGCGACGAGCACGATCATCGCCTGGCGGAACGCGTTGTCGTTGAACGCGCCGAGCGCCTGGGTCGCGAAGAACGGCGCGAAGCGGCGCAACCGCAGCAACCGGAACTGGCTCGATCCGCTCATCGGTACTCCTCCCGGGGTCGGCGGAATCTACCAGACTCGATCCGGCGCACCGTGCCGCGGCGCCAGCGCGCGCCGGCGGACGGGCCGCGCTCCCTCACGTTCCTCCGGCAACGGAACTTCGCCGCCGCACGGCGGTCGCAGCGTGCCGGGTCGCGAGCCGTTAGACTGCGCGGCTCGCCCCCTGTTTTCCGGTACCGCCTCGATGTCGACCCGATTGTTCGCCGCCCTCGTGTTCGCCCTGGCCTGCCTCGCCGGCAGCGCGGCGGTGTCCGCCGAAGCGCTGGTCAAGCCCGTGCCGACGCCTGATCTTTCGCGCCTGCCTGCCGCCAAGGCCGCCGACCTGCGGCTCACGCGCACGACCTTCGACGTCAAGCGCAAGGAGCTGATCGGACCTGCGCTCGCGGAAGCCTACGCATTGCTCGGTGCCGCGTATGCGAGCAACGGCTTCGATGCCGAAGCCGATGTCGCGCTCGAGAACGCGTCGCTGCTCGCGCCCACCGACGGGCGCTGGGTGTATGCGCGTGGCGTGCTCGCGCAGAAGCAGAAGCGCGGCGCGGTCGCGCAGAATTATTTCGAACTCGCGTTGCAGCTCGATGGCGACTACCTGCCTGCGCGCGTCGCGGTTGCGCGTTCGCGCATGGACAACGGCGACCTCGAAGGCGCGCGCAAGCTGATCGCCGAGCACGTCGCGAAGCATCCGGACCAGGCGTATCCGCAGGCGCTGCTCGGCGATATCGCGCTGGGCCAGAAGCGCAGTGCGGAGGCGGTCACGCACTACCAGCGCGCGCTCGAGCTCGAACCCTCGGCGACGCGTGTGTATGCGCGCCTTGCCGAAGCGCAAGCCGCCGCGGGCAATGCGGCCGCGGCGGCACAGTCGCGCGCGAAGGCGGGTCCGGTCGAGCCCGTGCTGCCCGATCCGATCGCCTATGGCCTCGGCGGGGTGGGCATGCCGGCCGCTGCTGGCGGCAGGACCCCCGCGGCCAACGACGCGGGGGCCGCGCGGCTCGCGCAGGAAGCCGGCGTGCTGCTGCTCGCGCGCCAGTACCAGGGCGCGCGTGGCAAGCTCGACGCCGCGCTCGCGCAGGATCCGAACCAGCCTGCCTTGCTCGCCTTGTACGCGCGTGTCGAAGCCGCCTCGGGCAACATCGCGGCGGCGAAGACGCGCGCGGCCGAAGCCGTCGCGGCTGGCCGCGACAGCGCGGTCGCGCACCTCAGCCAGGGCGTCGCGCTCGAGATGGGCAATGACGACGCAGGTGCGCGTCGCGCCTACGAGGAAGCGGTCGCGCTCGATCCGAAGCTGGCCGACGCGCGGTCGCTGCTCGGCGACCTGCTGTTGCGCAGCGGGCAGGCCGACGCGGCCGCGACGCATTACCGCGTCGTCGTGCAGCAGGACCTGACTGCGGTGGAACCGTGGATGCGCCTCGTCGGCGCGTATGTCGAGGGTGGCCGCTGCGCGATGGCGCTGCGCGACGTCAGCGACGTGCTCGCGTCGGACGCGGGCAACCGCTTCGTGCTGCAGTTGTTCGTGCGCCTCGCGAGCACCTGTCGCGCCGCCAGCGCGGCCGAACGGAAGGGTGCGCTGGAACATGGTGGCCGGCTCTATGCGCAGGCCGCGAATGCGCAGAACGGCGAAGCCTATGCGCTCGCGCTCGCGGCCAACGGCAAGTGGGAC
The DNA here is from genome assembly GCA_004143945.1 of Lysobacteraceae bacterium. Taxonomy (GTDB): domain Bacteria; phylum Pseudomonadota; class Gammaproteobacteria; order Xanthomonadales; family Rhodanobacteraceae; genus Dokdonella_A. Next base: position 101,945 of record SEHB01000007.1, read on the forward strand.
GAGGCGGTGAAGACGCAACAGGCCGCGATGTTCGTGCTCGTGCGCAACGGCCTCAAGGGCGCGCTGACGCCGTATCGCCAAGTGCTCTCGCAATTGCAGGCCAAACAGCTGCCCGATCGTCCATGGCCCGCGGGCGCCGCGGTGTATCGTCCGCAGCGTCTCGCGCCGGATCCGAAGCCCGCGCCTGCTCCGGCGAAATAGTCCTCGCGTCGTTCCCGAGGCCGGCCTGCAGCCCGAGCTGCCTGCAGGAAAAGCTCGGGTCTGAAGTCCCTCTCGCGAGAGGCCTTGAGGCGAGGCCCGCGCGGGCTGTCTGCTGTCGTCGAAGGGGCTTCAGCCCCGAGCTGTTCGCGCGAAGAGTGCGGGACTGACGTCCCTCCACAGAAACGCGCGCGGCTGTGTCAGCGCTGCAGCGCGCGGTGGCCGATGTCGCGGCGCAGGAAAGCACCTTCGAAGCGGATGCCGCGCGCGATCGCGTAGGCGCGTTCGCGTGCGGCCGCAATGTCCTCGCCGAGCGCGCAGACCGCGAGCACGCGGCCGCCCGCGGTCACGCATTGGCCTTGCGCGTCGAGGCGTGTGCCCGCGTGGAATACCTTCGCATCGGCGCCGTCGACGCCGTCGAGGCCGTGGATCGCGTCGCCGCTGCGCACGCCGCCCGGATACCCGGCGGCGGCGAGCACGACGCCGAGGGCCGGACGCGCGTCCCAGTGCGCCTGCGTGCGATCGAGGCGCCCGTCGAGCGTGTCCTCGACGAGGTCGACCAGGTCGGACTTCAGCCGCAGCATGATCGGCTGCGTTTCGGGATCGCCGAGGCGCGCATTGAACTCGATGACCTTCGGCGCGCCGTGCGCGTCGATCATGAGGCCGACGTAGAGGAAGCCGATGAACGGCGCGCCTTCGGCCGCCATGCCGGCGATCGTCGGGCGCACGATCTCGTCGAGGATGCGCCGCTCCACCGCCGGCGTCACCACCGGTGCAGGCGAGTACGCGCCCATGCCGCCGGTGTTCGGACCGAGGTCGCCTTCGTCGCGTCGCTTGTGGTCCTGGCTCGTCGCGAGCGGCAGCACGTTGCGGCCGTCGCTCATGACGATGTAGCTCGCTTCCTCGCCCGCGAGGAACTCCTCGATCACGACGCGCGCGGATGCATCGCCGAACGAGCGCGCGCCGAGCATGTCGTGCAGCGCCTGCTCGGCATCGGCGAGCGTCAGCGCGACGATGACGCCCTTGCCCGCGGCGAGCCCGTCGGCCTTGATCACGATCGGCGCGCCGTGCTCGCGCACGTGCGCGAGCGCGGGCGCGAGATCGGTGAACACCGCGTAGTGCGCGGTCGGGATGTTGTGGCGCGCGAGGAAGTCCTTCGCGAACGCCTTCGAACTCTCGAGCTGCGCGGCGATCCGGCTCGCACCGAAGCAGCGCAGGCCGGCCGCGCGGAAGCGGTCACTGACGCCCGCCGCGAGCGCGGCTTCCGGGCCGATCACGGTCAGCGCGACCTGCTCGCGCTGCGCGAGTCGCAGCAAGCCTTCGGCATCGGTCGCCGCAACCTCGACGTTGCGCATCCCCGCTTCGCGGGCGGTGCCCGCGTTGCCCGGCGCGACGATCACTTCGGTCACGCGCGGCGACTGCGCGAGTTTCCAGGCCAGCGCGTGCTCACGGCCGCCGGAGCCTATGACGAGTAGTTTCATGGGAACGCCGTGATTCGTGAATGGTGATTCGTGATGGGTGACTCGTGACGTCGCAAGAAGCTGGGTTCGTCGGCGCGCCGATCATTCGGGACATCGGTTCGCGCTCGTTCGAATCACGAAACACGAATCAGCAATCACGGCTTCAGTGCCTGAAATGCCTCACGCCCGTGAACACCATCGCCATGCCGTGTTCGTCGGCGGCGGCGATGACTTCGGCGTCGCGCATCGAGCCGCCGGGCTGGATCGCGGCGCGGATGCCGGCTTCGGCGGCGGTGTCGAGGCCGTCGCGGAACGGGAAGAACGCATCGGAAGCCATCACGCTGCCGGGGACTTCGAAGCCCGCGTCGGCGGCCTTGATCGCGGCGATCTTCGCGCTGACCACGCGGCTCGCCTGGCCCGCGCCGATGCCGATCGTGCGGCCGCCGCGCGCGTAGACGATCGCGTTGGACTTCACGAACATCGCGACGTGCCAGGCGAACAGGAGGTCATGCAGCTCGCCCGCGTCGGGCACGCGCTTCGATACGACCTTGAGGTCGGACAGCAGCAGCGTATCGCGGTCCGCGTCCTGCACCAGCAGGCCGCCTGCGACGCGCTTGTAGTCGTAGGCATGCGGCGGCATGCCGTCCCAATTGCCGGTCGCGAGCACGCGCACGTTCGGCTTCTTCGCGAGCGCGGCGATCGCCTCGGCATCGAACTCGGGCGCCACCACGACTTCCACGAACTGGCGTTCGACGATGCGGCTCGCGGTGCCCGCATCGACGCGGTGGTTGAACGCGATGATGCCGCCGAAGGCCGATGTCGGGTCGCATGCGAACGCGCGCTCGTAGGCCTCGGCGAGATCGCTGCCGAGCGCGACGCCGCACGGGTTCGCGTGCTTGACGATCACGCAGGCCGGCGTCTTCTGGAACGCCTTGACGCATTCGAGCGCGGCGTCGGCGTCGGCGATGTTGTTGTAGGACAGTTCCTTGCCCGCGAGCACGCGGGCGGCGGCGACGGTGCCTGCGGGCGGGTTGCGCTCGACATACAGCGCGGCGCCCTGGTGCGGGTTCTCGCCATAGCGCAGCACCTGGCGTCGTTCGTACGACAGGCGCAGGCTCGGCGGGAAGGCATCGGGCTTGTCGGCGTCGACGCGCGTGCCGAGCCAGTTCGCGATGAGGCCGTCATAGCGCGCGACATGCGCGAACGCGGAAGCGGCCAAGCGACGACGCAGCGAGAGCCGGGTGCCGCCGTGCGCGAGCGCTTCGAGCACCTCGGCGTAGTGCGCGGGATCGGAGACGACCGCGACGTGTTCGTGGTTCTTCGCCGCGGCGCGCAGCATCGCAGGCCCGCCGATGTCGATGTTTTCGATCGCGTCGCCGAGGTTGCAGTCGGGCGATTCTGTGACCTGTTCGAACGGATACAGGTTGACGACGAGCAGGTCGATCGGCTGGATGCCGTGCGTGGCCATCACCGCGTCGTCGACGCCGCGCCGACCGAGCAGGCCGCCGTGCACGGCCGGGTGCAGCGTCTTGACGCGGCCATCCATGATCTCGGGGAAGCCCGTCAACGTACTGACATCGGTCACTTGCAGTCCGGCGTCACGCAGTGCGCGCGCGGTTCCACCCGTGGAAAGCAGGGTCACGCCGAGCGCATCGAGCCCGCGCGCGAGATCGACCATGCCGGTCTTGTCGGACACGCTGATCAGCGCGCGGCGAACCGGGATGATGGTGGCATCGAACATGGGTGGTCGGCTGGCGCGGGGAGCGCACGATTATAGCCGCGCCGGCGCCAGCGCGCTGGCCGGGGCAGGGTCGGCCCGACCTCGGTGCGCAGGGACCTCAGGTGGCCGCGAGGCCGTAGTGCTGCAGCTTCTTGCGCAGCGTCGCGCGGTTGATGCCGAGCGCGACCGCGGCCTTGCTCTGGTTGCCGCCGTACCAGGCCATCACCTCGCGCAGCAGCGGTGCTTCCACCTCGCGCATCACGAGCTCGTGCAGGCCCTCGCCCGGCGCGGATTCGACGTCGACGAGGTAACGACGCACGGCTCGCGCGACGCACTCGCGCAGCGCGGGTTGCAACACGGTGTCATGCGCGGCGTCGACACGCAGCGGGATGGCGGCATTCACGACAACAGGCCCCTTCGATGGCAAACTTCCCTGGACCGACGCGCAACGAGCCTGCGGTCGGAGCGGAATAGTAGCGCCGGCATCGCGGCTTGATAAGTCCCTCGACGATGAAATTTCCGTCCATTCCATGCGCACCAGCGGCGATGCCTTGCCGCATCGACACTTGCACCGGAAATCTCATGCGCGCCTGACGCGCGTTCCGCGTCGCGCCATGCGTGTTCACTCGCGCGCCGGCGCGGAACCTGCCGCGGCTTCGAGAGTGAACCTCGAAGTACACGAAGGGAAAACGGCTGGAAAGCGGTCGACACGGAGCACACCGAGCACACGGAGGAGAGATTCTTCAGGATCGGACGCGTGGGATTGCGCGTGCCGCGAGCGCAAGCAGCCAAGCGTTCCTGGCTTTCTCCCGGTGTTGCCTTCGTGCGCTTCGTGTGCTTCGTGCTTCGGTCTCGACTTCCACGGTCGCGCGACCCGCCGAAGTCCTCACTCGAACTTGAATTCGAATGCGACCGCGTCGCGCCCGGGATCGGCGACCTCGAACACCAGCGAAGAACTTGCACCGGCCGCGAGGCCGGGATCGAGCATGCGCGTGTCGCTGAGGTACTCGCGCGGCTGGAAGCGTCGCATCGCGACCGGCTTCTCGTCGAAGTCCGACAAGGTGACCTCGACGACCGGCCAGGCCTGTGCGAACGCGGCGTCGTTGCGCAGCGTCGCCGAAATGATCAGCGCACCTTCGACCGACGGGTGCGGGCGGATGTCGCGGGCGGAAAGCTCCAGCGCCGCGGGAGCGCGCCGCAACGGCAGCGGAACGCCGAAGTTGGCCGCGAGCGGATCGAGCCACGAGCGCACGCGCGCATCGTCGATCCAGCGCGAGGGATCGGAGAGTGCGAATTCGAGCGTGAGGGTCGCCAGCAGCAGCGCGCAGCCGGCCAGCCACGGCCAGTTGCGCTGGCGCCGCGCGCGGCGGCGGCTCGCGGCGAACGCCGGCAGCGACGAACGCTCGGCGGCGCGCACGCGCTCGGCAGGCTCGGCGAACAGCGTCGCCTGCGCGGGATTGGGACGAAACACCGGCAGCGCAAGCTGCGGAGGATCGGACTGCGCCTCGTGCAGCGCGAGGATCCCGATCGGCTCGGCCGGCAGCTGCGCCGACAGGGACCGCAGCGCGTCGAACACGGCCGCGCAGTGGCCGCAGCGCACGCTCCCGTGCGCGGCGGCGAGTTCACCGCCGTCGAGCTTGAAGATCGTCAGGCATTCCGGACATTGCGTGTACATCGGCGCACCCGTGCGACGGCCGGCCGGGATTATCGCGTGCGGCGCGCACGCGCGCACGCACCGGGTTTCAGGCGTGCGTGGCGCCGGTATCCGGGACGCTCGCCCAGGTCAGCGCATGCGGATCGAAGCCCTGCTCGAGCGTCGGCTTGACGATGCGGAAATACGGCGACACGTCGAAGTCGCGCGGCGCGTACAGGCGGGAGTCGCGGATGTGCAGGATCTCCTGCAGGGCCCCGCTGCCGCCGTCGCTTTCGGCGCGCGCGACCTTGATGTCGGGCAGCACCGGATAGCGCACCGATGCGAACGCGGCCGCGATCAGCGACGAGCAGATCGCGCGCGTGGGCTCGCCGCCGCCGAGCGCGAGCAGGCGCCGGCGATAGCGGTCGGGCACCGGCGGCGGATGCAGCAGGTAGCGACCGAGGTCGATCACGTTGCGCAGGTCGTACTGCTGGCCGACGCGCGCGACCGCGTACGCGACCAGCGCATCGAGCTCGCCCGCGTCGAGCCCGACCGGGCGGCAGATGCGCGTATGCATGTGCGCGTAGCGTTCGACCGGCACCACGCGCACGCCCTCGTTGATGTCCGCCTCGACCAGCATCGGCGCGTCGTCGCCGCGCTTCGCGGCGAGCGCGTCGCCGACGCACAGCGCCGAATGCGACCAGGTCGACTGCGTGATCGTGCGGATCGCGGATGCGAAACGGCTGGTGCCTTCGACCAGCAGCACGTCGCCCTTGCGCAGCGTCGCGGCGAGGTGGCCGGGCCGGCTGGTGGTCACGTGCGTTGCCTGGCGCGGCTCCGACAGGTAGCGCGCGAGCTTGCGGCCGAGCCAATGCAACACAGCCAAGGCGCTCTCCGCATGCGGTTCGGGGCGTTCGAGTCTAGCGCGTGGCTCCGGCTTGCGTGCAGGCCGATCGACGCCGGCCCGTATTCTTCGCTCGGGGCGAACGCAGTCAGAACGTCGCGACGCAGTCATCACGCTCCGTTCGCGCTGGGCGCAGCAGCCGAAGGCTGCGGAGTCGAAGCGTATGCGCGCGGCGCCGGGCCCGGCAGCCCTTCGACTCCGGCCTTCGGCCTGCGCTCAGGGCGAACGGGATGCGCTGGGCTTCCTGCGCCCGCTGATGCGCACCCAGTCTTCGCGCGTCGTGACCTCGAGCGCTTCGAACCATTCGGCGTAGCGTTCGAGCAGTTCGTCCTGCTGGCCGACGAGGATGCCCGACAGCGCGATCGGCGCGCCGGGTTTCGTGCCTGCGGCAAAACGCGGCGCGAGTTCCGCGAGCGGGCCGGCGAGGATGTTGGCGACGAACACGTCGGCGGGCGCGTCGGCGTGTTCGTCGGGCAGGTACAGCGCGAGGCGATCCGCGACACCGTTGCGCTCGGCATTGTCACGGCTGGCCTGGATCGCCTGCGGGTCGTTGTCGATGCCGTCCACGCGCGCGGCGCCGAGTTTCAGCGCCGCGATCGCGAGCACGCCCGAGCCGCAGCCGAAGTCGGTCACGTTGCGGCCCGCGAGCTCGAGTCCATCGAGCCACTCGAGGCAGAGCGCGGTCGTCGGATGCGTGCCGGTGCCGAACGCAAGGCCGGGATCGAGCCGGACCACGATCGCTTCCGCGTCGTCGGAGGGCGGCTCGACGTTCGACGGATAGATCCACAGCCGCCGGCCGAAACGCATCGGCTTGAAGTCGTCCATCCACGCGCGCGTCCAGTCCTGGTCCTCGACTTCGCGGAAGTGGATCACCGCCGGATCGATCTCGGGCACGAGTTCGCCGAGCACGTGCAGCAGTCCCGCACGATCCGCCTCCGCGTCGAACAACGCGGTCAGCACGATCTCGCCCCAGAGCGGCGTCTCGCCGACGCCGGGCTCGAGGATCGCGCGCTCGTTCGGCGTATCCGCGTCCGCATCGAGCAGGGTCACCGCCAGCGCCCCCGCATCCTCGAGCGCAAGTTCGATGCGCTCCTGGTCGGCGTGGCGGATCGTGAGCGAGAGTTCGAGGTAGCCCATCTGGCAGAGAATAGGGAATCGGGAACGGGGAATGGAAGTCGCAGGATCGAGGGATGGTCTTTGGCTGTTGGCCATTCCCGATTCCCTATTCACCACTCCCGGCTCATCACCCGATCCCCATCGCCTTTTCCTTCGCTTCCGCGATGCGGCGCTCGAGGTAATGGATGTTCTGGCCGCCGGACTGGAAGCCGCCGTCGGCGAGGATCTTCTGCTGCAGCGGCACGTTGGTCTTGATGCCCTCGACCACGAGTTCCGACAGCGCGATGCGCATGCGCGCGATCGCGGTGGCGCGATCGCGGCCGTGCACGATGAGCTTGCCGATCATCGAGTCGTAGTTCGGCGGGATGCGGTAGCCATCGTAGACGTGCGTGTCGACGCGCACGCCGGGCCCGCCGGGGGACTCGAAGCGCTTGACGGTGCCCGGGCTCGGCATGAACGTGTCCGGGTCTTCCGCATTGATGCGGCACTCGATCGCGTGGCCGGTCAGCACGATGTCGGATTGGCGCAGCGAGAGCTTCTCGCCGGCCGCGATCAGCAACTGCTCGCGCACGAGGTCGATGCCGGTGATCATCTCGGTGACCGGATGCTCGACCTGGATGCGCGTGTTCATCTCGATGAAATAGAAGCGCCCGTCTTCGTAGAGGAACTCGAACGTGCCCGCGCCGCGATATCCGATGCGCACGCAGGCCTCGACGCAGACCTTGCCGATCGCCTCGCGCTGTTCCGGCGTGATGCCGGGCGCGGGCGCTTCCTCGACCACCTTCTGGTGGCGGCGCTGCATCGAGCAGTCGCGCTCGCCGAGGTGGATCGCATTGCCCTGGCCGTCGGCGAGCACCTGGATTTCGACATGGCGCGGGTTCTCGAGGAACTTCTCCATGTAGACCTCGCCGTTGCCGAACGCGGCCTTCGCTTCCGACTTCGTCATCGCCACCGCATTCGCGAGGTGCGCTTCGGTATGCACCACGCGCATGCCGCGCCCGCCACCGCCGCCGGCGGCCTTGATGATGACCGGGTAGCCGATCTCGCGCGCGATGCGTCCGTTCGCGGCAGGATCGTCGCCGAGCGGACCGCCCGAGCCCGGCACGCAGGGAACGCCCGCGGCCTTCATCGCCTTGATCGCCTCGACCTTGTCGCCCATGAGGCGGATCACGTCGGGCGTCGGTCCGATGAAGATGAAACCGGATTTCTCGACGCGTTCGGCGAAGTCGGCGTTCTCCGACAGGAAGCCGTAGCCCGGATGGATCGCCTGCGCATCGGTGACCTCGGCCGCCGCGATGATGCGCGGCACGTTGAGGTAACTTTCGGCCGCGGGCGGCGGCCCGATGCAGATCGACTCGTCGGCCATGCCGACGTGCTTGAGGTTGCGGTCCGCGGTCGAATGCACAGCGACCGTGCGGATGCCGAGCGCATGACAGGCGCGCAGCACGCGCAGGGCGATTTCGCCGCGGTTGGCGATGACGACTTTATCGAGCATGGAGGGCTGAGGGCCTAGGGCTGGGGGCTTGAGGGCGAAGAGCCGGGAGCGATGCGGGCTTTTCAGCCCTCAGCCCTCGGCCCTCAGCCCTAACCGATAACGAACATCGGCTCGTCGAACTCGACCGGCTGGCCGTTGTTGACGAGGATCGCGAGCAGGGTGCCGGTGGCGTCGGCTTCGATCTGGTTGAACATCTTCATCGCCTCGATGATGCCGAGGGTGTCGCCGGCCTTGACCGCCTGTCCGACCTTCACGAACGGCGGCGTTTCGGGATTGGCCGACGCATAGAAGGTGCCGACCATCGGCGCCTTGACCACGTGTCCGTCGGGCAGGTCGCGACCGGCCGGGACCGCGCTTTCGGCTGCAGGCGCGGCCGCGGCGGGTGCCTCGCTGCGCATCGGGGCAGCAGGCATCGGCGCCGGCGCCATCATCTGGGTACTGACCATGCCCTTGGGCAGGCGCGAAAGGCGCACGATTTCCTCGCCTTCCTTGATCTCGAGTTCGGCGAGGTTGGATTCCTCGAGCAGGTCGATGAGTTTCTTGATCTTGCGCAGGTCCATCGTGGCTTCTCGGTTGGCGGCCCGCGACGGCGGGTCGGCTCGAAGGGAAAGGTGATCAGTGCTGGAGTCGCTGCAACGCCGCGGTCAATGCAAGCTCGTAGCCGAGCGCGCCGCAACCGCAGACAATGCCGCTGGCGAGGTCGCTGAAGTAGCTCGTGTGCCGGAATGGTTCGCGCGCATGCGGGTTGGACAGGTGCACCTCGATGAACGGGATCGCGACCGCCGCGAGCGCGTCGCGCAACGCGACCGAGGTGTGGGTGAACGCGGCCGGGTTGACCAGCATGAACGCGGTGCCGTCCGAGCGCGCGGCCTGCACCCGATCGACGAGTTCGTGCTCGGCGTTGGACTGCAGGTGCTCGAGCTCGTGCCCGGCCTCGCGCGCGCGCCGGACCAGCGCCGCATCGATCTCCGCGAGCGTCGTGCGGCCATAGACCTCCGGCTCGCGCGTGCCGAGCAGGTTGAGGTTGGGACCGTGCAGGACGAGGATGCGGGCCACGGGGCCACTCGCGACAAGCGGAATCCAAGTCTGGCGGACTCGCGCCGTTCTGTCCAGTTCGCCGACGTTTGACGATGTTTCAATCGATTGGCGTGCATGCTGGCCTTGCAGGCTGGACGACCGAACGTCAGCCGGCGCTTCGGCGCCCACGGAGGGCCCTGCGTTGCGCGCGCGACGCTCGCGACGTGCGCCTCGCTGCTACAAATGCGGCAGCACCCAGCGCTCGAGGCTTTCCTCGCTGAAATTGCCCGCATGCCGCGCGAGGATGCGCCCGTCGCGAGCGATCAGCAGCGAGTAGGGCAGCACACCGTGCTGGTTGCCGAGCGCGCGCGAAAGGTCGCCGCGTTCGGGATCGTCGACGAGGATCGGATAGGCGACCGGGTGTGCGGCAAGGAAGTCGCGCGTGGGCCCGGCCGCTTCGCTCGCGACGCCGACCACCTGCAGCCCGCGCGCCGCGTGGCGTTGCTGGAAGCGGTCGAGCAGCGGCATCTCCTCGATGCAGGGCGCGCACCAGCTGGCCCAGAAGTTGAGCAGCACGAGGCGCCCATCCCATTGCGCGAACGACTGCGTGCGACCTTCGATGTCGGGCAGCGACGTCGCGGCCGGCACGCGGTCCGGCGCAGTCGCGGGCACCGCGTCGAGCGCTGCGCGCGGGTCCGGCCGCAGCATGCGGCCGACGAACAGGCCCGCGGTCGCGCCCACGATCGCGAGCGCAACGACGAGCAGGTGGCGGCGATCGAGCATCGCGTCAGTCCGTGCGACCCGCCATGGCCTGTTCCACGATGCCGAACGTGAGCACGGTCGGCAGCTTGACGCCGGTCGATCCTGCGCCCGCGGGGAACATCACGTACAGCGGCACGCCGACCGACTGGTACGCCTTGAGGAACGCGCTGATCTCCGGGTCGACGTTGGTCCAGTCGCCCTGCATCAGGACGGTGCCGGTGCGCTCGACGAGTTCGCGGAAGCGATCGGTATGCAGCACGGCGCGCTCGTTGACCTTGCAGGTGACGCACCAGTCGGCGGTCATGTCGACGAACACCGCGCGCCCTTCGGCGCGCAGGCTCGCGAGGCGTTCGGCGGAGTAGGGCACCCACTGGTCGCTCGAGGTCGCCTGCGCCTGCGCGGGCGCCGCGATGCGCGTGACCTGCAGTAGTGGCACCAGCGCCGCGAGCATCACGATCACCGCGAACACGCGCCGCAGCGGACCGCCGCGATAACGGCTGTGTTCCCACCACCAGAGCCCGAGCGCGAGCACGGTGGCGCCGACCAGCACCCAGGCCACCGCGTCGATGCCGCGCTGGTTGCCCAGCACCCAGGTCAGCCATACCGCGGTGAGGTACATCGGGAACGCGAGGAACTGCTTGAGCGTCTCCATCCAGGCGCCGGGCCGCGGCAGGCGGGAGGCGAGCGCGGGGATGAAACCGACGAGCAGGAACGGCAGCGCGAGGCCGAGTCCGAGCGCGAGGAACACGAGCAGCGCGACCCACGACGAGGAAGCGAATGCATACGCGAGCGCGGTGCCCATGAACGGCGCCGTGCACGGGCTCGCGACGACCACCGCGAGCACGCCGGTGAAGAAGTCGCCGGCAGCGCCGCTGCGCGAGGCAAGTCCCTGCCCCGCACCCGCGAGCCCCGCGCCGAAATTGAACACGCCGGACAACGACAGGCCGATCGCGAACAGGATGTAGACGAGCAAGGCGACGAACACCGGCTGCTGCAACTGGAAGCCCCAGCCGAGCGCGGCGCCCGCGGCGCGCAGGCCGACGACCGCGAGGCCGACCGCGGCGAACGCGACGAGCACGCCCGCGGTGTACCAGAGCGCATGCGTGCGCGCCTTCGCGGGGCTCTCGCCGCTCTGCGCGAGCCCGAGCACCTTGAGCGAGAGCACCGGCAGCACGCACGGCATCAGGTTGAGGATCAGTCCTCCGCCGAGCGCGAGCAGCAGCGCGCCGAGGACGCCCAGCGCGGAGGGCTGGGGGCCGGGGGCCGGGGGTTGGGCGGACGATGGAGTCGTGGATGCTCCGCTGCTCTCCTGCGGCGGCACGAACGACGCGTTCGCGGCGGCGAGCTGCTCCGCCGTCGCGGCCGGCAGTTCGACCACGATGTCCTTCTGCATGACCGGGTAGCAGAGCCCGTTGTCCTGGCAGCCCTGGTACTCGGCATGCACGGTCACGCGCTGCGGCTCGCCGCGCGCGCGCGCGAGCGCGATCGGCAGTTCGACCTGGTCGAAGTAGACCTTCACGGTACCGAAGTGCTCGTCGGTGTGGTCGACGCCTTCGGGCCATTGCGGCGCGCCGAGGCGCACGTCGTCAGCCTGCGTGAGCGTGACGGTGCTGCGGTCGCGGTAGAGGTAGTAGCCCTTCGGCATCGTCCAGCGCGCGAGCAGGCCGCTCGGCCCCGATGCGATCGCCTCGAACACGAACGCCTGCTCGGCCGGCAGCGGTGCGGCCTCACTCGGGCCAGCGGTCGCGTTGCCGCCGAGCTGGATCAGCGGCGCGGATGCGCCCGTGCCGAGCGCGGGCGCCGCAGCGGCCTGCGTTCCGCCGGGTGGAAGATCGAGCGTGAGCCGGGTCGGGTGCGGCGGATAGCAGATCTTCGGATCGACCTCGTGGCAACCCTGCGCGGTGACCGTGACCGTCAGCGTCGTCGCAGTCGCATCGTCGAGCGTGTAGGGCAGGCGTGCATCGACCGCGTGGTGGTAGACCTCGACGTCGCCGAGGAACTCGTCGTTCTTGCGCTCGCCCGCGGGCAGGTCGAGTTCGCCGAGCGTGACGCCGGCCTGGGTCGTCTTCGCCTTGATGCGCGAGCGATACAGGTAATAGTCGGGCGCGATCTCCCAGTGCAGCGCGACGACGCCGGGCTCGTCGATGCGCGCCGTCAGCGCGAACGCCTGCTCGACCGGCAGCAGTTCGTCTTCTTGCGCGCGCGCGACGCCGCTGGCGACGATGAGGGCGAACAGGCAGGCGATCAGGTGGCGCATCGGGCAAGGCTCCGGAAGACGGCGGCGCGGAAGGGACCGCGCTTGGACCGCATCGATTGCAGGACGTTCACGCGGGCGTGGATTCGGCCTCGACCCAGTCGAGGTAGTCGCGCAGCCCGCCGACCGCCTCGAGCACGATCAATTCGGGCAGATCGCAGGGATGCAAGTGCGCGAGCCGCGCTTCGAGCGCAGCGACACGCTCGCGCGTGGTCTTGATCAGCAGCAACACCTCGTCGGCGCGCTGCACCTCGCCCTGCCAGCGATAGGTCGAGGCGACCCCGGGCAGCGCCTGCACGCAGGCCGCGAGGCGCTCGTCGACCAGCGCCTGCGCGATGCGCGCGGCGCTCGGCATGTCGGGACAACTGCAGTGGACGACGACGACGGACATGGACGACCGGCAGGCGCGGGTCGTCCATGTTCGCATAGCCGGGGCTTTCCGGCTTTCGTTCTCGCTTGCACGGCGCCGGCCGCGCTGCGCGCGTCCAGCCTACGACAGCATGGACCGTAGGCTGGACGGCCGCAGGCCGGCCGGCGCCCTGGCTTTCCGCCCGCCCTACTCGAACCCGTCCGCAAAGATCGAATCCGTATCCGGCAATTCGCACACGGGTGGATTCGACGATTCGAACAGCGCGCGCGTCGCCCATTCCGGGTGGTCGACGAACGGATTGCGATTGCCCTGGAACGTCTGGATCAGGTCGTTGCGCGCGATTTCTTCCGCGTCGGGCGGATCGGCGAGGTGCCATGCGAGCAGGTCGGCGAGCAGGCCCATGTACGCGGTCTGCGTGTAATCGTTCATGCCGACGATCTGTGCACGCACGTCGGTGAGTTCGAGTTGCGGCTCGTTCTGTCCGCTGACCGGATCGACGCCGCCTTCATAGCGGATCGCCATGTAGAAGATCGCGCGCGCCATCTCGCCCTTGCGATGATCCCAGGACTCGAACGAACCCTGGTTGCCGTCGGGCGAACGCACCCAGTTCGAGTCGCCGCCACCGTCGCCGCCGACGCCGCCGTTCGCTTCGGTCGGGCGTTCGCCGCAGCCGCTGTCGCAGTTCGCGAACGGCTTGTTGCCGCGGTCGGAGTTGTACTGCGTGTCGGACAGCCACAGCATGTGCGTGTCGGTGTACGGCGCGTTCGGCAAGCCGAGGTTGCCGGTCTGGCTCGGGAAGCCGAGCGAGTTCGGCCAGGTGTGCTCGCGGTTGTAGGTGATGCCCGAACCCGTGCCCGCCCGATCGGACACCGCGGTGTACAAGCGGTTGCGATAGACGTCGACGATCTGGTTCGGATTCGACGGATTCGCCTGCGCGAGTTCGAGGATCGTCCAGGTGTTGGTGCCCGAGCCGCTGTACGGATACGCGGTGTGGCCGCGGATCGTCCGATGCAGCGAGCAGCGCAGCTGTTCCGGACTCGCGGTGTTGACCGTGTCGTAGTACGCGCCGGTGCCGGCGCCGACTTCGAACGTGGTCGTCACGTTCGCGGCGAGCGGCACGTTCCACGCATTGGTGACTGCGCTCGCGAGGATCGTGAAGCTGCAGTCCGCGCCCTGCGCGAGCAACGTCGCCGGCGTCAGCGTGCGCTGGGCGCCGCTGCCGGTCTGGATGAGGTCGACTTGCGTGGCGTCGCAGGCGAGCGTGAACGCGCCCGTCGCGGTGGTGACCGCTTCGCTGAAGACCACGGTGATGTCGCTCGCCGGCGGCACGTTGGTCGCGCCATCGGCCGGCGTCACCGAAACGACCGTTGGCGGCGTCGTCGCGGGATCGCGCGTCTGGAACACGACCACGGTGTCGGCGGCCGGGTGGTCCGGCGTGCCGTCGTTGTCGGTGATCGCGGCCGCGATGATCGTCCAGGTGCAGCTCTCGTCGGCCGCGAACGCGGGCGAGGGCGTCAGGGTGTAGCTGGTCGGACCGCCGCTGACCGCCGCGGAGTGCGCGCCGCTGTCGGTGCAGTTCAGCACGAACCACGGACCGGCGGTCGTGACCGCCTCGCTGAAGGTGACGACGAGGTTCGCATCGAGCGCGACGCCGGTCGCGCCCTGCGCGGGCGTCGTCGATGCGACGGTCGGCGGGTGGTCGACCGGCGGATCGCCGGCGACCGCGAAGGCGACGTCGTCGATCGCGAGGCCATCTTCCGCACCCGAAATGTCGGCGTCGACCCAGCGCACCCACAGCGTCGCCGACGGCGCGAGCGCGAGGCCCGTGATCGAGCCGCTGACCGCGCTGCGGTTCGCCGGTGCATTGCCGTCGAGCGCACCCGGTGCCGCGCCGGTGTTCGGCGTCGCGAAGTCGAGCGCATCGACGTCGATCCAGGTACCCGCGCCGCCGAGCGAGGTCGCATCGAGGCTGTACTGGAAGTCGAGGCGGTCGCTGCGTCCGGCGACGCCGAGGCGCCACTGCTCGCCCGTGTACGACACCGCGATCTCGCTGAGCACGAGCGCGGTGTCATTGCGCAGCTGCGCGCCGATCAGGGGGACGAGCGAACCGGAGCGCAACATGCCGAACGCGCGTTCGCCGCTGCCGTTCGCGCCGTAGCTGTAGGTGTTGCCGGAGTTCACGCCACCGTTGTCGGCGACATAGGTCGTGTTCGCGTTGTCGTCGCTCTCGAACAGGGACCAGCCATCCGGCAGCGCGTCGCTGGTCCCGGTCGCGGCGAGCGTTCCGAAGTCCTGCACCGGCGGCGTGCCGCCGACGAGCGAGACGGTCTGCGCCAGCGCAGGCTGCGCGGCGCAGGCAAAGAGAATCGACAGCGCGGTGCCGAAGGCACCTCGTTGGATACGCATTCGGTGGATCCCCCAGCTTCGGTCCGGACCCTGTGCCGCGGACCCCAACCGCCGACTATAGCGGATGAGGTTTGCGGATTCGTGAAACCGGCTGGGGCTGCGGGCGCGTCTGCAACACCGCGGGATCGCCGGTTCGCTCGTACATCGCGCGTTCCAGGGCCGCGCGCGACGGCGCGTTGAAGAACGGGGAATTGTTCCGCATCGTGGAATTGTAGGTAGGTCGATAGGCCCCGCCGGCGTAGTAGTCGGCGCCTGCGAAGATGCCGACGCCCCGGCCCAAGCCGATGTCGGGCACCTGTTCGTTCGGCGCCAGCCACAGCGCCCACGGGACGAGGCCCGGGTCCGCGACATGACTGACATTGGGGCACCAGGTCTGGTCCTGGCCATGGGCCGGACTGACTTCGAAAAACTCGGTGTACTCGTCGCAGAGGGTCGCGGCGTAATGTCCCATCTCGTGTGAAGGACCCGTATCCAGGTTCCAACGCTCGCCGGCGCCGCTTGGCCAGACCATCGAGCCGGGCTGCGCCATGCTGACATTGCCGCGTGCATACACATGGACCGGCTGGTTGACGAGTACCACGACCATGTCGACTTCGGGCAGCGCGGAGAGCGCGCGCTGCAGGGCCGGTGCCCTGTCGATCTCGACGATGCCGCGTGGCATCACCAGGTTGGCGCCGTAACGCGTGTCGCGTTCCTGCGTTCGCCGGCCATCCTCCTGGGTGATGTCGAAGCCGGCCTGGGCCGACGGCTCGAACAGCAGGTAGGCATTGAATGCGTGCCTGTGCTGGTTCCAGAAGTCCGCGCCCAGCAGCGCACGCATGAAATCCCGGGCGTTCTGTTCGAACTCCGCGGCTTCGTCCCGATTGAGGACGCCATCGGCATTCAGGTCCGCAAACGGCTCATTTCCCGACAGCGGATCCGGAGTGTCCAGGAGCCCAAGGTCGGGAAAGCCCACGATGCGGCTGTCGTCGTTGTAGATCCCGTCACCGTTTCGATCGGTCCAGTAGAAGCCATCCCACGTGCCGTTGCCGTTCGTGTCGGTGAAGGTCTCGTTGGTGCCGCTGTAGCCCTCCGCGAGGAACAGGATGTTGTAGTGGCGTTCGAGTTCTCCGTCACCATGGATGCGCATGAGGCCGCGCTCGAGCGTGTTGTCCGCGGCAACCTCGTCGAGCGTGACGGTCTTAGGCAATGGTTGTCCATTCATCATGAAACGCTGGCGGACCTGGCCGGTGCTCAAATCGCTGGGCTCGAAATCAATGGCCCAGCCGGGTGAATACGGAATCTCGAAGTGTCCGTCGTCGGCAACGGTGGAGAACCCCCAGTAGACCGCGTCGTTGAGCCTGTTGACCGCGGTGATGAAGTAGTTCGAGAGCGGATCGCCGTGCGCGTCGAAGATGCTCCCCCGCCACACGAGCGTGCGGTCCGCAAGCGGAAATCGATGCCTGAACGTGGTCGTTCCGCCGGTTGCGACGGTGGCCATGACATTCTTCAACGGCTGCCAGCCCGGAAACGACAACTCGAAGGCGTAGGTGCCGGGCGTGAGCGTGATGCGATAGGTCGTGGAACAGTATTCGCTGCTGGACGTCGGGCCGGGCGGAACGACGACGATGCCTTGGGCCCCGGAAGGGAGGTCGCGGTAGATGCGCACGCCGTCCTCGGTCCGCAGTTCCACCGCCAGCGAGTAGGGCACGGCGACGTCGAAACCCGGCGCGGCCAGCGCGAGCGAGCATGGATGTTCGGCCACGAATTCGAACCAGCCGGCGTCGTCGCTCGGGGCGGTCGATGGCACCTGCGTGTCGCTCGAGACCGAGACCGGCACGCTTCGCCACGGGCGCCTGTAGAAGTACGATCCATCGACGGACACGATGTTGTCGTCGAATTCGAATTCATAGCGTCCGCGTGGCAACAGGAACTCGTAGCGACCTGTTCTCCAGTCCGCGCGGGTCGACACCACGAACGCACCGGTATCGGCGTCGTACACGCGCACCTCGTAGATGTTGGTGGAGGTGCTTCCACCAACGTGATAAGTGGGCGCCGCGCCTTTTGGGGCGGCGATGGAGGCAGGCTCCTCCGCCGGTGCCTGCGGAGGCTGCGAAGGCGCGCGACGGAATGGCGCCTTCCGGCTGGTGTCCAGCCATCGAGGGCCAGCGCGCCATTCGCGGGCTCGCAACTCACTGTTCTCATGCAGCTTGGCGGTAGCGGCCTGGGCGAGATCGAGATCGCCGCGGATCGCTCGCGCGGATACCCGGGCGCGTTCGAGCCATTGCTCGTCGACGGCTTGGGTCCACAACGTTCGGCCCGATTCATCGGAAACCGCAAGCCGTGCACCCGGTTCCAGATGCGGGACCGCGACCGCAAACTCGGCCTCGCGGCCGCTCGGCACATGGAACGACCATGGTGCCGGGAACGCCTGCGACCAGATCTCCTGTCCCGACGCGTGGGTCGCGGTGATCCGCCACTGGACGCCGGTCGACGATCGAGGCGCGGCGATGCGTTCGCTCGCCGTGACCACATCCAGCTGCAGTTCCGACGTGGTCGCCGTGAATCCGAGGATGAACCCTCCGGGCAGCCGCGGAAGCCGAGCCCACCGAAATCCACACGATTGCCGCCGCGATCCATCTGCCCATGGCCACGCCCCTCCTGATCCGGGACACCTTAGTTGCGATTCGACGGCGGTGGCAATCCTCTGCGGTTCGCACTTGAAACCTCCCGCTTGGAGTCCATCTGTTCGTCCGAAGAATCGACCCCGGCTTCCCATTGGGGGAGTGTGTCGATAGAATTCTGGCACTCAGCGATGCCAAGTGCTAACAAGCCCGAACAATCCCTTCCACATCAACCAATTGATGGAGACACCCATGAAGCTTCGCCCGTTGCACGACCGCGTGATCATCAAGCGCCTGGAAGCCGAGACCAAGTCGGCCGGCGGCATCGTGATCCCCGACGCCGCTGCCGAAAAGCCGATCAAGGGCGAAGTCCTCGCCGCCGGCACCGGCAAGATCCAGGAAGACGGCAAGGTCCGTCCGATGGCGGTCAAGGTCGGCGACATCGTGCTGTTCGGCAAGTACTCGGGCACCGAGGTCAAGGTCGACGGCGACGAGCTGCTCGTCATGCGCGAAGAAGACCTGATCGCGGTCGTCGAGAAGTAAGCCGGGGATCGGGAGTGGGGAACAGGGAATCGTTGAAGCCACTGCGCTCCGAGCTTCCATCCTCATCCCGAGATCCGCTCTTGCTCTGAACCATTCCCCATTCTCCATTCCTCATTCCCGGAGCTCCTCCCATGGCAGCCAAAGAAATCCGTTTCTCCGAAGACGCCCGCGCGCGCATGCTGCGCGGCGTCAACACCCTCGCCAACGCGGTCAAGGCCACGCTCGGCCCGAAGGGTCGCAATGTCGTGCTCGAGAAGAGCTTCGGCGCGCCGACGATCACCAAGGACGGCGTGTCCGTCGCGAAGGAGATCGAACTGGCCGACAAGTTCGAGAACATGGGCGCGCAGATGGTCAAGGAAGTCGCTTCCAAGACCTCCGACGTCGCCGGTGACGGCACCACCACCGCGACCGTGCTTGCGCAGGCGCTGATCCGCGAAGGCCTCAAGGCCGTCGCCGCGGGCATGAACCCGATGGACCTCAAGCGCGGCATCGACAAGGCCGTGATCTCGGCGGTCGAGGAGCTCAAGAAGCTCAGCAAGCCGTCGGCCGACAGCAAGTCGATCGCGCAGGTCGGCACGATCTCCGCGAACGGCGACGAACTGATCGGCAAGCTCATCGCCGAGGCGATGGACAAGGTCGGCAAGGAAGGCGTGATCACGGTCGAGGAAGGCTCGGGCCTGGACAACGAACTCGACGTCGTCGAGGGCATGCAGTTCGATCGCGGCTACCTGTCGCCGTACTTCATCAACAACCAGCAGAGCCAGCAGGTCGAGCTCGAAGACCCGTACGTGCTGCTGTACGACAAGAAGATCTCGAACGTGCGCGAGCTGCTGCCCGTGCTCGAAGGCGTCGCGAAGGCCGGCAAGCCGCTGCTGATCGTCGCCGAGGAAGTCGAGGGCGAAGCGCTCGCGACGCTCGTCGTCAA
Organism: Lysobacteraceae bacterium; assembly: GCA_004143945.1. Lineage (GTDB taxonomy): Bacteria > Pseudomonadota > Gammaproteobacteria > Xanthomonadales > Rhodanobacteraceae > Dokdonella_A. Next base: position 121,351 of record SEHB01000007.1, read on the forward strand.
CACGATCCGCGGCATCGTCAAGGTCGCGGCGGTGAAGGCGCCGGGCTTCGGCGACCGTCGCAAGGCGATGCTCGAGGACATGGCGATCCTGACCGGTGGCCAGGTCATCTCCGAGGAAGTCGGCCTGCAGCTCGAGAAGGCGACGCTGAAGGACCTCGGCCGCGCGAAGAAGATCGTGATCTCCAAGGAGAACACGACGATCATCGACGGCGCGGGCGAAGCGGCGAACATCCAGTCGCGCATCAAGCAGATCAAGGCGCAGATCGAGGAAACCTCCTCGGACTACGACCGCGAGAAGCTGCAGGAGCGCGTGGCCAAGCTCGCCGGCGGCGTCGCGGTGATCAAGGTCGGCGCCGCGACCGAAGTCGAGATGAAGGAAAAGAAGGCGCGCGTCGAAGACGCCCTGCACGCGACGCGTGCGGCGGTCGAGGAAGGCGTGGTCCCGGGCGGTGGCGTCGCGCTGATCCGCGCGCTGTCGGGCCTGGCCAAGCTCAAGGGCGACAACGAGGACCAGAACCACGGCATCCAGATCGCCAAGCGCGCGATGGAAGCGCCGCTGCGCGAGATCGTCACCAATGCCGGTGAAGAGCCGAGCGTGATCCTCAACAAGGTCGCCGACGGCAAGGGCAACTACGGCTACAACGCCGCGACCGGCGAGTACGGCGACATGGTCGAGCTCGGCATCCTCGATCCGACCAAGGTCACGCGCACCGCGCTGCAGAACGCCGCGTCGATCGCGGGCCTCATGATCACGACCGAGGCGATGGTCGCCGAAGCGCCGAAGAAGGAAGAGGCGCACAACCACGGCGGTGGCGGCGGTGGCATGGGTGGCATGGGCGGCATGGATTTCTGATCCAGCGACACCGTTCGTCCTGAGCCAGCGCCGCAGGCGCGAAGTCGAAGGACAAGCAATGAAGAAGCCCCGCAGCGATGCGGGGCTTTTTTTTTGCGGAAAGGCGGGTGTCGGCTGACACTCCCGTAGGCTGGACGCGCGCAGCGCGGCAGGCGCCTTTCGTCGACCGCGATGGCGCCGTGCGATCTCGGTCGCCCGGGGATACTCGTCGAACTTGCCCGCCTGCCGGCGACTCGCCAGACTGCGCGGTCGGCGGCGTTCCTGCGGGTCGCTCCGCCGACCAGCACGCCCCGCCGCATCCAACCGAGCCCGCAGGACCCATCGATGAACACCGCCGCCACGCTGCCGCGCCCAACCTCCGCCTACCGCTGGGTCGCGCTGGTGCTCGCGAGCCTCGCGATGTTCGGCAACTACTACGCCTACGACGCACTGAATCCGGTCGTCGACCTGCTGCGCGAGCAGCAGGGCCTGGACTACGCCCAGATCGGCCAGCTGTCGACCGCGTACAACGTCGCCGCGCTGCTCGTGCTGCTCGCTGGCGGCTACGTGATCGATCGGTTCGGCGCAGGCCGCGCGATCGTCGCGTTCGCGCTGGTGTGCGTGGTCGCCGCCGCGGTCACCGCGTCCGCCCAGGGATTTTCCTCGCTGCTCGCGGGACGTTTCCTGCTCGGGCTCGGCGCCGAGCCGTTGATCGTCGCGGTCACCGCGGTGCTCGCGAAATGGTTCAAGGGCAAGGAACTGAGTTTCGCATTCGGCCTGAATCTCTCGATCTCGCGCCTCGGTTCGGCATCGACGGATTGGTCGACCTCGTTCGCGAGCCCGCTGTACTCGAACTGGCACGGCCCGCTGTGGCTCGCGACCGGCGTGATGTCCGCCGCGCTCGGCGCCGCGGTGCTGTATTTCCTGCTCGAGAAGCGGGCACAGGTCCGTTTCGATCTCGGCGAAGCCGGTGACATCGACAAGCTGGAGTGGAAAAACCTCTACCGCTTCAGTCCTTCGTACTGGTACATCGTCGCGTTGTGCGTGGTGTTCTATTCGACGGTGTTCCCGTTCCGCTCGTTCGCGATCGACTACTTCCAGCAGGCGCACGGCCTGTCGCGCGAGGCGGCCGGCATCCTCAGCAGCCTGCTGCCGTTCGCGGCGATCGTGGCCACGCCGCTGTTCGGGTTGTGGGTGGACCGCGTCGGCCGGCGGTCCTGGTTCATGGCGGTCGGATCGCTCGCGATGCTGCCGCTGTTCCTCATCGTGACCTACGCGCCACCCGGACCGGTCGTGCCCGTGCCGCTAGCCGACGTCGGACTGCCGCTGACGCTGCTGCTGTCGATCCTGCTGTTCGGTGCGGTGTTCTCGCTGATCCCGGCGGTGATGTGGCCATCGGTCGCCTACATCGTGGAGCCGAATCGATTGGGCTCGGCCTACGCCTTGATGACCTTCTGCCAGCAGATTGGCTGGGCCGTGGTGCCGCTCGCGATCGGTGGACTCAACGACCACTACCTCGCGGGACCCGCGAACACCGCGGGTTACGCGCCGGGCATGTGGTTCTACACCGCGATGTCTTCACTCGGCCTCTACTTCGCGTGGAAGCTCTGGCGCGCCGAAACCGGCCCGGGTGCGCACGGGCTCGAGACGATCACCGCGCGCGACGGGGCCTGAGCGCGAACGTCTAGTCGCCTGCGTGAACGCTTCGTCGGACCCGCCCGCGCGGTGTCCGATCTGGGCCCGACTTCGCTGCTGCGGTACAGTCAGGGGTTCGATTCCACCGCCGCGCGCCACACGGTTTCGCGGCGCGTCGATCGCAGGTTCCCCGCACGGTCCATGTCCCCACGGCGCTTCCGATTCAACGATTTCGAACTCGATGCGCTCGCGCGCGAGCTTCGCAGCGGCGGCGACGCGGTCGCGTTGCCGCTGAAGTCGTTCGAATGCCTGGTCTACCTGCTCGAACATCGCGAGCGTGCGGTCGGGCGTGACGAGTTGATCAGTGCGGTGTGGGGACGCATCGACGTCAGCGATGCGCTGCTCGGCCAGACCCTCGCACGTGCGCGTCGCGCGGTGGGGGATACCGGCGACGAGCAACGCGTGATCCGCACCGTGCCGCGCTTCGGTTACCACTGGGTCGCGCCCGTGACGGAGGTCGCGGCGGAATCGGACTTGGCGCCGGAGGCGCCCATCGAACCGACGGCGGTACCCGGATCGTTCGCGCACTCCGATGCGGGCGTGGCGACCCAGGCGGACACGCAGCCCTCGACCCGGCCGATCCGTGCGGGTGCGCGGGCACGCGTGATCGTGCTCGCCGGTGTCGTCGCGCTCGCCGTTCTCGCGATCGTGTCGGGCTTGCGCGTGATCGACCGCCGCGCGGGCTTGCTGTCGAGTGCCGCCGAGGCGGAAGCGCCCGCCACGCAGGCGGCCGGAACGGTCATGGTGCTGCCGGTCGAGGTCGCAGGCGCGGATCCGGATTCGCGCTGGATCCGGCTCGGCGCGATGGACTACCTCGCGTCGCGCATTCGCGAGCGGGCCGAACTGCCCGTGATGCCGAGCGACCAGGCGATCGCCTACGTTGCAGGCCAGGACGAGGCCGCGCTCGCCGATCCGGCGCGTCGCTGGCAACTCGTGCAGGCAGCGGGTGTCACCCGCCTGCTCGCACCGGGGGCGGAACGCACCGCCGTCGGCTGGCATGTCCGGCTCGAAGTCCAGGAGGCCGAGTGGCGCGCGCATTTCGACGGGATCGCCTCGACTCCGCTCGCCGCTGCCGACATCGCGCTTGCAGCGTGGCTCGATACGCTCGGCATGGGCGGCGCGCTCGCACCTGCACCGCATTCGCCGCTGCTGGAACTGCAGCAGCGCATCGACACCGCGTTCCTCGAGGGCGCCCTCCCGGCGGCGACCGAGCTGATCGAATCGGCGCCAACGTCACTGCAGCGCGAACCCGCGATCGCGGTGCGCGCGGCGGAGGTCGACGAGCGCAGCGGCCGCTCGGAGCTTGCGTACAAGCAGTTCGCGCGTATCGCCGAAGGGGGCGAGGGCGTGACGCCGGCCTTGCGCGGGCGTGCGCTCTACGGGCTGTGCGCGATCGGGTTTCGCCGCAACGAACTCGAGGCCGCGGCGCGTCGCTGCGCGGACGCCCTCGAAGCGCTCGCGGGCCAGCCCGATTCGATCGCGCGCGGGCGCGCCTACATGATGAGCGCGGTCATCGACGACCACCTTGGCCATCTCGACGCGGCGCTGGCCGGTTTCGGTCGTGCACGCATCGAATGGCGGCGCGCCGGCAACGCGCCCGGCGAAGCCAGCGTGGATGCGAACGAGGGCCTCGCGCTGGCCAACCACGGGCGCTACGCCGAAGCCATCGCGGCATTCGACCGCGCCGCCGCGGTCTTCGAGCGCTTCGGCGTGCGCGATCACCTCGCCTCGAGCCTCGCGGCCAAATCCGACGCACAGCGCCTCACGCTCGACCTTCCCGGCGCACGCGCGAGCAGCGCGCGCGCGTGGCAGCTGGCTTCGCGCATCGAAAGCATGCGTGTCGTGCGTTCGATCGGCTACTCGCATGCGCTCGCGCTGCTCGCGGGCGGACACCTCGACGAGGCCATGCACGTGGTCGGCCGCTTCGACGCGGCGGCGCCGAGCGCGCCGCCCGAGTTCGCGGTGCTGCACAGTGCACTGCTCGCCGCGCGCGGTCGATACGACGAAGCCCTCGCGCCCGCACACGCGATCCTCGATCGCGTGCTCGCGCCGCTGGACCCGACCAGTGACGCGACCCTGTCCCAGGCCGCGGCGGTATTCATCGATGCCGCGATCGACTCGGGCGATCGCGTGCGTGCAAACGAAATTCTTGCACGACTGCGCGATGCGGGGGCCTCGGTGCAGGACCCCGACCGCGCCTTCGTCGCCGATCTCGCGACGGCCCGCCTTGCGGCGGCGCGAGGCGACAGCGCGCTCGCCGCGCGCCATTTCGACGCGGCGCTGAAGTACGCGCTCGCGGCCAATTGCCCCGCCCAGGTCGTCGAAGCGGCGTCGGCATGGGTCATCGACCTGCTCGCGCGCGACGAGATCGACGAAGCCACCCGGATCGCCGGGCATCTCACGCGGTATGCAGACCGCGACTGGCACGCCGCGCGCGCAATGCTGGCGCTGCACGAACGCCTCGGCGACGTGCGCTCGGCGCAGCGCGCGCGATCCGCGCTGCCGGCGCTCGCCGGCCAGCGCCTCCCTGCGCCCGCGCCGGACGTCGCGGGCGATAACCGCTGACGTCGCCGAGGCGCAGCCGTGGCGCGCATGTCACGCCGATGTCACGGTGCATTCACGCGCGTTTGATGCGCTGCCGCCCCGTGCGGCTACGGTCGTGGGGTTCGGCGCGGACTGCGCGACGACCTCCTTCCTCCGACAAGGCCTGCATCGTGGACGCATCCCGCTCCCGTTCCATCCACCGCCTGGCGTTGGCCGGCGCGATCCTCGCCGTTTCGGCGCCGCTCCATGCCGAACCGCCGGCAGCCGGCGGCGGCCTGCAGCTCGTGGTCGGGGTCGCCCCCGACGACGGCAACCCGGACACCTGCGGCACCGCGACGAGCCTCGCGTTGCACGCGGGCGAGGCGATCAACTTCTGCTATACGCTGACCAACGGCACCGGGACGACGCTCGGCTACCACACGCTGGTCGACAGCGTCGACGGCGAGGTGTTCGCGCTGCTGCCGCACGCGCTCGCGCCCGGCGAGAGCTATCAGGCGAACCGCATCGTGTTCCCGGCCGAAGGCAGCCGCGACTACGTGTCCGAGTGGACGGCGCAGGATTTCGCGCCGGGCTACGCCGGCATCGCGGGCACGCCCGCCTTCATCGACATCCGCGCGACCGGTACGCCGCTGGCCCTCGGCGACGACACCGCCAGCGGGATCACCCTGCCATTCCAGGTCACGCTGTACGACAGCACGTCCAGCCTGCTCAGCATCGGCAACAACGGCACGATCGCGCTCGGAACGCTCGACGGCGCCAGCTACGCGTTCAACACGCCGGTACCCGACCCGTTCGCGGCACCGATGGGCGGCGCGCTGATCCTGCCGTTCTGGGACGACTTCGATGTCTCGACCGGCGGGGTCTACTGGCAGGTGTTCGGCGATGCGCCCGCGCGTCGCGTGGTGGTGCAGTGGGAGCGAGCGCACTTCCTGCAGGACCAGGGCCAGCCGGCATCGTTTGAAGTGATCCTCGGCGAGGACGGTTCGATCTCGTTCCAGTATGCGAACACCGTGCTCGGCGATCCCGACTTCCCGGAGTGGGACGGCGGTGGCAGCGCCACGGTGGGCATGCAGGACGCGCAGGGCGCGCTCGGCAACCTGTATTCGTTCGACTCGCCGGCGCTCGCGTCCCCGGACGCGATCGACTGGATCGCGACCGATCCGCAGCTGTTCACGGCGCAGGCGAGCGTGCACCTCGATGTCGCGCCGGCCCTGTTGCCCGCGACGATCCAGCTGACGCCCGACCCCGTCACCGCGACGGGCGCCCCCGGAGGCGCCGCGGTCAGCGTGCCGCTGCAGATCGCGAACGACGGAGACATCGCGCTCGAATGGTCGCTGCTGGAGGCGCCCGGGAGCGGAACGCCGCGCACTGCGGCGAGGCCCGCGGCGACACCCGTGCGCTCCACCGACGCGGTGCGCAAGATGGCCGCGAACGAGGCGACGCGCGACAGCTACCGCTCGCACGTCGCGCCGTTCGTGCCGATGCGCGGCGGCATCACGCCAGGATGTGACGATGCGACGCCCGGCATCCTGATCCACGACGACGGCACGCCCGAAGACGGCTACACCGACGGTTCGGGATTGTTTCCGCTCGCGTCTTACGTCGACCGCTTCACGCCGACCTCGTATCCCGCGACCTTCAGCAGCGCCTGCGTGTCGTTCCTGAGCCAGGGCTCGACCAGCGCCGCGTTCGAACTCGTGGTCTATGACGACAGCGGCTGGGATGGAAGCCCCGGCAACGAACTCGCCGCCGTGCCCGCGCTTGCGACCGGGATCCCGAGCACCGCGGTCGCCGCGTTCACGCGCGTCGACCTGTCCGGACTCGGCCTCGTGGTCGAGGCGGGCAGCGTGTACATCGGCGTGCGCTTCAACCCGCTGTCGCCGGGCGACATCTACGTCGCGTCCGATGTCGACGGGGAACCCAACGCCGGCGCCGGCTTCCTCTCGCGCGGTGCGCCCGGCGCGCCGGGCGGGTGGGACCCGATCGTCGATCGGTTCGCCGACTACCACGCGCTGCTCGTGCGCGCGGTCGAGCAGCCCGCGCACTGCGCGACGCCCGCGGACCTGCCTTGGCTCTCGCTCGATGTCGTCGCAGGCAGTGTGGACGCGCATGCCGCCACCACCGTCACCGCGACGTTCGACCCCTCGCAACTCGAGGCAGGCGAGCATGCAGCCACGTTGTGCATCGACAGCAACGACCCCGCGCGGCCGCACCTCGCGGTGCCCGTGAGGTTCCAAGTGGGCGACACGCTGTTCGCCGACGGTTTCGACGCTGCGGCCGGCACCCGCACGCGATGACGTTCGCGCGGACCGCGACGCCTGTCCGCCGCCGACCATTCCTGCTGCTCGCCGCCGCACTGTACGCGGTGGCGAGCGCGGCTCTCGCGCAGGAGAAGACCGAACCTGCCGTGGTCGCGATCGCGGAGCTGACGCTGGCTGCGGAACATGACGCGCTCGCGACCGCGTCGATCGAGCTGTCCCGGACCGGCGTGGCGGACCGACCGCTCGCGTTCCGGGTGATGCCCTCTTCGACAACGTGCGATTCGCCCTCGCCGATCGCATGGCTGGTCGCGGAACCGTCGACCGGTGAAATCGAAACGGGCGCGGTGGCCGTCCTGTCCGTGTACGCGAGCGCGTTCGGCGTATCCGCAGCGCGGCGCACGGGCTTCCTCTGCGTGTCGACCGACGATGATGCGCAGGCTCCGCGCGAGATCGCCGTCGTGCTGACGATCGGAGCCACCGCGGTGCACCCGCTGACGCGTCCACAGGTGCGAGCCCGCGCGCGCGATTGAACCCTGGCGCCCGCAGGTCCGTCGACGCACGCGATGCCGGCTGCGTCGTCGCGTGGAGCACGCCCGACGAGCTCGTGATCCGGAGCGCGCGCCAGGGGATCGGTGGAAGGAACCGAGCGCGCCGCCGCGCGCCGGGTGGGCGTTCGTGCCGGCCATGTCGTTTCGACAGCCAGTCATCGTAACTGCGCTGGACCCGCGCATCCGCGCGCGAACAGCGAGTCTTCCGATGAACCTGTTGCTTCCGATCGTTCCGTATGCGGGCGCCCTGGCGCTGCTCGCCTCGCCCGCACTCGCCGCCCCTGGAGACCTCGACCCGGGATTCGGGCTTGATGGCCGCGCACTCGTCGGGTTCGGTCCGGGTGTCGCGCAGGCGCGCGCGATCGCGCGCTTTCCCGATGGGCGCCTCGTGCTCGCCGGCAGTTCCGGCGGTGCTGTCTTCGACGACGACTGCGCGATCACGGTTCTGACCGCGGAAGGCGCACCGGATCCGTCGTTCGGCATCGACGGGCGACTCGAGATCGACCTCGACGCCGGGCGCGTCAACACCTGCACGAGCGTTGCGGTGCAACCGGACGGCCGCATCGTGCTCGCCGGTTCGCGTGACACCGGCACGCCGGCCGGCACGCGCGATTTCGTCGTGATGCGCCTGCACCCCGACGGCGCATTCGACGAGAGCTTCAGCGACAACGGTTATGCATTCGTCAATTTCGCGCTGCCCGGGCCCGTCGTCCGTTCGATCGACGAAGCGAACGCGCTCGCGCTGCAGCCGGACGGACGCATCGTCATCGCAGGCACCGCCGAGCGCGCGCCAGGCGACTACGACTTCGCACTCGTGCGGTTCCTGCCGGACGGCACGCTCGACGACAGCTTCGGGGAAGACGGCCGCGTCACATTCGGCGTCGACGATGGCGGTCCGACGGTCGACTCCGTCTCGGCGGTGGCGATCTGCCCGGAAGGGCGCATCGCACTCGCGGGTACGTCGGAAAGCGAGGACAGGCGCATGTTCGTCGCGCGCCTCGCCGCGGACGGCCAGCTCGATCCAGGCTTCAACCTGACGGGCCACCGCCTGGTCCAGTTCGGTTTCGCCCCCGAATCGATCGGCACGTCACTCGCGCTGCGCAGTGACGGGAGCATGCTCGTCGGTGGATACGTCGCGGATGGCGTGACCGCCGACTTCGCGGTCGCCGCACTCGCCCCGGATGGCAGTTACGACGCCGACTTCGGCGTCGACGGCCGTGTCACGCTTGATGTCGGCGAGGAGGACGGCGCGTTCGCGATGACCACCGATGCATCCGGGCGCGTGCTGCTCGCTGGCGTGCGGATCGAGCCTGGCCACACCGACATCGCAGCGGTGCGCTTGCTCGCGGACGGCTCGGCAGACGCCGCGTTCGGCGATGCGGGTCGCGTCGTCATCCCGTTCGACCTCGATGAGTCCGACGACACCGATCTCGCACGAGCGATCCTCGTGCAGCCCGACGGCAACGTCGTGCTGGCGGGAGCCGCGGTGACGTCGAGCGCACCCGCCGGCGCGGCATTCGCGGTGGTGCGCCTGCAGGGCGACGAAGTTTCGCTGTTCGCGGATGGCTTCGACGCCGACTGAGGTTCCGGAGGCGAGCGGTCGTCCGCGGTCGCAGGCGCGGCGGAGGTGTGGCGCGGCTGGAGCCTGGTGCCCCGCTCAACGCCAATCGCCGATCGCGAAGAATCCGGCCCAGTACCACGGATGCTCGCTCTGCTTCGCCGCGCGGCGCGCAGCGAGCACGGCGCGTTGCGCATGCTGCATCGCGGCCGGCGTGTCCATGCTCGCGCGCAGGCGCGCGGCGTACAGCGCTTCGCTCCATTGCGCGGTCGCGTCGTCGTCGACCGGCCACAGGCTCAGCAACACCGTGCGCGCGCCCGCGAGCCGGAACGCGCGCGCGAGTCCGTAGAGTCCCTCGTAGGCGTGCGTGCTGCCGGCCGCGGTCGAACACGCCGCGAGCACCGCCCATTGCACGCCGGACAAGTCGAGCGCGGCGATCTCGAGGCTGCCGAGCAGGCCGTCGTCGGCGCTGTCGCCCGCGGAAGTCGCAGGCGCCGCGAACAGCAACGCAGTCGATGCTGCGGCCGCCTTCGACGGCGCCTCGTCGGCGCGCAGGCTGAGCCCGCGCGTGCCGCCGACCGCGCAGCCGCTGCCGGCTTCGATGCCGTGCGTCGCGAGGTGCAGCAACGCGGAGTGCGGCGCTTCGCTGCGAAAGCGCGCTTCGCTCGCGGCCTCGCCGACGAGCGCGAGCATCGTCGCGTCCTGCGCTGCGCCGAACAACGAAGCCAGTCGCTCGACCTCGCGCCGCGCGCCAGGCAACGGCGGCAGCGCGGACGGATCGGTGCAGTCGCGCAGGGTCGAAGCCGCGTCGCTCCCGCCGCGCGGATCCGCGACCGCGAGCAGCGCATGGCGCATCGCGCGCGTGGACGTCGCCGCGAGCAGTTCGTGCTCGTGGTTGAGCACGTGGAACTGGCGATCGCGCTCGACGAGGTAGCCGTCGCGATCGGGCAAGGCCGGCCACGGCATGCGCAGCAGCGGCCCCTCGGCGACGACGAACAGTCGCCTGGCAGGCACCGCGCGCGCGATCGGCGCCCATGCGAGCGCCGCGAGCGTCGCGCCGCGCGAGCGCACGAGGTCCAGCGTGCTCGTCGGAGTCGCGAGCGTCGCCTGCCAGTCGGCGAAGGCACTTGCGATCGCACCTGCGGGACCGAGCCGGATCGCGGTGACCGCACCGTGGCCGGCTTGCAGCACGAAGGCCCAGCTGTCCGGATCGTCGAGGTCGACCGCCGCGTTCGCGAAATCGGTCGGCTTGACGTGCTGCAGGTCGTGCAGCCAGACCAGTGCGCTGTCCGCCGGCAGGGCCGCGCGCACCGCGGCGAGATCGGCATCGCCGCGCGCGAGTGCGCGCGCCTGCGGCACTGCCTGCGCGAGCCTTCGTTCCGCACGATCGAGGCGTGCGCGCGCCTGCGCATGCTCGGGTTCGCCGGCCTGCAGCTGCGCCCGGTCGAGCGCCGAGCTGGCCCGTTGCCACTCGAGCCACAGCGGCTGCAGCGAAGGTTCGTCACCGGCGCGCGCACGCGCGAGGCGTTCGGCCTGCATCGCGGTGACCTGCCCACGCGCGCCGATCGCGAGCGCCCACGCGCGTTCGAGCAGATGCGCATCGCCGCTGTCGAGCGCGATCGCGAGCGCATGGTCGAGCGTGGCGTAGTCCTGCTCCTGGAATGCGAGCGCCTGCTCGTCCGACAGGCCGGCCGCGACTTCGCGCACCGCCTGCTGGCGCGTCGATTCGGCGAGCGCTGCCGCCTCGAACGCCTCTGCATGCCGGCCTTGGCCCCAGAGCGCCGCGGCGAGTCCATGCTGCGAGAACAGCGGCGAGATCTCCGAGCCCGCGGGCACGCCGTGCAGTCGATCGAGCATCGTGCGGAATCCGGCTTCCGCCTCGCGGAAGCGGCCTTGCCAGACCCGCACCCATCGCGATGTTCGCGAGCGGGTAGTAGTGGCCGGGATCCTCGCTGCGATTGCGCACTGCGATGTCGAGCGCGCGCCGGAACAGCGCGACCGCGGCCTCGCCGCGACCCGGGCGCAGGCTCTCGGCATTGCCGTAGTTGTTGTAGAGCAGGCTCAACTGCACCGAATCCGCCCCCCAGGCGCGCTCGAACGCGGGCACCGCTTCGGCGTAGTACGGGATCGCGCGCGCGGGGTCGTCGCGGTTGCGATAGAGGTTGCCGAGTGCGTACAGCACGGTCGCGCCGTTGCGCGCGCTCGGGTCGGGCGTTGCGCGGTCGAGCGCGAGCGCTTCGCGATAGGCCGCTTCTGCACGTTCGACGTCGCCGCTGATGCGACGCGTCTGGCCGAGCCGGATCAGCACGCCGGCGAGCGCGACCGCATCGCGCACGGGCTGCCGCCGATGGATCGCGAGCGCGTTCTCGAGCGAGGTCAACGCCGCGCCGTAGTCGGCGGCGACGCGTTGCGCGAGCGAGAGGTCGGACAGCGCCTGCGCATACGCGAGTTCTTGCGACCCGTGACGCTCGCGCAGCGTGCGTTCGACCTCGCGCAGGTCGGCGAGCGCGTTCTCAGGCTCGCGCTTGCGCGCCCACGCGACCCCGCGTACCTGGCGTGCCTGCAGCACGGACGCGGCGTGCGCGGGATCCTCGCCGTAGCCCTCGATCGCGCGCGTCGCTGCCGCGATCGCCTCGTCGTGACGGGTTTCGCCGGTGCCGTGGGTGCGCGCGAGCAGCAGCTGCAGGTCCGCCCGTCGCGAGGCCGGCGCGGTCGCGGGCAATGCCGCGATCAGCGCCTCGACCCGCGGCAGCGCCTCGGCGTCGGCGCCGCGCGCGAGCAGGCGTTCGATCGCCGCGACTTCGCCGTCGGTGTCGATCGCGGGCATCGCGTATGCGGCCGCTACGGACGTCGCCGCGAGCAGCCATGCGAGCGCGAACAAGCTTTCGAACATCCGGTGCGCGAGCGTCGCCATGCACGTTCCCGTCCCGCCTGCGCGCAGCATAGCGCGAGCGCGTGCGGCGCCCTGTGCGAGGCGCCTTGGCTTCTCCTTCTCCTGCTGGCGGGAGAAGGTGGCCCGCAGGGGAGGATGAGGGCAGCGCTTGGCCTGCGCTCATCGCGCGAGGACCAGGATCCAGATGAGGAGCGGCCTCCTTCTGCCGCTGCGCGGCATCTTGGCCCGCGAACGGGGGAAGCAGGAGCAGGTCCTGCACGGCGTGATCGACGCAGGCGCGGGAAGCAGACGCACGCGTTGCGACGTCGCGCGCCAGGCTCAACGCCCCGGCGGTGCGGACTCCGGCTCGCGGTGCGGCAGGCGGAAGCGCCAGATGCGCGGCGTGCCGGGAGCGTCCGCGAGTTCCGCCGCCAGTGCGTCGAGGCGCGTGCCGGGCAGGCCGCTCGTGGCCGGCACCATCAGCGCGGTGCCGCGTGCGCGCACGCCCGCGTCGGCGATCGCGGCATCCTGCGCCAGCGCTTCGAGTCGTGCGACCGGCGCCGATGCGGCGACCAGCAGGAACTCTTCGGTCGCCGCACTCGAGGACACCTCGAAGCGCATCGCGCGTCCCTGCCAGCGTCCCGGCACCTCGATCGCGCGACCCGGCGGCAACGGATTGCGGGTCTCCAGCCCCGGCAGCGGAAACAAGCGCTGCAGCGCGCCGCGGTCGTCCGCGTTGTAGGCGTACAGCCACAGCGGCCGCGTGCCCGTGACCGTGAACGAGAGTCGATCGCCGAGCGCGATCGTGCTGCCGTCGCCGATCGCCTGCGTGAGTTCGCCGCGATGGCGCAGCAACTGCACGTCTGCCTGCAGCGGCTGCGGCGGGCGCAGCCACCACGCGCCTGCGAGCGCGAGCAGCAATGCGAGCATTCCCAGCGCGAGCGCGCCGCCGCGGCGCCGCGGCGGTGTTGCTGCGCGTGCTGCGCCGATTGACGCGCCATCGAGGCACGCGGCGAGCGCCTGCTGCATCGAGGCCACATCCGCGTAGCGCCGATCCGGATCGGCCGCGCGCGCACGCGCGATCACCTCGCGCAACGGCGCAGGCACGTCGATACGCGCGAGGTCGGCGCCGGGCCGCGCGGGATCCGGCAAGCGACCGTCGAGCACGAACTGCAGCACGCCGCCGAGCGCGTGCAGGTCGTGCGCTGGCGCGCGCAGCGCGCCCTGCAGGACCTCGGGCGCGAGCCACGCGAGCGTCGCGGCGCTGCGCAGGCTTGCGTTGACTTCGGCCGGTTCGCCGCCTGCGCCGAGGTCGGCGAGCACGACGCGCCCGCCGCGTTCGCGCAGCACGTTGTCGGGCTTGACGTCGCCATGCAGCAGGCCCGCCGCATGCACGGCACCGAGCGCGCGACACAGCGCAAGGCCGAGCACGACCGCTTCGTCCGCGCCGAGCGGTCCCTGCGCCGCGACCTGCCGCGCGAGGCTGTCGCCCTCGATCCATTCGCTCCAGAGGCCAGGCCGGCCGTCATGCACGGCCGCGCCGTACACGCTGAGCACGTTGTGATGGCGCACCTTCGCGAGTCGGCGTGCCTCGTCGAGGAATGCGCGCGCGCGGACCGGCTGCGCCGCGTCCGATCGCAGCAACTTCAGCGCGACGTGGGTGCCGAGGCCCGCATCCCATGCGCGGTACACCTCGCTGCTGCCGCCGCTCGCGACCTTGGCTTCGACCTCGAGATGACCCCAGCGGAACAGTGCGGCGGGGTGCGCGCGTCGCGCGGGTGCATCGAAGCGGCGGAACGCGCGCGCGATGTCCGACAGCGTCTGCAGCGCTTCGAACTCGCGCTCGCTACCGGGCGGCAGCGGGTCGAGTCGCGGCCAGTCCGCGGGCTCGGCGTCGAGGATGCGTTCGATCAGGCGATCGACCGCGTGCGGGTCATTGCGCGCCATCGCCCATCGTCCTCGCCAGTTCAGCCACCGCGCGCTTGATCGCCATGCGGATCGCATCGCGGCTCATGCCCGTTTCATCGGCGATGTCCTCGTAGTCGAGGCCGAACTCGATCCGCATCACGACCAGTTCCTGGCTGCGCCGCGGCAGCGCGGCGAGCGCGGCCTCATAGCGGCGAACGCGTTCGCGTCCGATCGTCGCCTCGAGCGGCGATTCGCTCGCTTCGTCGGCGATCGCGTCGGTGAGCCCGGCGCTGCCGCCATGCGTGTTCGAGCGCCGGATCTCGTTGCGCAGGACGTTCAGCAGCACGTGGCGCAGGTAACCGAGGAAACAACCGTCGCCCGCATATTCGAATCGCTCGAGCTGGCCGAGCGCGCGCAGCACGGTCGCCTGCACGAGGTCGTCGGTATCTCCGAGGTCGCGCGCATGCGACGGCAGGCGTCCGTGCGCCCAGCGCCTGAGCATCGGCAGGTAGCGTGCGAGCAGGCGCTCGCGCGCGGCCGGATCGCCGGCGCGGATCCGGTGCAGCAGCTGTTGCGTGCTGTCCGCCGACGCGGTTTCCATCGGCGGTTTTATAGCACGCAGCGCCACCGGCGAAGGCGGCAGCCAGGCTTGCGCGAGCGCGAGGCGGAGGGCGGTCATCGGTGGTCCCTGCGGGCCTACCCCGGACAAACCGGTACGAGCGCGCGAACGAACAGGTTCGCGCGTTGTTCATTGCGCGGCCGACGCGGGTTTGGGCGTGCGAATGCCCCGTCCACCCAGAGGGGTCGACGTGCCGCTCCCGCCTGCGGCGTGTTCGTTCCCGCGCGGTGCCGGGTTCATTTCGCGCAACCAGCACCGGACCCCGCCATGAACGCCCAGCCACGCATTCCGGACTTCGCACGCCGCTGCGCCGCCCTCGTCGCCGGCGCGTGGCTGGTCCTGGCCGCTCCTGCGGCATTCGCACTCGACGTCTGCGTCGAAACGCTCGGTGATCTCGTCGATGGCCTCGACGCTGCGTTGTCGCCCCAGCCCGACGGCACCGTGACGCTGCGGCTGGTCGCACAGACCTATGCATGGAACGGCAGCGAAGCGGTCGTCCTCGCCAATCGCCTCAACCTGCTCGGCGGATACGCACCGGGCTGCGGCGCGCGCACCGTCAATCCCGCGAACACCGTGATCGACGGACTCGGCAGCCTCGACCTCGAGTTCTTCGAAATGGGCCTCGGGCTCACGATCGAGGGCGTGCGATTCAGCAACGTCGAGTTCCTCCGCCTGCATGGCGCGTCATCCTGCGTCGACCTCGGCAACGCGGTGACCTGGCGGCGCACGATCGTCGACGGCAACGCGGGCGACCTGCGGGTCGGCAGCGCCTGTGGACCGCTCGTGTTCCAGAACAACCTGCTGCGGCAGGCATTCGGCACCGTGCTCGAACTGGTCCCCGGGCAATTGGCGATCGACGCCTACGTCGTGAACAACACGTTCATGGGCGCGAGCTCCGGCGACGGGCTGCGCCTGTTCCGCGGCGAGGACAGCGCGGTCGCGACATTCCGCGTGAGCAACAACCTGATGTGGGGCAGTGCGGGCACCGACTTCGTGCTGTCGGCGAGTGGCGACGTGCCGCTGGTAGAGGCGTGGCACAACACCTGGGGCAGCAGCGCCGTGCCGCTGCAGGGCGGCGGCGGGAACGATTCGACCGACCCGCAGCTCGACGGCAACGGGATTCCCGCGGTGCCGGGCTCGCCCGCGATCAACAGCGGGCACAACAGCCCGCCGGGCGGCCTGCCCGCGGTCGACATCGTCGGCAACGCGCGCATCATCGGCAGTGCGGTCGACCGCGGTGCGTACGAATCGAGCGTCGTCGACGTGACCGAACTCGTGGTCACCCACGCGGGCGACAGCGGCTCGGGCTCGCTGCGCCAGGCGATCCTCGACGCGAACTCGCTGCCGAACTTCAACACGATCCGTTTCGCGATCCCGGGCGACTTCGGCGCGATCCTGATCCCGCAGTCGCCGTACCCCGACATCGTGACGCCGATGCGCATCGACGGCTTCACCCAGCCGGGTGCAGCGCCGAATGCGAACACGTGGACCAACAGCGCGACCTACCGCATCACGATCGCCGGCGGCGGCCAGGTCGCCTACGCATTCCGCGTGCCATTGAATGCGCCGGCGAGCACCTCGCTCGACCTGCGCGGCCTCGTGATCGGCGGTTTCACCAATGCCGTGCTGCTGCAGTCCGGCAGCGGCCACCGCGTGCGCGGCAATCATTTCGGCCGCATCTCCGGCGAAGTGCTCGGCGGCAGCGACAACCACACGTCGATCTACGTCAACGGCGGCGCCGACGACGTCGACATCGGCGGCCTCGATCCGGCCGAACGCAACTCGATCGCGGGGCATCCGGACCCGATCGCGGGCGCAGGCTACGGCATCTACCTCGGCGGCAGCGGCCACGGCCATCTGGTCGCGGGCAACCTGATCGGCACGTTTCCGAATGGCAACGAGGCGCATGGCAACCGCGTCGGCATCCGCATCGACGGCGACCTCGGCGTCGTGCTGCAGAACGTGATTTCCGGCAACGTGACGGGCGTCCAACTGCTCGGCAACGACAACATCATCGCCTCCAACCGCATCGGCCTGAAGGCGTTCGCGTTCTGCCTCCCGCCGTGCGTACCCGACTACGCCTTGCCGAACACGCACGGCATCCACGTGCAGTCCGATGCCGAAGGCAACGACATCAACCAGAACGAGGTCGCCTGGAACGGCTACAGCGGCCTGATCCTGTTCGCGGGCACGCGGCAGACGACATTGTCGGCCAACCGCGTGCATGCCAACCAGGTGTTCGACCTCGACCTGCGCGAACCGGCCGGCATCAATCCGATCGATGGCGACGACGTATTGCCCGGCGGCTGCGAGCAGGCCAATTGCGACCAGAACTTCCCGCTGCTCGACGCCGCGTTCGGCGTGCGCAACGCGGGCCGCGTGCAGGGTTCGCTGTCGACGACGAACGGCGAGTACCGCGTCGAGTTCTTCTCGGGCGCGAGCTGCGGCGCGGGCGGGCAGGGCGGCGCGACCCGCTACCTCGGCGCGCGCAACGTCGTCGTCACGGGCGGCTCGACGTTCCCGCCGAGCAATGGCAGCGCGCTGTTCGACCTGCCGGTGGCGAGCGCCGGCACGCTGTACGGAACCTTCGTCACGGCGACCGCGACCAGCGCGGGTGGCGACTCCTCGGAGTACTCGGCTTGCGTCGCGTATGCCTGCGACCAGATCTTCGGCCACGGATTCGACGGCGCTTACGCACAAGTCTGTCCCGCACCGTGATGCATGCGGCCGCGTTCGCGGTGGCCGGTTAGACCACGATCGCGCAATGGACTACCTTTGCGGCATCGATCCCGCCGCGGAGCCCTGCGATGAACCTGCGTGCCTCGATGATCACCCTCGCCCTCGTGCTGGGCCTCGCCTGCAGCGGCTGCAACGGTGCGACCGTGCAGGCATCGGCCAAGCCGTTCGAGGCGACCGCGGTCGCGACGTTCGACGAGCCATGGGCGATGGCCTTCCTCCCCGACGGGCGCGTGCTCGTGACCGAGAAGAAGGGCCGCCTGAAGCTGCTCGCTCCGGGTGCGCAGCCGCTCGACATCCGCGGCGTGCCCGAGGTCGCGTACGGCGGGCAGGGCGGTCTCGGTGACGTCGCCCTGCATCCACGCTTCGCGGACAACCACCGCATCTACCTCAGCTATGTCGAGAAGGGCGAACGCGGCACGCGCGGCGCCGCGGTCGCGCGCGCGACGCTGACGCTCGATGCGGGCGGCGGTTCGCTGTCGGACGTGGGCGTGATCTGGCGCCAGCTGCCGAAGGTGTCGGGCAACGGACATTTCGGCCATCGGCTGCTGTTCGGTCCCGACGGAAAACTCTGGATCTCCTCGGGCGACCGCCAGAAGTTCGATCCCGCGCAGGACATGCGCGGCAACCTCGGCAAGATCCTGCGCCTCGATGACGACGGCCGCGTGCCGGCCGACAATCCGTTCGTGCAGGACGGCGACGTCGCCGCGCAGGTGTGGACGCTGGGCCATCGCAATCCGCTCGGCATCGCGTTCGATCGTGCTGGACGCCTGTGGGAAGTCGAGATGGGGCCGCAGGGAGGCGACGAACTCAACCTCGTGGTGCGCGGCGCCAACTATGGCTACCCGATCGTTTCCAATGGCGACCACTACGACGGTCGCGACATCCCCGACCATTCGACGCGACCCGAATTCGCGGCGCCGAAGCTGAGCTGGACGCCGGTGATCTCGCCCTCGAGCCTCGTCATCCATTCGGGCAGGCAGTTCGCCGACTGGCGTGGCCAGGCATTGATCGGCGGGCTGTCGTCGCAAGCGCTCGTGCGCGTCGCGTTCGACGGCGACAGCGCGCGCGAAGCCGCGCGTTACGACATGGGGTCGCGCATCCGCGGCGTGGCCGAGGCGCCCGATGGCAGCGTGTGGCTGCTCGAGGATGGCGAACGAGCGCGCTTGCTGAAGCTTGCGCCGACCACCGCAACATCCCCGTAGGCACGGCCGCGACCGTCCTGTTGCGATCGAGCGCGTGACCACGGTTTCGCGGCTGCGCGCATCGCGCCCGCGTGGACGCGCGCCCACCCCACTACCGCATCACGGGTATGCCACCGTCTGCCTTCCGGCGAGCTCCCACGCGTCGCCGTCGCGGCTGACGAGCACCGCGCCGCGTTCGGTCCAGCCGATGCCGTTGCGCGCTTCGATCACCAGCACGGCGTCGTCCCCGAGCTGGTAGCCGCCCTGCACCTTCACGTCGCGCAGCATGCGCAGTGCCTGCACCTCGAGCTTGCGCTGGCGCAGGGCCTTCGCGATCGGCTTGCCGTCGTAACCCTTTTCCGCGAACACCCTGCGCGCCCAGGTGCCGCCCGCGCGCATCGCCGCGTCGGGATCGCGCGCATCGACCGCCGCAGCCATCGCCGTGGTCTGGCGCACGAACGCCTGGCCGGGCGCGCCGCCATCGGCGGGCAGTCGCGTCGCGACGTGCGCCCAGTCGGTGCGGCGCTCGCCCTTCGCGCTGTCGTAGATGCCTGCCGCGACCATCTCGTGCATGAGCTGCTCGCCGGTCATGGCGCGACGCCTCGCGAATTCCGCATCGGTATAGCCCATCGATGCCAGCCGGTATTCGCCGCCGACCTTCGCATACGGCATCTTCATCGAGCCCGATCCGCTGCCGTCGCGGCTCTTCGTCGTGACCACGACCAGGCCGGCCGGCTCGACCGGCTCGGCACCGGCCTCCTGTGCCTGCTGCTTCAGCGATTCACGGTATTCCGCGTCGATCGGAGCGAGCGAGGTCGTGCAGGTCGCCTCGGTCGCGCACTCGCGGACCTGGTCGAAGTAGAAGAAGTGCAGCTCCGCCGGTGCGCGCTCGATCGCGGCGAGCTTGCGCGCGGCCTTCATGTCGCCGGCCTGCAGCGCCTTCTGCAGGTCGCGCGCGAGCGCTTCGGGCGACGACGCGGCCATCGCGGGAGACAGCGGGCAGGCGACCAGCGCCGCCAGCAGGGTCAACGGGATCATCTCGATGCGCACCGGGCTCTCCTTCGGGTCTGCCTGCGATGGTTCACGCAGATCGGCGAGCCCGGGTGCCAGCGTGGGTGCGCGGGTTCGCGGCGCGTAGCGGGCGGGCCACAGGTGGCCCGCCCGCTCACGGCTGAGGACACCGCTCCGCGCTGGCCGAGTCGAAGCCATGCGCGAAGATCGTGTCGCACTGGTAGGGCACGCAGTTGGAGAACTCGGAACTGTTGCCGTCGAGGTCGAACCAGGTCGTCGTGATGAAGCGCGGCTGCAGGTTCGCCGCCGATTCGACCGACATCGAGAATTGCGCGGTGCCGCCGGTGCCGGGCGCGCCCGGGATCTCGATGATCGCGAGCCCGATGCGCGCCTCGCCCTCGCCGAATCCGCTCGCGTCGCAGGACGAGCTGCCGAATGCCTCCATGATGTAGCTGCCGCTGGTGGTCTCGACGAGGCCGGTCAGTCGTCCCGAATGCTGTCCGCCGCGCGCGGCGGCGAGCGTGGGCGCATTGATGCCGTGGTTGGCGAGCTGGTCGCTGCCGGTGCCCGGGTATTCGGGGTTGACGCCGGCCACGCCGACGTCGATGCCGAGCGAGGCATTGCGATGGACACCGTTGCCGAGCAGGCGGTTGCGCAGTCCGTCGAACAGCCGGATGCCCTTCTGCCCGTTGTGCGCGACCTCGTTGTACTGGATGCGGTTGTCGCTGCCACCACCCTGCACGAGCACGCCCATCTCGACGTTGCCGAGCGCGTAGTCCTCCGGGTCGCACGGTGGCGGGAAGCACAGTGCGAACGCCTTGAGACCGATGCGGTTGGACGTGACGAGGTTGTCGTCGGCGAGCGGCCCTTCGATCAGGATGCCGTGGGTCTGGTTGCCCGAGATCACGTTGTCCTCGATCACGTTCTCGTGCGTGCGCACGCGCACGCCGAGGTTGTTCGAGGCCATGCCGCCGCCGACCGCGGTGGTGCCGATGAAGTTGTTGGTCACGCGGTTGCCGTAGCCTTCGGCGCCGCCGCTGTTGTCGAGCAGCTCGATACCCGCGTTCCACGCGAACATGATCAGGTTGCGCTGCGCGGGGTCGTCGCCGCCGACGACGTTGTCGTGGCTGGTGCCACCGATGCGCACGTTGACCGCGCTGTTGCCGAGCGCGACGGCACCGAGCGAACCACCGAACTGGTTGCCGTGGATGTGCGAGCCGGCGCCGCCGGCGAGCCGGATCGCCGCGACGTCGAAGCCGCCGAATCCGATTCCGCTGACGTCGAGGAACTCGGACGCGCCGACGCTGATCGGCATCTGCAGCGCGTGGTTGGTCGAGAGGTCGCCGCGCAGTCCGATGCAGATCGTCGCGTCGAAGAACAACGAGGTGTCGGAGGGTTCGCTGCCGGGCTGGGTGTAGCCTTCGATCTTCACGAGGTCGGTGATGTCGGGCAGCGGTCCGGCGAGGTCGATGATGCGCGGACAACTGCCGCCGATCGCGAAGCGGATTCGATTGAACCCGGGGTCCGCGTTCGCCTGGTTGATCGCCCAGCGCAACGAGCCACTTGCGGGCGCGGCGATCGAATCGCTGGTGTTGGTCACGAGGATGATGCTGCTGTCGGCGGAGGCGGATTCGTAAGGACCCCGGTCGGGCGATGGGCCGATCCAGCGCGTGCCGCCCTCGATGTCGCGCGTCGGCAGCGACAGCGGGACCAGCAGGCCGGTGTTGACGGCCGGCGAGTCGTTCTGCAGGTGGTAGTTGCGCGCGCCCGCATCCACGAACTGCGGGTCGACGCTGATCGTGCCGACCGGCGGGTCGTCCGGCGCGGGCGAGGTGTCGAGCGACTGGTACAGGTTGTTGTAGAGGCTGAGGTCGGACGAGACGCGCGTGACGATGTCGTCGCCGGCGTTGTCCCAGAACACGTTGTTCAGCGCGAACAGCCGGAAATCCTCGACGTTATCGGTGCGGGTCAGGCACAGCCCGTCGCCGCCGTTGTCGGCGAACAGCGAGAACGAGACCGAGGCGAGGTTGAGATCGTACGTGTCGATCTCGAGCGCGCAGCGCGAGCCCGCATGGCCGACGACGGCCACCTGCGACAACGACACGTCGTTCGCGTTGACCGAGGCGCGGGCGCCGCTGCCGCTGCAGTTGCCGTTGCCGCAGAGGTTCTCGAGCCAGACGCGGCTCAAGGTCACGCGCTCGTCCGGGCCATTGCCGCCGTAGGACTCCGCGCGGAAGCCGACGTTGCCGGTATCGACGAACGCGATCGACTCGACCACGATCGAGTCGTAGCTTAGGACGCTGAACGAGGGCGTCGATCCGGTGACCACGGTGAGCAGCGGGTCGTACTCGCGCGTGCCGCAGCCCGCGGCGTAGCCGCCGGTGATGCGCACGTTGTGGCCGAGCGAGGGCTCGGGCGCGGCGTCCATCGGGTCGCTGGCGAACGAGTAGGTGCCGCGCACGACGTTGATCTGCACGTCATCGTCGTCCGCCGCGAGCAGTGCGTTGCGGAATTCCGTGGGGGTGTCGACGCAGCGCGTCTCCAGCGCGATCGCCGGCACGACGAATGCGCAGAGCGCGAGTCCGGCGAGTCGCAGCAGGGTGGATGAGGCAGGCATGGCGCGCTCCAGGGGGACGTCCCACGACTGGAAGCCTGCCGGGCGCGCAATCGAACACGCGCGCGCCGCGTTGCCGGCGCGCGCGCCGGCCAGGTCAAGGCAACGCGCAGGCCTCGCCCGAGCCGGCCTCGATGCCGTCGCTGAAGATGCGGTCGCAGGCGTAAGCGGTCGCGAGTCCGCCGCTGATCGCAGGCGCGCCGACCACGAGCATGCCGCCGCTCATTTCGACGCCGCGGCCGAAGTTCACGTTGTTCGATCCGACGAATTCGATGCGCTGGCGAACCTGCCACTCGGTGTCGCCGGGCACGAGCCGGCGCTCGAGCAGGTAGGCCGCGCCCTGGTCGGCGTGCCCGTCGACCTCGCGCCGGTCCGCTCCAGCCAGCACGCGGCCCCGATGTACGGCGACCGCGATGCCGAAGCGGTCACCGCCTTCGCTCTCGCCGGAATCGATCTCGTCGTCCAATCCGAACATCTCGTCGCCTGGGCCGCGCATGTGCACGAACACGCGACCGCCCCCGCCGCGGCCCGGCGCACCGAGCGCGACGATCGCGGTCTCCTCGGGCGACGGATGCTCGATCGCGACGCTGTACCCCATGAGATCCGCGAGTCCCGCCGTCGGGTTGTCGAACTGCGCGCGCAGCGTCCACGTGCCCGATTCGAACGACGGGCGCTCGTAGAGCCAAGCGCGCCCTGCGATCGAGAGGCTGCCGGCGTTCACGTATGCGGGCGCACCGACCAGCAGCGACCGCAGGCCATGCACCGCGGGTGGCGTGCGCGCGAAGGCCATCGCGAGCGAGAATCCGAACCAGTTTCCCGCGGCGGTTTCGGGTCCGAACAGGATGGCGTCCCATTCCACCGAGGTTCCGACCAAGCGGCCGACCGCGACGCCTCCACGCTCCACGCCGCCGACGCTGCTGCGCGCGAGCGGTGCGCCGATCGCGACGGTGGTGCCGCTCATCGCGACGGCCGCGCCGATGCCGAGCTCCGGATCGCTCGCGCTGATCAGCGCCGGATGCAACGCGTAGCAGACCGGTTGCGCAGGCAGCGGATCGGCGAGTTCGATGATGCAGGCCTTCGGACGCGGGCTTTCGCAACCCGGGCAGCCGACCAGCAGCCGATTGTCCTGCAGCGCGAGCGCGGCACCGAAGCGCGCCCCGGATTGAGGCGCGAGGCCCGCGAGCGAGGCCAGCGACAACTGGCGCACGGATTGCCACTGCGCACCGGTCCAGCGGAACACGGACACGACGCCGGTTGCGACGTCGGTACCCTGGTCGTAGTCGGGCCCGCCGATCGCGAGCCATGCGCCATCGCGCGCGATCACGCTGCCGAACTGCGCGCCCGGCGTGCCGCCCGAGAAGTTGTGGATCGGCACGTAGGCGGGTGGCTCCTGCGCAGCCGCCGAGAACGGCAGCGCGGCGACGAGGCAAAGCAGTCGGACCAGCATGGCGCGTCGCATGGCATTTTCCTTTCGAGGGATGGAATGCGCCGCGGTCGTGGACCGCGATTGCAGCGGCCGACGCCCGGACGTCCCGACCGGAAGCCCGCGCTGGACCAGGGCGAACGCGCGGCCATGACTCCCGCCTGTTCGCGAGGGATACTCAGGCGCTCGCGCTGGGGATCAGTCCGCGCAGTCGTGTCCGTAGCGGAACACGCGATCGTCGAGCGACAGGCTGACGCGGCCCGCGCCCGGAATCGCGTTGACGTTGGCCCCGATCGCGCCCGCTGCGAGCAGGCTGCCGCCGGCCACGACCCACCCATGCCGCGCGTCCGTCTGCGGGAGCGACGGCGGCCCGATGCCGCCATCGGCCACCCAGCCCGGCGAGCACGCGAGCGGCGTCGGATCGAGCACGTAGCGCAGTGCACCGCCGGCATCGATGTAATCGGAGAACGGCGGATTCGAGATGTCGCGGTCGGGTGCACCGACCAGCGCGAGGCGCGAGGTCGGCAGCGCGACGCTGCGGCCGAAGCGATCGTTCGCGCGCGGCTCGGCCAGCGTGAGGGTGGCCGACAACAGCCACGGGAAATCGCCGCTGCCTTCGCGTCGCCAGATCGCGGCGCGACCGCTGTCGTCGACCTGCGCGCTCGCGTCGAATCCCGCCGCGCCCGCGATCAGGCTGTCGCCGCTGATGGCGACCGTGAAACCGAGTCCATCGTCGATCTGCGCGGCCGCCAGTTGAAGGCGTTGCTCCTGCTGCCAGCCGCCCGCGTCCTGCACGAACACGTAGACCGCGCCGCGCGACGCATCTCTTCCCGGCGCACCGACTGCGAGGCGCAACGCGCCATCACTGCCGCGGGCGATCGCGCCCGCCGCCCCGAAGTTGTCGCCGGGCAGGGTGTCGAGTCCGGTGATGGGCTGGTCGACCACCCAGTCGTCGCCCGTGCGCCGGTACGCCTGCAGCGGGATCTCGAGCACGCCCGAGGCGAAGGTCGCGAAAACCAGCAAGTCGCCGTCGAGTTCGACCAGCCACGGCATCCGGCCAGGTCCAGGCGCCTCGATCTCGATGGTCTGGCTGTGGAGCCAGAGCGCGCCGTTGCGCCGGTAAATGGAAACGACAGGCGGCACCTGGCTGGATACCGCGAGCCAGTCGCCGGACAGGCGAACGGCCATGCCGAACGCGCCGTTTTCCGCCGGCTCGCTCGAGACGATGCGCTGCGCACGCACGGCGCCTGCGCCCTCCCGACGCCAGATCTCGACCGCGCCTCCGATCACCGTCGGAGCGCTCGTGGATAGGCCGCCCGGCTCGGCGATCGCGATGTAGGCGCCATCGGTCGAGGCGTCGTAGCCGTACAGGGCGTCTTCGCGCGCGTTGACGCCCGCATTCGCGTTCACGAGGAAGATCGACGCCGCGCGTGCGTCGGGCGCCACCATTGCGAGCCATGCAGCGCCCGCCAGCATTGCGTTCCTGATCCAGTGCGTGCGCATGCGTAGCCTCATGATGGCGCCGGCGGCCGGCACGGCATGCGGCACCGGTCCGCATCGGTGGAGGGGTGGCCGTGCGCGAATATCGTGTCACAGCCGCAGGCGCGGAGCGCGGGTCGCGGTCAGTCGAACCCGTCCGCGAACAGCAGGTCGTTCTCGTACGCGCCGATGTCGACGTGCGCCCCGATCGCGCGCGGCTTGCCGGCGAGATCGGTCGCGGTCATGCCGCCCGCGGGCGCGTCTTCGCCCATGTCGACGAGCGGCGAGCCGCGCTCGAGCTCGAAACCGATGCAGAGGAAACCGCAGTCGGCGAACTGCGGGTCGACGCTGAGCTCGCCGAGGACTTCGACCGCCTGCGTGTTCTGGTTGACCACGCCGATGTCATTCGAGTAGCGGCTGTGGCTGGTCGCGAAGCTCGAGAAATCGCTCTGGAACGGTCCGGGTGATTCGGACAGGTTGTTCCAGACGATGTTGTTCGCGACTACCCAGTGCGAGTCGCCGCCGATCCAGAGGCCGCCGGGCAGGAAGTCGCCCTCGCTCTGGTTCGCGACGATCGTGTTCCCGGTCACATGACCTTCGCCCTGGTTCTGCAGCAGCTCGAATGCGCCGATGTTCGCGCTGCTGTTCGCGAATGCGAGGTTGTTGCGCACCGTGACCGCGCCGTTCGTCGTCGTCAGCGTGGCCGCGCCTCCGAAGTCGTCGGCGCGGTTGGCGAGGAACACGCTGCGGTCGAGCCGGATGTCGCCGTCGGTGCTCGACACGCGCAGGCCGCCGCCGCGGTTGTTGGTCGAGAGGCCGCGCGCGAACGTGAGGTTCTCGACCGCGACGTCGCCTTGCTCGTTGATCACGAACAGGCCGCGCCGTGCGTTCTCGCCGTCGATCCGGGTCGGCTCGTCGCCGGGACCCGTGCAGTTGGCCGAGTAGCCACCGGAGAACGCGATCGAATGCGACTCGGAGGACTGGAAATTGAACGCAGGCGTCGCGGCATAGGTACCGCCGACGAGGCGAATCTCGTCGTTCTCGCCGTTCGCCGTCGCCAGCGCGATCGCGGCCTTGAACGTGGCGGCGGTGTCGACGCAATGCACCGCCGCATCGACCGGCGAGGCCAGCAGCGCGGCGAACGGCAGGACATGTCGAAGGAGGCGCAGGTTCATCGGATGGCTTCCGGCAGTGGCTGTGGATGCTGCGAAGCCCGCCGGGAACGGAACCGAACGCCTCGGGCGCCGTTCGATCGCCGTCGAGGCGGGCTTTGCAGGGAAAGCCGACTGCGTCACAGGGGAGCCGCCATGCACGTCTCGCACCGCCCGCCCGCCGCCCGACTAGAATCGGCGCCGTCGCCCCGTCGGGCCCCGCAGGATCGGGCCGCGCTCATCGCGCGGACCGCGCGCATGACCGAACCGACCGAACTGTTGCTGCGGCGCATCCGCGAAGGCGATGCGGAAGCACGCCAGGCGCTCTACGACCGCAGCCTGCCGCTGCTGCTGCGCTGGGCGCATGGTCGCCTGCCGCAGTACGCGCGCACCGCGAGCGACACCGAGGACCTCGTGCAGACCACGCTGATGCGCGCGCTGCGCCACCTCGACGCGTTCAAGGCGAGCGGCAGCGGCGCGTTCCTCGCGTACCTGCGCCAGATCCTGCTCAACGAAGTGCGCCACGAGATCCGCAGCCAGCGTCGCCATGGCGGCGCGCACCTCGCGGTCGAGGACGTCGAGATCATCGACGAGGGGCGATCGGCGATCGAGCAACTGGCCGGCGAGCAACGCCTGCGCGCGTACGAGAACGCACTCGCGACGCTCAACCGGCGCCAGCAGGAACTGGTCGTGTTGCGCATTGAGTTCGGGCTGTCGTGGCAGGAGATCGCGCTCGAAGTAGGCGGCAGCGTCGATGCGGTGCGCATGACGGTCACGCGCGCGCTGCAGCGGATGGCGGAGGCGATCGGCGAGGAGCATCGCGATGGCGACTGAGGCGAAGCTCATCGAGGCGCGCTTCGCGACCACCCGCATCGCCGAGGCGATCGCGGACGAGCGCCCGGTCGACTGGTCGCCGGCCGAGCGTGCGCTCGGCGCCGATGCCCGCACGATCGACAACCTGCGCCTGCTCGACGACGTCGCGCGCGCGTTCCGCAGCGTCGGCGACCAGGCCGTTCGCGCCGATGCGCCGCAGCCGCTGTTCCACTGGGGACCGCTGGAAGTCTCCTCGCGCCTCGGCGAGGGGCATTCGGGCGAAGTATTCCGCGCCTGGGACCCGACCCTGCAGCGCGAGGTCGCGCTGAAACTGCGCGCGCATCGCAATCCGCTGTCGGACCCCGCCAATGCGCAACTCATGGCGGAGGCGCGCCAGCTCGCGCGCATCCGCCACCGCAACGTGCTCGCCGTCTACGGCGCGGCCGTGCACGAAGGCCGCGCGGGCATCTGGAGCGAACTGATCGAAGGCCGCACGCTCGCGCAGGTCGTCGCCGCCGACGGCCCGCTCGGCGCGGACGAGGCGCTCGGCATCGCACTCGAGGTCGCGCGTGCGCTCGGCGTCGTGCACTCGGCCGGACTCGTGCACGGCGACGTCAAGGCCGAGAACGTGATGCGCGAACGCGGCGGGCGCATCGTGCTGATGGACTTCGGTGCGAGTGGCCGGCGCGAGGATCTCGCCGCGCGCAGCGTGGTCAGCGGCACGCGACGCTATCTCTCGCCCGAGGTGCTGGCCGGCCAGCCGCCGAATGCGCAGAGCGATCTCTACGCCCTTGGCGTGCTCATGCACTACCTGCTCGGCGGCGACTTTCCGCGCGACGACGCGGGCGCGCGCGTCGCGCTCGCGCAGCGCCGCCCGGACTTGCCGGGCGCGCTCTGCGCCTCCCTCGATCGCCTCGTTGCGGATGACGCGCAGGCGCGCCCGCGCAACGCGGCGGCGTTCGCCGACGTGCTGCTCGGCCTGCTGCCCGGCAAAGCGGCGGCGCCAGCGCGCTCGCGCTGGCTGCCGGCCGCCGCGGTGGCGTTCGCGCTCGCCGCGATCGCGATCGCCGCGATGTCGATGCGCGCGCCGGCCTGGCAGATCGATGCAGCCTTCATCGATCCCGCGAACGCGAAGTCGATCGCCGACGGCACGCCCGTGCGCATCGGCGACGCGCTCGCGCTGCGCGTCAGCGCGACGCGAGCAACTTACGTCTACGTGCTCAACGGCGATGCCGACGGCGAGCTCAACGTGCTGTTCCCGCTGGCCGGCCTCGACGTGCAGAACCCTTTGCCAGCCGACCGCGAGATGCAACTGCCCGGCAATGCCGGCGGCGCCGAGCTGAGCTGGCGGATCAGCAGCCCGACCACGAGCGAGGAGTTCGTGATGATCGCCTCGCCGAGCGCGCTGCCCGCGTTCGAACGCGTGCTCGCCGACACGCGCGAGGCCCGCATCGCGACCGACACCGCCACGCGCGGCGCGTCGCAGCTGCGCGCCGCGCCCGCGTCGAGCTACGGCCTCGAAGGCACGCACCTCGTCGAACTCATCGAACTCGCGCGCCGCGAAGCCGGCGACGCGGAGGCCTTCGAGGTGCGCACCCTGCGGCTGCCACACGCACGTTGACCGGATTTCCTGCGATCGGTTGCCGCTCGCGATGAGGCCGCGTTTTTTCCTGCAGGAGCGTTGCAGGCGCGATCGGCGAAGCGGCGAAACCGAATGCGCGGCGAGATGGCGACGGGACGGTCGGGGCTTTGCCGCTCCTACAGTTGGCCATGAAGCCACGTCTCCCTCTGCAGGAGCGCCGCAGGCGCGATCGGCGGAGCGGCGAAACCGAACGGCCCGGGCCAGAGCCCGCCCGCGCTCGCCCGAGGCGCTAGACTGCGCCCGCGAAGGCGCGGCGGGCGTTCCGCGCGGGAGGGCAGTCGTGAAGCGACGCGTAGCCTGGCTGATGGGCCTGCTGCTGGTGCCGGCTGCCGCATCCGCTGTGCCACCGGAGTGCCTCGCAGGCGCGTCGCCGGCTGCGTGGGCCGAGGCGTTCGAACGCTGGTGGCTCGCGGGTCGACTGCACGAAGGCGGTGCGCGGCAGTGTCTCGACCGCCTGCGCGCAGCCGAAGGCGACTCCGCCGCGAACCGCTTGCGACAGGCGCGCAGGCACGCCGCCTCGGGCGACTTCGATGCGGCACTCGCGCTGGCCGAAACCGAGACCCAGCGCGCCGACCTCGACGCGGTCGACCGCATCGACGCGGCCGTCACGCTTGCCGATCTCATGACCTGGCGCGACCGCCTCGACGAAGCGCGCGCGCATGTGCGCATCGATCTCGCCGGCGCCGGGCGCTACCTGCGGCTGCGCGGGCTGCTCGTGCGCGCGCGCTTCACGGTGCTCGACCGCGACACCACGCAATGCGTCGTCGACGCAGAGGGCGCGATCGCGGAAAGCCGCACGCAGTTCGCGGGTGACCCGAACGCGCTCGGGCATGCGCTGCTCTCGCTCGGGCTGTGCCAGCGCAACGGCGGCGACCACGGCGCGGCGCTCGCGACGCTGCAGCGCGCGCTCGACGTGGAACGTGCGGGCCCCGAGCCCGCCGGCAGCACGCTGGTCGCGCACACGCTGGTGTCGCAGGCGCAGACCTGGAAGATCGCGGGCGACTACGAGCGCGCGGCGCGCGGTTACGACGAGGCACTGGCCTGGCTGCGCGCGCATCCGGAGCCGTTCGCCGCGCAGCTGAGTTCGCTGCTGCACGGCATGGCCAACCTCGATCGCGCCTCGACCGATCCGGCCTTGCGCGAGCGTTCGCTCGCCCGCTACGCGGAGGCGATCGAGACGGCCGGGCGCGTGTACGGCGCCGACTCGGAGCGCGTCTCGCACGTCTGGAACAACTACGGCAATGCACTCGGCCTGGTCGGTCGCTGGGACGACGCGGTCGCGGCCTACAAGCGCGCGCTCGCGATCGCCGAGCGCAACGGCGAGGAGAATTCGGCCGCGATGATGCCGGTCTCGAACATCGCGATGGTGCGCATGTGGCAGAAGCGCTATGCCGATGCCGAGGCCGGTTTCCGCCGCAGCCTGCCGTCGAGCGTGGGCCAGCCGGCCGGCGCCGAAACCAGTTCGGTGTTCTCGCGCCTCGGCCTCGCGGCCGCGCTCTGGGGCCAGAGGCGGTTTTCCGAAGCCTACGCCGAGGCGGAACGCGCCGAACGCGACCGCCAACTCGCGCTCGCGCTTGCGCTTGCCTCGATGTCCGAAGCCTCCGCGATCCGTTACCAGGAAAAGCAGTGGCCGGGCCTCGACCTGGCGTTGGCGATCGCTGCCGCGAGCGATGATCCCGCACTGATCGCGCGTGCGTGGAGTCTGGCAATGGCCGCACGCGGGCAGGTGTCGGCGGGTATCGCGGCGCGCCTCGCGCAGGCACGCGCCGCACGCACGCCGGGCATCCGGGCACGCTACGAGGCCTGGCGTGAACATGGGGAGCGGCTGGCCGCACTGCGGCTCGATGCTGCGGCGACGCCGGGGGCGTTACGCGCGGCGGAGGACGCCTTCGACGGCGCGGCCCAGGCGCTTGCGGTCGTGCTGCCCGGCGCCGAGGTCGCGCGCGACGCGATCGACCCGGCCGAGCTTTTCGCGGCGCTGCAGCCGCTCCAGGCGAGCCTCGCCGCGTTCATTTCGACCGGCACGCTCGCACCCCACGAATACCAGCAGGGCATGCTCGATACGCGCCCACGCGAGGTGTATGCGTTCATCGCAACGCCCGGCCGGCCCCTGCGCCTCGTGCGTATCGCCGACGAACAGGTCGTCGGTGCGGCGGTGCAGACCTGGCGCGACGCCGCGGGCGATGCGACGACGCCATCGGCGGCGGTGCGGCGCGCCGGCGAGCGCGTGCGCCGCATCGTGTTCGATCCACTCGGGATCGCGCCCGACGCGCGCCTGCTGCTCGTGCCCTACGGCGACCTGCACCAGCTCAATTTCGCGGCCTTGCCCGATGGCGAGGGTTATCTCGTCGATCGCGGGCTGCGCGCGCACGCATTGAACCACGAGCGCGAATTGCTGCAGCCGGCGCATTCTTCGGGCGAGCCGTTGCGCGTGCTGGCGGTCAGCGATCCGCGCTACGGCGATGCGATCGAGGGCGGCGCGGCGCGCGCGGATCCCTGCGGCGCATCCGGCTGGCGTGCGCTGCCCGGCACGCGCAAGGAAGTCGATGCGATCGAGCGACTGCTGCCCGCATCGGTGCGCCTCACCGACCTGCGTGGCGCGGAGGCGATGAAGGCGCGCGTGGTCTCGGCTCTGCCCGGGCAGGACATCGTGCACATCGCCGCGCATGGCCTGCGCCGTGACGTCGACTGCACGCCGGCTGCGCTCGCGCAGCGCGGCGCCGGCCTCGCGCCTGCGGATGCGCCGACGGCATCGGGCCAGGGCGGGCTCGGCGTGCTCGTGCTCGCCGTCAGTGGACCGCAAGGCGCCGCACAGGCGTTCCTCGGCGAGCAGGACATCCTGCAGCTTTCGCTCGAAGGGACAGCATGGGTCGTTCTGTCGGCCTGCGACAGCGGGCTCGGCGACAGCCGCGCGTACGAAGGCGCATTCGGGTTGCGCCGCGCGTTCCGCCTCGCCGGCGCTCGCAGCGTGATCATGAGCCTGTGGCGCGTGGACGACGCGGCGACGGCGGACTGGATGGCTGCGCTCTACGCCGCGCGCCTGCGCGATCGCGCGAGCACGATCGACGCGATCGCCGCCGCGCAGCGTGCGACGCTCGCCGCCCGCCGCGCGGCCGGCCGCGACACGCATCCGTACTGGTGGGCCGGGTTCGTCGCGGCGGGCGACTGGCGCTGATCCCGCATTCGACCGCGAGCGGCACGATCGCGAGCGTCCCTTCGCCACTTGGCCGCGTCGTAGGGTTTCGCGAATTCGCCAATCGCGCCTGCCGAAGCCCCTGTGGGAGCGGCGAAGCCGCGACCGTCCCGCCGCAACGTGGACGCGTCATCGCGCGGTTTCGCGCCTTCGTCGACCGCGCCTGCGGCGCTGCTACGGGGGGTGGTCGCCGCATTCGGCAAGCATTTCGTCACCGTGCCACGATGGCCGCGCGTGTGCGTGAGGAGTCGCGACGCGGGCTTGCTGCATGCCCGGCGCGAGTGGCCGGATTGCCGCAATCGGTCGCGCGTGGCACTGTGCCGGCGCGGCGGAGGGAAACGTGGCGGAAATCACCGAACTGATCGGCCAGGCGCGCGGCGGCGACGCGCAGGCATCCGAGCGCCTGTTCGCGGTGCTCTATGACGAATTGCGCCGGCTCGCGGCTGGGCAACTGCGCGGTGAGGACGCGATGCGCGCGACCTCGCTCGTGCACGAGGCCTATCTCAAGCTCGCACACCACGGCGCGCTCGAGGTCAACGATCGCGGGCATTACTTCGCGGTCGCTGCGCGCGTGATGCGCCAGATCGTGATCGACCACGTGCGCGCGCGATCCGCGCAGCGCCGCGGCGGCGGCCAGCCGATCGCGTCGCTCGACACCACCGCGATGCAGGCGGCTGCGGCCGAGCGCGACGACGAGGTGCTCGCGCTCGACGCGGCGCTCGTGCGCCTTGCGCAGATCGACGCGCCGCTCGCCGCGCTGGTCGAGATGCGCTTCTATGCGGGACTCGAGCTCAGCGAGATCGCTGGCGTGCAGGACCGTTCGGAACGCTCGCTCAAGCGCGACTGGCGCCGGGCGCGCGCGTTCCTGCAGCGCGAGATGACCGCGGCCTGACGGAATTCGCAGCCTTGCAGGCCGCAAGCGCGCAGCGCGGCCTGCCCCGGTCCACCCGGGTGGCCAGCGACCTGCCACCCGTCAGCCCGCACCGCGCCGGCGTGGCCCCTGCGTGCGCGTCCCTGCGTGGATACTCCCATTCCATCCCGGTCGTCGATTCATGATGCGATTCTTCCTGCTCGTTCCGTTCGCGCTTGCGCTCGCCGCGCCGGCGACGGCCGATGTGTTCGACGTGACGCGCGCGGACGATCCCGTGCCGGACGGCTGCCTCGCCGCCGATTGCTCGCTGCGCGAAGCGCTCGAGGCCGCGCAGGCGACGCCCGGGCCGGACACGATCCTGCTCGGCGCGGGCCAGTACTTCGTCACGCGCGGCGACCTCGCGGTGTTCGGCAACGTGACGATCGAAGGCGCCGGGCGCGACGCCACCGATCTCGTCGCAAGCGGGTCCCCCGCGGCGATGCGCGTGGCGGCGCAATCGCGCTTCGTGTTGCGCGATCTCGCCTGGGCCGCGATCGGTGGCACCGCGGTCGCCGGCGATGCCGACCAGGCTTCGATCACGCTCGAACGCGTCGACGTACCCGTCGGCGAAGTCGTCATCGGCACGGGGTCGGGCGGGGAAGGCGACCTGCAGGTCCGGCACGCGGAGATCGGCCAGGTCGTGGGTTGCCTGGTGGCAGACGGCGTGTGCGAAGTGTCCGACAGCCGCACCGGCTTCATCGCGGCGATGGGCGAGCGCGTCGCGCTGCACGTGTCGCGCTGCGAGACCACCCGCAGCGAAGCGGGCGTGATCGCCTACGGCGGCGGCACGGTGCTGGTCGAGGACAGCACGATCCGCGGCGCGGCGCGGCCGCTCGAGGTGCTGCAGTTCGGCGTTCCCGAAGCGACCGACGTCATCGTCCGCCGCACGCGCTTCATCGGCAACACCGGCCCCTTGCGCGTGCAGCGCGCGGCCACGGTGCGCATGGACGACGTCGAGTTCCGTGACAACGTGGTCGCCGGCGACAGCCTCGCCGAGGGCGATCCGGCCGTGCTGCTCGCCGATGCCGGCGCAGCATGGCGCATCAATCGCGCGCTGTTCGTCGGCAACCGCGGCGGGTCGGGCCTCGATGGCGCGGTCGTGCGCGTGCTCGGCGGCGCGAACGTCGTGATGAACCAGGTCACCTTCGACGACAACACCTTCCATCCCGATGCCGGTTCCGGATTCGGCCACTCGATCGGCGTGTACGCGAACAGCGCGGAGGCGACGGTCTTCTGGCTGTTCCACGCGACGTTGCGCGCGGCGCCTTCGCTGCCCGCCGGGACGCAGGGATCGGTGCTCACGGTGCGTGGAGGCACCGCGAACGTGCGCGTGTTCAACAGCCTGGTCCATGGCAGTTGTGCGTTCGGCGGCGGCGGCGTGCTGTTCCAGGCCGAAGGCAACATCGAATCGCCCGGCGATACCTGCGGCCTCGACGGCAGCAACGAAGTCGACGTTGCCCCGATCCAGTTGCACCTGGGTGCGCTCGGCGACCATGGCGGCTTCACGCACACCTACCTGCCGGCGCTCGGCAGTGCGATGATCGACCAAGCGAAGGCGACCTGGTGCCTGTTCGCGGCGCTCGACCAGCGTCGCCATCTGCGCCCCGTCGATGGCGAATCCTGCGACATCGGCGCGGTCGAAGCCGGCGCGCCGAGCGACTCGCTTTTCGCAGACGGTTTCGACGTTTGAGCTGAATGCGCGCCGTATCGGGTAGCTGAAGCCGCGACGCGCTCACTCACCTCAGGTTCAATCCACGCGCCGGATCGTGGTCGGCGGCGCGACCGCGCCGTCGAAGCGAGAACGTTCCATGCCGCACCCCTCAGCCACGCTCGCCGCGTGCGCGATCGCGCTCGCACTGGTCGCCGCGTGCTCGACGCGCCCGGTCGCGAACGCGACGCAGCCTTACGGGAGCGACCCGCAGCTGGTCGCGCCGCAGCGCGCACGACTGGTGCCGACCGTGAACATCGCGCCTGCACGCGGCTGGCCGGAAGGCGGGCACCCGCAGCCGGCCGCGGGCCTTGCGGTCGCGCCGTTCGCGTGCGGGCTCGCGCACCCTCGGTGGTTGCACGTGTTGCCGAACGGTGACGTGCTCGTCGCGGAGACCGATGCGCCCGTGCGCACGGAGGACAACCAGGGGCTGCGCGGCTGGATCATGAAGCGCGTGATGAAGCGCGCGGGATCGGGTACGCCGAGTGCCGACCGCATCCGGCTGCTTCGCGACGCCGATCGCGACGGCGTCGCCGAGTTCCAGCCGGTTTTCATCGCCGGTCTCCACTCGCCGTTCGGCATGGCGCTGGTGGCAGACGCGCTGTATGTCGCGAACACCGACGCGCTGCTGCGGTTCGCGTACCGCGAAGGCGCGACGTCGATCGAGACCGCGGCGACGCGCGTCGCCGTGCTGCCCGGCGGCGACCTCAACCATCACTGGACCAAGAGCCTCGTCGCGAGGCCCGACGGACGGCGGCTCTACGTCGGCGTCGGCTCCAACAGCAACATCGCGGAGAACGGCATCGAGCAGGAGCGCGATCGCGCCGCGATCCTCGAGATCGATCCGGCCGACGGCGCCACGCGCGTGTTCGCGTCCGGCCTGCGCAATCCGGTCGGCATGGCCTGGGAGCCGCACTCCGGCGCGCTCTGGGTCGCGGTCAACGAACGTGACGAACTCGGCGACGACCTCGTGCCCGACTACATGACGTCGGTGCGCGAGGGCGGCTTCTACGGTTGGCCCTGGAGTTACTGGGGCAACCACGTCGACGCACGCGTCCAGCCGCAGCGCGCGGATCTGGTCGCGCGCGCGATCGCGCCGGACTACGCGCTCGGCGCGCACACCGCCTCGCTCGGCCTCGCGTTCGCGCACGGCGATGCGTTGCCCGCGCGTTTCCGCGCGGGCGCGTTCGTCGGCCAGCACGGATCGTGGAACCGGCGTGTTCCGAGTGGCTACAAGGTCGTGTTCGTGCCCTTCATCGCCGGCAAGCCCGCAGGCCCGCCCGAAGACGTGCTCGGCGGGTTCCTCGATGGTGACGGCGACGCCTACGGCCGTCCGGTCGGTGTCGAGATCGCGCGCGATGGTGCGCTGCTCGTCGCCGACGACGTCGGAGGGTGCGTCTGGCGCGTATATGCGTCCGCGGCCGAACAGCGTACGGGCGAGGCGCAGGCGGCCGCGCTGGGCGCTGACGCCTTGCGCCGCGCGCAACGGCCTCAGTCGAATGAGTCGACGAACAGGTAGTCCGACTGCAACCGCAGCGCAAACGCGTCGAAATCCGTCCCGCGATCGGCGTAGCCCGCGATCACGGGCTTGCCGGCGCTGAATGCGAGCGCGCTGGCCATGTCGGTATCCGGCCCCAGTTCGAATCGCACGACGCCATTGCCATCGAATCCCGGATCGAGGCTGCCGTTCGCGCGCAGGCGCGCGACCAGCACGTCGGTGCCACCGCCGGTGGGCTGGATCTTGCCGGTCGCGAGGATGCGGCCATCGCCGCGCAGCGCGAGCGCGTCGATGCGCGTGCCGTTCTCGAGATCGAGCGGACGCAGCCCGCCGATGCCGAAGCCCGTGTCGAGCGTGCCGTTCGCGCGCACGCGCACGATGCCGGCAGCCATGCCGTCCAGATCCTCGTCGACGGTCAGCGCCAGCAGCAGCGAGCCGTCGCGGTCGGCGGCGAGCGCATTGCTGATCCAGCCACCCTGCGGCGGCGCGGATGGCACGTCGACGAGGCGCACGTAGCCGGTGCCGATGCCGAACGACGCATCGGGCGAGCCGTCCGGCAGGAAGCGCGCGAGCAGCGGCACGTGCGCGGTGTTGGAGAGATCGCCGTCCCAGCCCGCGAGCACGATGCGTGCGTCCGCATCGAGCGCGATCGATTTGAACTGCGAGGGCCACGGCACCGGCAGCGACGCCCAGCCTGCGTCGCCGAACGCGGGGTCGGGCACGCCCTCGGCATCGACGCGAAGCACGATCGCGCTGCGCTGCTGCGGCGCGGTATCACCCCAGCCACCGAACAGGACCTTGCCATCGCGCTGGCGCGCGACGAACCGGATGTCGATGTCGGCCAGCGGCCACGGTGCCGACGCGATCACGCGACGGCCATTCGAGCCGAACGCGGGATCGGCATTTCCGGCCGCGGTGAGCCGGACCAGCGCGGGCGCGGAGGCGTTGCCCGGCATTTCCGCGGTGCCGAGCATCATCAGGCGCGAACCGGGCAGCACGAATGCGCCGAGCGCGATATCCGCGCCTTCCTCGACGAGGTCGATCTGGATCGTGCGCAGGCCCTGGAAACCGAAGCTGGAATCTGCGCTGCCGTCTGCGCGGAACTTCGCCGCGGCGAAGCGATAGTCGAAGCTTCCACTGGCGGTCGCAGCCGCAGTGACGAACACGGCACCCGCCGGATCCACGGCGAGCTGCACGCGCGTGGTCGAAAGCGTGGCCCAGTGCGCGTAGGCGACGCCGCCGCCGAACGCAGGATCGAGGTCCCCGTCCGCAGCGCGCGCGAGGGCGATGCCGGTCAGCACGGCCAGTGCGAGCGAGCCGGCAACGCGGGCTACGGGCGAAAAGCGGCGGGTGTTCGACACGGGCGACATGCAGCTTCCTCGCAAATCCTGCCACGGAGCGGGCAGCCCCGTGGCAGGGCCGTACGCGATGCGCTCAGGCGGCGCTGGCGCGCGCGGGGGCGGTCGCCGCAGGTGGCGCGCCGAAGCGGTTCGTGCCCGGCGTGCCCGCGACGAAGCCGTTGAACACCAGCGCGATCAGGCCGCCGACCAAGGGCACCAGGTTGATCAGGATCCACCAGGCCGACTTGTCGACATCGTGCCAGCGCTTGGCCTGGATCGCGAGTGCGGGCCACAGGAACAGCAGGCCAGCGACAGCCATCGCGGTGCTCATGCCGCCGGCGGCGGCCGTCGGATCGGCACCGTTGAACATGCTCATCACGCTGGCGCCGCCGAGCACGCCGAACAGCACCAGCGATGCGACGACGAGGGCCCAGTAGGGTCCACGGCCGACCCGCCCTTCGAACGAGAACAACAGGTGTTTCAGGTCCACGGCTTCCTCTCCCAGATGGGGACGCGGCGGAGTGCCGCGTCATGCACTACCACGGCCGCGCGCGGCGTCCGGGGCCAACATCCGAACACCGGGCCGCACGCGATCGAACGCCGCCCGGCGCTCCCGCCTGCCGGGCGCTCAGGGCTCGAGCCCGTCGGCGAAGATCCGATCCGACTGCAGGCGCGCGATCCCCGTTGCGAAGCGCGACCCGACCACGTCGTAGAGCGAACCCGCGAGTACCGGGCGGCCACCCGACAGGCCGATCGCTGACGCGCGCGCATGCGTGTTGGTGTCGATCGGCATCGCGAGCTGGCACACGCCGTTGCCGTCGAACGACGCGTCGAGCGTCCCGTCGTGCAGGACGCGCGCGGCGAAGAAGTAGGCCTCCGCGGCGCCGTCTGGATCGACCCAGCCTGCCGCGTTGATGCGACGCTCCGCATCGATCGCGAGCGCATGCACCGCGTTGCCTTCGGCCCATTGCAGCCCGACCAGTCCGCCCTCGCCGAAAACGGTGTCGAGCACGCCGGTGCTGCGCACGCGCACGAGGAACGTCGCCGGCACCACCGCCGGCATGTGGGTCGTGTTGAGTGCGAGCATCACCGAGTCATTGCCCGGATCCGCCGCGAGCGCGGAGGCGTCCCAGCTACCGAGCATGTCGAGCACGACGTGCCCGCCGTTGCCGAAGGTCGCATCCGGCACGCCTGCCGGCGTGAGGCGCAGCAGCAGCGGACGCTGGCGTTCGTCCGGATCGGTATAGGTTTCCTCGTGGCCGGCGAGCAGCACGCGACCCTGGCGATCGATCGCGACACCGCTGGCGCGCTCGACCATCCAGGATCCGTCCGGTCCTTCGCGACCGAAGCTCGCGTAGCCGTCGTTGCCGAATGTCGCGTCGGCTGCGCCGGTCGTGGTCAGGCGCATCGCGACGAAGTCCGGCAATCCACCCTGGCCGCAGTTCGTGCAGAGGCCCGCGAGCACGATGCGTCCTGCGGCATCCTGCGCCGCGTGCGCGAACACGAAACTCGGGGAGTTCCACGGCGTGTCGGTCACCCACGCCTTGCCGCCGGTGCCGTACGTCGCATCGAGTTGCCCGTCCGCATGCAGGCGCAGGCTGGCCGGAAGCGCGTACGGCGCCGCGTCGATCCCGGCACTGCCGGCAACCAGCAACTTGCCGTCGGATCGTTCGAACACGCCGAACGCGCGGTCGTCGCCGCCCGCGACGAGGTCGAACGCGACGACGCGCGTCCCCTGGACGCCGAAGGTCGTATCGAGGCTGCCGTCGCTGCGGAACTTCACGAGCGCGAAGTCGCGGTTGTCGTCGCCGCGGTCGACCCATCCGGCGGCGACGACGCTGCCGTCGCGAAGCGTCGCGACCGCGGTCGTTTCGGCCTGCACGAAATCCGCGGGCCACACATGCCAGGCGCGGCCATCGACGTCGAACGTCGGGTCGGGATCGCCGTCGTCGGCACGTGCCCCCGCAGTCGGCAGCGTGAGCGCGAGGCAGGCCAATGCGGCGTGGATCACGGTAGGTCGGGCGGTCATGCGGACGATCCCTTGTGGCGTGACTGCATCCACGGCGCACCGCGGCCTCGGGGGCCAGCCGCGTCGAAGCCCGATCGTCAGTCGAAGTCGTCGGCGAAGATGCGATCGCCAGCGACATCGGTGCGGAAGATGTCGCTGACCGCGCCGTTCGGATCGGATTCGACGAGATCGGCCGAGGTGGATTCGAACGCGAGACGGCGCCCGTCGCCCGAGAGGCCGCAGTTCTCCGCGATGCCGTCGCCATTGCCGCCGTCGAGCGCGCGGTTCGCTCGCCAGGTCACGCCGCTGGCGACGTCGTGGACGAACACGTCGCGGCCGCTGCCGTTCGCGTCGTCGACCGCCAGGTTCGAGGCATCGGAGTGGAACGCGATGATCGAGCCGTCGTCGGAGATGCACGGGTTGTAGGAGTGCTCGTCCGCGGGCGCTCCATCGTGGCCGCGCGAGACGAGCGTGGTGGTGCCGGTCTCGAGATCGCGCACGAACACGTCGGTGAACGCGTTGCCGTCGTCGGCGACGAGGTCGGACGCACTGCTCGTGAAGACCACGTAGCGCCCGCTCGCGGAGATCGCGGCCGAATCGCTGTGGCCGTCGGAACTTCCGCCGTCGTCGGCGACGCTGACGAGCTCCGTGGTGGCCGACGCCAGGTGGCGCACGAACACGTCATCGCGGCCGTTCACGTCGCCCGCAACGAGATTGGTCGCGCGGCTGTGGAAAGCCACGTGCTCGCCATCGGCGGAGATCGCGGGCGCGTGGCTGAAGAAGTCGGCGTTCGGGGTCAGCTTGGTCGTGGTGCCGGTTGCGCGGTCATGCACGAAGATGTCGTCGTGGTTGTCCTGCGCGTCGCCCGCAGCGAGATCGCTCGCGGCCGAGTGGAACGCGATCATGCTCCCGTCGGCCGACAGGTCGGGGCTGGAACTGGCCCCGTCCGGCGCGCTGGTGCCGTCCAGCGCGAGCGTGATGCGCTCGATCACGCCGGCGTCGAGGTCGCGCACGTAGATGTCGCTGCCGAAGCCCGGCGGGTCGTCCGGAATCAGGTCGCTCGCATGCGACACGAACGCGACGATGCGCCCGTTCGCCGAGATCGAGGGCGAGGTACTGCGCGCGTTCGCATAGTCGCCGCCGTCGGCCGGATCGCTCACGCGCACGGTCGTGCCGAGCAGCAAGTCGCGCACGTAGACGTCGGGCTGGTTGTCGTTCGGATTCGGCATCGGGTCGGTGAGGTTAGACGCCCACGACGTGAATGCGATGAAGCGCCCGTCCGCCGACAGCGAAGGCGTCGGCAGCACATGGTCGTTGCCACCGTCGGCAGGATCGAGCGCGACCGAGACGAGCACGGTGTCGGCGGCCGCGGGCGCGCCTGCAAGGCAGGCAGCCAATGCTGCGGCGCGGGCCGTCGACCCGGGCACGCGCTTGCGACCGCGAGGTGGAGGCAGGGTCATCACGGGCTTCCTTCGCATGGGTGCGTATCCAGGGGGTCACGCGATGCGGCGGCCGCAGGGGCCACTCGGTTGCCGTCGTGGCGACATCGCCGCCTTCGCGCTAGGCTGCGCGCACCACATCCCGGGGAGGGGACGGCCATGGCACGCACCGCATTCGTGGACCTGCTGCGGCGCGCCGCAGTGCTCGCCGCGATGTCGCATCGCACCGGAGAACCGCTCGGCGAACTCGTCGCGCGCGAGCGCGAGCACCGCATCGATGCGGGCAGGCGCCGATTCGTGCGGCAGGCGGCGGGCGCGGCGGGCCTGCTCACGCTCGCGGCCTGCGCGCGCGTGCCGCTGCCGCGCGCGACCTTGCCCGGCGACGACGTCGTGATCGTCGGCGCCGGCATCGCGGGACTCGCCTGCGCGCATCGGCTGCGCGAGGCCGGCCGCGGCGTTCGCGTCTACGAGGCGCAATCGCGCATCGGTGGCCGCATGCTGTCGCTGCGCGGCCACTTCGCGGATGCGCAGGTGTGCGAACTCGGCGGCGAACTCATCGACTCCGGGCACGTGCGCATGCGCGCGCTCGCGGCCGAACTCGGCCTCGAACTCGACGACCTCGCGCAGGATCCGACCGCGGGCTTCGGCGACATCTGGTTCCATGGCGGGCGCCGCCATTCCGAACACGAGATCCTGCAGGCGTTCGCGCCGCTCGCCGACGCGATCGCACGCGATGCGGCCACATTGCCGGACGCGCAGATCACCTATGCCGCGCCCGGCGGCGCCGAAGCGCTCGACCGCGAATCGATGACGCAATGGCTCGACCGCCAGGGTGCCTCGGGCTGGTTGCGCGAACTCATCGAAGTCGCCTACGCGACCGAGATGGGCCTCGAGTGCGACGAGCAGTCGGCGCTGAATTTCCTGACCTTCATCGACCCCGGCAACGAGACGTTCCGGATCTTCGGCGAGAGCGACGAGCGTTTCCACGTGCGTGGAGGCAACGATCGCGTCGTGCACGGACTCGGCGCCAAGCTCGACGATGCGATCGAGACCGGCGCGGTCCTCGAAGCCGTGCGCGAGGACGCTGGCGGCCGCTACGTGCTCTCGTTCAAGCGCGGCACCGGCGCCTTCGAGGCGCGCGCCTCGCAGGTGGTGCTCGCGGTGCCGTTCACGACGCTGCGCCAGGTACGCCTCGACGTCGACCTGCCGCGCGCGAAGCGCCGCGCGATCGCCGAACTCGGTTAC
Organism: Lysobacteraceae bacterium; assembly: GCA_004143945.1. Lineage (GTDB taxonomy): Bacteria > Pseudomonadota > Gammaproteobacteria > Xanthomonadales > Rhodanobacteraceae > Dokdonella_A. The sequence continues at coordinate 163,582 of SEHB01000007.1, forward strand.
GGGACCAATGCGAAGCTCATGATCGGATTCGACGAGCGCGTCTGGCGCACGCGCCACGCGAGTGGCGGCGCGAGCTACAGCGACCTGCCGCTGCAGACGACCTGGGAAACGAGCCGCATGCAGCCCGGTACGGCGGGCATCCTGACCAACTTCTGCGGCGGCCGCCACGGCGTCGCGATCGGCGAGGGCACGCCGAAGCAGCAGGCCGACGATGCGGTGCGCCAGCTCGAGGCGATCTTCCCCGGCATCGGCAGCGCGCGCGCAGGCATGCGCGAAGCGCGCTTCCACTGGCCGAGCCATCCGTGGTCGCTCGGCAGCTATGCGTGCCTGCGTCCAGGCCAGTGGACCACGCTGCGCGGAGCGATGGGCGAGCGCGTCGGCAACCTCCACTTCGCCGGCGAGCATTGCGCGTTCGACAACCAGGGCTTCATGGAAGGCGGCGTCGAAAGTGGCGAGTGGGTCGCGCAGGCGATCCTCGCGGAGGCCGCGCAGAAGCGCGCGGCCTGAGCGTCGGTACCTTCTCCGCCTGCCGGAGAAGGGGTCTCCGCGACGGCCCCCTTCTGCCGCTTCGCCGCACCTTCCCCCGCAAGCGGCGGAAGCAGGAGCAGGAGCAGCAGAAGCAGCGCAAGCGGCGCAACGGACGCGGGCCGCGCCTAAGCCTAACGCGCGGTCGCGAGCGCGGCGAGGCGTCGTTGCGAGGGATGCGTCGCCGGCAGTTCGGCGAAGCCCGCGCGCGCCGTGGCCGCGAACTCGGCCGCTTCGGGCGCGCCGCGTGCGTGCAGCAGTTCGGCGAGTTCGAGGTCGAGGTTCGCGATCGCGGGGTGCGTCGCGGGCCATTCGGCGCCGGCGCGCTGGATCCAGGTGCGCAGCAGCGCCTCAGCGTCGGCTTCCCGCGCGTGCGCACGCTGCCATCGCGCGAGGGCCGCGACGGTGGGCAACAGCAGCGGGTCGACCTGGGTCGCAGGCAGCAATGCGACTGCAGCGGAGAGTTCGAGCGCGGCCTGGTCGTCGCGCCCGAGCGCCGCGAGCGCTCGACCGAGCACGCGATGCGCCTCGACTTCGGTGCGCGCGCGGAACTGGCCGAGTCCGTCCGCATGCGCGAGCACTTCGCGCATGCGCGCCTCGATCACGGCCGCATCGGCGCCGGGCGCCCCCAGCGCGACCTCGTCGCGCTGCACGACGAGCGAACGCGTGCGCGCGTGCGCTTCCCCGACCACGTCGGTGGCGATCGCGATCGCGCGATCGAGCAGTGCGGCTGCCCGTGCGTCGTCACCGAGCGCCTGCTCGACGCGCGCGAGGTTGCCGAGCACGAAGGTCTGGCCCATCGACACGCCGCGCCCGGCTTCCTCGTTGATGTCGCGACCTTCCGCGAGCACTTCGCGCGCAGCCAGGAGCCGGCCGAGCGTGAGGTTCATCACGCCGAGGTTGTTGAGGCCGTTGACGATGTCGGGACTGCGCTTCGGGTACAGCGTGCGCTCGATCGCGACCGCCTCGGCAGTGAGCCGCGCACCCTCGGCGAAGTTGCGCAGCGCGGCCTGCGTGGTCGCCTGGTTCTTGAGATAGTGCGCGGTTTTCACGTGATTGTCGCCGAACTTCGAGCGCGCGCCGGCGACCGCGCGTTGCGACAACGGCAGGGCTTCGCGCGCCTGGCCCGCGCGCAGGTGCGCGTTCGTCAGCGAGTCGTAGCTGTTGATGATCTCGGCGTCGTCGGTGGGCAACAGGCGTTCGCGGATCGCGAGCGCTTCGCGGTAGCCCGCGATCGCGGCGGCGTGCTCGCCGATCTGACTGCGCGCATGCGACTGCCGGTCCAGGCTCAGCGCGAGCGCGAGGCTGTCCGGCGCGACCTCGCGCTGCAGCGCGATCGCCTGCTCGAGGAACGCGAGCGCTTCGGGATAGCGGTTGCGCGACACGTCGAGTTCGCCGCGTTCGCTGAGCGCCGCGGCGAGCAGGGCGCGATCCGGCGGATCGACGCGGCGCGCGGCCGCCACCGCCGCATCGAGCACGCGCTCGCCCTGCTCGGGCAGCGCCAGGTGGTCGTAGACGCGACCGAGCGCGACCAGCAGTTCGCCCTGCACGGCGGGTGTCGCCGCGAGGTCGTCGAGCGCGCGTTGCGTGCCCAGTTTGAGCAACTCGGCCGTGCCCGGCATCTCGCCGCGCGGGCGCGACGGGATCTCCGCGTCGAACAGGTCGACCAGCAGGTCGCGCACCGCCTGCGCGCGTTGCGCATGGTCGCGTGCGAGGCGCGCCTGCTCGCGCGCGACACCGGCCTGCCACAGCGCGACGCCGAGCGCCGCGAACACCGCGAGCACGAACGCGGCGGTCGTCACCACGCCGCCGCGATGGCGCGCGACGAACTTGCGCGTGCGGTACCACGCCGACGGCGGATGCGCCTGCACCGGCCGCGCGTCGAGATGGCGCAGGACGTCCTCGGCGAATGCGCCGGCCGACGCGTAGCGGCGCTCGGGCTCCTCGGCGGTCGCCTTCAGCACGATGTTGTCGAGGTCGCCACGCAGCTGCCGGCGGGTCTTCGCGGGTGGCGCGGGCAGCACGCCGGGCCCGGTGTCCTGGTCGACCTGCGAGGACGGCGTGCGCGTGTCGCCGTGGCCACGCCGGCGGCCGGTCATGAGCTCGGCCAGCAGCACGCCAAGCGCGTAGACGTCGGTCGCGGTCGTGATCGGCCCGTCGTGGAACTGCTCGGGCGCGGCGTAGGCGGGCGTCATCGCGCGTTGCAGCGTGTGCGTCGCGTGCGCATCGGCGTCGGGTTCGAGCAGCTTGGCGATGCCGAAGTCGAGCAGCTTCACGTTGCCTTCGTGCGTGACCAGCACGTTCGAGGGCTTGAGGTCGCGATGCACGATCAACGCGCGGTGCGCGGCCTCGACCGCGCGGCACACCTGCACGAACAGCGCGAGGCGCCGGCGCAGGTCGAGCGCGTGCCGACGCACGTGGTCGGTGATCGGCTCGCCATCGACGAGTTCGAGCGCGATGTACGGAATGCCCGCGTCGGTGACGCCGCCTTCGATGAGCTGCGCGATGCCGGGGTGGCGCAGCTGCGCGAGCGCGTGGCGCTCGGCGCGGAAGCGGCGATGTTCCTCGGGCGTGAAGAGCCCGCGCCGCAGGAGCTTCAACGCGACGCTCTGGCGCACGCCGGCTTGCTCGCGCGTCGCGCGGAACACGATCGAGGACCCGCCTTCGCCGAGCGCCTGATCGAGCGTGTAGGCACCGATGCGCGTGCCGAGCGGCGGGCGCTCGGGAGCGCCTTCGCCGACGCGCTCGAACAACTGCTCGACCGGCGTGTCGATCAGGCGCGCGGCGGTGCCGTCGCCATCGGCCGCGATCATGCGCAGGATCGTCGCGCGCGTGGCCGCATCTTCGCAGTGGAGGTCCAGCCACTGCGCACGCACGCCCTCGGGCTGGGCCAGCGCGGCCTCGAACAGTTCGCGCAGCTCCGGTCGTGTCGCGCTCATGCAAGGCTCGCGAGGTCGGTCATTCCTGCGAAAACGCCGGAACGGGCCCGGTTGGGACAACCATCAGTCTAGCGCGGAGGGGCGGGCGGACGCCCGAGGCGCAGAGAGATGGAAACACGGAGCACGCCGAGCACACCCGGAACGCGCTTCAGGGTGAAGCGCCTTCTGCGTGTGCTCCGTGGTTCAGGTTCTGGAACTCCGGCGCACCGCGCCGATCAGCCGCGATCGGGTTCGCTGCGGGGCAGGGCCGCGAGGCCGAGCGTTTCGCCGAGCACCTCGTCGAGCTCGCCGCGCAGGTGCAGGCGCGCGATCGCGTGCATGCCTGCGGCGGTGGCAGGATCGTCCGGATCGAAGTCGGGCGAACGCGCGAGCGAAGCGAGCAGGTTGAAGTAGGCGTCGTCACGGATGCCGGCCGCGTCGAGCAGCAGCGCGGGCAGCATCCACGCGTGCGCGTCGCGGCGATGCTGGCGCGGGTTCCTGCTGTCGAACAGCAGCCACGGCACCGGCTGCTGGGCCGCGTCGCGGCCATCATCGAAACCGAGCTGGAAGTACACCGGCGCAAGCCCCGGCAGGTGGTCGCCGTAGAACAGCAGCAGCGTGCGCCGCTCGCGCTTGGCCAATGCGCTCGCGAGGCGGCCGAGTTCGCGGTCGGCGTCGTCGAGCAGGTACAGGTAGTTGCCGAACCACAGGCGCCCGCCCGCGTCGAGCTGCTCGGGCATCGGCAGCTTCGCGAGGCGCTCCTGGTCGAGGTTCGGGCGCCAGTCGAACGGACCGTGGTTCTCCATGCTCACCGCGAACAGGAACTGCGGCGGGCCCTCGTCCGAGAGCTCCTCGAGCACGCGGTCGGTCATCGCCTCGTCGGAGGTGAACAGACCGACGATGCGTTCCGGATCGAACGCGCTGCCGTCAATGAAGCGGTCGAAGCCGAGCGCGGGATAGGCGCGCGAGCGGTTCCAGAACGCGGCCGCGTTCGGATGCACCGCGAGGCGGCGGTAGCCGCGCTCGCCGAGCACGCTCGCGATGCCCGGGTAGTGGTCGAGCGACAGCTCCAGCCACGGGTACTGCACGCCGCCGAGGCTCGCGAGCGGGGCGCCGGTCAGCACCTCGAACTCGGTGCGGATCGTCCCGCCGACGAAGGTCGGCACGGTCAGCTCGCCATGGCTCGACTTGCGCGCGAGGCGATGGAACTGCGGCAGCCAGCGGCCACTGAGCACGCCTTGGAGGCGCGCCGGGTCGAACAGCGACTCGCTCTGCACGACGACGATGTCGGGCAGCTCCCCGGCGCTGGTCGCGTTGGCCAGGCCCGCGCGCAGCTCGGGCGCATGCGCCGAGAGCAGAGCGAGCGCGGCCGCGCGGTCGGCCGATGGCACGTCGCCGCCGCCGATCTGCCAGTGGTAGAGCAGCAGGCTGCCGATGAGTCCGGTGTGCACCGAGCTCTCGGTCAGCGCCCACGGCTGGAACGTCGCCTCGGCCGACTGGTACATGCGCCGCCACGGCGAGGCACCCGCCATCAGGCTTGCACCGAGCACGCAGGTGGCAGCGCCTAGCACCACGGCACGCCAGCCGGCCAGTGCCTTGAGCGGGCGCTCGCGCACGAGCGCGACGGTCAATGCCGCGCCGACCGCGATCAGCATCCAGCGCAGCGCATCGACGTGCAGGTACTTGGAGAACAGCTCGATCGCTGGACCGGGTTCGGCGAGGAACCGCAGGTCCGCCGGCAGCAGCGGGGTTTCGAGCATGCCGAGCTTGGCGGTGTTGGCGCCGTACAGCGCGCCGATCGACAGCAGCACCAGCCAGCTCGACAGCACCAGCCGCCGCGTCAGCGCGAGCAGCAGCGAGAACAGCGCGAGGGCCGGCACCATGTTCAGCATCAGCAGCCGCAGGCCGTCGCGCAGGCCGCCGCCCGACAGCTCGATGCCGGGGTCCAGTCGTGCGACGAGCAGCATCAGCATCAGCACGCACGCGACCACGCCCGCGCTTTCGCGCAGGAGCGGGGGGCGCGAGAGCCAGAGCGCCGCGAGCGAGGGGGATGGAGTCGTTCTCATGACAGGGGCGCGACAATGCCATGACAGCGGCAACGGCGCGTTAACCGAACGTCAGGATCGGTGTCGCGCGGGCGCCGCCTCCGGCTGACGCGGCGCGCCGGCTGCTGCCACAATCGGCGCATGCTGCAACCTGCCCAGTGGCCGCGCCCGGTCGCCGCTTTCCTGAACGATCGCCTGTCACGGCTCGAGGCCGCTTGCCGCGAGGCCGCGGTGCCGTTCCACGACGACGCGGGCGTCGACGACCACCTGCAGCGCGTGCTGCTCGCGAGCGATTTCGCGTACCAGAGCTTCCTGCGCGATCCCGGCCTGCTCGGGCCGGAGTTGCTGCTGCTGATGAGCGACCCGCGCCACGCCGACGCGCGCGCGGGTCCGCTGATGGCGCTGCAAGGCGACGCGCTGCGGATGGAGCTGCGCCGCTTCCGGCTGCGCGAAGCGTTGCGGCTGATCTGGCGCGACGTCAATGGCGACGATGGCGTGGAGACCACGCTTGCGGGCGCCTCGGTGCTCGCCGATGCCTGCCTCGAGGCCGCGCTGCGCGGCGCCGAACACGAGGTCGTGCAGCGCCACGGCGTCGTGCGCGGCGCGAACGGGCAGCCGCAACGCCTCGTCGTGTTCGCGCTCGGCAAGCTCGGCGGCGCAGAACTCAATTTCTCGTCCGACGTCGATCTCGTGTTCGCGTATGCGGAAGGCGGCAGCAGCGACGGCGCGCGCCCGCTCGACGCAGGTGCGTACTACGCGCGCATCGGCCAGGCGCTGGTCGCGCTGATCGCCGGGCGCGATGCGGACGGCTACGTCTATCGCGTCGACCTGCGCCTGCGGCCTTTCGGCAATGCGGGTCGGCCCGCGCTCTCGTTCATCGCGATGGAGCAGTATTTCCAGCGCGAGGGACGCGACTGGGAACGCTATGCGTGGATCAAGGCGCGGCCGGCTGCCGGCGATCGGGCCGCGGGCGCACGCATGCTCGACACGCTGCGCCCGTTCGTGTTCCGGCGCTACCTCGACTATGGCGCGTTCGCGGGCCTGCGCGAGATGAAGGCGCTGATCGACGCCGAGGTCGCGCGCAAGGATCTCTCCGACCATCTCAAGCTCGGCCCCGGCGGCATCCGCGAAATCGAGTTCATCGTGCAGCTCGTGCAGCTGATCCGCGGCGGACGCGAGCCGACGCTGCGCGTGCGCGGCCTGCTGCCGGCGCTCGCGGCCTGCGAGCAGCTCGGTTTCATCCCGGGCGGCCGCGCGCGACGCCTGCGCGAGGCGTACCGGTTCCTGCGCCGGCTCGAGAACCGCGTGCAGATGTTCGGCGACCAGCAGACGCACGAGATCCCGGCTGACGCCTCGACGCGCGAGCGCATCGCGCTCGCACTCGGCCATCGCGACTGGCACGCGCTCGCAGGTGAACTCGAGGCGCATCGCAGTGCGGTCGCGGACGAGTTCGCCGCGTTGATGGCGGTCGAGGCGCGCGGCGACGCGCGTCGCGAGCAGGCCGAGTGGCCGGCGTTCTGGCGCCAGCTCGTGGTCGGTGACGGCATCGACACGGCGATGCTCGAATCCGCGGGTTTCGCGCCCGCCGCCGAGGCGGCGGCCGAGCTCGAAGCGCTGGTCGGCGGCAGCACGCTGCGCACGATGTCGGCGCGCGCGCGCGAGCGGCTCGATCGCGTGATGCCCGCGATCTTCGCCGCGGCGGCCGCGCAGCCCGAACCCCTGCGCTGCCTCGTGCGCCTGCTGCGGCTCGTGCAGGCGGTCGCGCGTCGCTCTGTCTATCTCGCGCTGCTCGACGAGCAGCCCGCCGCGATGAAGCGGCTTGCCGCGGTGTTCGCCGCGAGTGCGTTCCTCGCCGACCGCGTGGTCGCGCATCCGATGCTGCTCGACGATCTGTTCGACGACCGCGTCGACGCGATGCCCGCGCGCGACCTCGACGACGAACTCGCGCGCCGGCTCGCGACCCTCGGTGACGCCGATCCCGAGGCCGAGATCGATGCGATCCAGGAAGTGCGCCAGTCGGCCCTGTTCCGCATCGGCCTCGCGTTCATCGGCCGGCGCCTCGATGCGGTCAGCGCCGCGCGCAGCCTGTCCGACGTCGCCGCCGCGGTGTTGCGCGCGGTGCTGCGCATTGCCGAGCGCGAACTCGCGTTCGCGCATGGATGGCCCGGCGGCGACGCGGCCGCTGTCCCGGCCCCGCTCGTGGCCGCGCCCGGCGGTCTGGAACGAGCGATCGCGGCGTCGCCGTCGGGACTCGCGGTCGTGGCCTACGGCAGCCTCGGCGGGGCGGAACTCGGGTTCGGCTCGGATCTCGACCTCGTGTTCCTCTACGATCCGGCGCGTGCGCGCGGCGAATCGGGCGGACCCAAGCCGATCGACGGCACGCGCTGGTACGCACGGCTCGCGCAGCGCATCGTGCACCTGCTCGGCATGCTCACGCGCGCGGGGCGACTCTACGAAGTGGACGTGCGGCTGCGACCGGACGGCAGCAAGGGCATGCTCGTGCAGAGCCTGGATGCGTACGCGGGCTACCAGCGCGAGCGCGCCTGGACCTGGGAACTGCAGGCGCTGGTGCGCGCGCGCGCGATCGCCGGCGACGCCGCGCTGTCGCGCCGCTTCGCGCTCCTGCGTGCCGAACTGCTCGCGGTCGATCGCGATCCCGCCGCGCTGCTCGGCGAGATCGCCGCGATGCGCGAACGCTGGCGCGCCGAGCGCGATCGTTCCGACGCGGCACGCTTCGACCTCAAGCAGGGCGCGGGCGGGCTCGTCGACATCGAGTTCCTGCTGCAGTGGCTGGTGCTGCGCCACGCGGCCAGCCATCCGACGCTGCTCGCGAGCGGCAATTCGGCCGACCTGATCGCGGCCGCGCAGGCGGCCGGCGTGCTCGATCCCGGTGACGCCTCGGCACTCGCGAAGGCGCATGCCGCGCTGCTCGCGCGCGCCGTGCGCTGCACGCTCGACGCGCGCCCGCGCGTGGTGCCGCGCGGCGACGAGGTCGAGCGCGCGATCGCGCCGGTCCGCTCGGTGCTCGCGCGACACGGGCTCGCGAGCGACGCGCAGACGCCGGCGTGATCGGCGAGAATCCGACTACCTGACCGAAGGAATCCCGACGCATGGCCGGTGGAAGCCTGTTCCTGCTGCTCGACGACATCGCGAGCGTGCTCGACGACGTCGCGGTGCTGACCAAGGTCGCCGCGAAGAAGACCGCGGGCGTGCTCGGCGACGACCTCGCGCTCAATGCGCAGCAGGTCACCGGCGTGAGCGCGAGCCGCGAACTGCCGGTGGTGTGGGCGGTCGCGCGCGGCTCGCTGGTGAACAAGGCGATCCTGGTGCCGGCCGCACTCGCGATCAGCGCGTGGCTGCCGTGGGCGATCACGCCGTTGATGATGATCGGCGGCGCCTACCTCTGCTACGAAGGCGTGGAGAAGCTCGCCCACCGCTTCCTGCACGGCAAGGACGAAGACGCGCACCGGGCCGAGCACCTGCGTGCCCTCGTGGATGCGCACACCGACGTGGTCGCGCTCGAGAAGGACAAGATCAAGGGTGCGATCCGCACCGACTTCATCCTGTCGGCCGAGATCATCGTGCTCTCGCTCGGCGTGGTCGGTGGCCAGCCGTTCCTGCAGCAGGTGCTCGTGCTGGTCGCGATCGCACTCGCGATGACGGTCGGCGTGTACGGCTTCGTCGCCGGCATCGTCAAGCTCGACGACCTCGGCCTCTGGCTCACGCGCAAGGGGCGGGCCGCCGCCGCGTTCGGGCGCGCGATCCTGGTGTCGGCGCCGTGGCTCATGAAAGGCCTTTCGTTCGCGGGCACCGCCGCGATGTTCCTCGTCGGCGGCGGCATCCTCGTGCACAGCGTGCCGCCGTTGCACCACGCGATCGAGGGCCTGTTGCCGGACGGCACCTGGGGCAGCGTGGTCGGCGCGCTCGCCAATGCGCTGGTCGGCATCGTCGCGGGTGCGCTCGTGCTCGGCGTCGTCACGCTGTTCCAGCGCCTGCGCGGCACGCCGTCGCCGAAACACGAGTAGGCGCTGCCCCCACGCGAATGCGCCGGAAGCCCTTGTGGGAGGGGCTTCAGCCTCGAGCCTTTCGCGCGACGAACCCGGGGCCGCGGCTCCGCGCGCGGCGGGCACGATGCGCGTGCCGTCGATGCCGTGAAGCGTCGCGCCTTCCGGTGCTGCAGCACGGAGTATCGTGGCGGCGCGCGGGCGACGCGCGACGGACGGGAGCACGACATGGAACGGGCCGCAGGGGCATCGATGCCCGAATGCGACGTCGTGATGAAGGGCGGCATCACGAGCGGGATCGTCTACCCGCGCGCGATCGCGAAACTCGCGGCCCACTACCGGTTGCGCGCACTCGGCGGCGCCTCCGCCGGCGCGATCGCGGCGGCCGCGGCGGCGGCGGCCGAATACGGGCGCGCGGGCGGCGGATTCGAGCGGCTCGCCGCGTTGCCGGACGAGCTCGCGAGCCCGGTGGTGGAGGGCCGCGCCGGCGACACGCGCCTGTTCGGCCTGTTCCAGCCCGATGCCTCGACGCGCGAACTGTTCGCACTGCTCGTCGCAGGCCTGATGCCCGAACGGCCGCGCTGGGGCCTTGCCGCATGGCGCTGGCTGCTCGCGGCCGTGCGCAGTTTCCCGGCGACCGCGCTGCTCGCGCTCGCGGTGGTCGCCGCCGCGTTCCTGCTGCTGTTCGCACGCACCGACTTCGTCTGGGACGACCCGGTCTCGTGGGCCGCGCTGCTCGCGGGGATGTTCGTCGCGGCCGTCGTCTACTTCGTCGCGCTCGCGGCTGCGATCGTGCTGAGCGCATTGCGGCGCATCCCGGCCAATGGCTACGGCCTGTGCTCCGGACTCGGCGACGCGGACGCGCTGACGCCGTGGTTGCATGCGACGCTGCAGTCGCTGGCGGGACTCGCGGTCGATCGCCCGCTGCGCTTCGGTGATCTCTGGCGCGGCCCGCACGCGCGCGCGGACTACATCGCGGCCGAGGCCTGCCACCGCGCGGGCATGCGCGCGATCGACCTGCGGCTGATGACGACGTCGCTCAGCCATGGCAGGCCCTACAGCTTTCCGCTCGAGAGCGAGGCGTTCTGCTTCGATGAAGCCGAGATGCGGCGCGTGTTCCCGCCGATCATCGTCGATGCACTGATCGCGGACTCGCCGGGCCGCATCGAGGGTGGGGTGCTCGCGGGCCGCTACCGCCTGCCCGCGATGCAGGACCTGCCGGTGCTCGTGCCGCTGCGCATGAGCCTGGCGTTCCCGCTGCTGCTCTCGGCGGTGCCGCTGTGGCGCCAGCGGCGGGATCCCGATCGCGCGCGACGCGGCGCGTGGGTCAGCGTCGCCGAGCGCATCTGGTTTTCCGACGGCGGCATCTGCAGCAACTTCCCGATCCACTATTTCGATGCGCTGCTGCCCGCGCGGCCGACGTTCGGCATCAACCTCGTCGACGCGAGCTTCATCCCGCAGGATCCGGTCGATCCCGACGACTATGTCTGGATGCCCGCGCACAACGGCAGCGGCGCGACCACGCGCGTGATCGAGGTCGAGCGCGGCGGCCGCCGCGGACTCGGCGGCTTCATCGGCGCGATCATCGAGACGATGCAAGGCTGGGGCGACAGCACCCAGCTCGCGATCCCGGGCTACCGCGACCGCATCGTCGCGGTACGCCTCGAATCCACCGAAGGCGGCCTCAACCTGCGCATGGGCGCGCCGTTGATCCGGCGCGTCGCGGTGCGTGGCGAGCGCGCGGGCCAGCTGCTGCTCGACCACTACGCGCACCCCGAACCACCGCCCGGCACGGTCACGGGCTGGCGCAACCATCGATGGGTGCGCTACCGCGTCGCGATGCGCGTGCTCGGCGAAGCGCTCGCGGACCTGCGCGCCGCCGAGGCGGAATCGGCCGGCACCGACGCCGCCCTGCAACCGATGCACGCGAAGCCGCCGAGCTATGACTTCCGATCCGAGCGCCAGCGCGATGCCGCGCTCGCGGCGTATCGCGAGCTGCTCGCGCTCGCCGATCGTCATGCGGCCATGCGCGAAGAACTCGGGTATCCGCCGTTCGACCACGATCCGAAGGACGGCCCGCGGCCGCGGCCGGAGCTGCGCGTCCGGCCGCCGTTGTAGCGCGTAGGTGCTTCAGCGCGTGCCGTGCGGCTGGAACCCGGCCGCCACCGGGGTCGCGCAGGCACCGACCGTCGACACGAGGAACCTGCGACCGTCGCTGACCTCCCATTCGAGCACGTGCAGGCCCGAGCCCACGTCGCGCGCGGCGGGGCCGAGCCGTTCGACGATGGTGCGTGTGTCGAGTCGGCGATCGATGCCGATGAAGCGCGAGGGATCGAGGGGCTCGGCGCGTGGATCGACGAGCGTCGCGTCGTGCGTCGAACACGTCGCATCGGCCTGCCCCGCCGTGCCCGCGGCTGCGCACGCGACGTAGCCTGGTACCGCGGCGCCGACACGGATGTCGCGCGTGACCTGCCATCGACCTTGCTCGCGCACCGGCGTCGTGATGCCGTCGCCGCCACGGCCGACGGCGTGCGCGCGACGCTGCGCAGGCGTCAGCAGCGGATCGTCGGTGAACAGCACGTCGTCGATGTAGTACGTGCTGCAGCCCGGTTCGAGCACGTGCATGTGGATGTGCGCGGGCACGTCGCGGGTCGGATAACTCGCCGGGCGGATCGTGTCGAAGCGATAACGCCCGTCGGCGTCGCTGATCGCCCACCCGCGCAGACGCCCGTGGCGGTTCGCGGCGCCGTCGCGCGCACCGGGAATCGGCGGATAGAGGCCGTGCGTGTCGGTGTGGTAGGCGTAGACGACGATACCCGCGCGCGGCGCGCCGCCTGCATCGAGCACGCGACCCTCGAGCACGAGGGGTTCGCCGGGTTCACCGGCCGGCGCGATGCGCGCATGCGAGGTCGGCGCGGCGGGCAGGCCTTCGAATACCGCCTCGCAGCCTTCGCAGGGCAGGCCGACGATGGGCTCGCGCGCGTGGGCGGCGGCAGTCGCGAACACGAAGAGCAGGGCGGTCAGTGCGCGCATGGGATCCTCCGCGGCGGGTCGCTGGTGCAGACGCCGCGCGGCGACGGAAGTTGCATGCGCAAGCCATCCGCGGCTGGACGCACTCGGCACGAGGGCGCCGTTGCCGCCTTTGCGCGTCCAGCCTGCGCGTGGGCCAACGCACGCGCAACCTGACCGCCGGCCCGATCGCCTTGGGAGGGGTCAGTGCCCGTGCCGGATCCCCGACTTCGGGCAGTGGCACATCGCGGTCGGCCCGTACTCCGCGCCGAAGCTGCGGCCGTCGCGATGGCGCTGCCAGTAGAACTCGGGCGCCTTGCGCTGCTTGCCGCCGATTTCGGCCATGTCCGCGTCGACGTCGAACACGCGGCCGTTGACCGCGACGTAGCGCGTGTCGATCGTCGCGCGGATGTCCTCGAGCGGATTGGCGTTGAGCACCACGAAGTCGGCGCGCTTGCCGGGCTCGATCGAGCCGAGCTGCTTCGACAGGCCGAGCAGGTCGGCGCCGTCGAACGTCGCTGCACGCAGCGCTTCCCAGTTGCTGAAGCCCGACTGCGCGAGCATCCAGGTTTCCCAGTTCAGCGACAGGCCCTGCAACTGGCCGTGGCCGCCGGTCTGGATCCGCACGCCCGCGTCGCGCAGCTTCTTCGCCGCCGCGCCGACCTCCTTGTAGTAGTAGTCCCACTCGGGCGCGGTTTCGCGCCGGATCGAGCGCGCGTCGAGCGTCTCGCGCGGGAAGAAGCGGTTGAGCTTGCGGTCTTCCCAGACGTTGTCGCGCGCATACCAGTAGAACTCGCCCGAGAGGCCGCCGTAGTTGACGACGAGCGTCGGCGTGTTGCGCACGTCGGTCTCGCGCCAGAGCTTGACCACGTCGTCGTAGAGCGGCGCGACCGGCAGGTTGTGCTCGATGCTGGTGGCGCCGTCGAGGATCATCGGCAGGTTGTGGTTGAGCGTGGAGCCGCCTTCCTCGACCACGAGCATGCCGAGTTCGCGCGCGGCCTGGTTGATCTGCTGGTGCTGCTCGCGCCGCGGCTGGTTGTAGCTCTTGACGCTGAACGCACCGTTCGCCTTCATGCGGCGCAGGTGCGCGCGCGCGTCATCGAGCGAATCGACCACCGCCTTGAAGTCGCCGTCGGCGCCGTAGAGGATCGTGCCGGTGGAGAACACGCGCGGCCCGACGAGGTCGCCGGCCTTGACCAGCTCGGCTTCGGAGAACACGGTCTCGGTGGTCGCCGACGGGTCGTGCATCGTCGTGATCCCGAACGCGAGGTTCGCGTAGTAGGCCCAGTTCGCCTGCGGCACGACGCCGCCGAAGAAGTGGTTCGCGTGCGCGTGCACGTCGACGTAGCCCGGCACGATGGTCTTGCCCGCGACGTCGATGACCTTCGCTCCAGCCGGGATCGCGACGCTGCCGTCGGCGCCGACCGCCTTGATCGTGTCGCCTTCGACCACGAGGGTGCCGCGCTCGATCACGTCCTCGCGCCCGCTGCCCGAATCCTTCATCGTGACGATGCGCGCGTCGGTAAACGCGTACGTGTCGCCGGGCCGGTCCATCGGCAGGCTCAGGCCGACGTCGATGCCGTTGCCGCTGCCTGCCCTGGGCAGTTCCTTCGGTGCACCCGGCACGAACGCGAATGCGTCGCGCAGGTCGCGCGTGTGGTATTCGCGCCCGACCATCCAGTGCAGCGACTTCGAGTCGGCCGACCAGTGCAGGTAGGAGCCCACGTCCTTGCTGACCTGCGTCACCGGGATCGCCTTGCTGTCCTTCGACAGCTCGATGCTCTTGCCGGTGCGCGGCAGCGGCGCGACGTACGCATTGAACAGTTCGGTGAACGCGACCCAGTTGCCATCCGGGCTGAGGCTCACGAAGTCGACGTACTTGAGGTCGAACACGTCGCGCGGCTCTTCGCCCGCGAGCCCGACGCTCCTGAGCTTCTTCTCGAGGCCGTCGCCGGTCAGGAAGTACACGCGCTTGCCGTCGGCCGAGAACTGCGGGTTGCCGCCCGACTTCGCGATGCGCGCAGGGTCACCGCCGCCGCTCGCGATCAGGTAGATGCCGGTCTCGCCCGAGTTGAGGTTGCCCGTGATCGAGCCACCCGCGGTCTTCGCGTAGACCACGTGGCGGCCGTCGGGCGCGTAGCGCGGGCCGTAGTAGAAGCCGGGCTTGCGCGTCAGCGTGCGCGACTGGCCGCTCGCGAGGTCGCGTTCGACGATCGCGCCCTGGCTCGCGTCCGACCACGTCGTGTAGAGCAGCTTGCGACCGTCGGGACTGAACGCGGGCTGGTATTCGAATGCGCCGGTGGCCGAGGTCAGGCGCGCGGGCGCGCCGTTCGGCAACGCCTTGGTCCAGAGCTGGCCGACCGAATGGAACACGAGCGTGCGTCCGTCCGGGCTCGTCGCGACGTCGCGGATCATCTTCGGCGCGAACGTGCCTTGCTCGAGCGACTGCTCGAAGCGCAGCGGCGCGGTCACGGTCTTCTCGACGGTCGCGCTGAACGGGATCTGCGCATGCGCGCCGGAGGTGGCGTCCACGCGCCAGAGCTTGCCCTGCGCCCACACGACGAGCGCCTTCGAATCGGGCGTCCACGCATAGTTGGAATACGGGCCGAACACGGCCCACGCTTCCTGCATGTCGTGCGAGAGGCCGTCCCAGAGCGGACGCACGAGGCCCGAATCGAGCTCGACCACGTGCAGCACGCTCTTCTCGCGCACGCGCTTGACGAACGCGAGCCAGGCGCCATCGGGCGAGGGCTGCGGGCGCACCGCGCCGCCGGGCGTTCCGATCACGGTGTCGGTTTCACCGCTCTCGCGGTCGAGGCGCTTGATCGCGTAGATCACGTCGTGCGGATTCTTGTTGTACTGGAACTGCGGACCCGGGCTCACGTCCTCGGAGTAGTAGACGTAGCGTCCGTCGGGGCTCGACGCGGGTTCGCCGAGGTCCTGCTGGTCGTTCTTGCGCTTGACCAGCTGCAGGCCCGCACCGCCGCTCTTGTGGTACATCCACAGTTCGCCCGCGCCGAGCGAGCGCTCGCTCGTGAAGTGCTTGCGCCCGATCAGGTACTGGCCGTCGGGCGTCCACGCCGGATTGTTGAGCAGGCGGAAATCCTCCTTAGACACCTGCACCGGCTTGCCGCCTTCGACCGGCATGCGCCAGAGGTTGTTGCCGCCGCCGCGGTCGGAGGTGAACGCGATTTCGCGGCCATCGGGCGAGAAGCGCGGCTGCACTTCCCATGCGGGCCCGCCGCTGATGCGCCGGGCGCTGCCGCCTTCGATCGGCAACAGATAGAGGTCGCCGAGCAGGGCGAACACGATCGTGCGCCCGTCGGGACTCACGTCGAGGTCGATCCAGGTGCCCTCGTCGGTGTCGAACTTCACGACCTTCGTCGGCCCATGCGCCGCGTTGACGTCCCACTTCGGCCTGTCGTCGTCCTTGCCGGCGGCGAACGCGCTGGAGGTGCAGGCAAACACGAGGGCCGCGGCGAGCGCGGCGGTGCGGATCGAAGGCATGGGCAACAGTCCCCTGATGGTGATCGACCCGATCTTAGGCGATGCGGTCGCCGCGGCACCGGGCCGAAAGTCCCGCAATGACTCAGTCGGGCGCGGGGCCGCGATCGGTCGAGGACGGGCCGAGCGCGTCGCTGAGCCAGGCGCGCGCGGCCTGCCAGTGGCGCTTCACGGTCGCGGCCGACTGCCCGATCGCCTCCGCCGTCTCCTCGATGCTGAGGCCGCCGAAATACCGCAGCTCGACCACGCGCGCCTTCGTCGGGTCGATGCGATCGAGTCGTCGCAGCGCCGCATCGAGATCGACGAGGTCGAGGTCTCCGGACCTGCCGTCCTCGAGGCCACTCAGCGTCACGCGCTCGCCGCCATCGCGCTTGAGTCGCGCGCGCTGGCGGGCGTGGTCGATCAGGATCTCGCGCATCAGGCGCGCCGCAATCGCGAACAGGTGGCCGCGATCGACGCTCGTGATCGGATCGGCACCGGACAGCCGCAGCCAGGCCTCGTTGACGAGCGCAGTGGGTTGCAGCGTGTGGTTGCGGCGCTCGGACCGGAACACCTGCTCGGCGAGCCGGTGCAACTCGGGATACAGGCATTCGACGAGGCGATCGCGCGCGCCGGTGTCCCCGTCGCGCCAGTCCGACAGCAGTTCGGTGATGCGGTGGGCCATGCCGAAGTCTAGCGCGCGCCGCCGCCGGGCGAGGGCTACACTTGCGTCGCCATCGCGACAGGGGACGCCATGGAAACCCGCTTCGAAGCCGACGTCATGCGCGTGTTCGAGCGCGCGCTGGCGCTCGCGCCGGAACAGCGCGATGCATGGCTGCGCGCGCAGGATGCCGCGCCCGCGCTGATCCGTCGCGTCGAGGCACTGCTCGAGCGCGAAGCCTCGCTGACGCGGTTCCTCGAGCAGCCCGCGGCCGCGGACTCGGCGGCGCAGCCGCGCATGCCCAGCGCCGGCGACGAGGTTGGCGCATGGCGACTGCTGCGCGAGATCGACTCGGGCGGCATGGGCGTCGTGCACTTGGCCGAACGCGCCGACGGTGCCTACCAGCAGCGTGCGGCGGTGAAGTTCGTGCGCGTGGATCCCTTGCTCGACGCGCGCAGGCGCGCAGGCCTGCTCGCGCGATTCCAGGACGAGCGACGCCTGCTCGCGCGCGTCGAGCATCCGAACGTCGCGCGCGTGCTCGACGGCGGCAGCGTCGAGGGCGTGCCATTCCTCGTCATGGAATACGTCGAAGGCCTCGCGCTCGACGCGTGGTGCGAGCGGGCGCGCCTCGACACCGATGCGCGCATCGCGCTCTTCTGCAAGGTCTGCGACGGCGTCCAGGCCGCGCATGCGCACCTGATCGTGCACCGCGACCTCAAGCCGCAGAACGTCCTCGTCGGCGCCGACGGCGAGCCGCGCCTGCTCGACTTCGGCATCGCGCGGCTGCTCGATCGCGACGACGCGCCCGGCGCGATGCGTACCGCGCTGCATGCGATGACGCCGGCTTATGCCAGTCCCGAACAGATGCGGCTGGAACCCCTGACCACCGCATCCGACGTGTACTCGCTCGGCGTGGTGCTGTACGAATTGCTGAGCGGTGCGCGACCGTATTCGCTGGACGGACTCAGCCCCGCGCAGAGCGAACGCGTCGTCTGCGACACCGAGCCGCGCACGCTGCGCCGGGCGCTGGATGCGGCCGACCTGCCGCTGCCCGAGCGGCGCGCGCGGCTCGCGCGCATCGGCGGCGATCTCGAGCGCATCGTGGCGAAGGCGTTGCACAAGGAGCCCGCGCGTCGCTACGACTCGGCGCGCGCGCTCGCCGATGACCTGCGCCGCTGGCTCGCGGGCCGCCCGGTGCTCGCGCATCCCGACTCGATCGCGTATCGCGCCTCGAAGTTCGTGCGCCGCCATCGCATCGGCAGCGCCGCCGCGCTCGTCGCACTCGTCGCGGTGCTCGCGGCCGGCGCGACCGCACTGGTGCAGGCGCGCAACGCGCGCCGCGCCGCCGCCGACACCGAACTCGTGAATGCGTTCCTCGTCGACGTGCTCAAGCAGTCCAACCCCTACGCGACGGGCTCGGAGATCACGCTCGGCGAGGCGCTGGATGACGCCGCGGCCAGGGTCGACGAACGCTTCGCGGCGCGCCCCGATCTCGCGGTCGCGATCCGCACCGCGCTCGGCGAGAGCATGTTCGCGCGCTTCCGGCTCGAGGCCGCGGAGGCGCAACTGCTGCGCGCGCGGGAAGATGCGGAACGCCTGTTCGGACCCGACGACCGCCGCACCGTCACGGCGATCGCGACGCTCGCGAGCGTGCGCAAGGACCAGGACCGCATCGAGGAGGCGCAGGCGCTGTTCGACGAGGCGCTCGCGCGCATCGAACGCAGCGGCGACGTCGCGCATCCGTTGTACGCGACCGTGCTCAACGACGTCGGCGTGATGCACCTCGTGCAGGAGGATTTCGCGAAGGCGAAGGCGTACCTCGAACGCGCGGTCGCGGCCGATACCGGATCCTCGCAACGCGCCGCGGCCGAAGAGCGCGCGCGCACGCTCGCGAACCTCGCGCAGGCCGCGCGCGGCACCGGCGACCTCGATCGCGCCGACGCGCTGTACCGCCAGGCGCAGCCCGTGCTCGAGGCCTTGTATCCGCAGGGCGGCCCGCATCTCGCCGTGATCCTCAACAACCGCGCGCGCCTCGCCTGGGTGCGCGGGAACCGGGACGAGGCGATCGCACTGCAGCAGCAAGCGGTCGCGATGCACCGGCGTTCGTTCGAAGGCGACCACGCGATGGTGCTCGTGCCGATGACCAACCTCGCGCGCCAGTCGCTCGACACCGGCAAGCTCGAGCTCGCCGACGAATGGGCCACGCAGGCCGCCGCGATGGGCGACCGGCTGTATGCGGCGCAGGGCCACCACTACCAGGTCAATGCGATCGCGGCGCTCGCGGCCGTGCGCATCGAGCAGGCGCGGTTGCCCGAGGCCCGCGCGCTGCTGCTGCGTGCACAGGCCATCCTCGCCAGGCTCGACGACGTGCCGGAGTCGACGCGCAGCTTCGTGTCGCGCCTCGCGGCGCGCGCCTGCGCGCCCGATGCCGAGTGCGTGGACTGAAGGACCGCGGCACGCGGCGTGAGCCGATCGGTGCCGTTACGTCGCATGAAGCCGGGACTCCCGCACGACGAGGCCCGCATGAACATGCTCCATTGCTTCCCGCTAGTCGCCGCCTGCGCCGTGGCGCAGGCCAAAGCCGCCCCGTTCATGGACCGTGCGCCCGTGCGCGCGGCGATCGTGCAGGGCCTGCCCGCGGGTGGCTGCCCGCTGTATGCCGATGGCTTCGACGAAAACGGCGTCGGCGAGCCGCTCGAGCACGTCACGCACGGCGGCTACGTGATCCGGATCGATCGGCACACGATCACCGTGGTCGACACGCTCGCGCTCAACGCGGTGGAGCACTGGGGCGATCCGCACGAGAATCTCAACGGCAAGCACATCAAGGATTGGGGCGGCGAGCCCGAGTGGAGCGGTTCGCGCCGCAGCCTCGTGCTCGGTGACGGCACCAAGCTCACGCTCGAAGCCGAGGGCGCGCAGGGCATCGTGCTCCACACCTCGATCTACGACGGTGACGAAAACCTGCAGTTCGACAACTGCAGGAACGCGCTCGAGCACCACGGCATCGATGCGGGCGACACCGCGCTGCGCGACGCGGACCAGCACGATGGCGAAACCGCGACGTTCTCGACCGACATCGACAGCGGCGTCGCGAACTACACCAACGCCTACGACGAGAACGCGTCGTTCGAGCTCGTCGAGTTCGAGGTGCCGCTCGGACGCACCGGGGGCTACGCGAATCCCAACCAGGTCACCGACTACTACGACGATCCGCGGCTCGGCCACACCTGAGCGCGGGCCGCGCGCGCGGCGTGCCAGCGCTCGCGCACGAGTTCGGCGATCGCGGCGGTTTCGGCCAGCGGCGGAGGCTGCGGTTGCGCCGCTGCCTCGCCCGGCGCGCGCAAGTGGCCGCTCGCCGCGAGTTCGGCGTGGAACCGCGCGAGCTTGCCCCGAATCGGACGCGGCGCGAACGTGCTGACCGGGCGACCGGTCGCGCAGGCCTCGCTCAGCATGTTGACCGAGTCGGGCGTGACGACGAAGCGATCGGCCCAGCCCAGCATGCCCGCATACGGATTGGCGCCGTCGTCGCTCCCGCCCCAGAACACGCCGGGATACGGCGCGAACGCCGCGCGTAGCCGCGCGGCTGTCGCCGGCGGCGTGCGGCGCGAGACGCTGACGAGGAAACTTCCGGGGGGACGTCGAGTCAGTCGGTCGAGCAGCGCGTCGAAGTACGCACCGTCGAGGCGCTGCGCCCGCGTGCTTGCGCCGACCAGCACCGCGGTGCGCGGCGCAGGCAGCTCGCCGAACGCCGGGAACCTGCGCCGACCTTCGGCCAGCCATCGCGCATCGACCGGATTCAGCGCGCCGATGCTGCGGATCACGTTCGGTGCATCGACGCCGTCGTGTTGCGGCGCGACCACGAGGTCCCAGGCGCGGGTATCGATGCGTGGATCGAGCACCTGCACCGCGTAACAGCGACCGTCGCTCCACGCGCGCAGCAGGCGCGTCGCGAGCGCCGCGCGCCGGCCGCAGCCGATCGCGATCGCCGGCCACGGTGGCTGCAGCGTATGGCCATCAGCGTCCCGGATCGCGCCGCGCGCGCCTGCGAGCAGGCGTGGCGCGAACAGGTCCCAGGGCTGGGCGACGCGCAGGCGCAGCACGCGCGGCGCGAAGCCGAGCGACTCGGCGAGCGCGCGGGCCTGCCGCTCGTTGCCGGCGGCGCCGTCACTGATGGCCCAGCAGGTGTCCTCGTCGATCATGCGCAGAGCGTAATGCACGGCCAGCGGCGCGGCGAAATCCCGGCATTGTTGCTCCTCGGGAAACGATCCTTCCGGGACACGCCCCTTGCCCGCGGTCGCCACCGCCAGCATTCTTCGGGTTGTAGCCTGGCCGCGCGCCTGTCCGCGCCGGCCGTTCACGACCGGTTTCGTCCGAGCCGGTTCTCATGCACGCACTCCACCGGAGGGATTTCCATGATCCGTCGCATCGCCCTTTCCGCCGCGCTGGCCTTCGCCATTGCGCCGGCCGCCTTCGCCGCCACCACCTATACGCTCGACCCGGGTCATACGCAGGTCGTCTTCAGCTGGAGCCACTTCGGCTACTCGAACCCGACCGCGCAGTTCGGCGACATCCAGGGCACGCTCGTCTACGACGAGGCGGATCCGACCAAGTCGTCGGTGAAGGTGGCGATCGACCTCGGCAGCGTCAACAGCAACGTGCCCAAGCTCGACGAACACCTCGAGGCGCCGGACTTCTTCGATGCGGCGAAATTCCCGCAGGCGACCTTCACGAGCACCAAGGTCGAGAAGGGCGCCGCGCCCGGCACGCTCAAGGTCACCGGCGACCTCGATCTGCACGGCGTCAAGCGCCCGGTGGTGCTCGACGTAACCGTCAACAAGGTGGCCGCCCATCCGATGAGCAAGGCGCAGTCGGCCGGCTTCGACGCGACTGCGACGATCAAGCGCACGGATTGGGGCATCGACAAGTACGCGCCGAACGTCAGCGACGAGATCAAGCTGCGCATCACGACCGAAGCGGTCGAATCCAAGGCCTGGGCCGAGATGCGCAAGAAGGGCTGACGTCGAAGAAGGCAGAAGCGTCAAGATCGAAACACGGAGTACACGTAGAACACCGAGAAAACGCGAGCGCATCGAGGCAAGGCGCCTTGCTTCTCGCTTCCCTCCGTGTTCTCCGTGTGCCCGGTGTTTCAGTCTTTGACGATCGTGCTTCCGGCGCGCGGCCCCGTCTGCTGGCGCCCGACCGCGCGCGGGCGCGATCAGCCGTTCTTGACGCCGTGGTGCTTCATCGCTTCGAGGCCGGCAAGGTCGAGGCTGGATGCGGCTGCCTTGATCTCGTCGAAGCTGTCGGCATCGCCGGAGACCTTCACGTTGAAGCGTTCGCCGAGCACGATGCTGAATTCACCATGGCGGCCCTGCGCATCCCATTGTTCCTGCACGATGCGGCCGTCCTGCTTGTAGGTCTTCTCGTACCCGTGTTCGGTCTGGCGCTCGCTCTCGACGCCGACGAGGCCGGCGAGGCCCATCAGGCCCTTCGCGCTGCCCATGTCGATGACTTCGAGCTGCAGCCGGCGTTGTGCGCCATCCGAATACGTCGCGCGTGCTTCCGACACCTGCATGCCCATCGCGCCATTGCGTTCGGCCGAGATCTCGGTGCGCGCGAGGCCGCCGAGGGTATCGGGCACGAAAGGCTTCAGCAGGTCCGGAGCAAGCGCTTCGACTTCCGATCCGCCGCCGAGCGTGGCGCCCATCATCGCGCCGAGCGCGGCCGATTGCGCGTCCGCATCGCCGGACTTCTGCGCCGCCTCGAGCTTCTGCCCCGCGGCTTCGACCTTCTTGCTCCACGCATCGAGCTGGCCGAGCGCGCTGTCCTTGTCGACCGTGACGATGCTTCCGTTTCCGCTGCCGATGGCGGCCTGCGTGAGCGCGGACGTTCCGATCATGCCGGCACCCACGAGTCCTATGATCCAGTTGAGCAGGAACGCGAGGATCACCGTGACCACGGTGTAGCCGACCGCCTTCTCCTGCGGCGCCTTCATCGTCGCGGGCAGGCCGAGGTAGAGCAGGTAGATGCCGTAGATGCCGCCGGCGATCGCGACCAGCACGCCGATCACGGGCAGGACCAGCGCGATGCTGGCGACCCAGCTCGCGGTGAACGAATAGGCGACGGCCTTGAGCGCCTGCACCGGGTTCTTCTCGCCGCCGAACGTCGGCGCCAGCGCGTCGATGATCAACGCGAGCACGTAGGCGAGGCCCAGCGTCAGCAGGTAGGTGACGATCGCGACCGTGAGGCCGGAGCCGATCGGGTTGCGCACGTGGATGCCGAAACCGCTGTATCCGATCAGGCTGCCCTTGATGAATCCTGCCACTGCGGGGATCGCGGCGAGCACGACAATGTAATTCTTGTACAAATCGGCCACGCTGGCCGGTTCAGCCGCGATCACCGGCCATTCGGTTTTCGGCGTCATCAGGATCGCCTTGACCCGCGCGATCAGCTTGTTCATGTCCACGTGCACCTCCCCTCGAGCCAGATTGTCCGGGCATTCTAGGCCAGGCGGCGCGCGCGGGTGTCCGGCGTGTTCCACGTTGCTCGCGTGAGCCGCGTCACGGCACGAATGTGCAATGGTTGGCACGGCTCGTGCTGGTAAACTGGATGGCCTTTTGGAGGACCCGAGCATGTCGCGACCCGATCCCGCGGCGGAGAAGCGCATTCCCGCCAATGCCGAGAACCGCTACCAGGTCGTCCGCGCCGACCTGCCGCTGTCGTGCCCGATGCCCGCGATGTCGCTGTGGAATTCGCATCCGAAGGTGTACCTGCCGATCGCCGAGCAGGGCGGCCACGCGAAGTGCCCGTACTGCGGCGCCGAATACGACCTGGTCGGCTGATCCCGGAACCCCGCGCACGTGCAGCCTTCGCGCCGCCTGACCGTCGTCCAGCTGTTGCCCGCGCTCGTCGCGGGGGGCGCCGAGCGCTCGGCGCTCGAGATCGCGCACGCGCTGGTCGCGGCAGGCCATCGCTCGATCGTCGTATCCGGCGGTGGCCGGCTGGTCGAGCGCCTCGTCGCCGATGGCAGCGAGCATGTCGAGCTGCCGATCGGACGCAAGTCGATCGCTTCGCTCGCCCAGGTGCCGAGGCTGCGCGCGCTGTTCCGGCGCGAGCAGGTCGACATCGTGCACGCACGCTCGCGCATGCCGGCCTGGCTCGGCTGGCTCGCGCTGCGCGGGCTCGCGGCGCGACCTCGCTTCGTCACGACCGCGCACGGGCTCAACTCGCCCGGCTGGTACAGCTCGATCATGGCGCGCGGCGAGCGCGTGATCTGCGTTTCCAACACCGTGCGCGACCACCTGCTGCGCAACTACAGCATTCCCGATCCCACGGCCCTGGTCGTGATCCCGCGCGGAGTCGATCCGGACGACTACCCGTACGGCCACCTGCCGGACGCTTCCTGGCGCGAATGGTTCTTCGCCGAGTTCGGCAAGCTCGCGGGCGCGCCGCTGCTGACGCTGCCGGGTCGCGGCACGCGGCTCAAGGGCCACGCAGATGCGATCGAACTCGTCGCGGACCTGCGCGATCGCGGCATCCCGACGCGCCTGCTGCTGCTCGGTGCGCGCCAGGTCGGGCGCGAGGCCTACGTCGCCGAACTCGAGCGCCTTGCCGAACAGCGCGGCGTCGCCGACTGGGTGGTCATCAGCGCCCAGCGTGACGACACGCGCGACGTCTACGCGGCGTCGTCGCTGGTGCTGCAGCTGTCGAACAAGCCGGAGTCGTTCGGCCGAACCGTGGTCGAGGCACTCGCGCTGTGCCGGCCCGTGCTCGGCTACGACCATGGCGGCGTCGGCGAATTGCTGACCGATCTCTATCCGGCCGGCCGCGTGCCCCCGGGCGACAAGCGCCGCCTCGCCGAGCGCGCGGCCGAGCTGCTGCGCGCGGCGCCGCCGATTCCGCCACTCACGCGCTATCGCCTGTCGGACATGCAGACCGCGACGCTGGAGCTGTACGAGCAGCTCGCGTCCGCGTGAACCCGATCGCCACGCATCCGTAGGCTGGACGGCCGCAGGCCGGCCGGCGCTTGCGCCCGTAGCGCTCCGCAAGAAGGAGCGGCCGGCCGCGCTGCGCGCGTCCAGCCTACCCAATCGCCGGGCTTGCGGTTACGGTGCGGGTCCGTGCCCTTGTCGAGCCCCACCCTGACTCCCGACTCCTCCGCTTCCGCGCGCATCTGGCCGATGCTGACGGTGCTCGCCGTGCTCGTGCTGCTGCCGATCGGGCGCAGTGCCGAATTGCCGCTGCTCGTCGGCGCGATCGCCGCGATCGTGCTCGCGGTGCGGGGTCGCCTCGCATTCGACGCGGCCGGCGTGCGACTCGCATTCGCGCTGTTCGCGTGCTACTGGCTCGCGGCACTGCTGTCCGGCATCGCGCCGGTCGAGCCGCGCAGGACCTGGTCGACGATCGCGTCGACGCTGCGCTTCCTGCCGTTCGCGCTGTTCGTCGCGTGGGCGTTGCAGGAGCGTGAAGCCTGGCCGCGCCTGCGCGCGGCCGTGGCTGCCGTCGTCGCGTTGTGGATGCTCGATGCCTACGTGCAGATGGCGTTCGGGCACAGCCTCGGCGGCGCGGCCGAGGCCGAGCGCGTGTCGGGGATCTTCGGCGCCGGCAACCTCAAGCTCGGGCCGGTGCTCGCGACGCTGTCGCCGTTCCTGCTGCTCGCGGCGCGCGAGCGCCATGGCCGCCGTGGCCTCGTGCTGGCCGCCGCCGCCCTGCTCGCGCCGGTGCTGCTGTCGGGTTCACGCGCGGCCTGGGTCACCTACGCACTCGTCTGCATGCTGCTGGCCTGGCACGAGACGCGCCGGCCGCGCCTGTTCCTCGGCGTGCTCGCGGCCTTCGCGCTCGCCGTCGGCGCGGTGGCGACCTGGGCGCTGCACGACTCCGCGCGTTTCGGCGCGCGCATCGAGCGCACGCTGCTCGCGCTGCAGGGCACCGAGGCCGCACTCGACGAAGCCTCCGCCGGGCGCATCAGCATCTGGCGCACTGCGCTCGCGATGGGCGCCGCGCATCCGCTGACCGGCGTCGGCGTGCGCGGGTTCCGTTACGACTACCCCGAGCATGCAGGTCCGCACGATCGTTTCGTCGCGGAAGCCGGCGGTGAAGTCGGCGCCGCGCACGCACACCAGGTCGTGCTCGAGGTGTTCAGCGAAACCGGCGTGGCCGGGCTGCTGCTCTGGGCGCTCGGCGCCGCACTCGCGCTGCGCGCGTGGTCGCGCGCCGACGCCGAAGCGCGCGATCGCGCGCGCGCCCCCGCGCTGTCGCTGCTCGCGATGACGTTCCCGCTCAACACCCACCTCGCGTTCTACTCGGCGTGGTGGGGGCTGCTGTTCTGGTGGCTGCTCGCGCTCTACTGCGCCGCCCTTGGCGCGGGCGCGCTGCGGAACAGGAGCTAGCGGACCGGGCATCTGGCGCGCCACGCAGACAAGCGCTTTGCAGCTTGAAACACGGAGCACACGGAGCAAGGCAAGGCGCGAGAGCCCTTCCTGGAAAGGTCCTCGCTTTCTCGGTGTGCCCGGTGTGCTCCGCGTTTTCAGTCTCCTGCCTTCTTCGCGTGCTTCGTGCTTCCATCTTTCCCGCTCGCGGATCCAGCGTCGGCATCGCGGAGCAACCGCAGCGCGAAGAACGCGATCAGGGCGGCGCCGGCGACGAGCACGGACCAGAGCAGCCAACTGCGCCACGGCACGGGCCGCGGGGCGGGTTGCAGGGCCCGCGCCCCCGCGCTCTCGCGCGGCGGGCCCGCGATCGCGGCGGGCGGTTGCCAGTCCGCGCCGAGCGTCGCGCGCAGCGTCGCGAGCGCCGCGTCGACCGGATGCGCGGGGCGTCGCGCGCGTGCGCTGCCGACGGCGAGCACGTAGGGCCCTGCGCCTTCGGCGAGGAACACGAAGCGATCCGGCGTCCACGCGAGCGACAACTTCGGCGCGACCGCGAGCGGCGTCGCCGATTCGATGCGGAATGCGTCGCGGCGCGGCCCCACGGGAAACTCGAGGTCCGCGTTGCGCAAGGTTTCTGCGCCTGCGCGCAGGCGAAACGCGGTCTGGCGCGCGAGCGGCGTCCAGCGCGTCGCGTCGAGCGCATCGCGCGCCGACAGCGTGAGTGCGGCCAGTGCATTGTCGTTGCCGAGTTCGATGCGCGCGCCCACGACAGGCAGCGCGGCAGGCAGGCGATACGCGTACGCGCCCGCTTCGTCACGCCCGGACGGGTT
Source organism: Lysobacteraceae bacterium (assembly GCA_004143945.1). GTDB lineage: Bacteria > Pseudomonadota > Gammaproteobacteria > Xanthomonadales > Rhodanobacteraceae > Dokdonella_A. The sequence continues at coordinate 190,428 of SEHB01000007.1, forward strand.
CGCCTCGATCCAGTCGCGCGGGACGACCGCGCCATCACGGTCGACGCAACGCGCGGACGCACGCAGTCCCGGCAGCGGTACGCCGTCATCGCGCCGCTGCAGCCGCAGCCAAGGTTCGCGCGTCGCGTCGATCGTGATGTCGCGGCGTTCGATGCGCGTGCCGTCTTGCTCGAGCGCGAGCACGTTGCCCGCGCCGACCCGGCGCCAGGCTTGCAGGTCGGGTCCGGCTTCGACCACGAAGCTGGCGACCACGCCCGACGCGGGTGCGTCCCATGCAAGTGTGATGCGCTCGATCGCGCACGCGGGCTCGCCCGCGTCGAGCAGCCATTGCCGCGTCGGCGTCGCGTCGTCGGTGCCGGTGTCCTCGTCCGCATCGATTCGGCGCACGCGGCCGTCCGCGGCGCGCTCGATCACGAGCCGGAGGTCCGCGTCCTGCGCACGCGACTGCGCCGGCAGCGCGAGCGTGGGCAGCGCGATGTCGCGTGTGCGCGACGCCGCCTCCGCGCGCGACGACACGCGCGCGAACGGCACCGGCTGGCCGGCCGCGTTGAACACCTCGAGGTCGCGCAGCTCGACGTCGTGCGCGCGCGCATACACCTCCGGCGGCAGGTCGATGCGCCATGCACTCGCGTCGGCGACGGGCGTGGCGAGCGGGAACAGCCATGCGTAGTCGCCCGGCGTCGCCGCATGCACGGCACCGGCGAACACCGCGACGAGCGCGCAGCCTGCGTGCCTCATCGCGCGGGCTCCGCCGCGGCCGCGGGTTCGCGCGGCGGCGCGGGTGCGAAGTAGCCGATCACGGTGCACAGCAGGCCGTAGGCGATGAACGACACGATGCCGAACAGGTTGCCGAGGTGTTCGCGGTCGACCAGCAGCAGCTTGGCCAGTACCACCGCCATCAGGACCGCGCCGGCGAGCCAGAGCGCGCGCTGGCCGCGACGCGAGCCGAGCACCCATCCGATCACGCCGAGCACGCTCCAGACGACGGTCAGCGCCGTTTGCGCGAGGTGCGAATCGAGCAGGGCCGCGTCCCATGGCACGCCGCCGAGCTGGTGCACCGCGCGCAGCGTCGCCGCGGTGATGAACGCGAAGCCCGCGAGCGAGAGCAGCAACGGTCGCCGCGCGGCGAGTGCGGGCGGCGCGTCGCGATCGGCCAGCCAGCGTGCCGCGCAGCCGAGGGCCGCGAGTTGCAGCAGCTCGATCGGATTCAGCGCCGGCAGGTACGCGATCGGCGCGCTGTCGCCCGCGTGCGCGAGCAGCAGCACGAACACCAGCGTGGATACGAGCGCCTGCGTCATCAGCAGGACCCCGCGCCATTCGCCGAAACGCGCGCCCAGCGGCGCGGCGATCCAGGCCGGGCGCAGCAGCACGAGCGACCAGGCGACGAGCAGCGGCAACCACGATGCCGCGCCGGTCCAGCCGGCAGCGAGTGCGCCGTCCTGCGCGTACTGATGCAGCGCGAGCGCGGCGGTGAGGCTCCAGCACCAGAGCCAGCCGATCTGCGCGATGCGAGGCGCGGCGTCGTCGCGTATCGCGAGCGCGTGCAGGCCGAACAGGCCGGCCGCGGCGTAGGCCGCGAATGCGGCGAGGCCCCAGCCCTCGAACGGCCGCGCGCCGGTATCGCCGAACGCGAACACGAGCAGGATGCCGCTCGCGAGTGCAGCCGCGACGGTCCATGCGGTCGCGCCCGCGCGCGTGCGCCGGAACGCGAGCGCAGCCAGCGCGGTGGTGATCGCCGCGAACGCGAGCATCGCGGCGGCCTGCGCGGGCGCGGGAGTGAAGCGTTCGATCTCGTGCAGTCCCGCGCCGAGCCACCATGCGAGTCCCCACACGTACGCAAGCAGCGCGACGTGCGGACGCATCCCGGCGCGGCGATACAACCAGGCGCTCGCGAGCGCGGCCGCCGCGACCAGCAGCGCGCTGATGCAGGCCGCATTCGCGAGCGGAATCGCGGCCGCAGCGACGCTGGCGGCCGAGTACAGGATCGCGCAGGCCGCGAGTCCCTGCAGGATCCCGCCGCAGGCTTCGGGCAGCACGCGTCGCTGGCGCAGGCCAAGCCAGACCAGCGCCACGCCTTCGAGCGCGAACACGCTCGCGGTCGAGCGTGCGCTCAGCGCGAGCGGCACTGCGAGCGTCGCGAAGCCGGCCGCTAGCACCGCGTACGATTCGCCGAGCACGCGCCGGCGCGGCAGCTGCCAGCGCGCGAGCACTGCGTAGACCGCGGCCAGCGCGAGCGCCGAATACGCGAGCGGCATGCGCTCGCCATCGAGCAGGGCCGCCTGCAGCGCGAAGCACAGCAGTGGCGTGCCGAACACCAGCGTGCCGTCGACCGGGTCGCGCACGAGCGTTTCGCGCCGACGCGCGTAGAGGATCGGGATCGCGAGGTAGATCGCGAAGTGCAGCAGCAGGAACGGCTCGGTGCTCGCGAACAACGCCGGGTCGTAGCGCAGCACGCCCCAGGCGGTGCCGATCGCGAACGTGCAGAAGAAGCCGAGCAGGTTGAGCGCTCGCCACGGTCGCACCCAGGCGATCGCGAGGACCGCGAGGTTCAGCAATCCGTAGTACGAGAACAGCGCGACGTGGCTGCCGCTGCCGGTCGATATCAGGATCGGCGCCGCGAAGCCCGCGAGGATGCCGAGGACCGCGAGCGCGAGCGAATCCTGCAGTACCGCGAGCAGGCCGGCGCCGGCGACGAGCACGAGCAGCAGCGCGAATGCGGCGCCTGCCGGCAGCAGGCCATAGAGCCGGAACGCGGCGAACACCGTCAGCAGCAACACGCCGATCGCGCCGCCCTGCAGCGACAGGCCGAAGCTGCGCCGGCGCAGGCGCTCGCGCCAACCGAACGCGAGCGCGCCGATCGCCGCGAGCGCGACGCCCGCGAGGCGAAGTTCGATCGGCAGCCGCAGCCAGCCCTGGTCGGCTGCGTACTTGAGCAGCGCCGCGACGCCCGCGAACAGGATCAGCATGCCGACCTTGACCGGCACGTTGCCTTCGGTGAACCAGCGCCGCAGCCAGTCGAGCGCAGGTGTCGCAGGTGCCGCGGGCGGCGCCTCGGGGGCGACGGCCGCGGGCGCGAACGGCGGCGGATCGATGTCGGGCAGGCGGATGTCGGGCGCCGGCGCCGCCGCTGCAACCATGGTCGGGTCGAGCGAAGGCCACGCCACCGCGGGTTCGTCGACGGGCCGGAACGGCACTTCGGCGCGTGCTGCGACGCCCGCCGGCCCGGGCACGTCCTCTTCGACGGTCGCGCGCAGCGTGGCGAGTTCGGAGCCGAGCGCGTCGACGCGCGTCGCGAGCGTGCGCTGGCGCAGCAGCAGGAAGCCGAGCGCGAGACCCGTGAAGAAGCCGAGGCCGGCGTCGCCGCCGGTCATGCCACCCACGAGGAAGCCGAGGATGCCGCACCCGAGCACGATCAGGAATCCCATCCATCCTCCCCTTCGGGCCGCGGCGGGCCACGCGTCAGTACAGTTCCGCCTCCCCGGGCGGGCGCGTCTTGAAGCGCTTGTGCATCCACAGGTACTGGGCGGGCGCCTCGGCGACCATGCGTTCGATGCAGCCGTTCACGCGCGCGGTGTCGGCGGCGACATCGTAGCCGGGAAAGTCGGCGAGTGGCGCCTCGAGCCGGATCGCATAGCCGTCGTCGTCGCGGCGCCGGTGGAAGAACGGGATCACCGCCGCGCCCGAGAGCCGCGCGAGATGGTGGGTCGCGGTGATCGTCGCGGCCGGGATGCCGAAGAACGGCGCGAACACGCTGTCCTTGCCGCGCATGTCCTGGTCCGGCGCGTACCACAGCGTGCCGCCGCTGCGAAGGTGGCGCACGCTCGCGCGCAACGCGTCCTTGCTGTACATCGCATCGGCATAGCGCAGCCGCGCGCGCTTGATCGCCCACTCGAACGCGGCGTCGTCGTGCTCGCGGTACATGCCCGCGATCGGGATCTGCTGCGACACCAGCCGCGCGCACAATTCGAGGTGCGAGAAGTGCGCGCCGACCAGCAGCACGCCGCGCCCGGCCGCGCGCGCGTCGGCGAGGTGGTGCAGGCCTTCGAACGTGACCGGTATGCGCGCGACCTTCGCGGGCGAGCCCATCCATGCGAGTGCGAACTCGGCGAGCATGAGGCCGCTCTCGCGCAGGTTGTCTTCGAGCAGCTGCGCGCGCCCGGCCGCGTCGAGTGCGGGAAAGCACAGCGCGAGGTTGCGCGCCGCAATCGCGCGACGTTCGCCGAAGATGCGCGCGGCAAGCCAGCCGACCGCGCGACCGCCGCGCATGAGCCAGCTGCGCGGCAGGCACGCGACGAGGCGGATCGCGCCGAGCCCGATCCATGCGGGCCAGTGGCGTGGCGAGAGCAGTTCGGCGCGGAACGGGGGCAGTGCCTGCGGCATCGGTCGATTATGGAGGATGCACGGCGAGGGGCGGCAGGGTGAGGCCGGCTAGCCGCGGCTACCACCGCATCGCGACGCGCTCGTATGCGGGCGAACTGCCGTCCTGGACGCGCGCGCCGATGCCGTCGGCACGCATGCCGCACGGCTATACTGCCGAACCTCCACCGTCCGCCCTCTTCGTGTTCCAGCGCTTCATCTACACCCTCACGCTGTACCTGCTGATGCCGTTCGTGGTGTACCGGCTCGCGGCGCGCGGCTTCAAGTACCACGGGTATTTCGCGCGCTGGCGCGAACGCTTCGGTTTCTTCCCCGATCCCGGCGTGCGCGACAGCATCTGGATCCACGCGGTCTCGCTCGGCGAAGTCAACGCCGCGGTGCCGTTGATCGAGGCGCTGATGCGCCGCTACCGCGACTCGCAGTTCGTCATCACGACGGTCACGCCGACCGGTTCCGATCGCGTGCTGCAGCTGTTCCACGGGCGCGTGTTCCACGTCTACCTGCCGTACGACCTGACCAGCGCGGTGAAACGTTTCCTCGACCGCGTGCGTCCGCGCCTCGCGGTGATCATGGAAACCGAGATCTGGCCGAACCTGTTCATGAACTGCGCCGAGCGCGACATCTCGATCGTGATCGCGAACGCGCGACTGTCGGAGAAGTCGCTGCGCGGCTACTGGCCGATCCAGCCGCTCGCCCGGCGCGCGATCCGCAGCGCGAGTTTCGTCGCGGCGCAATCGGCGTCCGACTACGAACGGCTGCGCGCGCTCGGCGCGTCCGAGCCGCGCCTGGCGATCGTCGGCAACCTGAAGTTCGACATGAGCGTGCCCGACGGCGTGCGCGAGCGCGGGCTCGAGTTCCGTGCCGCGGCGGGACCGGATCGCCCGGTCTGGATCGCGGCGAGCACGCACGAGGGCGAGGAACTCGCGGTGCTGAAGGCGCATGCGGAGGTGCTGCGCCGGTTCCCGGATGCATTGCTGCTGATCGCGCCGCGCCATCCCGAACGCTTCAAGCCGGTGGCGGCCGCGTGCCGTGCCTACGGCTTCCGTACCTCCACGCGCAGCGAAGACCAGCGTGCGTCGCCGTCATGCCAGTGCTTCGTCGCGGACTCGATGGGCGAACTGATCGAGTTCTACGCGGCGGCCGACGTCGCGTTCGTCGGTGGCAGCCTGGCGCCGGTCGGCGGGCACAACCTGCTCGAACCCGCCGCGCTCGCAAAGCCCGTGATCGTCGGCCCGCAGACCTTCAACTTCGCCGAAGTGACCGAGGACCTGATCGCCGCCGGTGCGGTGCTGCGCATCGAGGACGCCGATGAACTCGGCCCTGCGGTGGTGCGCCTGTTCACGCGCGACGTCGAACGCCGCAGCATGGGCGACGCCGCCCACGCGGTGATCGAGCGCGAACGCGGCGCGGTCGCGCGCACGATGGCGATAGTGGAGCGCGTGCTTGATAGGGACGAGGGACGAGGGACTAGGGGCTAGGGGCTAGGGGCTAGGGGCCGTCTGCCAAGCACCGGACCCGAATCCTCGTCTCTCGTCCCTCGTCCCTCGTCCCTCACTCCAGCAACGCGTTGATCGCCTCGAGGTCCTGCACCTCGATCACGCCGGCGGCCTGCTTGAGCAGCAGGCGGTTCAGCACGTAGGCGTGGCGTGCGGTGGAGTAGGCGCTCTGCGCCTGCAGCAGGGTCTGCTGGCTGATCAGCACGTCGACGATCGTGCGGGTGCCGACTTCGTAGCCGGCCTGGGTCGCCTCGACCGAGCTCTGCGCGGACACCACCGCGGCCTGGCGCGCCTCGACTTCGCTCGCGCCTGCGATCACCGAGCGGAAGTTGTTGCGCGTCGCGGCTTCGACCTGGCGTCGGTTGAACTCGTGCTGGTCCTGCGCGAAATCGCGGTTGTGGATCGCCTGGCGCACGCGCGACTGGGTGTAGCCGCCGCTGAAGATCGGCACCGTCAACGTGATGCCGATCGTGCTGCCCCACTTCGGGTCGCTGCTGTCGTGGATCTCGCCGGGCAGGCCGCCGTAGCGCGTGTCGCCCCAGAGCGGGCTGCGCGAGTAGCCGAGCGTGCCGTTGATCGTCGGCAGATGGCCCGCGCGCGCGGTCTTGATGTCCGCGTTGGCGGCGTCGACCTGGTACGCGGCAGCTGCGAGCGACGGGTTGTTCTTCAGCGCGACGTCGACCCACGCCTCCGGGTCGTCCGGCGTCGGCCGATCCAGCGGCAGGTTCTCGCGCAGCTTCCTGAATTCGCCGGGCACCTTGTTGGTGAGCTGGCGCACCGACTCGCGCGCTGTGTCGACCGCGTTCTGGTTGGTGATCACGCTCGCGACCGCCTGGTCGTGCTGCGCCTTCGCGTCGTTGACGTCGGTGATCGCGGCGAGGCCGACGTCGAAGCGCTGCTGCGCCTGCTCGAGCTGGCGCGCGAGCGCCTTTTCGTTCGCATCGGCGAACTTCAGCGCGTCGAGCGCGCTGAGTACGTCGAAGTAGGCCCGCGCGACCTGCACGAGCAACTGCTGCTGCGCGGCGTCATAGGTTGCTGCGCCGGCCTGCGCGGTATAGCGGCTCGATTTCAGTGCGGTCCAGCGGCTGATGTCGAGGATCGACTGGCTCAGCTGCGCGCCCACCGACCGCCGGTAGCTCGTCGAGCTGCTGCCGTCGATGAGGATCTGATCATCGGGAATGCCCGGGATGCCGGGGTTGTTGATCAGCGCGGTGCCGTTGTCGCCCGAACGCGAGCGCGTGAACTCGAGGTTGATGCCGATCTGCGGCAGCAGCTGCGAACGCGCCTGGTTCACGAACTCGTCGGTCGAGAGCTTGGTCGCTTCGGCGCCGGCGAGGGTCGGGTCGGACGCGCGGGCTTCCTGGTAGACCTGGATCAGGTCGTCGGCGTGCGCGGCGGTGGCACCGGAAGCGAGCGCGATCGCCAGCGACAGGGACAGGATGCGGATCATCGGGTCTTCCTCGGGGGATGTATCGTCTGGGGCGCCGCGTCAGAGCGAGAAGCGGCGCGGCGGCTCGGCGTTGTGCAGGTACGGCAGATCGGTTTCGAACAGGCTGCCCACGGTCCAGTGGCTGGCGTCGACGCGTTCGTGCAGCGTCGCCTGCATCGCGGGCGAGTCACCGACGATCGCGAACAGGCGCCCGCCGGGGCGCACCTGTGCACGCAGGCTGTCGGGCAAGCTCCACACCGCGCCGCCGACGACGACGAGGTCGAACGCATCGCCCGGATCGAATTGCGACAGTGCGTCGGCGGTTTCGACGCGCACGTTGCGCACCTGCGCCGCGGCGAGGTTCGCGCGTGCGGCATCGGCGAGGTCGGCATGGCGTTCGACGCTGAGCACGCTGGCCCCGAGGCGCGCGAGGCAGGCCGCGAGGAACCCGGTGCCGGTGCCGATCTCGAGCACGCGCTCGTGCGGCTGCAGGTCGATCGCCTGCAGCAGCCGGCCTTCGATGACCGGCTTCATCATGACTTCGCCATGGCCGATCGGCAGCGACAGGTCGGCGAACGCGAGCGCCCGATGGCGCGCCGGGACGAAGTCCTCGCGGCGCACCGCGGCGAGCGTCTCGAGCACGCGCGCGTCGAGCACTTCCCACGGACGCACCTGGTTCTCGATCATGTTCTGCCGGGCTTGCTCGGTTGCATTCAACATGGTCGTGGACCGATCGGAAAAAGGGTGGAGAGCATAGGCACTCGCCGCATTCGCGGCAAATCCATCGTTGGCGATCGCCGCGCTGCCCCCGAAGTGCCGGAAGTCACCGCGGCCCGGCTGTCCTCATGCCGCGAACGCGTCCTCGTCGGCAGGTGTACGCAGCCATTCGCCTGCAGTCGCGCGAAGGCCTTCGACGCAGGACGCGAAAGCTGCGTCGACGCGCGGGAGCCAGGCCGGCAACGACGCCGATGCGTCGCGGCTCGCGATCTGCAACGCGAGCCAGCGCGCGATGCGCGCCTGGTCGTCCGCGGACAGCACGGACAGTGTCCGGCGCGCATGGCTGCGCAGGCGCGCGAGGCGGATGTCGGCGGGACGTGACGCATCGGAACCGGATCCTTCGACCAGCTGGGCGAACGCGCGTTGCGCCAGCCTCAGCGACAGGCTGGCCCACGCGGGCGGTGGCGCGTCGGCGGCGAGCGCGGATGGCGCGCTCATCGCACGGCCTCGCCGTTACCGGCGCTGGCGTCATTCGGATGCTCGAACGGTGTGCAAGGTTGCATGGCGACTCTCCGCAGCAAGGCCCGTGCCACATGGGCAAGTGCGCGCGCGCAGGTGCGTGCGGCAGGGCCGACCATCAGGTGCTCTCGTCCGCACCACCCGGTTGCGGGAGGGGGGGGCCGGGCGATGCGGCGAGAGGCTTTCCAAAGCGGGACAACGGTGCGGCTGTGACCCCGACAGCACGACATGAGGCAAGATGGCGCACCGACAAGGCGGTTCCGGTGGAACAGACCGTTCCAGGCCCCGACCGTGTCGGCGCGCGCATGGATGGCGGGGCCATTCATGTACCGTGGAGTATAGTATAAAAACCGAACCCCCCAGTCCAGCCAGTACCATTGGTCATGCACTGAAGCAGGCCACCGGAGCACACCCGCCCGACATGAATGCAGCCATCGCCATCGCCAGGAACAGCGGCCCCGGCCGTCCGAAGGATCTCGAGAAGCGCGCGGCCATCCTCGACGCGGCCAAGCGCCTGTTTCCGCTGAGCGGATTCGAAGGCACCAGCATGGACGCGATCGCGGCCGAAGCCGGCGTGTCCAAGCTCACGGTCTACAGCCACTTCACCGACAAGGAAACCTTGTTCTTCGCTGCGATCCGCGCGCGTTGCGAGGAGCAGATGCCGGCCACCCTGTTCGACGTCGATCAGGACGCGCCGGTACGACGCCAGCTCGAAGCGATCGGGCGCGCATTCTTTTCACTGGTGACCGCGCCCGAAGCGGTGGCGCTGAACCGGCTGCTGAACTCGGGTTCGTGTGCGAATTCCGAGAAGCTCGCGCAGCTGTTCTGGGAGGCGGGGCCACAGCGCCTGCAGGGTGGCATGCAGCAGTTCCTGCGCCATGAGGTGGACGCGGGCCAGCTCGAGATCACCGACATCCCGCGCGCGGCGTCGCAGTTCTTCGCGCTGCTCAAGGGCGACCGGCACGCGCAGCTGCTGTGCGGGCGATGCCAGTCGCCAGCGTCCGAACGAGATGACGACCTGCACGTGCGCGCGACCGTCGAGTTCTTCCTGCGCGCCTACGCGCCAGGCACGGAACGCGGCATGCCGCTCTGAGGCGCCTCGCTCAGGCGACGAAGTCCTCTGCGTGCATGAGCCACTCGCGCAGGATGCGCTCGTCGTCGGGCCCGATGTCGATGAAACGGAAGCCGGTCCAGACGTGGCCGCGCTCGCTGCCGGCGTCGGTCCATTGCTCGTGCACGCCGACTTCGACCGGATGCAGGCGACCGTGAGAATCGGGCAGGTGGAACAGGAACTGATACAGCGCGTCCTCGACCATCGGTCGCTGCGTCACCAGCATCATGCCTTCGAGCGAGAGGTTGCCGAGCCGGCCGGCGACATCGCCGGTCATCGCGTCGATCACCTGCAGCGGCATGCCGGGGCGCTTGCGCGGCAGCCTGCGCTTTTCATTCATCGGTTCCTCCGCCGCGGATGCCCGCGCGACACGACGTCGCGCGCCCTCATGGCGTAGCCCCTGCGGTGGCCGGCTCGCGCTTCTTGAGCATGTCGACGATCGCCTTCCACGCGCGATCGATCATCGAGCCCGTGGCCACGTCCGCGAGGCGTGCCTGCCCTCGCACCATGTCGCGCGCGAGCTGTTCGAGCGTGCGGTCCTCGCTGCGCGCGCCGCGCTGGTTGACGAACAGGCAATGCCCGGTGACCGGCGAGAACCACGCGAGTTTCCGGCGCGAGGTCTCGCCCTGCTGATTCAGCACGAACTCGAACCAGGTCCCGAAGGCGGTGCGCTTGAGTTGTTGCAGCATCTCGATTTCGGCGGGGCCGAGTGGCACCGGCGCCGCCGGCGCTGAGGCGGCGGGCGCCGCATCGGCGCCGCCCAGGCGCGCCTTGTGCTCGATCGCCTCGTCGATGCGCTCGAGCACATGGCGAGCCTGCTGCGTGTCCTGCGTGCTCGCGTCGGCATGCAGGTGGTCGAGGATGCTCTCGACATCGTCGGGATGCAGGCCGACCTGGCGCAGGCCCGCGTCGAGCTCGCCGCGCACTTCGGCATCGACCGATTCGTCCTCGCGCGCGGACTCCGATTGCCGCACGAGGTTGCTCGCCACGGTCAGGCGGCGGCGGAACGCCGAGCCGCCGGTTCCGTCGCGCAACGCGGCCAGCGCGAGCGCGTCGACCCAGGCATGCTCGAGCAGCGCGCGCACGCGCGGCGCCGGCCGGTGGTCCTGCACCAGGCGCGTGATCGCGCTGCGCGCGGCGTTGCGCGCGATCTCGAGCCGGTCGCGCCCCTTGGCCGCGTCGATGTGCCGCCGTTCGACCACTTCGGCACGGCGTGCGACGACCCGCATGTGCTGGCCGAGGTCGCCGAGCAGGTTCTCGAAGATGCCGATGTCGCCGTCGAAGTCCTGCCCGACGTGTTCGACGACCATGCGCATGCGATCGACGAGCTCGGTGTCGGCGTCGGCATCGGAGGTGTCGATCCAGCGCGCGCCGGTCTCGGCGATCGTGTTGAGCAGTTCGCGCGCGGGATGGTCGCGGCGCGTGAAGAAGGTCTTGTCGCCGAGCGCGACGCGCAGCACCGGCACGTGCAACTGGGTCAGCAGCGCGCGCGCGGCGCTGCCGTCGCGCACGTCGCGCGTGATGTAGTCGAACAGCATGCCGACGAGGTCGATGGTGTCGGCATCCTCGTGCGCGAGGCCGAGCGGCTGGCCCTGCGGGCTCGCGCGGCGCAGCTTGACCAGCAGCGTGTTGCGGAAGTGTTCGGCATCGTAGCGCGGGGGTCGCGAACCCGCGCCCGCGCTGCGCTGCATCGCGCCGAGTACGCTCTGGAGGTCTTCGCGGCTCGCAGGGTGCTGCGGTTCGCGCGCGTCGTGATCGCCCGCGCCAGACGCGCGGCGACGTTGCGAGAGCAGGTCGCGCAACGTGCCGAACAGTTCCGCGTCGGCTGCGGACGTTGCGCCTTCTTCGGCCTCGTGCGGCGTCGGAGCGGGCGCGCCCTCCGGCGGCCGCTGCGCCTGTTGCGAGGCGGCGTTGCGGCGGTAGGAAGGCGGCAGCAGGTTCGGCAGGATGCGCAGCCCGACCAGGCGCGCATTCGCGGTTTCGTAGAACATGCCGATCGGCGCGAGCGTGGCGCGGTCGAACTGGCGATAGACGATCACGCGGTGTTCGGTATCGATGTCGATCGATGCGAGCGCATGCCGGAACGCCTCGCCGAGCTGGGTCGGTCCGAGCGGCATTGCGTCGATCGGCCACGTCGGCGTGCCGGCGACGACGGCGAGGCGCTGCGCGAGTGCGTTGAGGTCGGCGCTGTTGCGGACCTCGGCCTTGCCCGCGATCTCCTGCAGAGCGAGGTCTTCCTCGAGCACGCCGGTGTCGACGAGCCCGAGCGGGGAGCGCGATGAAGGCGCATCGCCCGCGCTCGCATGCGTGGCATGCGCGGCGCGCAGCGCCGCGAGGCTGGCTTCGAGATGTTGCAGGAAGCGCGGCGCGATATCCGCGCGCGCGAGCTTGATCTCGCGCAGGCTCTCGAAATGCCGTTGTTGTTCGCCGCTGTTGCCGGCGCGCTCGGCGAGTCCGAACAGGATGTTTTCGACCTGGTCGATCGCGCGCCGCATCGCAGGCTCGAACCAGTTGCAACTGTGTTCGAGCAGGTTTTCGAGCACGCTGCGCACGCGCGGCGGCAGGTCCTGCCGCGCCGCGAGCGTGCCGAGGCTGCGGCGGTTTTCCTGCAGCCGCCGGTTTCCGCCTGTCACTGGCCCGCTCGTGCTCATGCGCCCGAACGCATCCTTTCCCGTCATGCCGGCAGCCGGCACTGCCGCGCTGCGCCGGCCACGCCCCCGCCACGCGCGGCGCGCGCGTGGCGGGGGCATTCTGGCATGACCCAACCGGCCCGAACAGGGGCGATGATCGCCGGTCAGGGCTGCCAGCGCAGCTCGAGGTAACCGGAACGGCCCGGCGTGTTGTAGCCGTGCACGAGCTCGTAGTCGCGGTCGGTGAGGTTCTCGAGACGCGCACCGAGGCTCCAGGCATCGGCCAGCGTCCAGCTTGCGCGCAGGTTCAACAGCGTGAACGCGCCGAGCTGCACATCGCCGACGTCGGCGCGTCGTCCGTCGTGGTGCAGCTCGGCACCGACGCGCACGCGCGCGCCGATCGCGCGTTCGGCCACGAGCGAACCTTTGTGGCGCGCGCGCCGCAGCAGGCGCTCGCCGGTGTCGTCGTCGCGCGCGTCCTGCCAGGTCCAGTTCGCATCGAGGTTCCACGCGCCGGCGTCGAGTCGCCACGACAGCTCCGCGCCGTCGATCGCCGCGTGCGCGATGTTCTCGGCCTGGTTCTGGTGGCCGGTGAAACTGATGAGGTCGCGCACGCGCGTCGAATAGACGCTGAGTCCGAATTGCTGCAACTCGGTGGCTTGCCATTGCAGGCCGAGTTCGCTGCTGCGCGAGCGCTCGGGATCGAGGTCCGGGTTGCCCGCGAACCAGCCCCCGTAACCCGGGTCGTACAGGTCGTTCATGCTCGGGCTGCGGAAGCCGAGTCCGACGTTCGCGCGCAGGCGCAGCCGCTCGTTCGCGCGCCATCCGAGCGCGAGCGAGCCGGTGCCGGCGCCACCGAATGCGCTGTCGTCGTCGTGGCGCGCGGCGACTTCGCTTTCGAACGCGCCCCAGCTCGCGCGCCAACCCGCGAACACCGCGCGGGTATCGCGTTCGTCACGGTAGCGCGGCGTGCCGGCGATGGTGTCGAGCGACTCGGCCCGCTCGTGCACGAAATCGACGCCGGCGACGAGCCGCTGCGCGTCTGCGACGCGGATCTCGTTCTGCCACAGGACGCTCTGGCGCCGCGTGCGGTAGTGCGCACCGAACGCGGGCGTCTGCAGGTCTTCGCGGTTGTGGCCGAACGCGAGCCGGTGGCTCCAGTTGGCGGCGAGCTCGCCGCCGATCTCGAGGCCCGCGACCTGCTGGATGATGTCGCTCTCGCCCTGGTCGAACTGCGAACGCCCCTGGCTGCGCAGGAACGAGCCGGCGACGAGCTGGCTGCCGAACCGGTGCGCCGCGCGCGCTGTCAGGTGCGTCTTGCGGAAGCCGTCGTCGTCGGGGTCGTAGCTGCAGAACGGATCGTCGGGACCATTGCAGATGCCCGGATTCGTCGACGAGTAGCCATCGACATCGCGCACGCCGACCTGCACGCTGTAGCCCTCGTCGCCGTTCCAGCGGCCGAAGCCTGCGCTGCCGGCGGCGTCGCCATGGCTGCCATGGCCGAGCGTGACGCGTGGCCCGTCGAGCCGGCGCGTGAATATCTGGATCACGCCGCCGAGCGCGTCGGAACCCCAGTAGCTCGCGCGCGGTCCGCGCACGACTTCGATGCGCTCCACCGCATCGAGCGGCAGCTGTTCGAACGCGTAGGCGCCGGTCGTCGCCGCGGCCATGCGCACGCCGTCGATCAGCACGAGCACCTGGTTCACGTTGGTGCCGCGCAGGAACAGCGAGGTCTGCTGCCCGGCGCCGCCGGTGCGGTAGAGATCGATGCCCGCTTCGAGCCGCAGCAGGTCGAGCACGTCGCGCGAGGCACTCGCGTCGATGTCCTCGCGCGTGATCACGCTGACGTCGGCGAGCGCCTCGTCGACGGTCTCGGCGACGCGCGACGCGGTCACCTGCACCGTGGGTTGGGTCTGGATCTGGTCGGCGCGCAACGCACCGCAATACGCCGCGCACGCCGCGACGAGGATCGAACCGGCGCGAACCGGCAGTGGACTGGTCATTGGGAACTCCTTCGCACACCCGCGTGACCAGGCGTGGCGAGGGAGCGGATGCGCGCGGACGACGGGCGCCCGTGCCCGTCCGTTGCCCGCCGCAACGCCTGGAGCCGACGCGCCTGCAAGCGCAGGCACGCAAACCCCGGGCCGGTCTCCGGGCTCGCGAGCGATGCGGGCATGGCCCGTCATCGGCCGGATCGCCTTCCCGTCGCAGGGCGACAGTGGCACGAGGATCCGGTTCGACTCGCTTACCGTTGCGGGGGCAGCGCCGGTTTTCCACCGGCTTCCCGTTTCACCCGTTGCGCAGTGCTGCGCGCAGGGCACCTGAGGCGAGCGGGAGTGTAGACGGGCGCTTGCGCGGCTTCAATCGCGATCGGTGCCGGCGTCGACGCCGAGCAGGTCGCCGTCGTCGTCGACGCGCAGCCGCACTTCGATCGGCCGGCAGCACACTGCGCAATCCTCGACGTACTGCTGCGAACCGGCGGAGGTGTCGGCCTGCGTCTCGAACGCTTCGCCGCAGTAGGGGCAGTGGAGGGTGATGGGCTGGAGCATGCTGTGGGTGAGGGGTGAGGGGTGAGGGGTG